>NZ_LMNH01000003.1:0-1258638 GCF_001422955.1 Nocardioides sp. Leaf285 | reverse complement strand
GATCCACACCCGCCCCCCCTCTTTAGTTGGTGGTGGTGTGGGTTCGCAAGAGTTACGGCGGCCATAGCGAAAGGGAAACACCCGGTCCCATCCCGAACCCGGAAGTTAAGCCTTTCAGCGCCGATGGTACTGCAACCGAGAGGTTGTGGGAGAGTAGGACGCCGCCGGACAATTCTTAGTGCTTGTGGGGTCACCTGTTACCGGGTGGCCCCACAAGCCATTTCAGGACCTCTCAGCCGTTTGACCGCACCGGCAGCACGGCCCACTGATCGTCCCCAGGCGCATCAAGACGGTCGCCTGTCCACACCTGCGTGGTGCGGCGCGGTGCGCGTGCCTCGAACGCGCCATGGTGGTGCCGGAGGTGATGCGTGATGGCACGCACGAAGGAAGCGGTCCCTGCAGGCGACGACGTGGCGCCGGTCAACGAGGTCCGTCTCGTCGGCCGTGTGTCGGGCGAGGCGGTGGTCCGCGAGCTCCCGAGTGGCGACCCCGTCTGCTCGGTGCGACTCGTGGTGGACCGTGCCGGCAGCGTGGCCGGCTCCAGGCAGAAGGTCGACACGTTCGACTGCAGTGCTTGGTCGGCGCGCACGCGCCGGACGGTGTCGCGCTGGTCGCCCGGCGACGTCGTGGAGGTCCGCGGCGCGGTGCGCCGCCGGTTCTTCCGTCAGGGGGCGGGGGCCTCGTCGCGGGTGGAGATCGAGGTCGCCGAGGCTCGACTCATCCGTCGAGCAGCGAGTGCATGAGCACCCCGGGGCTCGGCTTGGGCTGGAAGGACGTGGCCTTCTCGGGTAGCAGCCGGTCGTCGGCGGCGACAGCGACCACGTGGTCCACGTCGGGCGCCGGCAGGAGCACGGCCACGGCCTTGCCGGGCCGAGCAGCCGCGGCCGCCTTCTCGGCCGTGTCGTGGTAGTCCACGGAACGCGGACTGCGCGGCAGCGACGGCAGGACGGCCTCGTGCAGGAGCTCGACCGCCGAGCGGCCGGAGCCGGTCGGGAGGGTCAGCGCGCTCCAGTGCTCGCCGTCGGTGGCCACGAGGTGGTCGGGGCCGAGGTGGTCGAGGGCGGCGGCGCGGCGTACGCGCTCGCCGGCGCCACCGATGCTGGTGACGGCGCGGGTCAGCTCCGGCAGGGAGACGCCCTGGACGACACGGTGGATGGCACCGAGGTGGAGCGGGGTGTCGGTCTGGTCGACGAGCATGACGAGGCCGTGGTCGGCGGCGCCGCCGGGGTCGCGCGCCTGGAGGCGGAGGTAGGCGGCGTAGCGGTGGTGCCCGTCGGCGATGAGGACGCGACTGGGGGCCACCTCGCGCTGGACTGCTGCGATCTCGTCGGGGTCGGTCACGGCCCACAGCCGGTGCTCCTGCCCGACGCGGTCCCGGAAGGCGTGGGTGGGGCGCCGGGCCACCTGGCTCCGCGTCAGGGAGCGCAGGGTCTCGGAGGCGCGGTGGACCAGGAGAATGGGCGCCGGGTGGAGGCGGATCTCGGCCAGCTTGTCGGCGAGGTCGTCGGCCTGGGCGGGGCGGACGCCCTCGTGGGGGAGCACGGCGCGCTCGGCGGGGAGGACGGCGCGACGCGAGAGGTCGAGCACGCCCACGACGCCGCGGACGGTGAGGCCGGCAGCGGTGTACTCGTGGACGTAGAGCGCAGGCACCCGGTCGCGCGCGACCTGTCCGTGCTCCTCCCAGCGCGCCAGCCGGTCGAGCACCTTGCGCTGGGAGCGGCCGAAGGTGCGCGCGGTCGCGGGATCGCCCACCCGCAGGGGCGCCATCCGCAGGGCCCGGAAGGGCCCCAGGTGGAGGGGTCCGGCGACGTACGGCGGGGTGACCGTGCCGGAGCGCTCCATCTGCGCATCGTAGGGGGCGGGCCTGCCGGTCCAGGGACCACCGGGCAGGCTGGGCCCACCGGCCCGCGCGGGGCCGGTGACGACCGCCGGCGGGAGCCGGCCACGACCGAGGGGTGCACCATGCTGCGTGGGACCGACCGAGCTCTCTGCGACCACCACGACCTGGCCATGCTCGATCTCGACGGCGTGGTCTACATCGGTGGGGAGGCGGTGCCCGGGGCGGCCGAGGCGATCGCAGCCGCTCGCGAGCGGGACCAGCGCATCGCCTTCATCACCAACAACGCCTCACGGACACCCGAGACCGTGGCCGCTCACCTGACCGAGCTCGGTGTGGACGCCGCGCGCGAGGACGTGGTCACGTCGGCCCAGGCCGCCGCGCGGGTGCTCGTGGACCGGCTGGGCACGGGAGCGCGTGTCGCGGCCCTGGGAGCCGACGGGCTGCTGGAGGCGCTGCGCGAGGAGGGCCTGGAGCCCGTCGGCATCGACGACGAGGCCGACGCGCTCGCCACGGGCTACGGCCCCGACGTGCTCTGGCGCGACATCATGCGGGCCGCGGTGCGGGTGCGCGACGGGCTGTGGTGGGTGGCCAGCAACACCGACATGAGCATCCCGACGGCTTACGGCACGGCGCCCGGGCACGGGGTGCTGGTCGAGACGCTCAGCCGGTTCGCCGGGGTCGACCCGGTGGTCGCGGGCAAGCCCGCCCGCCCGCTGCTCGACGAGACCGTGCGCCGGGTGGGGGGCGCCACGCCGCTGATGGTGGGGGACCGGCTCGACACCGACATCGAGGGCGCGGTCGGCGTCGACATGCCCGCACTGCTCGTGATGACCGGTGTGACCGGCCTCGCCGAGCTAGTGGCGGCACGGCCCCGGGAGCGACCGACCTACCTCGCGGCGGACCTCTCCGGGCTGCTGCAGGCCCATCCGGAGCCCACCCGGAACGACGCGACGGTGGAGTGCGGCGGCTGGACGGCGGAGGTCGACGGCGACGCCGACCTGGTGGTGCAGGGCGACGGGTCGCCGGACGACTGGTGGCGCGTGGTCGCCACCGCCGCGTGGGAACACCTCGACGCGGGCGGAGAACCCGTGGGCGTCGACCGGCTGCGGGCCCCGGGCGCGGAGCGACGGTAGCCTCGCGCCATGAGCCACACCCCCGGGGCCGGCGCCCCCCTAGGCGAGGAGCACGCCCCGACCGGGGTGGCCGGTGTCGACGAGGTCGTCGAGGCCGTCACCCGGCTCGACGGGCGACCCGTCGCCGAGCACGTCGCGGTGTTCGAGGACGCCCACGACCGCTTGCGCCGAGCGCTGGACGACGTGGACGGGCTGCTCGGCCCGGACCCGGCCGCAGGTGCGGACGGCGCCGCGCGCGACGTGCCGGTCACGGCGGAGCGACCGGGGCCCGGGGTCTGGTCGCCGGGTCGGGCAGGTGCGCCCGGTCCGCGGCCCGGCGCGACCGGCGTACCCCGTCCGGGGCTCGGGGCCTCGCCCCGCTCCGACGGCGGGGCGTGACGCCGTGCCCCCTCGTCGACTGCGCCTCGACGCGGAGCTCGTGCGACGCGGCCACGCCCGCTCGCGCGAGCACGCCAGCGAGCTCATCGCCGCCGGTCGTGTGAAGGTCTCGGGCGCGCTCGCCCGCAAGCCGGCCACCGGCGTCACCACCGACGTGGCCATCGTGGTCGCGGAGGCCTCCGACGACCGACCGGACTACGTCTCGCGCGGCGGCCACAAGCTGGCGGGCGCCCTGGACGACCTCGCGCCGCTCGGCCTCGACGTGGCGGGCCGGCGCTGCCTGGACGCGGGGGCCTCCACCGGGGGCTTCACCGACGTGCTGCTGCGCCGCGGCGCGGCCCAGGTGCTCGCCGTCGACGTCGGCTACGGCCAGCTCGCCTGGCCCCTGCGCCAGGACGAGAGGGTCGTCGTGCACGACCGCACCAACATCCGCGAGCTCGACCTGCCGCTGGTCGGGGACCCGGTGGACGTCGTGGTGGGCGACCTGTCGTTCATCTCCCTCGAGCTGGTGCTCGACGCGCTGCTGCGGGTGACCCGGCCCGACGGCGACCTGGCCCTGATGGTGAAGCCGCAGTTCGAGGTGGGCAAGGAGCGGGTGGGCAAGGGCGGGGTCGTGCGCGACCCGGAGCTGCGCGCCGAGGCGGTGAAGTCGGTCGCCGCCGCGGCGGCCTCGCGCGGCTGGGGGGCCCGGGCCGTGACGACCAGCCAGCTGCCGGGACCCTCGGGCAACGTGGAGTTCTTCCTCTGGCTGCGCCACGGCCCGGCCACGGTCGACGAGGACGCGATCCACACCGTCGTCACCACCGCGGCGCCGCTGGGGGTGGCGGGTGAGAGGGTGGAGCCATGAGTGACTCCCCGAGCGCCGACCCGGCGGTGCGCCGTGTGCTCATGCTGACCCACACCGGGCGCGAGGAGGCCCGCGAGGTCGCCCTGGAGTTCTGCAAGGCCCTCACCAGCAACGGGATCGTCGTGCGCCTGCTCGCCGGCGAGGCCGACGACCTGGGCCTCACCGCCGACGAGCACCCGGGCCACCCGGGCCACCTCGAGATCACCGACCTGCACCGCGACCCCAGCGCCGGGTGCGAGCTGGCCCTCGTCATCGGGGGCGACGGCACGATCCTGCGGGCCGCCGAGATCACCCACGCCAGCCAGACCCCCGTGCTGGGGGTCAACCTGGGCCACGTGGGCTTCCTCGCCGAGGCCGAGCACGACGACGTCGAGTCGACGATCGCGGCCATCGTCGACCGGCGCTACTCCTCCGAGGACCGGATGACCCTCGACGTCGTGGTGTACGTCGACGGCGAGGTCGTCACCCGCACCTACGCCGTCAACGAGGCCAGCGTCGAGAAGGCCTCGCGTGAGCGGATGCTCGAGGTGGTCGCGGAGGTCGACGGGCGCCCGCTGTCGCGGTGGGGGTGCGACGGCGTCGTCTGCGCGACCCCGACCGGGTCCACGGCCTACAACTTCAGCGCCGGCGGACCGATCGTCTGGCCGGGCGTCGAGGCCCTGCTCATGGTGCCCATCAGCGCTCACGCCCTCTTCGCCCGCCCGATGGTCGTGGCCCCGACGTCGGTGCTGGCCGTCGAGGTGCTGGCGCGCACCGGCGTCTCGGGCGTGCTGTGGTGCGACGGGCGACGAGCCGTCGAGCTGCCGCCCGGCGCGCGGGTCGAGGTGCGGCGGGGCGAGCGGCCGATGCGCCTCGTGCGCCTGCACGAGGCGCCCTTCACCGACCGTCTCGTGGCCAAGTTCGGGCTGCCCGTCGAGGGCTGGCGCGGCGCCGCGGAGAGGCGACGCAAGGGAGACGACCGTGCTTGAGGAGATCCGGATCAGCTCCCTGGGCGTCATCGACTCCTCCACGCTCGAGCTCGGCCCCGGCCTGACCGTCATCACCGGTGAGACCGGAGCGGGCAAGACCATGATCGTCACCGCCCTGGGCCTGCTGCTGGGCGGGCGCAGCGACAGCGGCGCCGTGCGCACGGGTGCCCGCTCGGCCCGGGTCGAGGGGCTGGTGAGGGTCGACGGCCTGAGCGGCTTCGCGTCGTCGGTGGAGGACGCCGGTGGCGAGGTCGAGGACGGCCACGTCGTGCTGGCCCGCAACGTCTCGGCCGAGGGCCGCTCGCGGGCCTTCGTGGGCGGCGCCTCGGTGCCCGTCTCGACGCTGGCGTCGGTCAGCGAGCCCCTCGTCGCCGTGCACGGCCAGTCCGACCAGCACCGCCTGCTGCAGCCGAGGGCCCAGCGCGACGCGCTCGACCGCTTCGGCGGTGACGCCGTGGCCGGTGCCGCGGCGGCGTACGCGGCGTGCTTCGAGCGGCTGCGGGCCGTGGAGACGGAGCTCGTCGAGGTCGTCACCAGCGCCCGGGAGCGGGCGCGCGAGGCCGACCTGCTTCGCTTCGGGCTCGGGGAGGTCGAGGCCGTCTCGCCCGAGGTGGGCGAGGACGTCGCGCTGGCCGCCGAGGAGACCCGGCTGGGCTTCTCCGACACCTTGCGGACCGCCGCCGAGCAGGCCCGGGAGGCGCTCTCGAGCGAGGACGGCGCACCCGACGCGCTCGCGACGACCACGGCCGCCCGGTCGGCGCTGGAGTCGGTGCGCGCCCACGACCCGGAGGCCGCCGGACTGGCCGACCGGCTCGGCGAGATCTCCTACCTGCTCTCCGACCTGGCCGCCGACGTGGCCTCCTACGCCACCCGGGTCGAGGTCGACCCCGCACGACTGGCCGCGGTCTCCGAGAGACGCGCCGCGCTGACCGCGCTGACCCGCAAGTACGGCGAGACCATCGACGAGGTGCTCGCCTGGGCCGAGACGTCGGCGCGCCGGCTGCTGGACCTCGACGGCACCGACGAGCGCGTCGAGCAGCTGCGCCAGGAGCGCGCGGAGCTGCGCGAGGAGCTGGCCGACCTCGGACTGCGGCTCTCGCAGCTGCGCGGCGAGGCGGCCACCCGGCTGGCCGAGGCGGTCACCGGCGAGCTGGGCATGCTGGCCATGCCGCACGCCCGGGTCGTCGTGGAGGTCAGGCAGCACGCCGTGGAGGCCCCGGCCGAGACCGGTGACCCTGCCCGGGTCGGCACGCCGCTGCGGGTCGGGAAGCGCTGGCTGCGCTACGCCCCGTCGGGCCTCGACGAGGTCGACCTGCTGCTCGCGGCCAACACCGGCTCGGAGCCGCGCCCGCTGCACAAGGGTGCCTCGGGCGGCGAGCTCTCGCGGGTGATGCTCGCCCTCGAGGTCGCGCTGGCCGGCACCAGCCCCGTGCCGACGTTCGTCTTCGACGAGGTCGACGCAGGCGTCGGCGGCACGGCCGCCGTGGAGGTCGGGCGGCGCCTGGCCCGCCTGGCCCGCGACGCCCAGGTCCTCGTGGTGACCCACCTGCCGCAGGTCGCGGCGTACGCCGACCGCCACGTGGTCGTCAGCAAGTCCAACGACGGCACCGTCACCAGCTCGGGGCTCGCGGTGCTCGACGACACCCAGCGCGAGCGCGAGCTCTCGCGCATGATGGCCGGACTCACCGGCTCGGACACCGCGCTGGCGCACGCCCGCGAGCTCCTCGAGGTGGCCGGCCCGGCTCGCGCGCTGCCCGTCGGCTGAGGCCCGACCGCCGATCCCGGGTCGTCGTGGGGTTGGTCGTCGGGGCGCAAGGTCCTGAACGTGACCGACGACCGGGGACGCGAGCGGGCTGCGAAGGGCCCGTGACCGTGGCCGGACCTCGCGCCCGGCGTGACGGCGGTGTGGTGACGGCGGTGTGGTGTCGGCGTGTGGTGCCTGCGGGTGGTGGCACCGAGCCGCGACCGACCGACCGGCGCGACCGACCGGCGCGAGCGACCGGCGCGACCGACCGGCGCGAGCGACCGGCGCGACGGACCGGCGCGACGGACCGGCCCGGCGGACCGGCGCGACCGAGCGGCCCGGCGCGTCCGGCGGGCCCGTCGACGGGCGGCGGCGCGGGTCGGGACAGGCACGGGCGGGTCGACGCGCCCGGCGCGTCGAGGTGCCCGGGACGGTGCCGGGCGGATGTCAGCATGGGGCGGTCATGAGGCTCCCCGAAAGACTGCGTCCCGCCCCCGAGACCACCGGCCTCGTCGGCCCTCTGAGGCTCGAGGCCCGCACCAGCGACCTCCTGCCGCGGCTGCGGTCGGGGGACGTGGCCGTGCTCGACCACAGCGACCTCGACCGCGCCACGGCGCGACGCCTCGTGGGAGCGGGAGTGTCGGCGGTTGTGAACGTCTCGCCCTTCGTCTCGGGGCGCTTCCCCGCCCAGGGGCCGCTGGTGCTGGCCGAGGCCGGCATCGTGCTCGTCGACGGTCTCGGTGCCGCGGGTCGCTCGCGACTGCGCGACGGTGCGCGCGTGGTGGTCGAGGACGGCGTGCTCCACCTCGACAGCGGGGAGCAGGTGCCCGGTCGCAGCGTCGACCTCGGCGTGCTGCGCGAGGACCTCGACGCCGCGCGCAGCGGACTGGCGACCCAGCTCGAGACCATCAGCCACCACGGCACCGAGCTGCTGCGGCGCGAGGAGCCCCTCCTGCTGCACCGCGAGGGCCTCCCACGTCTGGCCACCGCGGTGCGGGGGCGCACCGTGGTCCTCGTGGCCGCCGGCGCGCGGCACCGCGAGCAGCTGGCGCAGCTGCGGCCGTTCCTGCGCGAGCAGGAGCCGGTGGTCGTGGCCGCCGCCGACCTCGCCGACAGCGTGGTCGCCGCCGGTCTGCACGTCGACGTCGTGGTGGTCGACCTGCGCCACGACCGGCCGACGCTGCCCTCTGCGCGCACGCTGCGCGCCGCCGGCGACGTGGTGCTCGTGGGCGACCTCGGCCGCAGCGATGTCGCCGACTCCCTCGACCGCCTCGGCATCCGGCCCTCGCGGCTGGCCACCTCCCTCGACGCCGCCGACGCCGCGCTGCTGACCGTCGACGCCCACGACCCGGCCCTCGTCGTCGGTGTCGGGCTGGCGGGTGGTCTCACCGACCTGCTCGACCGGACCCGCTCGAGCGCGGCCGGGAGCCACCTGGTGCGCCTCGCCCTGGGCGCGCGGCTCGTCGACGCCGACGCGGTGCCCCGGCTCTACTCCGGGCGCGTGCGTCCGGTCCACCTGCTACTGGTGATGCTGGCCGGTCTGCTCGCCCTCGCCGCCGCCGTGGCCGTCACTCCCGTGGGCCAGTCCTGGGCCGACCAGGGCGCGGACGCCCTCGCCGACCTCGGCCGCACCCTCTCCGACCTGTTGCAAGGACTCCTCCCGTGATCTCGTACCGCCACCACGTCGTCTCGCTCGTCGCCGTCTTCCTCGCCCTGGCCGTCGGGGTCGTGCTCGGTGGGGGTCCGCTCAGTGAGCTCGGCCGAGAGCGGGACACCGCCACCGCACGTCAGGCCTCGGCCGAGACCGGGCCGATCGCCCAGGCCGGCTACGGCGAGGCCTTCGCCAGCGCGACGGCGGCGCGGCTCTACGACGACGCGCTCGCCGACCGTCCCGTGGCGCTGCTGGCGCTGCCGGGCGCCGACGAGGACACGCTCACCGCGCTCTCCGAGCAGGTGCAGGTCGCCGGCGGCGAGGTCGCCGCGCGCTACGAGCTCCAGGCCCGGCTGACCGACCCGACGTCGAGCACCCTGGTGGACAGCCTCGGCACGCAGGTGCTCGAGCAGCTCGGCGACTCACCGGCGGCCCGGGGCGTCGACCCCGACGCGCCGGCGTACGTGAGGCTGGGACAGCTGACGGGGCTGGCCGTGGGCAGCTCGTCGGAGGCCGGTGGCGAGGTGACCGACGCCGGCCGCACCGTGCGCGACAGCCTCAGCGAGGCCGGCCTGGTGACCTCGCCGGAGCCCGACGCAGCCTTGGCGCCGCTGCTCGTCGTGGTGCTCGGCGACGACCAGCAGGTCGACCCCGACGTGCTCCAGGACCTGCTGAGCGGGCTCTCCGCGACGACGCAGGGCGTCGCCCTCGCCGGGCCGACGTCGTCGGGGGCCGACGGGGTGCTGGCGACGCTGCGCGAGGACGGCGGCGTCGAGGGCGTCCCGAGCGTGGACGGGGTCGAGACCGCGCCGGGACAGGTCACCACCCTGCTCGCCCTGCTCCGCGCGCCGTCGGGGGCCGGGGGCGACTTCGGGGTCGCCGGAGCCGACGGGGCCGTGCCGGTCGACTGACGTCGGGGCGGCGGTCGTCGCCCTGACGTCGCTGTGCTGGACGGCTGGGTCGGGTGGTTTCGAGACGGTCGCTGGCGCTCCCTCCTCAACCACCGTGCTGGGGCGTGGTCGCGAACCTGGACCTGGACCGGGTTCGGGCCGGGTGGTGTCGAGACGGTCGCTGGCGCTGCCTCCTCAACCACCGTGCTGGGGCGTGGTCGTCGACCATGCCGGACTGGACTGGGTTCGGGCCGGGTGGTGTCGGGACGGTCGCTGGCTCCGCCTCCTCGGCCGGCGTCGGTGTCTCGTCGGTCACCGTGCGGGGGCGTGTCGCGGCGGGTGGTCACGGGGCGGGCCGACCTGACGTAGGGTGGAGTTCCGTGAGGAACCCAGGGCCGACCAAGCACGTATTCGTCACCGGAGGCGTCGCCTCCTCGCTCGGCAAGGGGCTCACGGCGTCCAGCCTGGGCCGGTTGCTGCGCTCGCGGGGGCTGCGGGTGACGATGCAGAAGCTCGACCCGTACCTCAACGTCGACCCGGGGACGATGAACCCCTTCCAGCACGGCGAGGTCTTCGTGACCAACGACGGCGCCGAGACCGACCTCGACATCGGCCACTACGAGCGCTTCCTCGACACCGACCTCGGCCAGATCGCCAACGTCACCACCGGCCAGGTCTACTCCAGCGTCATCGCCAAGGAGCGCCGCGGCGACTACCTCGGCGACACGGTGCAGGTGATCCCGCACATCACCAACGAGATCAAGGAGCGCGTGCTCGCCATGGGCGGCGAGGACGTCGACGTCGTCATCACCGAGGTCGGTGGCACGGTCGGCGACATCGAGTCGCTGCCCTTCCTCGAGGCCGCGCGCCAGGTGCGCCACGACATCGGGCGTGGCAACTGCTTCTTCCTGCACGTCTCGCTGGTGCCCTACATCGGCCCGTCGGGGGAGCTGAAGACCAAGCCCACCCAGCACTCCGTGGCCGCGCTGCGCCAGGTCGGCATCCAGCCCGACGCCGTCGTGTGCCGCGCCGACCGCGAGCTGCCGGCCTCGATCAAGAAGAAGATCTCGCTGATGTGCGACGTCGACGAGGAGGCCGTGGTCACCGCGGCCGACGCCCCGTCGATCTACGACATCCCGAAGGTGCTGCACCGTGAGGGCCTCGACGCCTACGTCGTGCGACGTCTCGACCTGCCCTTCCGCGACGTCGACTGGACGCTGTGGGACGACCTGCTGCGCCGCGTGCACCACCCCAAGGAGGAGGTGACCATCGGCCTGGTCGGCAAGTACATCGACCTTCCCGACGCCTACCTCTCGGTGGCCGAGGCGCTGCGCGCCGGTGGCTTCGCCCACGAGGCCAAGGTCAACCTGCGCTGGATCCCCTCCGACGACTGCGCCACCCCGGCGGGCGCCGCGCGGAACCTGCAGGACCTCGACGCCGTCTGCGTGCCCGGCGGCTTCGGCATCCGCGGCCTCGAGGGCAAGCTCGGCGCCCTCACCTACGCCCGCACCCACGGCCTGCCCACCCTCGGGCTGTGCCTGGGCCTGCAGTGCATGGTGATCGAGTACTCCCGCACCGTCCTGGGCCTCGAGCAGGCCGGCTCCACGGAGTTCGACCCCGAGACCCCCGAGCCGGTCATCGCGACGATGGCCGAGCAGAAGGAGTACGTGGAGGGGGCCGGCGACCTCGGCGGCACGATGCGCCTCGGGCTCTACCCCGCGGCGCTCAAGGACGGCACCGTCGTGCGCGCCGCCTACGGCGAGGCGCTGGTGCACGAGCGGCACCGCCACCGCTACGAGGTCAACAACGCCTACCGCGCCCGGCTCGAGGAGGCCGGCCTGGTCTTCTCCGGCACGGCCCCCGACGACAGCCTCGTGGAGTTCGTCGAGCTGCCCCGCGAGGTGCACCCCTACTACGTCTCCACCCAGGCCCACCCCGAGCTGCGCTCGCGCCCGACCCGGCCGCACCCGCTCTTCGCGGGCCTGGTCGGCGCGGCCATCGAGCGGCAGAAGGAGCTGCGGTTCCCGATCGACGCCGAGCTCGTGCGCCGCGACGCCGCGGAGGCCTGAGGTGGGCGCGGTGGACGACGGCGCGGAGACGCAGCCCGCGCTGCGCGACGAGCCGGCCTCCTGGCCGGTCCGCTCGAGCGGCGACCTGCACCGCGACGGCTGGGTCGTGGCCCTGCGCGAGGACCGCATCCAGCGCCCCGGCCACCCCGAGGAGGAGCCCTTCCGCCGCGTGGTGCTCGAGCACCCCGGCGCCGCGGTCATCCTGGCCGTCGACGACGAGGAGCGGGTGCTGTGCCTGTGGCAGTACCGCCACGCGGCGCAGACCCGGTTCGTGGAGCTCCCCGCCGGGCTGCTCGACGTCGACGGCGAGGAGCCGGTCGACGTCGCGCGCCGCGAGCTGGTCGAGGAGGCCGGCTACGAGGCGCAGGAGTGGACCCACCTGGTGTCGACGTACTCCTCGCCGGGGATCTCCGAGGAGCTGGCCCACATCTACCTCGCGCGGGGTCTGCGCGAGGTGGGGCGCGGCGACTTCGTGCCGGCCCACGAGGAGGCCGAGATGGAGACGGGCTGGGTGGCCTTCGACGACATGGTCGAGGCGGTGCTGGACGGCCGCCTGCGCGACGCGCCCGTCGTGATCGCGGTGCTCGCCGCGCACGCCAGGGGCCTGGCGGGATCGGCGCGCGCGTCCCGATAGTGTCGCTCGCACCCCACAGCGTCGTGGGGCCCCGTGATGACAGGAGTGTCAGGTGAAGGTCGGCGTCCCGAAGGAAGTCAAGAACCACGAGTACCGGGTGGCCCTGACGCCGCTGGGTGTACACGAGCTGGTGGCCCACGGCCACGAGGTCGTCGTGGAGACCGGTGCCGGCGTCGGCTCCCAGATCAGCGACGACGACTACGCCGCCGCCGGCGCCACGCTGCTGCCGGACGCCGACGCCGTGTGGGGCGAGGCCGAGATGGTGCTGAAGGTCAAGGAGCCCGTGGCCGAGGAGTACCACCGCATGAGGGAGGGCCAGCTCCTCTTCACCTACCTCCACCTCGCCGCCGACCCGACGCTGACCGCCGAGCTGATGAGGCGCAAGGTCACCGCGATCGCCTACGAGACCGTGCAGCTGCCCTCCGGGGGGCTCCCGCTGCTCTACCCGATGTCGGAGGTCGCCGGCTGCCTGGCCCCGCAGGTCGGCGCCCACGCGCTGCTCAAGGCCCAGGGCGGTCGCGGGGTGCTCCTCGGCGGCGTCGGCGGCGTCGCCAACGCCAAGGTCGTCGTCATCGGCGCGGGTGTCTCGGGGCAGAACGCCGCCAACATCGCCCTCGGCATGGGCGCCGACGTCACCCTGCTCGACACCGACCTCGACAAGCTGCGCATGTCCTTCTGGCGCTACGACAACCGCGTGCACGGACTGGCCTCCTCCAAGCTGGCCATCGAGCAGCACGTCACCCAGGCCGACATGGTCATCGGGGCCGTGCTCATCCCCGGCGCCAAGGCCCCCAAGCTGGTCTCCAACGAGCTGGTCGCGGCCATGAAGCCCGGCTCGGTGCTCGTCGACATCGCCGTCGACCAGGGCGGCTGCTTCGAGGACACCCGCCCCACGACCCACGCGGACCCGACCTACGCCGTGCACGACTCGGTCTTCTACTGCGTGGCGAACATGCCCGGCGCCGTGCCGACCACCTCGACCTACGCGCTCACCAACGCCACCATGCCCTACGCCGTGGCGCTGGCCGGCAAGGGCTGGCTGCAGGCCTGCCGCGACGACCGCAGCCTGGCGCTGGGGCTCAACACCCACGCCGGGCAGCTCACCAACGCCCCCGTGGGCGAGGCCGTCGGCGTCGACGCGGTCTCCCTCGACAGCGTGCTGGCCTGACCCGGGTGCCGACGCTCGCGCAGGAGCCCGCGACGGTGGGTGACGGGGGAGGCACCGGGGACGTGACGGGCCCCCGCGTCGCCGTGCGCACCTACCTCGACCACCTCTCGGTCGAGCGCGGCCTGGCGACCAACACCCTGTCGTCCTACCGCCGCGACCTGCGCCGCTACCTCGCCCACCTCGCGGCCCGCGGGGTCTCGAGCCTCGACGAGGTGACCGAGGCGGTGGTCTCGGACTTCCTCGTCGCGCTGCGCGAGGGCGACGCCGAGCACCCGCCCCTGAGCGCGACGTCGGCGGCCCGCACGGTGGTGGCCGTGCGCGGCTTCCACCGCTTCGCCGTGGCCGACGGCCTCGCCGGGGCCGACCCGGCGGCCGGGGTGAAGCCACCGGCCCCGGCCAAGCGGCTGCCCAAGGCGCTGCCCCTGTCGGACGTCGAGGCGATCCTGGAGGCCGCGGGCGCCCCCGGCACCGCGCTCGCGCTGCGCGACCGGGCGCTGCTGGAGGTGCTCTACGGCACCGGTGCGCGGATCTCGGAGGCCGTGGGGCTCGACGTCGACGACCTCGACCGCAGCGGCGCCGCCGAGCCCGGGCTGGCCGCCGTGCCGGGCACGGTGCTGCTGCGCGGCAAGGGCGGCAAGGAGCGGATCGTGCCGGTCGGCTCCTACGCCCTGGAGGCGGTGGAGGCCTACCTCGTGCGCGGTCGCCCGGAGCTGGTCGCGGCCGCGACGGGCCCGGGCCAGGCCGGAGCGCTCTTCCTCAACGCCCGCGGGGGCCGGCTCTCGCGGCAGTCGGCCTGGGCCGTGCTGGCCAAGGCCGCCGACCGGGCCGGTGTGACCCGCGACGTCTCCCCGCACACGCTGCGCCACTCCTTCGCCACCCACCTGCTCGACGGCGGCGCCGACGTCCGCGTCGTCCAGGAGCTCCTGGGCCACGCCTCCGTGACCACCACCCAGGTCTACACGCTGGTGACGGTGGACAACCTGCGCGAGGTCTTCGCCACCTCCCACCCGCGAGCGCGCGGATGAGCGCCCCCGACGGCGCGGCCACCGCCTGGCCTCCGCGCGTGGGCGCCGGCGACGACGAGGTCTACGACGCCGTCGTGGCCTGGGCCGCGGGCACCGGGGTCTCGCTCTACCCCCACCAGGACGAGGCCGTCATCGAGCTGCTGGGGGGCAGCAACGTCGTGCTGGCCACCCCCACCGGGTCGGGCAAGTCGCTCGTGGCGGTGGCCGCCCACGCCGCGGCGCTGGCCCGCGACGAGGTGTCCTTCTACACGGCGCCCATCAAGGCGCTGGTGAGCGAGAAGTTCTTCGCGCTCTGCCAGGTCTTCGGGGCCGACAACGTCGGCATGCTCACCGGCGACGCCTCGGTCAACGCCGACGCCCCGATCATCTGCTGCACCGCCGAGGTGCTGGCCAACCTCGCGCTGCGGGAGGGGGCGGGCGCCGACGTCGGCCTGGTCGTGATGGACGAGTTCCACTTCTACGCCGAGCCCGACCGCGGCTGGGCCTGGCAGGTGCCGCTGATCGAGCTGACCGACGTGCAGTTCCTGCTGATGTCGGCGACCCTCGGCGACGTCACGGACCTCGCCGCCGACCTCACCCGGCGCACCGGGCGCGAGACCGCCGTGGTCGACGACGCCGAGCGGCCCGTGCCGCTGGACTTCACCTGGTCGCTCACCCCGCTGCTCGAGCAGCTCGAGGAGCTGGTCACCACCGGCCAGGCCCCCGTCTACGTCGTGCACTTCACCCAGGCCGCCGCGGTCGAGCAGGCCACCGCGCTGCTCAACGCGAAGTGGGTGCCCAAGCCGGCAGACGAGCTGGCCGAGCGGCTCGCGGGCTTCCGCTTCGGCGCCGGCTTCGGCAAGACGCTCTCCAAGCTGCTGCGCCGCGGCATCGGCGTGCACCACGCCGGCATGCTGCCCCGCTACCGACGCGTGGTCGAGCAGCTGGCCCAGGCCGGTCTGCTCTCGGTCATCTGCGGCACCGACACCCTCGGCGTCGGCATCAACGTGCCGATCCGCACGGTGCTCTTCACCGGGCTCGCGAAGTTCGACGGCAACCGGCAGCGGGTGCTGCGCAGCCGCGAGTTCCTCCAGATCGCCGGGAGGGCCGGCCGCGCCGGCTACGACACCCGCGGCTACGTGGTCGTGCAGGCCCCCGAGCACACCATCGAGAACGAGAAGGCCAAGCGCAAGGCCGAGGCCAAGAACGCCGCGATGAGCGCGGAGAAGCAGGCCAAGCGCAAGAGCAAGGCCCAGCTGCGCAAGCCCCCCGAGGGCTCGGTGGTGTGGACCGAGCAGACCTTCGACAAGCTCGTCGAGGGCACCCCCGAGCAGCTGGTCTCGCGCATGCGGGTCGACAACTCGATGATCATCAACGTCCTGGCCCGTGACGAGGACGCCTTCGCGGTGCTGCGGCGGCTGCTCACCGACAACCACGAGGACCGCCGCAACCGCGTGCGCCTGGCGCGCCGCGCGCTGCGGCTGACCCGCAGCCTGGTGCAGTCGGGCACCGTGACCCGGCTCGAGGAGCCCGACGAGCTCGGCCGGCGCTACGTGCTCACCGTCGACCTGCCCGACGACTTCGCCCTCAACCAGCCGCTGGCGCACTTCGCGCTGGCCGCCTTCGAGGTGCTCGACCCCGAGGCCGACGACCACACCCTCGACCTCGTCTCGGTCGTCGAGGCCGTGCTCGAGGCGCCCCGGCAGATCCTGCTCGCCCAGCAGTGGGCCGCGCGCGGCGAGGCCGTCGCCGAGCTGAAGGCCGACGGCGTGGAGTACGACGAGCGGATGGCGCTGCTCGACGAGATCACGTGGCCCCAGCCCCTCGCGGAGCTGTTGGGCACGACGTACGAGATCTATCGGCAGAGCCACCCGTGGCTCTCCGAGGACGCGCTGGCGCCGAAGTCCATCGTGCGCGAGATGTACGAGCAGGGGATGGGCTTCACCGACTTCGTCGGCCGCTACCAGCTCGCCCGCTCCGAGGGCCTGGTGCTGCGCTACCTCACCGACGCCTACCGCACGCTGCGCGTGACCGTGCCCGAGCGCCACCGCACCCCCGAGCTCGACGACCTCGCCGAGTGGCTGGGCGAGACGATCCGCCAGACCGACTCCTCGCTGCTCGACGAGTGGGAGGCGATGACCGACCCCGAGGCCGTCGCCCGGCGCGCGGCGGAGCTCGCCGGCTCCGGCCCGCCCGCCTCGCCACGCCCGATCTCCAAGCAGGGCCGGGCCTTCGCCGTCATGGTGCGCAACGCGATGTGGCGCCGGGTGGAGCTCGTGGCGCGCGACGACCTCGACGGCCTGATGGCCCTCGAGCGGGCCTCGGCCGACCGCACCGACCCGCCGCGCGCGGTCGTCGTCACCCGCTCGGTGTGGGACGCCGCGATCGAGGACTACTACGCCGAGCACGACCGGGTCGAGCTGGGGCCCGACGCGCGCGGGCCCGCGCTGCTGCAGGTGGAGGAGACGGTCGGCGTGCCCGCCGGGGTCGACGGCGACGGGGACGAGGGCACTGCGCGGCTGCTGCTGGTGCGCCAGACCGTGCACGACCCCGAGGGGCACCACGACTGGGTCGTGGAGGCCACCGCCGACCTCGACGCCTCCGACGAGATCGGCGAGCTGGTGCTGGCCACCACCGCCTTCCGGCGGCTGGGGGGCTGAGGCCGGGCCGCCGGGCGGGTGGTGGTTCCGAGACGCTCGCCGGCTCCCGCTCCTCGACCACCGCGCGTGGGCCCGCTGGTCGAGCACCGGGGTGGTGGGTGGTTTCGAGACGCTCGCTGGCGCTCGCTCCTCAACCACCGGGGGTGGGCTCGCTGCTCGAGCACCGGGAGTGGGCTCGCTGCTCGACCACCGGCTCGTGAATGCGGTTGCGGTGGGGTGGCGGGGGCTGTGAGCCTGGGCGCCCCCGCCCACACACACACCGAGGAGCCGCCCGTGCGCTCGCTGGTCTACCTGGTCGCCACCTCCCTCGACGGCTTCATCGCCGGACCCGGCGGCGACACCTCCGTGCTCGAGGAGGACCTGGAGTCGGCCGCCGCCGCGCTCGCGGCCTACCCCGACACCTGCCCCGCCCACCTGCGCGAGGTCTTCGGCATCAGCGGCCCGCCGGTGCGCTTCGACACCGTCGTCATGGGCGCGGCCACCCACCGTCCGGCGCTCGCGGCCGGGCTGACCAGCGCCTACCCGCACCTCACGCAGTACGTCGCGACCCACGCCGACCTGCCCGAGGACCCGACCCAGCACCGGTGGGAGGGCGACCTCGCGGCCCGCGTCAGGGAGCTCAAGGCCGCGCCGGGGGGCGACATCTGGCTGTGCGGGGGCGGCGACCTCGCCGGGCAGCTCGTCGAGGAGATCGACGAGATCCACCTCAAGGTGCACCCGGTGCTCCTCGGCGAGGGCGTGCCCGTGGTCCGCGGAGCGGGTCTGCGCCGGTTCACGCACGTCTCCAGCAGCACCCTCGCGGGCGGGGTCGTGCTGTCGGTCTACACCGCTCGCGCCTCGGGGGCGTGAGCCCGGTCGCGGCCTAGGCTGGGGCCATGAGCGAGCAGGCGCGGACGTCGGGGGTCACGGTCAGGCACGAGCCGGGCGAGTCGCGCTGGGCGGCGTACGACGGGCCCGAGCTGGCCGGTGTCGCGGTCTACGAGCTCGGCGACGACCCGGCCCGGGTGGTCTTCACCCACACGGTCGTGCGCGACGGCTTCGAGGGCCGCGGCGTCGGCTCGGCGCTGGCCCGCGCGGCGCTGGACGAGGTGCGCGCGGCGGGGGAGCGCCGCGTGGAGCCGCAGTGCCCCTTCATCGCCGGCTGGATCGGCAAGCACCCCGACTACGCCGACCTGGTGGTCTGAGGCCGCTCGGACCGCACCGGCTCCTCCACAGGTTCGTCCCCAGGTGGGGAGGTGCCTGTGCAGAACCCCGGGACCTCCTCCACAATCCGTGCACAGATCGGGGCACCGGGCTGGGGAGGACGGCCACCGGGTTGTCGCCGGGGGTGGGCGGACCTAGGCTCGCGCGGACGTCGACCGACATGTCGTCGTGTCGACACGGAGGCAGGATCCCGGTGCGGCGCCCCGGTGGCGCCGACGTGGGGATCCCGAGCGAGGAGCGCCCGATGAGCGATGGTGGAATGGTCCCCGGACCCGGGGGCAGCAGCGCCCACGAGATGCCGCCCCGGTTCCGCACGCCGACCCCCACCCTCGGAGAAGAGCAGCAGTTGACCGAGCCCCTCCCGTTCGAGCGCCCGCCCTCGGCGCGGCCGGCCACCCCGGCGGTCTCCGCGAAGGCGACCGCCGTCGGCGACCTCGGCCCCACCGGCCGCCCGATGCCGCTGATCCCCGAGCCCGGCCCCGTGGCCGAGCACGGGCGCGCGCGCGTGGTGTCGATGTGCAACCAGAAGGGCGGCGTGGGCAAGACCACCACGACGATCAACCTCGGTGCGTCGCTGGCGGAGTTCGGTCGCAAGGTGCTGCTCGTCGACTTCGACCCGCAGGGCTCGCTGTCGGTCGGGCTGGGGCTCAATCCCCACGAGATGGACATGACGGTCTACAACCTGCTGATGGAGCGCGACGTCACCCTCGAGGACGTCGTCGTGCCCTCCGGGGTGCCCGGCATGGACCTGCTGCCCTCCAACATCGACCTCTCCGCCGCCGAGGTGCAGCTGGTGCAGGAGGTCGCGCGCGAGCAGACCCTGCAGCGGGTGCTCGCGCCCGCGCTGGAGCGCTACGACGTCATCATCATCGACTGCCAGCCCTCGCTGGGGCTGCTCACCGTCAACGCGCTGACCGCCTCCGACGGGGTCATCGTGCCGCTGGAGTGCGAGTACTTCGCGCTGCGCGGCGTGGCGCTGCTCAAGACCACCATCGACAAGGTGCGCGAGCGGCTCAACCCGCGCCTGGAGATCGACGGCGTGCTCGGCACCATGTTCGACGGGCGCACCCTGCACAGCCGCGAGGTCATGGAGCGACTGGTGCAGGCCTGGGGCGACACCGTCTTCCACACCGTGATCCGGCGCACCGTGAAGTTCTCCGACGCCACCGTCGCCGGCGAGCCCATCACGTCCTACGCCTCGGCCTCCGCGGGCGCCGACTCCTACCGCACGCTGGCCAAGGAGGTGCTGGCCCGGTGGCTCGCCGGGTGAGCCTCCCCTCGGCCGACGACCTCTTCCGCCCGACGGCCGACCCGACCCCGCCGCAGACCGGCGACCACGCTTCGCCCGCCTCCCCGGAAGCACCCGACGGGGCGCCCGGCGCCCCCGGCGACGACCGGGGCGCCGGATCCGCCGGCGAGCCCGCCGATCCCGCTGATCCCGCCGCGGCCCCACGCGCGCGGCGCGGGGCGGCCAAGCCGAGCGGCCGGGTGCGCCACGACGAGAAGATGACGGTCTACATCACCTCCGAGGAGTTGCTGGCCATCGAGCACGCGCGCCTCGCGCTGCGCAGCGGCCACGGGCTGGCCGTGGACCGCGGCCGGCTCGTGCGGGAGGCGGTCGCGATGGTGCTGGCCGACTTCGAGGCCGACGGCGAGGACAGCGCGCTCGTGCGGCGGCTGACCCGGGAGTGACCACGGTCGGGACCGTGGCCGGTGACGTGGCTGGTGACAGGGCTGGTGACGTGGCCGGCGAGGGGGCCGGCCCTGCCGGCTCGGACGCCTTCGAGGTCAGGCTGGTCAACTTCGAGGGACCCTTCGACCTGCTGCTGAGCCTGATCTCCAAGCACAAGCTGGACGTGACCGAGGTCAGCCTCTCGCAGGTGACCGACGAGTTCATCGCCCACGTCAAGGCCCTGCGCGACCGTCCCGTGCCCGGCGGCGGTCCTCGCGACGCGGTGGGCGACCTCGAGCGGACCACGTCGTTCCTCCTGGTGGCCTCCACCCTGCTCGACCTCAAGGCGGCCCGGCTGCTGCCCCAGGGAGACGTCGAGGACGAGGAGGACCTGGCGCTGCTCGAGGCCCGCGACCTGCTCTTCGCCCGGCTGCTGCAGTACAAGGCGTTCAAGCAGGTCGCCGGGGTGCTCGAGCGTCGCCTGGCCGGGGAGTCGCTGCGCCACCCCCGCGCGGTCGGGCTGGAGGAGCGCTTCGCCACGCTGCTCCCCGAGGTGCTGATCGGGATCGGCCTCGAGCAGTTCGCCGCGCTGGCGGCGCGCGCCCTGGAGCCCAAGCCGCTGCCGGAGGTCTCGCTCCAGCACATCCACGCCACCACCGTGTCGGTGCGCGAGCAGGCGGCCGTGGTCGCCGAGCGGCTGCGCCGCGCCGGCACGCTCACCTTCCGCGCCCTGTGCGGCGACGCCCCCGACACCCTCACCACCGTGGCACGCTTCCTGTCGCTGCTCGAGCTCTTCCGCGAGGGCGTGGTGTCCTTCGACCAGATCGACCCGCTCGGGGAGCTGAGCGTGCGCTGGACCGGCGACGAGGACACCGACGTCGAGGACCTGGTCACCGACGAGTTCGACGGCGCTCCGCCCGAGCCCGGTGCCGATCCAGAGCCCGATCCCCAGCCCGCCCCCCAGCCCGACCCCGCGACGACGCAGGAGCACCCGTGAGCGAGCAGGACACCGGCCCCGCAGGTGCGGAGGCGACCTCGACGGGACCGCAGGGTGACGGCGTACCCGTCGCGGCGCTGCGGCCCTCGCTGGAGGCCGTGCTGATGGTGGCCGACCAGCCCCTCGACGCCGTCTCGCTGGCCACGGCCGTGGGCCACCCCGTGGCCGACGTCGTGGCGGCGCTGCAGCTGCTGGCCGAGGAGTACGCCGAGCAGGGCCGCGGCTTCGAGCTGCGCCACGTGGCCGGTGGCTGGCGCTACTACACCCGCGAGGAGCACGCCGCGGTGGTGGAGGCCTTCGTGCTCGAGGGGCAGTCGGCGCGGCTGACCCAGGCCGCGCTCGAGACGCTCGCGGTCGTGGCCTACAAGCAGCCCGTCTCACGGGCCCGCGTCTCGGCGGTGCGCGGCGTCAACGTCGACGGGGTGATGCGCACCCTGCTCGCGCGCGGTCTGGTCGAGGAGGCCGGCAACGACGCCGAGACCGGCGCCCACCTCTACCGCACCACCTCCTACTTCCTGGAGCGCATCGGGGTCACCTCGCTCGACGAGCTGCCCGAGCTCGCGCCCTACCTCCCTGACATGGACGACCTCGAGGACGACCTCGAGGGCGTGGCCGCAACGGCCGCGCCACGGACCGGACCGGGCACCGAGCCCGACGGTGGAACGGAGCCCACGTGACCAGCGACCAGACCGGCGACCAGACCGGCGACCAGACCGGCGACCGGCAGGGCAGCGGCCCGCAGGTGCAGACCGACGACGACGGCCAGATCCGGCTGCAGAAGCTGCTGGCCCAGTCGGGCGTCGCCTCGCGGCGCAAGTGCGAGGAGCTGATGCTCGAGGGCCACGTGGTCGTCGACGGCGAGGTGGTGACCCGGCTCGGGACGAAGGTCGACCCGCGCACCGCGGTCATCCGCGTCGACGGCAAACGGCTGCCACCGATCAGCCCCCACGTCTACCTGGTGCTGAACAAGCCGCGCGGCGTCGTCTCGACGATGTCGGACCCCGAGGGGCGGCGCACGCTCTCCGACGTCGTGGCCGACCGTCCCGAGCGGCTCTTCCACGTCGGGCGCCTCGACACCGACACCTCGGGCCTGCTCATGCTCACCAACGACGGCGACTTCGCCCAGCGGATGGCCCACCCGTCCTACGAGGTCGACAAGACCTACGTCGCCGAGGTCGAGGGCGAGGTCTACCAGCGCACGATCAAGCAGCTGCTCGCCGGCGTTGAGCTCGACGACGGTCCGGTCACCGTCTCGCGGGCCCGCGTGGTCAGCGGCGGGCACGGGCGCAACTCCCCGGGACGCAGCATCGTCGAGCTGGTCATCCACGAGGGCCGCAACCGCATCGTGCGGCGCCTGCTCGACCACGTCGGCCACCCCGTGACCCGGCTGACCCGCACCGCCATCGGGCCGGTCGAGCTGGGCCGACTGGCCCCGGGGGAGCTGCGCGACCTCACCACCGACGAGCTCGGGGTGCTGCTCGACGCGTCCCAGCTCTGAGGCCGGGCACCGGCCCGGCGCCCGGCGCTCGCTAGCCTGAGGCCGGCCGAGCGGCAGGGCCGAGGCGCGGCGACCAGGACCGGCGACGAGGACCGGCGCACCTGCGAGACACGGCGCGACACAGTGAGAACCGACGAGAACCGACGAGAACCGACGAGACGAGGAGCAGACGTGGAAGTGCGAGCCATCCGGGGGGCCACCCAGCTCGACGAGGACACCCGCGACCACATGCTCGACCGCGTCGCGGAGATGGTCACCGACGCGATGACCTCCAACGGCCTGGAGGTCGACGACTTCATCTCCGTCATCTTCACCGCCACCAGTGACCTGGTCTCGGAGTTCCCGGCCTACGCCGCGCGCCAGCTCGGCTTCGGCGACGTGCCGCTGATCTGCGCCCGCGAGCTCGAGATCGAGCGGTCGATGCCCCGCGTCGTGCGGATGATGGCCCACGTCGAGACCGATCTGCCGCGCGCCGACATCACCCACGTCTACCTCCACGGGGCCGCCGCGCTGCGCAGCGACCTGACCCGGGTGCGCTCGGTGCCCGACGCCGACCCCGATGCCTGAGGCCCCGGAGCCTCCGGCCGTCGCCGACCGGGTCCCGCGCCTGGTCGGACCGGTCGAGGTCGTCGGCGCCGGTCTCGTGGGGGCCTCGATCGGCCTGGCCTGCGCCCGCGCCGGGATCGAGGTGCTCCTCACCGACGTCTCGTCGGAGAACGTCCGCACCGCCTCCGGGCTCGGCGCCGGCCGGCCCCGACGCCCCGACGACCGCCCGCAGCTGGTGGTCGTCGCGGTGCCGCCCGACCACCTCGGGCGGGTCATCGCCGCCGCCCTGGCCGACGGCGAGGCCGTCGTCACCGACGTGGGCAGCATCAAGTCGGGCCCGCTCGCCGACGTCGCCGACAGCGCGGGGGCCCACCGCTACGTCGGCAGCCACCCGATGGCCGGCAGCGAGCGCTCCGGCCCGCTGGCCGCCACGGCCGCCCTCTTCGACGGCCGACCCTGGGCGATCACCCCGCACGCCGCCGCCGACGTCGAGGCCGTCGAGCTCGTGGAGGACCTCGTGCGGCTGTGCGGGGGAGTGCCGGTCTGGCTCACCCCGGCCGAGCACGACCGGGCCGTGGCCCGCACCTCCCACGTGCCCCACCTGCTCTCCGCCCTGGTGGCCGCCCGCCTGGCCGAGGCCCCGGAGAACCACCTGACCCTGTCGGGCCAGGGCGTCCGCGACGTCACCCGCGTGGCCGCCGGCGACCCACGGCTCTACGGCCAGATCGTCTCGGGCAACGCCGAGGCCGTCGCCGCGCTCCTCACCGAGGTCCGCGACGACCTCGAGACGATGATCGCCGCGGTCAGCGCCGGCGACCGGGCCGGTCTCGAGCTGCTGCTCGACCGCGGCGTCGCCGGCACCCGCAGCATCCCCGGCAAGCACGGTGGCCCGGCCACCCCGACCCGCTCGGTCTTCGTGGCCGTGCCCGACCACCCCGGCGAGCTCGCCCGCCTCTTCGCCGACGCCGTGGCCAGCGAGGTCAACATCGAGGACATCCGCATCGACCACGACCCGGGTCGCCCCGTCGGCCTCGTCGAGCTGGTGGTCGACCGCACCCGGGCCGAGCACCTGCTCGGGTCGCTGGAGGAGCGGGGCTGGACGACGCACCGCTGAGGCGGTGACGGGGGGCGGGCTGCGGAGCGCCGGAGGGTCGCGACGACGGATTCAGCCGGGGGTGACGCCCACCGATAGGCTGCGGCACCGTGACCACCCCCGCCACCAGCTCTGCGTCCGACCCCGCCCCGGCTCCCGGTCAGGCCGACGGCCCGGCCTCCCGACAGGGCACGGTGGTGGCGGTGGACGGCACCTCGGGGTCGGGCAAGTCCAGCACCTGCCGGGCCGTGGCCGCCCGGCTCGGGCTGGCCTACCTCGACACGGGCGCGATGTTCCGCGCGATGACCTGGTGGATGCTCGAGCAGGGTGTCGACGTCCACGACGCCGCGGCCGTCGCGGAGCGCTGCGAGGAGCCCCGGATCGTCTCCGGCACCGACCCGGAGGCCCCCACCATCCACGTCGACGGCACCGACGTCGCCGCCGCCATCCGCACCGACGCGGTCACCGGCTCGGTCTCGCCGGTCAGCACCGTGCCCGCGGTGCGCGCGCGGCTGCTGACCATGCAGCGCGAGGTCATCGCCGAGGCCGTCCGCGGCACCGGCATCGTCGTCGAGGGCCGTGACATCGGCTCCGTGGTCGCCCCCGACGCGCCGGTGAAGCTCTACCTCACCGCCGACCCCGCTGCGCGTGCCGCCCGTCGCGCCGCCGAGGAGGGCGGCAGCGACCTGGCCGCCACCCAGGCCGTGCTGCTCGACCGGGACCGGATCGACTCCAGCCGCGCCACCGCCCCGCTGACCATGGCCGAGGGCGCGGTGCACATCGACACCACCCCCTTCACCCTCGACGAGGTCGTCGCCCAGGTCGTCGGGCTGGTCCGGGCGGTGGGGACGCGCGCGTGACGCCGCCCCACCGCGACACCCAGGACGAGCGGGACACCCACGTCGCGAGCGGCCCACGGGGAGCGCGCACCCCGCGGTCCCTCGCCCGACGCGACCGCGGCGACCGGCGTACGGCGCACCGCGAGCTCCCGCGCACCGACGCGACCCCCTTCCCGCACCGGGCCATGCTCCACGGGCTGCGGCCGATCTCGTCGTGGCTGGTGCGCCGCCGCTACCGCGTGCGGGTGCAGGGTGCGGAGCACACGCCCCCGACCGGCCCGGTGCTCTTCGCCGCCAACCACGTCGGGGTCATGGACGGCCCGCTGCTGGCCATCTTCGCGCCCCGCCCGGTGCACGCACTGACCAAGGCGGAGATGTTCGGAGGGCGGCTGGGCACCTTCCTGCTGTGGTCGGGTCAGGTGCCGCTCGACCGCTTCCACGCCGACCCCGCGGCGGTGAAGACCTGCCTGCGGGTGCTGCGCGACGACGGGGCCGTCGGCATCTTCCCCGAGGGGCGCCGCGGTGCCGGTGACCTGGAGCGCTTCCACCGCGGAGCGGCCTACCTCGCCCTGGCGACCGGCGCCGCCGTGGTGCCCGTCACCCTCCTCGGCACCCGCGAGCCCGGTGGGTGGAGCGGGGAGCTCCCGCCACGTGGGACCATGGTCGACATCGTGTTCGGCGCGCCGTTCACGGTGCCGCCGCAGCCGTGGCCGCGCACCAAGGAACACGTGGCCGCCACGTCGGTGTTGTTGCGAGAGCACATGCTGGCGCACCTCGCCGCATCACGCGCGTCGACCGGGCGGGACCTCCCCGGTCCGCTGCCACCCGGAGACCTGGAACCCGACCCCGCCACCGGGGTCACCGATCAAGGAGCACCATGAGCGACAGCCCGAGCGAGCACGCCGGCGACCCCTTCGAGGACGCCGGCCTGACGGGTGACGGACCGGTGCCCGTGCTCGCCGTCGTCGGCCGCCCCAACGTCGGCAAGTCGACCCTCGTCAACCGCATCATCGGCCGGCGCGAGGCCGTCGTCGAGGACGTGCCCGGCGTGACCCGCGACCGCGTCTCCTACGACGCGCACTGGAACGGTCGCGCCTTCACCGTCGTCGACACCGGCGGCTGGGACCCCGACGCCCGCGGCCTGGCCGAGCGGATCGCCGGACAGGCCGAGATCGCGGTGTCGCTGGCCGACGCCGTGCTCTTCGTCGTCGACGCCACGGTCGGCATCACCGACGCCGACGAGGCGGTGGTGAAGATCCTGCGCCGCTCGGAGAAGCCCGTCGTGCTGGCCGCCAACAAGGTGGACGACCAGCGCACCGAGGCGGAGGCCTTCGGTCTCTGGAACCTCGGCCTCGGCGAGCCGTGGCCGGTCTCCGCGCTGCACGGCCGTGGCTCGGGCGACATGCTCGACGCGGTGCTGGCCGCCCTGCCGGAGCCCCCGCCCGAGCGTGACGCCGCCCCGGGCGGCCCGCGTCGCATCGCGATCGTCGGCAAGCCCAACGTCGGCAAGTCCTCCCTGCTGAACCGACTGGCCGGCTCCGAGCGCGTCGTCGTCGACAACGTCGCGGGCACGACCGTCGACCCCGTCGACGAGCTCATCGAGCTGGGCGGAAGGACCTGGCGCTTCATCGACACCGCGGGCATCCGCAAGCGGGTCAAGGAGGCCTCGGGCCACGAGTACTACGCCTCGCTGCGCACGACCACCGCGATCGACCGCGCCGAGGTGGCGGTGCTGGTCGTCGACGGCGGGCAGTCCATCAGCGAGCAGGACGTGCGGATCATCCAGACCGTGCGCGAGGCCGGACGTGCCCTCGTCATCGCCTTCAACAAGTGGGACCTCGTCGACGAGGAGCGCCGCTACTACCTCGAGCGCGAGATCGAGCGCGAGCTCGTGCAGGTGCAGTGGGCGCCACGGATCAACATCACCGCCCGCACCGGCTGGCACGTGGACCGCCTCGTGCCGGCACTGGAGAAGGCCGTCGAGGGCTGGGAGACCCGCATCGGCACAGGTGCGCTCAACTCGTTCCTCGGGCGACTCGTCGCCGAGCACCCGCACCCCGTGCGCTCGGGCAAGCAGCCCAAGGTCCTCTTCGGCACCCAGGCCACCACCGCGCCGCCGACCTTCGTG
The DNA here is from genome assembly GCF_001422955.1 of Nocardioides sp. Leaf285. Lineage (NCBI taxonomy): Bacteria > Bacillati > Actinomycetota > Actinomycetes > Propionibacteriales > Nocardioidaceae > Nocardioides > Nocardioides sp. Leaf285. The sequence goes on along the minus strand of NZ_LMNH01000003.1, from coordinate 1,231,676 downwards.
CTCTTCACCTCGGGCAAGCTCGACGCGGGCTACGAGCGCTTCATCGAGCGCCGCCTGCGCGAGGAGTTCGGCTTCGTCGGCACCCCGATCGTGCTGGAGCAGCGACCGCGGGAGAAGCGCAAGCGCTGAGACGGCAGGGCTCGGACCCGAGTGCTCCTGGGCCCCGGCCTCGGGGCGAGGTGCCTCGGTACTAGGGGGAGGGGCACGACCGTGACCCTCCCCCTAGCACGCCACCGGCCTGTGCCGGAGGGGCTCGGGCCGGTGCGGCGGAGCGACCCCGGTGCCGGGCGGCTCCGCGCCCGTGCGGCGGCCGACCCGGCGTGCGACTCCCCCTCGCGACCTGTGGGCCGACGCGACGCTCGACCCGACGTTCGACCTGACGCCCGACGTTTGACTCGACGCGGTCGGCCGCCAAGGATCGGACCTCGGCCGCACGGGCGCGGCCGCCACCCCCCGGAGGAGATCTCGTGCCGCACCCTGCCGATCCGACGAGCGACTCGACGTTCGACTCGACGAGCGATCCGGCGGTCCGCACCGGGACGACCACGGTCCGGGTCGCCTACGGCACCACCGGACTCGACGTGGAGCTCCCCGCCGACGGCACGACGGTGGTCGCGCCGACCCACAGCGAGCCCGCGCCCGACGTGCCGGCCGCCCTGCGCGAGGCCCTGGCGCACCCCGTGGCCGGGCCGCCGCTGCGCGAGCTGGTGGGTCCCGGGCAGACCGTGGCGATCTCGCTCTGCGACGCCACCCGTCCGCAGCCGCGCGAGCTCATGGTGCGCGCGATCCTCGCCGAGCTCGAGGGGATCGTGACCCGTGAGGACCTCGTGCTGCTCGTGGCCACCGGCACCCACCGCGCCAACACCGACGCCGAGCTGCGGGCCATGCTCGGCGACGACCTGGTCGACACCGTGCGCGTCGTCAACCACGACAGCCGCGACCCCGACGTGCTGCGCTGGATGGGGGTGCACGGCGACGGGGTGCCGGTCTGGCTCAACCGCCACTGGGTCGACGCCGACGTCAAGGTCACCACGGGCTTCGTCGAGCCCCACTTCTTCGCCGGCTTCAGCGGTGGACCCAAGCTGGTCGCCCCGGGGCTGGCCGGCCTGGAGACCGTGCTGACACTCCACGACGCCGCCCGGATCGGCAGCGAGCAGGCGACCTGGGCGGTCTGCGAGGGCAACCCCGTGCACGACGACGTGCGCGCCATCGCCGCGGCCACCGGGGTCGACTTCGCCCTCGACGTGGTGCTCAACCGCGAGCAGCAGGTCGTCCGCGCCTTCGGGGGCGAGCTGCTGGCCATGCACGCCGAGGCGCGCGAGGTCGTGCGGGAGCTGTCGATGCAGGCGGTGCCCGACCTCTTCGACGTCGTGGTGACCAGCAACTCCGGCTTCCCGCTGGACCAGAACCTCTACCAGGCGGTGAAGGGCATGACGGCCGCTGCCACGGTGGTGCGGCCCGGCGGGCTCATCGTCTGCGTCGCGGAGTGCCGCGACGGCTTCCCCGACCACGGGACCTTCCGCGAGGTCCTCGCCTCCGAGGACAGCCCGGAGGCGCTGCTGGAGGCCATCTCGCGGCGCAGCGAGACCGTGCCCGACCAGTGGCAGGTGCAGGTGCTCGCGCGGGTGCTGGCCCGGGCCAGGGTCGGGGTGCACACCACCCACCTCAGCGACGAGGAGCTGCGCACGGCCCACCTCTTCCTGGTCGAGGACGTCGCCGCGGCGGTGCGCGAGGAGCTGGAGCGGGTCGGGCCGGGGGCGCGGGTCTGCGTGCTGCCCGAGGGGCCGCAGACGATCGCCTACGTCGACGCCGGCCGACCCGTCGACCGGCCGGGGATGCGCCGGGGGACCGCCGCAGGACCGCCCGCCCAGGGGACGACCGGCTTGACCTGATCGAACACGTGTTCGATCATGGGGGTGTGACCGCGATGCCCGCCCTCGACCCCAGCCGCCCGGTGCTCGACCAGCTCCGGGAGCGGGTCGCGGCCATGGAGGGCGGGCCGGCGCGGGAGGCCGTGGCGACGCACGCCGGGCTCTCCGACCTGCTCCAGCTGCGTGCCGGGGCGACCTACTCCGTCGACGCCGCCTCGGTGGGTCTGGCGCTGGCCGCGGAGGCCTCGCGGGCGGGGGAGTGGGTCGGCTTCGCCGGCTGGGCCGACTTCGGCGCGGAGGCCGCCGCCGAGCTGGGGGTCGACCTGACGCGCACCGTGCTGGTGCCCGAGCCCGGCGAGCACTGGCTCGAGGTGACCGCGGCGCTGGTCGACGTGCTGCGCGTCGTGGTGCTGCGTCCGCCGGCGAGCGTCGACGCCCGCTCCGCGGGCGTGCTCGACGCCCGGCTGCGCACCCGCTCCTCGGTGCTGGTCGTCCACGGCGACTGGCCCCGCTGCGACGCCCGGCTGAGCCTGGAGGAGTCGCGCTGGTCGGGCCCCGACCACGGCTCCGGCCGGCTGCGCGCGCGCCGGGCCCGCCTCGCCGTGCGCCGCGGCACGGCCCCGCCGGCGCGTGCGGAGGTGTGGTTCCCCGGGATCGACGCGCCGCTGGTCGGCGTCGACGAGCGGTCCGAGCGAGCGGCCCGGGTCTCCCGCCCCCGGGGCCCGGCGCTCGAGCCGGTCGGTCCGCTCGAGCCGCTCGAGCCGGTCGGTCCGCGCGGCCCGGGCGGCCCGGCTGGACCCGTCGGCGTGCGTGGGCCGGGCGGCCTGGTCGTCGAGGAGGCCGGCGCGTGCGGGTGATGGTGGTGTGGTGCCCCGACTGGTCGGTGGTGGCCGGCCTGGCCGAGGCGCGACGCTCGCGCCAGCTGCCCGCGGCGGTGCTGGCCGCCGGCGCGGTGGAGGTGTGCAACGGCCCGGCCCGCGACAGCGGCGTACGACGCGGACAGCGCAAGCGCGACGCGCAGGCCCGCTGCCCCGAACTGCTGCTGCTGGAGGCCGGTCCGGAGCGCGACGCGCGCCACTACGAGCCGGTGCTCGCGGCCGTGGAGGAGCTGCGCCCGGGGGTCTCCCCGATGCGGCCCGGGCTGCTCGCGGTGCGCGCGCCCGGGCGCTACTTCGGCGGGGAGGAGCACGCCGCCGCGCTGGTCGCCCAGACCCTGGTCGACGCCGGGGTCTGGGACTGCCGCATCGGGGTGGCCGACGATGTGTTCACCGCAGAGCAGGCCGCCCGCACCGCCGCGGTGCAGGAGGCCGTGGTCGTGCCCTCGGGCGGCTCGGCCGACTTCCTGCGCGGACTGCCGGTGCGGGTGCTGGAGAGCGACGGGCAGGCGGGGCGCGAGGTCGCCTCGCTGGTGGGTCGTCTCGGGCTGGGCACGCTGGGCGACCTGGCCGGGCTGCCGCTGGCCTCGGTGCAGGACCGCTTCGGCCGCTACGGCGCCGACCTGTGGCACCGGGTGCGCGGCGCGGGCCGCAGCGTCCTGGGCGAGCGCACCCCGCCGCCCGACCTCGACGTCGAGGTCGTCTTCGAGCCGCCCCTGGAGTCGGTGGAGGCCGTCTGCTTCAGCGTGCGGACCACCGCCGAGCGCCTCGTCTCCGGGCTCGCCTCGCGCCAGCTGGTGGCCACCGAGGTGCGGGTCGAGGCCGAGAGCGAGGGCGTCGTCGTCTCCAGCCGGGCCTGGCTGCACCCGCGCTGCTTCACCGCGCGCGACCTCGTCGACCGGGTGCACTGGCAGCTGCAGGGCGAGGGCGGGTCGCTGCGCTCGCGCCACGACGCGGGCGTCGTGCGCGCGCCGGTGGAGCGGGTGCGCTTCGTGCCCGAGACCGTCGAGCCCGCCGCGGCCCACGCCGAGGCGCTGTGGGGCGGCGGCAGCGACGAGCTCGTCGAGCGGGGGGTGGCGCGGGTGCAGGCGATGATCGGCTTCGAGTCCGTGCTGCGTCCCGTGCTCCAGGGCGGGCGCTCACCGGCCGAGCGGCAGGCCAGCGTGCCCTGGGGCGAGCGGCCCACCGGGCTGCGCCCCCTCGACCGGCCGTGGCCGACCCGGGTGCCCGGCCCGCCCCCGGTGCGGGTCTTCAGCCCGCCGCGGGTGGCCGAGGTCGTCGACGGGACCGGCCACCCGGTGGCGGTCAGCGAGCGGGGCGCGGTGAGTGCCGACCCGCGGCGCTTCCGCTTCGGCGCCGCGCTGCTGGTCGCGGCGCCCGGTTCCGCCGGTGTGCCCCAGGCGGGCGGCCGGGCGGGAGCACAGGAGGGCCTGTGGGCCCTCGAGGACACCCCGCAGGTCGTCGCCCGCACCACCGGCCGTCCGCAGCTCGGCGCCGGCGCACACCCGCCCAGCGGGGCACCGGGGGCACCGGGCCGCCCGGGTGAGCGGCCCTGGCAGCCGGTGGCCTCCTGGGCCGGCCCGTGGCCGGTCGACGAGGAGTGGTGGGTGGAGACCGCGCCGGCCGACGGCTCCCGTGCCGCGCGCTTCCAGGTCGTCGGCGTCGACGGTCGCGCCTGGCTGCTGCGGTGGAGCACCGCCGGGTGGACCCTCGAGGCGGGCTACGACTGATGGGCTGGTCCAACCCCGCGGTGCCCTGGCGCGAGCTGGAGAGACGGCTCTCCGGTCGTCCCGGCGCGCCCGGTGCCGAGGACGCGCCGATCTCGCGGCGCAAGCACGCCCGCCCCTCGCAGCGGCCCATCGAGCGTCCGGCGGCGGTCACGCCGTACGCCGAGCTGCACTGCCACTCCCACTTCAGCTTCCTCGACGGGGCGAGCTCGCCGGGGGAGCTGGTGGAGGAGGCGGTGCGCCTGGGGCTGAGCGGGCTGGCACTGACCGACCACGACGGCTTCCACGGGGCGCCGCTGCTGGCCGAGGCCGCCGCGGTCCACGACCTGCGCACGGTCTTCGGCGCCGAGCTGTCGCTGGGGCTGACCCGCCCGCAGAACGGCGTGGCCGATCCCGAGGGCTCCCACCTGCTGGTGCTGGCGCGGGGGGTGGAGGGCTACCACCGGCTCGCGGGCGCGATGACCGAGGCCAACCTGCGCGGTGACGAGAAGGGCCGCCCCGACCACGACCTCGACGAGCTGGCCGAGCGCGGCCGGGGGCACTGGGTGGTGCTCACCGGCTGCCGCAAGGGCACGGTGCACCGGGCGCTCGCGGCGGGCGGGCCGACGGCCGCGGCCCTCGAGCTCGACCGGCTCACCGCCCGCTTCGGCCTCGACGGGGTGGTCGTCGAGCTCTCGGCGCGACCGACCCCGCAGGACGCCGAGACCAACGAGCTGCTGGCCGGGCTGGCCCGCGACCACGGACTGCCGGTGGTGGCCACCGGCAACGTCCACTTCGCCCAGCCCTCCGGGCGCCGGCTGGCCGCGGCCATGGCGGCGGTGCGTGCCCGGCGCAGCCTGGCCGACATGGACGGCTGGCTCGACCTCTCCGGCGCGGCCCACCTGCGCAGCGGGGCGGAGGTGGCCGCGGCGATGGCGACCCGCCCCGAGGCGGTGCGGCGCTCGGTCGCGCTGGCCGAGGAGCTGGCCTTCGACCTGCGCAAGGCCTCCCCGCGCCTGCCCAAGCACCGCATCCCCGAGGGCCACACGCCCAGCTCGTGGCTGCGGGTGCTGGCCTGGCGGGGCTTCGAGGAGCGCTACGCCGGCACGCCGATGGAGGCCGAGGCCCGCGAGCGCGTCCACCACGAGCTGCGGGTGATCGAGGAGAAGGACTTCGCGGGCTACTTCGTCATCGTGCACGACATCGTCGCCTTCGCCCGCGAGCGCGGCATCCTGTGCCAGGGCCGCGGCTCGGCGGCCAGCTCCGCGGTCTGCTTCGCGCTCGGCATCACCGCCGTCGACGCCGTCTTCTACCGCCTGCCCTTCGAGCGCTTCATCTCCGCCCACCGCGACGAGGAGCCCGACATCGACGTCGACTTCGACTCCGACCGGCGTGAGGAGGTGATCCAGTGGGTCTACCGCACCTACGGGCGGCGCAACGCCGCCCAGGTCGCCAACGTCGTCGCCTACCGCCCCCGCATGGCGGTGCGCGACGCCGCCAAGGCGCTGGGCCACTCCCAGGGCCAGCAGGACGCGTGGTCGAAGCAGGTCGACGGCTGGAGCTCGGTGGTGGCCGCCGACGCCCGCGACCCCGAGGGCGGCCCCGCGCTCGACATCCCGCGCCCGGTGGTGGCGCTGGCCGAGCAGCTGCTGGGGGCGCCGCGCCACCTCGGCATCCACTCCGGTGGCATGGTGCTGACCGAGCGCCCGGTGGGGGAGGTGTGCCCGATCGAGCGGGCCCGCATGGAGGACCGCACGGTGCTGCAGTGGGACAAGGACGGCTGCGAGTCGATGGGGCTGGTGAAGTTCGACCTGCTGGGCCTGGGCATGCTCGGCGCGCTCGACCACATGATGCGCCTGACCGAGGAGCACCTGGGGGAGCGCTGGACCCTGGCCACGATCCCGCGTGAGGAGCCGGCGGTCTACGACATGCTCTGCCGCGCCGACTCCATCGGCGTCTTCCAGGTCGAGAGCCGCGCCCAGATCGGCACGCTGCCGTGCCTGCAGCCGCGGGAGTTCTACGACCTGGCCATCGAGATCGCCCTCATCCGCCCCGGGCCGATCCAGGGCGGTGCGGTCCACCCCTACGTGCGCCGGGCCACCGGCAAGGAGCCGGTCGTCTACGACCACCCCGAGCTGGTGCCGGTGCTCGAGCGCACCCGCGGGGTGCCGCTCTTCCAGGAGCAGCTGATGGCGATGGCGGTGACCCTGGGCGACTGCTCGCGCGACGACGCCGACCTGCTGCGCCGGGCCATGGGCTCCAAGCGCGGCGTCGAGAGGATCGAGAGCGTCAAGGCGAAGCTCTACGCCGGCATGGAGCGTCGCGGGCTGGTCGGCGACGCCGCCGACGCGATCTACGTCAAGATCCTCTCCTTCGCCAACTTCGGCTTCGCGGAGTCCCACGCGCTGAGCTTCGCGCTGCTGGTCTACGCCTCGTCGTGGTTCAAGCTGCACTACCCCGCGGCCTTCCTGGTCGGTCTGCTGCGCACCCAGCCGATGGGCTTCTACTCCCCGCAGTCGCTGGTGGGCGACGCCCGCCGCCACGGCGTCGAGGTACGCCGCCCCGACCTGGCGCGCTCCGGGGTGCAGGCCGGGCTCGAGCCAGTGGACCCCGGCGGGACGGGTGCGACGGGTGCCACCGGTCTCGACCAGTGCCTCGCGGCGTCCTTCGAGCGGGCGGAGTGGGACCCGGCCCGCCCCGACCCCACCCGCACCCACCGGCGCGACGGCCACCTGGTCGTGCGCCTGGGGCTGGACTCGGTGCGCGGGATCGGCGCCGACGTCGCGGCGCGGATCGTGGCCGCGCGCGCGGAGGCGGCGTACACCTCGGTGACCGACCTGTCACGACGCGCGGGGCTGTCGACCCAGCAGCTGGAGGCGCTCGCCACCGCCGGGGCGCTGGAGTGCCTGGGGCTCGACCGGCGCCAGGCGCTGTGGGCCGCGGGCGCCTCGGAGAGCGCCGACCACCTGCCGGGCTCCACGCCCTCGCCGGCCCCGCCGACGCTGCCCGGCATGAGCGCGGAGGAGGTGACCCTGGCCGACCTCTGGGCCACCCGGGTCTCGCCCGAGACCCATCCGGTGGAGCACCTGCGCGAGCTGCTCACCGGCAGCGGCATCTCCTCGGTGGCCGACCTCGCGCGCACCGAGCCCGGCCGTCGCGTGCACGTCGCGGGCCTGGTCACCCACCGGCAGCGCCCGGGCACCGCGCAGGGCATCACCTTCCTCAACGTCGAGGACGAGACCGGGATGCTCAACGTCGTCTGCTCGGTCGGCGTGATGCGCGCCCACCGCTCCGCGGCGCGGGGCGCGGTCGCGGTGGTGGTGCGCGGGATCCTCGAGCGGGAGGAGGGCGTGACCAACCTGGTCGCCGACCGCGTGGTCACCCTCGACTCGGTCATCGCCGGTGCGGGCTCGGCCCTCCAGCTGCGCCAGACCTCCCGCGACTTCCGCTGACCGCCCGCCCCGGAGCCCGGTCGGGTGCGTGCGGCGGGGTCGATTCCGGACCGGGAGCCGGGGTGTTGTAGTGTTCACGCGCTGTCCCGGTCACGCTCGCGTGGCCGCACGGGACGGGGTTCGGGCTGTAGCGCAGCTTGGTAGCGCACTTGACTGGGGGTCAAGGGGTCGCAGGTTCAAATCCTGTCAGCCCGACCGGAGAAGATGCAGGTGGGAGAGGGTGCCGGAGCGATCCGGCACCCTCTTCTCGCGTCTCGGGGCTTCCTCCGACACAGGAAGAACAGCGAGGATGGGTGCGTGTCCAGGGTCCTTCTGATCGGCATCGCTGCCGTCCTGATCGCCGCGACGTCCGGACTGGCCGGCTACGTCCTCGGTCGCGCCGAGGTGTCTGCGTGCCAGGAGGACCTGCGCACGACCATCGAGGCGCTGGAGAGGTCGCAGTCGCGTGCCCCCGACGACAGCGCGGTGTACGGCGTCTCCGGCGGCAGCTGCCTGAGATGACGGGTGGGACCAGCGAGCCCCGGTCCTCCGGCTTCTCCTACGACTCGGCCCGACCCGCTGAGGCGAGCGGCGCCGCCCCCGTCACCTACGTCGAGCTGAGGCACCACGAGTACGCCGGGCCGTTCTGGGACGACGAAGGCGGCCTCGGCGAGGACTACGCCGACTGGGAGCCGTACGGAATGACCCGTGCCACCTTCGACGCCTGCTGCCGGTGGAGCGAGACGGGTGGCGGCGACGAGGAGAAGGCACGACTGCTCGCGCTGGTGCGCGCGCAGCTGCCGTCGAGCGTCGAGGTGGCGTCACCGCCAGCGGGGGAGTGAGCAGGGGCGCCGGCCCGCGTCACCATCGACCCGGCGTGCGACGACCGCCGCTCCCCTCCGAGGGGCTGCGGCGGTCGTCGTACGTCGTGCGCGCGGCTCAGGCGCCAGGGGTCTCGGCGCGCACGCTCTGCACCGAGGAGGAGCCCTCGTCCTGGACCCGGGCGGCGGACTGCTGCGCGGTGTCCTTGACCTGCGCGGCGGCGTCGGCGGCGCTGTCCTTGAGGTGCCCGGCCACGTCTTGACCGGCCTGCTTGACCTCGTCGACCACGGGCTGGCCGTGCTCCTTGGCGGCGTCGACGGTCTGCTGCGCGAGATGTGCCTCGGCGTCGCTGGCCGGGACGAGCGCGGCGACGAGCAGCCCTGCGCCGAAGGCCACCAGCCCGGCACCGAGCGGGCTGCCCTGCACGGCGCTGCCGGTGCTGTCGGCGGCGCTCGAGGCCGCGCCGCGCACCCCGTCGGTGGCACTGCCGAGGGTGGAGCCGGCCGTCGAGCCGGCCGAGTCGCGCACCCCCGAGGCGCTGCCCATCACCCGGTCGCGCACCGACGAGGCGCGCCCGCGCACGGCGGCCTTGCGACGCTCGACGATCGCGCTCGGGCTCATCCGGTCCTGCAGGGCGTCGAGGTCCTGCGCGAGGGCCTCGCGGGTCCCTGCGATGTCGTTGCTCAGCTCTTCTGTGCTCTGGCCCATGATGCGTCCTCCTTGAGGGTGCGCTGCGTGGTCGGCAGCTGCGGGTTGCTCTGCTGGAGAGCCTTCTTGCCGGTCAGGGCGAGGGCGCCGGCGACGACGCCCCACACCAGGGCCACGACGAGCGCGGCCAGCCACAGCGGCAGCACGGTGTCGAGGCCGAACATCGCGGCGGCGGAGAGGAACAGCAGCAGGTAGGACCCGGCCACACCGGCGCCGCCGAGCAGGCCGGCGCCCTTGCCGGCCCGGCCGGCCTCCTGCTTCATCTCGGTCTTGGCGAGGTCCAGCTCCTGGCGGACCAGGGTGGTGAGGTCCTGGGTGATGTCGCCCACGATCTCGCCGAGGCTGCGCTGCCCGCCGTCGGGCGTCGGGGTCTGGGTCATCGCAACGACCCCGGGCGGTCGTCGTGACCCAGGGGGTCGGCCAGCGGGTCGCCCAGCGGGTCGGCCAGGGGATCGGCCAGCGGGTCCCTCCGGGGAGCGTCGTCGGCGCCGGGGGCCGGGACGGCCGTCGTCGCCGGCGTCACGGGGGTGGGGGTGCTCGGCGGAGCCACCGGTGTGGTGCCCGGGGTGGTGGGCGGCAGGACCGGCGACGCGGCGCCCCGGGCGTCCTCGGTGCCGGTCGGGGCGCCCGAGGCGGACCCGGAGGCGCGGGCACCGCTGAGCAGGCGCCCGGTGACGACCCCTGCGGCGAGCGCTCCGGCGAGGAACACGCCCGGTCGGCGGCGGGCGAAGCCCCTGACGTCGTCGAGCAGGTCGCTGGGCTCGCGCCCGTCGAGGTGGGTGCCGAGGCTGCGGGCGCGTTGCGAGACCTGACGGGCGGCCTCGGTGGCCAGCCCCGACTGCGTGCCGCTGGAGGCCATCTGGTCGAGGTCGTCGCTGAGGCCGTGCAGCGTCGTGACCAGACGGTCGCGCTGCGTGCGTGACTGCTCCGTGGCCTGCGCGACGGCGTCGTCGAGCACGCTGCGGGCCTGGGCCCGGGCCTCGGCGGCCACGGTGCCGGCCTCCTCACCGGCCACCGACGCGACGTGACGGGTCTCGTCGGCCGCGGTGGAGGCTGCGCGCTGCGCCTGGGCCCCGGTGCCCTGCGGCGCCTCGGTGGTGCCGAGCCCGTCGTGGGGGCCCGTGGTGGTGTCCTGGGTGTAGGTCATGTCGTCTCCTGTCGTCGAGGACGAGAGGTGCTCGGCCGCTCGGGCCGTCGCGGTGGTTCCTCGACGTCCTCCACGCAACCGCACCGGCCGGGGGGTCCGGCTCCCTCCTGCGGGGTGGAGCCACCGGGGTGAGGCGGTGCAGTGGCCGCTCGGGGCGGAGGACGGGTGCGTGCGCCCCCACCTGCGCGGGTGCGACCCACCGGGCCGCCCCGTGCCGCCCCGTGCCGCCCCGGGCGGCCCCGTGCCGCGCCGCCGACGTCGTCGCGACCGGGGACCTCGCCGAGGTCCCCGGTCGGGGGCCGCTACCCCTGCGCGACCGGGTCCGCGCGGCGGTCGGTGGGCGGCCCGGCGGCCGGCGCGCGGAGGAGACGGGGACCGCCGCCTGGTGCGGGAGACGCAGCACCATGCGGGTGCCCGTGCCCGTCGGTCCGGGGCGTGCGGTGAGCGACCCGCCGTGCTTGACAGCGACGGTGCGGCAGATGGCCAGACCCAGGCCGGTGCCCTCGTAGCCGGAGTGCATCCGCACGAAGGGGTCGAAGACGGCCTCGTGCTGGCCGGCCGGGATGCCGACGCCGTTGTCGTCGACGACCACCTCGTCCCAGCCGTGGGTCGAGCGGGCGCTCACGGTGACCCGGGGGGCGGTGTCGGGGGCGACGTACTTCAGCGCGTTGCCGAGGAGGTTGGCCATGACCTGGCGCAGCTGCACGGGATCGGCGGTGAGCGTGGCGGCCGTGTCGCAGACGACCGTGCCGGGACGCAGGTCGTGGCGGTCGGCGAGGACCTCCGCCACCACGGTGTCGAGGTCGACCGGCTCCGGGTGGTGGGTCGCGGCCTGGGCGCTGGCGTAGCCGAGCAGGTCGTCGATCAGCAGCTCCATCCTCCGGGTGGAGGAGCCGATGCGCCGGTTCATCGACGCCGCGTCGTCGGCGTCCGCGCCGAGGCGCTCGAGCTCGTCGGCGAGCAGCTGGTGCCACCCCGCCAGGCTGGCCAGGGGTGACTTGAGGTCGTGGGCCACCATGCCCGCGAATCCCTGCACCTGGCGCAGGTGCATCTGCTCCCGGGTGACGTCGCGCAGCAGGAAGACCGCGACCCGTCGCCCGGAGGCGGTGGGCAGGGGGGCTCCGCTGACGGAGTGGAAGGTGCGCTCCCCGGTGCCGCTGTCGACGTGCTGCACCAGCTCGCCCAGGATCGTCTCGCCGCCCAGCGCCCGGGTGTGCAGGCCGTCGTCGAGACGGATCGGGGTGCCGTCGGGAAGGTGGAAGCCGTGCTGGCCGGGATCGGCCATGTTGATCGCGGTCGACCCGGCCAGCAGCGCGTCGGCGGTGTGGTTGGACAGCACCACGGTGCCGTCGGCGTCGAGCACCACGAGGGCGTCGGCCATCGACGAGGTCACCGCCCCCAGCAGCTCGGCCTGCGACCGCGCCGCTGCCTCGGAGGCCAGCAGGCGGGCGGCGAGCAGCCCATGACGCTCCTCGCCGTAGGCCAGGAGCATGGCCAGGACGAAGCAGGTGCCCACGAAGAGCTGGGCGACGAGGGCGCGCAGCAGGGGGTCGTCGACGGCGGCGAGCACGCCGAGGCCCTGCGAGGTGAGGGCGACGAGGACCAGGGCGGTGCCGGTGACGTGGACCGCCGCGGCCTCCGGCGAGAAGCGGGTCCCGGCCCAGGCGGCGACCGCCATGAGCACGAAGGCGATCGGGAGCTGGGAGGCGACCCCGTAGATCAGTGCGAGGACCGCCGCGGTGGTCGCGACCAGTGCGGCGTACTCCAGCCGGCTCGTCGACCGGGCGCGGGCGCGCCCGGTGGGGCCCAGGAGGTGGTAGCCCCAGCGGAGGCCGGTCCCCTCCTGGGGCGCGCGGGCGGTGGGTGCGCGGCGCAGGGCGACCAGGGTGCCGACCAGCACCGTCACGGTCACCGAGCTCCGGCCGGTCCAGGCCACCACGGTCTCCCAGGACCAGCCGCCCCCGTCGGCGAGCACGGCCGCCCCGATGACGGGCGCCGTCGCCGCGGAGGCCGCCAGGGCGCTGGCCGCCAGGGCGACCAGGCCGGCGCTCGAGCGCAGGGCCGTGAGCAGGTCGTGGTGTCGCAGCCGACCGCGCCGTCGCGTCGTGACCTCGAGCCCGACGGTGCAGCCGCCGCACAGCGCGAGGTGAGCCAGCACGGTCAGGGCCACGCCCGACGGTGCCTCGAACACGGTCGAGGCCTCGACGGCCAGCACCGCTCCCATCGCCACGAGGGCCACGGCGCGGTCGGAGCGGCCCGGTCGCAGGACGAGCCAGGCGACCGCCACGGCCGCGGCGGGCCAGAACAGTGCGATCGGCGAGCCCGGGGGCCTGGTGTGCAGCCCGACCTCCGCGGCGAGGGTGAACCCGGCGACCCACGCGACCACACCGAGGAGGCGCGCACGGGACGCTCCCGATGCTGCCACCGGTGCACCACCTCCGCTCCCGAGCACGACCTCCGGTCCACATCGGCACGAGGGCCGACACGCTGAGGGGTTGCGGCGCAGGCGCCTGCCGAGCCCCCGGCGCGGTCAGTGTGCCAGCGCCCCGAAAGGACCGCCCAGCGCGACACGGGCGAAGCGCTCACCCGCCTCGCGGTGCGTCTCGGGCCCCGGGTGGAGGCCGTCCACGAGCGGGTGCCGGGCGTGGTCGGCCTCGTCGTAGAGCTCCAGGCCGTCGAGCAGGTGCAGGTGGGGGTCGTCGGCCCGCGCCGCGACCAGGCCCGCGAGCTCGCGGCGTACGACGGAGAGCGTGAGCCGGCCCGCGGCGACATCGGCCGGGTCGCCCGTGGCGACGAAGCGCAGCTCGCCGGCGCGCAGGGCGTCGAGGTCGGGAGCGGTCGGCCCGGGGGTGTCCTCGTGGAGAGGGCACAGCAGCGGGGAGAGCACGAGCAGGGGCGTGTCGGGGTGTCCGTCACGGATGGTGTCGAGGAAGCCGTGGACCGCGGGCACGAAGGCGCGCAGCCGCATCAGGTCGGCGTTGACGACGTTGATGCCGATCTCGAGGCTGATCAGGTCGGCCGGGGTGTCGCGCAGCGTGCGGGCCAGGAAGGGATCGAGCAGGGCGCTGCCGCCCAGTCCGAGGTTGACCAGCTCGACCCCGGCGGCACGGGCCGCGACCGCCGGCCACGTGCCCGTGGGGCTCGCGGCGAAGGACCCGTGGCTCAGGGAGCTGCCGTGGTGCAGCCAGACCGGGCGGTCGGCACGCTCGGCGGGGCCGACCGGGGCGTCGGAGCCCAGCGAGACCAGGGTGGTCGTCTCGTCGTGGGGCAGCCAGATCTCGACGGTCTTGTCGTGGGCGGGCAGACCGGTGAAGGTGGCGGTGCCGGCGGCGCCGAGGTCGTGGCGTGCGGTCCCGGCGGCCATGTCGAGGGTGACGGTGTCGCCGCCGCGGATGGTGGCCTCGGCGGTCGGCACGTCGTCGACGAGCAGGTCGTAGACGCCGTCGGGACGGGCGGGCAGGCCGGGGTAGACCCGCTTGGTCGGCACGGCCTCCAGGGCGAGCGTCGTGGCCCGGGTGCGCACCAGCAGCCGCACGCCGGAGGTCTGCGACTGCGCCATCGCCAGCTGGGCGTCGGCATGGCGCTCGCGCACCCACCGGGGCAGCCGGTGCGGCACCAGACCGCGGTCGGTGTCCTCGAGGTCGAGCGCCCCGCGGACGAGGGCGTGCCCGGCCGAGGTGGTGAACGAGACCCGGTGCGCGAGCGTGCTGGCGGGGCTCGGGGCGGGGCTCGGGGTGGGGGAGGTGGTGGGCGAGGTGGAGGGTGAGGGGCGGGGGTCGCGGGTCACGGTGTCTCCTGGGTGGGGTCGGGCCAGCGGCGCAGCAGCACGTCGAGCGCGTCGAGCGTGCGGCGCCAGGTGGTGTCGCTGTCGGGACTGCTGTGGCTGAAGCCACCGGCCGCCTCGAGGCTGGTGTAGCCGTGGAAGACGCTGCCGAGCAGGCGCACGGCGTGGGTCTGGTCCTCCCCGGTGAGGTCGTAGCCACGGAGCACCGCGCGGGCCAGCTCGGCGTGGCGCGGGCCGGCGCTGGCGGCGGCCGTGGCGGGGTCGAGCCGCAGCCTCGCGGCGTCGTGACGGCCGGGGTGCTCCCGGGCGTAGTCGCGGTAGGCACCGCCGAAGGCGACGAGGGCGTCCTTGCCGGCGCGGCCGGCGACGGCCGCGGCGACCCGGTCGGCCATCTCCTGCAGGGCCAGCAGGGCGACGCGGGTGCGCAGGTCGTCGGCATCGCGCAGGTGGGAGTAGAGGCTCGCGGGTCGCACCCCCACGCGCCGGGCGAGCGCGGCGGGGGTGACCGCGGCGAAGCCGGCCTCGTCGGCCAGGTCGGCGGCCTCGAGGGTGAGTCGCTGCGTCGTGAGTCCTGCGCGCGCCATGTCGTGTGTCTCCGTCCCGGGATTGCTAAGCACATCCTGCATCTGCCTACGAGTCGTAGGCAAGTCGACGTCCGGCACCATCCTCCGAGACCGGACGGTGACCTCGAACCCCTCCGGTCGGCCCGCCCGCCGCCGATGGTGCGACTGCCCGGCACCCCCCTGACGCCGGACCCACCAGGAACGACAGCGATGACCCCCGACACCCCCTCGTCCGCCACGCCCGCACGCCCCCGCCGTACGTCGCGACACGCGGCCCGCCGCGGCCTCGCCCTGCTCGTCGGGCTGGCCCTCGTCCTCCCGCTGGGCGCCACCGCCTCCGCCCGCCCGCGCGTGCCGGTGCACCTGGGCGCTAGCGTCGTCACGGTGGACCGGATGACGCTGTCGTCGGGCGCCGACGCCGCCCGCACGGTCGTGCACGTGGCCGCGACGACCGCCGCGGCCACCGCGACGGTCACCGTCGACACCTCACGCCGCGCGCAGGTCTGGCGCGGGGTCGGCGCCGCCCTCACCGACGCCGCCGTCGTCCAGCTCGGCGGCAACGACGCCGCCACCCGCCTGCTCTTCGACCGCACCCGCGCCGACGGTGCACGGCTGGACTGGGTGCGCCTCCCGCTGTCGTCGACCGACTTCTCCACCCGGTTGTGGACGTGGGGGTGGGACGGGCGCAGGGTGACGCCGCCCGCCGAGGCCAGGAGGGCGGTGGACTACCTGCTGACCCGGGCCCTGCCGCTCAACCCCGACCTGGAGGTCGTCGTGGCCCCCTGGTCGGCACCGGCCTCGATGAAGGACTCCCGCTCGCTGCGCGGCGGGTCGCTCCTGGTGGGCGCGGAGGCGTCCTACGCCTCGATGCTCGTGGCCCAGGCGGCCTGGCTGCGCGAACGCGGTGTGCCGGTCTCGGCGCTCAGCATCGTCAACGAGCCCGGGCACGCCAGCGACTACACGACCATGCGCATGAGCGACGAGCAGCTGGCACGGGTGGCCGCCGCGGTCGCGCCCCGGCTGCGGGCGCTCGGCGTCGACCTGTGGGCCGTGGACCACAACTGGAGCGACCGGGCGCGCGTCGACGCGGTGCTGGCTCAGGCGCCCGGCGCGCACGCCGCCGCGGCCTTCCACTGCTACGGCGGCACCCCGGACCAGATGGCGGGCCTCCCCGTGCCGTCGATCCTCACCGAGTGCACCGGCACCACCGACTCCCGGTGGGGCACCTTCCGCTGGGACTCCGCCCACCTCGTCGTGCGCAGCGTGCGGGCCGGCTCCGGCGGGCTGATGTTCTGGAACGCCGCGCTCAGCACGACCCCCGGCGTGGGTCTCGACGCCGGGTCGCAGTGGGGCTGCAAGACCTGCCGCGGCGTGCTCGCCGTGGCGCCCGACCGCACGGTGACCACCGGCCCGGAGCACGCCGTGCTCGCGCAGCTGGCGCGCGCGGCCCGTCCGGGGGCGGTCAGCGTGGCCAGCTCCACCACCAGCTGGAGCGTGTGGTCCTCGGCCTTCGTGCGCCCCGACGGCACGGTCGGGGTCTACGGCTACAACGACACCGGGCAGACCCAGCTGGTGCGGGTGGTCGTCGGGGGCACGACCTCGCAGACCTACGCCGTCGAGGCCGGGGCGGTCTTCACCTGGGAGGGCACGGTCGCCTGACGCCTGCCCCGCGCCACACTGACGAGAATCATTCTCATGTACGGTTGGCTGGTGGTCGCAGGTGCGGCCCGAGGCGAGGAGGTGCGTGATGGCCAGGACGCGTCAGGACGGCGAGCCGACGGTGGCGGTCGGGGTGTGTGCGGCGGGCGGCTGCGGCCCGACGCACGCCCCTGTCCTCGAGGCGCTGCGCGCCGTGGTGCGGCAGGAGGCGGGCGCGGTGCTGGTGCGCACCGGCTGCCTGCGACCGGGCTCGTGCGCCGGTGACCGAGGCGGTGACCGAGGCGGTGACCGGAGCAGCGACCGTTCCGGCGGCACGCGGGTGTGCGTGCAGCCCTGGGCTGCGGGCGGCGGTCGTGGCCGACGGTGCGAGACCGTCGCGGCCGACCCGACCGCCTGCGCCCGGGTCGTCGCCTCCTGGCTGCGCTCCGAGCGCACCTGGCGGGCGATGCGCCGGTGAGCCTCAGTGAGACTCAGTGCGCCTCGGGTCGACCGTGCCCGTCCGCGGCGGGCCGCGCGCGGCCGAGGCAGTCCTGGAGCAGTGCGAGGTAGGCGTCCACCCCGGCGTCCTCGGGCCACGCCGCCCACGCGGTGCGGGTGGCGGCGAGCGACAGCTCCACCACCAGGGCGGCCCCGAGCGGATCGTGCGGCAGGCGGGTCGTCATCCACGCCACGAGCTGCGCGGCGAGCTGCTCGCCGAGCTCGTGGGCGCCGCGCTGCAGCTCCGGACTGTCGGCGACCAGTCGGCGGCGCGCGACCATGTCGTCACGGTCGGCCCGGGTCAGCCCGACCAGCACCGCGGTCAGCGCCTCCCAGGCCTCGCGCTCGACCGGCTGCTCGGCCAGGAGGTCGTCGAGGCGGCGTACGACACGGGGCGCGGGGTCGACGACCACCGCTTCCTTGGTGCGGAAGTAGTTGAAGAAGGTGCTGCGCGAGACGCCGGCGGCGCCGGCGATCTCCTCGACGCTGACCGCGTCGAAACCGCGCTCGGCGAAGAGGCGCCACGCCGCGCCGCGGATCTCCTGCCACGCGGCCTGCTTCTTGTCCTCGCGCAGACCCATCCGGGAAGTGTGGAACAAAACCGACGACGTGCAAAGTTGTACTCCGTGCAGAAAGATCCCGGGGAGGAGCGGCGCCGCGCCGTCCGTCCCCTGCCGCCGTCGCACCGCCACCGAGAGGGAAGCCTCGTGCCCGACACGCTCACCGACCCCCACGCCCCCGCCCCGGCGGACCCCGGCGCGGGCCTGCCGCCGGGTGCGGCGCGCCTGATCGCACTGCTGGTCGGCTCCGCCTTCGTGGTGATCCTCAACGAGACGATCATGAGCGTGGCCCTGCCGCGTCTGATGGGGGAGTTCTCGATCGCGGCGTCGACCGCGCAGTGGATCACCACCGCGTTCCTGCTGACCATGGCCGTGGTCATCCCGGTCACCGGCTACCTCATCGGCCGCTTCTCGCTGCGCACGCTCTTCACGGTGGCCATGTCGGCGTTCACCGCCGGCACGCTGCTCGCGGCGCTGGCCCCCACCTTCGGCGTGCTCGTGCTCGCCCGGGTGGTGCAGGCCTCCGGCACCGCCATCATGATGCCGCTGCTGATCACCACGATCCTCAACCTCGTGCCGGCCGAGCGTCGCGGCCGCATGATGGGCACGATCTCCATCGTCATCTCGGTGGCTCCGGCGGTCGGCCCGACGGTGTCGGGGGTCGTGCTCGACCAGCTGAGCTGGCGATGGATGTTCTGGATCGTCCTGCCGATCGCGGTGCTCGCGCTCGGGCTCGGGCGCCTGTGGGTCCGCGACGTGGCCGAGCGCACCGCGGTGCCGGTCGACGTCGCCTCCGTCGTGCTCTCCGCCCTCGGCTTCAGCGGCCTGGTCTACGGCCTCAGCAGCATCGGCGAGAGCGCCTCGGGCGACGCCCCGGTCTCGCCCTGGGTGCCCCTCGGAGCCGGCCTCGTGGCCCTCGGCCTGTTCGTGCACCGGCAGCTGCGGCTGGGGGAGCGGGCGCTGCTCGACCTGCGGGCCTTCGGGTCGCAGGCCTTCGCCGTCGCCGTCGCCCTCGTCGTGGTGGCGATGATGGCGCTCTTCGGCACCCTCATCCTGCTGCCCATCTTCCTGCAGGACGTCCTGGGCCTCTCCACGCTGCGCACCGGCCTGGTCCTGCTGCCCGGCGGTGTCGTCATGGGCCTCATGGCACCGGTCGTCGGTCGGGTCTTCGACCGCGTGGGCCCGCGTCCCCTGGTGCCGCCGGGCGCGGTGGTGGCCAGTGCGGCGCTGTGGCTGATGAGCACCTTCGACCAGGGCACCGCCACGGCCACCGTCGTGGGTGCCCACGTGCTGCTGAGCATCGGCATCGCGCTCATGTTCACGCCGCTGCTGACCTCCGCGCTGGGCTCGCTACCCCCGCACCTCTACTCCCACGGCAGCGCCATCGTGAGCACGGTGCAGCAGGTGGCCGGCGCAGCGGGCACGGCGCTCTTCGTGACGGTGATGACCCGTGGCGCCACGCGGGCCGCCGAGGGCGGGTCTCCCGCCGCGGCCGCCACGGCGTCCGGCGTGCAGGACGCCCTGCTCTGGGGAGGCGTGGTCTCGGCGGTGGCCGTGCTGCTCGCACTGCTCGTACGGACCCCGGCGGCCGCAGCGTCCGCACCGCAGCCGGCGGCCGAGCCCGGCACGGACCGGAGCCGGGCGGGCGAGCGTGGGAGCGACGAGTCCGCCTCGGTCAGCTGATCCAGATCATGGCTTAACTTCGGTCTAGTTCAGCGATATGCTTGACCGATGGTGCAGCTCTTCACCCTCATCGGCGACGTCGTCGGCTCCCGCGACCTGCCCGACCGCGGTGCGGCCCAGCGGCGCATCGTCGAGGTCCTCGCCGAGGTCTCCCGCGCCCTGACCCCGGCTCAGCGCCTCGAGGCGACCGTGGGCGACGAGCTCCAGGGAGCCTTCACGACCCTGGCCGACGCGGTGCTGGCCACCGCCCTGGTGCGCCTGGCCCTGTTGCCCGACGTCGACGTGCGCTGCGGTCTGGGCCACGGCGAGGTCACGGTCTACGACGACCAGCGCACCCCGCTGCTGCAGGACGGGCCGGGCTGGTGGGCCGCCCGCGAGGCCCTCGACGTGCTGGGACGCCCACGCCGCGCCTCCAGCCGCACCTGGTACGACGCCGGGGCCGGCGGCACCCACGCCGGCCCGGTCAACGCCTTCCTGCTCACCCGCGACGCGCTGCTCGACCGCCTCGGCGACCGCGGCCGCAGCCTGGCGCTCGCGGCGCTCCAGGGCCGCTCCCAGGCGGAGATCGCCGCCGACCAGGGCATCTCGCGGTCGGCGGTCAGCCAGCAGTTCGCCCGCGGTGTCGGTGCGCTGCGCGATGCTCACCTCAGCCTCGCGGCGGGAGAGACCGAGGCGGACTCAGGGGCGGGATCGGCGACGGGGCCGGCGACGGCCGGTCGGGAGGAGCAGCGGTGAGCCTGGTGCTGGTGGGGCTGTGGCTGGTGGCCCTGGGGGCATGCGACCTCGGTCGCCCCTCCCACGACCTCCTCAGCCGCGGTCGGCTGCTCGGCTGCGTCGTCGCGGGTCTCGCGCCGCTGCTGGTCGGGCTGGTGCTCCTCGACCTCGGGGCGGGCGAGGTCGTCGCCCTCTTCCTGCTGCTGGCCGTCGCGCTCGTGGTGTGGCTGCTGGCGTCGGCGCGGGCGATGGACGTGGGGCTCCCCGCCCGGTCGCGCTCACGCGCGCGGGTGGTCGCCTTCGCGGCGCCGGTGGCCGGCGCCGCCGTCGCCGTGCTGGGGGTGCAGCTGGTGGGATCGGAGCCGGCCTGGCCCGCCCGCCTGGACGCCACGCTCCTCGCGCGCTGGCCCGCCGCCGACCTCCTGGTCGCCACCGGCGTCGTGCTCGCGCAGCTGGTGACGGCCAACATCCTGGTCCGCCTCCTGCTCGACGCCGTCGGCGTGCCCGCGACCTCGGGGGAGAAGCAGCTCAAGGGCGGGCGCGTGCTGGGCCCGATGGAGCGGGTCTTCCTGACCGGCCTGGGAGCGCTGGGCGAGCTCACCGCGGCCGCCATCGTCGTGGCGGCCAAGGGGCTGCTGCGGTTCCCCGAGCTGCAGCGCGCCCAGCGCGACCCGGGGCTGCCCGCCGACGGGCCGAGCGACGTGACCGAGTACTTCCTCATCGGCAGCTTCGCCAGCTGGCTGCTCGCCCTCGGCGGCGCCGCACTGATCCACCTGGCCTGATCCACCTGGCCTGATCCACCAGCCCTGTCAAGCCTGGGCCTTCACTGCGTCACAGTGAAGGCGACCGGCCTCAGCCGTGGCGCTCCGACCAGGCACGGAACGGCGCGGTCGGGTCCTCGACCGCCACCTGGGCCGAGGGCAGGCTGCGGTCCGCGGGCTCCCGGGCGTACTCGTCGTAGAAAGTCGCCAGGGTCATCCAGCGCCCACCGTCCTCGTAGTGCTCGCCCTCCTGCTCGCGGGTCGCGCCGAAGAGCACCCGGTCGGGTGCGGCGTAGTAGAGCGCGCCGAGGCACATGGGGCAGGGGTAGGCGGTGACGTAGACGTCGCATCCCTCGAGGTCGGAGCGCCCCCGGGCGGCGAGGTCGCGGATCGCGGTGATCTCGGCGTGGGCGGTCGGGTCGCCGGACTGGGCCACCTGGTTGGCCGCCTCCACGACCACCTCGCCGGTAGCGGCGTCGACCACCACGCAGGCGAAGGGCTTGCCGCCCTGGTCGACGTTGAGCAGCGCGAGCTCGACGGCGCGCTGCGCGTGGCGCGGGTCGTGGCCGGCCTCCGCCCCGGTGGGCGCGTCGCGGTGGGGTGCGGTCACGAGGACTCCTGCGGGTCGTGGTGGGGCGGCCGGGGACGGCCGCGGCGGGTGAGGTGCCACACCACCACGGCCCGCAGGGGCCTGCGCTCACCCGGGCGGACCGGCTTGCCGGGGCGCCTGCGGGCGACCGGTCAGGCGGGGGCGGGGAACGGGAACACCGCGGGGCTGCGGTGGCCGTCGGGCCCCACGGCGCGCACCCCGAGCACGACGTTGTCCTTCGACAGGTCCAGGGTCGCGCTCGTGCCCCGCACCGCGACGACGTGCTGCCACAGCGGCTCGGGGGTCGGGCGCCACACGACCTCGTACGACGCGGTCTCGCCCGACCCGGGCGACCAGCTCAGGGTGCTGTCGTTCGTCAGCGCGGTGGTGTCCACCACCACGTCGCGCGGCACGCCCGGGGCCTGGGCCAGCGACCACAGGGCGGCGGCGTTGACCCGGGTGACGCCGGCGATGTAGTCCATGTCGCAGAAGCGCACCAGGTCGCCGTACTGCACGCCGTCCTCGACCCGCACGTCCTGGTGCTGGTGGGCGAAGTCCTCGGCCGGCTCGGTGAAGCGGGCCGCGGGGTAGCCCGCCTCGAGGAAGGGTCGGTGGTCGCCGCCGCGCAGGTAGCGGTCGAGGCGGTAGACCAGGCGCACCTCCATGCCGGTCAGGCGCGGGTCGGCGACCTCGGCGACGAAGCGGCCGAGCTGGCGCGTGGGGGAGTCGTTCTCCCCGCCGATCGAGAGCCGGGTCGCGGCGCGCGCCTCGTCCTCGCTCGTCGGCACGCCCTGCACGAAGAGCCGCACGCTGCGCCGGTCGCGCTCGCCGTCGTCGGCGCGGCTGCTGCCGACGATGTCGTCGGTGAACATGCCCTGGACGTCGGCGCCCTCCTCGGTGAGCTGGCGGGCCAGGAACGTGGAGCCGTAGAGGCCCTGCTCCTCGCCGGCCACGGCTGCGAAGAGGATGGTCGCGGCCGGGCGCCGGGTGGCCATGATGCGGGCGAGCTCCATGGCCACGGCCACGCCGCTGGCGTCGTCGTCGGCGCCGGGGGCGTCGGAGGTGGCGTCCATGACGTCGGTGGCACGCGAGTCGTAGTGACCGGAGACGACGTAGACCCGTCCGGGATCCGAGGAGCCCTCCAGACGCGCCACGACGTTGCTGATCCGGGTCGGCGCGGGGATGCGCGAGGCCGGCTCCTGCACGTACGACGGGACCGTGACGCTCATCCGTCCGCCCGAGCGCGCGGCGTAGCGGCGCATCTCGGCGGCGATCCAGTCGCGGGCCGCGCCGATGCCGCGCTCGGGGTCGTCCTGGCTCGACAGGGTGTGCCGGGTGCCGAAGGACACCAGCTTCTCCACGATGGCACGGATCCGGTCGGGGTCGACCTCGGCCATGATCGCGCGCAGCTCGCGGTCGGCGCGCTGGGCGCGCAGCGGGCGCCCGGGCCCGTCGGGCCACTCCGCGGTGTCGAGGACGCCCGACGGGCCGGGTCCCCGACCGGGGCCGGCCACGGCGGCGGACCCGCCGGAGACCGTGGCGCCGACGGCTCCGGCGGCCAGCGCGCCCGAGCCGCCGAGCAGCCTGCGCCGGGTGGTGGCGGGGGGAGGCGAGGCCGGGTGGGGCGACGCCGTGGTGTCGCTGCCGGGGGCCTGGGACGAGGGGTGTGCGGGGTCGTGCATGGGTGTGCTCCCGTTCCGAGTAGACGAGGTGCGTGCCGTCCACCCTGCCACGCCCGCTCTCAGCCGCCCCTCACCTGCGGGTGGCAGGGTGGCGCCCGTGGCGACGCACACCGACGGGCCCGGCCCGTCCCCCGACCCCACTCCCGACCCCGCTGGTGGGCCCGCCCCCGGCCCCCGCGGCCGGGCCGCCCGGGGCGCCGAGGTGCCCGGCTCGACCGCCGTGCCGGCGCCGCGGAGCCCGGGAGGACCGCTGAGCCGCCGATTGCTGCTCGTCGAGCTGGTCGTGGTGCTGGCGCTCTCGCTGGGCCGCTCGGCCGTCTACTCGGTGGTCAACCTGCTCGAGGCGGCGACCGCCCCCGGCGGGCTCGCGGGTCAGACGGCGTCGATGAACGGCTCCTACGCCCCCCAGCGACCGTGGTTCGACCTGGCCTACCAGCTGCTGGCCTTCGGCTTCTCGCTCGTGCCGGTGCTGCTGGCGGGCTACCTCCTGGTGCGCTCCGGCGCCGGCCTGCGCGAGCTGTGGGCCCGCGGGGGAGCGTGGCTGACCGGTCTGGACCTCGCGCGCGGTGCCGCGATCGCTGCCGGCGTCGGCTCGGTCGGGGTCGCCTTCTACCTCGTGATGCACGCGCTGGGCCTGAGCCTCACGGTGGTGCCGGACAACCTCCCCGACGTGTGGTGGCACATCCCCGTGCTCGTGCTCTCGGCGCTGGAGAACGCCGTCGTGGAGGAGGTGCTGGTCCTCGGCTACGTGCTGGTGCGGCTGCGCCAGCTGGGCCTGGGCGACCTGACGGCGATCGTCGTCGCCGCCGCGCTGCGGGGGAGCTACCACCTCTACCAGGGCCTCGGCGGCTTCGTGGGCAACCTCGTCATGGGCCTGCTCTTCGGCTGGCTCTACCGCCGGTGGGGCCGGGTGATGCCGCTGGTGGTGGCCCACACCCTGCTCGACATCGGCGCCTTCGTCGGCTACGCCGTGCTCGCCGGGCAGGTGTCCTGGCTGCCGACCTAGGAGTGGTGCGCAGCCCCGTCGAGACTCGTGACGCGCGTGACGACCTCCTCCAGCGGGGCCCGCGTGGTGCGGTAGGACGCCGTGGGGTGCCCGGGGTCGGGGTGGCCGAAGGAGATGCCGCAGACCACGCGGCGGTCCTCGGCCAGGTCGAGCACCTCGTGCAGCAGCGGCGACTGGCCCGCCAGGGCGGCCTGGGCGCAGGCGCCGAGGCCGAGGGCGTGGGCCGCGAGCAGGAAGGTCTGCACGTAGAGCCCGCAGTCGACCGCGCCGTAGGTGCCGAGCTCGGCGGCGGTCGTCACGACGGCGACGTGGGGCGCGCCGAAGAGCTCGAAGTTGCGCAGCCCCTCGGCGAAGGAGCGCTCCCGGTCGCCCTTGGCGATCCCGACGGCGTCGTAGAGCTGCCAGCCGCTCTCGCGTCGTCGCGCCTGCCGCTCCTCGGTGTAGGCCTCCGGGAAGGGGAAGTCGCTGCCGGCGCCGTCGAAGGAGGCGAGCATGCGCGCGCTCAGCGCGCGTGCGGCGTCGCCGGAGACCACGTGCACCTGCCAGGGCTGGGTGTTGCACCACGACGGCGTGCGCTGCGCGGCGAGCAGCAGCCGCTCGACCACCGCGTCGTCGACGGGGTCGGGCAGGTAGCCGCGGCAGCTCCACCGCTCGGCGAGGATGCGCTCCAGGACGTCGATGTCGCTCATGGGCGCCATCATGGCACTGTCCGTGACAGCGCTGCTGTCACGGTCGGGGGTGTGGCGTCGGCGTGGGCCGGGCGGCCACGGCCGCGCGGTCGTCGGTGGTGGCGCCCGCGTCGGGATGCCATGCTCGGCCCATGAGCGCCTTCGACGCGTCGACCACGGTGGTCGTCGACGACCCCGACCACGGCCCGATCGACCTCGACGTCCACCTCGCCGGGCCCGACGACGGCGTGCCGGTGCTCCTGCTGCACGGCTTCCCGCAGTCGGCGCGCAGCTGGGACCGGGTCGTCGAGCGTCTCGCCGGGCACGGCCTGCGCCTCGTGGCGCCCGACCAGCGCGGCTACTCCCCGGGGGCCCGGCCCGCCGCGGTGGCGGCGTACGCCGTGCCGCGCCTGGTCACCGACGTGCTGGCGGTGGCTGACGCCCTGGACACGGGCCCCTTCCACCTGGTCGGCCACGACTGGGGCGCCTCGGTCGCGTGGGCGCTCGCCGCGCGGCACCCCGAGCGGCTGCGCACGCTGACCGCGCTCTCGGTGCCCCACCTCGCGGCCTTCGGGGCGGCCCTGCGCGAGGATCCCGAGCAGCAGCGCCGCTCGGCCTACATCCGGGTCTTCCGCGAGCCGGGCCGCGGCGAGGCCTCCCTGCTCGACGACGACGCCCGCGGGCTGCGCGCGCTCTACGGCGGCGCGGTCGCCGCGCCCGACGTGGAGGCCTACGTCGACCTGATGCGCTCGGGCGCCCTCACCCCGGCGCTGGGGTGGTACCGCGCCATGGACGGCGACCTCGCCGCCACCCCGCCGGTCACGGTGCCGACGACGTTCCTGTGGGGCGCCGACGACCTGGCCACCTCACCCACCGCGGCGCACGCGTGCGGGGCCCACGTGCGCGCCGACTACCGCTTCGTCGCGCTCGAGGGCGCCTCGCACTGGACCCCCGACGAGTGCCCCGACCAGGTGGCCACCGCCGTGCTCGACCGGGTGCTGGACCGGGTGCCGGCGCAGGAGGATCGGTCCCGCGAGGCCTGATCCCCTCACCCCGAAGGACCGGATCCGCGCGAGCCCCTGGCGCGGCCGGCGACGGGGTGGTCTTCTGTAAGGGCCCTACAGGCTCACACCTGGCGGGTGATGGATCACCCGCATCTCCGGGTGAACCTAGGGCTGCCTGCTGCCTCTGAGCGTTCCCGCTTTCGGGGGGAGCAGGTTGCGACAAGCACCCCCCGGGACCCGTCCCGGGGGGTGTTTCCCGTCCCGGTGCCCCGACCGGGCGGCCGCGCCCGGCGCGGCGCCTGCGTCGGTGGTCCAGAATCGGGGCATGAGGTTCACCGAGCACGAGATGACCGTCGCGGTCGACGCCGTCGCGCGCAGGCTGTGGTCGGCGACGCGCCCGCCCTGGGGGCGTGGCGACCTCGCGACCGCCTGGGCCCGGCTGCCGCGGGAGAGGAGCTACCGCGCCAAGGTCGCCGCGGGCGACGTCGTGCTCCCGGTGCTCACCGCGCTGCCCGAGCGCCCCACGGTCGGCAGTCGGCCGGTCTTCAGCGACGCCGAGCTCGCCGAGGCGGCCGAGCGCGCCACCGGCGAGCTCATGGAGCACCGACGGCCGGGCGCGTGGGACCGGCTGTCCGAGCGGCGCAGGCGGCGCCTGGTGAGTGGTGCCGTCGACCTGACCCGGGCCGCGCTGGAGGCCATGCCGGTGCGCCAGGACCCCGATGCGCTGATCGTGCCCGACCACCTGTGAGGCTCGCGGTCGGGCGCGGGCGCCCGTGGCTCGCGTCGGTGGTGGTGTCGCTCGTGCTCGGCGCCGCCTCGGGCTGCGCCGACGGGGCCCCCGGCCCGGGCGCACCCTCGCCGGGTGACGCGGCCTCGGCTCAGCCGGTCGGGTCGGCGCCCTGGCCCGACGGGCTGACGGCCTACGTCGACCAGTCCCGCCTCGAGCGGCAGGGCCGCGAGGTGTTCGTGCGCCTGGTGGACTCCACCGACCACGAGCTGACCGCGCTGCGGGCCGAGGTGGGCTCCGAGCGCTTCGCCACCACGACCTGGACCGGGGAGAAGACCTTCCTCAACGAGGCCGACCTGCCCTTCGCCCTGCCGCTCGCACGCTGCGGCACGGGATCGGACGCCACGGTGAGCCTCACCTACCGCGTCGACGGCGGCCCACCGGTGGAGTCGACGACCACCGCCGAGGACCGGTACGGCGCGGTCGGGCTCTTCCTCGACCGCGACTGCGCGGCGCAGCGGCTCGCCGACGCGGCCGACCTCGAGGTGGGCGAGCCGCGGGTGGTGGGCCGCGGGCGGGGCTCGGTGCTGGAGCTCGACGTGACGCTGCGCCCCACCGGCGCAGCGCACCCCGCGACGGTGTTCCGCGGCTTCGAGGACACGGTGCTCTTCCGCCAGGCCGAGGGGTCGGCCTCGGTCGGCTCGGGGGTGCGGGTGCGCCTGGCCACCGGGCCGCCCGAGCAGGTGCGGCTGCGGCTCGTGCCGAGCCGCTGCGACCCCCACGCGCTGGCCGAGGACAAGGTCGGCACCCTGGTCGGCGTGCGGGTGGGCGGCCCGGGGCTGCCCGCGGCGGCGTCGTTCTACCTGCCGCTGCCCGACGCCACCCGCGCGGCGCTGCGGGGCTTCGTCGCCACCCATTGCGGGCTCTGAGGCCCCCGCGGTTAGCCTCGGCCGGGTGCTGCGTCCTCCCTCCACCTCCCGTCCCAGCGCCTCCCGCCCCTCCACGGTCCGGCACCCGCGGCCGACCGCGCGCCCGGCGGGCGTCTGCGCGCTGGCGCTGAGTGCCCTCGTGCTGGCGGGCTGTGGTGCCACCGGCACCCCGACGGGGCCGGCCGGCAGCGCCGGGACACCGGGCACCACGGTGCCGTCCAGCGGGTCCAGCGCGGCCGGAGACGTGTCCTCGGAGGACTCGGCGGAGCCCACCGGATGGGGCCCGACCCTCGGCGAGGTCGAGCAGGCCCGTGCGCTGGTCGCGGGGTGGGACGCCGAGCGGCTCGCCGGCCAGGTCGTCGTGGGCCGCTACGCCGGCACCGACCCGGAGGTCGCGGCCGACCTCGTGGCCGAGCACCACCTGGCGGGGGTGTCGGTGACGGCCGAGAACGTCGTCGACGCCGCGCAGGTGCGGGCCACCACCGCGGCCGTCGAGGCGGCCGTGAGCGCCGACGGCCGTGACTTCCCGCCGGTCGTCGGCGTCGACCAGGAGGGCGGGCTGGTCTCCCACCTCTCCGGGGTGGCCACCGACTTCCCGGCCTTCGCCGCGGCGGGCGACGCGGTGGCCGCGGGGGAGAAGCCGGGTCGTGCCGTGGTGCGCGCCGCCGCCGACGCGCTGGCCATGGAGCTGCGCGGTCTCGGCTTCACCTGGGTCTTCGCCCCGGTCGCCGACGTCACGATCGGCGCCGGCGACCCGACCATCGGCTCGCGCTCGCCGTCGACCGACCCCGCCACGGCCGCGCTCGCGGTGGCGGCCGCGGTGGCGGGCTACGACCGGGCCGGCGTCGTCTCGACCCCCAAGCACTTCCCCGGCCACGGCGCCGTGGGCGTCGACAGCCACGTCGCGCTGCCGGAGCTCGACGTGAGCATGGCCGAGCTGGCCGACCGTGACCTGCGCCCCTTCGCCAAGGCGGTGCTGCACGAGGCGCCGTCGATCATGGTCAGCCACGTCGCCGTCGACGCGGTCGCCCCCGGGGTGCCGGCGAGCCTCGCGCCGGAGACCTACGACCTGCTGCGCGAGGAGCTCGGCTTCGAGGGCGTCGCGATCACCGACTCCCTGGGCATGGGTGCGGTGGCCGGGCGCGAGGAGCCTGCGGTGACCGCGCTCGCGGCGGGTGCCGACCTGCTGCTGATGCCGGCCGACACCGCCCGCACCCATCGCACCCTGACCCGGGCGATCGAGGAGGGTCGCCTCCCGCGCGTGCGGGTCGAGGAGGCGGCGTCGCGGGTCGTCGCGGTGCAGCTGTGGCAGCAGCGGGTCTCGGAGGAGCGGCCGGTGCCGGTGGACGCCGCGGGTGCCCCCGACCTCGCCGCCCTCGCCGACACCGCGGCCGCGGCCGCCGAGGAGCTGGCGGCCGCGGCCGGGTGAGCACGTGCCCCGCAGGGGCCCGGGACGCCTAGGTGGCGTCGGGCACCCTCATCTCGCCCAGCTCCACCCACTCGCGGTCCTCGACGACGACGCCGAGGATCGTGGGGGTCTGCTGCAGGTACGCCGGGAGCGTGCGCTGAGCCTCCTGGAAGTGCGCGGAGCCGACGTGGTCGGCGGCCGCGTCCTCGCGGAACGCGCCCAGCAGCAGGTACTGGCACGGGTCGTCGACGTCGCGCGACCAGTGGAACCACAGGCAGCCGGGCTCGGCCCGGGTCGCCTCGGTGAAGGCCCGCGCGATCTCGGGCCAGTCGTCGGCGTGCTCGGGACGCACGGTGAAGCGCGCCGTGTTGTGGATCATGTGTCTCCTCCGGGGGACGGGTCAGGCCGGCGCCGGGGCGCCGGGAGTGGGGCCGGCAGCGGGACGCACCCCGCTGCCGTGGTGGTCGACGGCCGCCTGGATGCGGGCGCCGAGCAGGGCCGAGACCAGGCCGAGGGCGGCTCCGGCGAGGATCGCGACGAGGCTCCCGGTGAGGTCGAAGGCGGAGCCGAAGAAGACGGCCGTGCCGGCGAAGGCCCCCGGGATGAACGACAGCACCGACCAGGCGGACTCGACGCAGAGGATGAAGCCGACCACGGTCACCGAGAGCGCGAGCACCCAGGTGGCGGAGTCCAGCTCCAGCACGAGGCTGATGACGTAGCCCCAGGCCAGGCCGGCCAGGTTGGCGGCCAGGCCCTTGCGCAGCCCCTCGGTGCCGCCGCCGGCGGCGAAGAAGCAGGCCCAGGCGACGAAGGCGATCCAGGTGATCAGTCCGGCCTCGACGCTGACCCAGGTCCACGCCCCGGCCAGCAGGCCCACGGAGGCACCGATGCCCAGCAGGCTCTTCACGTCAGATCCCCTCGGGCGTGAGGATGGCCCGGCCGCGCACGCGCCCGGCGTCGAGGTCGTCGATGGCGCTCTGGAAGTCGTCGAGGGCGTACTTCTGGGTGTGCAGCGTGACGTCGCCGCGGGCGGCGAGGGCCATCAGGTCGCACAGGTCGTTGTAGGACCCGACCAGGTTGCCGATGATGTTCTTCTCCGAGGAGATCAGGTCGATGGTCGGCACGTCGATGTTCTCGCCGTAACCCACCACGTGGTAGTCGCCGGCCTGGCGGGTCATCGCCAGGCCCTCGGCGGTCGACCCGTTCTCGCCGACGAAGTCGACGACGACCTCGGCGCCGTGGCCACCGGTGAGGTCGAGCACCTCCTCCACCTGGCGGCCCTCGGCGACGACGCCGTGGTCGGCGCCGATGGTGAGGGCCAGCTTGAGCGCGTCGGGGTTGCGGTCGACGACGATCAGCTCGGCCGGGCTCAGAGCCTTGAGCACCTGGATGCCGATGTGGCCCAGTCCGCCGGCGCCGATGACGACGCAGCGGTCGCGCGGGGTGAGCCGGCGGGCGGCCTTGGCCGCCGCGTGGTAGGCGGTGAGGCCGGCGTCGGCGAGGGCGGCCACGTCGGAGGGCTCGAGCGAGTCGTCGATGCGCACGACGCTGCGCGCCGTGGTCCTGAGGTACTCCGCGTAGCCGCCGTGGGTGTCGATGCCCGGAAACTGGCTGGTCTCGCAGTGCACGTCGTCGCCCGAGCGGCAGGCACGGCACAGCCCGCAGGTCACGAGCGGGTGCATGATCACCTTGTCGCCCTCGGCGACGTGGGTGACCGCGCTGCCGACCGCCTCCACCCAGCCGGCGTTCTCGTGGCCGATCGTGTAGGGCAGCTGCACCTGGGACTTCTCGGCCCACTGCCCCTCGAGGATGTGCAGGTCGGTGCGGCACACCCCGGCGCCCCCGATGCGCACGACGACGTCGAAGGGGCCGGTGGGCTCGGGCTTGGGGACCTCGGTCATCTGCAGGTCCTGGTGGTAGCCGACCACCTGGACGGCGCGCATCGTGCTCATGCGGAGAGCTCCTTCGTGCTGGTGGTGGGACGGGTGGTGATCTCGGTGAGCGGCACGAACGTCCGGTCGGGGTCGGGTCGCGCGCTCTGGTCGGCCTCGGAGCCGGGGTAGCGGGTGGCGAGCAGGCCGCGGCAGAAGTGGGCGTTGCCGTCGATCGAGATGCGCGTCGAGCGGGCCCGGCGCAGCGCCATCGGGACGTCGCCCTCGGCGTACGGCGTGCCGTGCGCGTCGACGAGCACCGGCGAGGCCGGGTCGGTGTCCAGCCCGATCTCGCTCCTGCGGCGCAGCAGCGAGCGGGTGACGTCGTCGTCGGGGAGGTCGCCGAGCACGACGTCGCCGACGCGGGCCTCCTCGAGGTCGCTGCGCGAGCGCAGCAGACCGGTCAGGGCCCGCTCCATCGCGGCGGTGTGGGCCTTGCGCCGGAAGGTCTCGCGCAGCTCGTCGAGATCCTGCTCGGCCTCGTGGCGGAAGGTGCCGCGGTAGCCCGCGTCGGCGGCGAGGCCGGCGTTGATGATCGCCGAGTCGTGGTGGTCGTCGAGCTCGACGATCACCCGCCCGACGCCGGGCAGCGCGCTGACCGCGTCCTTGGCGTCGGAGGCCATGAGGTAGGCGAAGTTGGGCGAGCAGAAGGACGTGGGCAGCCGCAGGTGGACGGTGACGTCGGTGGGCCCGCCCGCGCCGACCTCGACACTGCGCACGAAGCCCAGGTCGGTGATCGGCTCGTCGAGCTCGGGGTCGATGACGACGTCCATGGCCCGGCGGACGCGCTCCTCGTCGGGCCCGGCCCCCGGAGCGGGGTCGAGCCGCACGCGCGTGGTCAGGGTCGCGGGCGCCATCACACGGCCGCCAGGTCGGCCCGCTCGGGCTCGCGCGGACCGGTCGCGGTCTCGTCGGCGTCGGGCAGCCGCAGTCGCGCGGGCACGTCGAGGTCGTAGAGCTTGGCGGCGTTGAGCCCGAGGATCTTCTTCTTCTGCTCCAGGGTGATCGGGGCGTACTCGCCGAGCTCCTCGGGGATCTGGAAGTCCACGAACGACTCCACCAGCCACTTCGGGGTCCAGATGGCGTAGTCGCTGGAGAAGAGGATCCGGTCCTCCCCGATCCAGTAGAGGAGCTCGCCCATGATCTGGGCGAAGTACTTCGGCCGGGTGTGGATGAACGGCATCGCGACCGCGAGCCCGCCGTAGACGTTGGGCTCCTGGGTGGCGATCCAGCAGAAGTCCTCCAGGCGGGGCAGGCCCACGTGCTCGACGATGAAGTTGAGGTCGGTGAAGTCGCTGGCGACGTGGTCGATGTCGGCCACGTCGAAGGCGTCGCGGTCGAGCGGACGGATCGTGGGGCCCTTGTGCACGTGGATGTTGCGGATGCCCAGCTCCCGGCACGCCTCGAAGTAGCGCACCGCCCACGGGTCGTCGAGCTTCCAGCCGCGGGAGTCGCCGTGCCACTCGGCGGTGTAGAGCTTCACGCCCTTGAGGCCGTACTTCTCGGCGTCGGCGTGGAGCTGCTCGAGGCCCTGCTCGCCGTTGCGCGGGTCGAAGTTGTGGTTGTAGGTGAGCTTGTCGGGGTGGGCCTGGGCGAGGGCGAAGGCCTCCTCGGACTGACCGAAGCCGGTGTTGTAGAACTCCTTGAGGTAGGCCGGCTGGAAGATCGCGTGGTCGGCGTAGCCGTCGGTGAAGACGTCCTTCATCAGCCGCTCGCCGCCCTGGTAGAGGTACTCCTCGTAGCCCCACTGCTCCGACTCGGGGCTGAGGTTGCGGTGGTAGTCGTAGAAGCAGTCGATGAACTGCTTGCCGTGGATGTTGCGCTGGTTCTCCGGCCGCGCGTCCCACAGCGCGATGTGCGCGTCGACGATGTAGAAGTCCTCACCGTTCTTGCTGTACATGCTCGATCCCCTCTGGACGGGTGACGGGTGTCACACCTGGTCTGGGTCGACGGTAGGCAGCCGACGGGGGTGTCGCCGAGGGGTGCCGTGTCTCAATCTGAGACAGCGGGGCCTGCCGCCCGAGGCGACCCCGACGTAACGTGGGTCACACGACGGGGAGGTGGGACGTGGACGACGAGGTGGTGCCTCTGCGCGCGCGCCAGGTCGCACCGGGCGGTCCGGTGCCCGAGCGGGTGCTGGCCAGCTGGCAGCGCAGCGAGGACTACGGCGTGCCTCTCGACGAGGTCGACCCCGCCTTCGCCGGTGCCGTCGACACCGAGTCGCTCTTCTTCGAGTGCGGGCGCGAGGTGCTCGGCGGCCTGCACGCCACCCTGGCCTCGGAGCCGGTCTCGCTGATGCTCACCGACCACGAGGGTCTGGTGCTCGACCGGCTCTGCGGTGACAGCACCCTGCTGCGCGCCCTCGACCGGGTGCACCTCGCACCGGGGTTCGCCTTCTCCGAGCGCGACGCCGGCACCAACGGGCTGGCGCTGGCGCTGGCCGACCGGGTGCCGACCCTCGTGCACGCCGAGCAGCACTACAGCGCCAGCCTGTGCGGCTACACCTGCGCCGCGGTGCCCGTGCACGACCCGGTGACCGGGCGGCTCGAGGGGAGCGTCAACCTCACGACCTGGTCGCGCTCCTCCAGCGACCTGCTGCTCGCGCTCGCCCAGTCGGCGGCCGGCACGACCGCCGCCCTCATGCTGGCCCGCTCGCAGGGCCGCTCGCCCCGCCCGCAACCGCGCGGTCAGGTCTACCGCGTGGAGTCGGCCCGCGCGGTCAGCGGCTCGTCGACCTTGGCCGCCGCGCTCTCGGCGGCCTGGAACGCACCTGTCGCCGAGGCGGCCGCCGGGCTCGCGGCCGGGCACGTCGTGCTCGTGCTCGGGGAGCCGGGATCGGGGCGGGCGACGCTCGGTGCCCAGGCGCTGCGGCAGGTCAGCCCGCGCGACCGGATCCTCAGTGCGACCCCGCCCGACCCGCGCGACGTCGACGCCTGGCTCGACCTGTGGACCCCCGAGCTGGGCAAGGCCGGCACGGGGTTCGTCGTCGCCGACGTCGACACCCTCCCGCTGTGGGCCGCCGAGCGGCTGCGCGACCTGCTCGCCGCGACCGGCGCGCGTGGCGGTGCCGCCACCGCGACCCGGCTGGTGCTCACCGCGCAGGACCTCCACGACGTGCCCGCGTCGCTGGCCCCACTGGTGGGCGCGGTCGTCGGGGTGCCGCCGCTGCGGGAGCGCCCCGAGGACGTCGTGCCGCTGGCCGCACACCTGGGGCGGCGCCACCGTGGCCGCGACCTCCGCTTCACCCCCGCCGCCGAGCGCGTGCTGCGCGACGCGTCGTGGCCCGACAACGTCGACCAGCTCGCGCGGGTGGTGCGCGACGCCGGCCGTGTCACCGACGTCGTCGACGTGCGGCACCTGCCCGCCGACCTGCGCAGGGCCAGCGCGCACCGGCTGACCCGGCTGGAGTCGGTGGAGCGCGACGAGATCGCGCGCGCCCTGGCCCGGCCGGGGGCCACGGTGACGGCGGCGGCCCGGGAGCTGGGGCTCAGCCGCGCCACGATGTACCGCAAGCTGGCCCACTACGACCTCAGCGCCCCCGGCCGCGAGGCACGGGAGCGCTGAGGAGGACCTGAGGTGGACGCGGGGAGTCGCGGTCAGCCGACCTGCATCTCGCCCAGCTCGGACCAGTCGGTCCCGGGGGCCTCGAGGCTCACGATCTTCGGGGTGGAGACGAGGTAGGGCGGCAGGTCCTGCTGGGCCTGCTTGAAGTGGTCGGAGGAGACGTGGGCGCCACCGGCGTCACCGTCGCGGAAGGCCTCCACCAGCACGTACTCGTGGGCGTCGTCGAGGCTGCGCGACCAGTCGAACCACAGGCAGCCCTCCTCGGCGCGGGTGGCCTCGGTGAAGGGCCGCGAGATCTCGGGCCAGTCCTCGGCGTGCTCGGGCTTGATCTGGAACTTCGCGGTGATGAAGATCATCGGCTCTCCTCGGTGCTCGTCTGGCGCTCGTCTGGTGCTGGTCTGGGGCAGGTCCGGTGCCGGCCGGGTGCCGGCGTCCTGCGGGTCGGGGTCCGCGCGGTGCGCGGTGCATGCGCTCAGCGCGGCCGCTTGGCCCGGCGCTCCTGCACGGTCGTCTGCACCTTGGCGGCAGCCGCCTTGATGCGTGCCTGGTTCTCCGGCTTGCGCGCCTCGTCGTAGATCAGCTTCGCGACGCCGAGCTTGCCCATCTTCTTCATCATGCCCATGCGGGGGAGGGTACCGAGGGGCCGAAGCGGGCACCGCCTAGGTTGGCCGGTGTGGGATCACAGGCGCCGTCGGGCGAGCCGGCCGGACCGGGCGGAGTGGCCGGAGTGGCCGAGGCGGCCGAGGTCGCCGAGGTGGTGGCCACCGAGCGCGCGCGGACCTTCGTGGTGCGCGTCGGCGGCCGCGACCAGTCCCACGTCGACCTCGACGACCCCACGCGCCTGGAGTTCGGCTACGTGCGCCGCATGGGCGACGTCGTCGACGCCCACGGCGGGCCCGGGGCGCCACTGCGCGTCGTGCACGTCGGCGGGGCCGGGCTGACCCTTCCGCGCTACGTCGCCCACACCCGCCCCCGGTCGAGCCAGGTCGTGCTCGAGCCCGACACCGCGCTCACCGCGCTGGTGCGCGAGCGGCTCCCGCTGCCGCGGCGCAGCCGCATCAAGGTGCGCCCCGTCGACGGCCGCACCGGCCTGGCGGAGCTCCGCGAGGGCGCCTTCGACCTCGTCGTCCTCGACGCGTACGCCGCCGGCCGGGTGCCCGCCGACCTCGTCACGCCGGCCGCCTTCGCCCTGGTCGCCCGCGCCCTGGCGCCCGACGGCCTGGCCCTGCTCAACCTCAGCGACCGCACGCCCTTCGCCCACACCCGCGACGTGCTGGCCGGCCTGCGGGTGCACCTGCCGCACCTCACGCTGAGCGCCGAGCCGCCGACGCTGAAGGGCCGCCGCGCCGGCAACCTCGTGGTCGTCGCCGGCCGGGCCGCGGAGCACCTCGCCGGGGGAGACCGGGCGCTGGCGCGCGGGGCGGTGAGTGCGCTCACGCCGTACGTCGTGCTCGACGCGGTGGGGGTGGCCAGCGGCTTCGGGGGAGGCACGCCCCTGCCCGAGCCGCCGGCGCCCGGCGGTCGTCCGGAGGGGTGAGCGGCTCGGGCGCGCGAGCGACCTAGCGTGGCGCCATGAGCGAGCAGAGCATCACCCCCGCACCCGCCGCGAGCGACGTCCCCGCCCCGTCGCCGGGCTCCGGGCCCCGCGTGGCCGTGCTCGGCACCGGCGTCATGGGCGCAGGCATGGCGCGCAACATCGCCGCCGCGGGGCTGGCGACCACGGTCTGGAACCGCACCCGCGAGCGGGCCGAGCCGCTGGCCGACGTCGCCACGGTGGCGTCGTCGGCCGCCGCGGCCGTCGACGGGGCCGACGTCGTCGTGACCATGCTCTACGACCTCGACAGCGTGGAGTCGGTGGTGCGCGAGGTCGCGCCGTCGATGGGCGACGACGCCGTCTGGGTCCAGCAGAGCACCGTCGGCGTCGAGGGCTCCGACCGGCTCGTCGCCCTGGCCGAGGAGCTCGGTCTCACCCTGGTCGACGCCCCCGTGCTCGGCACCCGCGGACCGGCCGAGGCCGGCACCCTGGTGGTGCTGGCCTCCGGGCCCGACGACGCCCGTGACCGGATCGCCCCGGTGCTCGACGCCGTGGGCAGCCGCACGATGTGGCTCGGCGCCGCCGGCGCGGGCTCCCGGCTGAAGATGGCGGCCAACGCCTGGGTGCTCACCGTGCTCGAGGGGGTGGCGGAGTCGCTGCGCCTGACCCGTGAGCTCGGCCTCGACCCGGCACTCTTCCTGGAGGCCGTCGAGGGAGGGGCGCTCGACGCGCCCTACGTGCAGCTCAAGGGCGGCGCCATGCTCGCCGGCGACGACGAGCCCTCCTTCGCCCTCGGCGGCGCGCTGAAGGACGCCGACCTCATCCTCGCCGCCGCACGCGGCGCCGGGCTGGACCTCACCCTGGTGCCGGGCGCGCGCGAGCACCTCGCCCGGGCCGCGGAGGCCGGGCTCGGCGACCGCGACATGTCGGCGTCCTACCGGGTCGACTGAGCCCGACCCGACCCGACCCGACCCGACCCGACCCGACCCGAGTCGACCCGAGCCGACCCGACGCGCCCGAGCCGGCCCGGCCGGTTCAGGCGGTGCGCATGAACCCCACGGGGTCGTAGGACAGCCCCGGGAAGACGCGGGCCACCGAGGCGTCGGCGAACCGGCTCGCGACCACCTCGCCCAGCACCTGGCGGTAGTCGGTGGTGACCAGCAGGTCGGCGTCGAGGGTCGTGTCGAGGCCGGGCCAGCGGCCGTAGTAGCGCCCGCCCCTCACCCCCGCGCCGGCGACGAGCATGACGTTGCCGTAGCCGTGGTCGAGGCCCTGGTTGCTGTTCTCCACCACCCGGCGGCCGAACTCGCTGAGCACGACCATCGTGACCTTGTCGCCCGCGGCGCCGAGGTCGTCGAAGAAGGCGGCGACGGACCCGGCGAGGTCGGCGGCGTTGCGGCGCATGTCGCCCCACTCCAGCGTGCCGAGGTTGGTGTGCATGTCCCAGTCGCCCTGGTCGACGGTGACGACCTCGACCCCGACGTCGCCACGCACGACCCGCGCCACGTCGGCGAGAGCGCGACCGAGGTCGGTCGAGGGGTAGCGCCCGCGCCGGTCGACGGCGCGCTGCACCGGCGCGAAGCCCTGCACGGAGTCGAAGGTCGCGCGCACCCCGCGCCCCAGCGGGCTGGTGTCGCCGCCCCACAGCGTGCGCAGCGAACGCGGACGGCCGCCGGTGGTGTCGTACTGGTCGGCGCCGGGGATCTCCACCGAGTCGACGTCCTTGACCGCGAAGACGGGCGCCCCGCCGTAGAGCGAGGTCGGCACGACCCCCAGCCCGACGTGGAGGCCCTCGAGCGGGGAGGCGTCGGCGTCACCGCCGATGAGCCGGTTGAGCCAGCCCACGCGGGCGGTCGAGCCGGGGGCGGCGTCCTCGAGCTCCTCCATCGCCGAGAAGTGGGAGCGGTTGGCCACCGGCAGCCCCGTGGCCTGGATCGCGGCCAGGCGCCCCGAGGTCCACAGCGGCAGCAGCGGCGAGAGCTGGGGGTGCAGCCCGAACATCGCGTCCTTGGCCAGCAGGCTCTCGGAGGGCACGGCGATGCGCGGGCGGGCCCGGTAGTAGGCCGGGTCGCCGTGGGGCACCACCAGGGACAACCCGTCGGCGGCGCCGCGCAGCGACACCACCACCAGCACCGAGGAGGCGCTCGCAGCCCGTGCGGGCGAGGCGGTCACCACGGCCGAGCCGATCGCGGTGGTGGCACCGGCGAGCGCGAGACCCCGGAACAGGCCGCGGCGGCTCAGGCCGGCGTACTCGGCGCAGCAGGGGGAGCCGGCCGGTGCGACGGCGCGCGGTCCGGCGGGGAAGGGAGAGGTCGTCATGGGGTCACCGTCACCGGGTCATGTGCAGCGGGGAGTCGAGGAAGGTGGTGAGCAGGCGCTGGAAGGCCCACTTCACCAGGCGGTGCTCGCGGGTGATCCGCTCGCCCGGGCGGACGTCGCAGGCCTCGCAGCAGGCCTGCAGCAGCTCGGCGGTGGAGTGCACGCCGAGCAGCTCCTGGGCGAGGTGGTCGACCAGCAGGTCGAAGCGGATCGAGGCCTTCGGCAGCCACTGCCGAGGCGAGCGGTAGCGCATGCCGTCGCGGGGCCACCAGCCCCCGCTCATCGCGTAGTGCAGGCCGAAGGAGGCCACGACCCGCGAGGAGGAGGACCACGAGTCGTTGTCGAGCGGCGCCCCGTCGGGTCGGGGCCAGGACATGGGCGTGCTGCCGAGGTCGGAGCACTGCCAGAGCACGGCGTTGGCGCCCCACGAGTCACCGGCGCGACCCTGCGGAGGCTCGCTGACCTTCACCCGCAGGGCGCGGTAGGTCGCCACGACGTCCTCGCCGGGGTCCCTCACCTTGGCCCCGGCGGAGCCGGCGAAGGCCTCGGAGGCGACGAGGGCGCGCAGCACGGGCACGATGGCGGTGTCGGAGGCGAGGTAGACCCGGGCCAGCTCGTCGACCAGCGCCTGCGGCGGGTCGTCGCTGACGAACTTCATCGCCAGCTTGCGGGCGATCCTGGCCGCGGTCGCCGGGTGGTGGGCGAGGTGGGTGAGGTAGGCGCGGGTGACGGCCCGGCCGTCGCGGTCGGCGTTGGGGTGGCTGAAGTCCATGACGCTGACGGGCCCGACGGCGTGGTGGCGCGGCTCGTAGGAGGCGGCCCAGGTGCGCCACATGTCCACCCACCAGCCGGTGAGGATGCGCGCGGAGGCCTTGACGTCGTCCTCGTCGTACTGGCCGCGCCCGACGGTGTGGAGCTCGAGGAGCTCGCGGCCGAGGTTCTCGTTGGGGTGCTCGGCGGTCGAGATGGCGCCGTCGAGGTAGAGCAGCATCGCGGGGTGCACCACGGCGTCCTGGAGCAGCTCGTCGAAGCGACCCAGGGCGTGCCGCCGGACGGTGTCGCCGTAGTCGGCGCGCCAGGTGAAGACGGCGTCGCCGTTGACCGGCACGTTGAGGTGGTTCTCCCAGAACTCCGTCATCACCTCGTGCACCTGACGGCCGGTGTGCATGCGGCGCAGCAGCAGCCAGCGCTGGTAGTCGTCCATCACCTCCCAGCCGCCCTCGACCTCGCCGACGTGGCGCTGCCACAGCTCCGAGGGCGTGCGTCCCAGCCCGGGCCACCACGAGGCGAAGGCTCCGGCGCCGTCGGTGACCGAGTCGACGTCGAGCTGCTGCTCGAACCACGCCCGCCCGCCACCGGCCCTGCGCACCTGCCGCGCGAGCGCGGGGGTCAGGCCGTAGCTGAAGCGCGTGACCAGGTGACGGTCGCGGGCCCCGAGGAGGGGGGTGTCGCCGGCGAACCGCGCCGGGCGGTACGCCGGGGCCGCCTCGGTGCGTCCGGGCGCGGCGAGCACGGTCGCGCCGACCCCTGCCGCGCCGGCCGCGGTGGCGCCGGCGCGCAGGACGCTGCGTCGCGTGGTGGCGGTCGTGGTGGCGGTCGTGGTGGACGGTGCGGTGCGGGGGGACACGTCGGGCACGGGGGTACTCCAGGTCCGAGGGGGGAGGGGCCGAGCCGGCCGACCGGGGAGTCGGGCCGTGGTGCGGGGGGACCAGCCTCATCGGCAGGGGGGTCGTGGGGCCTGAGGGGTCGGCCGCGGTCGGACGCACAGATACCCGACCTGGGGTACGCCCCCTCTCCCCGCACGTGACAGCGCCGCCCGGTCGAGCCCCATGGCGCCGGGCGGCGCTCGCCCAGGCTAGTGCGGGCCGCCCGGCCCGGGCCGCCCCCGCGTGGGCCGACCGGCCTGGTCACATCGGGCTAGACCGCCGCGCCGATCGGGGCCGACCGGACCCGCCTTCCGGCGGCGTCGGTCGCGGGGCGTCGCGGTCGGGGGCGGCGCGCGACGGCTATGGTGAGGCCGCCGGCTCACGTGCACCGAGCCGGCCTCCGGGCCCCGCCCGGGTGCCCGTCCGTCACGGAGAAGAGCAGGCCGCAGTGTCCGACGCCCCGACGCCCGACCACGGCGTGTGGACGGTCCCCAACCTGCTGAGCGCCGTGCGCCTGGCAGGGGTGCCGGTGTTCCTGTGGCTGGTGCTCGGCCCCGAGGCCGACGGCTGGGCCCTCGCCCTGCTCATGGTCTCCGGCGTGACCGACTGGCTCGACGGGTGGCTCGCCCGCCGCCTGGGCC
The DNA here is from genome assembly GCF_001422955.1 of Nocardioides sp. Leaf285. Classification (NCBI taxonomy): domain Bacteria; kingdom Bacillati; phylum Actinomycetota; class Actinomycetes; order Propionibacteriales; family Nocardioidaceae; genus Nocardioides; species Nocardioides sp. Leaf285. The sequence goes on along the minus strand of NZ_LMNH01000003.1, from coordinate 1,191,267 downwards.
AGACCTCGGTGCTGGGGCAGGTGCTCGACCCCGTGGCCGACCGGCTCTACATCCTCGCCGTCGTGGTCGGGCTGGCCCTGCGCGACGTCATCCCGTGGTGGATGGCGGTCTCGCTGCCGCTGCGCGACGCGCTCATGTGGGGCCTGGTGCCGCTGCTGCGCACCCGGGGCTACAGCGCGCTGCCGGTGCACTTCCTGGGCAAGGCCGCCACCTTCAACCTGCTCTACGCCTTCCCGCTGCTGCTGCTCGGCGACGGCGACGGCACCGTGGCGAGGCTGGCCGAGGTCTTCGGCTGGGCCTTCGCGGTCTGGGGCATCGGGCTCTACTGGTGGGCCGGCATCCTCTACGCCTGGCAGGTCCGACGGCTGCTCGCCACCACGGAGCCGCGTCCGCGTCGTCGGCCGCGACCGGGTCGAGCCCCCGGTCCGCGGACCACGGGCGCGGCCGGGGCAGCCACGCCCGGGACGACCTCCGGGACGACTTCCGGGACGGCGCCCGGGACGACCGCCGAGTCGGACCGGGTGAGCGGTGGCTAGCCGGCAGCGTCCCCCGGCGCCGACGACCCCGGAGGAGTCGCGGCACCCCGAGCAGCTCCCGGCCCGGGTCACGATGCCGTTGCTGACGCTCATCACCCAGCAGTCGCTCGACGAGGACTACCTCCACGTCGCGGAGCGTCGGGCCGAGCAGCGTCGTGCCGCCTCGCTCGGCGCGGAGCCCGAGGCTCCACCGACGCGCCGGGGCGGAGGACACCGCACGGCGGCGGTGGTGGTCGCGGTCTTCGGGGTCATGGTGGCCACCGCGGCCCTGCAGACCTCGCGCAACGCCGACGTCGACCAGGCCGGCCGCAGCACGCTCATCGACCAGGTGCTCACGGCGCGGGCCGGCATCGCCAACCAGCAGGAGCGCATCAGCCGCCTCGGCGACCGGATCGCGGCCGCCGAGGCGACCACGGCCGCGCTGCGCGCCGACCGGGTCACGGAGGAGGCGCGCGAGCGCCGTCTGGCCGCTCGCACCGGCTACGGAGCGGTCGAGGGCGAGGGCGTCCGCATCACGGTGTCCGACCCCGCGACCGGCGGGGTGCTGGTGGAGGACCGCGACCTGCGCCTGCTGGTCAACGGCCTGTGGCAGGCGGGCGCCGAGGCGGTGTCGATCAACGGCAACCGGCTGACCGTGCTGTCGTCGATCCTGCTGTCGGGCACCACGGTGGCCATCGAGGGACGTGACCTGCGCCCGCCCTACGTCGTCTCCGCCATCGGTGACAGCCGCACGCTGCAGGCCGATCTGGCCGAGACCGCGTCGGGCGCGCTCTTCGCGCAGGTGGCCGCCCAGTACGGCTTCGGCGTCGAGAGGCAGAATGTCTCCTCGATGACCCTCCCGGCCGCGCGTCCCCGCCCCCTGCGCAGCGTCGAGGAGCTCGTCGTGACCCCGCCCGGCCCACCCAGGGGAGAGGAGAACGTGTCGTGATCGCAGCGCTCGGACTGCTGGTCGGCATCGTGCTCGGCCTCGCCTTCCAGCCCGACGTGCCCCTGTCGCTGGAGCCCTACCTGCCCATCGCGGTGGTCGCGGCGCTCGACGCCGTCTTCGGCGGCCTGCGGGCCTACCTCGACGGGATCTTCGACGACAAGGTCTTCGTGGTCTCCTTCGTCTCCAACGTCGTCATCGCGGCCGCGATCGTCTACCTCGGCGACAAGCTCGGGGTCGGGGGACAGCTGTCCACGGGTGTGATCGTGGTCCTCGGCATCCGGATCTTCTCCAACGTCGCGGCGATCCGCCGCCACCTCTTCCATGCCTGAGCCCACGCCGCAGGCCCCGGGGCAGCCGCGGGCCCCGCGACCGCCGGAGGAGCCGCAGACGCCCCCGACCGCGCAGCGGCCCGCGCGACAGCGGCCGGCCGAGCCGGGCCGTGACCGTCTGGTGCGCGCGCTGCTCAAGCCCACGCGCGGCCAGGCCGTCGTGGCGGTGCTGCTGGCCCTCGTGGGCTTCGCCGGCGTGACCCAGGTGCGCAGCAACGAGGTCGACGACTCGTTCGCGGGCTACCGGGAGCAGGACCTCATCGACGTGCTCAGCGGCCTCGCGGGCGCCTCGCAACGGGCGCAGTCGGAGATCACCCGGCTCGAGCGGACCCGCGACGATCTCGCCTCCGACACCTCCGCGGAGGCCGCGGCGCTGGCGCAGGCGCGCAGCGAGGCCGACACCCTGAGCATCCTGGCCGGCACCGTCCCCGTGACCGGGCCGGGCGTGCGGATCACCCTCAGCGAGGTCACCGGCACCGTGGGCGCGCAGGCCCTGGTTGCGATGGTCCAGGACCTCCGCACGGCCGACGCCGAGGCGATGCAGCTCAACGGACGGGTCCGGCTGGTCGCGCAGAGCTCGTTCGCCGACGCGACCGGGGGCATCGTGGTCGACGGGGAGCTCCTCGAGGCGCCCTACGTGCTCGACGTCATCGGCGCGCCGGCCACGCTGTCGGGCGCCGTCGACTTCTTCTCCGGCCCCCGGCTCCAGCTCGAGGAGTCGGGGATCGAGGTCGAGGTCACCGAGCTGACCTCCCTCGACATCGAGAGCGTCGCCGAGAGCACCCAACCTGAGTACGCCGCCCCCGCGGACGGGCAGTAGCCTTCCGTGACCCCGACCGGAGGAGAGACCGTGTACCCCGACGACCTGCTGTACACCGCCGAGCACGAGTGGCTGCGCCAGCCCGGTGAGCACGACGGCTCCGTCCGCATCGGCATCACCCACTTCGCCCAGGACGCCCTCGGCGACATCGTCTACGTCTCGCTGCCCGAGGTGGGCGACACCCTCGAGGCCGGCACGACGTGCGGCGAGCTGGAGTCGACGAAGTCGGTCAGCGACATCTACGCGCCGGTGACCGGCGAGGTGGTCGCACGCAACGAGCAGCTCGACGCGACCCCCGAGCTGGTCAACAACGACCCCTACTCCGGTGGCTGGCTCTTCGAGGTCGTGCCCAGCGACCCCGCCCAGCTCGACGCCCTCATGGACGCCACCGCCTACACCGGCACCCTCGAGGGCTGAGCGGCCCCCACCGGGCACGTGGAGCGGGAGCGGCCGGGCTCGGCCTGCTGGTAGGTTCGGGCCGACACTCACCCTCAGGCCAGCCTTGAGGGTTCGGGTGTCCGTCCGACCCCGCGCCCCACCCGCTCGACCACAGCCCAGCAGCTGGAGGAGAAGAGATGCCTTTCTGCACAGCCTGCGGTCGGCAGAACCCCGACGACGCACGGTTCTGCTCCCAGTGCGGCACGCGTCTGGTGACGCCGGCCGACGTGCCCGCCCCGGCCTCCGCGGAGCCGCTCGGGGAGTCCACCGCGACGATCCAGATCGGTCTGGGCGACGCCAAGGTCGAGACCTCCGACCGGCAGCTCAACCCCGTCGACGCCGCCGCCGTCGACGCCCTGCCGACCGGTCACGCCCTGCTCGTGGTCCAGCGCGGCCCGGGCTCGGGCAGCCGCTTCCTGCTCGACAGCGACGTCGTCTACGCCGGGCGCCACCCCGAGAGCGAGATCTTCCTCGACGACGTGACGGTGTCGCGCAAGCACGCGGAGTTCAACCGCGAGGGCGCGTCCTTCACCGTGAGCGACGTCGGCAGCCTCAACGGCACCTACGTCAACCGCGACCGCATCGACCACGTGCTCCTCAAGGACGGCGACGAGGTGCAGATCGGCAAGTACCGCCTGGTGTTCTTCTCCGGTCACGAGGGCAGCTGACGCGTGGCCTCCACCGGCAGCCCGGCACCCAGCGGGGGGCACCGGGCGCGGATGAACATCGGGGAGGTCCTCGAGCGGCTGCGCGCCGACTTCCCGAGCGTCACGATCCCCAAGATCCGGTTCCTCGAGGACAAGGGGCTCATCAAGCCCGAGCGCACGCCCGCGGGCTACCGGAAGTTCTCCCACGACGACGTCGAGCGGCTGCGCTACGTGCTGCGGATGCAGCGCGACCACTACCTCCCGCTGAAGGTGATCGGCGAGCACCTCGACGCCATCGACCGCGGTCTGGAGCCGCCGCCGATCGACACCGTGGTGCCGACGGTGCCCACGGTCGCGCTGGCCCCCGACGGCCTGCCCAGCCCCGAGTCCTTCCGCCGCCAGGACAACCTGCGGCTCTCGCGGCGCGAGCTGCTGAAGGTCGCCGAGATCTCCGAGGAGCTGCTGGGCCAGCTCGAGCAGTTCGGGCTGATCGTGGCGCGCACGGGCACGGGCCTCTACGACACCGACGCCCTCGTGCTCGCCCGCACGGCGCGCGAGCTGGCCGACTTCGGCTTCGAGCCGCGGCACCTGCGCGCCTTCAAGACCGCCGCGGACCGGGAGGTGGGCCTGGTCGAGCAGGTCGTCGCGCCGCTGCAGCGTGGTCGCGACGCCGCGGCCTCGGCCCGGGCCGAGCACGCCGCCAGCGAGATCGCCGCGCTCTCGGTGCGCCTGCACGCCACCCTGGTCAAGGCCGGCCTGTCGCGCTGACCGGGCCGTCGGCGGTGCCCACCACCCCGGAGTAGGGTGAGGACGTGCGCGAAGTCGATGTCATGGGAGTCCGGGTCGAGATGCCCTCGAACCAGCCGATCGTGCTGCTGCGCGAGATCACGGGGGAGCGGTACCTCCCCATCTGGATCGGGGCGGTCGAGGCCACGGCCATCGCCTTCGCCCAGCAGGGGGTCGTGCCGCCGCGACCGCTGACCCACGACCTGCTCAAGGACGTGCTGGAGGCCACCGGCGACGAGCTGACGGAGGTGCGCATCACCGACGTCAAGGACGGCGTCTTCTTCGCCACCCTGGTGCTCGGCAGCGGCGCGGAGGTCAGTGCCCGGCCCTCCGACTCGATCGCGCTGGCCCTGCGCACCGGCACCCGCATCGTCTGCGCCGAGGAGGTCCTCGACGAGGCGGGTCTGGCCGTGCCGGCCGAGCAGGAGGACGAGGTGGAGAAGTTCCGCGAGTTCCTCGACCACGTCACCCCCGAGGACTTCGAGGCGGGCCAGGAGCCGACGTAGGACCGGCTGGACCCTCACCCTCAAGCAGAGGATGAGGGTTGAGGACACGCGGGCCCGAGGTCTTTGACGGGGTCACGCGGCGGGCCTACCTTGAACTGTCTCTGTTGTAACTCCACCGGTGTCGTTGCTCCGCAGCTCACCACCTTCCCCGGTGTTACGCGCTAACGGAGTAGACCCACGGAGGACCGTGTGAACGAGCACGACACGAGCAAGGGCGTCGACGCCCAGGCGGCCCTGGCCGCCGAGGTGGCCGTCGAGGCCGCCGAGGAGCAGGGCCTGCTCTTCACCGACGACGTCTCGCCCCTGCCCAGCGACACCGGCTACCGCGGCCCCACGGCCTGCAACGCCGCCGGCATCACCTACCGCCAGCTCGACTACTGGGCCCGCACCGGCCTGGTCGAGCCCACCGTGCGCGGCGCGAAGGGCTCGGGGTCCCAGCGGCTCTACTCCTTCCGCGACATCCTGATCCTCAAGGTCATCAAGCGGCTGCTCGACGCCGGCATCTCCCTGCAGCAGATCCGCACCGCGGTGCAGCACCTGCGCGAGCGCGGCACCGACGACCTGACGCGCGTCACGCTGATGAGCGACGGCGCCTCGGTCTACGAGTGCACCAGCAACGACGAGGTCATCGACCTGCTCCAGGGCGGCCAGGGCGTCTTCGGCATCGCCATCGGCGGTGTGTGGCGCGAGATCGAGGGCACGCTCGCCGAGCTGCCCAGCGAGCGCACCGGCGATGACGCCGCGGAGGCCCCGTCGGCCTCCGACGAGCTCGCCGCGCGCCGCGCCGCGCGCAAGATCGGCTGACGCCGACCCGACGTACGACGGCCCGTCGCCCCACCCGGGGCGACGGGCCGGTGTCGTGCTCGGGCCTGCGCCGGGGCTAGAGTGGCGTCGCTGACTATCCCGCGCGGGAGAGTCTCCGGGTCGCTGGCCGGCCCGGGGCGCCGAAGGGGCAATTCCTCCCCGGAACCTCTCAGGCACCCGGACCGCGCGGTCGAGGCAACTCTGGAGGCGCGACGACGCCCCGACAGAGGGGGAGGCACCCGGACGACCACGCCCCGAGGAGCCGCCACGTGTCAGACCACCCCACCCTCGCCGAGCTCGACGCGGCCCTGCCGTTCGTCGACCGTCACATCGGCCTGAGCCCCGCCGACGTCACCACGATGCTCGAGCGGCTCGGCTTCGACTCGCTCGGCGCCCTCATGGACGCCGCCGTGCCGGGGGGCATCCGCACCCCGGAGTCGCTCGACCTGCCGGCGGCGGTGGGTGAGGACGTCGCCGCGCGCGAGCTGCGCGAGCTGGCCGGCGCCAACCGCCCGGGGGAGTCGATGATCGGCCTGGGCTACCACGCCACGCTGACCCCGGCCGTCATCCGGCGCAACGTGCTGGAGGACCCCAGCTGGTACACCGCCTACACGCCCTACCAGCCCGAGATCTCCCAGGGCCGCCTCGAGGCGCTGCTCAACTTCCAGACCGTCATCGGCGACCTGACCGGCCTGCCCACCGCCAACGCCAGCCTCCTCGACGAGGGCACCGCGGCGGCCGAGGCGATGACCCTGGTGCGCCGGGGCAACCGCAAGGCCTCGGGGCCGTTCGTGGTCGACGCCGACGCGCTGCCGCAGACCGTCGACGTGGTGCGCACCCGCGCCGAGGCGATGGGCATCGAGGTGGTCGTCGCCGACCTCGACCACGGCCTGCCCGGTGGTGAGGAACCGGTCTCCGGCGTCCTGGTGCAGTACCCCGGCGCGTCGGGGCGCGTGCGCGACCCGCGCCCGCTCGTCGAGGCCGTGCACGCCCGTGGCGGCCTGGCCGTCGTCGCCGCCGACCTGCTGGCGCTCACCGTGCTGGAGTCCCCGGGCTCGATGGGCGCCGACGTGGTCGTCGGGTCCTCCCAGCGCTTCGGTGTGCCGCTGTTCTACGGCGGCCCCCACGCCGGCTACATGTCGGTGGCACCCGGACTCGAGCGCCACCTGCCCGGTCGCCTCGTCGGGGTGTCGGTCGACGCGGAGGGCCGCCCGGCCTACCGCCTGGCGCTGCAGACCCGTGAGCAGCACATCCGTCGTGACAAGGCCACCTCCAACATCTGCACCGCCCAGGTGCTGCTGGCCGTGGTGGCCTCGATGTACGCCGTCTACCACGGCCCCGACGGCCTGCGGGCGATCGCGACCCGCACCCACCGCTACGCCGCGGTCCTCGCGCGTGCGCTGGCCGACGGCGGCGTCGACGTGCTCACCGCCGACTTCTTCGACACCCTCACCGTCGCGGCGCCCGGCCGCGCCGCCCAGGTCGTGCACGCCGCCCGCGAGCTCGGCCTGCAGCTGCGCCTGGTCGACGAGGACACGGTGGGCGTCTCCACCTCCGAGTGCACGACCCGGGCCACGATCGACCGCGTGCTCGACGCCTTCGGCGTCAGCGCCGACCTCGACGCGCTCGACGCCACCACGGGCGACGCCCTGCCCGAGGCGCTGCGCCGCACGAGCGACTACCTCACCCACGAGGTCTTCCGCACCCACCGCAGCGAGACCCAGATGCTGCGCTACCTGCGCCGGCTCTCCGCGCGCGACTACGCCCTCGACCGCGGCATGATCCCGCTGGGCTCCTGCACCATGAAGCTCAACGCGACCACCGAGATGGAGCCGGTCTCGCTGCCCGGCTTCGCCGACCTCCACCCGTTCGCGCCCGCGGGGGACGCCGAGGGCTACCGGCGCATGGTCGAGCAGCTGGAGGGGTGGCTGGCCGAGGTCACCGGCTACGACCGCGTCTCCATCCAGCCCAACGCCGGCTCGCAGGGCGAGCTGGCCGGGCTGCTGGCGATCCGGGGCTACCACCGCGCCCGCGCCGCCGAGGGCGCACCGGTGCGCGACGTGTGCCTGATCCCCAGCTCGGCCCACGGCACCAACGCCGCCTCCGCGGTGATGGCCGGCATGAAGGTGGTCGTGGTCAAGGCCGCCGACGACGGGGGTGTCGACCTCGACGACCTGCGTGCGGCCTGCGCGAAGCACGCCGAGGACCTCGCGGCGATCATGGTCACCTACCCCTCGACCCACGGGGCCTACGAGGACACCATCGGCGAGCTCTGCGAGATCGTGCACGCCCACGGCGGACAGGTCTACGTCGACGGCGCCAACCTCAACGCGCTCCTGGGCTACGCCAAGCCGGGCGAGTTCGGCGGCGACGTCTCGCACCTCAACCTGCACAAGACCTTCTGCATCCCCCACGGCGGCGGCGGGCCCGGCGTCGGTCCGGTGGGCGTGCGCGCTCACCTCGCGCCGTACCTGCCCTCCCACGCGATGCACCCCGAGGCGGCCAAGCGCGAGGGGATCGGCCCCATCAGCGCCGCGCCGTACGGCTCGGCCGGGATCCTGCCGATCTCGTGGGCCTACGTGCGGATGATGGGCCCCGAGGGCCTGACCCGGGCCACGGCCTCGGCGGTGCTGTCGGCCAACTACGTCGCCGCGCGGCTCGGCGAGCACTTCCCGGTGCTCTACCGCGGTCACGGCGACCTGGTCGCCCACGAGTGCATCCTCGACGTGCGCGGGCTCACCAAGGACACCGGCGTCACCGTCGACGACGTGGCCAAGCGGCTGGTCGACTACGGCTTCCACGCCCCGACCATGTCGTTCCCGGTCGCCGGCACCCTCATGGTCGAGCCCACCGAGTCCGAGGACCTCGCCGAGATCGACCGCTTCTGCGACGCGATGATCGCCATCCGCGGCGAGATCGACCGCGTCGCCGCGGGGGAGTGGACGCCCGAGGAGTCCCCGCTGCGCGGGGCGCCCCACACCGCCCGGGTGCTGGGTGGGGAGTGGGACCGTCCCTACTCCCGCGAGCTGGCGGTCTTCCCGGCCGGGGCGCACACCGCCGCCGACAAGTACTGGCCGCCGGTCGGCCGGATCGACCAGGCCTACGGCGACCGCAACCTGCATTGCTCCTGCCCGCCGCTGGAGGCCTTCGCCGAGTGAGCCCCGCCCGCGCGTGCGGGCCTGTGAGGACGATCCGAGGACGATCCGAGGACGATCCGAGGACGGCACGAGGCCCGGACCCCCGCGGGGGTCCGGGCCTCGTGACCTGGGCCGGTGGCCGGCTCAGCGGGTGGCGCTCCACAGCCGCTGCGCGCGCTGGGGGACCATCACGCCGCCGGGGCCGGTGGGCCCGCTCGCCGTGGTGCGCTGCTCGATGCCGCGCACCAGACCCTGGTCGACGAGAAGGAACTGGCGCGGCGAGATCGCGACGTAGTGCAGTCGCGTCGCGCGGGTGCGCACGACGCCCGACTCACCGGCCCCGAGGCGCAGCCGGCCCTCGGGACGCGCTCGGCGCGGGTCGCCGTAGAGGACCACGACGCGCAGGTCGTTGGGGTTGGTGAAACGCACCCGTCCCGGACGGTCCAGCTTCTCGACCACCAGGCGCTCGGGGTCCTGCACGGTGAGGGTGACCGTGGCCGGGGCGCTGAGCCTCTCGCTGTTGCAGGCCTGGTAGGTCAGCGTGACGTCGACGGGGCGGCCGTCGAACCCGCCGTGGACGGCGACGACCAGGCGGCCGTCGACGACGGAGGTGTCGATGTCGAGCCCGTTCAGCGCGCCCACCGCCTCGCTGGCGCGACACACCGCCAAGGTCTCGCCCTGCGGGTCGACGTCGTTGCGCAGCACCGGGACCGACACGGTCTGACCGAAGTACACCGATGCCGTGTCGTCGGCTGCGAGGGGAGCCGCGACGTCGCGGGCCTGGGCGGGCGCGACCGCCGGGCCGAGGAGGGTGGCGCCGAGCAGGCCGGCGAGGGTGGAGACGACGGCCGCGCGACGGCGGCCCTGGGTGGTCCTCATGGTTCCTTTCCCGGCCGCTCCCGCCGAGCGGCCGGAGGAACTGTAGGCCCTGGAGCACCCACGCGTGCGGTAGACCTGGCACATGGCCCACCACGAGATCGAGCGCACCTACACCCCTCCGCCGCAGGCTCCGGTGCCCGACCTGACCGAGCTCCCCGGGGTGGCGCAGGTGGGGCCGCCCGTCGTCACCGACCTCGAGGCGGCCTACGTGGACACCCCCGACCTGCGCCTGGTGCGGGCGGGCATCTCGCTGCGTCGGCGCATGGGCGGGACCGACGCGGGCTGGCACCTCAAGCTGCCGGTCGGCGAGGGGCGCGACGAGCTGCGGCGTCCCCTCACGACGGGCACGACGCCGCCCCAGCAGCTGCGGACGCTGGTGGCGGCGCGCGTGGGCGAGGCGCCGCTCGTGGTGGTCGCCACCGTGCTGACCCGGCGTACGACCCAGGAGCTGCTCGACGCCGACGGTGCGGTGCTGGCCGAGCTGGTCGACGACGAGGTCACGGGATCGCCCGGCCCGGGCCTGGCCGGCGAGACGTCACCCGGGGCGGTGACAGTGTGGCGGGAGTGGGAGCTGGAGCTGGTCACGGCCGGCACCGACCTCCTCGAGGCGGCCGACGAGCACCTCGCCGAGCTGGGCGTCGAGGTCGCGGCGGTGTCGCGCAAGATCGAGGTGGTGCTCGGTGAGGCCCTCGCCCGTGCCGCCACGGCGCCGGGACGCCCCGGCCGGGGGAAGCCCGCCGGACGGCTGGTCGAGCTCCGCCTGCAGCAGCAGGTCGAGGAGCTGCTGCGCCGCGAGACCGAGATCCGCCGCGGCGGCGACCGAGGCGTGCACCAGGCGCGTGTGGCGTGTCGCCGGATCCGGTCGGCGCTCGCGACCTACCGCCCGCTGCTGGACCGCGAGGTCACCGAGCCGGTGCGCGCGGAGCTGCGGTGGCTGGCCGGCGAGCTCGGCGGCGCGCGCGACGCGGAGGTGGTCCACGACCTGCTGCGCCAGCGGGTGGTCGACCTGCCGGCCGAGCAGGTCGTCGGCCCGGTGCGCAGCCGGCTGCGCTCCGCCTACGGCGCCAGCCGCCGCGCCGACGTCGTCGCGGTGCTCGACTCGCCGCGCTGCCGGGCGCTGTGGCCGGTGCTGCAGGAGCTGGCGGTGCGCCCGCCCCTGGCCGAGGGGGCCCAGCTGCCCGCCCGGAAGGTCGCGGTGCCGCGGGTCGACCGCGACGTCGCCCGGGTGGAGAAGGCGGTCGAGCGCGTCGTGGACGGTCTCGACCGGCTGGCGCGGTCCGACGACGACCCCGCGGGCGTCGAGGTGCGCCGCGAGGTGGAGGAGGCCTGGCACGACGCCCGCAAGGCCGCGAAGCGACTGCGCTACGCCGCCGAGGTGCTCGAGCCGGCGTGGGGCAAGCGGGCCAGGCGACTGACGAGGACCGCCAAGGCGATCACGCAGCGGCTCGGCGAGCGTCAGGACACCGAGATCACCCGGCGGCACCTGCTCGACCTCGCGCGCGCCGCCACGGCGGCGGGGGAGAGCGCGTTCACCTACGGCGTGCTGCACGCCCGCGAGCAGGCGCGGGCCGAGGAGCTCGAGACGGCCTTCCTCGACGCCTGGCCGCGCACGCGCTCACGGCTGCGCAAGCAGGCGCGCGCGCTCGCCTGAGCGCGAGCGGTCACAGGGCCTGGGAGACGCTGGACATGTTGAAGTCGGGCACGCGCAGGGCCGGGGTGGCGGTGCGGCTGAAGTAGTCGTCGCCCCACTCCCGGCTGAAGCTGGGCACGGTCGCGGAGGCGTGGCTGAAGCGGCCGAGCAGGTCCACCGGGCTCTCGTTGAAGCGGAAGTTGTTGACCACCCCGGTGATCTCGCCGCCCTCGACGAGGTAGACGCCGTCGCGGGTCAGCCCGGTGAGCAGCAGCGACTGGGCGTCGACCTCGCGGATGTACCACAGACACGTCAGCAGCAGGCCGCGCTCGGTGCCGGCGACGAGGTCCTCGACGCTGCCGGTCGCGCCGTCGACCTCCAGCACCAGGTTGTCGATGCCCGGGGTGACCGGCTGCCCGGTCATGGCCGCGGAGTGACGCGTCTGGAGCAGCGAGACCAGCTCCCCGTCGCGGATCCAGTCGGTGCGTCCCAGCGGCAGGCCGTTGTCGAAGACCGACGACTCGTTGCCCGAGGAGGTCGCCACCTCGAAGGGGGAGCACGGCAGCGAGGGGTGGGCCGGGTCGGAGAACAGCCGCACGCCCCGCGCGGCCACCTGCTCGCCGATCCGGGTGCCGCCGCCGCGGCGGCTGTAGACCGACTGGCCCTCGTGGGCGACGCGTGCACCGGCCGACCAGTAGGCGTCGATCATGAGGTCGGCCACCGAGCCGGGGGGCAGGATCGTGTCGTAGCGCCCGGCGGGGAGGTCGACGCGCCGCGCGCCCCAGCCCAGACGGCGGGCGAGGGTCGCGTCCATCTCCAGGGCGTCGACCTCGGTGAAGTCGCGGGTGGCGCCGCCGACCCAGGCGCTCTGCGAGAGGTCGGTCGGCTTGCCGGTGCAGCCGTAGTGCCCGGTCGGCTGCACGTGGCGCAGCCGGAGCCCGGTCGACGAGCCGAGGTAGGTGGTGGTCATCTCGTGGTTGACGAACCCGTAGAGCAGGCGGTCCTCGGCGCGCGCTCGCGCGAAGGCCTCCCCGAGCGCCGGGGCGAAGAGCCGGTAGACACCGATGTCGGTCGGCACGGGCGCCTCGTCCCAGTCGGGGGACACCCGCTCGGCGACCAGGTCGGCGGCGTCCTCGGCGGGCGAGGCCAGCCGCGCGGCGGCGTCGGCGGCGGCCACGAGCGCCGCCACCTGCCCCAGCGATCCGGCGCTGCCCGAGACGGGGGCGGCGGCCACGCCGTCGGCGGTGCGGGCGAAGGACACCACGGTGGCCGAGATGCGGTGCATGACGCCGTTGGTCGTCAGCGTGTTGGTGGCCCAGCGCAGGTTGGCGCTGGTCGCGTCGGTGACGACCACGACGCAGTCGTCGGCCTCCGACAGGGCCAGGGCGTGCTCGACGAGCTGCTGGGGAGTGGGGGAGGTGCTCGACATCAGTGACCCGCCTCGTCGGTGGTGTTGAGGATGCGCACGCCCCGGAAGAGGGCGGTGGGGCAGCCGTGGCTCACGGCCGCGACCTGTCCGGGCTGGGCCTTGCCGCAGTTGAAGGCGCCGCCGAGCACCCAGGTGTCGGGGCCGCCGACGGCCTCCATCGACCCCCAGAAGTCGGTCGTCGTGGCCTGGTAGGCCGCGTCGCGGACCTGACCCGCGAGCTCGCCGTCGACGATGCGGTAGAAGCGCTGGCCGGTGAACTGGAAGTTGAACCGCTGCATGTCGATCGACCACGACTTGTCGCCGACGACGTAGAGGCCGCGCTCGACGCGACCGATCAGCTCCTCGGTCGTCGGCCCCTCGGGGTCGGGCTGCAGCGACACGTTGGCCATGCGCTGGACGGGGATGTGCCCGGGGGAGTCGGCGTAGGCGCACCCGTTGGAGCGTCCGCCGTTCAGCTCGGGCAGCATCGGCCCCATCGGCCGGTCGAGCTGGTAGCCGACGAGCACCCCGTCGCGCACGATGTCCCACTCCTGGGTCTCCACCCCCTCGTCGTCCCACCCGGTGGTGGCCAGACCGTGCTCGACGGTGCGGTCGCCGGTGACGTGCATGACCGGGGAGCCGTAGCGCAGCGTGCCCAGCAGGTCGGGGGTGGCGAAGGAGGTGCCGGCGTAGTTGGCCTCGTAGCCCAGCGCACGGTCGAGCTCGGTGGCGTGGCCGATGGACTCGTGGATGGTGAGCCAGAGGTTGGAGGGGTGGACGACCAGGTCGTGCACGCCGGGCTCGACGCCCGGCGCGGCGAGCTTCTCGGCCAGCAGCTCGGGCACCTCGGCGAGCTCGGAGTCCCAGTCCCAGCCGCCGTCCCAGGGGCCCTCGGTGCAGTACTCCCAGCCGCGGCCCACCGGCGGGGCGATGCTCGCCATGGAGTCGAACGTGTCGGCCGAGGAGCCCATGGCCTCGAAGCCGGGCATCATCCTGACCCGCTGCTGGGTGGTGCGGGTGCCGGCGAGGTCGGCGTAGTACTTGTTCTCCTGCACCTGGGCCAGGTGCGCGGAGGCGTGCTCGACGGCGGGGGAGCGGCGCAGCCGGTCGGTCCAGCCGATGAGCAGCGCGGCCTTGTCGGCCACCGGCACGTCGAGCGGGTTGACGGCGTAGGAGGAGACCCAGGTGACGTCGTCGTGCACCGGCTCGGGCGCCAGCACCACCGGCTCCGCGGTCATGCTCGCGGCGACCTCGGCCACCCCGACCGCGGTCTCCGCCACGCGGCGGGCCTCCTCGGGGGTCAGCACCACGCCGGAGGCGAAGCCCCAGGACCCGCGGTGCACCACCCGCACGGCGAAGCCGAGGTCCTCGCTGTCGCTGGCGTCCTGGAGCACCCCGTCGCGCACCGCGAGCGACTGGTAGCGCACCCGCTCGAAGCGGAAGTCGGCGTGCGTGGCCCCCAGCTCGGCGGCCCGCGCGAGGGCGGTCTCGCCCAGCGACCGGAAGGGCAGCGCCAGGAACGTCGGATCGAGCCTGGCCTGGTCGGGTCGCGCGGCACTCATGGCGCCGAACCTAGCCGACGCGGCCCGTGGGCGCCGCCCGTCAGTAGGGTGAGCGCCATGGAACAGCGCCCCGTCTCCCGCTGGCTGCCGGGTCGTCGCCGCCCCGCGCCGCCGACCGGCCCCGCCTGGCTCGGGCTGGGTGCCCAGCGCTCGGGCACCACCTGGTTCACCGAGCTGCTGACCCAGCATCCGGAGGTGGGTCTCGGCACCAACGGCAAGAAGGAGCAGCAGCTCTTCCACCGCGTCGCCGACGGCCTGGTGCCGGCCCAGGAGTACGCCGACCTCTTCCCCGCCGACGGCCTGCGTCGCGGTGAGTTCACCCCGCAGTACCTGCGCCACGCCTCGCTGCCGGCCTACGCCGCGGCCCACCTCGCCCCGGAGGTGCCGGTGCTGGTGCTGCTGCGCGACCCCATCGAGCGCTTCCGCAGCGCCATGCGGTGGGCCGGCACACGCGGCAAGTCGTGGCCCTACCCGCTGCAGATCACGATGCAGACCTTCAGCGGCTTCTACGCCGACCAGCTCGACACCTGGGCCGCCGCGATCGGGCGCGAGCGACTCACGGTGATGGTCTACGAGCAGGTGCGACGCGACCCCCAGCCCGCCGTCGACGCGGTGTGGCGGGCCCTCGGCGTGGAGCCCGTGCCGCTGGCGCAGGTCGAGCGCGAGTCGACCTCCTCGAGCCGGGTCGAGTGGGACTGGCCCGAGGGCCTGAGCGACTCGCTGCGGGTGATGTACGGCCCGCAGCTGCCCCGGTTGCGTGACGACTGGGGTCTCGACCTCAGCGCGTGGACCCAGATGCTCTGAGCCGGGACGCGTCGTCCCCGGGGCCGCGCCGGGCCGCCGGCGACCGGGGCGGCCGCCACGGTCAGGTCGGCCGCGACCGACGCCGCGGCCGCGACGGACCGGTCAGCGGCTGACGGCCAGCGTCGACCCCGACCGTCCCTTGCTCACCTGGAGGCGGGCCGTGATGCGGTCGCGCATCTCGCCGACGTGGCTCACGACGCCCACGACGCGTCCCCCGTCGCGCAGCGAGTCGAGCACGTCCATGACGTCGTCGAGGGTGTCGGCGTCGAGCGACCCGAAGCCCTCGTCGACGAAGAGGGTGTCGAGGTCGGCGCCGCCGGTCTCCTGCGTGATGACGTCGGCCAGGCCCAGGGCCAGGGCGAGGGAGACCACGAAGGTCTCCCCGCCCGACAGTGTCGCGGGGTCGCGCGACTCCCCGGACCAGTCGTCGCGCACGAGCAGGCTGAGCCCGCCGCGGGTCTCACCGGCGCCGCGGCGCCCGGAGTGCTCCAGGGCGTAGCGAGCGTCCGACATCCGGGCCAACCGCTCGTTGGCCGCGGCCACCACCTGGGAGAGCCGGTAGGCGAGGACGTAGGCGGACAGCCGCATCTGCAGGGCGTTGTCGGCGGCCTTGCCCTCGACGAACGTGGACAGCCCCGTCGCCAGCTCCAGCCGCTCGCGCACCGGCGCCCACTGCTCGAGGGCACGCTCCAGCTCTCGCACCAGGTCGGTGAGCCGACCGCAGCGCGTGGTCCAGGTGGCGGCCACCGCGCGCGCCGACTGGAGCTCGGCCTCCGCGGCCTCCCAGGCGCTCTGCGCGGCGGCGGGGTCGGTGTCGGCGCCGTCACGGGGACCCACGTCGCGCAGCTCGTCCTCGACCCGGGTCAGCGCCCGGTCGTGGGCGTCGACGGCATCGGCCAGCCGCTCCACCTCGGGCTCCTCCAGCACCGCCGCCAGAGCGGCGCCCGGGTCGGCGAAACCGGCCTCGGCCGCGGTCTCGGCCAGACGCGTCCGGGCGTCGGCGACAGCGTCGCGCCCCCGCTCGAGGTCCTCGAGCGCCGTCCGTGCCTCGCGGAGGCGCTCGGCCTCGCCGCGCAACGAGGCCAGCAGCGAGCCCAGGTCGCCGGGCTCGCCGTCGTCGTCGCCGTCGTTGTCGTCGCCGTCGTTGCCGTCGTTGCCGACGTCGCGGCGACCGACGCGCTCGAGCACGGCGGCGATCTCGGAGCGGATCTCGGCGATCTCGGCGGTCACCGCGCGGGCCGTGGCCTCGTGGTCGGCCACCGCGGCGTGCGCCGCCTGGAGGCGGTCGGCGAGGTCGCCACGCCGCTGCTCGAGGCGACGCTCCTCGGTCTGGAGGGCCTCGACCTCCGCTGCGGCCGCCGCGGCGGTCGTGGCCTGCTCGCGCAACGCGGCGGCGCGGGACTCGAGCGCCTCGAGGGCCTCCCCGCCCGACCGCTCGCGGGCGAGGGCGTGGCGCGTCCTCAGGTCACGCAGGTGCGACTCGCGCACGTGCTCGTCGGCCTTGGCGTCGTCGAGCGCGCGCTGTGCCTCCTTCTCCGCCGCCGCATCGGCCGAGCCGGGGGCGGCGACGGCCTTGGCCGGGTGCTCGGCGGAGCCGCAGACGGGGCAGCAGCCGCCGACGGCCAGGGCGCCGGCGAGCTCGGCGGCCATGGCCTCGATGCGGGCCTCGCGCACGGAGAGCAGGTGCTCGTGGGCCTGGCCGGTGGACTCGCGCGCCTCCAGCCACACCTCATGGGCCTGGGCGGCCGACGTCTCCAGGCGGGCGGCCTCGAGGGCGGCCTCGAGCCGTGCGGTGGTCTGGTCGAGGTCGGCCCGGACGACGCCGAGGAGGGCGGTGGCGGCGCGGGCCGCGTCGAGACGCTCGCGCGTCGCGGCCAGGAGGGCCGGGAGCGCTGCGGCCTGCTCGGCGTCACGGGCGAGGTCGGCTCGCAGACACTCCAGCGCGGCACCGGTCCGCTCCTCGAGGCGGCGCGCCGAGACGAGGCGCTCCTCGCGCGGCACCAGCGCGGTGACACGTGCCGCAGCGTCGACCGCCGCGGCCTCGCGCTGCGCCAGGTCGTCGGCGGACGGTCCGGTGGACGCACCGGTGCACGGGGTGGACGTCTCGTCGGACAGCCCGCGCCGGTCACCGTCGGACAGCGCGCCGAGGGCCGCTGCTGCCCGCCGCTCCGCGCCGTCCGCCGCCAGGGCGCTCTCCTCGGCCCAGCGGTGGAGGGGCGCCACGGCCGCGGCCCGCCGGGCCTCGGCGAGCCGCACCCTGCGTCGCTGCTGCGCCGGCTCCTCGGCGACCAGTCGGCGGTGCTCGGACTCGGCGACGCGGCGGCGACGGTCCCGCTCGGCCCCGAGCCGGGCGCGCTCGAGCGCCTCCCGGGTCTCGCGCTCGCCGAGCGCGGCCGCGGCCACGGCCTCGGTGGTCGCCGCCAGCGACGAGGTCGCCAGCGCGCGCAGGTCGCGACCCCACGCCAGCAGGGTGCCGTCGGCCGCCAGCAGGTCGAGGCCCGGCACCGTGTCGACGGTCGTGTCGGCGGTCCTGGCGGCGCCGGACCCGGTGACAGCGCCCGGGGCTGCGCCGGGCGCGGCGTCAGGCGGGGCGTCTGCATCGGCGGCTCCAGGTGCGAGGCCCGGCAGCGCGGCGTCAGCGGCCTCGCTGACCCGACTGACCAGGTCGGCGACG
Source organism: Nocardioides sp. Leaf285 (assembly GCF_001422955.1). Lineage (NCBI taxonomy): Bacteria > Bacillati > Actinomycetota > Actinomycetes > Propionibacteriales > Nocardioidaceae > Nocardioides > Nocardioides sp. Leaf285. The sequence goes on along the minus strand of NZ_LMNH01000003.1, from coordinate 1,173,379 downwards.
CCCTCGCGGCGCGACTCGGAGTCGCGGCGCAGCGCGGTGCGGTGCTCGCGCAGCCAACGCTCGACGTCCTCGAAGCGGCCGGTGCGGAAGAGCTGCTGCAGGAGCCGGTGGCGCTCCTCGGAGCGGGCGCGGAGGAAAGCCTGGAAGCGGCCCTGCGGGAGCATGGCGACCTGGGTGAACTGGGCGACGTTCATGCCGACCAGGCCGGTCACGAGCTGGCCGGTCTCGTCGAGCCGGGTCGACAGGGTCGTCCACTGACCACCGACCCGCTCGGCGACCACGACGCTGGCCTGCTGCGTGGTCATGCCGGTGCCGCGCCGCTTGGGCCGTTCCCACTGCGGGGAGCGGGTGATCCGGAAGCGGCGTCCGGAGAGCGTGGCCTCCAGCTCGACGCGGGGCGCCACGCCCTCGGCGGCGTGGTCGGAGCGCAGTCGGCGCGCGGCGTTGCGGTCGCCGGGCACGTCGCCGTAGAGCGCGAAGCACACGGCGTCGAGCACGCTCGTCTTGCCGGCGCCGGTGGGGCCGGTGAGCAGGAAGAGGCCCGCGGCCGAGAGCTCGTCGAAGTCGACGGAGACGGTGTCGGCGAAGGGGCCGAAGGCGGTGACCTCGAGGTGGTGCAGCCGCATCAGAAGAGCCGCCCGTCGGCCGCGGCCGCGGAGGCGGCCAGCAGCATCTCCGGGTCGGCCCGGTGGTCGGACTCCTGGTCGGACCCGTGGTCGCCGGGGCGCTGCACCGGATCCAGGTCGGGGTCGTCGCAGCAGGCGTCGACGGCGCGCCGCAGCAGCGCCCGCTCGGCCGGGGAGGCCTCCTCGCCCCTCATCGCGGTCATGAACTCCAGCGCGATGTCGTGGTCGCTGCGGCCCTGGGTGCGGCTGGACGGCACCGCTCCGACCGTGACGGGGGTGCTGTCGAAGCCCAGGACGAGGGTGTGGGGGAAGCGGCGCCGCAGCCGCTCCATGGCCTGCGCGGGGCGGCCCGCGTCGGTGAGGGTGACCTGCACCCAGGACTGCTCGTGCTCGGCGAGTCGCGGGTCGCTCAGCAGGGTCTCCAGCTCGCCCCGCAACCGGGCCAGCGGGCGGGGCACCGGGGCGTCGACGAACTGCGCCGACAGCCTCGCCGTGCCCTCGCCGGGCGCCGCGGGTGCGCCGAGGTCGACCAGCCAGGACCCCTTGCGGTGGGTGGCCTCCGAGAAGGAGTACGCCAGGGGCGATCCGCTGTAGCGGACCGCGTCGGTGAGGGTGTGACGGCCGTGCAGGTGTCCGAGCGCGGTGTAGTCGACGCCGTCGAAGACCGACGTGGGCACCAGCGAGACGCCGCCGACGCTGATGTCGCGCTCGGAGTCGCTGGGCTCGGCGCCGGCGACGAAGGCGTGCGCGAGCACGACCGACCGGGTGCCGGGACGCCCGGCCAGGTCGGCGCGCACGCGCCGCACGGCCTCGGTCAGGGCCGCCTGGTGGGAGCGGGAGGTCAGGCCCCACGGCTCGCGCACGGCGTCGGGGTCGAGGTAGGGCAGGCCGTGGACGGCCACCGGACCGTACTCGTCCTCGAGCAGCACGGGGCGCCCGACGGTGGCGGGGTCGGTGCGCAGGTGCACGCCGGCGGCGTCGATGAGGCGCGCGCTGAAGCCGAGCCGCTGGGCGGAGTCGTGGTTGCCGCTGGTGACCACCACCCGGGCCCGCGACGCGGCCAGCCGGGAGAGCGCCTCGTCGGCGAGGCGCACCGCGTCGACCTGCGGCAGCGCACGGTCGTAGACGTCTCCGGCCAGCACCACGAGATCGACCTGCTCGGACTCGACGACCGCCAGCAGGTGGTCGACGTAGGCCGCCTGGTGGGTCAGCATCCCCTCGCGGTGGAACGACCGGCCCAGGTGCCAGTCGGAGGTGTGCAGGATGCGCATGGGAAGAACCTACGAGGGGCCGCCGACACTGCGGGGGACCCACGCCGCGCGGCCCCGGGACGGGGTCCCGGGGCCGTGCGGTCGCCGCCACGGGGGCGGCGACGAGAGGTCGCCGCTCAGCCCTCGAGGGCCGCCATGTCGATGACGAAGCGGTAGCGGACGTCGCTGCCCACGACGCGCTCGTAGGCCTCGTCGATCACGGCCGGCTCGGGGGCCAGCACCTCGACCTCGGCCCCGATGCCGTGCTCGGCGCAGAAGTCGAGCATCTCCTGGGTCTCGCGGATCCCGCCGATCTTGGAGCCGGCCAGGCTGCGACGCATGCCGGCCAGCGAGAAGGCGTGGTAGGTGTCGGCGTCGGCGGGGATGCCGACGTTGACCATCGCGCCGTCGAGGCGCAGCAGCGAGAGGTACTTGTCGACCGGCAGCGTCGCGGCCACGGTGTTGACGATCAGGTCGAAGGTGCCGGCGAGGGACTCGAAGGTCTCGGGGTCGGAGGTCGCGGCGTAGTGGTCGGCGCCGAGACGGCGGCCGTCCTCCTCCTTCTTCAGCGACTGGCTGAGCACGGTGACCTCGGCGCCCATGGCCGCGGCGATCTTGACACCGAGGTGGCCCAGGCCGCCCATGCCGACGATGGCGACCTTCTTGCCCGGCCCGGCGCCCCAGTGGTGCAGGGGGGAGTAGGTGGTGATGCCGGCGCACAGCAGGGGAGCGGCGACGTCCAGCTCGATGCCCTCGGGGATGCCGAGGGTGTAGTCCTCGTGGACCACGATCTGCTTGCTGTAGCCGCCGTAGGTCTCGACGCCGTCGTAGTCCTTGCCGTTGTAGGTCGGCACCTCGCCCTTGAGGCAGTACTGCTCCTCGCCGGCGCGGCAGTTCTCGCACTCGCGGCAGGAGTCAACGAAGCAGCCGACGCCGACACGGTCGCCCACGGCGTACTTGGTGACGCCCGGGCCGACCTCGGCCACGGTGCCGGCGATCTCGTGGCCCGGGACCATCGGGAAGATGCCCTCGGCCCACTCGTTGCGGGCCTGGTGGATGTCGGAGTGGCAGATGCCGCTGTAGGCGATGTCGATCAGCACGTCGTGCTCACCGACGGCGCGGCGCTCCACGGTGCTGGTCTCGAACGCAGCGCTCGGGGTCGGCACGGACAGGGTGGCGGTGGTGCTCATGGGGTCGTGCTCCTCTGGTGTCGCGGATGAGGGACGACTCCACGCTAGGCAGGCGCGGGCCGGGATCCGCCCACCCCCTTGGGTCAGACACCGCCGGAGCGGGCAACGTCACAATGCGCCGACGGCCGCCGGTGACCGGCGGTGACAGGGCTCAGACGTAGCGCACGGTACGCCGCGGCGAGGTGAAGCCCCACAGCTCCAGGCCGCTCTGGGCGGCCAGCTGCGCCGACAGGCTGGTCGGGGCACCGACCGAGACCAGGGAGCCGAAACCGGCGGTGACCGCCTTCTGCACCAGCTCGAAGCCGGCACGTCCGCTCACCACCAGGCAGGCGCCACCGGGTCGCTCCCCGGCCATCGCCCGGGCGCCGCTGACCTTGTCGACGGCGTTGTGGCGACCGACGTCCTCGCGCACCAGGACCGCCTCGCCGTCGGCGGTGAAGAGCCCGGCGGCGTGGATGCCGCCGGTGCGGGCGAAGACCGGCTGCCGCTCGCGCAGCAGGTCGGGCAGACGGCGCACGACGTCGGCGGTCGGCGTGGCGCCCTCCCAGCGCGCGCCGCGCGCGATGTCGAGCACCGCCGAGACGCTGTCGGCGCCGCAGACGCCGCAGGCCGAGGACCCGGCCGAGAGGGCGTCGTGGCGGTGGCCCGGCGGCCGGGCCGGGGGCTCGGCCAGGGTGAGGGTCACGACGTTGAACTCCTGCTCCGGGGCGAGGTCGACGTCGGTGCAGTAGGCGATGCCCGCGATGCCGGCGGGCCCGGGCAGTCCCTCGTGCACGGCCCACCCCGCCGCGAGCTCGAAGTCGTGACCGGGGGTCCGCATCGTCACCCAGGCCCGGTGGGCCTCGGCGCCGGGCCAGGCGAGCCGGATCTCGAGCGGCTCCTCGGTGACCAGCCGGTCCTCGTGGCGGCGGACCTCGTCGGGCCCCTCGCCGTCAGGGCCGGCTCGGTGCTCCTCGACCCGCGTGCGGACGGTGGGTCCGGGACGCCGGGCGCGGGCACCGGGAAGGCCGCGCGCTGCGCCGCTCATGCGCCGAAGGCCCGGGCGACGGCCAGGCGGTGCTCGAGGTCGTCGGTGGCGTCGACGACGCGGCGGCGCACGGTGGCGTCGAGGCCCGGGGCGTCGGCCGCGGCGTGCAGCGCCGCGACGGTCTCGTCGCGCAGCGAGGTCAGGGGGAAGAAGGCGGTGACGACCTGGCCGAGCACCCAGCCCTGGTGGACCTCGGCGATGGTGGGGAGCGCCTGGAGGTAGCGGGCGACGTAGGGCTCGGTCAGGTGCTCCTGACCGGGGCGCCACATCCCGAGGCCGGCGGCCTCGAGCTCGTAGTTGGTGGCGGGGACCGCACCGGTGAAGCGCTCCCAGGCGAACTCCTTGGCGGCGGCCTCGGGCAGCGACGCGACGGCCCTCGCGTGCTCGACACGGGTGCGGGTGGTGGGCTCCTGGGCCAGCCAGCGGTCGAGAGCGGACCGGTCGGTGGCGCCCAGCGCGGCGAGCCGCACGAGCAGGCGCCAGCGCAGCTCGTCGTCGACCTCGACGCCGTCGGGCAGTCCCTCGCCGGCGATCCAGTGCTGGAGGCGGTCGGCGGGTGCCGTGGCGGCGGCGGCCTGGAAGGCGGCGAGCTGGAGGGTCGAGCCAGCGGGAGCGGCGAGCGCCCCGGCCAGCCCCGCCTCGTGCACCCGCGCCGCGGCGTCGTCGCCGTCGGTGGTCAGCGGCAGCACGTCGCGCAGCAGCCACGGCACGGTGAAGGCGATGGCCGCGTCGCTGTCCTCGGTCGGCAGCCAGGCCTCGACGAGGTCGACCACCGCCCCCGGCGCCACCGTGGCGTGGTGGTAGCCGCTGCGCACGCCGTTCCACACCCCGGCCCGCAGCAGCGCGTCGTCGGTGCGGGGGAGCAGCGCGGGCAGCTGCGCCAGCGTCTCGCCGTCGGGCTCGACGACGGCCCACGTGTCGTCGTAGGGGTCGAGCACCACCGCGGCCCCCGCCTCCGGCTCGTACGGCGTGCGCCCGCCCCGGGTGGTGACCCGGGTCAGCGCCCACGGGCCGGTGCCGGCGGTGCCGCCGGACGGAGCCGTCGCCCGGGCGGTCGCGACGCGGAAGGTGTGCGACCGGTCCGCCGGGCTGCCGGGCGGCGGCGTGCGCACCAGCTCGCCGGCGGAGCGGTCGAGCACGATGCGGTCGGGCCCCGCGGTGACCAGCCAGCCGCGGGTGAAGTCCGAGAGGTCGCCGGCTCCGGCGCGCTCCCAGCTCGCGAAGAGGTCGTGCATGGTGGCGTTGCCGAAGAAGTGGCTGCGGAAGTGGTCGACCGCGCCGGCGAGGAAGACCTCGTCGCCCATCGTGGCGTTGAGCTGCTTGAGGATGCTCGAGCCCTTGGCGTAGGAGATCCCGTCGAAGTTCTGCAGGGCCGCCGTGGCGTCCTCCTCGCCGTTGCCGGCGACCGGGTGGGTGCTGGGCCGCTGGTCGGCCAGGAGGCCCCACTGCCGGCGCGAGAAGGAGTTGTAGACCCAGGCGTCGGTGTACTCGGTGACGTCGGCGGTGACCCGGTTGCCCATGTACTCGGCGAAGGACTCGTTGAGCCACAGGTCGTCCCACCACAGCGGGGTGGTGATGTTGCCGAACCACTGGTGGGCCATCTCGTGGGCCACGGTCGTCGCACGCTGGATGCGCTGGCCGCGGGTCACCTTGCTGGAGAAGACGAGCTGGTCGCGGAAGGTGACGCAGCCGGGGTTCTCCATGGCGCCGGCGTTGAACTCCGGCACGAAGGCCTGGTGGTAGTCGCCGAAGGGGTAGCGGATGCCGAAGAGACGGTGGAACTCGTCGAAGCACTGCTTGGTCATGGTCAGCAGCTCCTCGGCGTCGGCGTCGAGGTCGGCGGCCAGGCTGGCCCGTGCGCTGAGGCCCAGGGGGATGCCGTCGTGCTGGTCGCGCACGAGGTGGTAGGGCCCGGCGACCAGGGTGACGAAGTAGGTGGACAGCGGCTGGCTCGTCTCGAGCTCCCACACGCCGGGCTCGGGGTTGGTGGCCGGGGCGTTGCCGATCACGACCCAGTCCTCGGGCGCGGTGACGTGCAGCGTGTAGGGGGCCTTGAGGTCGGGCTGGTCGAAGCAGGCGAAGACGCTCGGGGCGGCGTCCATGAAGGACATGCCGTAGACGTAGTGGCGCCCGTCGGCGGGGTCCACCGAGCGGTGCAGCCCCTCGCCGTCGTTGCGGAAGGCCATGACCGCGTCGACGACGAGCTCGTGGGGACCCTCGGTGGTCTCGAGGGGCAGGCGCCCGCGTAGCAGGAGGTCGACGTCGACGGGGTGCCCGTCGAGGTGCACGGAGCGCAGCGAGGCCGGCTTCAGGTCGACGAAGGTCGTCCCGCCGCGCGAGGTGAACCTCACGGTGGTGACCGAGCCGAAGGTCTCGGTGTCGGAGGCGAGGTCGAGGCGCAGGTCGTAGGACTCGACGTCGAGCAGCGCGGCGCGGGCGACCGCCTCCGCGCGCTTGAGCCCACCGGGGGCGGCGGCCTCGGCGGAGGCGGTGGGGTCGGTCGGCGGGGCGGTCGGGGTGTCGGCGGAGCTCACTCCCTCACCCTAGGACGTGCCTCCCACGGTCACGATCGGGCCACGGTCACCAACCTGCCCGGCCCGGCGTGCAACCAAAAGGGTGAGAAGCACGTCACCCTTCACGAGGGACGCAGACCGCGCCCTCGCCACACAGGAGGAATGAGGACGCGATGACGCGACCCAGCACCACGCGCCGGGGCCGGGCCCTGGTCGCCAGCACCGCCGCAGCCGGACTGTTTCTCGGGGCCGCAGCCGTCGCCTCCGGGCCGGCACAGTCCGCCGAGCCCGCCGAGGACTGCACCCCCACCTACCCCCAGGAGCAGATCACCGCGGACGCCGCGGTGACCGGCCTGACCGTCTCCGAGGGCACCACGCCCGAGGCCTTCGAGGGCTCGATCATCGGCGTGCTCGACGACGGGATCGCTCCCGGCGTCGACATGATCATGGCCGACCTCACCTCGCCGGCCATCGACGCGGCCGGCGGCATCTGGTCGGGCATGTCCGGTTCGCCGGTCTACATCGACGGCCAGCTGGTCGGCGCCGTCGCCTACGGCCTGTCGTGGGGATCCTCGCCGATCGCGGGCATCACCCCCTTCGCCGAGATGGACGACTACCTCACCTCCGGCACGCGCCGCGTCGACGTCGACGCGCGCGCGGCCCGCCAGATCGCCGCGAGCTCCGACGTCACCGCGAGCCAGGCCGAGCAGGGCTTCCGCCAGCTCCGCATGCCGGTCGGCATCAGCGGGATGACGCAGAAGCGCATCGACATGGTCCGCGAGAGCGACAAGAAGTACTTCTCCGAGCAGACCTACGCGGTCGGCGCCGTGGGTCGCGCGGCCGCGGCCGACGCCACCGAGGAGACCATCGTCGCCGGAGGCAACCTCGCCACCACGCTGTCCTACGGCGACGTGACCGCGGGCGCCGTCGGCACCGCCACCTCGGTCTGCGGCGGAGAGGTGGTGGGCTTCGGCCACCCGTTCGCCTTCTTCGGCGAGACCACGCTGGGTCTCAACCCGGCCGACGCGCTCTACGTCCAGCCCGACAGCCTGGGCGCGCCCTTCAAGGTCGCCAACATCGCCCCCGCCGTCGGCACCATCACCGACGACCGCACCACCGGGATCACCGGCACCTTCGCCACGCTGCCCGACACCACCACGGTGGCCTCGACGGTCAGCTTCGACGGCCGCGAGCGCACCGGCAGCAGCGACGCCTACGTGAAGCGCTTCCTCGCCGACACGGTCTTCGGCCAGCTGCTGGTCAACCACGACCGGGTGCTCGACTCCTACATCCCCGGCACCGAGGCACAGAGCTGGACCATCACCGGCACCGACGAGCTGGGTGCGCCCTTCGAGATCTCCTCGGCCGACACCTACGTCTCGGACTACGACATCTCCTTCGAGTCGGTCTTCGAGCTGGCCGACCTCGCCTACGCCCTGAGCCGCATCGACGGCGTCCAGGTCGACGACATCACCGTCGACAGCGACGTCGACACCTCCACCGACACCCTCAAGGTGACTGGTCTGCAGCAGCGCAAGGGCGGCGAGTGGACGACGATCGGGCGCCGCACCAACCTGGTGGCCAAGGCCGGGAGCACCCTCGACCTGCGCGCCGTGCTCACCGCGGCCGACGACACCGTCACCTACGCACCGGTCTCGGTGAAGATCCCGTCGCGCGCCAAGCGCTCGGCCTTCCTCGTCGTCCAGGGCGGTGCCTCGGACTACACCAACAACTACCGCGTCAAGTCGGTGGCCCAGGCCGTCAAGGCCTACGCCGACCCGGTCCGCAACGACGAGGTCTCCGCGGAGCTCTACGCCAACGGCAAGGGCCTGCGACGCTCCTTCGTCACCCAGAGCGGTCCCTACGACGAGGTCGTCCACGGCCAGCGCTACGTCGACATCCGCGTGCGCCGCTGACGCGACCGCACCACCCTCGCAGCACAGCACGACCCGCACACACGACGGCGGGCCCGGACCACCTGGTCCGGGCCCNGGGGGGGGGGGGGGGGGGGGGGGGGGGGGGGGGGGGCTCGCTCAGAGCCGCACGAGCATCTTGCCGGTGTTGGCGCCGCTCAGCACGCCGAGGAACGCCTCGACGGCGTGGTCGAGCCCGTCGGCAAAGGTCTCCCGGTGCTTCAGCGAGCCGTCGGCCACCCAGGCGCCGGCCTTCTCGTAGAACTCCGAGGCCAGGTCGTAGTGGTCGGTCACGATGAAGCCCTGCAGCCGCAGCCGCTTCTGCACCACCATCATCATGTTGCGGGGGCCCGCGGCCTGGCTCGGGTCGTTGTAGCCCGCGATCATGCCGCAGACGGCCACCCGGCCGAAGTCGTTGAGGTGCGTGATGGCGGCCTCGAGGTGCTCCCCGCCGACGTTGTCGAAGTAGACGTCGACCGGGCCGTGCTCGCCCAGCCGGTCGCTCACCCGGCCGTCGTGGTAGTCGAAGGCGGCGTCGAAGCCGAGGTCGTCGGTCAGCCACGAGACCTTGTCGGCCGAGCCGGCGGGGCCGATGACCTTGCCGGCGCCCAGCAGACGCGCCATCTGGCCCACGGAGGAGCCGACGGCGCCGGCCGCACCGGACACGAAGACGGTCTCGCCCTGCTTCATCTCGGCGATGCGGGTGAGGCCGACGTAGGCGGTCAGCCCGGTGCTGCCGAGCACGCCGAGGTAGGTCGAGGCGGGCAGCGTGGAGACGTCGAGCGTGCGCACGGCCTTGCCCGACACCACGGCGTGCTCGCGCCAGCCCAGCCCGTGCAGCACGGTGTCGCCGACCTCGATGCCCTCGGCGCGCGACTCCAGGACCTCACCGACCGCGGCCCCCTCGAGGGGGGCGTCGAGGGCGAAGGGGGGCACGTAGGACTTCGCGTCGTTCATGCGTCCGCGCATGTAGGGGTCGACCGACATGACGTCGGTGCGCACGAGCACCTCGCCCTCGCCGAGGTCGGGGAGCGTGGTGGTGACGAGGCGGAAGTCGTCGGGCACGGGCGCGCCGGAGGGTCGTCGGGCCAGGTGGATCTCGCGGGTCTCGGTGGTCATGTCCTCGATGGTGCCACCGGCTCCCGAGGGGCGACGGAGGTGGTGCTGGCAGGGCGTCGACGGGTGCGCGACATCACAGCCTCGAGGATGAGGTGCGGTGTGTAGCAGTCGCTACGATGTAAGAGTCGAAAACGACGATGACCAATGACAGGTGTGCGGGTACCCGCACACCGGACGCCAGCCCCGAGACGGGGCGAAAGGGATGAGAGACACCATGAACTCGCAGCTGTACGTCGCCTACGGGATCTCCTCGACGAGGTTCCGCCCCGAGCGTGAGGCGACCGAGCGGCGGAACCTGGGTCTCCTGCTGGCGCACCGCCGACGCGTGCGCCTGGGCCTCGAGCCCGCCGAGGACTGAGCCCGGGCCGCCGGAGGGACTCCGGCGCCCCGGACGTACGACGGGCCCCCGACACCACTCCGGTGTCGGGGGCCCGTCGTACGTCGTGGCCCCGGCCCGCCTGGGGCCGGGGCCGGGTCCTACGGCTGCACGGCCAGGGCGAACTCGACCTTGCCGTCGGGGTGCACGGCGGCGTCGAGGATCTTGTCGTCGAGCAGCAGCGCGGCGGTCTGGTCGAGGTAGACCGTGGCGCCGTCCTGCTCGACGGTGACGTCGCCCGGCTCGGGCGCCGCGGCGGTCGACACCAGCAGCGCCGGCTCCACCTCGCTCTCGGAGACGATGCGGAGGCCGGCTGCGCCGGGCTGGCCCGGCTGGGCCGCGAGGTCGGTGACGATGGACTGGGCGTTCTCGGTCAGGAAGAGCACGTGCTCGCCTTCCGATGGGGTGCGGGGGGACCACTCGAACGTCTCTCGGCTGGGCGCTGAGGTCAAACCGGACGACCTCCCGGGCGTGTCTGGGAGGCTGCTGCCATGGACGAGACCACGCAGCAGCCCCCGGCCCCGACCCCCGACCACGTGGGCGAGCCGGGCCGAGACCCCGCGACCCGGCGGGCGGTCGACCTCGAGCGCATCGGGGAGCGCCGCTACAAGGCCACCAACGGCCGCGGTGGCGTGCTGCCGGTCGGGTCGGGCGACGACCCCGACTTCACCCCGGTCGAGCTGCTGCTCGCCGCCCTCGTCGGCTGCGGGGCGGTCGACCTCGACCACGTCACCGGCAAGCGGTCGCCCTTCGCGTCCTTCGCGGCGCGGGCCGAGGGGCACAAGGTGCGCGACGAGCAGGGCAACCACCTGGTGGACCTGCGGGTCACCTTCGACGTGACCTTCCCCGAGGGCCCCGAGGGCGACCGGGCGCGCGAGGTCGTGCCGCGCACCCTGCAGATGGTGCAGGAGCGCCTGTGCACGGTGGGGCGCACGGTCACCCTGGGCGAGCCGGTCACCTACGCCGCGGGCGACCTGGGCCACTGAGCCCGGGCGCCCAGGACCGAGCGCCCAGGACCGAGGGCCCAGGACCGAGCGCCCAGAACCGGGCCCCCAGAACCGGGCCCCCAGAACCGGGCCCCCAGAACCGGGCACCCGGGGCCGCGGAGCCGGTCAGCCGACGGTGACGCTCTCGATGTCGACCGGCGTGGCGGGCGCGCCGTCGCCGGTGCCGTTGTCGGTGCCCTCGTCGCCGATCTCGGTGAGCAGGTCGAGGCCGGCGTCGTCGATGGTGCCGAAGACGGTGTAGTCCGGCGGCAGCGGCGACTCCTCGTAGACCATGAAGAACTGCGAGCCGCCGGAGTCGGGGTACATCGTCTTGGCCATGGCCAGGGTGCCGGCCGGGTAGGTCTCCTCGCCGGTCAGCTCGTCGGGGATGGTGTAGCCGGGCCCGCCGGTGCCGGTGCCCGTCGGGTCGCCGCACTGGAGCACGTAGATGCCCTCGGTGGTGAGGCGGTGGCAGGTGGTGCCGTCGAAGTAGCCCTGCTCGGCGAGGCTGACGAAGGAGTTGACGGTGCAGGGTGCGGCGTCGGCGTCGAGGGTCAGGCCGATGTCGCCGGCGCTGGTCGCGACGTCGGCGCTCACCTCGCCGCTGACGGTGGGGGTGGTCTCGGGCGGGTCGACCTCCTTGGCGGGCTGACCGTCCTGCGGGTAGTCGCAGGAGCCCGACCCGGCGGCGGACCCGTCGTCGGAGGGGGAGCCGGAGGCGCTCTCGGAGGTGGCGGGGCTCGCGGCGGAGGTGTCCTCGGCCGTCGGCTCCTCGTCGGACCCGCAGGCGGCGAGCGAGGTGAGGCAGGCGACGACGGCGACGGCGGCCAGGGGGCGGGTCGCGGCGCGGCGGGCGAGGACACGGGGGGCGGGTCGGGTGCGCATGGCGCCGATCGTAGGCGCCGGGTGTGAGAGCAGCCTGAGCGGCCCGGCGCGCTCAGCCGTTCTGCCCGCGGGCCGTCACCGACCACGCGCGCAGGCCGCCGGCCTCCTCCACCCACAGGTCGTCGGCCAGGTTGACCGCGGAGCACACGTGGTTGGGCACCACGTCGAGCACCGAGCCGAGCGCGGGCAGGGCGGCGCCGCCGAGCTCGACGGTCGCGTGGTGCTCGGAGAGGGCGGTGATCCGGGCGCCGGGGTGGTCGAGCAGCCGGCCGAAGCCGGAGGAGTACGCCGCTCGGTCGGCACCCAGCGCCTTGCTCCCGGCGTCGAGCACCAGGCGACCGTGGGCGTGGCTGACGACCGTGGCCCGGCAGGTGAGCGCGATGTCGGCGGGCTCGACGACGCCGAGCTCCCACTGCTGGGCGTCGCCGAAGACGTAGACGCCGGGGCGCAGCTCGTCGACCACGTCGGCGGCACCGGGCACGAGGCTCGCGGCGAGGGTCGGCGTCGAGCCGCCCGAGACCACGCGCACGTCGATGCCCTCGTCGAGCAGGGCGTCGCGGGCGGTGCGGAGGGCCTCGATCTCGTCGCGCACGGCCGCGGCGGTGGCGCCCGGGGCGTAGCCGTGGCCGGGGAACGTGAACACCCCGCGCACGACGAGACCGGCCCGTCGGGCCGCGACGGCGACGTCCCCGGCCCGGTCCGCCGGCACCCCGGTGCGGTGGTGGCCGGAGTCGACCTCCACGAGCACCTCGACCCCCGACCCGCCGAGGCGACGCCCGGCGTTGGCGGCGCCGGCGACGGAGTCCACGCCGATGGCCAGCCGGCAGATCTCGGAGAGGTCGCGCAGGCGGGAGGCGCGGTCGTCGTCGAGCCAGAGGGGGTAGGCGATGAAGACGTCGGTGCAGCCGTGGCGCGCGAAGACCTCGGCCTCGCCGACGGTGGCGACGGTGATGCCCACGGCGCCGGAGACCAGCTGCAGCCGGGCGATCTCGGCGCTCTTGTGGGTCTTGGCGTGCGGGCGGAGCGAGACCTGCAGGCTGCGGGCGCGCTCGGCGGTGCGGCGGACGTTGCGGCGCAGGCGGTCGAGGTCGACGCGGAGGTGGGGGGTCGGCGGGGCCGACGCCATCACATCTCCTCGTGGGTGTCGGGATCCCCGCCGAAGAGCCGGCCGTCGACGCGAGCGAGGGCGGAGATGTCGGCGACCTCCGCGTCGGTGAGCTCGAAGCCGAAGAGGTCGAGGTTGGCCCGCTGTCGCTCCGGGGTGGCCGACTTCGGCACCGGCACGGAGCCCAGCTGCACCTGCCAGCGCAGGATCACCTGACCCGGGGTGACGCCCAGGCGGGCGGCGGGGCCGGTGACGGCCGGCTCGTCGAGGGGGGCGTTGCGCTTGCCCAGGGGGCTCCACGACTCCGTGCGGATGCCGAGACGCTCGTGCACCGCACGCATCGGGGCCTGCGGGAAGTGCGGGTGCATCTCGATCTGGTTGACCACCGGGGTCACGCCGGTCTCGTCGATGATCCGCACCAGGTGGGCCTCGGTGAAGTTCGAGACCCCGATCGAGCGCACCAGCCCGTCGCGCTGGAGGTCGACCAGGGCGCGCCAGGCCTCGGCGTACCGGTCGACGCTCGGGTTGGGCCAGTGGATGAGGTGCAGGTCGATGCGCTCAAGCCCGAGGGCGCGCAGCGAGCCCCTGACGCTGGCGACCGCCTCGTCGTAGCCGTGGTCGCGACCGGGCAGCTTGCTGGCCACCACCAGCTCGTCACGATCGACCTCGGCCCGCCTGACCGCCTCGCCGACCGCGGCCTCGTTGCCGTAGTTGACCGCGGTGTCGAGCAGGCGGTAGCCCGCCGCGATCGCCGACCCGACGGCCTCGACGCACTCGTCGTCGCGCAGCGGGTAGGTGCCGAACCCGACGGCCGGGAGCGTCGTGCCGTCGAGCAGGTCGTGGGCCGGGATCGCAGGTGCCATGGGCTCCAACCTAGTCTCGTGGCGCCCGTCACCACCGCGCCCGTGGGCCAGGTGCCGGGTCAGGTGCCGGGTCAGGGGCCGGGTCAGGGCGCCTGGGGCCCGCGGTCGTCGGGAGCGGCCTCGTGGTGGCGTCGCCCGCGGGTGCGCTCCGACTCCTTCATCTCGGCCTCGAAGAGATGTCGCCGCCCACCGACGAGCTCCTCGCGGGCGGTGCGCTCGAGGTCGCGGAAGACCGACCAGTAGGTGTCGTCGTACTCCTCCATGATCTGGAAGGTCCAGCGGCCCTCGATCACGTTGCGGCCCACGAGCTCACGCTCGATGCGGTCGGCCAGCTCGGAGTGCCCGGCCTCGCGCAGCTGCTCGACACCCTCACCGAGGGTCAGGTCGGCGGTGCCGGAGAGCCGGTGGAAGGTGTAGAGGTGGCCGCGCGCCACCTCGACGGCCTCCAGGGCCTCGGAGATCTTGCCGAGGGCCTCGACGGTGGCGTCACTGACGCCGTCGGGGCGCCGGTGCTCGGCGACGGGACCGTCGCCGGAACCCACCTCGGGCGCTGCGCCGGTCAGGACAGCACCGACGCGGCCTGCACCGGCCCGTCGCCCTCCTCCGCGGCCTCGATCGCCTCGGCCAGGGCCGTCACGTCGGCGTCGGGCAGGTCGAGGCCGGCCTCGCCGAGGCCCTTGCGCAGCTCGGCCTCGACGGTGCCCTCGGGGGCCGACTCCTGGTAGGAGGTCACGCGGTCGACGACGGCCTGGACGGCCTCGGTCTTCTCGTTGCTCTCGGTCATGGGTCGAAACTAGGCGCCGAGCAGCGGCGGCGGCCCCACCCCTACGGGGGTCGGTGCCGGTCGGCCTCCTCAGGAGGCGAAGGCGCCCACGCCGGCCCGGAAGGCGTCGTGGGAGGCCTGGCTGCTGGTGATGCGCCAGTCGGCCTCCTTCTGGAAGTGGAACCAGGTCAGCCCGCGCACCTCGCGGTGCTGGTCGAGGTAGGTCCACATGTCACGGATCCAGCCGGCCTTGTCGCCCACGCCCTCGGGGCAGCCGACCTCGCCGATGAAGACGGGCTTGGCCGTCAGCGAGGTGAGCTGGGCGAGGCCGGGCCCGAAGACCTCCCCGAAGGACTGCCAGGAGGTGGAGGGGATGAGTCCGGCCCAGTTGTAGCCGTCGAGGCCGACCCGGTCGACCCACCGGTCGCCGGGGTAGAGCCCGGGGAGCGCGACGGACCCGGGGAAGGGCACGTTGGGGGTCCAGGTCCAGATCGCGTTGGTCGCCCCGACCGAGCGGAAGATGCCGACCACCCGGCGCCAGGCCGCGACGTAGTCGCCGGAGGTGTTGCCGTTGACGCCCTCCGACCAGGGGTACCAGCTGCCGTTCATCTCGTGGGCGAAGCGGAAGGCGACCGGAGCGCCGTAGGCCTTCACCTGCTGCGCCCAGCGCGTGACGTAGGCGTCGAAGGCGCCGCCGGCGATGCGGTCGAGGGAGTAGGCGGGCTGGTCGGGCGTGCCGACAGCGGGGTCCCAGGGCTCCCAGGTGACCTCCGGCACGGCACCGGTCGAGGCGACCCGGCGGGCGTCGGCGGTGGGGAAGTCGGCGGCGTAGTGCCACGAGGAGTAGAAGGTGAGCTGGGTGGCGCGCCGGCCGAGGCTGGAGGCGAGGGCGTCGGCCTCCGACAGCTCCGTGGGGGCGCCGGGGATGGCGAGGCCGAAGACACGGGCCGGCAGGGTCCTCGCCCGGGCCTTGCGGGTCGTGCGCGACACACGGTCGAGGACGGTGGCCACGGGCTTGTCGACGGTGTCCGCGGCCAGCGGACCGGCTGCTGCGCCCGCGACGGCGGCCGGGGACGGTGCCGCGTCGGCGACGGCCGGCAGCGCGCCGAGCCCCACGACGGTGGCGGCGGCGAGCGCGGTCGCCACGAGGGCGCGACGCAGCCCGCGGCGGGGCGGGAGGGGGTGCAGGTGGGACATGGCAGACCTCGGGGGCGGTCGTGGTCGCGGACGATGGGTGGTCGCGCGCGGGTGGGGTGGGGGGCGACGGTGCCGTACGCCGGCTCGGGGAAGCCGGTGTCGTGCGGGCCGGTGTCGTGCGGGGGAGGGCCGGCGGGTCACGGCCCGTGGGGGACGGGTCGCCCCACCAGGGTCGCACCCCTCGCCCCGGTCGGGGAGCCACTCACCCCGGCAGGGGGGCAGTGGTCCAGACCCCCGGGGGCCGACGGTGTGACCTGCACGACGAACGACCCCCGATCCCTCAGGTCGAGGGGTCGGGGGTCGATGTCGCGCCGATCGGGTCCGCTACTGCACCCGCACCCGGTCGGTGCGCTCACGGCGAGCCGCCTTGGGGCTGTCGAGCACGACGCGCACCGCCACGTCGCCGGCCGGGAAGGCCTGCTCCACCTCGCGGGTCACGGTGGTGACGGCGTCGCGCAGCTCCTGCACCTCGGCGGTCTCCTCGACGCGGCCCCTCAGCTCGACCACGGTCGAGCCCCGGTGGGTGCGAGCGGTGCCCGACAGGCCCGTGACCGGCGCGAGGGACTCCAGGCGCGCGGCGGTCGCGTGGGCCAGCGAGCGGAGGTCGACCTCGAGGCGACCCTCGGGGCCGCTCGCCGGGAGCCGGAGCGCCGGGACCGACGCCGGCCTGAGGTGGGCCAGGACCCAGGCCAGGCCGAGCAGGCCGAGCAGCATCCCCACGGCGGCGGAGGCCCACGGCCACCAGCTGGTGGCCAGGACGTCGTCGACGGGGGCGGTGTCGAGGGTGTCCCCCCACGACAGCACCCACCCGAAGCGCCAGTCGAGGAGGGCCAGCGACACGGCGACGAGCACCAGCCCGACGAGGGCGACGACCAGGCGGTCGGTCTTCGCGGGCGCGGTCATCGCGGTGCCTCCTGGGCGTGGACGGAGATGCGGGCGGGGGAGAAGCCGTCGAGATCGGCGGCGACGGTCTCGCGCACACCGGCGACGGTCTGGTCGGTGTCGCGCGGCGCGATGACCTCGACGCGCACGCGATGACGGCGGGAGACCGTGGCGCTGGCGCCGACGACGCCGCTGCTGCGGTCGGCGCGCTGGCGTGCCAGGGCGGCCACGGCGTGCGCCGAGACCCAGAGGTCGCCGTCGGCGGTGGCCGGCAGGTGCGTGACCGGGGCGGGCTTGAGGGCCAGCACGAGGAGCACCAGCCCGACGAGACCGGTCACCGCGGCGGTCACCACGACCGCGGTCGTGGCGCCGAGTCCGTCGAGGCCGTCCACGGCGTCGCGCAGCCAGGGACTGCCGCCGGTCCACCCCTGGGCGACGGCGAGGTCGCGCACGGTGACGACGGCCAGCGCGACGAGCGCCAGCGCGAGGAGCAGGGCCACGGGCACGACGGCCGGTCGGCCACGGGGCGGGTTGCGACGGCTCACTGGACCCGCCCCCCTCGCCCGTGGTCGTCGGCGGGCTCAGCCTCGACGAGGTGCACGGTGACGTCGACCGTCGTGATGTCGATCCCGCTGATGCGGGAGGTCTCGCGCTGCACCGTGGCCCGCACGCCCTCGGCGATGTCCGAGACGGCGCAGGGCCACACGGCGGCGACGTCCACCTCGACGCGGGCCCGTGCCCCGTGGACGGTGACGGTGGCGTGCGGGGAGCCGGATCCGGTGAGGCGACCCAGGGCCGACCCCACCGAGGACCCCAGGGCGGAGCCCATCGCCGGGCGGCGCAACACGGTGCCGGGCGCCTCGAGCGCCGCGCGCTCCGCGACGTGCTGGAGGGCACGCGTGCGCACGTCGAGGCGACCCCGGTCCTCCGGGGGCGCGAGGGCGGGCTCAGCCACGACGGCCCCGCACCAGCGCGCCCAGGTCGAGCTCGCCGTCGACGTGGCCGCCGATGAGGTAGCCGGCTCCGCCCAGCACGACGCCGAGCAGCAGGCCGAGCAGGCCGCCGACGACGATGGCGATCGCCAGCAGCAGTCCGGCGATGAGGCCGATGGTGGAGGTGGTCATGGTGGTGTCTCCTTCAGAGTTGGCCGTAGCGGCGAGAGCCGGGCAACGACCGTGGGATGCGGCGTCTGACGTCGCCCACGAGCCGGCGGCTCGTGGTGCGCACTGCTCGTCTGGCCCGCGACGCCGCGGTCGAGGTGACGGTGACGGTGGAGGCGGACGCCGGGCCGGCGGCCGGGCCGTCCCCCCACGGCCCGACCCCGGCGGTCGGGGTGCCTCCTGCGATGCGACCCGCTGTGCTCCCTGTGCTCCCTGCCGCCCGCGCCGCCTCGAGGGCGTCGAGCGATCGCATGACCGCGACGAAGGTCGCCGCGTCCCCACCCACGTCGGGGTGGTGACGCCGGGCGGCCTCGCGGCGCAGGGCGCGCAGGTCGGGGTCGTTCATCGGGGCGCGCCGCCCGGGGGCTCGACGTCCTCGACGACGACGTGGACCGGTCCGGGCACGAGGGGACGGACCACCTCGCGCACGGCGGCCGTGGTCGTCGCCACGGCGGCGCCCCACGTCAGCACGACGTGGACCGAGGCCCCGGGCTCCAGCAGCTTCACGCCGGAGACCCGGCGCCCGGGCAGGTAGGTCGCGACCTCGCCGAGCACGCCGCCGTGCAGGTCGGCCACCCCGGGCACGGCCAGGACGGCCGCGGCGACGAGGTCGACCTGCTCCGGGGCGTCGTCGGACGACCCGGCCGGGTGCCGGTCGGAGACGCCGAGGTCCTCCGGCTGCTCGGTCACGCGCTCACTCGACCCGCGGGGCGCTGGAGGCCGAGGTGTCGGCGTCGTCCGAGCCGTCGTCGAGGAAGATGTCGTGCACGGTGATGTTGACCTCCGTCACCTCCAGGCCGGTCATGCGCTCGACCGAGCCGATGACGTTGCGGCGCACGGCCTGGGCGAGGTCGGCGATGGAGACGCCGTACTCGGCGACGAGGTCGAGGTCGACGGCGGCCTGCCGCTCGCCCACCTCCACGGCGACGCCCTGGCTGAGGTTGGTGCGCGAGCCGGGGATGCGGTCGCGCAGGGCGCCGACGGCGCGGGCGGTGCCGCCGCCGAGGGCGTGCACGCCGCTGATGTCGCGTGCGGCGATGCCGGCGATCTTGGAGACGACGGCGTCGGCGATCGAGGTGCGGCCCTGCTCGCTGGCGAGCGCGCCGGTGCCGCGGGTGGCGACGTCGGTGGTCGTGGTGGCGGTGGTCTCGGGCTTCTTCTCGGTCATGGGTGAACCTCTCTGTTCCCTGGTCGTCGTGCTGCGCGGGTGGTGTCCCCGCGCTGACGGTGCACGCACGTCGTGCGTCTGACACCAGGTAGTCGCGCCGTCCTCCCCGATCGTCACGGATCTGGTGGTGTGATGTGGAGCACGCGGTCTCCGCGAGGAGTGGGGACCACTGGGGTGGGGAGGTCGGTGGGCCTGCCTGGACAGGATGGAGCCGTGGTGACCGCCGAGCCTCCCGAGGAGGAAGCCTCCGACGCAGCGCTGGTGCGCGCCGTCGGCGCGGGTGACGCCGAGGCCTTCCGCGAGATCGTGGACCGCTACGGTCCGCGGATGTACCGCTACGCCCTGCGGCTCGTCGGCGGCAACGACACCGACGCGGCCGAGGTCACCCAGGAGGCGCTGATCTCGGCGTGGAAGGACCTCGGCACCTTCCAGGGCCGCTCCAGCCTCAAGACCTGGCTCTTCCGGCTGGTCCACCGCCGTGCGGTGGACCTGCAGCGCCACCGGCGTCCCACGCCCATCAACGACGACCTGCTGTCGCGCTTCGTGCCCGAGGCCAGTGACAACCCCCTCCAGGACGTGCTCGACGCCGAGCTGCTGGCGGCCTTGCAGCAGGCGCTGGACGAACTACCGTGGCACCAGCGCGCGGTCTGGCTGCTGCGCGAGGTCGAGGGCATGTCGTACGACGAGATCGGCGAGGCGCTGGCCCTCCCGGTCGGAAGCGTCCGCGGTCACCTGCACCGCGGACGGCGGACCCTGGCGGAGAGGATGGCGCGATGGCGGTAGAGCCGCAGCGAGACGACGGTGACGACCTCGTCGGCGCCGACCAGCCCGATGTCGTGGGAGGCGAGCTCCTCGACCGCGCCCTGCGCGCCGTGCGCGAGGACGACCCGGGCGGCTTCGAGGGTGTGCGCAGCTCCGTGCTCGAGCGGGTGCGGCGCACCGTCGTGCCGGCCGACCCGGTCCTGCTGCGACGCGCCGACGGCGGCGTCGACCACGACCCCGACGGCTCGCGCACCTGGGTCTCCAGCCGGGTGGTGCGCTCGGCGGTGAGGCGTCTGGCGCAGCGGCGCGTCGCGAGCGCCCCGGCGTCGGTGCAGGTGGACGTCGACGAGGAGCGCGTGACCCGGGTGCGACTGGGTCTCGTCTGCTCCTACGGCACCGACGTCCGCTCGGAGGCCGCCGAGGTGCGCGGGGAGGTCCAGGAGCTCCTGGTGTCGCTCGTCGGGCCCGATCCCCGGGGCGCGGTCGACGTCGACATCGACGTGGTCGACGTGGTCGAGGGCGACCCGCGCCTGGTGTGAGCACCGGGAAAGGTCACCTCCCGGCGCGGATCGACGTACCGTGGCTCCGGTCGTCGGCCGACCCCCGCGGGGGTGCCCCCGCGCCCCGTGCCCTCGGGTCGTCCCGGCGCCGTCCCACCTGCCCCTCTCCGTCGACCCCCCTCAGGAGACCTGCATGCGCGACTCGGGTCCGCTCGCGTCCAGACCGTCCCGGCGACGAGCCACCGGCGCAGCCGTGGCCTGCTTCCTCGCCCTCTGCGTCGGCTCGGTCGTGCTCAGCGCCCCCGGCCGGTCGGCGCCGCCGCCGGAGCGGGCCACCACGGCGCCCCGCCCGGCCGGCGACCTGCGCACGGGCCCCGACGCGTTCGTCGGAGGGCAGGCGCTCCTCTTCAGCGGGCGGGTGGGTCCGCGACGCAAGCAGGCGATCCGTCTGCAGTTCCACATGAACCGTCCAGGCGACGTCTGGACCGACGTCCAGGGCTCCCGCGGCACGACCGACCGGTCCGGGGCCTTCCGGTTCACCTTCCCCGCACCGGCCATGGAGAACATCAGCTACCGCGTGGCCTCCTCCTCCGGCGTCACCCCGGGGCGGCTGCTGCGGGCCCGCGCCCAGGAGGTCGTGCTGACCCTCGGGCGACGCCACCCGGCGGCGTACGTCGACCGCCCCTTCGTGCTGAAGGCGGACACGACGCCGGTGGTCCGCGGACGCCGCCCACCGGTCTTCCCCGGTCGTCGCGTGGAGCTGCAGGAGCGCGTCGACGGACACCGCTGGCGCACCGTCGACACCGACACCACCGACGCACGCGGGCGGGCCTTCTTCACCCGCACCGAGGCCGAGGTCGGCAACCACGTCTACCGCGCCCGCCAGGACGACTGGACGCAGGGCGGCGACCGGATCGGCTGGTTCGCGTCGTTCCCGACCACGTTCACGGTCGTCGCGGAGCCGCCCCCGGCCCCCAGCCCCACTCCGGACCCCACGTCCAGCACCACCCCCAGCACCACCCCCAGCGGCACCTCCGGCGGCACCTCCGGCGGCGCCGGCTCGCGCGCGGACACGCCCGCGGTCACGACGACGGCGACACCGGCAGCGGTGCCGGCCCGGCTCACCGTGACCCGGGCGCAGGAGAGCGACGCGCAGCCCGCACGTGCGGCATCGGGCGACGCCGTCCTCACCGCCGCCGGGCGCGCGTCGGGCTCGACCAACGCCAGCTCCCGCTGGGGCTGGGGTCCGTCGCTGTTCGACTTCGCCTGGGAGTTCGGGGAGTCCCTCACCTCCCGTCCCTACCGCGGCAGCCGGCTCGAGGGCGGGTGGCGCGACACCTCCAACGGCACCGGTCGCGCCGCGCACGTCAACGGCGGCCTCTTCCTGCAGAGCGGCTCCGGCGCCACGGCCCGCCACCGCGGCACCACCACCGCCACCCTCGACGGCAACGCCCAGCGCACGGGGCGGTGGGAGTTCCGGCTGCGGGCCTCGGCCGACCGCGGCCGCGCCGCCGACTACGACGTGCGCGTCGAGCTGGTGCCCGAGGGCTCGTCGATCGACGCGTGCACCGGTCCCGTGGTCACGGTCGCCGACTTCACCATGCGCGAGCGGGGGATGCGCTTCGGCGTGCGCTCCCGCGAGGGCGGCACGGCCCGGGTGGGACGCAAGGCGGTCAGCCTCACCGACCAGCCCCGCAACGTCGCGGTCGAGGTGGGTCGGCGTCACGTGACCTGGTTCTACGACGGCGCCGTGATCGGCTCGGTCGACGTGGCCGACCTCGGCGCGCCGCTGACGCCGCGCATCAGCCTCGTCGGCAAGCGTCGGTCGACGATGAGCCCGACCGTCCTCACCACCGACTGGCAGCGCGCGTGGACCCTCGACCACGGGAAGCAGGTCCGGTCGGGGCCCTCGCTCGGCCGGGTCCGGACCGACCCCGCCTGCTGACCGGCGTCAGCGGCGTCAGCGGCGGTCCGCGACCCGGACGCGCGAGGGTCACGAGGCGCGGTCACGGCGCCCACGGGGAGGGACTGCCGCGGCTCGTGACCACCACGACCCGGGCGCGACCCGCGCGGGGCGCCGGACGGCTCAGGCTCCGTCGCCCCCGGTGACCACCGCGAGGAGACCCTCGCCCCAGCGCTCGAGCTTGCTGGCGCCGACCCCCGAGATCGAGCCCAGGGCATCGAGGGTGGTGGGTGCCTCGGCGGCGACGTGGCGCAGCGTGGCGTCGTGGAAGACGACGTACGCCGGCACGCCGGCCTCCTTCGCGGTCTCGGCCCGCCAGGTGCGCAGCCGCTCGAAGAGCGCAGCGCCCTCGGCGTCGAGGTCGACGACGTCGGCGGTCTTGGCGCGGCGCTCGTTGCGGCTGCGGGTGGAGCGCTTCGGCTCGGTGCGCAGGTGCACCTCGCGCTCGCCGCGCAGGACGTCGGTGGAGGCCTCGGTGAGCTCGAGGGTGCCGTAGCCGTCGGCGCCGACGGCGAGCAGGCCCTGCGCCAGCAGCTGGCGCACCACACCGCGCCACTCGCCGGCGCTGAGCTCCGTGCCGACGCCGAAGACGGTGAGGCTGGTGTGGTCGAGCTCCACGACGCGGGCCGTGGCGTTGCCCAGCAGGATGTCGACGACGTGACCGGCGCCGTAGCGCTGTCGTCGCTGCGCCAGCCGCACCACCGCGGAGAGCAGCTTCTGGGCGGCGATCGTGCCGTCCCACGTCTGCGGGGGAGCGGTGCAGGTGTCGCAGTTGCCGCAGGGCTGGCCCTGCTGGCCGAAGTAGGCCAGCAGCTGCACGCGGCGGCACTGCACCGTCTCGCAGAGCGCGAGCATCGCGTCGAGGTGGGCGCCGAGCCGACGGCGGTGGGCGGCGTCGCCGTCGGAGGTGTTGATCATCCGGCGCTGCTGCACGACGTCGGCCAGGCCGTAGGCCAGCCAGGCGGTGGCGGGCAGCCCGTCGCGACCGGCGCGGCCGGTCTCCTGGTAGTAGCCCTCCACCGACTTCGGCAGGTCGAGGTGGGCCACGAAGCGCACGTCGGGCTTGTCGATGCCCATGCCGAAGGCGATGGTCGCGACCATCACCAGCGAGGGCTCGCGCAGGAAGCGCGACTGGTGCTCCGCGCGCTGCTGCGCGGGCAGGCCCGCGTGGTAGGGCAGGGCGGGGATGCCGTGCTTGCTCAGGTGGGCCGCGGTCTCCTCGACCGACTTGCGCGAGAGGCAGTAGACGATGCCGGCGTCGCCGGCGTGCTCGCTGCGCAGCAGGTCGAGCAGCTGCTGGCGGGGGTTGTCCTTGGCCACGATGCGGTACTCGATGTTGGGGCGGTCGAAGCTCGCCACGAACTGCCGGGCCTCGGCGAGTCCGAGGCGGTGCACGATCTCCTCGGCCGTCTCCCGCGTGGCCGTCGCGGTGAGCGCCACCCGGGGCACCCCGGGCCAGCGCTGGCCCAGCACGGTGAGGTTGAGGTAGTCGGGACGGAAGTCGTGGCCCCAGGCCGAGACGCAGTGGGCCTCGTCGATGGCGAAGAGCGCGATCCGGCCGGAGTCGAGCAGCCGCAGCGTTTCGGCCACGGCGAGCCGCTCCGGGGCGAGGTAGAGCAGGTCGAGCTCGCCGGCGACGTAGGCCCGCTCGACCGCGCGTCGCTCGTCCGCGGTCTGGGTGGAGTTGAGGAAGCCGGCCCGCACCCCGAGGGCGTCGAGGGCGTCGACCTGGTCCTGCATCAGCGCGATCAGCGGCGAGACCACCACACCGGTGCCCTCCCGCACCAGCGAGGGCACCTGGTAGCACAGCGACTTGCCGCCGCCGGTGGGCATGAGCACCAACGCGTCGTCGCCGCCGACGACGGTGTCGATGATCTCGGCCTGGTCGCCGCGGAAGGCGTCGTAGCCGAAGACCCGCTCCAGCACCTCGAGGGGCGAGCCGGCGGGGGAGTCGGTGACGGTCATGGGGTCCATCGTGCCGACCCCTCCCGACCGTACGCCGACCCGGGCCACCCCACCTGTGGACGCAGCGGCCGTCGCGGGCCCGCGTCGGGCGTGTGGTCTCAGGCGTCGGGCCGCAGCAGCCAGCGCTCCACGGCCACCTCGACCAGCACCCGGGCGCCGTAGCGCGACGGGTCGGCGGCGTCCCACCCGTCGTACCGCTCGGCGAACGCCGCCAGCACCGCCGCGTGCGCCTCGCGCCCCCGCGGTCCGGACAGGTCGTGGACGACCGCGCGCCCCTCGCCGACGGTGGGGTCGGCCGCGGTGCCGTCGAGGGCGAGCGAGACCCGCGGGTCGTGCTCGAGGTTGCGCGTCTTCACGGCCGCGCGGGAGGTCGCGATCCAGACCACGTCGGCGTCGCGCACGAACCACACCGGGGTCGTGTGGGGCGAGCCGTCGCGACGCAGCGTGGTCAGCCACAGGCAGGGAGGGGCGCTCACCCGCCGATCGTCACAGATCCCCGGTGACGCCCGCGCACTGCTGGCCTGGCCTGACGGTCGTGGACGTGGTGGTCGGTGGAGCTGCACCCCGGTTTCGGGGCAGCCGCCGACGACCTCGACCCCGCCTACCGCGGCGCGCACGTCGTCGACCTGGCCCGCAGGCTGGGCGGGGAGCTGACGCCCGCGGTGCTGGGCCGGGCGGCCCGGTCGGGGGACCACCCGCCGCAGACGGTCAAGCAGCTGTGGCACTGCCTGGCGCGCTTCGGGCGAGGGTGACCCCGGCCCACGACGTGAGCCCACTCCGGGCCGTCCGGGCGGTCCGGAGAGGGCGGCGGTCAGCGGTCTCGCAACCACGCGTCGAGGGCGAGGGTGACCTCGGTGTGGGCCGCGAGCATCGCCCTAGGGTCGTCGGGCACCCGCAGCACGTGGTCGCCGGGGACCAGCACGGTGCGACCGCCCAGGGCTGCGAGCACGGTCCGGTCGAGGTAGGGGTCGGACTCCCCGATGGCGGTGAGCTGCGGTGCGGGGTACGCCAGCAGCGCCTGGCTCACCAGCGGCTCGGTGAGCAGCGGGGTCAGCCAGGCGGCGGGACAGCCGAGGTCGGCCGCGACGGGAGCGGCGAGCGTGCCCAGCGACTTGGCCACGACGACGAGCCGGCCGTCGTACCCCTCCGCGGCGGCGCGCAGCTGCTCGCCCACCCAGGCCGCCTCGTCCTCGACCTCGAGCGCTCCGCGGGCGGCGGGGTCCCACCAGACCTGGCGCACGTGCCACCCGCGGGCCAGGGCGACCTGGGCGGCGAAGAACAGCAGCGGGGCGTCGGGGGAGTACTGCCTGCCCGGCAGCACGACGCACAGGCCGCGGACGCCCTGGGGCGAGGTCTCGGCGGCGAGGTCGACGTAGCGGGTCACCGTGACAGCCTCGGCGCGGCCCGCGACGTCGTCAACGTGCCTGGTCGTCGCGGCTAGCCTCGGTGCATGGCCGGGACAGGCAGGGTCGTCGCCGTGAGCCGGGACGAGACCCACCGCTTCAGCAAGACCCCGCGTGAGTCGATCACCCTCGTGACCGGCCTCGGCGTGGTCGGCGACGCCCACGCGGGTGCGCTCGTGCAGCACCGCTCGCGCGTGCGCCGTGACCCCGGCCGGCCCAACCTGCGCCAGGTGCACCTGATCCAGGACGACCTGCTCGCCGAGGCGCGCGCGGCCGGCCACGACCTCGGCCCGGGCGGGCTCGGGGAGAACGTCCTCACCACCGGGGTCGACCTGCTCGCCCTGCCGACCGGCACCCGTCTGCGCCTCGGCGAGGTGGTGCTGCGCGTGACCGGACTGCGCAACCCGTGCCGCCAGATCGAGGACCACTCCGCCGGGCTGCTCAAGGTCGTCGTGGGCCGCGCCGACGCCCGGCACTCGACCTCCGAGGTCACCCTCGGTCCGACCGGTGGGGCGGAGTCGATCGACGGAGCCGGCATCACCCGCCGGGCGGGCGTCATGGCCGTCGTCGAGCGCGGGGGAGAGGTGCGCCCCGGCACGGCGGTCGAGGTCGAGCTGCCGCCCGAGCCGCACCAGCGGCTCGAGCCGGTCTGAGACCGGCGGGGCGGTCCCTGGGTCAGCGGGGGTCCGTGCTGCTCCCGGTGGAGTCGGCCGCCTGGTCGGTCCTGCTCGGGCGACCGGCGTCCCTCGCGCGCTGCCGGCGCACGGCGACGAGGGAGACGGCCACCGTGGCAGCGATCCACACGAGGGTCGCGACGAGCCCGTGCTCCCTCGATCGCAGGACCACGATGGCGATCAGTGCGCCTCCGAACACGACGGTCAGGTAGGCGTAGATGAGCTTCACGGCGCGACGCTAGCCGGTGCGGCGTCGGCCGACCGCCAAGGGGCGGCACGGGTACGGCGCCTGCCGCCACGACCCGCCTCGGCGGCTAGCATCGCCGGGTGCCGGTCGAGGTGGTCCCGTACTCCGCGCAGTGGCCCGTGCAGTTCGACCGGGTCGCCGCGCAGCTGCGGTCGGCCCTGACCACGGTGCCCTCGGCGTACGTCGAGCACGTCGGCTCGACCGCGGTGCCCGGCCTGGCCGCCAAGCCGGTGCTCGACATCGACGTCGTGGTCCCCGCGGGTGACGTCGACGCCGCGGTGGCGGCGTTGGAGTCGGCCGGCTACGTGCACCGCGGCGACCTCGGCGTGCCCGACCGCGAGGCCTTCCACGCACCCGACGACGACCCGCGGCGTCACGTCTACGTCTGCCGCGCCGGCACCCTGGGTGTGCGCAACCACCTCGCCGTGCGCGACGTGCTCCGGCGCCGCGATGACCTGCGTGAGGCCTACGCCGCGGTCAAGCTCGCCCTGGCCGCCGACCCCGCCATGGACATCGACACCTATGTCGCCCGCAAGTCGGCGGTGCTCCAGGAGGTGCTCGCGGTCGCCGACCTCACCACCGAGGAGCGACGCCTGATCCTGCGGCTCAACGACCCGAGCAGCGCCTGAGGGACGTGAGGCACGACTGGCCTCGGGTCATGGCGCAACCTCTGGCGGGGGACCGCAGGACGCGCCCGACCGGGCCGGTCGCGCCGGGGTTCTGGTGGTTCCGGACGGGGGAGACGGTCTCGGCGGCCGGCTCAGGACTGGTCCGGCCCGCTGGTCGAGCTGCGACGGGTGCTGGAGCCCGGCGGTCGGCTGCTGCTCTCGGTCGACCACACGGTCATCCGTCCGGTGGCCTACCCGCGGGAGGACTACCTCGCGACGACGGCCTACACCGAGGACTACACCTTCGACGGCCGCACGGCAGCGCTGACCTCCTGGCACCCACCGCTGCACGCGATGACCGACGCGAACTCTTAGGCCGGGTTCCGGATCTCCGCCCTGTCCGAGCCGCCGTTATCACCGTGAGCGCCTCCTGAGCTGCTGCCGCCCGATCTCGGTGATCGCACCGCGTTGCTCTGCTTCCTGTTCTTCGTCCTGGAGGCACGATGTCCAGCGGCTCGGCCGCCCATCGGAACGCGGCTCAGGAGAGGGCACCGGGGAGGGGCACAGACGCCTTACACGGCTGTCATTCCGCACCACCTGACATAATGTCAGTTATCGGCGGTATGTTCAGGATGCGGAAAGTGGGTCGAGAGGGTGCTGATCGCGGGTCAGAACCCGTCAGCGTCGAACTCAGGACCCGGCGAGGCGCGCCCCGGTCCACGACTCGTCCTCGGAGACGTCCCGGATGACGTCGAGCCAGCCCGGGGGCTCGAGGGCAGGCTGGTCGCCGTCGTCGATCTCGGCGACCAGGGAGCCGTCCTCGTGCTCGTCGACGACGACCAGCAGGCCGTCGCGGCGGACCATGTGGCGCCGCTTGCGCAGCACCCGGCTCGGCAGCGCGGCCAGGACGGCCCACTCGGCGTCGTCGAGGTAGAGGTTGGTGCACGCGACCTCGGCCGGGCCGTCGGACAGCCGCACCTTGTGCCCGAGCTTGCGGACGACGGTGCCGTCGGCCTCCCGCACCTCGCGCAGCCGCAGGCGCGTGCCCGTGACGTAGCGGTCGACGATGTCGCGGACGCTCGAGACCCCCTCAGGGATCCGACGGACCAGCCAGCGGCGCTCGCGTTCGACCACGGCGTACTTCAGCGAGACGGACATCGCGACAGGCTAGGGCCCGGAGGGGTTCGGGCCAGACGACCCGGGCTGGTGGAAACGTGCTGCGTCCCGCTGGGCCTTCGCGGCGCTGGCTCGAGCACGCTGGTCGGCTTCGTGGCGGCTCGACAGCTGCTCTCCCCCGGTCTCACCGCTGCGCAGGCGGCGCGCGAGCCGACCAGCGCTGACCCAGCCGGCGACGGCGTAGAGGACGACGGCCGCCAGACAGGCGACGAGGATCCAGGTGAACACGACGGACCTCCCGAGACGGAAAAGTAAAGACGTCGCGATCCTAGGCCACAGCGACACCGGGCGCGGGTGACCGCGCAGGACGGTGGCCCTGCCGAGCCGGGCTACGTCGGGGCGACGAGCGTGGCACGCACGACGCGGCCGACGGCCTCGTCGGCCTCGACCAGGACCGATCCGTCGGCGGCGACGATCACCGAGCGGCCGGCGGTCTCGGTGAATCCCCCGCCGGTGCCGCCGGCGTGACTGGCGATGAGCACGGGCACACCGAGCGCGCGACTGATCACGAAGGCCCGTGCACGGCACTCGACGACGTCGGCGGGCACGTCGACGACGCCGGCGGCGTAGAGGTCGACGCCGAGCGGGGCCAGACCCGCGGTGTGCTGGCTGGCTCCGGTGTCCTTGCAGATGGCCAGGCCGACCACCCAGCCGTCGACCGTCGTGGTGGCCGGGCCGTCGCCGGGGGTGAAGCGGCGGTGCTCGTCGCCGTGGAGCCAGCTCTTGCGGTAGGCCAGCGAGACCCCGTCGCCGTCGACACGGACGGTGGCGATGAAGAGGCGGTCCTCGACGGCCACGGGAGCGCCGACCAGGGCCACGGCTCCCGCCCGGGCGCAGGCCTCGACGACGACCGCCCAGCGCGGGTCGTCGAGCGCGACGGGCTCCGCGTCCAGCTCGTAGCCGGTCAGCGAGAGCTCTGGGAAGACGACCAGGCGGGCACCGGCCGAGGCGAGGGCGAGGGCGTGCTCGCGCGCGGTGGCGGCGAGGTCACCGCGATGGACCCTCGGCTGCGCGACGGCGACGTCCAGGTCGGGCAGGTCGGGCAGGTCGGGCTTGCTCACGCGGCACACGATCCCACGCCCCGTCGCGGCACCACGCGCCACGGCGACCCCACGCGCCACGGCTACCGGAGTGCCGCGACCACCCCTCTCAGCTGCTCGGCCCCGTCTGCGGGGCGTCGACCACTACGAGCGGCCCCTCCTCGGGCGTCGGCGCCTCGACGTGGTCGACGTAGCGCTCGGCCAGCGCCTCGTCGATGACGAAGTCGTCGGGGTGCGCCGCACGACGCCCGCGCAGGCGGGCCAGCACGGTGGCGCGGTCGGTGGCGAGGTGGACGGTCTCGGGCACGACGCCCCGCGGCGCCAGCAGCCGGCGGTAGTCGTCGCGCATCG
This sequence comes from Nocardioides sp. Leaf285, assembly GCF_001422955.1. Taxonomy (NCBI): domain Bacteria; kingdom Bacillati; phylum Actinomycetota; class Actinomycetes; order Propionibacteriales; family Nocardioidaceae; genus Nocardioides; species Nocardioides sp. Leaf285. The sequence goes on along the minus strand of NZ_LMNH01000003.1, from coordinate 1,143,667 downwards.
CGCGCGACCAGAAGGAGAAGTCGAGCACCACATCGGCGCCGTCCCCGACGAGCTGCAGCAGGCGGGCGCGCAGGTCGGTCTCGATCTCGGCCCGCACCTCGGGCGGCAGCGGCACCGTGGTGATCCCGCGCCGCCACATCTCGACGTCGAAGGACAGCCGGGTCATGCCGGCCGTCTCGAGACCTCTCGCGTAGGTCGTCTTGCCCGACCCCGCGGGGCCGCACATGAACACCACCCTCGGCATCCCACCAGGCTAGTGCGCGAGACTCGCTGCGTGATCCGCCCCTTGAGCACCGACGACCTCGACGCCTGCGTGGAGATCTACGTCGAGGCCTTCGCCGCCCCGCCCTGGGAGGAGTCGTGGGCGCCCGTCGACGCGCGCCTCCGACTGACCGACTTCCTTGCGACACCGCGCAGTCTCGGGGTCTGCGCGCTCGACGACGGGGCCGTGACGGGGTTCGCACTCGGGCACCGCGAACGCTCCGGATCCGAGGACCACTTCCTGCTCCAGGAGATGTGCGTCGCCCCCGGCCGCCAGCGGGCCGGCGTCGGCGCCGCCCTGCTCGAGGCGCTGGGAGCAGCGATGCCCGACGTACGGCACTGGTTCCTGCTCACCGCCCGCGACAGCCACGCCGCCGACTTCTACGCCCGGCATGGCTTCCGCCCGGCGGGCCGGCTCGGAGTTTTCGTCCGACCCTGAGACGTCCGAGCCCGAGCCGTCCGACCCGGAGTCGGCGAGCGTGCGAACGGGTCAGTCCGACAGGCCCGCGGCGCGGAAGGCACGGGCGTAGATCGCGCGCACCACGTCCTGCTTGCGGGCGTTGTAGAGCATCGAGTGCTCCCCCGCCGCGCTCGCGGCGTCGGCGGCGGAGCGCTTCGCGGCGGCGTAGAGCTCCCGCTCGTCGGGGTGCGCGCGCAGCCAGTCGCGGAAGAGTCGGTGCTTCCACGGCTCCGCACTGTCGGGCCCGAAGACGTGCAGGTGGCAGCCGAGGCTCTCCCCCAGCGCCGGCGGGTCGAGGCGCAGCAGCCGGTGGCCCTGCCACCACGGCTCACGCACGGTGAGCACGAAGCCCAGCGCCTCCAGCGCGGGCACGTAGGCGTCCTCGGCGTCGGGGTCGGCGAGCACCAGGTCGAGGTCGAGGGTGGGCTTCGCGGCGAGCCCCGCCACGGCGGTGGAGCCCACGTGCTCCAGCGCCAGCACCCGCCAGCCCAGGGCGCTGCGCACCGTCGCCGCGACCTGCGCGGAGCGCTCGGGCCACGACGGGTCCGGCTCGACGACCGCGACGTACGGGCTCGGGCCCCAGCCTGCCACCCAGGGCGACTCGCCCGGCGGTGCCTCGTCGCCGGCGAAGGACACGATCTGGGCGCGGGTCGGCATGCCGGTCAGGCTAGAGCGCTGCGGTGAGGAAGACGCGCAGCGCGGAGACGAAGGCCTCCGGCCGCTCCGAGTGCACCCAGTGCCCGGCGCCCTTGATGGTCACCTGGCGGGTGCGCGGGAAGAGGGCGCGCATCGACGGCTCGTGCTCGGGCTGCACGTACGCCGAGCGCTCGCCGGCCATCCACAGCACCGGGTGGTCGAACGGCGCGACGTCGTCGAGCACGGGGAAGCCCGCGATGGCGGCCAGCTCGCGGCGCAGCAGGTCGAGGTCGGCCTGCCAGCGGAAGCCGTCCTGGCCCGAGCGCAGGTTCTGCAGCAGGAAGCCGCGCACCCGCTCGTCGTCGATCTGGTCGGCCAGACCCGCGTCGGCGTCGGCGCGGCTGGTCAGCGCAGGCAGGTCGAGCCCGGCCAGCGCCCCCAGCAGGTGCTCGAACTCCCCCGCCCCGTCGCTGGGCGCCGGGGAGATGTCGACCACGACGAGCCGGTCCACGAGGTCGGGGTGACGCAGCGCGAGGACCATCGCCACCTTGCCGCCCATCGAGTGGCCCACGAGGTGCACCGGGCCCTGCGCGGCGTAGGTGGCGCGCAGCCAGGTGGCGACGCTCTCGGCGACCGTCTCGTAGTCGGCGGTGCCGGTCCACGGCGAGCGGCCGTGGTTGGGCAGGTCGACGAGCACCGAGCGGAGGTCGGGCTGGAGGGCCTTGGCGACCTGGGTGAAGTTGCGGCCCTGCCCGAAGAGCCCGTGGAGGAAGACCACGGTGGGTCCGGTCGAGCCGACCTCGGTCGTGTGCAGCGCGGGCGGGGACGTGTCGGAGGTCGACGGCTCGGGGGCAGCGGCGTCGGGCGAGGTCACCGGTGCAGCCTAGGAGCCCCGGCTAGCCTGCCGGGCATGGCCCTCCTGCACCGCGCGAGCATCGTCCCGACCAAGCTCGAGGCGATCAACGCCTGGCTGCCGCAGCAGCCGTGGGCGCTCGACGCGGGCGAGGTCGAGACCCTGGGCGCCTTCCGCTTCGACGACCCGGCCGGCGAGGTGGGTGTGGAGACCTTCCTCGTGCGCGACGCCGCCGGCGGTGTGCTCCAGGTGCCGCTGACCTTCCGTGGCGCGCCGCTGCCCGACGGCGAGCGCTGGCTGGTCACGACCATGGAGCACACCGTGCTGGGTCCGCGCTGGGTCTACGACGGCTGCGGCGACCCGGCGTACGTCGCGACGCTGGCGGCCACGATCGCCGACGCGGCCGGCGAGGCCCGCGAGGTGGTGCGCCAGGACGACGGCACCGAGGTGGAGCGCGACCCGTCGGCGCGCGCGCACGGCACCGGCGGCGCTGCGCCGCTGGCGGACACCGCACTCGACGTCGGGCGCGCGCTGGGCGAGGAGGCCGTCACCGACGTCGACGGCTGGACCCTCGTGCGGGTCGGGGGCGCGACGCTCGGCGTCTCCCGTCACCCCGCCGCCGCCCCGGCCGACCCGCCGGCCGGTGCGCTCACGGGCCACGCGGGCGAGGCGACCGGCCCGCTGCTGCTCGCCACGCTCACCAGGTGAGGGCTGCGGTCCGGCAGGATGGCGCCGTGATCCCCCTCGTGGCCGGCCTCAGCACGACCCAGCTCGTCGCGCTGATCGTCGTCCTGCTCATCGCGCTCGCCGTCGTCTCGGCCGTCGTGACCCGCTTCCTGGTGCGGCGCGGGCTGCGCACGCCCTTCGCGATCCGCCAGATCAACAAGGGCCGCGACAAGGTGGTCTCGATGGTTAAGCGCCCGATCACGATCATGGTGCTCGACGAGGTCGCCGACGTCATCCAGACCGGTCACTACACCAAGAACATCTCCGACGCCCTGCTCGAGAACCACGACGAGCTCAAGGCCCTCGTCACCGAGAAGGTCCGCCACGACCCGACCTCCCGGCTCATCGGACGCCTGCCCGGCTACGACCTCGTGGTCTCCGAGGTCACCGAGACCACGCTGCGGGTGCTGATCGAGATGCTCGGCGACCCCCGGATGGACGAGCTGGTCTCCGACCTGCTGCGCAACAACCTGCAGCAGATCAAGCTCGCCGTGCGCGAGCGGCAGAACGAGCTGCTCCCGCCCCCGCCTCCGCCCGATCCCTCGCCCCACCTGGCCCACCGGCGGCGGCGCACGCCCGGCTAGGATCGGCCCCAGCAGCACCCCGCACGAGCGCAGCCCGGCTGCACGCACCACCCCCGATCGAACTCCGAGCAGAGAGCGGCCCGACCGTGTCCCTTCCCGTGTCCCGGCCCGAGGCGTCGACCCCGGCCACCCCCGAGACCGTCACGCAGCAGCCCTACGTCGCTCCCCCGCCGGTCGCCGGCCCGCTCGGCTGGGCCCTGGCGCTCGGCGCCGCGACGGCGCTCCTGCTCTCCAGCTGGATGCTCTACTCCACCGACACCCCCGACGGCATGTGGTCGGGCTACATCTCGCAGTCCTTCGCGCTGGTGATCATCCTCGCGGCGCTCTCTCTCAAGGTCGACCTCCCGGCCGCGCCCGCCATCGGCGTGCTCTTCCTGTGCGGCATCGGCCTGGTGCTGGTCGGCATCTTCGCCAACAGCTCGACGACCGTCATGGTCAGCGACCTGTCGGCCGGCATCGTCGTGCTGATCGCCGCGACGCTGCGCACCACCCAGAGCCGCTGACGCCGGCTCCCCCGCCCGGCCGGTCGACCCCGGCCGGGCCGCTCGACCTGCTGGGCACGTGGTCGGTCGAGCGCGACATCGACGACCGCCACGACGGGCTGCGCCGCAGCGTGGTGGGGCTCGCCGAGCTCAGCCTCCTCGGCGACGGCCGCGTGAGGTGGCACGAGCACGGCACCATGTCCTGGCCAGGCACGAGCGTGCCCGTCTCCCGCACCCTCTACGTCGAGCCCCGCGACCAGGGCTGGTGGGTCACCTTCGAGGACGGACGCGACTTCCACCCCTGGGAGCCCGGCGTGCAGGTCGACCACCCCTGCGGGCGCGACCACTACCGCGGGCTGCTCGAGCCCGGCTCCCCGGCCGGCGGCTGGACCATCACCTGGGAGGTCCGAGGCCCGGCGAAGGACTACACGATGGTCGCCGCGCACCGCCCGCTGCACGGCTGATCCGACGGCCCGGCGCCACACGTGGTCACAGGTGACCACGGCGCATGGCCCGTCTGGGCCAGGCCTCCCCCGCTCCGTCCGGACAGTCTTCGCGACGCGCGTGTCGTTCACCTCACATCGGCCCCCCGGTGTCCGTACGGTCAGGGGACGGATCCCGGACCGACGCCGAGAGGAGGAACCGCCATGTGGGACACCACCCACGCCACCGACACGCACCTGTCGCACGACATGCCGTGCCTGCGCTGCGGCCACGCCGTGCACACCTTCCTGGCCTGCGGCGACAGCTGCTCCTGCGAGCCCGTCGTCATGCCGGGCACCCCCGTGCGCACCGCCCGCGTCGCCTGACCCCGCAGGCCGGCCACGAGGCCCGCTCCGGTGGTTGAGGAGCGAGCGCCAGCGAGCGTCTCGAAGCCACCACCCGGCCATGGCGGTCGTGGAGGAGCGCCTCGGCACCAGCCGCCTTCGCACGCACGTTCTGTCATCCTGGTGCGCGACCGAGTCACCGACCCGCGAGGACCAGCCGTGCCCCCACGCCCCGAGGTCGTGTGCCTCTGCGGCTCCCTCCGCTTCGCCGAGGAGCTGGCCGAGGCGACGCGCGTGCTCACCCTCGCCGGGGCGATCGTGCTCGCGCCGGTCGTGCTCGACCGGCCGTCGGACCTGTCCATCACCGACGAGCCCGTGAGCGAGGAGCAGCGCACCGCGCTCGGTGAGCTCCACCTGCGCCGCATCGACCTGGCCGACAGGGTCCCGGTCGTCGCCCCCGGTGGACACCTCGGCGAGTCCACCCGCCGGGAGGTCGCCTACGCCCGTGCCCAGGGCAAGCCCGTCGCCTTCGCCGGGCCCGCCTGAGCGGGCTCCCCCCTCCCCGGGGTCGACCCGCCGCGCGGCTCAGACGTCGACCGAGGACACCGCGCGCCAGACCGGCCGGTCGTGATCGCCGTCGCGGACCTCGCCGGTCGACCACGTGATCGCCAGCCCGCCGGGTCGCACGTCGAGGGTGGCCAGCAGGTTGGTGAACCACGGCCCGTCGGTGACCTCCCAGTGCAGCGGCGAGCGCAGGGTGCGCCGCCCCATGACCCAGCCCCGCGGGCGGGCCTTGCCGCGCACGCCCAGCGAGAAGGCCAGCCGCATCACCGTGGGCAGCGGGTTGCGGATGGGCGAGCACACCGCCTGCACGATCCGGCTGCGCGCCTCCACCCCGGCCCTCGGGTCGGGCCAGGCGCGGGCGAGGTAGCTGTGGTGCACGTCGCCGCTGAGGAAGGTGACGGTGATCGGGGCTCGGCCCCGCTCGCCGGCGGCCACCTCGCGCGCCATCAGACCGACCTTGCGGAAGCCGTCCTGGAAGGCGGCCCAGTGCTCGATGTCGACGGCGCGGCGCAGCTTCTCGGCGAGTCGCGCGACGTGCTTGCCCCACACACCCTCCGCGACCGCCTCCACGACGGCCTCGGTGTGGTGCAGGCCGGGGGCCATGAGGAACGGCAGCGAGGTGCCGATGAGCAGGTGGTCGACGTCGCCGCGCATCTGCGAGTCGAGCCACGCCATCTCCTCGTCGTCGATGATCGAGCGCAGCTGGGGCTCCAGCACGCGGGCGGCGCGGGAGTCGACGACGACCAGGCGCGCCTGGGTGTCGAAGGTCCGGGCGTAGCTCCACCGGTAGGTGGTGGGCTCGCGGTCGGCGAGGTCGGCCAGCTCGTCGAGGGTCTGGGTGAGGTCGAGCTCCTCGGGGCCCTCGTGGCCGGCCACGAGCTGCCACACCCGGTCCTCGGCGCGACCGGCGGCGTCGAGGTTGCCCAGGTGCTGGTAGACCCAGTAGGAGGCGAGCCCGCCGACGATGCGGCCCTTCCACCACGAGGTGGCCTCCATGTCGCGTCGCCAGGTCACCGAGGTGTTCCAGTCGTCGCGGATGTCGTGGTCGTCGAAGATCATCGCGCTGGGCACGGTCGAGAGCAGCCAGCGGTTGGCGGGGTCGCTCCAGGCGAGGCGGTAGAGCTCGGCGTACTCCTCGTAGTCCTGCAGCTCCCAGCCCGGGTCCTGGTCGGGGTCGCGCCGTGCGGCGATGAAGTCGCGCATCGACTCCGAGGTCTCGTCGGCGTAGACCTGGTCGCCCAGGAACATCATGAGGTCGGGCCGTCGCTGCTCGGGGTGACGGATCAGGTGCAGGCCGAAGGTGCGCAGCGAGTCGACGCCGAAGCTCTCGTGGTGCTCCTCGTCGTGGGGCACCGCGACGCGGCACGACCCGAAGAGCAGGTGCAGCGGACGCCCGGCCAGCAGGGTCCCGATGACCGAGTCCTCCTGGGGCGTCTCCGGCGGGGGCCAGACCTCGGCGCCGTCGAGGGAGACGGTGTAGGCCGAGCGCGAACCCGGCTGGAGGCCGGTGAGCTCGACGAGCGCGTAGTGGTGCCCGTGCACCCGCCAGGTGCGGGCCTGCGCGCTCGGGCCCGCTCCCCCGCCCTCGGCGGTGGTGCTGACCGTGACCGACGTGGCGTCGGAGGTCTCCACCCAGATCGTCGCCGACGTCTCGTCGACGTGGCGCAGCAACGGTCCCAGCACCAGCTCGGTCATGCGTCCTCCCACCGGTCCGTGCGGACCTCTCCCGCGGGCACGCTACTCGCGGCCGACGGCGCCGGGCCCACCCGTGTGGGCCCGGCCGCTGCCGGGGCGCGCGGCGGCGCGCCCCGGTCCCTCCGGTGCCCTCAGGGCTGCAGCAGCACCTTGGTGGCGCGGCGCTCGTCCATGGCGGCGTAGCCCTCGGCGACCTGGTCCATCGGCAGGGTCAGGTCGAAGACCAGCCCCGGGTCGATGCGGCCGGCCAGCACGTGGTCGAGCAGCTCGGGCAGGTAGCGGCGCACGGGGGCCATGCCGCCGGCGAGGCCGACGTTGTGGGAGAACATCCGCCGGATCGGCAGCTCGACGCCGTGCGGTACGCCGACGAAGCCGACCGTCGAGCCGGGGCGGGCGACCGTGAACGCGGTGCGCATGGCCTGGTCGGTGCCGACGCACTCCAGGACCGCGTCGGCCCCGACGCCCCCGGTGATCTCCATGACCTCGGCCTCGCCCTCCTCGCCGCGCGTGGCCACCACGTGCGTGGCGCCGAAGTCGCGGGCGATGCGCTGGCGCGACTCGTGGCGCGACATGACCACGACCTTCTCGGCGCCCATCATCGAGGCCGCGAGCACACCGCACAGGCCGACGGCCCCGTCGCCCACGACCACGGCCGTGCCGCCCTCGGCGACGCCCGCGCTCACCGCGGCGTGCCAGCCGGTGGGCATGACGTCGGAGAGGGCCATCAGCGAGGGCACCAGGGCGGGATCGGGGCGGCCGTCGCCGAGCACGCCGTCGACGCGCACGAGGCTGCCGTCGGCGTGGCCGACCCGGGCCAGCTCGCCCTGGCCGCTCTGGGTGATGGAGAGGTCGACGCAGGCCGACTGCATGCCGGCGCGGCAGTGGGCGCAGGTGTTGTCGCAGTGGTCGAAGGGCACGACGACGAAGTCGCCGACGCGGATCTGGGAGACCGAGGAGCCGACCTCCTCGACGACGCCGATGCACTCGTGGCCGATGGTGGAGCCGGCCTTGATCGGGTTCTCGCCCCGGTAGGGCCACAGGTCGGAGCCGCAGATGCAGGCGGTGGTGACACGGACGACGGCGTCGGTGGGCTGCTCGACGCGTGCGTCGGGCACCTCCTCGAAGCGGATGTCGCGGGCAGCGTGGATGGTGGTGGCCTTCATGGTGCCGATCCTGGCACGCCCTCCCCGACCGCCCGGACCGGCCCGACACGCGCGGGTCACGGAGGATGCGGCGCTATCTCACATGTGAGTTACCGTGGACGGCATGAGCGAGGGATACAAGGGTCGGATCGGCAACCTCATCCGCGACGCCCGCAAGCACCGAGGCCTCACCCAGCACCAGCTGGCCGAGCTGCTCTCCACCAGTCAGAGCGCGATCAACCGCATCGAGAAGGGCCACCAGAACCTCTCCCTGGAGATGCTGGCCCGCATCGGCGCTGCGCTCGACTCCGAGATCGTGGCCCTCGGCGCCGGTCCGACGCACCTGCGCGTGAGCGGTCCGACCACGCTGACCGGCAGCATCGAGGTGAAGACCTCCAAGAACGCCGGCGTCGCGCTGCTGTGCGCCTCGCTGCTCAACCGCGGGCGCACGACGCTGCGGAAGGTCGCCCGCATCGAGGAGGTCAACCGTCTGCTGGAGGTGCTCGGCAGCCTCGGGGTGCAGACCCGCTGGCTCAACGCCGACAACGACCTGGAGATCATCCCGCCCAAGGAGCTGCGCCTCGACGCGGTCGACGAGACCGCGGCGCGGCGTACGCGCTCGGTCATCATGTTCCTGGGTCCGCTGCTGCACCGCGCCGACGCCTTCGAGCTGCCCTACGCCGGCGGCTGCAACCTCGGCACGCGCACCGTCGAGCCGCACATGGCCGCGCTGCGGCCCTTCGGCCTAGAGGTCAAGGCGACCGACGGGATGTACCACGCCCAGGTCAACCGGGCCATCGAGCCGGGCCGCCCGATCGTGCTCACCGAGCGCGGCGACACCGTCACCGAGAACGCCCTCATGGCCGCCGCGCTGCACCCGGGCACCACGGTGATCCGCAACGCCTCGTCGAACTACATGGTCCAGGACCTCTGCTTCTACCTCCAGCGCCTCGGCGTCACCGTCGAGGGCGTCGGCACCACGACGCTGACCGTCACCGGTTGCGAGGTCATCGACGTCGACGTCGACTACGCCCCGGCCGAGGACCCGATCGAGGCCATGTCGCTGCTGGCCGCCGCGATCGTCACGAAGTCCTCGATCACGATCCAGCGCGTGCCGATCGAGTTCCTCGAGATCGAGCTGGCCACGCTGGAGGAGATGGGCTTCCGCTACGACCGCACCGAGGAGTACGTCGCGCGCAACGGCCACACCCGGCTGGTCGACCTCACCACCCACGCCTCCGACCTGCACGCGCCGCTGGACAAGATCCACCCGATGCCGTTCCCCGGCCTCAACATCGACAACCTGCCGTTCTTCGCCGTCATCGCCGCGGTGGCGACGGGCCAGACGCTGCTGCACGACTGGGTCTACGAGAACCGCGCGATCTACCTCACCGAGCTGACCAAGCTCGGCGCCTCGGTCAAGCTGCTCGACCCCCACCGCGTGATGATCGAGGGGCCGACGCACTTCTCCGGCACCGAGATCGTCTGCCCGCCGGCGCTGCGCCCGGCCGTGGTGATCCTGCTGGCGATGCTGGCCTCGAAGGGCACCTCCGTGCTGCGCTCGACCTACGTCATCCACCGCGGCTACGAGGACCTCGCCGAGCGCCTCAACACCCTCGGCGCCTCGATCGAGACCTTCCGCGACATCTGAGGTCGGGCCGCGCCCGGCGGTGCGGGTGTCACCAGCCGGCCGGTGAAACCCGCACCCGTCGGCCCACGCACGGGCCGACAGGTGCGGGTCCGGGCCGACAGCTCCGCCTCCGGCCGTACGACGGGCACGCGCGGCACGGGTGCGCCCGCGGCCCCGGCAGGGGCGGCGACCGGGGTCAGCGACCCCGCCACACCGGGTCGCGACGCTCGGCGAAGGCCTCGACGCCCTCGCGGGCGTCGTCGGAGAGCAGCACCGCCGAGGCCAGCTCGCCCTGCCGCTCGAAGGCCTCGACGGGCGCCCAGCCCGGTGACTCGTCGACGACCCGCTTGCCCAGCGCGACGCTGAGCGGTGCGTTGCCGGCGATCCGCGCGGCCAGGGCGACGGCCTCCTCGAGGGCGTCGCCCGGCGCCACGAGCCGGTTGACCAGGCCAAGGGCGTGCAGGCGCGGCGCGTCGACGGGCTCGCCCAGGAGCACCAGCTCCATGGCGACGTTGCGTGGCAGCCGCTCGCGGGCGCGCACCATGCCGCCGGCGGCGGCCACCAGCCCGCGGCGGGCCTCGGGCAGCCCGAAGGTCGCGTCCTGCGCGGCCACGACGAGGTCGGCGGCGAGCACGAGCTCGCAGCCCCCGGCGAGCGCCGCACCCTCCACCGCCACCACGAGGGGCGTCGTGGGCGGTCGGCCGGTCAGCCCGAGGGGCCCGCGCCCGGCGGTCACCGGCAGCTCGCCGCGGGCGGCGGCCCGCAGGTCCATGCCCGCGCAGAAGGTGCCGCCCGCTCCGGTGAGCACGATGGCCCGCACGCCCGGGTCGGCCTCGGCGTCGTCGACGGCCTGCTCGAGGGCCTCGGCGGTGCGGGCGTCGACGGCGTTGCGCACCTCCGGGCGGTCGAGCGTCACGACCAGCACGGCGCCGCGGCGCTCGGTGCGCACCGGAGGTCGCGGCGCCGCGGGCATCGGGGCCGGCGTCGAGCCCGGGCGCCCGGGGGCGGTCACCACGAGACGCTCCTCCCCGCTCCCGCTCCCGCTCCCGCCGCCGACGGCGACCTCGACCTCCGCGCCGAGCAGCACGTCGTCGAGCATCGCCGCGACGAGCGCGGGGTCCTCGCTGCGCACCAGCACCCGCTCCCCCGCCGGCGTGAGCAGGCTGGCCACGACGGCCTCGGGCTCCCCGGAGCGGTCGTAGGGCACCGTGGCGGCCTCGACGACGGCTGGTCCGGCGTAGGAGGCGAGCACGGGGCGCCGGGGCGGCCGGTCCACCACCGGGCGCAGGTGGGCGAAGGTGCGCTCGGGCGGGGTGGCGGAGTAGAGGCCGAGGGCGTGCTTGGTGGCGTACCAGCCCAGCGAGGTGCTGAGCCCGAGCGCCCCCGGGCGGGCCCGCAGCAGCGGCACCATCGTGGCGACGGCGTGGCTGCCGTAGTTGTTGCCGGGGCCGCCGGCGAAGGTGAGCCCACCGGTGACCGTCAGGGGTCGGGCGGGGTCGTCGAGCGGCAGTCCGAGCGCGTCGGCCGCGATCTCGACCGCGGAGGGGAAGCAGGCGTAGAGGTCGACCAGGTCGACGTCCTCGATCGAGGCGCCCGCGTGGGCCAGCGCGGCTGCGCCGATCGCGGCGATCGCGGGCGAGCGCGACAGGTCGTCGCGCTCGGAGACGAACCACTCGTCGTGGGCCGAGGCGCCCGCGTGCACGAAGACCCACCGCTCCTGCGGGACGCCGGCGGCCTCGGCGGCGGCGACGCTGGTCAGCACCGTGCCGGTGGACAGGTCGACCTGCAGGTTGGCGCAGAGCAGCTTGGTGTACGGCGCGCTGATCGCGCGGTTGTCGGGTGAGGGCGTGGCCAGGTCCTCCGCGGCGACCCGGTGCGGCGACCAGGCGTAGGGGTTGGCGGCGGCGACGCCGGAGAAGCGCGACCACAGCCGCGCCACGTGGTCGAGGTGCTCGCCCGCGCTGCGACCCAGGCGCCGGCGCACCGCCGACTCCAGCAGGGCGTAGACGTAGACGGGCGCGCCGAGGCCCACCCCGGTCTCCGTCTCGGTGTTGGCGACGCGGTCGACGCCGACGGTGCGGGTGGGGGCGGTGCCCTTGGGCTGGCGGGGCCAGTCGAGCTCGATCCCCAGCGCCTGCGCCCGCGAGACCGTGGCGCCCGCCTCCGCGCCGGCGAGCAGCACGACGTGCGCGCGACCCTCGGCCACGGCCTCGGCGGCGTCGTTGACGACCAGCTGGCCGCCGTCGCCGCCGAAGGGGCTCGACTGCACGGTCGCGACCGGAGTCGCGCCGACGCCGGCGGCCACGAGGGCGGCCTGGTCGGCGTAGGTCCACGACGCGCTGGGCACGGCGTAGACGTGGTCGGCGGCGGCGAGCAGGTCGAGCGCCGCGCCGGCGTCCTCGGCGGCGAGCCGCAGCGCCTCGACGGCCAGCGCGACGGGGTCGCGGTCGGGCCGGGCCGCCGGGTCGGGGTCGCGCTGCACGACCTGCCCCACGCCCACGATCACCGGGGTGCTCGCCTCGAGCATCCGGCCCGAGGCCCGGTGGAGCACGGGGGCGGAGCCGACCCGCAGCCGCGGGCCCGCCGGTGCCGCACCGCTGAGCGCCTCGGAGAGCGCCACCAGCGAGGAGGCGAGGGCGGCCTCGACGCTGCGGGTGCCGGTCGTGCCGACGGGGCCGCGCAGGGGTGCGCCGTCGAGACCGGCGTCGAGCCTCACCACGCTGCCGCCGTCGGTCGGCGCGACGCGCAGCCACAGCGCGAGGGTGATGCCCATCGGACCGGTGCCGCGCAGGGCCAGGCCGTGCTCGTCGGCCGCCTCCACCCGCCAGCGCGCCTCGGCGGGGATGTCCATGAGCAGGATCTGCTGGCGCAGGGTGTCGCCCTCGGCCAGCACCTCCGGCACGTCGCCGCGGTAGGCGGCGTGCAGGGTCAGCCACGAGGCGAGCGCTCCGGTGGAGTGCATCTGCTCGACCACCGCCGCTGCGGGCGACGCCACCGACCGGGCCGCGCCCACGCGCCGCGCGAACCCGTCGAGCCCCGCGGGTGCGGGCATCGCGGCGTCGGGGTCGAGCACGCCGTGCTCGCCCGGCCCCGCGCCCTCCTCCGGCCCGCTGCGCGCGGAGCCGGCCAGCCCCACCCGCGCGGCGAGGCCCTCGCCCACCCCGGCGGCCAGGCCGCGCACCAGCCCCGGGGTCCGCGCGAGCGCCACCGCTCCCCGCGCCCCCGCCGTCGTACGCCGCACCGCGCGCGCCACCCGGTCGGCGGGGGCGGGCGCGCGGCCGGGGGCGGCGGGTCGGGCGGGGTCGGTCGCCGCGGAGGGCTCGTGGTCCATGGGCCCAACATACCGTCGGCCCGGACTGTTTGTGCGCCAGGGCCGTTAGCCTGGCCCGATGACCGCGACCCGCCCGTCACACCCCCGGCGCAGCCAGGCCGAGCGCAGCGCGGCGACCCGGACCCGGGTGCTCGACGCGACCGTGGTCTCGCTGCTGGAGAAGGGCCACGCCGCCACCACGCTGGCCGAGGTGCAGCAGCGCGCCGGTCTGGCCCGCGGCACGCTGCTGCACCACTTCCCCACCCGGGCGGCGCTGATGGTGGCGGTCGTCGAGGAGGTCGCCGCCCGGCGCCTCGGGGTGCTCGGTGAGCGGGCCGGCACGAGCACCAGCACCGGCACCAGGGCCGACACGCAGGCCGGCACGCAGGCCGGCACGCAGGCCGACATGCAGGCCGGCACGCGGACCGGCTGGGACGCGGCGGTCGACCTCGTGCAGGCCGACCTGGCCGACCCCGTCTTCCTGGCCGTCCTGGAGCTGTGGGTGGCCGCGCGCACCGACCCCGACCTCAGGTCGGTGCTGGGCCCGGTCGAGCGCCGGGTCTTCGCCACGGTGCACGCCACCGTGGCGGAGGTCGTCGGCGACGAGGACCCCCGCGTCGCGACCCTCGTGCAGTTCACCGTCGACCTGCTCACCGGCGCCGCCATGACCCGGCTGGTCGACCCCGGTGGCTCCGCGCAGGCGCGGGTCGTGGAGCGGTGGCGGCGCGCCCTCCCCGTGCTCCTCGGGCGCGCCGACGCCGACACCTGGCTGTGACCCGCCCCCGACCGGCCCTCATCCGCGCCGGGCCGGCGGCCGACACGCGCGGCGGGCCCCACCCGCCGCTCCCCGGGGCCGGGCGCGGAGGTGCATACTCACGCCCGTGACCCGACGCCCGCGCACCTCGGCCGCACCGCGGGCGTCGCGGGCCGACGCGGTGCCGGCGTACCTGCGGGAGGGCACCACGGGCGCCGGGCCGACGCGACCGGTGCTGGCCTTCGCCCACCGCGGCGGTGCCTTCCACCCCGAGATCGAGGGGCTGGAGAACACGCTGGCGGCCTTCCGCCACGCCGCCGACCTCGGCTACCGCTACCTCGAGACCGACGTGCACGTGACCCGTGACGGCGTCCTGCTGGCCTTCCACGACAGCGTGCTCGACCGGGTCAGCGACCAGCGCGGCGCGATCTCCTCGCTCAGCCTGGCCGAGGTCCGACGAGCCCGGGTCGGCGGCCGGGAGCAGGTGCCGACCCTGGCCGAGCTCTTCGACGCCCTGCCCGGGGCCCGCTTCAACGTCGACCTCAAGTCCGACGGCGCCGTGGCGGCCCTCGCCGACTTCATCGCCGCGCGCGAGGCGTGGGACCGGCTGCTGGTGGGCTCGTTCTCCCCGCGACGGCTGGGGCGGTTCCGCCGGCTCACCGGCGGGCGCGTGGCCACGTCGGCCCACCCCGTGGAGGTGGCGGTGTGGCGGCTGTGCCCCAGTGCGCGCCTCGCCGACCTGCTCACCGGACGGCGGGTCGCGGCCCTCCAGGTGCCACGGGAGCGGCGGTGGGGCCGCTGGCGGCTGCAGGTCGTGACCCGCTCCGTCGTGCGCCGGGCGCACGCGGCCGGCAAGCACGTGCACGTGTGGGTCGTCGACGACCCCGAGGAGATGACCGCGCTGCTCGACCTCGACGTCGACGGCCTGATGACCGACCGCACCGACGTCCTCCGCGAGGTCCTCGTGGCGGCGGGGCGGTGGAGGGAGCCCGCATGAGCACCGACCCCGAGCAGTCGACCGGCGCCCCGCGCGGGGTCGCCGACCTGCGTCCGCTGGAGCGGCGGCGCGAGCAACGGGCCTGGAGCTGGTACGACTGGGCCAACTCCGCCTTCTACACCTCGGTGCTGACGGTGCTCTTCGCGCCGTACATGATCACCGTCGCCGGGCGGGCCGCCGGCTGCCCCGACCCCGACGAGACCTGCAGCCGCACCGTCTCGCTGCTGGGGCTCGACCTGGCCGCCGGCTCGCTGCCGGCCTACCTGACGACCTTCGCCACCATCGCCAGCGCCTTCGTGCTGCCCGTGGTGGGGGCCTTCGTCGACGGCTCGGCGCACAAGAAGCGCCACATGGCCGGCTTCGCGTGGGCCGGCGCGCTCGCCGGGTCGCTGCTGTTCTTCATGGAGGGCGACGACTGGCAGCTCGGCGCGGTCGCCGTGGTGGCCGCGAGCATCCTCGGCGGCTGCTCGCTCGTGAGCTACTACGCGATCCTCGTCGACATCTCCACCGTCGAGGAGCGCGACCGGGTCTCCTCGCGCGGCTGGGCGTGGGGCTACCTCGGCGGAGGCCTGCTGCTCCTGCTCAACCTCGTCGTCGTGCTGGGCCACGACGCCTTCGGCATCGGCACCGAGCTCGCCGTGCGGCTCTCGATGCTCTCGGCGGCGCTGTGGTGGGCCGGCTTCACGATCGTGCCCTTCGTGCGGCTGCGCGACCACCAGCCCTCCCCCGAGGCGCCGTCGCGCGAGGGCTCCCTCGTGCAGCGCAGCTTCGGGCAGCTGTGGACCACGATGCGCGAGCTGCGCGGCTACCCGATGACCATGACCTTCCTGATCGCCTACCTCTTCTACAACGACGGCATCCAGACCGTCATCGCGAGCGCCTCGACCTACGGCTCCAAGCAGCTCGGTCTCAGCCAGACGGTGCTCATCGCGACCATCCTGATGATCCAGTTCGTCGCCTTCGGCGGCGCGCTGCTCTTCGGCCGGCTGGCCTCCACCCACGGGGCCTACCGCTGCCTGTTGTGGGGCACGGTCGGGTGGATGGCGATCGTCGTCGCCGCCATCGCCCTGCCCGCGGGCGACGTCGGGCTCTTCGTGCTCACCGGAGCCGCCATCGCGGTCGTCATGGGCGGCACCCAGGCGCTGTCGCGCTCGTTCTTCAGCCTGCTCATCCCCCGCGGCCGCGAGGGCGAGTACTTCGCGCTCTACAACGCCGCCGAGCGCGGCACCTCGTGGTTCGGCACGCTGCTCTTCGGCGTGGTCTTCCAGCTCACCGGCTCCTACCGCCCCGCCATCTTCGCCCTCCTGGTGTTCTTCCTGCTGGGCTTCCTGGTGCTGCTGCGCCTCGACCCCCGGCGCGGCATCGAGGAGGCCGGCAACACCGTGCCGGCCTCGCTGCTGCGGCGGGCGACGGCCTGAGGGGCTCGCCCGCCGCCCGGGGGCCGCATCCTGAGAGGCGACTGTGAATCCGCGGGGGTGAGCCGCGTCGCGGTGTTTTCCGGAATTGTCCGGACCTCAGTACCGTTGATCACTTCGTGAGACCGGCATCGCGACGGCCGCTGCGTTCCCGCGGCCCACGGCGACCGTGCCGTGCTTCGGCCTCACGTCAGACCACCCGGGGGACAAAGAACTGGAGGTGCCTCATGGCTGAGCGCACGTTGCGCGGAGCGCGACTCGGAGGACAGAGCTTCGAGGACGAGCGTGGCATCGAGTTCGCGGCCCGCCAGCAGGTCGGCTACCGCTGCCCGCAGGGTCACGGCTTCGAGATCACGATGTCGGTCGAGGCCGAGATCCCGGCGGTGTGGGAGTGCCCGCGCTGCGGCGCCGAGGCGCTGAGCACGTCGGGCATCGAGAAGGAGGTCAAGGCCGAGAAGCCGGTGCGCACCCACTGGGACATGCTGCTCGAGCGCCGCTCTGAGAAGGAGCTCGAGGACATCCTCAAGGAGCGCCTCGAGCTGCTGCGCGGCGGCGAGATCGGCCCGGCCCACCTCCACCGCGCCAACGCCAAGAAGCGCCAGGCCTCCGCCTGACGCCCGCGCGGGTCCGGCCCCGGCCGGACCCCGCGACGCGGCGGCTACTCGTCGTCGACGACCTCGCCCCGGACCACCGGCCCCTGCGGCCCCGGTCCGGGGCGTCGTGCGTCCGGGCGGGGTGCGCCCGGGAAGCCGCCCGGTCCGGCGGGGCCGCCGCCGGCCACACCACCCACCAGGCGTCGCGAGACGAGCGTGGTGAGCACGCCGCGGAAGAGCGGGCGCGTGATCGGCAGGATGAGCAGGATGCCGAAGACGTCGGTCACGAAGCCCGGGCTCAGCATGAGCGTGCCGCCCAGCACCACCAGCCCGCCGTCGGCCAGCTCGCGCGCGGGCATGCGCCCGGCCTCCAGCGTGGTGCGCATCGCCCGCCACGCGCGCGCCCCCTCGCGGCGGATGAGCCATCCCCCGAGGATGCTGTCGAGCACGAGCAGCAGCACGGTCCAGCCCACGCCGATGACCTGGCCGACCTGGATCAGCACGTAGATCTCGACGATCGGCACCACCACGAAGGCGGCCACGAGCAGCAGCGCCCAGGGGCGGCGCCGGCCGGCGGCCGGGCTGCCGGGTCGCCGGCCGGGCCGGGGTGCGTCGTCGGGCTGGCTCACGGGCGTCCCGCCCCGCTGCGCGCGCGGTGCGAGCGGCCCGACCCGGCGGTGCGGGCGCGGCGGCGGCGTACGGCCTCGGCGAGCTGGCGGCGCCGCTCGCGCAGGCCCCACTCGGTGACGCGCCGCAGCGACTCCGAGGCCACCGACCCGCTCATCTTGGAGTCGCCGCGCACGCGCTCGACGAACTCGATCGGCACCTCCCGCACCCGCAGGCCCGCCCGCAGCGTGCGGGCGGCGAGGTCGGTCTGGAAGACGTAGCCCGTCGAGGCGACCGTCGACAGGTCGATCTTCTCCAGGGTGGTGCGCCGGAAGACCCGGAAGCCGGCGGTGGCGTCGCGCACCGACATGCCCAGGAGCAGGCGCACGTAGAGGTTGCCCCCGCGCGAGAGCGCCTGGCGGTGCCACGGCCAGTTCACGACCGAGCCGCCGGGCACCCAGCGCGAGCCGATCACCAGGTCGGCCTGCTGGAGCGCGTCGAGGAGGGCACCGAGCTGCTCGGGCTGGTGGGAGCCGTCGGCGTCCATCTCGCCGATGACGTCGTAGCCGGCGCGCAGCGCGACGTCGAAGCCGTGGAGGTAGGCCGCTCCCAGGCCCTCCTTGGCGGTGCGGTGCACGACGCTGACCTGGGGGTCGGCCGCGGCGAGGGCGTCGGCGAGGTCGCCGGTGCCGTCGGGCGAGCCGTCGTCGACGACGAGCACGTCGACGTCGGGCTGCGCCCGGCGCAGCCGCCCGACGATCCAGGCGATGTTCTCGGCCTCGTCGTAGGTCGGGACGACCATGACGACGCGGCCGAGTCCGGCGATGCTCATGCGGGGCCTCGTTCGCTCGAGTGACCGGCGAGCGCGGGCGCGCTCCCGGAGGTGCGGTGCGTGAGTGTGGGTCGACGACGATACGGGACGACGGCCGGCAGGAGTCCGAGGAGCGACGCCAGGATGCACAGCCGGGCCACCCACGGCCCGACCCTGACCCCCGGGGTGACGGTGCTGGTGAGCCCGACCTCCGAGACGAGCACGGCGGTGGTGCGGGGGTCGGCGGTCTCCACGACCTCGCCGGTCGGCGAGACCACCCCCGAGACGCCGTTGGTGGAGGCCACCACCGTCCAGCGCCCGGTCTCGATCGCCCGCAGCCGCGTGATCGCGAACTGCTGGTCGATCTGGTCGGTCTGGATGAAGGTGGCGTTGGAGGTCTGCACGGTGAGCAGCTCCCCGCCGCGGGTCACCTGGGCGTAGATGCCGTCGTCGTAGGCGATGTCGAAGCAGATGGCGTCGGCCACGCTCACCCCGGCGACCTCGAGCGGCTCCACCCGGGTGCCGGCCCGCATGTCGCGCTGGATGCGGGCGAGCTCGCCGAAGTTGAAGTCGAGCAGCTGACGGAAGGGGATGTACTCCCCGTAGGGCACCGGGTGCCACTTGGTGTAGCGCTCCCCCGCCCCGCTGACCGGGTCCCACACGATGCCCTGGTTGAGCACGTGGTCGGGGCCGTCGTCGACCAGCCCGCCGACTACGACCGGCACCCCGATCGCGCCGACCGCCCGCTCGATCCCGGCACGCGTCGTGACGTCGCTGAAGGGGTCGACCGCGGTGGAGTTCTCCGGCCACAGCACGAAGTCGGGACGGGCCGCCTCGCCGCGCGCGACGTCGTCGGCGAGGTCGACGGTGGCCTGCACGTGGTTCTCGGTCACCTGGCGGAAGTCGTAGAGCACGTCGTTGCCCAGCGGTCCGGGCACGTCGCCCTGCACGGCGGCGACGGTGGCGGTGCTCGGGGCCTCGTCGAGCTCGCGCGCCCCCGCGTCGTACGGCGCGAGCGCCGGCACCGCCAGCAGCGCGACCAGGCCCGCCAGTGCTCCGCCCGCCGCGAGCCGGGAGCGGCCCGTGGCCACCACGAGCCAGGCCAGCAGCGCCGAGCCGAGCGCGAGCAGCGCGCTCACGCCGACCATGCCGACCCACGGCAGCGAGGCGGCCACCGGGGTGTCGACGACGGCGAAGGCCAGCCGGCCCCAGGGCATGCCGCTGAAGGGCCAGCCGCTGCGCACGACCTCGGCGGCCACCCAGGCGGCGCCCGCCCACAGTGGCCAGGCGCCTCGTGTGCGCGGCGCGGTGGAGAGCCGTGCCACCGCGGCGCCGAGGGCGGCGTAGAACAGCGCCTCCACCACCGACAGCGCGAGCCAGGCGGGCACGGCGACGGCGCGCATCCACCAGATGTGCACCAGGTAGAAGGACAGCCCGAAGACGAGGCCGACCACCAGCCCGCGCCGCGCCGACAGACCGTGGGCGCAGACGAAGAAGCCGGCCACGGCCAGCGGCAGCACCGCCGGCACCGCGACCGGCTCGAAGGCCAGCGAGAGGGCGACACCGGCGAGGAGGGCGCCCAGGCTCCGGATCAGCACGCGACCACGGTACGGGGCGTGTCCCGGCAGAGGTACGGAAGGATCCCGGCACCCGTCGGTCCAGCCCGGGCGAGACCGGCTGCCGCGGCCGCGCTGTTGTCTAGGGGGACCAGGATCCTTCCGTGCCCACTCCCGCGGAGCGGACCGACCTCCGCGAACAGCGTCGGACAGGTGCGTGGCACCCACACCCTCCGACACGGCCACTCGGACGTCGGTCCGACTCCCGCGATCTGCGCGAGCGGACGGCACACGATGGCTTTCTGCGCGCCCGGGTGTCAACCGAGCGCTGACCTGCGACGACGCGCGTCTGCGCAGGTCAGCGCGGCGCTCTGGATCGTGAAAATCCCCGAGAAATCTAGACCGGACGCGGCGTGTCGCCGTCGACGCGCCGACCCGCTGTGGGATCGGCCCCGAGGAGGGCGCGGGCGAGGTCGACGTACTGCTCCGCGAGGTCGGGCAGCGCCGTCGGCCCGGTCGGGTCGAACCACCGCGCGACCCCGCTGCACATCTCCAGCAGGGCCCGGCGGGCCAGGGCCGGCGAGCTGACGTGGAAGAGCCCCGCCGCGAGCCCGGCGTCGATGGTGTCGTGCCAGACCGCCTCGTAGCGGTCGCGGAGCCCGACCACCTCCGCGCGCACCGGCCCGGTGAGCGCGGCCACCTCACCGTCGACGACCCGGGTCTCCAGCGGGCGCTCGCCGTGGCTGCGCACGTGCAGGCGCACCAGGGCGCACAGCCTCTCCCCCGGGTCGGGCTCCCGGGCGGCCACGGCCTGCGCCTCGGCCAGCAGCCGCTCGAGGCTCTCGCGCATCAGGGCGCCGAGCAGCTCCTCCTTCGACCCCATGTGGTGGTAGAGCGAGGCCGAGGAGAGCCCGGCGCGCTCCGCGAGCTGGCGGATCCCGGTGCCGTGGTAGCCGCGCTCGGCGAAGAGCTCGAGGGCGGCCTCGCGCACGCGCTGCGCCGTCGGGGCCGGTGCGGTCTCCGCGGCTCTCATCCGGCCTCCCGGTGGTGTAGCGTCGGATCCGATCGATCGATCGATCGATGGAGTCCGAGACTAGCAGGAGGCCGCGCCGGTGAGCGTCGACTACACCTACGACGGCACGGTGGCCCAGCTCCACCTGGCCCGCCCCGAGCGGCTCAACGCCGTCGTCCCCGCCCTCACCGACGCCCTCGCCGCCGGGCTGCGGCGCGCCGAGGCCGACGGTGCGCGCGCCGTGGTCCTGGCCGGGCGCGGCCGGGCCTTCTGCGCCGGCCACGACCTCAAGGAGCCCGAGCCGGTCGAGACCGTCCTGGAGACCCGGGCCCGGCTCGAGGCCATCCAGGACGTCACCCGGCTCGTGCGCCGCTTCCCCGGCCCGGTCGTCGCCGCCGTGCACGGCTACGCCCTGGGTGCCGGCGCGGAGTTCGCGCTGGCCTGCGACGTGGTCGTCGCAGCCGAGGACGCCGCCTTCGGCTTCCCCGAGGTCAGCGTCGGCCTCAGCGTCACCGGCGGGGTCTCACGGCTGCTGCCCGTGCTCGTGGGCTGGGCCCGCGCCAAGGAGCTGCTGCTCCTGGGCGAGCGGGTCTCCGGCGCCGAGGCCGCCGCGATGGGCCTGGTCGCCCGCTCCGTGCCCCCGGGCCAGCACGAGGAGGTCGCCCTCGAGATCGCGCGCCGCGTCGCCGCACGGCCGCCGCTGTCGGTGAGCCTGGCCAAGCAGGTGCTCGACCTGGGCCTCGACGCCACGATCGAGGAGGCCATGGCCCGCGAGGTCGACCACGCCGTCCTCACCTCGCTCTCGGGCGAGGGCGAGGCCCCCCGCGAGGAGTTCGTCCGTGGCTGAGGTCGACGCCCCGGGGACGCCCCGGGAGGAGCCGCCGCTGGCCGGGGCCGACCTGCAGGACGCCAGCCTCGCCGACCTCGTCGTGCGGGCCGCGCGCCGCTGGCCCGACCGACCGGCCTGGACCTTCGAGGACGCCGACGGCGGCCTCACCCGGCTCGACTTCGCCGCGGTCGAGGCCCGCACCGCCGCCTGGGCGCAGCAGCTGCGCGAGCGCGGGGTCGGCGCGGGCGACCGCGTCGGCGTGCTGCTGGGCAACACCGCCGACTTCCCGACCGCGTGGCTGGCGCTGGCCCGGCTCGGTGCGGCGATGGTGCCGCTCAACGTCCGCTACCGCAGCGCCGACGCGGGCCACGTGCTCGCCGACGCCGGTGTGCGGCTGGTGCTGGCGTCCCCGGCGTACTCCGCGGTGCTGGCGGGCGTCGAGCCGGCTCCCGAGGTGCTCGACGTCGCCGACCTCGACGCCGGTGCCGCCACCGCGGCGCCCTTCGAGCAGCGGCCGGTCGACCCGGCCGCGACCGCCAACGTGCAGTACACCTCCGGCACCACCGGTCGCCCGAAGGGCTGCCTGCTCCCCCACCGGTACTGGACGACCCTCGCCGGCTCGCTCACCACCGGGTTCCCCCACCTCACCGGCGACGACGTCATGCTCACCGCGCAGCCCTTCCACTACATCGACCCGCAGTGGAACGTCGCGACCGCCCTGCTGGCCGGGGCCCACCTCGTGGCCCTCGACGGCTTCCACCCCTCCACCTTCTTCGCCCGCGTGCGCGCCCACGAGGTGACCTACTTCTACTGCCTGGCCTCGATGCCCGTGCTGCTGCTGCGCATGGACCCCGACCCCGCCGACCGCGACCACCGGGTGCGCGCGGTGCAGTGCTCGGCGATCCCGCCCGGGCGCCACGCCGAGATCGAGGAGCGGTGGGGGGTCGGCTGGCACGAGGCCTTCGGGATGACCGAGACCGGCGCCGACATCCGCGTCGGCGCCGAGGAGCACGACGCGCTGGTCGGCACCGGCTGCCTGGGCCGGCCCGCCGCCCACCGCGAGGTGCGCGTCGACGACGACGGGCAGCTGTGGCTGCGCGGGCCGGGCATGATGGACGGCTACCTCGGACACCCCAGCCCCTTCGACCCCGACGGCTGGTTCCCCACCGGCGACCTGGCCCGCCTCGACGAGCAGGGCCGTGTCTACCTCGCGGGCCGCATGAAGGACATGATCCGCCGCAGCGGGGAGAACGTCGCCGCCCACGAGGTCGAGGACGTGCTCCAGTCGCACCCCGAGGTGCGTCTGGCCGCCGTGCTCGGCGTGCCCGACGAGGTGCGCGGCGAGGAGGTCAAGGCCTACGTCGTGGCGCCCGGCCTCGGTGAGGACGCGCCCGAGGTGCTGCGTGCGTGGTGCGAGGAGCGGCTCGCGGCCTTCAAGGTGCCGCGCTACTGGGAGCTGCGCGCGTCGCTGCCGCTGACCGCCTCCCAGCGCGTCGAGAAGGCCGCGCTGCGCCGCGAGGCCGCCGCTGCCGGGGCCGCCTCGTGAGCCCCGCGCTGCAGGCCGACGTCCTGCTCACCAACGCCCGGGTCCGCACCCTCACCGGCCCCGGTCGCGCCGACGTCGCCTCCCACCTCGCCCTGCTCCACGGTCGGGTGGTGGCCACCGAGGAGGTGCCCGCCCGGCGGGTGGTCGACCTCGGCGGCGCCGTCGTCGTGCCGGGCTTCCACGACGCCCACAACCACATGGCGTGGTACGGCCTCAGCCTGGCCGAGGTCGACCTGCGACTGCCCGACCTCGACGCGCTCTACGCCGCGGTCGCCGAGCGCGCCGCGACCCTGCCCGAGGGCGCCTGGGTGGTCGGAGCCGGCTACGACGAGAACAAGATCGGCGCCCACCCCGACCGCGACGCCCTCGACCGCGCCGCCGGCGGACGACCGGTCTGGCTGCGCCACACCTCCGGCCACATGTGCGTGGTCAACACCCCGCTGCTCGCCGAGCTGGGGCTGGCCGAGGCCGCCCGCGACGTGCCGGGCGGCCTGGTCGTGACCGACGCCGCCGGCCGGCCGACCGGGCTGCTGCAGGAGCAGGCGCAGCAGCTGCTCAACGCGCTGGTGCTGCCCTACCCCGTGGCCACGCTGGTCGACGCGATCGAGCGCGCGGGGCGGGTCTACCTCTCGCAGGGCATCACCTCGGTGGTCGAGGCCGGCGTGGGCGGCGGCTGGATCGGCAAGAGCCCGGTCGAGGTCGCGGCGTACCTCTCCGCGCGCGAGCAGGGCCGCCTGCCCGTGCGGGTGGAGCTGATGGTGGCCGCCGACGCGCTGCACCCGCTCACCGCGCACGTCGACGACGACATGCCGCTCGGCCTCGACCTGGGCGTGCGCACCGGCCTGGGCGACGACCGGCTGCGGCTCGGGCCGGTCAAGGTGTTCTCCGACGGCTCGCTGATCGGCCACACCGCCGCCATGTGCGAGGACTTCTCCGACACCCCCGGCGAGCGGGGCTACCTCCAGGACGACGCCGAGGCGCTGCGCACCCGCATCCTGCAGGCCCACCGCTCGGGGTGGCGCGTGGCCGCCCACGCCATCGGCGACGCCGCCATCGACCTCGTCCTCGACGCCTACGCCGAGGCCCAGGAGCGCTGGCCGCGACCCGACGTGCGCCACCGCATCGAGCACTTCGGGGTCTCGCGGCCCGACCAGGTGCTGCGCGCCGCGGCGCTCGGGGTGGTGCCGGTGCCGCAGGGCCGCTTCGTCGGCGAGATCGGCGACGGCATGCTGCGCGCGCTCGGCCCGGAGCGCTCCGGGTGGGCCTACCGCCACCGCACCCTGCTCGACGCGGGGATCGTGGTGCCCGGCAGCTCCGACCGGCCCGTCGTCGACGGCGCCCCGCTGCTGGGCATGCACGACATGGTCAACCGCCTCACCGACGGCGGGCTGCCCTGCGGGCCCGAGGAGGCGGTGACCGGGCTCGAGGCGCTGGTGTCCTACACCTACGGCTCGGCCCACGCCTCCCGGGTGGAGACCAGCCGCGGCACCCTGGCGCCGGGCATGCTCGCCGACCTCGCCGTCCTGTCGGCCGACCCCGGCGACCCGACCGAGGTCGACCCCGCGCGGCTGCGCGAGGTCGAGGTGCGCGAGACGTGGCTCGGTGGCGAGCGGGTGTGGTCCGCGTGAGCCCCCGTCTGGTCGAGCTGTCGTCCCTGGGGGCGGCGGACGTCGAGGCGGTCCGCGCGATCTACGAGGGCGCCTTCCCCGACGAGCTGCTCGCCCCCTTCGAGGACCTCCTCGTCGACCGGATGCTCGTCTACCTCGCCGGCGAGGACGGCGAGGACGGCGAGGACGGCGAGGACCGCCGGGGCGTGCCCGTCGGGCTGGCCCTGGTGCGCGACCTGGTCGACGCCGCGCCCGCCGGGCGCGGCGACACCGGCTGGACCTTCCTGCGCTACTTCGCCGCCGGGCGGCGCGGGCAGGGCATCGGCTCCGCGCTGTGGGCCGAGCTCACGCGCCGGCTGCGCGCGGAGGGCTGCACCCGGCTGGTCTGGGACGTCGAGGACCCCGACGAGCCGGGTCTGGCGGGTCACCTGGTCGAGGAGCACCGCCGCCGCATCGTCTTCTACGAGCGCCTCGGCGGACGGCTGCGACCGGTGCGCGACTACCTGCCGCCCCACGACGACGGCCACGCCCCGCGGCTGCTGCTCATGGACCAGCCGCTCACCCCGCCCGCCGACGGTCAGGAGGAGGTCGGCCTGCGGGAGCTGGTGGAGACCGTCTACGCGCTGCGCTACGGCGTGCCCGCCGACGACCCCGTCGTACGTCGGACCCTGGCGGCGAGCGGACTGGTCTAGAGGACGACGGCCTCAGCGCCGCGAGACCGAAGATCTTGCGGCGCGTGGTTCGACACGCAGGAGGATCTTCGTTTACGGTTCCTTTATGAGCATCGAGACGTCCATCGCCTCCCTGGTGGAGGACCAGACGGGTCAGCCGTACCCGTACCGCCGCGTCGAGCTGGTCGAGCCCGACTGGACCCGGTTCCCCGGCTGGCGCGACGTCACCGCCGAGGAGTGGGCCTCGGTGCAGTGGCAGCGCTCGCACTGCGTCAAGAACGTGCGCCAGCTGCGCGAGCTGATGGGCGACCTGCTCGACGAGCGGTTCTACGCCGACCTCGAGCGCGACCAGGCCGAGCGCGCCACCATGTCGATGCTCGTGCCGCCGCAGATGATGAACACGATGGCGCCGACCACCGAGCCCGCCGGCCCCGGCTCGCTCACCGACGCCTTCTACGCCGACCCGGTGCGCCACTACATGATCCCGGTCTTCTCCGACCGCCGCACCGACTGGTCCTCCCACCCCTACGCCACCCGCGACTCGCTGCACGAGCACGACATGTGGGCCACCGAGGGCCTCACCCACCGCTACCCCACCAAGGTGCTGGCCGAGCTGCTGCCGACCTGCCCGCAGTACTGCGGCCACTGCACCCGTATGGACCTCGTGGGCAACTCCACCCCGGTGATCGAGAAGCTGAAGTTCGCCGGCAAGCCCACCAACCGCATCGAGGACATGCTCGACTACCTGCGCCGCACCCCCTCGGTGCGCGACGTGGTCGTCTCCGGCGGCGACGTCGCCAACATGCCGTGGCCCCGCCTCGAGGCCTTCCTGATGTCGGTGCTCGAGATCGAGAACGTGCGCGACATCCGCCTGGCCACCAAGGCCCTCGTCGGGCTCCCCCAGCACTGGCTGCAGGACGACGTGCGCGAGGGCGTCGCCCGCGTCGCCGGTCTGGCCCGCGCCCGCGGCGTCTCGCTGGCCATCCACACCCACGCCAACCACGCCAACTCGATCACCCCGCTGGTCGCCGAGGCCACCCGCGCGATGCTCGAGGCCGGCGTGCGCGACGTGCGCAACCAGGGCGTGCTGCTCAACGGCGTCAACGCCGACCCGCACGCGCTGCTCGACCTGTGCTTCCGGCTGCTCGACGGCGCGCAGATCATGCCCTACTACTTCTACATGTGCGACATGATCCCGTTCTCGGAGCACTGGCGGGTCTCGGTCGCCGACGCCCAGCGCCTGCAGCACCACATCATGGGCTACCTCCCCGGCTTCGCCACCCCGCGCATCGTCTGCGACGTGCCGTTCGTGGGCAAGCGCTGGGTGCACCAGCTCGCCGACTACGACACCGAGCGCGGCATCTCCTACTGGACGAAGAACTACCGCACCTCCATCGAGGCCGCCGACCCCGAGGCGCTCACCCGCACCTTCGAGTACTACGACCCGATCCACACCCTCCCCCAGGCCGGCCGCGACTGGTGGGCCGAGCACGGCGAGCTCGACACCTCCGCCCTCAAGGCCGCCGAGATGGCCGAGGCCTCCCGGCGCACCGCCGCCCTCCAGGCCTGGTGAGTCGCTGACCGCGCGTCGCGGGTTTCGCCAGCCGGCTGGCGAAACCCGCACCTGTCGGCCCACGCACGGGCCGACAGGTGCGGGTCCGGGCCGACAGGCTCGGGTGCCGCGGGGTTGTCCACAGGCGCGCCGTACCGCGGATTGAGTCGGGTCGGGCCCGGTCATCCTCCGAGGCATGGACCCGACCCCACGCCTCCACGCTGTGAGCGACGTCTTCTCCACCCGTGACGCACTCGCGCTCGGCCACGACGACAAGAGCATCGCGCGACTGGTGCGCTCGGGCGAGTGGCACCGGCTGCGCCACGGCGCCTACTGCGCCGGTGCGCTGTGGCGCGGCGCCGACGCACGCCGGCGCCGGCTGCTGGTGGCCGAGGCGGCCTACCAGGCGGCGCGCTCCCACGTGGTGCTGTCGCACACCAGTGCGGCCGACCTGCTCGGCGCAGAGGTGTGGGACCTGCCCGACACGGTCCACCTCACCCGCACCGACGCCCGAGCCGGTCGCTCGCAGGCCGGGGTGGCGCAGCACCGCGGGACGGTCAGGGTCGGCGACCTGACCCGCCGCGACGGCCGCTGGGCGACGTCGGGCACGCGCACCGCCCTCGACGTCATCAGCCTCACCGACGTCGAGCACGGTCTGGTCGTCACCAACGCGCTCCTGCACCGCGGCGAGACCTCCGTGCCCGCGCTGCGGCAGGGCCTGACGAGCACGGTCCGCTGGCCCCGCCACCTCCACGCCCGGCTGGTCGTCGGACTGGCCGACGGGCGCTGCGAGAGCGTCGCCGAGTCGCGCACGATGTACCTGTTCTGGCGCCACCACCTGCCGACACCGACCCCGCAGTACGTCGTCCGCGACGCCCGCGGGGCGATCGTCGCCCGGCTCGACTTCGCCTGGCCCGACCTCGGGGTGTTCGCCGAGGTCGACGGCAAGGTCAAGTACACGACGCTGCTGGCCCCCGGCGAGTCCGCGGCCGATGCCCTGCTGCGCGAGCGTCGGCGCGAGCAGCTCGTCGTCGGTCTCACCGGCTGGCGCTGCGTCCGACTGACCTGGGCCGACCTGCAGCACCCCGAGCGCACCGTCGCACGCGTCCGTGCCGTGCTCGCCGGCGGCGTCTGGGCCGCCTGACCCACGGCCCCGCGCCCGGCCCAGGTCTGGGTCTGGGCCCGGGTCTCGGCACGGTTCTCGCGGCGCACAGCTCGGCGACCGGGCCCCGGTGGGGCTCCTTGTCCCCCTCGAGAATCGGAGATCGGCCGACCGGTCGGCCCAGACCCGCACCTGTCGGCCGACGCGTGGGCCGACAGGTGCGGGTTTCGCCAGCCGGCTGGTGAAACCCGCCGCCGGCGCCGACCCACCCTCAGCCGGTCACCGGGCGGTTCTCGTAGTAGGTGGAGAGGACCATGGTGGTGCGGGTGGAGACGTTGGCGGCGTGGCGGATGCGGGCCAGGAGGTCCTCGAGGGCGGCGGGGGTGGCGGTGCGGACCTTGAGCACGTAGGACTCCTCGCCGGCCACCGACCAGCACGACTCGATCTCGGTGAGGTGCTGGAGCCGGTCGGGGCAGTCGTCGGGCTGCGAGGGGTCGATGGGCCGGATGGAGATCAGCGCGGTCAGCGGCAGGCCGATCTCGGCGTGGTTGATGGTGGCGCCGTAGCCCTGGATGAGGCCGCGGGTCTCCAGGCGCTTGACCCGCTGGTGCACCGCCGACGTCGACAGCCCGGTGGCCTTGCCGAGGTCGGTGTAGGACATCCGCCCGTCGGTGGCGAGCAGCTCGAGGATCTTGCGGTCGGTGGCCTCGACGTCGGATGTGGTCACGGCCGACAGCGTAGGGCAGGTCGCGTGGGAGACTGCCGGGCGTGACCAGCCCGCAGACCGACGCCCCCGGCCGCCTGATGCTCCTCGACACGGCGTCGCTCTACTTCCGCGCGTTCTTCGGCGTCCCGGAGATCACCGGCCCCGACGGCACCCCGGTCAACGCTGTGCGCGGCCTGCTCGACTTCATCTCCCGCCTCGTCGGCGACTACCGCCCCACCGACCTCGTCTGCTGCTGGGACGACGACTGGCGCCCGCAGTGGCGCGTCGACCTGCTGCCCTCCTACAAGGCCCACCGCGTCGTCGAGGAGGTCGAGTCCGACCCCGACGTGGAGGAGGTGCCCGACCCGCTGCAGGTGCAGGTGCCGATCATCCGCGACGTGCTCGAGGCGGTGGGCCTGCGGGTCGTGGGCGCCCCGGGCTTCGAGGCCGACGACGTCATCGGCACCTTCGCCACCGGCGCGGGCCAGCCCGTCGACGTGGTCACCGGCGACCGCGACCTCTTCCAGCTCGTCGACGACGCCGCCGACGTCCGGGTGCTCTACATCGCGCGCGGGGTCGGCAACCACGAGCGGGTCGACGACGCCTGGGTCCGCGCCAAGTACGGCGTGGGCGCCGGGCAGTACGCCGACTTCGCCACCCTGCGGGGCGACGCCTCCGACGGGCTGCCGGGCGTCGCCGGGGTCGGCGACAAGACGGCCGCGACGCTGCTGTCGCGCCACGGCGACATCCCCGCCATCCTCGCCGCCGCCCAGGACCCCGACTCCGACCTGGCCAAGGGCCCGCGGGCCAAGGTCCTGGCCGCCACCGACTACCTCGCGGTGGCGCCCCGCGTGGTCGCGGTGGCCCGCGACATCGACCTGGAGCGCTCTCCCACGGCGCTGCCCTCCTCGCCGGCCGACCCCGAGC
Organism: Nocardioides sp. Leaf285; assembly: GCF_001422955.1. Taxonomy (NCBI): domain Bacteria; kingdom Bacillati; phylum Actinomycetota; class Actinomycetes; order Propionibacteriales; family Nocardioidaceae; genus Nocardioides; species Nocardioides sp. Leaf285. The sequence goes on along the minus strand of NZ_LMNH01000003.1, from coordinate 1,113,873 downwards.
GGCTGGCCGACCTGGCGGCGCGCTGGGGCCTGGAGTCGCCGGTGCAGCGCCTGCTCGGCGTGCTCGGCCAGGCCTGAGCCGCCGGCTGGGCCGGGCGCCCCGACCCCCCGCTCGGGTGATCGGCGCGGCGCGGGGGCGACGTACGTTGGACGGCATGAGTCGAATCGCGATCGTCGGGGGCCACGGCAAGGTGGCCCAGCAGCTGCACGGTGTGCTGAAGGACCACGGCCACGTGCCGGTGGCCCTGGTGCGCAAGGAGGAGTACCGCTCCGAGCTCGAGGCCCTGGGCGCCGAGGTGCGCCTGCTCGACATCGAGGCCCAGGACGCTGACGGGTTCGCCGCGGCCTTCGAGGGCTGCGACGCGGTCGTCTTCGCCGCGGGCGGGGGCGCCGACGGCAACATCGAGCGTAAGCGCACCGTCGACCTCGAGGGCTCGACCAAGTCGATCGGGGCCGCCGGCAAGGCCGGGATCCGCCGCTTCGTGCAGGTCTCGGCGATCGGCGTCGACAACCCCGTGGGCGACGACGTCGAGGACGCGTGGAAGGCCTACGTCGACGCCAAGCGCGGTGCCGACGAGGCGCTGCGGGCCAGTGACCTGGACTGGACGATCATCCGCCCCGGCGGCCTGACCGACGACCCGGGCACCGGCCAGGTCGCGCTGGCCGAGACCCTCGAGCGCGGCGAGGTCTCCCGCGCCGACGTGGCCGCCGTGGTGGCCGCGTGCCTGGTCGACGACCGCACGATCGGCAAGCAGTGGGAGCTGGTCGGTGGGTCCACCCCGGTCGCCGCGGCGATCGAGCAGGCGGTCTGAGCCTCCACCCCCAGCTCCGCCCCCAGCCCCGCCATCTCCCACGACGGCCCGCCACCAATCCCGGTGGCGGGCCGTCGTGCGTTCGCGGGCCGGGGTCGGACCGGGGGCGGACCGGGTCAGTCGGGCAGGCCGGAGTAGGCGACGACGCCGCGCTTCATGCGGGTGATCATCTCCCGCGCCGTACGCCGCAGGGGCGTGTCGCCGGCGGCGTCGGCGACCTGGCCACCGAGGTCGAGCAGCTGCTTCATGCGGCGCACGAAGTCGCCGGCCGACATGTCGCTGTCGCCGAGCACGTCGTCGAGGTCGTCGCCCTCGCACCAGCGGTAGGCGATCCACGCGAAGCCGAGGTCGGGCTGGCGCAGGTAGTCGAGCTTGTGGTCCTTCTCCAGGCGGTCGAGCTCCCCCCACAGCCGCACGGTGGCGGTCATGGCCTCGCGCGTGGCGCCGCCGGGCAGGCGGGGCGAGGTGGGGTCCTCGGCACGACGGGCCTCGAACACCAGGGCCGACAGGGCGGCGGCGAGACCGGAGGCGGGCAGGGCGTCCCAGAGCTTCTCGCGGATCGCCTCGGCGGCCAGCAGGTCCATGTCGGAGTAGAGCCGCATCAGCCGCTTGCCCCGGTCGGTGACCCGGGCGTCGCTGGGGTCGTCGCCGTCGGGGGCGAGGTAGCCCAGCGCGCTGAGCACGTCGCAGACGCGGTCGAACTGGCGCGCGACCGTGTTGGTGCGGTTCTCCACCCGGCGCTGCAGGGTGGTGGCGTCGCGCTCGAGCTTGAAGTACCGCTCGGCCCAGCGTGCGTGGTCCTCGCGGTCGGGGCAATCGTGGCAGGGGTGGGCCTTGAGCTGCGCACGCAGCCCCAGGACCTCCTCGTCGGCTCCGGAGCGGGCGATGGAGGAGCGGCGCGAGCCGCCGCCGGCGCTGGGCGGCGGCACGACGCCCTGGGTGCGCGAGCGCAGCGCGGAGGCCAGGTCGCGGCGCATCTGGGGGTTGCGGCCGTTGAAGCTCTTGGGCACCTTGATCCGGGTGAGCGCCTGCACCGGGGTCGGGAAGTCGATCATCGCCAGCCGGCGGGCCTGACGGTCCATCGTCACCACCGAGGGGCGCGGCGCCTCCTCGTCCCAGCCGGGGTCGACCACGACGGCCAGGCCGGCGAACTTGCCGGTCGGCACCTCGATCACGTCGCCCACCTTGAGCAGGCGCAGCGACTCGATGGCCTCGGCGCGGCGGTCGGCCCGCTTGGCGCGGCTCGCGTCCTTCTCCACCTCGCCGATGCGCTTGCGCAGCCGGGCGTACTCCATGAAGTCGCCCCGGTCGCACTGCGCGGCCTCGGCGTAGCCCTCGAGGGCGTCCTGGCTCTTGCGGAGCTGGCGGGCCAGCCCGACGACCGCCTTGTCGGCCTGGAACTGCGCGAAGGACTGCTCGAGCGTGGCCCGCGCGCGCTCGCGGCCGAACTGGTGGACCAGGTTGACGGCCATGTTGTAGGAGGGCCGGAAGGAGGAGCGCAGCGGGTAGGTGCGGGTCGAGGCCAGGCCGGCGACCTCGCGCGGGTTGGTGCCGGGCTGCCAGAGCACGACGCCGTGGCCCTCGGTGTCGAGACCGCGGCGCCCGGCCCGCCCGGTGAGCTGGGTGTACTCCCCCGGGGTGATGTCGGCGTGGGTCTCGCCGTTCCACTTCGAGAGCTTCTCGATGACCACGGTGCGCGCGGGCATGTTGATGCCGAGCGCGAGGGTCTCGGTGGCGAAGACGACCTTGCACAGCCCGCGCAGGTAGAGCTCCTCGACGACCTGCTTGAAGGCCGGCAGCATGCCGGCGTGGTGGGCCGCGACACCGCGGGTGAGCCCGTCGAGGAAGTCGTGGTAGCCCAGCACGTGGAGGTCGTCGTCGGGCAGGTGGCGACAGCTCTGCTCCACGAAGGCGTAGATGGCGTCGCGCTCCTCGGGCGTGGTGAGCCGGATGCCGGCGTTGAGGCACTGCGAGACCGCGGCGTCGCACCCGACCCGGCTGAAGATGAACACGATCGCGGGCAGCAGGCCCTCGCGGTCGAGGCGCTCGATGACGTCGTAGCGGCTGGGGATCCAGACGCGCCGGCCGTTGCCGACCTGCTTGGGCCCGCCCTTGCCGCGCGCTCCCTTGGGCGAGCGCCGGTCCTTGATCCGGGAGGCGGCCCAGTCGTCGCGGGCGACCTTCATCAGCTCCTCGTTGACCGGGGCGCCCTCCTTGACGAAGCCGGCGGCGGCGTCGACGTCGGAGGAGGCGAAGAGGTCGAGCAGCCGCTTGCCGACCATGACGTGCTGGTAGAGCGGCACGGGCCGCTTCTCCTCCACGATGGTCGTGGTGTCGCCACGCACGGTCTCCAGCCACTCCCCGAACTCCTCGGCGTTGGAGACCGTGGCCGACAGCGACACCACGGTGACCGAGTCGGGCAGGTGGATGATGACCTCCTCCCAGACCGCGCCGCGGGAGCGGTCGGCGAGGTAGTGCACCTCGTCCATGACCACGAAGCCGAGGCCGTCGAGGGTGCGCGACCCGGCGTAGAGCATGTTGCGCAGCACCTCGGTGGTCATCACCACCACGGGCGCCTCGCCGTTGACGGTGTTGTCGCCGGTCAGCAGCCCGACCTGGTCGGGGCCGTAGCGGGCGACGAGGTCGTGGTACTTCTGGTTCGACAGCGCCTTGATCGGGGTGGTGTAGAACGCCTTGCGCCCGGTCTGGAGGGCCAGGTGGATCGCGAACTCCCCCACGATGGTCTTGCCCGACCCCGTGGGCGCTGCGACCAGCACGCCGCGGCCGTCCTCGATCTCGCGGCACGCGCGACGCTGGAAGTCGTCGAGGCCGAAGTCGTACATCGCCTCGAAGTCGTGGACGACGGGGTGGCTGCGGTGCGCGCGGTAGGAGGCGTAGCGCTCGGCCGGGGTCATCTCGTCAGCCGTGCTCATGGCCCCCAACCTACGGGAGCGGCCCTACCCCGATCCGCAGCAGGACGCTGTAGTGCTCCGGCGAGCCGCCGACCGCCTTGGCCAGGCGCCCGAGCGCGTCGAGCACCAGGTCGGCGCTGAAGGACCGCCCCGGTACGGCGAGGGTCAACCGGTCCTCCTCGGGGCCGTCGGCCGGCTGCACCAGCAGCACCTGGCCGTGGCGCCACGCCAGGTGGGCGCGGGAGCGGACGTCGTCGGCGGCGACGGGACGCGGGTGCGCCTCGTCGACGGCGAGCAGGTCGCACGGCAGCGGACCCGACCCGGCGGCGCGCCCCGAGAGCACCCCGGTCACGCGGTGGCCGCTGAGCACCCCGGACTGGGCGGCCCAGGTGACGTCGTCCTCCCCGAGCCACTCGGGCAGCTCGAAGGGGTCGAGGTCGTGCAGCGTGGCGGCGGCGCTCACAGGGTGGAGATCTCGTCGGGCGAGAGCCCGGCGTTGATGCCGCGCGCGGCGCGCCGCTTGTCGTTCCACCGGGCGATGACCTCGGAGACGAAGAAGAGCAGCACCATCGGCACGGCCATGAACGTCATGGTGAAGGGATCGGTGGAGGGAGTGGCGACCGCGGCGAAGAGGAAGACGCCGACGATGATCCAGGGCCGGTGCGCGGCCAGCGACTTGCCCTTGACGACGCCGGCGAGGTTGAGCATCACCACGAAGAGCGGGATCTCGAAGGCGATGCCGAAGACGAGCAGGGTGCGGCTGAAGAAGGTGAGGTACTCGTTGAACTCCACCAGGTTGGTCAGCCCGTCGGGGGTGAACCCGATGAGCACCTCGAGGCCCTTGGGCAGCGTGACGTAGCCCAGCACGATGCCGGCGAAGAACAGGGGGCCGGCGATGGCGGCGAAGACGCGCGTCCACTTGCGCTCGTGGGGGTGCAGCCCCGGCAGGATGAAGGCCCAGATCTGGTAGAGCCAGACCGGGCTGGTCAGCACCAGCGTGGCCAGGCCGCACAGCTTGAGGTAGAGCAGCAGACCGCCGCCGGCTCCCGAGGTCGTGGCCTGGGTGCGGTCGGCGCCCAGGGCGTCCTGGGCCTGCTGGTAAGGGTCGTTGACGACCGCGAAGAGCGGGTCGAAGAAGAACAGCGAGATGATCAGGGTGACCAGGAGCGCGAGCACGACCTTGAGGATGCGTGCGCGCAGCTCCCGGAGGTGGTCCGAGAGGGCCATCCGGCCGTCGGACCCGATCGGGTGGACCGGCTTACCGACGAAGAGCTTGACGACTCCGGAGATCGACACGGGTGGGAGGTGTCGTCGCGGCTCAGCTGCGGTGCTGGTCGGTCGGGCGCTGCTCGGTCAGGTCCTCGGCCGGGGTGGGGGCGGGGGTCGGCGACGGCGGGAGCTCGGCGGCCGGCGTGGTGTCGGCGGCGGTGCCCTCCTTGTCGTCGTCGTCCTTGAGGCCCTTGGTCTCGGCCTTGAAGATGCGCAGCGCCTGGCCGGTGCCACGGGCGAGGTCGGGGAGCTTGGCCGCACCGAAGACCAGGATGACGATGGCGAGGATGACGAGCCACTCCGCGCCCTGGGGCATGCCGATCATGGGGAGGAACATCAGGACCTTCTCTGTTGGGTGTGCGTGCGGGTCTCGGTCGGGTGCCCGGAGGCGTCGACCGCGACGAGGTCCACTGTACGCCTCGTCATGTGTAGAGACCGAGGGTTGACCTGGCCGCTGCTGTGTACGTCTGGGTGAACTCTGGGTGAGCGCCGTCGCGGTCGACCACGCGGGCGTGCGGGGTGAGCCGGAGCAGGAGGCGGGTCAGCCAGCGCGGGTCGGCGACGAGCAGGTCGACCTCGACACCGCCGTCGGACTGGGGCCGCACCTCCTCGACGGGGTAGTACTCCACGACCCACCGCGCCGGGGGGTCCAGGCGCAGCGTCACCGGGGTGGTGCCGCCCGAGCGCGCGAACATGCCCTCGGCGAGGTCGCGCGGCGGCTCGGGGTCGGTCACGACAGGTGATTCGGAGACGACGGCCTCACGGATCCTGTCGAGGCGGAAGAGGCGTGGCGCCCCGGCGAGGTGGCACCACGCGTCGAGGTAGGCGACGCCGCCGGTGGAGACCACGCCGCGCGGGTCGACGGTGCGCACCGACTCCTCGTCGCGGCTGGGCACGTAGTAGGTCAGGTCGACCTGGCGCCCCCGGTCGGCGGCGTCCTGCAGGCGGGTGGCCAGCAGGGCGGTGTCGGGGTCCCCCCCGTCGGCGCCCGGGTCGATGCGGGGTGCGGCCGACCCGGCGGCGGCCGCCGCCTCGAGCTTGGCCAGCGCGCGGTCGACGACCTCGCGGGTGTCGGGACGCGCGCCGTTGCGCAGGGCCCGCAGCGCCACGATGACCGCGGTGGCCTCGGTGGGGGTCAGCCGCAGCGGACGGGCGAGGTAGTCGGCGTTGGTCACGCGGACGACGCCGTCGCCGTCGGGGTCCTCGAGGGCGTCGAGGTCGACGTCGATGAGGTCGTCGGGGTAGCCCCCGGGCAGACCGCACATCAGCAGGACCTTGAGGTCCTTGAGCAGCTGTCGCGGGGGCACGCCGAGGGCGGCGGCCGCCTCGTCGAGGCGCACCTGGCCGTGGGCGTGGAGGTAGGGCACCAGCGTCAGCAGCCGCGCGACCTGGTCGCGGGCGCCCGGGGCGGGGGCGGGTGTCGGCGGGGTCATGCGACACCGCCGGCCGTGCTGGCACGGTCGAGGCCGGCCCGGAGCCGCTCGACGACCTGGGCCCGCAGCTCGAGCGGCTCCTCGACGCAGACGTCGGCGCCGTGGCCGAGCACCTCGTCGGCCAGGCCGAGGGTGTCGCGCTCGAGCACCACGCGGTCCCAGGTGGTGTGGTCGTCGGGACCCACCACGTCGGTCTCCACCCCGGCGGCGCCGCGGCGCAGCTGGTGGCCCGCGCCGCGGCGCACCAGCAGGACGGCGCGCTGCACCACGGGGGCCGGGGCCAGGCGCCGGGCCACCGCGCTCACGTCGGTGCCGGCGGGCACGTCGTAGGAGCCGGCGGGGCCGTCGGGCCGCGCCTCGCCCTCGACGCGGGAGAGGCGGAAGACGCGCTCCTCGCCACGGTCGGTGTCGAGGCCCACGACGTACCACCGCCCCGAGTAGCGGGTGACGCCCCAGGGCTGGAGGTGACGGGTCGTCACCTCGTCCTGGCCGGGGCGGCGGTAGCCGAAGACGACGGGGGTGCGCTCGGCGGTGGCCTCCCAGAAGGCGTCGAAGGACGGCTCCTCGGCGCTCAGGCGGGGCTCGACGATGTCGAGGGCCGTCACGTCGACCGGCGCTCCGAGCGCGCGGAGCTTGCGCACGGCCTCGGTGGTGGCGTCGGCGAGCTTGGCGTGCTGCCAGACCCGGGTGGCCAGGCCCACGACCGAGGCCTCGTCGGGGGTCAGGTCGATGTCGGGCAGGGCGAACTCGTCGGGCCGGATCCGGTAGCCGGGCTCGTCGTCGAAGTAGGTGTCCATGCTGCCCACCTCGATCGGCACCCCGAGCGAGCGCAGCTCGTCCTTGTCGCGCTCGAACATCTTCTCGAACGCCTCGGAGGACGAGCCGGGGTAGAGGATCGAGCGGATCCGCTCCTTGGGCACGAAGTGCCGCTGGACCAGCAGCATGATCAGCAGGTTCAGCAGGCGCTCGCTCTTGCGGACGCTCACCCCGCGCCGACGATGTCGATCAGGAAGTAGATCGTGTCGGTGCCCGTGATCCCGGCGTCGGGGTTGCCCTTCGCGCCGTAGCCGAGCTCCGGCGGGATGGCGAGCACGACGCGCGAGCCGACCGGCACGCCCTCGAGGCCCTGCGCCCAGCCCTCGACCAGCCCGCTCAACGGGGAGGTGAGGAAGTCGGGCTTGTCGTAGTTGCCGTCGAAGGGCTTGGCCTTGGCGTAGACCTGGCCCAGGTACTTGACCTGCACGGTGTCGTCGGCGGTGAGCGCGGGGCCGTCGCCCTCGACGAGGGTCTGGCTGCGCAGCTCGCCGGTCGGGCGCGGGCGGCCCTTGAAGCGCATCGCCTCGGGGTTGCCGTCCTCGTCGAGGACCAGGTCGGGGGTCCAGGCCGCGCCCTCGGTCTCGTAGGGCTCCGAGACGTCGTAGGGGCCCATGATGTCGAAGACGATGACCACCGGGTCCTGGTTGCCGATGCCCAGCGCGGGGCTGCCGGCGCCGCCGAAGGGCTCCTCGGCGTTGAAGGCGACCGCCACGCGCGAGCCCACCGTCTGGCCGACCAGGGGGTCGGTGAAGACCGGCACCAGGTCCTCGGCCGAGAGGTCGAGCGCCTGCGGCGCGCCGTCGTCGGTGTAGGTGCTGAAGCTCTGGCTCTCGGTGTAGCCGTTGCCGACCCAGTAGTTGACCAGCACGGTGTCCTCGGCGGTGACCTCCGGGCCGTCGCCCTCGACGAGGGTCTCGACCTCGGGGTCGGCGTCGGCGTCGAAGCTCATGGCCGACGACCACGTGACGTCGGGGTCGGTGCCGACGTCGCCCCCGATGCTCAGCGCCGACAGGCCCTCGGAGGTCTCGCCCTGGGCGCCGACCTCCTCGCCGCACGAGACGAGCGTGGGGGCGAGCAGCAGCGGGAGCAGCACGGCCAGCGGCCTGCGGAGGTGTCGTGACACCGGTACATCCTTCACGTGGCGGTCGTCGGGGCCGGCGGTGGCCGGTGACCCAGGAGCGACCTGCATCCTACGAGGCGGCCCCACCGCGCCCTGCGGCCCCTCGCCGGGTCACATGCCGTCGATGAGTCGCTGCACCCGCTCGTCCTCGGCGCGGAAGGGGTCCTTGCACAGCACGGTGCGCTGGGCCTGGTCGTTGAGCTTGAGGTGCACCCAGTCGACGGTGAAGTCGCGGCGCCGCTCCTGGGCGCGACGGATGAAGTCGCCGCGCAGCCGGGCCCGGGTGGTCTGCGGGGGCACCGACTTGGCCTCGAAGACCTTGAGGTCGTGGGTGACCCGCGCGACGGCTCCCCGCTTCTCCAGCAGGTAGTAGAGGCCGCGGCCGCGGTGGATGTCGTGGTAGGCCAGGTCGAGCTGGGCGACGCGGGGGTGGCCCATCGGCAGGCCGTGCTTGGCGCGGTAGGCCTCGATGAGCTTCCACTTGATGACCCAGTCGATCTCCCGGTCCACCAGCCCCAGGTCGTCGGACTCCACCGCCTTGAGCCCGCGCTCCCACAGGTCGAGCGCGCGCTCGATCGTGGGGGTGCTGATCTCGCGGCGGTCGACGAAGTCGCGGGCCTTGGCGAGGTACTCCCCCTGGATCTCCAGGGCGCTGGCCTCCCGGCCGTTGGCCAGACGCACCTTGCGCCGCCCCGTCATGTCGTGGGAGATCTCGCGGATCGCGCGGATGGGGTTCTCCATGGTGAGGTCGCGCATCACCACGCCCTCCTCGATCATCCGCAGCACCAGGTCGCAGGTGGCGACCTTGAGCATCGTGGTGGTCTCGCTCATGTTGGAGTCGCCGACGATGACGTGCAGGCGGCGGTACTTCTCGGCGTCGGCGTGCGGCTCGTCGCGGGTGTTGATGATGGGACGGCTGCGCGTGGTCGCGCTCGAGACGCCCTCCCAGATGTGCTCGGCGCGCTGCGAGACCGAGTAGGAGGCGCCCCGCGGGGTCTGGGTCACCTTGCCCGCACCGACGATGATCTGGCGGGTCACCAGGAAGGGGATGAGGATGTCGGCCAGGCGGGAGAACTCCCCGGCGCGGCCCACGAGGTAGTTCTCGTGGCAGCCGTAGGAGTTGCCGGCGGAGTCGGTGTTGTTCTTGAACAGGTAGATCTCACCGGCGATGCCCTCGTCGTGGAGCCGCTGCTCGGCGTCGAGCAGCAGACCCTCGAGGATCCGCTCGCCCGCCTTGTCGTGGGTGACCAGCTCGGTGATGTCGTCGCACTCCGGGGTGGCGTACTCCGGGTGGCTGCCCACGTCGAGGTAGAGCCTGGCGCCGTTGCGCAGGAAGACGTTGCTGCTGCGGCCCCAGCTGACGACCTTGCGGAAGAGGTAGCGCGCCACCTCGTCGGGGCTGAGCCGGCGCTGCCCCTTGAAGGTGCAGGTGACGCCGTACTCGTTCTCGATCCCGAAGATCCGACGGTCCATGAGGAGACAGTACGTCGCTCCGCGCGGGATCGGGGGGCGGAACGCCGCAGCGGGCGGCGACTCCCCGCAGGGAGCGCCGCCCGCGCGTGCCGAGGCGTGCCGGTGCGTGCCGGGTCAGGCGGTGAGGCGGGCCACCTCGTCGGCGCTGAGGCGGGGCGCGGCGCCGCGACGTCCGGCGACCCGGCCGCCGAGGTCGGGGTCGGCCGGGCGGCGCAGGTGCCAGTCGGTGACGGCCTGGTAGGCGGCCACCACCTCGATGAGGCGGTCCTCCTCGTAGGGCGCGCCGCCGAGGACCGTGCCGACGGGCAGGGTGTCGGGGCCGGCGCTGGAGGCGGCGAAGCCGATCGGGAAGCCGATCTCCGGCAGGCCCAGGATGTCGAAGGGCACGACACTGGTCTGCAGCAGCACGTCGCAGTCGGCCATGACGGTGTCGAGCACGTCGCGCAGCAGCCGGTGCTTGGCCCGCTGCCCGGTGATCCACTCGTCGCCGGAGAGGAAGAGCCCCTGCACCCACGAGGTCAGCGAGACCCCGAACCTCGTCGGGTCCTGCTGCAGGAGGCGCAGGAAGGGCTCGGTGCGCTCGGGCAGGCGCACCGCGTTGAAGGTGCCGGTGAGCAGGGCCCAGTCGTCGGGGTAGGTGACGTCGACCAGCGTGAGCCCCGGGATCGCGTCGAGCGCGGCCAGCGCCTCGGTCTGCAGCGCGAGGGCCTCACCGGTGAAGCTCGCGAGGTACCCCTCGGGCACGCCGATCCGGGTGGCCCGGCGCGCCACGACCCTGCCCCTGCGGTCGACCTTCGGCAGCGCGGAGGCGATGAAGTCGGGCTTGCGGGGCAGGCCCTGGGTGCGGGGGTCCTGGCTGTCGACGCCAGCGAGCACCTGGAGCATGATCGCGGCGTCGAGCACGTCGCGGGCGAGCGGCCCCACGTGGTCGCGGGTGTAGGTCAGCGGCACGACGCCGTGGAGCGAGACCCGGCCCATGGTGGGCTTGAGGCCGGTGAGGTTCTGCCGGTTGGCCGGCAGGATGATGCTGCCGCCGGTCTGGGTGCCGATGGAGGAGCAGGCCATCCGTGCCGCGACCGACGTCGCGGGACCGGTCGAGGAGCCGCCCGGGTCGACGCCCGCGTCGGCCGGGGTCCACGCGTTGACCGTGGTGACGGTGCCGTTGGGCAGGGTGGCGCGGGTCGTCGCCAGGGGACCCATCTGACCCTTGCCCACCATGACCGCTCCCCCGGCCTGCAGCCGCGACCAGGCGGTCGCGTCGTAGGTCGGCACGAAGTCCTCGAAGATGGTCGAGTTGGCCGTGGTCGCGACTCCGGCGGTGAAGAAGTTGTCCTTGATCGTGAGCGGGATCCCGGCCAGCGGTCCGCTCACCCTGCCCCGGTCGACCGCCCTCGCCCGGGCCCGGGCGGCTTCGGCCGGTCGGGCGTTGAAGGCCTGGTAGACCCCGTCGTAGGTGTCGGCCCGCTCGAGGTGGGCCGAGACCAGCTCGGTGGCGGTGACGACGTTGCGGCGCAGCAGCTGGGCCGCCTCGGCCAGCGTCGCCTCGGTGGGGTCGGCCTTGGCCGCGGCCCTCACCGCGACGTTCGGCAGCCTGATGCCGGCGATGGCCCGCGCGGTGGCGGCGCGCTCGGCGGCGCTGCCGGCAGCGGGTGCGGCGGCCGCACCCTCGGTCGTGCCCACCACGCCGAGCGCGGCGGCCGCGCCGGTGGCGGCGAGGAAGGCACGGCGGTTGACCTCGGCGACCATCAGGCGTCCACCTTCCCGGTCCACGCCTCGACGATCGAGGGGTACTCCAGCGGCGGTGCGACCTGCTGGGCGTAGAGGTCGTCGTCGGTCGGTGAGCCGCTGGCGGGTCGCCAGGTGTTGATCGCGCCGGGCGTGGAGCGCACGAAGCCCTTCAGCGAGGCGACCAGGGAGTCCTGGGTCGGCACGCCCGTGGCGGCGTCGAAGGTGGTGGGCAGGAGGGAGAGGTCGAAGCCGGAGACGAGCAGGCGGGCCTTGACGAAGGCGGTGAGCTCCTCGTCGGTGAGGCTGGCGGCGGAGACGGGCATGCAGGGCACCTTTCGGGCGGGCGTGGGGTCGAGCCCGACCGTAGGAAGGCCGATCGCGCGTGCGGTGTCGACGGTGTGACCGGGGGATTTCGTGGGACGCCGGTGTGTGTCGACCGTGGGCCCGCACGCCACCAGCCCGCCCCGGACGTGGGTCCGGGGCGGGCTCGGGCGGTGCTGGTGCTCGTGCCGGTGCTGGTGCCGGCCGTGGCTCAGGGCGCGACGGGGGGCTCGCCCTCCACCTCGCCGGCTCCACCGAGCAGGTCGGGCGTGGTGGTCTCCCCCGCCGCCGGCTCGGGCGCCGCCGAGGCGCGGTCGCCGAGGAGCTGCTCGAGGCGCGCGGGGCTGAGCCTGACGAACTTGCGCGGGCGCTGCCGCGTGCGGTCGAGCACGGCGACCTCGAGGTCGCGGGTGGCGATGACCCGGTCGCGCGCCACCCCCTTCTCGTCCGGGGTGTGCCCCAGGGCCGCCACCGCCAGGCGCAGGGCGTCGGCGAGCGCGGCGCCCTCGGCGTACCGCTCCTTGAGGTAGCCCGCGACGACGTCGGCCGCACCGCCCATGACGGCGTAGCCGTGCTCGTCGGCGACCTGACCGTCGTAGGTGAGCCGGTAGACCTGGTCCTCGGCGGCCTCGTCGCCGATCTCGGCCACGAAGAGCTCGACCTCGTAGGGCTTCTCACCGCCGCTGGAGAAGATCGTGCCTAGGGTCTGGGCGTAGGCGTTGGCCAGGGCGCGGCCCGACACGTCGCGCCGGTCGTAGGCGTAGCCGCGCATGTCGGCCAGCCGCACGCCGGCGATGCGGAGGTTCTCGAACTCGTTGTAGCGCCCCACGGCGGCGAAGGCGATGCGGTCGTAGATCTCGGAGACCTTGTGCAGCGCCTGGGAGGGGTTCTCGGAGACGAAGAGGACGCCGTCGGCGTACTGGATCACCACGACCGAGCGGCCGCGGGCGATGCCCTTGCGCGCGAAGTCGGCCCGGTCCTTCATCAGCTGCTCGGGCGAGACGTAGAACGGCGTGCTCATGCGTGTCCCCCTCCGGTCAGCGGGGCGGTGGGTCCGTCGGGGTGGGACATCCGGCCCGCGATGACACGGTCGGCGACCGCCGCGACCTCGTCGCCGGAGAGGCGTCGACCGCCCTCGGCGGTGATGACGTGGACGATGGGGAAGATGCGTCGCGCGACGTCGGGCCCGCCGGTGGCGGAGTCGTCGTCGGCGGCGTCGTAGAGCGCCTGCACGGCCAGCGTGACGACCTCGGCCTCGGTGAGGTCGGGGCGGTAGAGCTTCTTCAGCGAGCCCCGGGCGAACATCGAGCCCGAGCCGACCGCGGTGTAGCCGGTCTCCTCGTAGCGCCCGCCGGTGACGTCGTAGCTGAAGATGCGACCGCGGGCGTCACCGAGGTCGAAGCCCGCGAAGAGCGGCACGACGGCCAGCCCCTGCATGGCCATGCCGAGGTTGGAGCGGATCAGCGCCGAGAGCCGGTTGGCCTTGCCGTCGAGGGAGAGCGTCGTGCCCTCGATCTTCTCGTAGTGCTCCAACTCGGTCTGGAAGAGCCGGATCATCTCGATGGCCAGCCCGGCGGTGCCGGCGATGCCGGCCGCGGAGTACTCGTCGGTCGCGAAGACCTTCTCGATGTCGCGCTGCGCGATGATGTTGCCCATCGTGGCGCGACGGTCACCGGCCAGCAGCACCCCGCCGGGGAAGGTCGCCCCCACGATGGTCGTGCCGTGCGGCGCGAGGTCGCCGGCCTGCCCCTGCGGCAGCGCCCGGCGCCCCGGCAGCAGGTCGGGGGCCTGGTCGGCGAGGAAGTCGCTGAAGGAGGACACCCCCGGCTGGAGGTAGGACGCGGGAAGTCGTGGACCGGGGATCACTGGCCGCCCTTCTGGATGAACGACTTCACGAAGTCCTCGGCGTTGGTCTCGAGCACGTCGTCGATCTCGTCGAGGATGTCGTCGACGTCGGCGTCGATGGTGCCCTTGCGCTCGGCGACATCGGTCTCGGGGGCCGTCTCGACGGCCTCCTCGGTCTCCGAGGACCTGCGCGGCTGCTTCTGCTCCTGTGCCATACGCCGACCCTAGCGACTCCCCGGGCGCGACGAGCCGGGACTCAGCGGGTGAGCGCGGCGAAGAGCTGCTGGGCGGTCTCGCAGCGGTCGAGGAGCTCGCCCACGTGGGCCCGCGTGCCGCGCAGCGGGTCGATGGTCGGCACCCGCTGGAGCGACTCGCGCCCCGGCAGGTCGAAGATCACGGAGTCCCACGAGGCCGCGGCGACGTGGTCGGCGTACTTCTCCAGGCAGCGGCCACGGAAGTAGGCGCGGGTGTCCTCCGGCGGGTCGTGCATGGCGTCGTCGACCCCGGGCTGGTCGAGCAGGCGCTCGATGCGCCCGGCGCCGACCAGGCGGTGGTAGAGCCCCTTCTCGGGGCGGATGTCGGAGTACTGGAGGTCGATGAGGGCCAGCTTGGCGTCGTCCCAGTCCAGGCCGTCGCGGGAACGGTACTGCTCGAGCAGCTTGAGCTTGGCCACCCAGTCCAGCTCGCCGGCGCAGAGCATCGGGTCGCGCTCGAGCCGGTCGAGCACCGACTCCCAGCGGGCGAGCACGTCGACGGTCTGCGCGTCGGCGTCGTCGCCGAGGCGGTCCTCGACGTACTTGCGGGCCAGCTCGAGGTACTCCATCTGCAGCTGCACCGCGGTCAGCGTGCGCCCGTCGCGCAGCCGCAGCAGCTGGCGCAGCGTCGGGTCGTGGGAGACCTCGCGCAGCGCGGCGACGGGGCCCTCGACGGCCAGGTCGCGGTCGAGGAAGCGGTCCTCGATCATGGCCAGCACCAGCGAGGTCGTGCCCACCTTGAGGTACGTCGACACCTCGGCGAGGTTGGCGTCGCCGATGATGACGTGGAGGCGGCGGTACTTCTCGGGGTCGGCGTGCGGCTCGTCGCGGGTGTTGATGATCGGGCGCTTGAGCGTGGTCTCCAGGCCCACCTCGACCTCGAAGAAGTCGGCGCGCTGGCTGACCTGGAACCCGTGCTGGCGACCGTCCTGGCCGATGCCGACCCGGCCGGCTCCGCAGACGACCTGGCGGCTGACGAAGAACGGTGTGAGGTGCTTGACGATGTCGGCGAACGGGGTCGAGCGGCGCATGAGGTAGTTCTCGTGCGCGCCGTAGGAGGCGCCCTTGCCGTCGGTGTTGTTCTTGTACATCAGGATCGGCGCGCCGCCGGGCAGCTGGCCCGCCCTGACCTGGGCGTCGAGCATGACCTGCTCGCCGGCCTTGTCCCAGCGCACGATGTCGAGCGGCGTGGTGACCTCGGGCGTGGAGTACTCGGGGTGGGCGTGGTCGACGTAGAGCCGGGCGCCGTTGCTGAGGATCACGTTGGCCAGGCCGAGGTCCTCGTCGGTCAGCTGCGAGACGTCGGCCACCTGGCGCGACATGTCGAAGCCGCGGGCATCGCGCAGGGGCGACTCCTCCTCGAAGTCCCACCGGGCCCGGCGGGCGCGCACCGTGGCCGAGGCGTAGGCGTTGACGACCTGCGAGGAGGCCACCATCGGGTTGGCGTGGGGCTGCCCGGCCACGGAGATGCCGTACTCGACCTCGGTGCCCATGACCCGTCGCACGCTCATGGCGCGAGCCTACGCCGGAGGTGCCTGCGGCTCCGCGGCCACCGGGGGTCCGGTCGGCCGCGGAGACGGCTGCGGCCTAGAGGTACTGGCCGGTGTTGGCGACGGTGTCGATGGAGCGCCCCGGCTCGGTGCCCTGCTTGCCGGTGATGAGCGTGCGGATGAAGACGATCCGCTCGCCCTTCTTGCCCGAGATCCGCGCCCAGTCGTCGGGGTTGGTGGTGTTGGGCAGGTCCTCGTTCTCCTTGAACTCGTCGACGCACGCCTGGAGCATGTGCGAGACCCGCAGGCCGCGCTGGTCGTGGTCGAGCAGGTCCTTGATAGCCATCTTCTTGGCACGGTCGACGATGTTCTGGATCATCGCCCCGGAGTTGAAGTCCTTGAAGTACAGGACCTCCTTGTCGCCGTTGGCGTAGGTCACCTCGAGGAAGCGGTTCTCCTCGGTCTCGGTGTACATCCGCTCGACGGTGGCCCGGATCATGCCGGCCACGCACGCGTCGCGGTCGCCGCCGAACTCGGCGAGGTCGTCGGCGTGCAGCGGCAGCGAGGTCTTGAGGTACTTGCTGAAGATGTCGCGCGCCGACTCGGCGTCAGGGCGCTCGATCTTGATCTTCACGTCGAGCCGGCCCGGGCGCAGGATGGCCGGGTCGATCATGTCCTCGCGGTTGGAGGCGCCGATGACCAGCACGTTCTCGAGCAGCTCGACGCCGTCGATCTCGCTGAGCAGCTGCGGGACGATGGTGTTCTCGACGTCGGAGGAGACCCCGGAGCCGCGGGTGCGGAAGAGGGAGTCCATCTCGTCGAAGAACACGATCACCGGGGTGCCGGTGCTGGCCTTCTCCCGGGCGCGCTGGAAGACCAGGCGGATGTGGCGCTCGGTCTCGCCGACGTACTTGTTGAGCAGCTCGGGGCCCTTGATGTTGAGGAAGTACGACTTGCCCTCCTGCCCCGTCCTGGCCGCGACCTTCTTGGCCAGGCTGTTGGCGACGGCCTTGGCGATGAGGGTCTTGCCGCAGCCGGGCGGGCCGTAGAGCAGCACGCCCTTGGGCGGCTTGAGCTCGTGCTCCTTGAACAGCTCGGGGTGGAGGTAGGGCAGCTCGACGGCGTCCTGGATCATCTCGATCTGGCCGCCGAGGCCGCCGATCGACTCGTAGGCGATGTCGGGGACCTCCTCGAGGACCAGCTCCTCGACCTCCGACTTCGGGACCTTCTCGTAGACGTAGCCCGCCCGCGAGTCCAGCAGCAGGGAGTCGCCCGCGCGGATGGTCTCCTGGCGCAGGGGCTCGGCGAGGCGCACGACGCGCTCCTCGTCGGCGTTGGCGATGACCAGGGCCCGTTCGCCGTCGGCGAGCAGCTCCTTGAACATCACGACCTCGCCGACCTGCTCGAACTCCAGGGCGGCCACGACGTTGAGGGCCTCGTTGAGCATGACCTCCTGGCCGCGGCGCAGGTCGTCGAGGTCGACGCCCGGGCTGACCGTCACCCGCAGCTTGCGCCCACCGGTGAAGACGTCGACGGAGTCGTCGTCGTTGCGCGACAGGAACGTGCCGAAGCCGGCCGGCGGCTGGGCCAGGCGGTCGACCTCCTCCTTGAGCTTGAGGATCTGGTCGCGCGCCTCCCGCAGCGTCTGCGCGAGGCGCTCGTTCTGCGAGGTCACCGCGGCCAGGGACCGCTGGGTGTCGGCCAGGCGCAGCTCGAGTCCGCGCGGGCTCCCCGGAGCCTCGGAGAGGCGACGACGCAGGTCACCCACCTCCTGCTCCAGGAAGCGGACCTGGGTCATGAGCTCCTCGGGGCTCGCGCCCCCCGTGCCGTACCGACTCGATCCTGACGGGTTCTCCGACGTCATCAGCGCACCTCCTGTGCTGGCGACACTACCCGCGCGACGACGTCAGGGAAGGGCGGATCCCACGGTGTCGGTCACGTTTTGGTCGCGCCCCCGACACCGCCGCGCCACCGGCACCGCCGTGCCACCCGGGCGGGTGGGGACGACCCGGGCGCGCTCAGTCGGAGGCGGGGTCCTCGACCGGCACGTCGGGCGGGCGGGGGCCGGAGTAGTCGGGGCCGTAGGCGCCGGGGGCGGGACGACGGGTCTTGCGCGGCGGGCGCTCCCCCGGGGCCATCCGGCGCGCGGTCACCAGGAACGCGGTGTGGCCGATCATCTTGTGCCCCGGGCGCACCGCCAGGCCCTCGACGTGCCAGTCGCGCACGAGCGACTCCCACGGCTGGGGCTCGGTGAAGCCGCGATGGGCCCGGACGGTCTCGACGAAGCGGGAGAGCTGGGTCGTCGTGGCGACGTAGGCGCAGACGATGCCGCCGGGCACGAGCGCGTCGGCGGCGGCGTCGAGGCACTCCCAGGGCGCGAGCATGTCGAGGATGATGCGGTCGCAGCGCTCCCCGGAGGCCGGCAGCGCCTCGGCCAGGTCGCCCAGGCGCAGCTGCCAAGCAGGGTGGCTGCTGCCCTCGGGAGCACCGAAGAACTGGTGGACGTTGCGCTGGGCGACCTCGGCGAACTCCTCGCGGCGCTCGTAGGAGGTCACCCGGCCGAAGGGGCCGACCGCGCGCAGCAGCGAGCAGGTGAGCGCGCCGGAGCCTACCCCGGCCTCGACCACGCGCGCGCCCGGGAAGATGTCGGCCAGGGCCACGATCTGGGCGGCGTCCTTGGGGTAGACGACGGCCGCGCCGCGGGGCATGGAGACGACGAACTCCGAGAGCAGCGGGCGGAAGACGAGGTACTCCCCGCCCGCCGACGAGGCGAGGGTGAAGCCCTCCTCGCGCCCGATGAGGTCGTCGTGCTCGAGGTGGCCGCGGTTGGAGAAGAAGCGCTTGCCCGGCACGAGCTCGAAGTTGTGCCGGCGGCCCTTGGTGTCGGTCAGGCGCACCCACTCCCCCGCGCGCAGCGGTCCGCGGTGCACACCCGACCACGCCTCCGGCGGTACGTCGGGATCGCGTGCCGGCTCGCCCGCGGCGTCGGGCTGCGGCTCGGCGGGCCCGCCGGCCTCGGCGGGCTCGGCGGGCTCGGCGGGCTCGGTCGGCACGGGCTGCTCAGGCTGGTCGGGCACGGCCGGAACCCTAGGCCATCGGACGCGCTCAGCCCGCAGTGGCGCGGAAGGCCGCCTCGAGGTCGGCGGAGGAGAGCACCCCGAAGACCGAGCCGTCGTCGGAGACCAGGACGTACTCGCTGGCCGGCTCGCTGCCCATCGCGCGCAGCAGCCCCTCCCCGCTCAGACCGACCGGGAGGGTCAGCCCGGGCGCCAGGGCCCGGCTGACGGTGGAGGTGGCCACCCAGGGGCGACGCTCCTCCGGCGTGGCGAGGAGGGCGGCCTCGTTGACGACGCCCACCGGGCGACCGTCGGGGGCGACGGTGACGATGCTCCCGGCCGCGGCCTCCTGGGCGCGGCGGACCGCCTCGGCGAGGGGCAGGTCGCTCGGCACCGCCAGGGTGCGCCGGGCCAGGTCGCGCGCGACGAGCGCCGGCAGGCGTCGGCGCAGCCGGGCGTGCGTCATGGCCGCGCTCGACCCGGCCCACAGGAAGGTGGCGACCACGAAGGCCAGCACGTAGTCGAGCAGGTCGGGGGCCACACCGGTGAGCGCCTGCTGCGCGGCCGGCCAGAACAGCACGGCCACCGCGGTCACCCGGCCGCCCCAGCCGGCGACGATGCTGCCGCGGTGCTGGTCGCCGGTGGCGCCCCACACCGCCGCCTTGAGCACCCGCCCCCCGTCGAGCGGGAGGCCGGGCACGAGGTTGAGCACGCCGACCAGCAGGTTGGAGGCGGCCAGGATGCCGATCCCCAGGCGCAGCAGGCCGTCGGGGGTGACCCACCACAGCCCACCCGCCACCGCGCCGACGGCCAGGGAGGTGAGCGGGCCGACGACGGCGATCCAGAACTCCTGGCGCGGGGTGCGCGACTCGGCGTCGATCGTGGTGGCGCCGCCGAGGAAGTGCAGCGTGATCGCGGTGACCCGGAAGCCGTAGCGGCGGGCGACGACGGCGTGGGAGGCCTCGTGCAGCAGCACCGAGCCGTAGAGCACCACGGCGAGGACGACGCCCACGACGTACTTCAGCGCTCCCAGCCCTCCCCGGGCCGCCTCCACCTGCGGGGCGAGGATGACCGAGATCAGCGCCGCGACCAGGAACCACGAGGAGGAGACGAGGACGTCGCTGCCGGCGATGGTGCCGACCTTGAACGTGCCCGCGGGGCGCGCGCGGCCTCGCTCGGGGGTCGGCGGGTCGCCCTGCGGGCCGGTCGGGGACACGCTGCGAGGCTATCGGACCCGCGGTGGCCCGCTCACGGGCGCGGGGACGTCGGCGGTCGGCCCTAGGCTGCCCGGCATGGCCAGTCCCACCGTCCCGACCGTCGCCGACTCCCCCGCCGAGCGGCTCTCGACACCGGTCGACGGCGTCGAGGTCGTGGGTGCCCTCTCGCCCAGCCGGGCCGGCGACTTCACCACGTGCCCCCTGCTCTACCGCTTCCGCACGATCGACCGCCTGCCCGAGCCGCCCAGCGTCGACGCCGTGCGCGGCACGCTCGTGCACAAGGTGCTGGAGGACCTCTTCGACCTGCCGGCCGCCGAGCGCACCCCCGAGCGCGCGAGCACGATGGTCGACCCGACGTGGGAGGCGCTGGTCGAGGCCGAGCCGGGCCTCGCCGAACTCTTCGAGGACCGCGAGGGGCCGCAGGCCGCGGCCTGGCTGGCGTCGTGCCGCGTGGTGCTGGACCGGTGGTTCACCCTCGAGGACCCCACGCGGCTCGAGCCGGCGGAGCGCGAGGTCTACGTCGAGACCGTCCTGGAGTCGCGGCTGCTGCTGCGGGGCTTCGTGGACCGGCTCGACGTGGCGCCCGACGGCGCGCTGCGCGTGGTCGACTACAAGACCGGACGCTCCCCGGGCGAGGGCTTCGAGGCCCGTGCGCTCTTCCAGATGCGGTTCTACGCCCTGGTGCTGTGGCGCACGCGCGGGGTGGTGCCGAAGGTCCTGCAGCTGGTCTACCTGGGCAACGGCGAGATCGTCCGCTACGAGCCCGACGAGGCCGACCTGGTCGCCACCGAGCGCAAGGTGGAGGCCATCTGGGCCGCGATCCGCAGCGCCCGCGAGAGCGGGGAGTGGCTGCCCAGCCCCGGACGGCTGTGCTCGTGGTGCGCCCACCAGGCCCTCTGCCCGGCCTTCGGGGGCACTCCCCCGCCGCTGCCGGTCGTGGGGCCCTCCGACGCCGTGTCGGCTCAGGTGTCCGAGGACGCCCCCGGCACCTCCACGCCCTGACGCTCGGCCCACAGCGCGGCCTGCGTGCGGTCGACGACGCCGATCGCGGCGTAGACCCGCGTCAGGTGGGCCTTGACCGTGCGGTCGGTGATGCCCAGGCGGCGGGCGATCTGCTTGTTGGCCAGACCGGCGCGGACGAGTCCCAGCACCTCCAGCTCGCGGCGGGTCAGCCCCGCCGGGGTGCTCGCGCGGCCCCCGGGCGGTGGCACGCCGGGACCGCCCGTCCCGGGCAGGCGCCCCCCGGACGGCTGCCGGGAGCCGAGGAGCTGCCGCGCGGCGCGGGGGTCGAGGGGGGACTCCCCGCGGCTGACCGCGTGGACCCCGGCCACGAGCACGTCGGGGTCGGCGTCCTTGAGCAGGTAGCCGACCGCTCCCGCGTCGAGGGCCGCGACGATGCGCTCGGAGTCGGAGAACGACGTCAGCACCAGCACCTCGGCCAGCCCCTCGGCGACGACCGCGCGGGTCGCCTGCACGCCGTCGACCCCCGGCATCTGCAGGTCCATCACCACGACGTCGGGTCGCAGCCGTCGTGCGAGGTCGACGGCCTCGGCGCCGTCGGCGGCCGACCCGACCACCTCGACCCCGGCGCTGGCGGAGAGCAGCTGCGAGAGACCGTGCCGCACCACGGCGTGGTCGTCGACGAGCACGACCCGCACGACGGGCGCCGCGGGCACGGGGTCGCTCACCGCTCGACCCTCAGCAGGACGCGGGTGCCCTCGCCGGGCGCGCTGTCGACCACCAGAGAGCCGCCGGTGTCCTCGACGAGGCTCTGCAGGCCGCGCAGGCCGTAGCTGCTGCGGTCGCGGACCGCCTCGGGGTCGAACCCGACGCCGTCGTCGGCCACCTCGAGCACGAGTCCGGAGGGCGCGGCGCCGACCTCCACCGAGAGCCTCCCGGCGGCGGAGTGCCGGATGGCGTTGCGCACGGCCTCCTGCGCCACGCGCCAGACCAGCGCCACCTCCGCGTCGGGCGCGTGGGCCACGTCGTCGTGCACGGCCACGGTGGCCTCGATGCCCGCGGCCTCGGCGGGCGCCACGAGGTCGGACAGCGCGGCGGCCAGCCCGCGCGCGTGCAGGTCGGGCGGGTGGATCTCCGCCAGCAGCGAGCGCAGCGCCTTGAGGCTGTCGCGCAGGGCCACACCGGTGTCCTCCAGGAGGTCGCGGGCCCGGGTGGGTGTCGCCGGGTCGCGGCTCAGCGCCGACAGGGAGAAGGCCGTGCCGGCGAGGTCCTGCACCACGCCGTCGTGCAGATCGCGCGCGATGCGGCGGCGCTCCGCGTCGGAGGCGCTGATCGCCGAGCGCAGCAGCCGCTCCCGGTCACGGGACGCCGTGCGGAGCTGCCGGGTGAGGAGGGTCAGCAGACAGGTGACGATCACCGTGAGCAGGAGGAAGGGGCCCACGGTGATCCAGCGGTAGGCGTTGTAGATCTCCTCGCGCCGCGACTCGATGTCCTGCACGTCGTAGAAGGCCTCGACGAGCACCTGCCGTCCCTGCGGCGTCTGGCTCCCGGTGAAGACCTGGACCAGGTCGTCCGGGGAGCCGTCGGGCCCGGCGGGCACCAGGGGTGCCCGGTCCCCCGCCGGCGCCGATCCCGTGCCTCCGTCGAGCAGCGCCGCCTCCTCGGCGGCGGTGAGGGGGTACACCTGTCCGATCAGGCTGAGGTCGGGGGCGTAGACGACCGTGCCGTCGGCGGCGCGCACCGTCAGCGCCTCGATCCGCGCCGGGCTGTTGGTCACCAGCTGCCGCATCTCCCGGTCGAAGCGGTCGAGGGTGCCGGGGAGCGACTTGCTGCTGCCGGGGAACAGACGCTCCTTGAGGTAGGGCTCCACCAGGGCGGCCGTGACGAGGCGGTTGGTCGCCCGGCGCTCGGCCAACGCGCCTTCCTCGGCGGCGCGGTCCGCGAGGCGTCCCGCGACGACCGCGATGACGACCAGGAGGGCGCCGCTGACGAGGAGGAACCCGACGACGGGGTGGCGCAGCAGCCTCATGGTCCTCAGATCGTGACAGCGGGCTCGGTCAGAAGATGACCTCACCCTTGCAGATCACGCCGTTCGCCGTGTTCTCAGCCCGGAACTCGATGTCGTCGGCACCCCCGAGGTCGATCATCGACCGCGAGATGCGGAAGGACCGGTCGGCGTCCTTGGCGCGCACCTCGCCCTTGGCCGAGAAGTCGTCGTTGTGACGCATGCGCCACTCCCAGACGTCGTCGTCCTCGGAGAAGACGCTGCCGACGACGGTGAGGCGTCCGTTGCCGTCGGCGCTGACACGGAGCTTGTAGCTCGACGTGCTGTCACCGCGGCAGCCTCCCCGATCAGTCTCGCCGTCACCCGCCGCCGCACCAGGTGCGGTGGCGAGGGCCGCTGCGCCCACCATGCATAAGGACGTGACGACGAGACTGATCCGGGCCGGCACCGCTGCTCTCCTCCGCTTCCGCGGAGTCGAGTGGCGTCCCCGAGGTGAGGTAAATCTGACCGACGCGAGGGGGTCTGCGCCACTGTCCTCTGGTACTAGGACCCCGGTACGACCCGGACGGGTCGACCCGCGTGAGCGCCGGTCGGTCCCGGCGGCCTCAGCGGGCACGCCGCCCCGCCCCGGCTGCGGCGTGGGTGGCGGCGAGAACGTCGACGCCGAGCCCGTGCAGGCTGTCGCGGAAGACCCGGCGCGGCCCGGGCGGCACCGCCACGTGGTGCGGCACCACGAGCACCGAGCACCCGGCCGCGGCGGCCGAGGCGGCGCCGGTGGCGGAGTCCTCCACGGCCAGGCAGTGCGCAGGATCGAGCCCCAGCCGCTCGGCCGCGAGCAGGTAGGGGTCGGGGTGGGGCTTGCCCCGCTCGACCTGGTCGCCGGTCACGACGACGTCGAAGCTGGCCTCCGGGAGCGCATCGACGACCGGCTCGACGAAGCGGGTCCACGACATCGTCACCAGCGCCGTCGGGAGCCCCGCCGCGCGGGTCGCGGAGAGGAGCTCGCGGGCGCCCGGCCGCCACGGCACGTCGACGCGCACCTGCTCGACGACACCGTCGAGCAGGCGCTCGACGATGGCGCGGGGGGTGAGGTCGAGGCCCATGCGCTCGCGGATGTAGACCGCCGAGTCGAGCAGGTCGTTGCCGACCAGCCGCATCGCGTCCTCGTGGGTCCACGTCGCACCGTGCTCGGCGGCCAGCGCGTGCTCCGTCGCGATCCAGTAGGGCTCGGTGTCGACGAGCGTGCCGTCCATGTCCCACAGGACCGCGGCGGGCAGCGCTCCGCCGGGGCTGCGTCCGGCGGAGCGCACGAGGTCGGCCTCAGTCATCGGGGTCGTAGCCCAGGCTCGGCGAGAGCCACCGCTCCGCCTCCGCGAGCGACCAGCCCTTGCGCGCGGCGTAGTCCTCGACCTGGTCGCGACCGAGGCGACCCACCACGAAGTACTGCGACTGCGGGTGGCTGAAGTACCAGCCCGACACCGACGCACCGGGCCACATGGCCATCGACTCGGTGAGGGTGATCCCGGTGGTCTTCTCGACGTCGAGGAGGTCCCACAGGGTCAGCTTCTCGGTGTGGTCGGGGCAGGCGGGGTAGCCCGGCGCGGGGCGGATGCCGGAGTACTTCTCGGCGATGAGGTCCTCGTTGCTCAGCTGCTCCTCGGGCACGTGGCCCCAGAACTCCGTGCGCACCCGCTGGTGCAGACGCTCGGCGAAGGCCTCGGCGAGGCGGTCGGCCAGCGACTCCAGCAGGATCGCGCTGTAGTCGTCGTGCTCGGCCTTGTAGGCCTCGACGCGCTCGGGCAGGCCGATCCCGGCGGTGACCGCGAAGCCGCCGACGTGGTCGGCGATGCCCGTGTCGCGCGGAGCGACGTAGTCGGCCAGCGAGCGGTGGGGCACGCCCTCGCGGTGCTCGCCCTGCTGGCGCAGGTGGTGGAGCACCGTGCGCACCTCGGTGCGCTCCTCGTCGGCCCACACGACGGTGTCGTCACCGTCGCCGTTGGCCGGCAGCAGCCCGTAGACCCCGCGCGCGGTGAGCCACTTCTCGGCCACGATGCGGTCGAGCATCTCCTGGGCGTCGTCGTAGAGCTTGCGCGCGGTCTCCCCCGAGGCGGGGTTGTTGAGGATGTCGGGGAAGCGCCCCTTCATCTCCCAGGCGTTGAAGAAGGGCTGCCAGTCGATGTACTCGCGCAGCTCGGCGATGTCGTAGTCCTCGAGGACGTGCACGCCGGGCCGGCGCGGTGCCGGGGCGTCGTAGCCGCTCCAGTCCACGGGGGTGGCGTCGGCGCGGGCCCGGTCGTAGGGCAGCAGGCGACGCTCGCTCTTGCCGGCGTGACGGGTGCGCAGGGAGTCGTAGTCGGCCTTGACGTCGGCCAGCAGGGCCTCGCGGCGCGTCTCGTGCAGCAGCGCCGCCGCGGTGGGCACCGAGCGCGAGGCGTCCTTGACCCAGACGACCGGTCCGTCGTAGCGGGGGTCGACCTTGACCGCGGTGTGGGCGCGCGAGGTGGTGGCCCCGCCGATGAGCAGCGGGATGGTCAGGCCCTGGCGCTGCATCTCGGTGGCGAGGTTGACCATCTCGTCCAGCGAGGGCGTGATGAGGCCCGACAGCCCGATGATGTCGGCGCCGACCTCCTGGGCGGTGTCGAGGATCTTCTGCGCCGGCACCATGACGCCGAGGTCGATGACCTCGTAGTTGTTGCACTGCAGCACCACACCGACGATGTTCTTGCCGATGTCGTGCACGTCGCCCTTGACCGTGGCCATGACGATCGTGCCGTTGGTCTCCTTGGCGGTGGCCAGCGCCGGGTTGTCGAGCTTCTCCTGCTCGATGAACGGGATGAGGTAGGCCACGGCCTTCTTCATCACGCGCGCCGACTTCACCACCTGCGGCAGGAACATCTTGCCCGCGCCGAAGAGGTCGCCGACGACGTCCATGCCCGACATCAGCGGGCCCTCGATGACCTCGATCGGTCGACCGCCGCGCGCCGCGATCTCCCGGCGCAGCTCCTCGGTGTCGGACTCCACGTGGGCGTCGAGCCCCTTGACGAGGGCGTGCGTGATGCGCTCCCCCACCGGGAGCTCGCGCCAGGCCTCGGTGACGGCCTCGACGGCCTCACCGGCGCGGTTGTGCTCCTCGGCGATCTCCAGCAGGCGCTCGGCGGCGTCGGGGCGCCGGTCGAGCACGACGTCCTCGATGCGCTCGCGCAGCTCGGGCTCGACCTCGTCGTAGACCACCAGGGCCCCGGCGTTGACGATGCCCATGTCGAGGCCGGCCTCGATGGCGTGGAAGAGGAAGACGGCGTGGATCGCCTCGCGCACCGGGTTGTTGCCGCGGAAGGAGAAGCTGACGTTGGAGATGCCGCCCGAGACCTTCGCGCCGGGGAGGTTCTGCTTGATCCAGCGGGTGGCCTCGATGAAGTCCAGCCCGTAGGACGCGTGCTCCTCGATGCCGGTGGCCACCGCGAAGACGTTGGGATCGAAGATGATGTCCTCGGGCGGGAAGTCGACCTCGTCGACCAGGATCCGGTAGGCGCGCTCGCAGATGGCCTTGCGGCGCTCCAGGTTGTCGGCCTGGCCGTCCTCGTCGAAGGCCATGACCACCGCGGCGGCGCCGTACTTGCGGCACAGGCGGGCCTGGGCGCGGAAGGCGTCCTCGCCCTCCTTCATCGAGATCGAGTTGACGATGGCCTTGCCCTGGACGTTCTTCAGGCCGGCCTCGATCACCTCGAACTTCGAGGAGTCCACCATCACCGGCACCCGGCTGATGTCGGGCTCGCTGGCGATGAGCTTGGTGAAGCGGTCCATGGCCGCGACGCCGTCGATCATGCCCTCGTCCATGTTGACGTCGATGACCTGCGCGCCGTTCTCGACCTGCTGCGCGGCCACCGACAGGGCCGCGTCGTAGTCGCCGGCCTTGATGAGGTTGCGGAAGCGGGCCGAGCCGGTGATGTTGGTGCGCTCGCCGATGTTGACGAAGAGGCTGGAGGAGTCGACCGTGAAGGGCTCGAGGCCCGAGAGGCGCAGCGCGGGGCCCACCGACGGCACCTCGCGGCGGGTGCGTCCCTCGACGGCGCCGGCGATGGCCGCGATGTGGGCCGGGGTCGTGCCGCAGCAGCCGCCGACGATGTTGACGAAGCCGGCCTCCGCGAACTCCCCCACGACCGCGGCCGTCTGCTCCGGGGTCTCGTCGTACTCGCCGAAGGCGTTGGGCAGCCCGGCGTTGGGGTAGCAGGACACGAAGGTGTCGGCGATGCGCGAGATCTCCGCGACGTAGGGGCGCATCTCGCTGGCCCCGAGGGCGCAGTTGAGGCCGACCGCGATCGGTCGGGCGTGGCGCACGGAGTCCCAGAAGGCCTCGGTGACCTGGCCCGACAGCGTGCGCCCCGAGGCGTCGGTGATCGTGCCGGAGATGATGACCGGCCAGCGGCGCCCGGTCTGCTCGAAGAGCGTCTCGAGGGCGAAGATCGCCGCCTTGGCGTTGAGGGTGTCGAAGATGGTCTCGACCATCAGCAGGTCGGCCCCGCCGTCGACGAGGCCGCGCGCGGCCTCGAGGTAGGCCTCGACGAGCTGGTCGTAGGAGACGTTGCGCGCGCCCGGGTCGTTGACGTCCGGGGAGATGGAGGCGGTGCGGGTGGTGGGACCGAGCGCACCCGCGACGTAGCGCGGCCGCTCCGGGGTGGCCACCTCGTCGGCGACGCGGCGGGCCAGCCGCGCGGCCTCCAGGTTGAGCTCGCGGGCCAGGTCGGCCATGCCGTAGTCCGAGAGCGAGACGGCGTTGGCGTTGAAGGTGTTGGTCTCGAGCAGGTCGGCGCCGGCCTCGAGGTACTCCCGGTGGATGCCCGCGATGATGTCGGGCTGGGTCAGGGTGAGCAGGTCGTTGTTGCCGACCAGGTCGCTGGGCCAGTCGGCGAAGCGCTCGCCGCGGTAGCCGGCCTCGTCGGGCCGGTCGCGCTGGATCGCGGTGCCCATCGCGCCGTCGAGCACCAGGATCCGCTCCTGCAGGGCGCGGGTGAGCGCCTCGGTGGCGTCGGGACGCCAGTCGACGGAGGTGTCCTCGGGCTCGGGCAACGCAGCTCCTCTCGGGGGGCGCCGCGCTCGACCCGGACGACGGTGGCCGGGCGTGCGCGGGCGGTCTGGCCAGCGTAGGAACAGGGTCCGAGGGCCGGACAGGATTCCCAGATCGTGACACCGGTCCGCGGACCGGACGAAATCCTCACCCGTCTCCTAGGCTGGCTCGATGATCGAGATCCAGGACGGCTCCGAGCTGGTGGACCCCATCGTCATCGCTGCCTTCGAGGGCTGGAACGACGCCGCCGACGCCGCCTCCTCGGTCGTGGACCACCTGATCCGGGTGTGGGGCGCCCGCATCGTCGGCGCGGTCGACCCCGAGGACTTCTACGACTTCCAGGTCAACCGACCGCTGGTCGGTGTCGACGAGCACGGCCACCGTCGCCTGACCTGGCCCACCACCCAGATCGCCGTGGCCTCCCCGCCCGACCTCGACCGCGACGTCATCCTCATCCGCGGCATCGAGCCCAACATGCGCTGGCGCCAGTTCTGCGCCGAGCTGCTGGCGGCCTGCGACGAGCTGGGCGGCAACCTGGTGGTGACCCTCGGCGCCCTGCTCGCCGACACCCCCCACACCCGCCCGATCCCCGTGACCGGCACCGCGACCGAGCCCGAGCTGGTCGACCGTCTCAAGCTCGAGCAGTCCACCTACGAGGGCCCCACCGGCATCGTGGGCGTCTTCCAGGACGCCTGCGTGCGGGTGGACATGCCGGCGGTCTCCTACTGGGCGGCCGTGCCCCACTACGTCGCGCAGCCGCCCTGCCCCAAGGCGACCCTGGCGCTCATCGGCCAGCTGGAGGACCTGCTCGAGGTCTCGATCCCCCTCGGCGAGCTGCCCGAGGACGCCCGCGCCTGGGAGCGCGGGGTCGACGAGCTGGCCGAGGACGACGAGGACGTCGCCGACTACGTGCGCTCCCTGGAGGAGACCCGCGACACCACCGACCTGCCCGAGGCCTCGGGCGAGGCGATCGCGCGGGAGTTCGAGCGCTACCTCAAGCGCCGCACCGACGGCGACTGACCGGCGCCGCCCGCCGGCCGGGGCCGGCTCAGAGGGCCAGGCCGAGCGCAGCGTCGAGCAGCACGTGGACGCTGCGCGCCGCGTCGGGGTCGGAGGTGTCGGCCAGGCCGTGGGTGCCGAGGGTGGCGTCGACCCACGCGTCGACGGCGGCGAGCGCCCGCGGGGCGTCGAGGTCGTCGGCCAGCGCCGCGAGCACCTCGGTGACGACCGGCTCGGCCGGTGCGCCGGCCCCGAGGGCGATCGCCTTGCGCCACTCGGCGAGGCGGTCGACGTTGTCGAAGAGCTCGGCGTCGGTCCACTCCCAGTCGCTGCGGTAGTGGTGGCGCAGCAGGGTCGCGCGGATCGCCATCGGGTCGACGTCGCTGTTGCGCAGCGCGGAGACGAACACCAGGTTGCCGCGCGACTTCGACATCTTCTCGCCGTCGTAGGCCACCATCCCGGCGTGGGAGTAGACCTGCGCGAAGGGCGTGCCCGGCTCGGCGACCTGGGCGTGACCGGCGCACATCTCGTGGTGCGGGAAGACCAGGTCGCTGCCGCCGGCCTGCACGTCGAAGGCCCCCCCGAGGTGCTCCATGGCGATCGCGGTGCACTCGACGTGCCAGCCCGGGCGGCCGGGGCCGAAGGGGCTGGGCCACGACGGCTCGCCCTCGCGCTCCCCGCGCCACACGACGCAGTCGAGGGGGTCGCGCTTGCCGGGGCGCTCGGGGTCGCCGCCGCGCTCGGGGAAGATCCGCAGCATGGCCTCGCGGTCCAGGCCCGACTCCTCGCCGAAGGCCGGGTCGGCGGTGACCGAGAAGTAGAGGTCGTCCTCGACCCGGTAGACCGCACCGGCGGCCTGGAGCCGCTCGACGAGGGCCACCACGAGGGGGATCGACTCGACGGCGCCGACGTACTCGGCCGGGGGCAGGACGCGCAGGGCGGTCATGTCCTGGCGGAAGAGCTCGGTCTCGCGCTCGGCCAGCGCGGTCCATTCGACGTGCACCTTGGTGGCGCGCTCCAGGAGCGGGTCGTCGACGTCGGTGACGTTCTGCACGTAGGTGACGTCGTGGCCGGCGCTGCGCCAGGCCCGGTTGAGCAGGTCGTAGGCGACGTAGGTGGCGGCGTGACCCATGTGCGTGGCGTCGTAGGGCGTGATGCCGCAGACGTAGAGACGGGCCGCGCCGGTCGGCGTGGTGGTGACCAGCTCGCCGCGCGGGGTGTCGTGAAGGGCGACCGCAGGGCCCTTCACGGGGAGGGTCGGGATCTCCGGGGCAGGCCAGGCACGCATGCCGCGCACTCTAGCCAGTCGGGTCGACGGCGCTGGTGGACGGTGCCGTTCGGCACGACGTCGTGCGCGGTGGGCGCGCGCCCCGGGACGGCACGAGCCTCAGAACGGCGGCCAGGGGATCGCCGGGTGCTCGCCGCGCGGCGCCGGCAGGGACCCGCGGTGCAGCAGCCGGTCGCAGCGGCGCGCGATGCAGTCGATCTCGAGGTCGGTGAGCAGGGGCGCCAGCGACGCGCCGAGCGCGCCGGCCAAGCCCTCGCGCACCGCCGTGACCGCGCCGCGCTCCTCGTCGGTGAGCGGCTCGCCGACCCAGCCCCAGAGCACGGTGCGCAGCTTGTGCTCGTGGTGGAAGGCGATGCCGTGGTCGACGCCGAAGCGGTGGCCGTCGGCCATCTCCAGCACGTGGCCGCCCTTGCGGTCGGCGTTGTTGACGACCACGTCGAAGACCGCCATGCGTCGCAGGGCCGGGGTGTCCTCGTGGACCAGCGCGATCGGCCGGTCGCGGGCGTCGAGGCCGTCGAAGACGTGGAGGTAACCCGGCGGCACCTCGCCCTCGGGCACCAGCGTCACGGCCTCCTGCTCGGCGTCGGGCTCCTGCCACTGCTGCACCATGCCCGGGCCGTGCGGGCCCCCGCGCAGCCAGGTGCGGGGCACGACGCCCCAGCCGGTGGCCTCGGAGACCAGGTACGCCGCCACCTCGCGGTGGGCCAGCGTGGCCCCGGGGAAGTCCCAGAGCGGCTTCTCCCCCGCGATCGGCTTGTAGACCACGCGGGTGCTGCCGACGGTGCCGAGGAAGGTCGCGTTGGACGCCGGCATGATCCGGCCCTCGAGCACGAGCTCGGCCGACTCGAGCACGTCGAGCGGGTCGGAGGTCTCCACGGTGGTCAGACGCCCCGGGTCAGGGCTCGCGCCGCTTGAACCCGTTGGCGCGCACGCACAGGTGGCCCTCGGGGTCCATCGGGTTGCCGCAGAAGGGGCAGCTCGGACGACCGGCCTCGAGCACCTGCTCGCTGCGCTTGACGAAGGCGCGGGCCTGCCCGGCGGGCAGGCGCACCAGCAGCACCTCGTCGGGCTCGGGCTCCTCGAAGTCCTCGTCGACCTGGTCGGGGCTCACGACGGCCGCCTCGGTAAAGGGGAAGACCTCGATCACGACGCGCTCGTCGTCGGGGTCCCACGACAGCGTCATCGTGCCCGCGCGGAACTCCTCGTCGATCGGCTGCTCCAGCGGCGCGGTGTCCTCGGTGCCGATCGGTGCCACCGCGGGCACCAGGGCGTCGCTGAGGTCGCTCGACATGACGTCGTCGAGCAGCTCGTCGATGCGCTCGGCGAGCGCCGCGACCTGCTGCTTCTCGAGCGCCACGCTGACGACGCGGGCGCCGCTGCGGGCCTGGAGGAAGAACGTGCGGGCACCGGGCGGACCGACGGTGCCCGTGACGAACCGCTCGGGCGGGTCGAATCCGTGGACGACAGGCATGGGCTCCACCCTAGGGCTGCCCGGCAACGTCGCCGGGACCCGCTCCCCCACCCACCGCGGCGTCCGACGTACGCCGGGATCCGCGGGCCTTCTTCGGCGGCACCAGCCAGCCCAGGTCGCCGGCGTGGGTGTTGGTGGCGAGCACGTAGGGCCGGCTGTCGGTGTAGCGCACGATCGAGATCGACGCGGGGTCGACGTTGATGCGCTGGAAGAGGTCGAGGTGCATGCCCAGGGCGTCGGCCAGGACCGACTTGATGATGTCGCCGTGGCTCACCGCCACCCAGACGGCGCCGGGGCCGTGCTCGGCCTCGATCGCCGCGTCGTGGCGCCGCACGGCGGCCACGGAGCGGGCCTGCATGGTCGCCATCGACTCACCGCCCGGGAAGGCGGCCGCCGAGGGCTGCGACTGCACGACCTTCCACAGCTTCTCCTTGGCGAGGTCCTTGAGCGCGCGGCCCTGCCACTCGCCGTAGTCGCACTCGCTGATGCCCTTCTCGGTCAGCGTCGGCACCTCGCCGGCCTGGGCGGCCAGGAGCGCCTTGGCCGTCTGGCGACAGCGCTCGAGCGGGCTGGTGACGAGGGCCGCGAGGCGCACCGGGGCGAGGCGCTCCCCGGCCCGCTCGGCCTGCGCGCGGCCGGTGTCGTCGAGCTTGACGCCGGGGGTGCGCCCGGCGAGCACGCCGGAGGCGTTGGCCGTCGTGCGGCCGTGGCGGACGAGGATCACGGTTGCCATGGCGCCGAGCCTAGACAGCCGCTCCCACGGCCCGGCCGCCGTGGCCTACCGTGTGCCGGTGATCGTGGACAGTGCGCTCTACCGTGACGGCTCGCGCGTGCCGGTGGACTGCGGCCCCCAGGAGCTGCACGCGATGCGTGCCGCGGTGCGGCAACCGGGCGACTTCGTGTGGGTCGGGCTCCACCAGCCCGCCGAGCACGAGCTGGAGGACGTGGCGCTCGCCTTCGGGCTGCACCCGCTGGCCGTCGAGGACGCGGTCAAGGCCCACCAGCGGCCCAAGCTCGAGGTCTACGGCGACAGCCTCTTCCTGGTGCTCAAGACGCTCTGGTACGTCGACGAGGACGACGCCGTCGAGACCGGCGAGATCAGCCTGTTCATCGGCGCCGACTTCATCGTCACGGTGCGCCACGGGCAGGGCTCGGAGCTGCAGTCGGCGCGGCGCTACCTGGAGTCGAAGGAGTCCGTGCTGACCCACGGCCCGTCCGCGGTGGTCTACGCGGTGACCGACCGGGTCGTGGACGCCTACATCGCGGTCGTCGACTCGCTGCAGGAGGACGTCGACGAGGTCGAGGCGTCGGTCTTCTCCGACGTGCGCACCCGCGACGCCGCCCGGATCTACACGCTGAAGCGCGAGATCGCCGAGGTGCGGCGTGCCGTGATGCCGCTGCGCGAGCCGATGCGGCGCTTCGCCTACGGCGACGTCGACGGCATCGACGACGACGCCGCCCCCTTCTTCCGCGACGTCTCCGACCACCTGGTGCGGGCCGCGGAGTCGGTGGACACCCTCGACGCGCTGCTGTCGACGGCCTTCGACGCCCACACCGCCCAGATCTCGGTGCAGCAGAACGACGACATGCGCAAGATCTCCGCCGGCGTCGGGCTGGTCGCGGCGCCCACGCTGATCGCCGGGGTCTACGGCATGAACTTCGACCACATGCCCGAGCTGCACTGGGCCCTGGGCTACCCGATGGCGCTCGGCCTGATGGCGCTGACCTCGGGGCTGCTGTGGATGTTCTTCAAGCGCTCCGGCTGGCTGTGACGCGGGCCCCCGCCGACGGGCGGCCGGGTCAGGCGGCCAGGACGCCGGTGCCGACCAGCACCAGGACGGCCGTGCCCAGCACCACGCGGTAGACGACGAACGGCGTGTAGGACCGGGTCGAGACGTAGCGCAGCAGCCACGCGATCGCGGCGTACCCGACGAGGAACGAGACGACGGTGGCCACGATGGTCGGGGTCCAGCCGTAGGGGTTGTCGCCGCCCGGGATCTCGCGGAGCTGGAAGACCCCGGCGCCGACGACCGCGGGGATGGCCAGCAGGAAGGCGTAGCGGGTGGCGGCCTCGCGGTCGTAGCCGAGCAGGCGGCCCATCGAGAGCGTGGCCCCCGAGCGGGAGACGCCGGGCACGAGGGCGGCGGCCTGCGCCAGCCCCATGAGCACGGCGTCGCGCAGGGTGATCTGCTCGATCCGCTTGTCGGTGCGGCCGAGCTTGTCGGCCAGGCCCAGCACGAGGCCGAGCACCACCAGCGTCGTGCCGATGATCCACAGGCTGCGGAAGTCGCGCTCGATGACGTCCTTGAGCGCGACGCCGAGCAGCACGATCGGGAGCGAGCCGACGATGATGAACCACCCCATGCGGGCGTCGAGGTGGCCGCGGTACTCAGGACGCACCAGGGAGCGCAGCCACGTGGTGGCGATGCGCCAGATGTCCTTGCGGAAGTAGATGAGCACCGCGAGCTCCGTGCCGACCTGGATGACGGCCGTGAACGCCGCGCCCGGGTCGCCCCAGCCGAAGAGCTCGGGGAAGATCCGCAGGTGGGCGCTGCTGGAGATCGGCAGGAACTCGGTGAGTCCCTGGATGACGCCGAGGACGATGGCCTGGAGGAGTTCCTGCACGGAGGAGGACTCTAGGCCCGTCGGACGCCGGTGTTCTCGACCACCACCGTCGTGGCGCGCCGTGCGTGGCGTCGGCCACTGGCTAGGTTGTCGCCATGCAGCAGCGCTCCCTGGGTCTGACCGGCCTGCAGGTCTCCCGCCTCGGCCTCGGCACGATGACCTGGGGCCGCGACACCGACGAGCACGAGGCCCGCGACCAGCTGGTCGCCTTCGTCGAGGCCGGCGGCACCCTCGTCGACACCGCGCCGGTCTACACCGAGGGCCGCTCGGAGCGGCTGCTCGGCTCGCTGCTGGGCGACGTGGTGCGGCGCGACGAGGTGGTGCTGGCCACCAAGGGCGGCCTCGAGGCGCACCGCGGCGGCGTGCGGGTCAGCACCTCGCGCGGCGCGCTGCTGGCCGGGCTCGACGCCTCGCTGGAGCGCCTGGGCGTCGACCACGTCGACCTGTGGCAGGTGCACACCTGGCACGACGGGACGCCGCTGGAGGAGACGCTGCACGCCCTCGACCTGGCCGTGACCTCCGGACGCGCGTCCTACGTCGGCGTGAGCAACTACACCGGCTGGCAGACCGCGCAGGCCGCCACGTGGCAGCGCGCCGTGCCCGGGCGGGTGCCGCTGGCCTCGACCCAGGTGGAGTACTCCCTGCTCCACCGCGGGATCGAGGACGAGGTCCTCCCGGCCGCACAGGCGCTCGGCCTCGGTGTGCTGCCGTGGTCGCCCCTGGCGCGCGGCGTGCTGACCGGCAAGTACCGCACGGGCATCCCGGCCGACTCGCGCGCCGCGGTCGACGAGTACGCCCCCTACATGGACCCCTACCTCGACGAGCGGGCCGCCGGCATCGTCGGCGCCGTGTGCCGCGCCGCCGACGGTCTCGGCTGGTCGCCGCTGCAGGTGGCCCTGGTGTGGGTCCGTGACCGGCCCGGGGTCACCTCGCCTATCGTGGGAGCACGTACGGCGGCACAGCTGCGGGTCGCCCTCGACGTCGAGGGTCTCGCGCTCCCGTCCGAGATCGCCGATGCTCTCGACGACGTCTCCGCCGACTGACTCCAGACCGCCCGCCACCTCACCAGGAGGCCCCGTGAGCCGCGCGCCCCTGCACCGACGCACCTCGTGGTCGCCCGTCGAGTGGGAGTTCGACAAGGTGACCTTCGACCGTCACTTCTCGCGCAACGTCGTCACCAAGCTGCTCGTCGAGCGGGCCGAGCACGGCGGCTGGGAGCTCGACCGGGTGCGGATCGGCTCCGACGGCACCCGCCGGGTCATCCTGCGGCGCAAGATCATCAAGGCCGTCCGCACCGCCTGAGCCCCTCCTGGCCGGTCCGGCGGCCTAGACGTCGTCGAGGAAGCGGTCGAAGACCCGCGCCCCGAACTCCAGCGCGTCGACCGGCACCCGCTCGTCGACGCCGTGGAAGAGCGCGGTGAAGTCGAGGTCGTCGGGCAGCCGCAACGGCGCGAACCCGTAGGAGCGCATGCCCAGGCGCCGGAAGTGCTTGGCGTCGGTGCCGCCGCTCATCAGGTACGGCGCCACCACGGCGTCGGGGTCCTCGGCGAGCAGGGAGCGCGTCATGGCGTCGACCAGGTCGCCGTCGTAGGGGGTCTCCCACGGCTGCTGGTGCGACAGGAACTCGATCTCGACGCCCTCGCCGGTCAGCTCGGCCAGCGTGGCGAAGAACTCGTCCTCGAAGCCGGGCAGGAAGCGGCCGTCGACGTGGGCGGTGGCCTCGGTCGGGATGACGTTCACCTTGTAGCCCGCCCCCAGCATGGTGGGGTTGGTGGTGTTGCTGATGACCGCGCCGAGCATCCGTGCGGCACCGCCGAACTCCTCGATCAGACGCGGCGCGTTCTCGGGGGTGGCCTCGACCCCGGCGAGGTCGCCGACGGCGGCGAGGAGCACCTGCATGGTCGGCGTGAGCCGCACCGGCCACTCGTGGGCGCCGATGCGGGCCACGGCGCCGCTGAGCCGGGTGACGGCGTTGTCGGTGTTGAGCATCGAGCCGTGCCCGGCCCGGCCGCGGGCGGTGAGCCGCATCCAGGCCATGCCCTTCTCGGCGGCCTCGATGAGGTACATCCGCCGGCCCCGCACCGTGGTGCTGAAGCCGCCGACCTCGCCCACGGCCTCGGTGACGCCGTCGAACTCCTCGCGGTGGTCGCGCACGAGCACCTCCGCGCCCTTGTGGCCCCCGGCCTCCTCGTCGGCGGTGAAGCACAGCACGACGGGGCGCGACGGCACCCGACCGGCGCGGGCACGGGCCCTGACCACGCTGAGCAGCATGGCGTCGAAGTCCTTCATGTCGACCGCGCCGCGGCCCCACACGTAGCCGTCCTGGACCTCCCCGGAGAAGGGGTCGACCTGCCAGTCCTCGGCCGCGGCGGGGACGACGTCGAGGTGGCCGTGCAGCAGCAGTGCGTCGTCGCGCGAGCCGTCGCCGCCCCAGTGGGCCACCACGCTGGTGCGGCCCGGCTCGGACTCGTAGAGCCGGGAGGAGATGCCGACCTCGTCGAGCAGCGCTGCGACGTGCTCGGCCGCCTCGCGCTCGCCAGGACCCTCGGCGTCGCCGTAGTTGGAGGTGTCCATCCGGATCAGGTCGCGACAGATCTCGACGACCTCGCCGGCCGGGTCGTGCTCGGTCCCGGGGTGCGTGTCGGGGTGCGTGTTGGGGTGCTCGGAGGAGGGGTTGCCCATGGCGCCCAGCATGTCACCGAGGGCCCCGGAGGCCGACCCCTCGTGGGGGTGGGGCCCGATGCGGGACTTCGGCCGACGCTTTGTTACTGTTCCACCGCACTCGTCCGGGTGGCGGAATTGGCAGACGCGCTAGCTTGAGGTGCTAGTGCCCGTATTAGGGCGTGGGGGTTCAAGTCCCCCCTCGGACACTCAGAAGGCCCCGGCTCCACGGGGCCTTCTGTCATTTCCCGGGATGCCGGGTGCACCCCGGTGCACCGCCGGCGGCGCGGGACCCGCCCTTCGGTGGCCCGCCGCGCGGACGACGGTGACCATGCTGTGGCACCGGTGTCACGCCACGGCGTGACCGGACTCGTCTTGCGGGCTCAGTCGACCGCGGTGCCGTGCGGCTGGCGGGGGCCCTGCGGCGTCGTACGTCGGGCGCGACGTCGGTCGCGTCCGCGCTGCCACTGCTCGGTGGTCACCAGCCCGGTGAGGACCCCGCCGAGTCCGACCCCTCCGCCGAGGGGGGCCGACACCGGGCTGTCCCGCGCCACCACCCCGAGGAAGAAGACGGCGACGACCGTGAAGGCCGCCGCGAAGTGCGTCAGACGGTCGACCGGGTCGCGGCGGTGCAGCAGCTGCCAGGCGGCACCCGTCGCGCCGCTGACGGCGGCCACGACGAGCAGGTCCGCGCCGGTGGTCGATCCGTGGTGACCCACCTGCGCGGCCCAGACGAGTGCTGCCAGCGGGAGGACGAAGGCCGCGCCGCGGCGGCGGGATGACGGCGTGCTCACGAGGGAGAGGGTGCCTCCTCCCGGGCTCCGCGACCGCATCGACGGGAGCGGCGGCCGAGACCCGGCCCGCCGGGGCCCGCCGTCATCGCGACGCCCGTCCGCGTCGTCCCCCCGGCGTCACCGGATCTGCTCCAGGAAGTCGGCGACGTGGGTGCGCAGGTCGGTGGCGAGGCGTGAGAGCTCCAGGCAGGCGCTGGTCATCTCGACCGCTCCGGTGCTCGTGGTGCGGGTGTCGTCGGTGATGGTGGCGACCTCGCCGGTCACCGAGGTCACCGCCGAGGCGGCCTGCGAGGTGGTCTTGCTCAGCTCCTGAGCGGCCAGCCGCTGCTCGCCCACGGAGCCGGCGATGACCGACAGGCTCTCCCCCATCCCGCGCACGCCCCCGGAGATCGTCTCGATGGCGGTGACGGCCTCGGTGGCGGCCGCGCGGATCTCCCCGACCTGGTCCTCGATGCGCACGGTCGCCTCGGAGGTCTGGGCGGCGAGGTTCTTGACCTCGGAGGCGACGACGGCGAAGCCCTTGCCCGACTCGCCGGCCCGCGCCGCCTCGATGGTGGCGTTGAGGGCGAGCAGGCGGGTCTGGGCGGCGACCTCGCTGATCACGCGCACCACGTCGCCGATCTCCTGGGAGGCCTTCACGAGACCGGCCACCGTCTGCTGGGCGGCGGCGGCCTCCGCCGAGGCCGCGACGCCGACCTCGTCGGCGCTGCTGGTCTGGGCCTCGATGGCCCCGACGGTGCTCGCGAGCTCCTCGACGGCGGCCGCGGCCATGGTGACGGCGTCGGAGGCGGTGACGGCCTGCTCGCCGACGACCTCCGCGCGGATGGCGGTGCCCTCGGCCGTCGCGGCCAGGCTGCGCGAGGTCGACTCCATCTCGGTCGACGCGGCGGCGACCTGGTCGGAGAGGCCGAGCACGGCCCGCTCGAAGGCGTCGGCGAGCTCGAGACGGCGTGCGTCCTGCGCCGCGAGCTCGTCGTGGGAGGCGGCCATGGAGGCGGTGGCGGCGTTGATGGTGCCGGCGCCGGCGCGGAACGAGCCGACCATCCCCCGCACCAGGAACGTGCGGTAGAAGCGGCCGTCGCTGGCGAACTCCAGCGACGCCGAGGCCTCGCGCACGAAGGCGTCGGTGAGATCGAGCAGGTCGTTGAGAGCGGAGCGGGCCTCGCGCAGCTCGGGGGCGTCGCCGAGCACGCCGACCCGGGGCTCCAGGTCGCCGCGGGCCGCGGCCCGGCACACGGCGGTGAGGGCCAGCAGCGCCGAGCGGTACGCCGCCGCCTCGGCGGCCAGGGCGGCTGCCGGGTCGGCGGGGTCGGCCCGGTCGGCGGGCTCGGCCGGGTCGGCGGGGTGCGCGGCCCCGACAGGACCGTCGTCGAGGAGCGTCATGCCGCCGCCCCCTCGGTCGGGGCCGCAGCGGCGTCGAGCGACCAGACCAGCTCGTCGTAGGTGGTGCCGCGGCGGGCGAGCAGGTCGTCCAGCAGGGCCGAGGACGCGGCCAGCGCCTCCGGGGTGCTGGCGTGGCGGGCCTCCTCGGCGACGAGCGCGGCGTAGAGGGGGCGGACCTGGTCGAGCGCGGCCCGTGAGGCGGTGCGGCGGTTGGAGTGGTAGCCGACCACGGTGCCGTCAGGCCCGAGGGTGGGGGTGACGTGGGCGAGCACCCAGTAGTGCCCGCCGTCGGCGCGCAGGTTGACGACGTAGGCGAAGATCTCCTCCCCCGCACCGACCCGCTCCCACAGCAGCCGGAAGACCGCGCGCGGCATGTCGGGGTGGCGGATGAGGTTGTGCGGGCGACCGACGAGGTCGGCCTCCTCGTAGCCGCTCATCTCGACGAAGAGCTGGTTGACGTAGGTCATCAGACCCCGGGTGTCGGTCTTCGACACGATGATCCGGTCCTCGGCGAAGGTGTGCTCGACCCCGGTGGGCCTGATCCGCTGCTGCCGCATGGCTGGTGTCTCCTCCCGGGCCGCCCTCGCGTGCCCTCGACGCCCCGATCGGCGGGTGGGGCGCGCGGCGTAGGACCTGCCACGGAGTCGGGACCAAGGTCCTGCGGAGTCGGGACCGAGGACACGCCGACGGGCCTCCAGATCTTGATTCGATCCAGAAAAGCCGCCAGAGTAGGCGTATGAGCACCTCACCCACCGTCGAGGACCGGCTGCGCGCTGCGCAGCTGCGGGTCACCAGGCCGCGGGTGTCCGTCCTGGCCGCGGTGCACCAGCGTCCCCACGCCGACACCGACACCCTCATCAGCGCCGTGCGGGCCGACCTCGGCGAGGTCTCCCACCAGGCGGTCTACGACGTCCTGCGCGCGCTCACCGGCGCCGGCCTCGTGCGCCGCATCCAGCCCTCGGGCTCGGTCGCGCGCTACGAGGCGCGCGTGGGCGACAACCACCACCACGTCGTGTGCCGCAGCTGCGGCGCCATCGGCGACGTCGACTGCGCCGTGGGCCACACGCCGTGCCTCACCGCCTCCGACGACCACGGCTTCGAGGTCGACGAGGCGGAGGTCGTCTACTGGGGCACCTGCCCCGCGTGCGCGGCCGCGCGCCCCGCCTGACCCCGATCAGCAGCCACCAGCCACCACCTGCCATCACCTCAGTGACCGCCACTCCCGAAAGGTTCCAGATGAGCGACAACCAGGACCAGAGCGCCGCGCAGGGCGACACCGCCCCGGTCAGCCCCCAGGGCGTCGACCGCAAGGCCGAGCAGGGCTGCCCCGTCATGCACGACGGCGCCACCGCGCAGGGCAGCGAGAGCGAGAACCCGGTCATCGACTCCCCCACCCCGACGACCGGCGGACGCCCGCACGGCCTCAAGGACTGGTGGCCCAACTCCCTCGACCTGTCGGTCCTGCACGTGCACTCGACCAAGAGCAACCCGCTGGGCGAGGACTTCGACTACAAGCAGGCCTTCGCCGGCCTCGACGTCGACGCGCTCAAGCAGGACGTCACCCAGGTGCTCCGAACCTCGCAGGACTGGTGGCCCGCCGACTTCGGCCACTACGGCGGTCTGATGATCCGCCTCAGCTGGCACGCCGCCGGCACCTACCGCATCTACGACGGTCGCGGCGGCGCCGGCGACGGCGGCCAGCGCTTCGCCCCGCTCAACAGCTGGCCCGACAACGCCAACCTCGACAAGGCCCGCCGCCTGCTGTGGCCCGTCAAGCAGAAGTACGGCACCAAGGTCTCCTGGGCCGACCTGCTGGTCCTCGCCGGCAACGTCGCCCTCGAGGACATGGGCCTGCCGACCTTCGGCTTCGGCTTCGGCCGTGAGGACGTCTGGGAGCCCGAGGAGATCTTCTGGGGACCCGAGGACACCTGGCTGGGCGACGAGCGCTACACCGGCGAGCGCGAGCTCCACGAGTCGCTCGGCGCCGTGCAGATGGGCCTGATCTACGTCAACCCCGAGGGCCCCAACGGCAACCCCGACCCGCTGGCCTCGGCCCGCGACATCCGCGAGACCTTCGCCCGCATGGCGATGAACGACGAGGAGACCGTCGCCCTCATCGCCGGCGGCCACACCTTCGGCAAGACCCACGGAGCCGGCGACGCCGACCTCGTGGGCCCCGAGCCCGAGGGCGCGCCGCTGGAGGAGCAGGGCCTGGGCTGGAAGAGCCAGTTCGGCTCCGGCAAGGGCGTCGACGCCATCACCTCGGGCCTCGAGGTCACCTGGACCCGCACCCCGGTGCAGTGGAGCAACGACTACTTCGAGTTCCTGTTCGGCTACGAGTGGGAGCTGGAGAAGAGCCCCGCCGGCGCCTACCAGTGGGTGGCCAAGGACGCCGAGGACGTCATCCCCGGCCCGACCGAGGACGCCCCCCGGCGCAAGCCCACCATGCTCACCAGCGACCTCGCGCTGCGCGTGGACCCGGCGTACGAGAAGATCTCGCGGCGCTTCCTGGAGAACCCCGACGAGTTCGCGCTGGCCTTCGCCAAGGCCTGGTACAAGCTGCTGCACCGCGACATGGGCCCGATCAGCCGCTACCTCGGCCCCGAGGTCGCCGAGCCGCAGCTGTGGCAGGACCCCGTGCCGGACGTCGAGGGCCCGCTGGTCTCCGACGCCGACGTCGCCCGCCTCAAGCAGGCGGTGCTGGCCACCGACCTGACGGTCTCCGAGCTCGTCGCCACCGCGTGGGCCTCGGCCGCGACCTTCCGCTCCACCGACAAGCGCGGCGGAGCCAACGGGGCCCGCATCCGCCTCGAGCCGCAGCGCGGCTGGGAGGTCAACCAGCCCGAGCAGCTCGAGCGCGTGCTCGGCGTGCTCGAGGGCGTCCGCAGCGACTTCAACGCCGCGGGCGGGGCCCAGGTCTCGCTGGCCGACCTCATCGTGCTCGCCGGCTCCGCCGCGGTGGAGAAGGCCGCCGCCGACGCCGGGGTCGAGGTGACCGTGCCGTTCCGCGCCGGTCGCACCGACGCCACCCAGGAGCAGACCGACACCGACTCCTTCCGGGTGCTCGAGCCGCGCGCCGACGGGTTCCGCAACTACCTGCGCCCCGGGGAGAAGACCCAGCCCGAGGTGCTCCTGGTCGACCGCGCCTACATGCTCGACCTCACCGCGCCCGAGATGACCGTGCTGGTGGGCGGTCTGCGCGCCCTCGGTGGCAACGTCGGCGGCACCGCCCACGGCGTGCTCACCGACCGGCCCGGCGTGCTCACCAACGACTTCTTCACCCACCTGCTGTCCCCCGGGACCCGCTGGAAGGCCTCGGAGTCGGAGGAGAACGTCTACGAGATCCGCGACGTCGCCACCGACGAGGTGCGCTTCACCGCCACGCCGGTCGACCTGATCTTCGGGTCCAACTCGCAGCTGCGGGCGCTGTCGGAGGTCTACGCCGCCGACGACGCGCGGGAGAAGTTCGTGGGCGACTTCGTCAAGGCCTGGACCAAGGTCATGGAGCTCGACCGCTTCGACCTCGACTGAGCGACGACCCCAGCACCACCCCAGCACCACCACAGCACCACCACGGAGCCGCAGGTCCTCGGACCTGCGGCTCCGTGCCGTCGGTGGGCAGCCGGCTCAGTCGGCGTCGGCCAGCTCCGCGGGCCTGGCCCGCAGCTGGAAGGAGCGGCCCGTCACCACGGTGGGGCGCAGCTCCACGACGTCGTACGTCGGGCCCTCCAGCCAGCTCTGGCGCACCTCCGCGTCGAGCCGGTGCTCCTCGCGCTCGTCGAGACGGCGCAGCCGTCCGCGGGCCACCACCGACCACGCCGACGACGTGTCGTGCCAGTCGATCTCGAGCGCCACCTCCGAGTGCAGCGCCGCGGCGAGGAGCTTGCCGCCGGCCGCGGTGCGGAAGAGCAGCGCCCCGCCGTCGACGACGTAGTTGATCGGCACCAGGTGGACCTCGTCGACCAGCCGGTAGGCCAGCCGTCCCAGCTCGTGCCGGGCCAGCCGCTCCCAGCACTCCTCGCTCGTGAGCTCGCCGGCAGCCGCCGGCCCGGTCGGTGCGCTGGCTGTGTCCATGCTGCGAGCCTGCCGCGGCCGGCCCCCGACCCGCAGGGGCGAAGGTCCCGCGGACCGGGGCCCTGGGACAGGTCCGCGACGGGCGGCGCGCGAGGAGCGTGGGGGGTGACGGGACAGGCCCGTCACCGACCCGGGAGGACCCGCCACCATGGACAGCACCCGCCCCACCGACCAGACCGCGCCCGGCCGGCCCGACGACACGATCGTCGTGGCCGTCGGCGCCGAGGGCGCTGCCGGCGCGGTCGCCTTCGCGGTGCAGGAGGCCGAGCGCCACCACGCCCCCGTCCACGTCGTGCACGTCGTGCGTGCGGGGGCGGCCAACGGCTATCCCGAGCTCCTCGCCGACGTCTACGCCGCCGCCGACGACACCGTCAGCAGCGCCGTCCGGCTGGCGCGCGACCTCGGGGGGCCCGGCACGGTCGTCACCGGCGAGCGCCTGGACTCCGGCGGGCTCGTCCACGACCTGGTCGACCGCGCGCGTCACGGCGCCCTCCTGGTGCTCGAGCGACGCACGACCAGTCGGCTGCACCACGTGCTGACCCGCTCCACGCTCAACGGAGTGGCGGCCCGGGCCGCGGTGCCCGTCGCCTCGGTGCCCACCGGTTGGCGACGGCCCCCGGCCGGCGCGGCCTCGGTGGTCACCGTGGGCGTGCAGGACGCGGGCGAGGCCGAGCCGCTCCTGCGCACGGCCTTCGAGCTGGCCCGCGAGCGCGGGTCGAGCCTGCGGGTGGTGCACTCCTGGTGGGCCCGTGGGCTCTGGTCCCCCGTCATCGACACCACCGTGCGCGCCGACTGGGAGGGCCGCGCACGCCGGGAGCTGGAGGGGGCCGTCGAGCCCCTGCGCGCCGGCTTCCCCGAGGTGCCGGTGGTGCTCCACGTGCGCCCCGAGCCCCCGGTCGAGGCCCTGCTCGACGCGGCGGGCCGCTCCGGCCTCGTCGTGGTCGGCCGGCGGCACCACCTCCTGCCGGTCGGGTCGCACCTCGGGCCGGTCGCCCGGGCCGTGCTCGACCACGCCACCTGCCCCGTGCTGATCGCCCCGGAGGCCGTCGCACCCCGCCGCTCGCGCACCCGGCGGGCCCCGGCCACGACGGGCGGCTGACCCGCGCTCACCGGCCGCCGGGCATCCTCGGGGCCATGAGCGAACAGAGCCCCGCCGTCACCCCCGACCCCTCGAGCGCGCCCGGCACCACGCCCGGCACGACCGCTCCCGGTGCGACCATGCGCGCCGTCGGACTGCGTCGGTGCCTCCCGGTCACCGACCCCGAGTCGCTCGTCGACGTCGAGCTGCCCCGCCCCGAGGTGGGCCCGCGCGACCTGCTCGTCGAGGTGCGGGCGGTGTCGGTCAACCCCGTCGACACCAAGGTGCGCAGCGGCGCGATCCCCGACGACCGCGCCGACGAGCGTCCCGACGGGGTGCGCGTGCTCGGCTACGACGCGGCGGGCGTGGTGGTCGAGGTCGGCTCCGAGGTCGAGCTCTTCGCGGTCGGCGACGAGGTCTACTACGCCGGCCACCT
The DNA here is from genome assembly GCF_001422955.1 of Nocardioides sp. Leaf285. NCBI lineage: Bacteria > Bacillati > Actinomycetota > Actinomycetes > Propionibacteriales > Nocardioidaceae > Nocardioides > Nocardioides sp. Leaf285. Next base: position 1,069,292 of record NZ_LMNH01000003.1, on the reverse strand, counting down.
GATGCGGCAGGGCTCCGACGCCGAGCTCCAGGCGGTCGACGAGCGCCTCGTGGGGCGCAAGCCCTCCACCCTCGGGTTCGCCGAGGCGGCCGCCCTCCCGCTGACCGCGATCACCGCCTGGGAGGGCCTCTTCGACAAGCTCCGCCTCCACGAGGCCAGCCAGGGCACGCTGCTGCTGCCGGGAGCCGCCGGCGGCGTCGGCTCGATGGTGCTCCAGCTGGTGCGCGAGCTGCTGCCCGGTGTGCGGGTGGTGGCCACGGCGTCACGGGCCGAGTCCCGGGCCTGGGTGGAGCAGCTGGGCGCAGCGGCCGTCGTGGACCACCGTGCCGACGACCTGCTCGACCAGGTGCGCCTCGCCGCTCCCGACGGCGTCGCCTGGGTCTTCACCAGCCGCGTCGAGCAGCCCGGCCAGCTCGAGCTCTACACCGAGGTCCTCGACCCCTTCGGCGAGATCGTCGCCATCGACGACCCCGAGGTCCTCGACATCGCCGCGCTCAAGCCCAAGAGCCTCTCGGTGCACTGGGAGCTGATGTTCACCCGCGCGCTGACCGGCGGCGAGCAGCAGCGCAGCCAGCACGACCTCCTCGACCGCGTCGCCGACCTCGTCGACGCCGGACGTGTGCGCTCCACCGCCACCACCGTCCTGTCGCCGCTCGACGCCGCTACGCTGCGACGGGCCCACGGCCTGGTCGAGGACGGCCACGTGGTGGGCAAGGTCGTCGTCGCAGCAGCAGGAGAGGTCCCGGCGTGAAGATCGGCATCGACAGCTTCGTCTCGGTGGTCACCGACCCCGACACCGGTCGCGAGATCGGTCCCCAGGAGCGGGTCGCCCACCTGCTGGAAGAGGTTGAGCGGGCCGACCAGGTCGGCCTCGACAGCTACGGCATCGGGGAGCACCACCGCAGCGAGTACCTCGACTCCGCACCGGCCGTGCTGCTGGCCGCCGCCGCGGCACGCACGCGTGACATCCGGCTCAACAGCGCCGTGACGGTGCTCAGCGCCAGCGACCCGGTCAGGGTGTTCCAGGAGTTCGCCACCCTCGACCTGGTCTCCGGTGGTCGCATCGACCTCGTCGTCGGGCGCGGCTCCTTCGTGGAGTCCTTCCCGCTCTTCGGCCTCGACCTCGACGACTACGACTCGCTCTTCGCCGAGAAGCTCGACCTGCTGCTGCGGCTGCGCGAGCAGCCCCACGTGACCTGGTCGGGCCGGCACCGTCCCGCCCTCACCGGGCAGGGCGTCTACCCCCGGCCCGTGCAGGACCCCTTCCCGATCTGGGTCGGCGCGGGCGGCACCCCGTCGTCCTTCGCCCGCGCCGGTGGCTTGGGCCTGCCGCTGATGGTGGCGATCATCGGCGGGCAGCCCGCGCGGTTCAAGCCGCTGGTCGACCTCTACCGCGAGACCGGGCGCCGCGCCGGCCACGACCCGGCCACCCTCAAGGTGGGGCTGCACTGCTTCGGCTTCGTCGGCGACAGCGACGAGCAGGCCGCCGACGACTTCTACCCCGGCTGGCAGGAGATGTTCACCAAGATCGGTCGCGAGCGCGGGTTCGGTGCCCCGGGACGCGCGCAGTACGACGCCACGGTCGCCCCCGACGGGGCCTTCCTGATCGGCTCCCCCGAGACGGTGGCGCAGAAGATGCTGCGCATCGACGCCGACCTCGGCGGCGTCGACCGGATCTCGCTGCAGATGACCAACATCCGTCTCGCGCACGACAACCTCCTGCACGGCATCGAGCTGCTCGGCACGGAGGTCGCACCCCGCGTGCGCCGGGCGCTCGACGGCTGAGCGCCGCGCCACCCCGGGCGGCACCGGGGTGAGGCTTTGCCGGAGAAGTCCTCACCCTGGGCCGGGCGGGGCCGACCGGGAGGGGGGCCCCCTGTCCAGCGACACTCCCCGGAAGGCTCCCCCATGCCGATCCCCCGCAGCCTGGCGGCGACCGCGGTCGCCGTCCTCGCCGTCTCCGGCCTCGCCACCACCGCCGACGCCGCCCCGCGCGACCGAGACGGCGACGGCATGTCCGACCGCTACGAGCGCCGTCACGGCTTCGACCCGACCGAGGCCGGTGACGCCCGCGGCGACGCCGACAAGGACGGCCTCAGCAACCGTCGCGAGTCGCAGGAGCGCACCGACCCGCGCGACGAGGACACCGACGGCGACGGCCAGGACGACGCCGACGAGCTGCGCGGCACGGCGCGCGGCTCCGACCCGCGCGACGACGACAGCGACGACGACGGCACGCTCGACGGCGACGAGGACACCGACGGCGACGACGTGGCCGACGAGGACGAGGACGACGCCCGCGAGCCCTGCGCCAAGGACGACGACGACTCCGACTCCGACGGCGTCGCCGACGAGGACGAGAACGAGCTCGGGCTCGGCTCCGACGACTCCGACTCCGACGACGACGGCACGCCCGACGGCGAGGAGGACTCCGACGACGACGGACGTCTCGACGAGGACGGCGACGACCACGGCGACGACGCCTGCGACGGCGACCGGGACGGCGACGGCCACCACGACGAGGACGAGGACGACCTCGTCGGGGCGATCGTCTCCTTCGACGCCGTCACGGGCGAGCTCGTGGTCGGTTCCGGGACCGACACGCTGACCGGGCTGGTGACCGACGACACCGAGATCGAGCTCGAGACCCGTGACGAGGACCACGACGACTCCGACGACGACTCCGACGACGACTCCGAGGACGACGGGGACGACGACGGGGACGAGGAGGACGGCGTCGTGGACCGCCGCCGCGGCGGCGACGACAGCGGGAGCACCGCCGACCTCGTCGTGGGGGCGGAGGTTGCCGAGCTGGACTTCGTGCGCGGCACCGACGTCCTGGAGGAGGTCGTGGTCTACGTCGTGCCCGCCGGCGGCTGAGCCCACCGGCGCGGGCGTGGGGCGGCGGGGCAGGATGGGGCCTGCTCGCCGTCCCACGACCCGTCCGAGGAGCACCCGTGCCCGTCACCCGAGGCTTCAGCGGCCGCCCGCGCCGGGGCCGTCCCGACCGCCTGCCCCCGGGGCAGTACGACACCGGCCGCGACTGGCCGGTGCTCACCGCCGAGGTCGCCCCCGTCGTCGACCCCGCCCGCTGGTCGCTGACCGTCGACGGCGAGGTCGAGCGGTCGACCACATGGAGCTGGGACGAGCTGCGCGCGCTGCCGGGCTCGACGTACGACGGGGACATCCACTGCGTGACGACCTGGTCGATGCTGGAGACCAGCTTCACCGGCGTCTCCGTCGACGTGCTGCTCGACGCCGCCGGCCCCACGGCGTCGGCCACCCACGTGATGGCGCACGCCACGACCGGCTACACCACCAACCTGCCGCTGGCGGACCTGCGCGGCGGCAGGGCGTGGGTGGTCTGGGAGCACGAGGGCCGTCCGCTGCCGGCCGAGCACGGTGGCCCGGTGCGGCTGCTGGTGCCCCACCTGTACTTCTGGAAGTCGGCCAAGTGGGTCACCCGCCTGGAGCTCATGGACCGTGACCGCCCGGGCTTCTGGGAGGCCAACGGCTACCACGACCGCGGCGACCCGTGGCTGGAGCAGCGCTACCAGGGCGACCCGTGAGCACCGCCCCCGCCGCGGCCGCCCCGGTCGGTCGCTGGACCACCGGCCGCGTGGTGGAGGTGGTGCACGAGGGCACGGCGCTGCTGCGGGTGCGCCTCGAGGTCGCCGACCGCGTCGACCACCTCCCCGGGCAGCACTACGTGGTCCGCCTGCGCGCCGACGACGGCTACACCGCCCAGCGGTCCTACTCCGTGGCCTCCGACCCGGGCGACCCGCTCCTGGAGCTGCTGGTCGAGCACCTGCCCGGCGGTGAGGTCTCCGGCTTCCTCCACGAGGTGCTCGAGGTCGGCGACGTGCTCGAGCTGCGCGGGCCGATCGGCGGCTGGTTCACCTGGGGCGGGGCCGGCGACCTCGTGCCGGCCGTGTGCGTCGTCGGCGGCACCGGCGTCGTGCCGGCCGTGGCGATGCTGCGCCACGCCCGGCGGCTCGGGGTGTCCGACCGGCTCCGCGTCGTCGCGGTCGGGCGCACCCGCGGCGCCCTGCCCTACGCCGAGGAGCTGCGAGCCGCCGGCGCGCTCGTGGCGCTGACGCGCGAGAACCTCACCGGCGCCGACGGGTCGGTGCGGGTGGCGGCCCCGCCGTACGTCGACGAGGTGCGCGACCTGGTGGAGGGTGTCGACCGGGCCTACGTGTGCGGCTCGGCCGGGTTCGCCTCCTTCGCCACCCGGCTGCTCGGAGAGGCCGGGATGCGCGCGACGGGGATCAGGGTCGAGCAGTTCGGGGCCAGCGGCTGACCCGTACCCTCGGGCCCATGACCACCCCCTTCCGCGTCGGCTTCGTCACCGGGGCCACCCCCGACAAGTGGGCCGAGACGTGGCGCCGCCGCTCCCGCGTGCCGCTCGAGCTGGTGCCGGTGGAGGAGCCGGAGCAGGAGGAGGGGCTGCGCGACGGCACGCTCGACATGGCGCTGGTGCGGCTGCCCGTCGACCGCGACGTGCTGCACTGCATCCCGCTCTACGAGGAGGTGCCGGTCGTGGTGGTCGGCCACGAGCACGTCGTGACGGCCGTCGACGAGGTGGAGCTGGCCGACCTGGCCGAGGAGCAGCTGGTGCGGCCCCACGTGAGCGGCTGGCGGCCCGAGGCGCCGCAGCTGGCGTGGCCGGTGATGAGCCTGCCCGAGGCGGTGGAGACCGTGGCCGCCGGCACCGGGGTGCTGCTGGCGCCGATGTCGGTCGCGCGGCTGCTGCGACGCAAGGACACCGCCTACCGGCCCGTCGTCGACCTCCCCCCGACCCGGGTGGGCCTGGCGTGGCGGCTGGACCGCGACGACGAGCGGATCCAGACCTTCATCGGCATCGTGCGGGGCCGCACGGAGCGCAGCTCTCGCGGCTGACACCCCCGGGTCATCGGCGCGGGCCGGTCGCCGGGATCCGGTGAGCGGACATTCGCGGTCGGACATCGCCCGCAGGGGTGAGCCGGGTTGTGCTCGCAGCGCGCGGCCTGACATGGTCGAATGTCCGATTCTCGCGTCCCGCGCGGGTCGGCACGACCTGTCCCACTGCCCCGATCGACCGAGGAGGCGGCGTACCCGCGCCGAGACCCGTGACGACACAGCAAGAGCGACCGCAGTCCACGCCGACACCACCGGAGAGCGAGCGCGCCTCCCGCGCCCGCGACGCCTTCGAGTCCCCGACCGGGGCCGTGATCCCGCAGCACGTCGAGCCCCACCCCGCCCTCGACCGCGCGGTCGAGGAGGGCCGCCCGGCACGCCCCGGCCTGGACAAGGCCGTGTTCGGCGTCACCGCCGCCCTGGCCGTCGCCTTCCTGGTCTGGGGCTTCGTCAGCACCGACTCGCTGGCCTCGGCCTCCAGCGACGCGCTGACCTGGGTGATGACCAACACCGGCTGGCTGTTCGTGCTGACCACGAGCTCCTTCGTGGTGTTCGTGCTGTGGCTGGCCCTGGGCAAGTACGGCCGGATCCCCCTGGGCCGTGACGACGACGAGCCCGAGTTCCGGACCATCTCGTGGATCGCGATGATGTTCAGCGCCGGCATGGGCATCGGCCTGATGTTCTACGGCGTCAGCGAGCCGCTCACCTTCTTCACCACCCCTCCCCCGGGCACCGGCGAGGCGGGCAACCCCGAGGCCGCCCAGACGGCGCTGGCCACCACGATGTTCCACTGGACCCTGCACCCGTGGGCCATCTACGCCGTCGTCGGTCTCTCCATCGCCTACGGCGTCTACCGCAAGGGCCGCGTGCAGCTGGTCTCCGCCGCCTTCGAGCCGCTGCTGGGCCGTCACGCCCGCGGCAAGGGCGGCAAGGTCATCGACATGCTGGCGATCTTCGCCACGCTCTTCGGCTCCGCCGCCTCCCTCGGCCTGGGCGCGATCCAGATCCGCAGCGGGCTCGAGATCGTCGCCGGCATCGGACCGGTCGGCAACGGCGTGCTGGTGGGCATCATCGCGGTGCTCACCGTGGCCTTCGTGCTCTCGGCCGTCTCGGGCGTGGCCAAGGGCATCCAGTGGCTCTCCAACATCAACATGGTGCTCGCCGTGGCGCTGGCGCTCTTCGTCTTCGTCGTCGGCCCGACCGTCTTCATCCTCAACCTGGTGCCGACCTCGATCGGCAGCTACGTCGGCGACCTGCCGATGATGGCCGCCCGCACCGGCGCCGAGGGGGCCGAGACGCAGGAGTGGCTGCAGTCCTGGACGGTCTTCTACTGGGCGTGGTGGGTGTCCTGGACCCCCTTCGTCGGCATGTTCCTGGCCCGCATCTCGCGCGGTCGCACCATCCGCCAGTTCGTCACCGGGGTGCTGCTGGTGCCGAGCGCGGTCAGCCTGCTGTGGTTCTGCGTCTTCGGCGGCACGGCCATCGACCTGCAGGACAGCGGGATCGACGTCTTCAGCGACGGTGCGGCGGAGTCGCAGCTCTTCTCCACCCTCGACCAGTTCCCGCTGGCCACGGTGGCCAGCGTCGTCGTGATGGTGCTGGTGGCCATCTTCTTCGTCTCCGGCGCCGACGCCGCCTCGATCGTCATGGGCACCCTCTCGGAGGGCGGCACGACCGAGCCGCGCCGACCCACGGTGGTCTTCTGGGGCGTGGCCACCGGCGCCGTCGCCGCGGTGATGCTGCTGGTGGGCGGCGACGACGCCCTCACCGGGCTGCAGACCATCACGATCGTGGCGGCGCTGCCCTTCGTCGTCGTCATGATCGGACTGGCGGTCTCGCTGGTGAAGGACCTCTCGACCGACCCGCTGGTGGTCCGCCGCCAGTACGCCGTCGAGGCGGTCGAGAGCGCCGTGGTTGCCGGCGTCACCGAGCACGGCGACGACTTCGTGCTCTCCACCGAGAAGGACCCCGACGCGGCGTCCGCCCCGGTGTCCGACCCGGCGCGCCCCCCGGGCGCCTGACGAGCGGCACCCGCGGCACGACGAGCGCGTCAGGGGCGCCCGCAGGTCACCAGCTGGTGGCCAGCGGGCGCCCCTCGGCGTATCCCGAGGCCGACTGCACGCCGATGACCGCGCGCTCACGCAGCTCGGCCAGCGACGCGGCCCCGGCGTAGGTGCACGCCGAGCGCACACCCGAGCAGATCTGGTCGATGAGGTCCTCCACCCCCGGGCGGGCCGGGTCGAGGTACATCCGCGAGGAGGAGATGCCCTCCTCGTAGAGCCCCTTGCGGGCGCGGTCGAAGGCCGACTCGGTGGAGGTGCGGTGGGCCACGGCGCGCGCGGAGGCCATGCCGAAGGAGACCTTGTAGGCGCGGCCGTCGGAGTCGGTCACCAGGTCGCCCGGCGACTCGTGGGTGCCCGCGAACCAGGAGCCGATCATCACGCTCGAGGCGCCGGCCGCCAGCGCCAGCGCCACGTCGCGCGGGTGGCGTACGCCACCGTCGGCCCACACCCGGGCCCCCAGGTCGCGCGCGGCCGCCGAGCAGTCGAGCACCGCGCTCAGCTGCGGGCGCCCCACCCCGGTCATCATCCGGGTGGTGCACATGGCGCCGGGACCCACACCGACCTTGACGACGTCGGCGCCGGCCTCGACCAGCGCCCGGGTGCCCTCGGCCGACACCACGTTGCCGGCCACCACCGGCACCTGCGGCGAGAGCGCCCGCACGGCGCGCAGCGCGTCGACCATGCGGTCCTGGTGGCCGTGGGCGGTGTCGACGACGAGGCAGTCCACGCCCGCGGCCAGCAGGTCGGCGGCCTTGCCGGCCACGTCGCCGTTGACGCCGACGGCCGCGGCGATCCGCAGACCGCCAGTCGCGTCCACGGCCGGGGTGTAGACGGTGGCGCGCAGCGCCCCGGTGCGGGTGAGCACCCCGGCGAGGGTGCCGTCGGGGTGCACCGCGACGGCCACGGCCGCGCGGGCCCGGTCGATGGCGTCGAAGGCCGCACGCGGGTCACTGCCCGCGGCGATGGTCACCGGCTCGGTGTTCATCACGTCGCCCACCTGGGCGAAGCGGTCGACGTCGGTGCAGTCGGCCTCCGACACGACCCCCACGGGACGCCCGTCCTCGACCACGACGGCGGCACGATGTGCGCGCTTGGGGATCAGCGACAGCGCCTCGGCCACCGTCTGGTGGCGCCCCAGCACGATGGGGGTGTCGAGCACGTGGTGGCGCTCCTTGACGTAGCGCACCACGTCGGCCACCACCGGGATCGGGATGTCCTGGGGCACGACCACGAGACCGCCGCGACGTGCCACGGTCTCGGCCATCCGCTTGCCGGCGATGGCGGTCATGTTGGCGACCACCAGCGGCAGCGTGGCGCCGGTGCCGTCGTCGGTGGCGAGGTCGACGTCGTAGCGGCTGGCCACCGCCGAGGAGCGGGGCACCATGAAGACGTCGTCGTAGGTCAGGTCGTACGGCGGAGCCGCGTCGGAGAGGAAGCGCACGGGGCGCGATGCTACGCGCCGGTGCCGACGACGGGCCCGGGACCGGGCGCGGTGCGGGCCCCTACCCGAGGTCGCGGCCGAACATCTCGGCCGTGGCCCGCGCGGTGGGGCTCCCGGCGTCCAGGTCGGCCCCGAGGGCGAGCAGGGCCGCGACCACGTCGTCCTCGCCCTTGAACACCGCCCCGGCGAGGGGGGACTGACCCCGGTCGTTGAGCCGGTCCACGTCGGCACCTCGAGCGGCCAGGGCCGAGGTCGTGGCCGCGTGGCCGTGGTAGGCGGCGAGCATGAGCAGGGTGTTGCCCGCGGCGTCGGTGAGGTCGACCGGCACGCCGGCCTCGACGTAGGCCAGCAGGCGCTCGGTGTGGCCCTCGCGGGCCAGGTCGAACATCTGGTGGGCCAGGTCGATCAGCTGCTCGTCCATCGAGCCAGTATGTCGCGGAGCCCCGGGTACCGGGCCGGCGAGGGGTCACCGGACATGTTTGCGCTCCCATAGGCTGACGCCCATGTCGTTCCTGGACCCCGGCGCCCCCGAGGCGCTCGCCACGACCCTCACGGCCGCGTTCACCGCTCGCTTCGGCGCGGAGCCGACGGTGGTCGCCCGCGCGCCCGGCCGGGTCAACCTCATCGGTGAGCACACCGACTACAACGCCGGCCTCGTGCTCCCGGTGGCCCTGCCCCACGCCACCTACGCCGCGGTGCGGCCCCGCGAGGACGGCCGGCTGCGGGTCGGCAGCCTGCAGGCCGAGGGGTCGTGGGAGGGCGACCTGGCCGACCTGGGTCCCGACCTCGACGCCGGCTGGGCCGGCTACGCCGTGGGCGTGGTGTGGGCGCTGGGCCGCGACGGCCTCGACGTCACGGGCCTCGACGTCCTCGTCGACTCCACCGTGCCCCTCGGCGCCGGGCTGTCGAGCTCGGCGGCACTGGAGTGCTCGGTGGGGGCAGCGGCGCTGTCGCTCCTCGGGGTGGGCCTCGACCCCGAGGGCGCACGACGCCTGGTCGCCGCGGCCATCAGCGCCGAGACCGAGGTCGTCGGCGCCCCGACCGGGGGCATGGACCAGACCGTCTCGGTCCACGCCGCCGCGGGCACGGCGCTGCTCGTCGACTTCGCCGACGGCTCGACCCGCGACGTCGCCCTCCCCCTGGCCGCGGCCGACCTCGTGCTGCTGGTCACCGACACGCGGGTCAGCCACGCGCTCGTCGACGGCGGCTACGCCTCGCGCCGCGCCGACTGCGAGGAGGCCGCGCGCCGCCTCGGCGTGCCCACGCTGCGCGAGACCACCGCGGAGGCCGTGGAGCTCCTCGACGACGAGCGGCTGCGCCGACGCGCGCGCCACGTCGTCACCGAGATCGCCCGGGTCACCGAGGTGGTCGACGCCCTCGCCGCGGGCGAGTGGGGTCAGGTCGGACGCTGCTTCCTGGCCTCCCACGTCTCGATGCGCGACGACTTCGAGATCTCCTGCCCCGAGCTCGACGCCGCGGTCGAGACCGCGGTGCAGGCCGGCGCGCTGGCCGCGCGGATGACCGGTGGCGGCTTCGGAGGCTCGAGCGTGGCCGTGGTGCCCGCCGACCGTGTCGAGGCCGTCGCCCGCGCGATCGACGCCCGCTTCGTGGCCGACGGCTTCCGGGCGCCGGCCCACCTGGTGGCCACGCCGTCCGCCGGCGCCGGGATCGTCGCGCGCTGAACGACCGCGGCCCCGACGCCGACGGCGTCGGGCCTGACGGAGGGGCCGATGTCGGGGCGGACGCCGGGGCGGATCAGGTCGAGGAGACGCCGATCCGGCCCTCGCGGAAGGCCCGCACGAAGAGCTCGTGGTCGTCGCGCACCTGGTCGGCGTAGGACAACCCGAAGTCGGTGACCCAGGAGGTGAACTCGCGGCGGCGGCCCTCGAGGCTGGCCGCGATCGCCTCCTCGACCTGGAAGTCCACGAGGTCCTGGTCGCTGTCCTCGTCGGAGGCGCAGTGGATCTTGGCCGTGGCGCGACCCAGCAGGTCGACGACGTGCGCGATGTCGTCGGGCTCGGTGAGGTCGCGCCAGTCGAGGTCGACCTCGTAGGGCGAGACCTCGGCGACGACGTAGCCGGTGCCGTCGACCTCGGTGAACCCGAGCAGCGGGTCGGTGTGCACCTGCAGCGCGCGCTGGCTGACCACGGTGCGGTGGCCCTCGTGCCGGAAGTAGGACTCGACCGCGCTGGTGTCGACGAAGCGGCTGATCGCGGGCACGTTGGCCTGCTTCATCGACAGGATCACGTCGTTGTCGAGGGCCTGGCTGGCGCCCTCGATGAGCAGGTTGTAGGCAGGCAGACCGGCGCTGCCGATGCCGAAGCCCGACTTGCCGACGACGTCGCGCAGGTCGTAGAAGAGCGCCCGGTCGGAGCGGCGGTCCTCGGGGATCGACTCGAGGTAGAGCGCGTAGGCCTGCTCCACCTTGCGGCGCTCGGCCTGGCCGAGGCGACGCACGGAGCGGTCGTCGAGGAAGACCCTGCTGCCCTCGGAGCGGTGGGTGTTGGCGTCGAGGAGCTCGGCGCGACGCTGCTGGCGCGCGTCGACCAGCGCGGCGTGGATCGGGCCCTCGGTGTTGTCGAGGTGCAGGGCGAAGTCGTCCTCGTCGCTGCGGCGGTACTCGTCGACCTGGGCGAGGTAGGCCCGCAGGTAGCGACCGATCAGGCGCCGCACGTCGTCCTCGGGCAGCGCCTTCTGCCAGCCGACCAGGGCGAGGGACGCCGCGAAGCGCTGCAGGTCCCACACGAAGCGCCCGAGGTAGGCCTCGTCGAAGTCGTTGACGTCGAAGACCAGGCGACCGTCGGAGTTGAGGTAGGTGCCGAAGTTCTCCACGTGCAGGTCGCCGTGGACCCAGATCCGGCCGCTGCGGTCGTCGCTGAAGGGGTCGCCCCCGTGCTCGCCGTCGCCGGTGACGTCGGCGTAGAACAGGCACGCCGTGCCGCGGTAGAAGGCGTGCGGGTCGGAGGCCATCTTGCGGTACTTCCCGCGGAACGCGGTCGGGTCGGCCTTCATGAGCGGCGCGAAGGCGTCGCCCAGGGTCGAGACGATCAGGTCGGTACGGCGCTCTGCGCCGGCGTCGGTCGGAGCCATGGGTGCAGTCTGCCCGTCGGGCGGTCGCCCGCGGGGTGAGGCGAGGGTGGTCGGATGGCAGTATACCGGACGGTAACCGCACGACCGACACCACAGGAGGCTCACGTGGCCCGCAAGAAGCTCGGCAAGATCAAGGACCTCACCGGCGAGGTGACGAGCGCAGCCGCGGGTGCGGCGGCCGGCGCCGCCGGCGGCGTGAAGGATGCCGTGAAGGGAGTGGCCAAGCTGCCGCTCGACGTGGCCGGCAAGGCCGCCGGGACCGTCACGTCTCTGGTGCCCGGACGCAAGGGCGCGGCCGGCACTGCGCCCGCCCCCACCGAGGCGGCGGCCCCCGCACCGACCTCGGCGCCCGCCGGACCCGCCCCGACCCCCGCGGCCTCGGGCAAGGTCGCCGGCGACCCGGTCGCGCCGGCCGCGAAGGCCCCCGCCGCGAGGACGCCGGCGGGGAAGGCCGACACGAAGAAGACCGCCACGAAGAAAAGTGCAGCGGGCAAGACCGCCGCCACGAAGGCTTCCGCGAGGCCGACAGCGTCGACGAAGGCCGCCGTGCCCGACCCGGCGGCCCCGGCGACAAAGGCCCCCGCGAAGAAGACCCCCACCGCGAAGGCTTCCGCGAAGCCGACAGCGTCGACGAAGGCCGCCGTGCCCGACCCGGCGGCCCCGGCGACAAAGGCCCCCGCGACAAAGGCCCCCGCGAAGAAGACCACCACCGCGAACGCGGCCGCCACGACGTCCGACACTCCGGCAGCCCCGGCCACGAAGGCCCCGGCGAAAAAGGCCCCGGCCAAGAAGGCCGCGAAGACCGCGAAGACCGCGGCCTCGGCGGCTCCCGAGACCTCGATCGATGCCGCAGCCGACCCGGAGCACGTCGACGCGACCCCGGCCGACGTGGCCAGGACGGCCTCGATGGGGGCCGGCGCGACGCCCACCGAGATCCCGGCCGACGGCCCGGGCGACAGGCTGCCCACGCGCGCGGCGACCCAGGAGGAGTCACCCGCGACGACGGCTCCCACGAAGAAGGCCCCGGCCACGAAGCCCGCGGCCACGAAGAGCGCCCCCGCGAAGAAGGCCTCGGCTAAGAAGACCGCCACCGCGAAGAAGGCCACGGCCACGAAGTCCGCGGCGAAGAAGGCCGGGGAGGGGAAGGCCGGAGCGGGGAAGGCCGCTGCCCCGCAGACGTCGACCGCCACGAAGTCGGCGGCCACGCCGGCCTCCGCCGACGCCGCCGCCGGCGGGGTGCCGAGCCCTGCGGTGGTCGCGGAGGCCATCGACCACGCGCCGCCCAAGACCGCCGACGCACCGGTCACCGACGAGGGCTCGTCCAGGTCGTCCGACTCCTGAGCCGGCACGGCCCGTGACGCACGGAGGCCGCGCACCGTCGGTCCCCCCCTCGACCGGTGCGCGGCCTCCGCCGTGTCCACCGCGCCGCCGTGGCGGCGCGGGGACGGGCTCACTTCAGCTCGGCGCTGCTCAGCCCCAGGACGCGACGGGCCACGATGAGCTGCTGGATCTGCTGCGTGCCCTCGAAGATGTCGAGGATCTTGGAGTCGCGCGACCACTTCTCGAGCAGCTCGGCCTCGCTGTAGCCGATGGATCCGGCCAGCTCGACACAGCTCAGCGTGATGTCGGAGCCCACCCGGCCCGCCTTGGCCTTGGCCATCGACGCCTCCAGGCTGTTGGGCTCGCGGTTGTCGGCCATCCAGGCCGCCTGGAGGGTGAGCAGGCGCGCGCCCTCCCAGTCGGCCTCCATCTGGAGGAACTTCCCCGCGGCGGCCGACTGGGTGACGGCGGGGCGGTCGTAGTCGATGACAACGCCGGCCTGCTCGAGCAGGTCGCGCGTCAGGTCGAGCGAGGCCTTGGCGCAGCCGATCGCCATCGCCGCGACGAGCGGGCGGGTGTTGTCGAAGGTCGCCATGGCGCCGGCGAAGCCCTGCTTGACGTCGACCTCCGGGGAGCCCAGCAGGTTCTCCTTCGGCACCCGGCAGTCCTCGAAGATGATCGTCGCGGTGTCGGAGGCGCGGATCCCGAGCTTGTGCTCGAGCCGGTCGACGCGCATGCCAGGGGTGCCCTTGGGCACCACGAAGGACTTGATCGCGGCCCGGCCCAGGTCGCGGTCGAGGGTCGCCCAGACCACGATGTGGTCGGCGCGGCCACCGGCGGTGACGTAGATCTTCTCGCCGTTCAGGACGTACTCGTCGCCGTCGAGCACGGCGGTCGTCTTGATGTTGGCCGAGTCGGAGCCGGTGCCGGGCTCGGTGATGGCCATGCCGGCCCAGACACCGTCGAAGCGCTCGAGCTGCTCGTCGTCGGCGACGCTGGCGATGGCGGAGTTGCCGAGACCCTGGCGGGGCATCGACAGCAGCAGTCCCACGTCGCCCCAGCACATCTCCTGGATCGACATGACCGAGGCCAGGTTGGTGCCGTTCTTGACGCCGGCCTTCTCCTCCTTCTCGTCGCGGCGCACGCCCGAGGCCCCGGCGCCGGAGCTCGCGCCCGACTCGGAGAGGCCGTCGATCATCGCCGCGAGCATGTCGAGCTCCTGGGGGTACTCGTGCTCGGCGCGGTCGTACTTGCGCGAGATGGGTCGCAGCATGTTCATGGCGACCTGGTGGGCCTGGCTGGCCAGCGGGCGCAGCTTCTTGGGGTCGTCGAGGTTGATCATCAGACCAGCACGCTTCCTTCCATGACGCCGACCGCGCGGAGGTCGCGGTACCAGCGCTCGACGGGGTGTTCCTTGACGAAGCCGTGACCACCGAGCAGCTGCACGCCGTCGAGGCCGATCTGCATGCCCCGGTCGCTGCACGAGCGGCGGGCCAGCGCGACCTCGCGGGTGAAGTCCTTGCCCGCGGCGGCGCGGGCGGCGGCCTTGTAGGTGAGCAGGCGCATGGCCTGGAGCTCGATGGCGATGTTGGCGACCATGAAGGCCACCGACTGGCGGTGGGCGATCGGCTCGCCGAAGGCCTCGCGCTCCTTGACGTAGGGCGTGACGTAGTCGAGCACGGCCTGGCCGGTGCCCACGGCGAGGGCGCACCAGGCGAGGCGGGACAGACGCACGCACTCGGTGTAGGTGGAGCCGTCGGCGGAGCCCAGCAGGGCGCCGGCCGGCACGGAGACCCCGGACAGGCTCAGCCGGGTGAGGGAGGCGGCGCGCACGCCCATGGAGGGGTCGGCCTCGACGGCGAGGCCGTCGGCCGAGGACTCCACGAGGAAGAGGGCCGGCTTGCCCTCCAGCGACGCGCCCACCACGAAGAGCTCGGCCTCGGCGCCACGCACCACGGCGCTCTTGACGCCGTCGAGCACGAAGCCCTCGCCGCTGCGGCGCGCCGTCGTGCTCGGCGAGAGCACGTCGAAGAGCACGGCGGGCTCGGTCAGGGCTAGGGCGGCGGCGGGCACCTCGTCGCCGGCGAAGGCGGGCAGGTAGGTCTGCTGCTGCTCCTCGCTGCCCCACAGACCGAGTGCGGTCGCGACCGCTCCGGGGGCGAGCGCGGCCACGGCCAGGCCCATGTCGCCCTTCGCGAGCGCCTCGGCCACGAGGGTGCCGGCCATGGCCGAGCGCTCCTCGGAGATGCCGCCCAGCGACTCGGGCACGCCGAGGATCGGCAGGCCGATCTCGAGGCTTGCCTTGAGCACCGGCTCGGGGGCCGCGCAGGCGTCGTCGGCCTCGGTGGCGGCCGGGCGCAGCACCTCCGCGGCGTACTCCGAGACGACGTCGACGAGCATCTGCTCGTCCTCGGTCGGGGTGAGGTCGAAGACGCCCTTCGGTGCGGCCGCCGGCACCCGCACGCCCGGCGTCGCACGGGAGCCGGCCCGGGCGAAGGTGCGACTGGCCGCGGTGGCGGTCTTGAAGCCGTTGCGGGTGGCGGTGAAGACCGCCTGCTCGGCGGGCCGGCGCAGACCGATGCGGTCGATCAGGTCGCTCTGCGCCAGCTTGTTGAGGGCGGCCACGGCGAGGCCGATGGGGTCGCGCGACTCCTGGGAGGAGACGCCGTGCTTCCCCCCGGGTCGCAAGCTCTTGGTCAGGTCCATGCGCCAAATGTAACTGGCAGTTACACCCAGCGCTACACCTCGTCCCATGCGACCGGTCACACGCGGTTTCCGCTCCCCCGGGCCCTCCCTCCTAGGATCGAGGCCATGTCCGAGCAGACCGCCCCGCCCGAGCACGCACCCTTCGGCCCCCTGCCCACCGGAGGCACCGTCCGGCCCGTCACGCGCTGGGGCACGCCGGTCATGCACCGCCCCCAGCAGGCCGTCACGTCCTTCGACGAGGACCTGCGCGCGCTCGTGGCCGACATGGTCGCCACGATGTACGCCGCGGACGGCGTGGGCCTGGCCGCCTGCCAGATCGGCGAGGACGTGGCGGTCTTCGTCTTCGACTGCCCCGACGCCCGGGGCGAGCGCACCGTCGGCGTGGTGTGCAACCCCGAGGTGACGCTGCCCGAGGGGCGCGAGCGCCAGCTCGACGACTCCGACGAGGGCTGCCTCTCCTTCCCCGGCGCCTTCGTCGAGTGCGCCCGCCCCGACCTCGCCACCGTCACCGGCCAGGGTCTCGACGGCCGGCCCGTGACCTTCACCGGCGACGGCCTGCTCGCGCGGTGCCTGCAGCACGAGACCGACCACACCCGGGGCACCGTCTTCGGCGACCGGCTGCCCACCAAGGTGCGCAAGCGGCTCCAGAAGGAGCACGACCGGGCGGTCGAGGACTACCCCGTCGACTGGCCCGCCGGGTCCTGACGGCCCGCTCCCCCCACCCAGGCTGTCGGGTCCGGTCGGGTGGGCAGGGTCAGGAGCGGCGCGCCGTGACGTAGCAGGCCACGGCCGTGGCGGCGGCGACGTTGAGGGAGTCGATGCCGGCGGCCATGGGGATGACCGCGCGGCGGTCGGCCGCACGCTCCCACCGCGGCGAGAGCCCGTGCCCCTCGGAGCCGAGCACCAGCGCCACCTTGTCGAGCCCGGCCACCGCCTGCTCCACCTCGGTGGCGTCGTCGGCCAGCGTGAGGGCCACGGTGGTGAAGCCGAGCTCGGAGAGGCGCGGCAGCGCCGTGGCCCAGTCGTCGACCCGCGTCCAGGGCAGGGTGAAGACCGCACCCATGCCGACCTTGATCGAGCGGCGGTAGAGGGGGTCGGCGCAGCGCGGGGCCAGCAGCACCGCGTCGAAGCCGAGCGCGGCGCCGCAGCGGAAGATCGCGCCGACGTTGGTGTGGTCGACGAGGTCCTCCAGCACCAGGACCGAGCGCGCCCCGGCCACCACCGACTCGACGCTGGGCAGCGGACGCCGCTCGAGGGACGCCAGAGCGCCCCGGTGCACGTGGAATCCCGTGACCTGCTCGGCGAGGGCCTCCGACAGCACGTAGCAGGGCGCGTCGGTCGTCGCGAGGACGTCGCCGAGGCCCTCGAGCCACCGCGGCGCCATGAGGAAGGAGCGCGGCTCGAAGCCGGCCTCCACCGAGCGCCGCACCACCTTCTCGCCCTCGGCGAGGAAGAGGCCGTGCTCGGCCTCGAGCGCCTTGCGCAGCTCGACGTCGCGCAGGTCGCGGTAGTCGACCAGCCGCGGGTCGGCCGGGTCCTCGATCTCGACCAGCGTGGCCATCAGACCAGGCCGTCGCCGCGCGGCGGCACCGTGTGGGCGTCCGGGCGGTCGAGCACGAGGGGCACGTCGGGGTAGGCCTCGGGGTGCGCCACGGCCACGACCGGACCGATGACGATGATCGCGGGCGGCTTGACCGCGTCGGCGGCCAGGTCGGCGGCCAGCGTCTCCAGGCGGCTCAGCACGGTGCGCTCCCCCGGCATCGTGCCGTCGCACACGACGGCCACGGGCGTGCGGGGGTCGCGGCCGCCGTCGACCATGGCGGCGGCGATCGCGCCGGCGTTCTGCACGGCCATGAGCGCGACGACCGTGCCGTGCAGGCGGGCCAGGGCCTTCCAGTCGGTGAGCGACTCGGGGTGCCCGGGCGGCAGGTGGCCGGAGACGACGGTGAACTCGTGGGCGACCCCGCGGTGGGTCACCGGGATGCCCGCGACGGCCGGCACGGCGATGGAGCTGCTGAGACCCGGGATGACCCGCACCGGCACGCCGGCCTCGCGGCACGCGATGACCTCCTCGTAGCCGCGGCCGAAGACGAAGTTGTCGCCGCCCTTGAAGCGGGCGACCCGCTGCCCGGCGAGGGCCCGCTCGACGATGACCCGGTTGATCTCCTCCTGGGCCGCCGCGCGACCGCGGGGCAGCTTGGTGACGTCGATGAGCTCCACGTCGGGCGGCAGGTCGCCGAGCAGCTCGCGGGGGGCGAGCCGGTCGGCCACGACCACGTCGGCCTCCATCAGCGCCTTGCGCCCGGCCACCGAGACCAGGTCGGGGTCTCCCGGCCCGCCGCCGACCAGGACGACGCCCGGGGTGCGCTCGCCGCGCTCGTGCACCGCACCGAGGGTGCCGGCCTGGAGCGCCTCGACGATCTCGTCGCGCACCAGCGCCGAGCGGCGGGGCTGGCGCTGCCCCAGCACCGCCACGGTCACGCCGTCGTGGCGACCGACCGCCGGCGTCCAGGCCGTGGCCCGCATGGCGTCGTCGGCGCGCACGCAGAAGACCCGGCGCGCCTCCGCCGCGGCGGAGACCCGCTCGTTGACGGCCTGGTCGTCGGTGGCGGCCACGGCGTACCAGGTGTCGTCGAGGTCGGCGTCGTCGAAGCCCCGGGCGTGCCAGGTGACCTCCCCGCCGCCGACGAGCCCCTCGATCGCGGGGGTGACGTGGGGCGAGACGACGACGACCCGGGCGCCGACGGCGATGAGCAGCGGGATGCGTCGCTGGGCGACGTGCCCGCCCCCCACGACGACGACGCGCCGATCGTGCAGGCGCAGGCCGGAGAGGTAGGTCGGGAAGTCGTCCACGCGCCCATTGTCGCCGCTCCCCCCTCCGGGCTGGTGACCTGGGTTCGGGGGCCGGACTAGGTTGAACATCGAACGACTCCTGTGGAACAGCCGCAGGTGCGCCTACTGATGGGAGACGACGCATGTCCCTGGACCGACCGGTGAGCCCGGACCCCTACGAGCTGCTGCCGAAGGTGCCGTCCTTCACGGTGACCAGCGACGACGTGACGCAGGGCGCCCCGCTGAAGGACGACCAGGTGGCCTCCGCCGGGGACTCCTCGCCGCACCTGTCGTGGGAGCAGGGGCCCGAGGGCACCAAGAGCTACACCGTCACCTGCTTCGACCCCGACGCCCCGACCCCGTCGGGCTTCTGGCACTGGGTGCTCGTCGACCTCCCCGCCGACTGCACCGAGCTGCCCGCCGGGATCGGTCGCGAGGGCGCGGAGCTGCCCGGCTCGGCCTTCATGTGCCGCAACGACGCGGGCACCAAGGCCTTCACCGGCGCCGCCCCGCCGCAGGGCGACCAGGTGCACCGCTACTACTTCGTGGTGCACGCGGTGACCGAGGAGAGCCTCGGCGTCGACTCCGACGCCAGCGCGACCGTGGTCTCGTTCAACCTCGCGTTCAAGACCGCCGGGCGGGCCATCGTGCAGGGCACCTACCAGCACTGAGCCTGCGCGTCCGCACCGCACGGCCCCGCGGCCCCGCCGCGGGGCCGTGCTGCGTCCCGCGTGGCCAGCGGGTCGCCCACGGGCGGCCGGTCAGCCGCCGGGCAGCTGGCCGGCGGCACGCAGCCGCTCGACGAAGGGCACCGGGTCGACCAGCTCGTCGCGGCGCCGGGGCACGGCTCGTAGCCCGCGCCGGGGCGAGACCAGGCCCGCGAGCTGACCTGCTGCGCGCTCCACGCGCTCCTGCAGGTCCGGCGACCCGAAGTCCTCGCTCGCGGCGAACACCCCCGTCGGCACGACCACGGCGCGCAGGTAGCCGAAGAGCGGACGCAGCGCGTGGTCGAGCACCAGCGAGTGACGCGGCGTGCCGGCCGTGGCCGCCACGAGCACCGGGGTGCCCTCCAGCAGGTCGGGCTCGAGCACGTCGAAGAAGGTCTTGAAGAGCCCGGAGTACGACGCCGCGAAGACCGGCGTGACGACGATCAGGGCGTCGGCACCGCCGACGGTGTCGATCGCGGCGCCGAGCTCGTCGCCGGCGAACCCGGTGAGCAGGCGGTCGGCCAGCGCGTGGGCCAGCGGCCGCAGCTCGACGACCGTCACCTCCACCGGCCCCTCGCCCCCCTCCCCGAGCGCCTCGACGGTGGCCCCCGCGAGCCGGTCGGCCAGGAGCCGGGTCGACGACGGCACCGACAGACCGGCGCTGACGACCACCAGGCGCGTCGCCCGGCTCACGCCGACACCTCCTCGCGAGCCGGCTCGCCGGCGGGCGAGGCGGCCGCCACCCGCGCGGCGTGGGTGGGCGCGTCGGGCACGCCCGGGGCCCGCATCGCGGCGTAGCCGGCCCGCAGGTCGGGCAGGATCTCACCGAGCAGGTCGAGCTGCTCGAGCACGACGTCGAGCGGCAGGCCGGCGTGGTCGAGCAGGAAGAGCTGGCGCTGGTAGTCGCCGACGTACTCCCGGAAGCCCAGGGTGCGCTCCAGCACCTGCTGCGGCGACCCGACGGTGAGGGGGGTCTGCGCGGTGAAGTCCTCCAGCGAGGGGCCGTGCCCGTAGACCGGGGCGTTGTCGAAGTACGGCCGGAACCGTCGCACCGCGTCCTGGCTGCGTCGGGCCATGAAGGCCTGGCCGCCGAGGCCCACGATCGCCTGGTCGGCGCGGCCGTGGCCGTAGTGCTCGAAGCGTCGACGGTAGAGCGCGACCATCTGGCGGGTGTGGGAGGCGGGCCAGAAGATGTGGTTGGAGAAGAACCCGTCGCCGTAGTAGGCCGCCTGCTCGGCGATCTCGGGGCTGCGGATCGAGCCGTGCCACACGAAGGGCGCCACGCCGTCGAGCGGACGGGGCGTGGCGGTGAAGCCCTGCAGCGGGGTGCGGTGGCGGCCCTGCCAGTCGACGACGTCCTCGCGCCACAGACGGTGCAGGAGCGCGTAGTTCTCCACCGCGAGCTCGATGCCGTCGCGCACGTCCTTGCCGAACCACGGGTAGACCGGGCCGGTGTTGCCGCGCCCGAGCATGAGGTCCATGCGTCCGTCGGTGAGGTGCTGCAGCGTCGCGTAGTCCTCGGCGATGCGCACCGGGTCGGTCGTCGTGATCAGCGTCGTCGACGTCGACAGCAGGATCCGCTCGGTCTGGGCGGCGATGTAGGCCATCGTGGTCGTCGGCGAGGAGGCCACGAAGGGCGGGTTGTGGTGCTGGCCCACGGCCACGACGTCGAGCCCGACCTCCTCGGCCTTGCGCGCGATCCGCACCTGGGCCTTGATCCGCTCGTGCTCGGTGGGGGTCCGGCCCGTGGTGGGGTCGGCGGTGACGTCGCCGACGCTGAAGAGGCCGATCTGGACCTGGGGCTGGACCTGGGACTGGACCTGGGACTGCATGGCGGGGGCTCCTGACCTGCTGGTGCCGCGAGATAGTTGAAATGCGTACTGAGTATCCCAACCCATGCGCCCAGCGCGCTATTCCGGCCAGGATGCCGTCATGCCAGCCGCCACGACACCCACCACGACACCGGTCCCCAGCCCCGGCCACCGCCTCCACCGTCTGCTGCCGGTGCTCGTGCTGCTGCTCACGGTGGGGCAGCTGGCCGTGGCCCAGTGGGTGCCCGGGATCGAGCGCTTCGAGGGCAAGGCCTTCGGTGCACGGCTGCTGGCCTACCCCGTGCTGATGCTGGTGGTGCCGGCCGTCTGGTGGCTCGCCTCCCGCCGCCGCCCCGCCGCCGACCGGGCGCCTGCGCCGTACGCCGCGACAACGCTGGTGATGCTGCCCTTCCTGGTCGACGTCACCGGCAACAGCCTCGACCTCTACGACGCCGTCGTGTGGTGGGACGACGCCAACCACCTCGCCAACTGGGCCCTGCTGTGCGGTGGCCTGGGCCTCCTGGTCGCCCCCACGCTGCCGCGCGGCTGGCAGGTCGTGCTCGTGGTCACCGGGATCGGAGCGGTGCTGGCCATCGCGTGGGAGGCCGGGGAGTGGCTCACCTTCATCCGCCACGGCACCGAGGCCGCCACGGCCTACGAGGACACCCTCGCCGACGAGGTGCTCGGCACGCTGGGTGCCCTCCTGGCCGGGCTCGTGCTGGCGGCGGTACGCCGATCACGCTGAGGCCCCGGGGCCTCACGGGGTGGCGGTCGGCTCCGCGACGACGACCACGTTGGCGAGGTAGCGCGACCCGTCCCAGTCCTCGCACGTCAGCAGGACCAGACGACCCCGGGCCTCCTGGCTGAAGAGACGGGCCGACTCCCGCGCCAGGCGGCCCTTCTCGAAGACGCGCACGCTCGTCACCTCGTAGCGCAGGAGAGCGCGGTCGGTGCGCACGCGCACCGGTGCCCCACGTCGCAGCGTCTCCAGGTCGTCGAGGGCGCCACCCCCGGTGTGCACGGTGTGACCCGCCACCAGGGCGCTCCCGCGGGCGTCGCCCGGGCGGGCGCCGCCGGCCCACCAGCCGAGCCGGCGCGGGTCGCTCGGCGGCACGAGCACCCCACCGGGCGCCCGCACGGGCTCGACGGGTGCCGCGACGCCGAGCGCGGGCACGACCAGCTCGACGGGCGCCCCGGGGCGCCGGGGCGCCGGCACCGCCTCGCGCAGGGCCGGGGTCGCCGTCGGTGGGGAGGCCGAGCTGGCCGTGCTCGCCGCCGGTGGCGCGGACGGCACGGCCCGGGGAGCGGCCGTGACCCAGGCCGCCGCTCCCCCGCCCACGAGGACCAGGCCGGCGACCGCGAGGAACACTCCTCCCCGGCTGCGGGCCCCCGACCGCGGCCGCGGGTCAGCCACGGGTGCGCGCACGGCGCTGCGTGACCACGCCTGCCGCGGCCAGCAGCACCCCGAGGCCGATGACGAGGAGCGGCAGCGGCGAGCGCACCCAGTCGACGGCGTCCGCGAGCACGCCCCCGTCCCCCGCGTCCACCGCGGACGGCACCGCGGAGGCGTCGGAGCTGTGGGGGGCCTCGTCGGCGGAGGTCGCCGTGGCCGTCCCCACGTCGGTGCCGGACGGCGCCGCGTCCGCGTCGGCGCTCAGCTCCGCGTCGAGGACCCCGGAGCCGGCCTCGGTGCTTCCCGCACCGCCCGAGGCGCCCTCGGAGCGCGCGGGCTCCTCGCACGGCTCGACCCAGAACACCTTGGTCTTGGTGTCGTTGCCCTGGGAGCCGGGCGTGGCCACCGTGAGCTTGACGTGGTAGCCCTGCTGCGGGTGCGGGTCGCCGGTGAACGACAGGGTGTAGGCCTGCGTGCCGTCGAGCCCGGTGTCGGTGCCGGCGCCCGACGCGGGGTCCCCGCCCACGGGCACCTGGAGCGGCCCGTCTACCTCGAGGCCGACGTCGCCGGTGGGGGCCTGCATCGCGAAGCCCACCGACGACACGATGTCCTCGCCCTCGTCGAAGCCGTACCACTCCACCTGGAAGGTGCAACCGGGGTGCGGCGTGTTCTGCGGGATCGAGTCGATCTCGCCGAGCGGCGCGATCTTCACCGTGCCGTTGTTGCCGGCAGGGTCCTCGCCCTGCGGAGAGGTGCCGCCCGCTCCGTCTCCGGGGCCCTGGCCCGGGTCGGCGGCGGGACCCTTGCCGGGGTTCGCGCCGGGTCCCTTGCCCGGGTTCGCGCCGGGTCCCTTGCCCGGGTTCGCGCCGGGTCCCTTGCCCGGGTTCGCGCCGGGTCCCTTGCCCGGGTTCGCGCCGGGACCCTTGCCCGGGTTCGCACCGGAACCCTTGCCGGGGTTCGCTTCGGGACCCTTGCCGGGCTTCGCGGGGGGCTTGGCGGCGAGGTCGGCCGTGGAGTCGGCGGAGGGGGCGGCTGGACCCGCGGCGTGCGCCGGGGCCAGGGCGCCGGCGCCGACCGGGACGAGCAGGAGGAGGCCGGTCGCGGCGAGGGCCAGGCCGCGCGTCGACGTGCGGGGGAGTGCGGGGGTGGGCATGAGACTCTCCTGAGGGGGAGCACCGAGGTGCGGTGTCGGAGGGAGCGGGTGGCCCCCGACGGGGGCCACCCGGGTCCTGTACCGATCGGTAACCCGCCCGAAACAACCGTCTAGACCGGTGTGCCCGACCCCCAGGGACCGCGCTCGTCGTCCACACCCCGAGGGGCGGGACCGCAGGTGGTCCGCAGCACCTCGTGCCCGACGACCCCGAGGCCGCCCCGTCGCCTAGGCCTGCTCCTGCGGGCACCACCAGGTGGTGCGACCACCCACGGTGGCGCGCTGCATCTCCGCCCCGCACCGCGGGCAGTGCCCGCCGGCGTGGCGGTGCGCGACGACCTCCCCGGTGTGGACCCCGCCGAGCCGCAGCGCTCGTCGTACGCCGGAGCGCAGCGCCGCGTGCAGCTCGGTGAGCTCGTCGTGGTCGAGCTCGCCGGCCGGGCGGCGGGGGTCGAGGCAGGCCTGCCACAGCACCTCGTCGGCGAGCAGGTTGCCGATGCCCGCGAGCGTCCCCTGGTCGAGCAGCCGCGCCTTCAGCGGGGCCGTGCCGCGGCCCACGAGACGGCGGAAGTCGGCGACGCCGACCTCACCGGCGTCGGGGCCCAGCGCGTCGAGGCCGGGGTCGAGGCGCACGCGACCGAGGCGACGCTTGTCGAAGAGCCGCAGCGAGCCGCCGTCGTCGAACTCCAGGGTGAAGCGGTACCACTCGGGCTTCTGCGGCCCCCGGTCGCCCGGACGCTCGGGGCCGGAGCCGACGTAGTCACCACCGGTGTCGGTCTCACGCCGGCCGGCCTCGTCGCCGCCGGCGGGCGAGACCAGGATGCGTCCGGCCATGCCCAGGTGGATGCCCAGGAGCGGACCGGGGGTGCGTGAGCGGCCCGCCCCGGAGGTCTCGCACCACATCGCCTTGCCCCGGCGACGGGCCGCGGTCAGCCGCCGACCGACCAGGGCCGAGGCGATCTCGCCCGGGGCGTGCGGGCGGCACTCGTAGGAGTCGGTGTCGTCGACGGACACGATGCGCCGCCCCAGCGCCGAGCGCTCGATCACGGCGCGGGCGGACTCGACCTCGGGCAGCTCGGGCATGGGTCGAGTCTGGGTGCCCGGCCGGCGCCGCGGCCCACCCCTCGGGCCCGAGCCAGGTGGTCAGGAGCGGTCGAGGAGCAGCACGGCGCGGTCGTCGTCGCCGCGCTCCACCTGGCGCAGGATGCGCCGCGCCGCGCCCTCGAAGCCCGGGGCCACCGCCGAGGCCGCCGCGCGACGCAGCCAGGCGATGCCCTCGTCGAGACCGACGTCGCGCGACTCGACGACGCCGTCGGTGTAGAAGAGCAGGGCGTCGCCCGGCCCGAGCACGCCCTCGCTGGCCTCCAGGTCGGGCCGGCGCAGGATGCCGAGGGCCATGCCCCGCGCGTTGTCGACCGTCCACTCCCCCTCACCCGCGCTCCAGCGCAGCGCCGGGGGGTGACCGGCGCTGAGCACGGAGTAGCGGCCCGTGCGCAGGTCGACGTAGACGTGGGCCGCGGTCGCGAAGGTCTCGTCGGACTCCTGTCGCAGCAGGAAGTCGTTGGCCGCGGCGAGCATGGCGCGGGGCGGCAGCGCGCCGATGAGACCGCCGAGGGCTCCGGCGAACTGCAGCGCGGCCGTGCCGGCGGCGACACCCTTGCCGCACACGTCGACCAGGATGAGCTCGAGGTGGTGCTCGTCCTCGCTGAGGTCGGCGACCATGAAGTCACCGGCGTAGCCGACCCCGTGGGCCGCCACCATGGCCGTCTGGCACCGCCACCCCTCGGGCAGCGGCGGCACGGTGCCCTGCGACTGGAGGCGGTCGCGCAGGTCGGAGAGCATCGCCTCGCCCAGCGGGCCCGGCAGACCGCTGCGCTGGAGGCTCGACTGGTAGAGCACCAGGGTCGAGGCCAGCACCAGGGCGACACAGCCCGAGGTCCGCACGGTGTCGAAGCCTCCGTCGAGCAGCACCGCCGCGACGGCGGCGCTCACCGTCCAGACCGTCAGCACCACCAGCGGGCGGAAGCGCAGCAGCAGCATGCCGAGCAGGACCCACACGAAGTAGGTGCTCAGCGGCACCAGCGTGTAGGCGGTGGTGGAGACCGCGAACGACGCCGCGACGAGCCCCATCAGCACGCCCAGCGCGACGAGCTGGCTGCGCCCGGTGCCCGAGCGCCAGCCGGCGGCGAGGTCGTGGACGTCGGGCACGTGC
Organism: Nocardioides sp. Leaf285; assembly: GCF_001422955.1. Taxonomy (NCBI): domain Bacteria; kingdom Bacillati; phylum Actinomycetota; class Actinomycetes; order Propionibacteriales; family Nocardioidaceae; genus Nocardioides; species Nocardioides sp. Leaf285. Next base: position 1,043,668 of record NZ_LMNH01000003.1, on the reverse strand, counting down.
GCAGCGTAGGTGACGGCGGACCCCGGCCGCAGGAGACCGCGCCCAGCCGACGGGACCGGTCGACCCCACTCATGAGGGTGACTTCCTTGACTCGTTCCACATCCGCGACACGATGGGTGGACGCCTCGCGCGATCCGACCACCCCACGGGAGATGACACGCATGACCGAGACACTCGGCTCGATCCACGGCAACACCAGCGGATCCACCACCGGCACCGGCGCGCCCGCGCCGAGCGACCGCAACAGCCTGACGCTCGGTCCCGACGGGCCGATCCTCCTCCACGACCACCACTTCGTGGAGCAGATGGCCCACTTCAACCGTGAGCGCGTGCCGGAGCGCAACGTGCACGCCAAGGGCTCGGGTGCCTTCGGCACCTTCGAGGTCACCGCCGACGTGACGCAGTGGACCAAGGCCGCGATGTTCAAGCCCGGCACGTCGACCGACATGCTCGCGCGCTTCTCCACCGTCGCCGGCGAGATGGGCTCCCCCGACACCTGGCGCGACCCCCGCGGCTTCTCGCTGAAGTTCTACACCTCCGAGGGCAACTGGGACCTGGTCGGCAACAACACCCCGGTCTTCTTCATCCGCGACACGATGAAGTTCCCCCACTTCATCCGCAGCCAGAAGCGCCGCGGCGCCAACGGCCTGCGCGACAACGACATGCAGTGGGACTTCTGGACCCTCAACCCCGAGTCGGCCCACCAGGTCACCTGGCTCATGGGCGACCGCGGCGTGCCGCGCTCGTGGCGCCACATGCAGGGCTACGGCAGCCACACCTACCTCTGGTACAACGAGGCCGGCGAGAAGTTCTGGGTGAAGTTCCACTTCAAGTCCGACCAGGGCGTGGAGTGCCTGACCCAGGAGGACGCCAACCGGATCGCCGGTGAGGATGCCGACTTCCACCGCCGCGACCTCTTCGACTCCATCGACGCCGGCGAGTTCCCGTCGTGGACCCTGCACGTGCAGGTGATGCCCTACGACGAGGCGAAGACCTACCGCTTCAACCCCTTCGACCTCACCAAGGTGTGGCCGCACAGCGACTACCCGCTGCACGAGGTGGGCCGCATGACGCTGAACAAGAACCCGGAGAACCACTTCGCGCAGATCGAGCAGGCCGCCTTCGAGCCGTCGGCCATCGTGCCCGGCATCGGCTTCTCCCCCGACAAGATGCTGCTCGGCCGGGTCTTCGCCTACGCCGACACCCACCGCTACCGCATCGGCCCCAACTACCAGCAGCTGCCGGTGAACCGCCACCGCGTCGAGGGCGCCTACACCTACCAGTTCGACGGCCCGATGGCCTACGACCACACGGGCGACCGCTCCAAGTACGCCCCCAACACCTACGACGACCCCTACTCCGACCTCACCGGCCCGGCCGAGGACGGGTGGGAGGCCGACGGCGAGTTCGTGCGCCAGGCCTACACCCTGCGGGCCGAGGACGACGACTTCGGCCAGGCCGGCGCCCTCGTGCGCGAGGTCTGGGACGACGCCGCGCGCGAGCGCTTCGTCGGCAACGTCGCGGGCCACCTGCTCGGCGGGGTCAGCGAGCCCATCCTCGAGCGGGCCTTCGAGTACTGGAAGGCTGTCGACGCCGACACCGGCAAGCGCATCGAGGAGGCCGTGCGCGCCGAGCGCGGCGCCAACGACGTGGCGCCCCACCCGACGGAGCCGCTCCAGACGGTCTGACCCACCCCGAGGTCCCAGTCCCGAGGTCGCAGCCCCGCGGGGCGCGTGACCCACGACGCGACGACCCGCCCGGTCCGCCGGGCGGGTCGTCGTGCGTCCACCCGCCGGGGGATGTCAGGCTTGCCCGGTGAGGACCCGTGAGCCCGTGCTGGTCAGCGCCCACCGCTGCGGCGCCGGCGGGGACCGGGAGCTGGAGAACACCCGGCCCGCCCTCGAGCAGGCGTTGGCCCTCGACGTGGACTTCGTGGAGTTCGACGTGCAGCGCTGCGCCGACGGCACCCTCGTGCTCTTCCACGACGACTGGCTGTGGGTGGAGGGCCGCCGGCGCTGGGTCGGGGAGCTGACCTTCGAGGAGTTCGCGGCCCGCGCGCCGCACTTCCTGCGCTACGACGAGGTGCTGACCTCGCTGGTCGGGCGCGCCCGGGCCCACATCGACCTCAAGTTCACCTCGCCCTCGGCGGCCTACGGCCACCCCACCGCGACCTACGAGGTGGCCGCCACCCGGATGGCCGTCGAGGTGCTGGGCGCTGAGAACCTCATCGTCACCACCCTCGACGACAAGGCCGTGCGCGCGGTGCGCGACTGGGCCGACGACACCGGCCACGACCTGCTGGTCGGTCTCTCGCTGGGCCGGCGCGTCGCGGGCCTGCCGTGGGCCCGGCAGGTGCGCATCCGGCTCTCCGAGCTGCGTCCGCGCACACGCTACGTGCGCTCGCGGGCCAACCTCGTGGTCGCCAAGCACACCATCGCCCGGTGCGGCGTGGCCGCCTTCGCCCGGCGCCGCGGCCTGCCGCTGCTGGTGTGGACCGTCGACACCGAGGAGTCGCTGCACTACTGGATGCGGCCCGGTCGCGCCTGGCTGGTGACCAGCAACGACCCGGCGCTGGCGATGGAGGTGCGCTCGGCGTACCCCCGGCGGCGGGCGGCCCGCGCCCGCGCCGGTCAGCGCCCCGCGTCCTGACCGCCCGCCCCTCCCCGTACGCCGGGGACGCTCAGCCGAGCAGCAGGGCGACGAGGGCGACGACGCCCACGACGGCGATGACGCCGCGCAGCGCCCACGGGGGCAGCCGACGCCCGACCCGCGCGCCGAGCTGTCCGCCGATGGTCGAGCCCACGGCGAGCACGGCCACGATCCGCCAGTCGACGTCGGCGGCGACGACGAAGACCAGCCCGGCCACGGCGTTCACGATGGCGGCGAGCACGTTCTTGAGCGCGTTGAGCCGCTGCACGCCGTCGTCGACGCCGATGCCGAGCACGCCCATGAGCAGCACGCCCTGGGCGGCACCGAAGTAGCCGCCGTAGACGCCGGTGCCGAGCACGGCGGGCCACACCCAGCGGGCGCGCGCCGGCCGCTCGGTGCCGGCGCGCTCGTGCCGGGCCGCGACCCGGCGGGCCAGGAGGGGCTGCACGACGACCAGCACCACGCCGAGGGCGATCAGCACCGGCACGATGGCCGAGAACGCGTCCTCGGGCAGCAGCAGGAGCGCGACCGCGCCCGCGGCACCGCCCAGCAGGGAGGCGAGCCCCAGCCGCAGCGCCCGGGCCCGCTGGCCGCGCAGCTCGCGGCGGTAGCCGATGGCCCCGGAGATCGACCCGGGCACCAGGCCGATGTTGTTGGAGACGTTGGCCGTCACGGGCGGCACGCCGAAGGCGAGCAGGGTCGGGAAGGTCACCAGGGTGCCGGAGCCGACGACGGTGTTGATGGTGCCGGCCGCGACCCCCGCCAGGAGGATCGCGGCCAGCTCGAAGGGCGTCACGACAGCGGGGGTGCCTCCGGCGCGGCCGGGGTCTCGGTCGGGACGTCGGCGGGGTTGCCGGACGACTGTCCGGGGGTCTGAGCGGTGGGCTCGTCGGTGGGCTGCGCCGCGCGCCTGCCGGTCTGCGCGGCGGCGTCGGCCTCCGCGATCGCGGCCTGGACGACGGGGTTGCTGCCCGACGCCGTCGACGCCGGGGTCGGCACCTGGGGCTCGCTGGGGCCCATGTCGACGCGCTTGAGCGGGCCGTCGACCTCGGTCGGGATCCCGCGCAGGTCGTTCATGGTCGAGCCGAGGCCCTCGAGGGCCTTGCCGATCTCGCTCGGCACGATCCAGACCTTGTTGGCGTCGCCCTCGGCGATCTTGGGCATCATCTGGAGGTACTGGTAGGCGAGCAGGGACTGGTCGGGCCGCCCGTCGTGGATGGCCTGGAAGACCGTCTGGATGGCCTGGCCCTCGCCCTGGGCACGCAGGATCGCGGCCTCGCGGTCGGCCTGGGCCCGCAGGATCTGCGACTCCCGGTCGCCCTCGGCCGAGAGGATGGCCGACTGCTTCTGGCCCTCCGCGGTGAGAATGGAGGCCTGGCGCTGGCCCTCGGCGGTGAGGATCGCGGCACGCTTGTCGCGGTCGGCGCGCATCTGCTTCTCCATCGTGTCCTTGATGGAGGCCGGCGGGTCGATGCTCTTGATCTCGACCCGTCCGACGCGGATGCCCCACTTGCCGGTGGCCTCGTCGAGCACGCCACGCAGCCCGGAGTTGATCGAGTCGCGGCTGGTGAGGGTCTGCTCGAGGTCCATGCCGCCGACGATGTTGCGCAGCGTGGTCTGGGTGATCTGCTCGACGGCCTGGATGTAGTTGGCGATCTCGTAGGTCGCCGCGACCGGGTCGATCACCTGGAAGTAGATGACGGTGTCGATGTCGACGGTGAGGTTGTCCTCGGTGATCACCGACGACGGCGGGAAGCTCACGACCTGCTCGCGCATGTCGATGAGGTAGCGCACCTTGTCGATGAAGGGCACGACGATGTTGAGGCCGGCGGGCAGCGTCTGCTTGTACTTGCCGAAGCGCTCGACGATGCCGGCGCGGGCCTGGGGCACGATGCGCACGGTCTTGGCGAGGATCACGACGACCAGCAGCAGCACGACCACCAGCAGGACGAGGAGTACGGGACCCATGGGGGCTCCTTCGGCTCGGGGCGGGTTGTGCTCGGGTGGGGCGTTGCGGGGAGGGACGTCCGGGGGGTGACGTCCGGGGACGGCGCTCAGCGGTCGAGCTGCGGCACCGGGTGGACGTAGGCCGTGGCGCCGCGGATCTCGAGCACCTCGACGGTGGCGCCGGGCTCGATGACCAGCGTCTCGTCGTAGGGAGCCGCGCTCCACTCGTCGCCGGCCAGCTTGACCCGACCCGGCTGGAGCCCCGAGATGGTCTGCAGCACCAAGCCCTGGGTGCCGACGAGGCGACCGTGGCTCATGCTCAGCTCGGGGCCGCTGTGCAGCTTCTTGACCAGCGGCGGGCGCACCAGCGTGAGCGTGCCGAGCGCGGTGGCGGCGGCGACCAGCACCTGCACGACCACGGGGGCGTCGAGGGCGGCTGCGGCGCCACCGCCGATGGCGCCGACGGCCAGCATGAGCAGCACCAGGTCGAGGCTGAACATCTCAGCCACGCCGAGGAGCGCCGCGACGCCCAGCCAGGCCGCCCACGCGTGCTCGCTCAGCCAGTCCATGGCCCGACCCTATCGGAGGGCTCTTTACCCGGGGCTCATCTGGCCCGGGTACGACGCCGGGCGGCCCAGCGACCGTCGTCGCTGGTCGTCACGGTCAGCGGCATGCCGAAGGCCGTGGACAGGTTGTCCTCGGTGAGCACGTGCTCGAGCAGGCCGGCCTCCACCACCCGGCCCTGGCGCAGCAGCAGGGCGTGGGTGAAGCCCGGCGGGATCTCCTCGACGTGGTGGGAGACCAGCACCGTGGCCGGCGAGTCGGGATCCATGGCGAGCACCGACAGCGTCGACACGAGGTCCTCCCGGCCGCCGAGGTCGAGACCCGCGGCCGGCTCGTCGAGCAGCAGCAGCTCGGGGTCGGTCATCAGCGAGCGCGCGATCTGGACCCGCTTGCGCTCGCCCTCGCTCAGGGTGCCGAAGGTGCGGTCGGCCAGGTGGGTGGCGCCCAGCTCGGTGAGCAGGTCGGTGGCGCGCTGGTGGTCGAGCTCGTCGTAGGCCTCGCGCCAGCGCCCGAGCACGCCGTAGGAGGCCGAGACCACGACGTCGTGGACGCGCTCCGAGCGCGGGATCCGCTCGGCCAGCGCCGCGCTGGTTAGGCCGATGCGCGGTCGCAGCTCGAAGACGTCGACGGTGCCGAGCACCTCCTCGAGGATCCCCGCGACACCGGTGGTGGGATGCATCTGGGCGGAGGCGACCTGGAGCAGGGTGGTCTTGCCCGCGCCGTTGGGACCGAGCACGACCCAGCGCTCGTCCTCCTCCACCGTCCAGCTCACCGCGTCGAGCAGGGTGGCCTGGCCGCGGGTGACGGTCACGTCGGCGAACTCCAGCACTGCAGCCATGGCGTCACCCTATCCGTGCGCCTCCCCGGCCCCGGCGTAGCCTCGGGCGCCGTGAGCACCGACCTCCCCGTCTCCGCCCGCCTGGCCTGGTGGGGCACCGCCTGGCTGCGCGGCCAGGTGGTGACCGACCTGCTGCTCGACGCCGTCATCGGCGACGAGGCCACCCATGCCGTGGCGGGCCTGGGCCACCTCGGCCTGGGGGCTCCGGCCGACACCTCGCGCGGCACCGGCACCGGCACCGGCACCGAGACGCTGCTGGGCGGCCTGGCCCGGCTGCGGGCCGAGGGTGCGACGTCGTTCGGGGCGGCCTTCCCGGTCGAGGGCGACCTCGTGGGCCTCGGCGGCCCCGCCGGCTTCAACACCGAGGCGGTCGAGGCCGGCGAGGCCGTCGTGGTCGCGGGCGCCGACGTGGGGCTGGTGCCCGTCACCGTGGGCGCGGCGACGACCTGGGTCGCCCACCGTGCCGTACGCCGGCAGCTGCCCGACGTCGGCGAGGCCGACCGGGCCCTGCGCCAGGAGCTGCTCGCGGCCGCCGATGCCCTGGCCCGGCTCGAGGTCGCCCGCTGGCGGCCCGAGGTGGCCGACCACCTGATGAACCTGCGCCACCGGGCTCCGCTGAGCGCGCCCGACGGCGTGCCGGCCCGCTGCGTCGAGCTCGCGGCGCGCGGGCTCCAGGCCGTGGCGGTCGTCGACCTGGCCCTGGTCGACGACGGCGGGGCGATCAGTGCCGCGGAGGCGCAGGCGCGCCGCGACGCGCTGACGCCGCTGGAGCGGGCCGGGCGGCGGGCGCTGGTGGCGGCCTGCTCACCGGAGGTCTGGCCGCCGGCGTGAGGCCGCGGCTCCGCTAGCCTCGTGCCCGCCATGGACCAGACGCGCCCCGAGACCCTCCTGCTCACCCTCACCGGCCGCGACCGGCCCGGCGTCACGTCGGCGGTCTTCTCCACGCTCTCGCGCGCCGGCGTCGAGGTCGTCGACGTCGAGCAGATCGTCCTGCGCGGGCGGCTCGTGCTCGGCGTGCTCGTCACGGTGCCGCGCGACGCCCGCCGCCTGCGCGAGGCCGTCGAGCAGACCGCGCGGGGCCTCGACATGGACGTCGAGGTCGAGGAGGGCACCGGCGACAACCCCTCGCGTCGCTCCGGGCGCGTCCACGTCACGGTGATCGGCGCCCCGCTGCGGGCCACGGCGATGGCCGCCGTCGCCGGTCGCATCGCCGACTCCGGGGCCAACATCGACCGCATCGAGCGCATGGCGCGCTACCCCGTGACCGCCATCGAGCTGCACGTCTCGGGCGCCGACCCGCGGGCCCTGCGCACCGTGCTGGCCACGGAGGCCTCGCGCGAGGGCTTCGACGTGGCCGTGCAGCCGGCCGACATCCTGCGCCACGGCATGCGCCTGATCGTCATGGACGTCGACTCCACCCTCATCCAGGGCGAGGTGATCGAGATGATCGCGGCCCACGCGGGCTGCGAGGCCGAGGTGGCGGAGGTCACCGAGCGCGCCATGCGCGGCGAGCTCGACTTCGAGGAGTCGCTGCGCTCCCGGGTCGCGCTGCTCGAGGGCGTGCCGGAGACCGCCCTCGCCGAGGTCTACGAGGCCGTCGAGCTGGCTCCCGGCGCCCGCACCATGGTGCGCACGCTGCGCCGGCTCGGCTACCGCTTCGCGATCGTGTCCGGCGGCTTCACCCAGATCACCGACCGCCTGGCCGCCGAGCTCGGCATCCACTTCGCCCGGGCCAACGAGCTGGAGATCGTCGACGGTCGGCTCACCGGCCGCATCGTCGGGGCCGTGGTCGACCGGGCCGCCAAGGCGCAGGCGCTGCGGGAGTTCGCCGGGGAGGTCGGCGTCGACGTGGGCTCCACGATCGCCATCGGCGACGGGGCCAACGACCTCGACATGCTCGCCGCCGCCGGGCTGGGCATCGCCTACAACGCCAAGCCGATGGTGCGCGACGCCGCCGACACCGCGGTCAACGTGCCCTACCTCGACGCCATCATGTACCTGCTCGGCATCACCCGCGAGGAGGTCGAGGCGGCCGACGCCGCCGTCGGCATCGTCACCCCCGCTCCCCCGGTCTGAGCCCGCACCGGGAGGCGCCGCTGCCCGCCGACGCCGTCCGTGCGGCGGGTCCGGGCCCCGGCTCAGGACCGGGACACGTGGAAGGCCAGCAGCCGCGCCGACTGCTCCTCGAGGTCGGCCCAGTCGTCGTCGACCTCGAGCACGGCGGCCGCGCAGGTCGGGAAGCCACCGGCCAGGTCGTTGCTGGCCTCCTCGTCGCCCTCGCCGTCGTCGAGCAGCTGCGCCAGCGTGGCCATGGTCGGGTTGTGGCCCACCACGACCACCGTGAGTGCGTCGGCCGGGGACTGGCGCACCAGGTCGAGGGCGGTCTCGGGTCCGGCGGCGTACAGCCCCTCGTCGTGGGTCGCGTCGTCGTCCCAGCCGGCGCCCTCGGCGACGGCCTCCCAGGTCTCGCGGGTGCGCAGCGCGGCGGAGACCAGCACGTGGTCGGGGTCGAGGCCGAGGCCGGCCAGCCAGGCACCGGCGGCGCGGGCGTCGTCGGCGCCGCCGTCGGTGAGACGGCGCTCGTGGTCGGAGGGGCCGCTGTGCTCGGCGCGGGCGTGGCGCATCACGACGAGGCGTCGGGGGGTGCTGTCGGTCACGCGGGCCAGCGTGACAGGCGCGAGGGTCGGGCTCAACACCGCATGCCCTAGCGTTGCGCCCATGCCCCGTGGACCCCTGATGATCATCGGCGGTGCCGAGGACAAGCTGCGTCGCCGCACCATCCTGCGCGAGTTCGTGGCCGCCGCCGGCGGGCCCGAGGCGCGGATCGCGGTGATCCCGACCGCCTCCTCGCTGGGCCCGGAGGTCGTCGAGGTCTACGACGCGCTGTTCCGCCGCGAGGGCGCCGCCGAGGTCGTCACGGTGCGACCGGAGTCGCGCGAGGAGGCCCAGGACCCCGACCTGGTCGAGGCGCTGGGCAAGGCCACCGGCATCTTCATGACCGGCGGCAACCAGCTCAAGCTGTCCTCCATGGTCTGCGGCACCCCGGTGGGTGACGCCATCGTCGCCGCGCACCTGGCCGGCACCGTGGTGGCCGGCACCTCGGCCGGCGCCAGCATCCAGTCGAGCCACATGGTGGCGTTCGGCGTGGGCGGCACGACGCCCAAGCAGCGGATGACGCAGGTCGCGGCGGGCCTGGGCCTGCTCCAGTCGGTGGTCATCGACCAGCACTTCGAGCAGCGCAGCCGCTACGGCCGCCTGCTGATGATCGTGGCGCAGTCGCCCCAGCTGCTGGGCATCGGCGTCGACGAGGACACCGCGGCCGTCGTCGAGCACGAGGTCGACGAGGCCACGGGCACCGACCGCGACGTGCTGCGGGTGCTGGGGCGCGGCGCCGTCACCGTGATGGACGGCTCCCACATCGTCACCAACGCCTACGAGGCCAAGCGCTCGGCGCCCCTGCTGGCCAGCGGCGTCGTGCTGCACGTGCTGCCGGAGGGCGCGGCGTTCGACCTCACCGCCCGCGCCCTCGTGCCCCCGCGCGCCAGTGTCGACCCCTCCGAGGAGGCCGAGCTGGTCGAGGCCGGCAAGGACCTGCGCCAGATGGCGCGCGACATCGCCGCCGGCGACGCCTCCCCCTCCACCCTCAAGCGCCGCCAGGCGCGCGAGGCCAAGAAGTCCAAGAAGTCGACCGACCACGCATCGGACCGCAGCCAGGACGGAGCACCCTCATGACCGAACGCCCCACGCCCGATCTCTCGATCCTCGAGACGCGGGTCTACCGCGGCGCCAACGTCTGGTCCTACGACCGGGCGATCCACCTCGTGATCGACCTCGGGGTGCTCGAGAAGTTCCCCACCAACACCGTGCCGGGGTTCACCGAGACGCTGCTGCAGATGCTGCCCGGGCTGCGCGAGCACTCCTGCTCCCGCGGTCGCCGTGGCGGCTTCGTCGAGCGGCTCCACGAGGGCACCTGGCTGGGCCACGTCGCCGAGCACTGCGCCCTGGCGCTGCAGCAGGTCGTCGGCCACGACGTACGCCGCGGCAAGACCCGGATGGTCAAGGGACGCCCGGGCGTCTACAACGTCGTCTACGGCTACATCGACGAGCAGGTCGGCCTCGCCGCGGGGCGTCTCGCGGTGCGGCTGGTCAACCACCTGGTCGAGGCCGACCCCGAGTTCGACTGGGACACCTCCCTGGAGGAGTTCATCCGGCGCGCGCAGCGCACCGCGTTCGGGCCGTCGACCCAGGCCATCCTCGACGAGGCCGTCTCCCGCGACATCCCGTGGATCCGGCTCAACCAGTACTCGCTGGTGCAACTGGGACAGGGCGTCCACGCCAAGCGGATCCGCGCCACGATGACCTCGGCGACCTCGGCGATCGCCGTCGACATCGCCAGCGACAAGGACCTCACCACCACGCTGCTGGGGGCGGCCGGCCTGCCGGTGCCCAAGCAGGAGTCGGTGCGCACCGTCGAGCAGTGCGTGCGCGCGGCCCAGCGCATCGGCTACCCCGTCGTGGTCAAGCCGCTCGACGGCAACCACGGCCGGGGCGTCTGCCTCGACCTCCAGGACGAGGCGGAGGTGCGCGAGGCCTACGAGGTCGCGCGCGCCGAGTCGCGCCGCGGGGTGCTCATCGTGGAGTCGCTCATCACCGGCAAGGACTACCGCTGCCTCATCATCGACGGCAAGGTCGCGGCCATCGCCGAGCGGGTGCCGGCCTCGGTCACCGGTGACGGCACCTCCAGCGTCGAGCAGCTCGTCGACGACGCCAACGCCGATCCCCGCCGCGGCGTGGGTCACGAGAAGGTGCTCACCCGGATCAAGGTCGACGCCGCCGCGGTCGAGCTGGTGCGCGAGCAGGGCTTCGAGATGTCCGACGTGCCTCCTGCCGGCACCATGGTCAAGCTCGCGCTCACCGGCAACATGTCCACCGGCGGCATCTCGATCGACCGCACCTTCGAGGCCCACCCGGAGAACGTCGAGATCGCCGAGGAGGCCGCCCGCATGGTCGGCCTCGACATCGCGGGCATCGACTTCATCTGCCCCGACATCACCGAGCCCGTGCGCGAGACCGGCGGCGCGATCTGCGAGGTCAACGCCGCTCCCGGCTTCCGGATGCACACCCACCCGACCATCGGGGAGCCGCAGTTCATCGCCAAGCCGGTGGTCGACATGCTCTTCCCGCCGGGCGCCCAGTCGCGGATCCCGATCGTGGCCGTCACCGGCACCAACGGCAAGACGACCACCTCGCGGATGATCAGCCACATCTTCAAGGGCATGGGCCGCAAGGTCGGCATGACCTCCACCGACGGAGTCGTCATCGACGAGCGGCTGCTCATCCGCTCCGACGCCTCCGGGCCGCGCTCGGCCCGGATGGTCCTGCAGAACCCCCGCGTCGACTTCGCGGTCTTCGAGGTGGCCCGCGGCGGCATCCTGCGCGAGGGCCTGGGCTACGAGCGCAACGACGTCGCGGTCGTCCTCAACGTGCAGCCCGACCACCTCGGCCTGCGCGGCATCGACACCGTCGAGCAGCTCGCCGACGTCAAGGCGGTCCTCGTGGAGGCCGTGCCCCGCGACGGCCACGCGGTGCTCAACGCCGACGACCCGCTGGTGCGCGACATGCGCCGGCGCTGCTCGGGCCAGGTCGTGTGGATCTCCATGGAGGAGCCCGGCAGCGAGGTGCGCGACATGATCGACGCGCACTGCCGCCGTGGCGGCAAGGCGCTGGTGCTCAACAGCTCCGAGCGCGGCGAGATGATCGTGGTCAAGCACGGCCCGCGCGAGATGCAGCTGGCCTGGACCCACCTGCTGCCGGCGACCTTCAACGGCCGCGCGCGCATGAACGTGCAGAACGTGCTGGCCGCCGCGGCCGCGGCCTTCGCCGCCGGCGCTCCCCTGCACGACATCCGCCAGGGCCTGCGCACCTTCTCCACCAACTACTACCTCTCCCCCGGGCGGCTCAACGAGGTGGAGGTCAACGGCGTCAACGTCATCGTCGACTACTGCCACAACGCCCCGGGCATGCGTGCGCTCGGCGACTTCGTGGACCGTGTCGGCGACTCGATGGCCGGCTCGCACGAGCTGGCCCGTCCCTCGCGGATCGGCGTCATCGCCACCGCCGGCGACCGCCGCGACCAGGATATGCGCGAGCTCGGCGAGATCGCGGCCCAGCACTTCGACGTCGTCATCGTGCGTGAGGACGCCCAGCTGCGCGGGCGCGAGCGCGGCGACGTGTCGGCCCTGGTGACCGAGGGCGTCCGCTCGGCGATGGCCGAGGGCAGCCGCTGCAAGCAGGTCGAGGTCGTGCTCGACGAGATCGAGGCGGTGCGCCACGCGATGAGCCGGGCCAACCGTGGCGACCTGGTCGTCATCTGCGTCGACAAGCACGGTGAGGTCATGACCGAGCTGGAGAACTGGTCGCCCCACGCCCAGGCCGGTTCCGGGGTCTCCGCCGACGCCCCGGCCGCCGACCCCGACTACGTGCCCAGCGAAGCCTGAGGCCCGGCCCCCGGGCGCCCGGTGGCGCCGGCGGCGGCGAGCACCGGCGCCAGGTCGGCCTCGAGCCTGCCGCGCAGCCCCTCGTCGGGCTGGTCGCCGGGCTGGTCGTCGGGCTGGTCGTCGAGCAGCACGGCGGCCAGCACCTGGAGGGTGCGCAGGTCGCGGCACTCCTGCAGCCGTGTGACGTCGAGGTGGCCGGGGTAGGCCCGACGGGTCCGCTCGTCGTGGGTGCGCGAGGCCAGGTCCCACTCGACGGGACCCACGCAGACGTCCTCGAGGTCGGTCCACCGCGGCCCGTCGGCGGTCGGCAGCAGGTTGCCGGCGTGGGCGTCACCGTGGAGCGGGCGCCGGGGCCAGGTCAGCGCCCGGGGCAGGAGCACGGCGGCGGCGCCGTGCAGCACCGGGTCGTCGCTGACGCGCAGGGCCGCGTCGACGTCGGCGAGCGGGCCCGCCAGGGGCGGCAGCGGCACGGGACAGTCGGCCAGCGCCCGGTGCAGCGCGTGCAGGCTCAGCGCCACCTCCTGCGGCGCCACGGTGCCGGGGACCACCTCCACCCAGGACCACAGCGACACCTCGAGGCCGTCGACCTCGTGCGGCCCCGGGTCGTGCCACGGCGGCACCACGACGTCGGTGCGCCGCGCGGCGTACGCCGCCACCGCGACCTCGCGCTCCATCCACGGGCGCGGGTCGCCCCGCAGCACCCGCCCCCGCGTGACGACACGCGTCAGCACGGGAGCGGGCCGCAGGTGCACCCGCACGCTGTAGCCGTCGGCCACCACGACGGGGTCGTCGGCGGGCAGACCGAGCCGGCGGGCGCAGGCCACCGAGGCCGCGACCGCCTCCGCGGTGGTGGGGATCCTCAGCGGTCGACCTCGAGCTCCCCGTCGGCGTAGCGGCGGCGCAGCACCTTCTTGTCGAACTTGCCGACCGAGGTGCGCGGCACCTGGTCGATGAAGGCCCAGGCGTCGGGCAGCTGCCACTTGGCGAAGTCGGCCGACAGGAACTCCCGCAGCTCGGCCGGCGTCACCGTGGCCCCCTCGCGCACGACGACCGAGGCGAGCGGTCGCTCCTGCCACTTCTCGTCGGGGATGCCGACCACCGCGGCCTCGACCACGGCGTCGTGGGCCATCAGGGCGTTCTCCAGGTCGACCGAGCTGATCCACTCCCCTCCCGACTTGATGACGTCCTTCGCGCGGTCGGAGAGGGCGATGTAGCCGAGGCCGTCGATCGTGCCGACGTCTCCGGTGCGCAGCCAGCCGGCGTCGAACTTCCCGGCCGCGTCGGCCTGCTCGTCGGTCTCCGGCCGGTAGTAGGCGCCGGTCACCCACGGCCCGCGCACCTGCAGCTCCCCGACGGCCTCGCCGTCGTGGGGCAGGACCGTGCCGTCGTCGGCCACGATGCGCCCCTCGACGCCGCAGAGCAGCCGCCCCTGGGTGCCGCGGTAGGCCCAGGCCCGCTCCTCGTCGACGCCCACGGGCGGGATGCCGGCCGAGGCGACCGGGGAGGTCTCCGTCATGCCCCAGGCCTGGCGCACGAGCAGCCCGTGGCGCTCCTGCAGGGCCCGCTGGAGCGAGACCGGCACCGCCGAGCCCCCGCAGAGGATGAGCCGCAGCGAGTCGAGACGCACGTCGGCGTGCCGGTCGAGGTGGCCGAGCACGTCGTTCCAGACCGTCGGCACCGCGCCGGAGACCGTGGGGCGGCTCTCGCGGATGAAGCGCACCAGCGGCTCGGCCTGGAGCCAGCGGTCGGGCATGCACAGCGACGCCCCGGCCATGAGCGCGGAGTAGGCCAGGCCCCAGGCGTTGGCGTGGAACATCGGCACGATGGGCAGCACCCGGTCCTCGAAGGACAGCCCCGCGGCGTTGCCGGTGTTGACCGCCTGGGAGTGCAGCCACGCGGAGCGGTGGCTGTAGACGACGCCCTTGGGGTTGCCGGTGGTGCCCGAGGTGTAGCACATGGCCGCGGCGTCGCGCTCGTCGAGCTCCGGCCAGTCGAAGGCTGCCGGCTGCGCGGCGAGGAGGTCGTCGTAGAGGTGCACCTCGGCCCCGCCCGCGCCGAGCGAGGCGAGGTCGGCCGAGGCGGCCTCGGGGCCGGCCACGAGCACGTGGCGCACCGTGGTCAGCTGCGCGACGTGCGGAGCGAGCAGACCGACGAGCGAGTCGTCGACGATGACCACCTGGTCCTCGGCGTGGTTGGCGACGTAGACCAGCTGCTCGGGGAAGAGACGGATGTTGAGGGTGTGCAGCACGGCCCCCATCGACGGCACCGCGAGGTAGGCCTCGAGGTGCTCGGCGTTGTTCCACTGGAAGGTCGCCACGCGCTGGTCGCCCTCGACGCCGAGCGCGCGCAGCGCGTTGGCCAGCCGGCCCACGCGCTCACCGAGCTCGGCGTAGGTGCGGCTGCGGGTGCCCCCGGCGGTGGCGGTGACCACCTCGGAGTCGGGGTGCACGGTGGTCGCGTGCCGCAGCACCGCGCCGATCGTGAGCTGGTCGTCCTGCATGGTGCTGCGCATGGAGTGCCTTCCGGTCGTGACGAGCTGTGGTCTCGGTCACGATCCTGCCACCGCGGGCTAGGAGGACGGGAGGGCGGCCGCGCGCACCTTGGCGGCCAGCGTCCCGGCGGAGTCGGGCGTGCCGCCCTGCTCGGCGATCCAGGCGTAGACCTCCTCGCGCTCGGCGTGGCACATCAGCCCCACGACGTCGCCGGGCAGCGCCTGCCCCACGAGGGCCGAGAGGCAGGCCACCTCGGTCGGGTACGCCGGCACCCCGGTGACCCCGACCCGCTCGGCCCCGCCGCGCATCAGGTCCTCCAGCTCGGCGGCCGTGCGCCCGCGGAAGTACTTCTCCTTGTGACCGATGGCCACGACGTCGCTGTCGCGGGCGGCGATCTCGCCCAGCTTCTCGATCAGCTCGTCGGTGCGGTCGCCCACCACCCCGAGGCCCAGCAGCAGCCGCGAGCCGGGCGCCCGCACGCCGTTCATGATCTCGAAGAGCGCCTCGAGGCCGGCCTCGTTGTGGGCCAGGTCGATGACGACCGAGACCTCGCCGACGCTGAAGAAGTTCATCCGCCCCGGGTTGTGCTCGGCGTCGGGGCGGAAGGTGCGCAGCCCCTCGACCACCACGTCGCGGGGCACCCCCACGGCCAGGGCCGCCGAGGCCGCCGCGAGGGTGTTCTCGACGTTGAAGCGCGACAGGCCGGCCAGGGTCATCGGCACCTCGACCAGCTCCACGAGCGGGTCGGGGTCGGAGCTGGCGGTGAGCACGCAGACCCAGCCGTCGATGACGGTCGTGGCGCGCCCGCGCACCGACAGCACCTCGCGGATGGCCGGGGAGTCGGGGTCGCGGGAGAACACCCACGGCCGGGCCTTGATCTCGTGGCGCATGGCCAGCACCCGGGGGTCGTCGCCGTTGAGCACCGCCCAGCCGCTGCGCCGGGTGATGCGCGGCACCACGCCCTTGACCTCCGCGAGCTGGTCGAGGGTGTCGATGCCGTGGAGCCCGAGGTGGTCGGCCGAGACGTTGGTGACCACCGAGACGTCGTTGCGGGTCAGTCCGATGCCCTTGAGCAGGATCCCGCCGCGGGCGGTCTCGGTGACGGCGAGCTCGACCTGCTCGTGGGCCAGGATCCGGCCCGCCCCGGAGGGGCCGGAGTAGTCGCCGGCCTCGACCATCTCGCCGTCGATGTAGATGCCGTCGGTGTTGGACCAGCCGACCAGCTTGCCCCAGGTGCGGCCGATGTGGGCGACCATGCGCGAGGTCGTGGTCTTGCCGTTGGTGCCGGTGACCGCCACGACGGGGATCCGCGGCACGATCGTGTGCGGCGGGGCGCCGGCGGGGCTCGCGGCCACCTGGCGGGCCGCGGCGCTGACCGCCTCCTCCAGGTCGACGGTGGAGTCGGCGTCCGGCAGCGCGTCGAGCACCGCGGCGACGGCGCGTCCCATCTCCTGGGCCCGCTCGCGGTGGGCCCAGGGGTAGGCGACCACGATCCGCTCCGGGTCGCTGCTGGGCCGCACCCGCACCGCCAGGCGCGACGTACCGCTCTCGACGGCGATCGCCCGCACCAGGCGGCCCACCGCCCGCAGGGCGAAGCGCTGCCGGAACCCGGAGTGCGCCGAGCCCGGCCGGGCGTTGCGCAGGCCGATGCGCCGCGCGAAGCGGGCCGCGGTGGCGTCGGGCGCGGCCGAGAGGGCCGCGATGTCGAGGGTCAGCTTGATCGCCGCCCGGGGGAAGTAGAGGTTCGGTCCCTCCAGGACCCGGATCTCGACGAGGGAAGTCACCCGCGCGACGCTACCGGGTGGGCGGGCTCAGCCGCCCATCGCGTGGAAGCCGCCGTCGACGTGGACGATCTCGCCGGTCGTCGCGGGGAAGAAGTCCGACAGCAGGGCCACCACGGCCTTGGCGGTCGGCTCCTGGTCGGTGTTGTCCCACCCCAGCGGCGCCTTGGTCGACCACATCTGGTCGAGGTCCTCGAAGCCGGGGATGGCCTTGGCGGCGAGCGTCTTCAGGGGGCCGGCGGCCACCAGGTTGACCCGGATGCCCTCCGGGCCCAGGTCGCGGGCCAGGTAGCGCGAGCAGGACTCCAGCGCCGCCTTGGCCACGCCCATCCAGTCGTAGGCCGGCCAGGCCACCGTGGCGTCGAAGGTGAGCCCGACGACCGAGCCGCCTCCCCCCATCAGCGGCCGGCACGCGTCGGTGAGCGACTTCAGGGAGTAGGCGGAGACCTGCACGGCCTGCGACACGTCCTCCCAGGGCCCCGACATGAACTTGCCGCCGAGCAGCGTCTCGGGGTTGCCGTAGGCGATGGAGTGCACCACGCCGTCGAGACCGTCGACGTGCTCGCCGACCAGCTCGGGCAGGCGGGCCAGGTGGTCGGGGTCGGTGACGTCGAGCTCGAGGACCGGCGGCTCCACCGGGAGCCGCTTGGCGATGCGCCTGGTGATGTTGAGCGCGCGCCCGAAGTTGGAGATGAGCACGGTGGCGCCCTGCTCCTGGGCGACCTTGGCGGTGGCGAAGCCGATGGAGGAGTCCATCGTCACCCCGGCCACCAGGATCCGCTTGCCGTCGAGAATGCCCATCGTGTGCTCCTTGTGGTCCGGTGCGCCGCGACCGTGGGGGCCGCGCGCTGCTGGTCTGCTGGGTGGTGCCGGGACGCCGGCGGGGCGCTGCTGGTGGGCCGGGGCGGGGTGGGGCTCAGTGCCCCATGCCGAGGCCGCCGTCGACGGGGATCACCGCGCCGGTGACGTACGCCGCACCGGGACCGGCCAGCCAGGTGACGGTCTGCGCGACCTCCTCGGCGGCGCCGAGGCGTCCGAGAGGGATGCGCGCCTTGTACTCCGCCTGCTGCTCCTCGGGGAGCGCCGCGGTCATGTCGGTCTCGATGAAGCCGGGCGCCACCACGTTGGTGGTGATCGAGCGCGATCCCAGCTCGCGGGCCAGCGACCGGGCCATGCCGACGAGGCCGGCCTTGGAGGCGGCGTAGTTGACCTGGCCGGGCGATCCCAGGAGGCCGACCACGGAGGAGATGAGGATGATGCGTCCCCGACGCAGGCGCAGCATGCCCTTGGCGGCGCGCTTGGCCAGGCGGAAGGAGCCGGTGAGGTTGGTGTCGATGACGCTCGACCAGTCGTCCTCCGACATGCGCAGCAGCAGGGTGTCGGCGGTGATGCCGGCGTTGGCCACCAGCACCTCCACGGGGCCGTGCGCGGCCTCGATCTCGGTGAAGGCGGCGTCGACCGCTGCGGCGTCGGTGACGTCGCAGCGCACGTCGAGGGCGCCCTCGGGGGCGCCTCCGCTGCGGGTGGTGACCGCCACCTTGTCGCCCTGGGCCAGGAAGGCCTCGGCGATCGCACGGCCGATGCCGCGGTTGCCACCGGTCACCAGGACCGAGCGGGGCTCGCGGGCGGGCGGCGCGGTGGGGTCGCCGTGGGGGGCCGGGGCCGGTGTCGTTTCGCTCACGTCGCCCGACGCTAGCGATTACCGCGGGGTAGACCTACGCCGCGCGGAGCGGCGTGGGTCACCTGCGGGCCTGCTGCGGCCCGGGGCGGGTCACTCGTCCTCGAGGCGGAAGCCCACCTTCATGCCGACCTGGAAGTGCTCGACCTGGCCGTCCTTGACCTGTCCGCGCACCTGGGTCACCTCGAACCAGTCGAGGTGGCGCAGGGTCTTGCCGGCCCGCTCGACGCCGTTGCGGATGGCCGCGTCGATGCCCTCGGGCGAGGTGCCGACGATCTCGGTGACGCGGTAGGTGCGGTTGCTCATGGTGCCTCCGTGGGTGGTGTGCCGGGCTGCGCGGGTCGGAGCCGGGCTCGGCGGTGGAGCCGCAGCAGCGGGCCGGGCCGTGGGCCGATGCTAGGGCCTGCGCACCGGGTCGGGTGCTCACCCCTCCCGACGTACGATGGGAGTCATGGCCCGGGACCGCACACGCACCGACGACGCCGTCCGCATCACCACCGCCGCGGAGAGCCGCAACGCCGACATCGCGGTGCGCCAGAAGCGCTACCTGCTGTCGATGAGCCTGCGCTCGCTGTGCTTCGTGGGGGCCGTCATCGCCGGCCTGGCCGGGGCCGACTGGCTGTGGCCGTTCCTCATCGCCGGCGCCCTGATCCTGCCCTACCTCGCCGTGGTCATGGCCAACGCCACCGCCACCCGTGCCGACGGGTTCGCCCTGCGCGACACCGCCTACGGCGCCCCCGAGCTCGAGTCCGGCGCTCGCCGGCAGCTCTGATGGGCGGCCCGGACCCCGACACCTGCTCCGCCAAGGGGTGCCGGAGCACGGCGGCGTGGGCGCTGCTGTGGAACAACCCCAAGCTCCACACCGCCGAGCGTCGCAAGACGTGGCTGGCCTGCGACGAGCACCGCGGGTCGCTGTCGGACTTCCTCGCCGCGCGGCAGTTCCTGCGCGACGTGGAGCCGCACCAGCCCGCCTGAGCCGACCCGTTGCCGCCCTGGGCCGACCCGGGAGCACTCCCGCGCCCGACGCGGCCCGGGTCGGGGCTCAGCCCCCGATGGCCGACATGGGGCGGTCGGGCTGCAGGAAGCTCTGGTCGTCGATGCCGTGGCCGGCGAGCTTGCCGCGCATGGCGATGACCCAGCGGTCGGCCAGCTCGCGGTCGGAGGCCCCCTCGCGCATCGCCAGGCGCAGGTCGGACTCCTCGCGGGCGAAGAGGCAGTTGCGCACCTGGCCGTCGGCGGTGAGACGCACCCGGTCGCAGTCGCCGCAGAAGGGGCGGGTGACCGACGCGATGACCCCGACGGTGCCCGGTCCGCCGTCGACGGTGAAGAGCTCCGCGGGGGCGCTGCCACGCGGCTCGCTGGCCGGAGTCAGCGTGAACGACCGCTCGAGGGCGGCGAAGATCTCGTCGGCGGTGATCATGCCCTCGCGGGTCCAGCCGTGCTGGGCGTCGAGGGGCATCTGCTCGATGAAGCGCAGCTCGTAGCCGCGCTCGAGACACCACGCGAGCAGCTCGGCGGCCTGGTCGTCGTTCTGGCCCCGCAGCAGGACGGCGTTGACCTTGACCGGTCCCAGGCCCGCCTGCTGGGCGGCGGCGAGGCCGGCGACGACGTCGTGGAACCGGTCGCGGCGGGTGATCTCGCGGAAGGTGTCGGCACGCACGGTGTCGAGGCTGACGTTGACGCGGTCGAGGCCGGCCTCGGCCAGTGCGGTGGCGTTGCGGGCCAGACCGAGCGCGTTGGTGGTGATGGAGATGCCGAGGTCGGGTCCCAGCGCGCGGGTGCGCCGCACGATGTCGACCAGGCCGCGACGCACCATCGGCTCGCCACCGGTGAAGCGCACCTCCTCGATGCCGAGGTGCTCCACGCCGATCCCGATCAGGCGCACGATCTCGTCGTCGGTGAGCAGCTTGTCGTTGCTCAGCCAGTCGAGACCCTCCTCCGGCATGCAGTAGGAGCAGCGCAGGTTGCACTTGTCGGTGAGCGAGACGCGCAGGTCGGTCGCGACGCGGCCGTACCGGTCCTCCAACAAGGTGAGTGCCATGCCTCCACCCTACGTGGGGCCCGTCACGCGGGCGGGGCGCACCGCCCCGCGGGATGCCCGGCGGGGTGGAGCGGCCCGATAGCCTCGGGGTGTGCGCTCGCTCCGCTTCCTCCTCAGCCGACGGTGGGCCCTCTTCGCGCTGGCCATCGTCGTGGTCGCGACGGCGACGTGGTGGCTGGGCCAGTGGCAGTTCCACCGGCTCGACGACCGCAAGGAGAGCAACGCCGTGGTCCGGGCCAACGAGGACCAGGCCCCCGCACCGGTGGGCGAGGTGCTCGGCACCGACACCGAGGTCGGCGAGGCCGACGAGTGGCGCGTCGTGAGCGCCACCGGCACCTACGACACCGACGACACCGTCATCGTGCGCTACCGCACCCGCGACGGCGCCTCGGGCGTCGACGTCGTCGTGCCGCTGGTCACCGCCTCGGGCACGTCGCTGCTGGTCGACCGCGGGTGGATGGCCACCGACGCGCGTGGCCTCGACACCGCCGACGTGCCCGACCCGCCCGCCGGCGAGGTGACGGTGACCGGCTACGTGCGCGCCGACGGCAGCGGCGACAGCACGGCGGTCGTGGACAACGCCACCCGGGCCGTCTCGGCCGAGGCGATCGGGCAGGCCCAGCAGCGCGAGGTCTACGACGGGTTCGTCGAGCTGCGCTCGGAGGACCCCGCCCCGGCCACCGCGCTGGAGCCGGTCGAGCTGCCCGAGCTCGACAACGGACCCCACTTCTTCTACGGCCTGCAGTGGTGGTTCTTCGGGCTGCTGGCGATCTTCGGCTTCCTCTACCTCGCCTACGACGAGTGGCGCGGCGGGCGCAGCGGCGACCGGCCCGCGGCCGGAGGGCCGAAGCCCCCCAAGGTGCGCAAGGAGAAGCGCACCAACCACCCCTACGCCCGCATGCGCGCGGAGGCCGAGGCCCGCGAGGCCGCCGAGCGGGAGCGTCAGCGCGAGGACGCCTGAGCCGGTGGCTCGCCGCCGACCGGGACGGCGAGGGCCGGTCAGAGGGTGCGGAGCAGCCCGCCGTCGACGGGCAGCATGACGCCGCTCACGTAGGAGGCGGCCGGTGAGAGCAGCCAGGCGGCGGCGCGACCGAACTCCGCGGGGTCGCCCTGGCGGCCCAGCGGGATCGACGCGATCGCGGCGGCGCGGGCGCGGTCGGGGTCGCCGGTGGCGGCGTCGAGCTCGACGAGACGGTCGGTGGCGACCCGCCCCGGGAGCAGGCCGTTGACCCGCACCCCGCGCGGTCCGAGCTCGTCGGCCAACGTCTTGGCGACCATGGCGAGCCCCGGCCGCAGCCCGTTGGAGACCGCCATCGAGGCCAGTGGCTGACGCACGCTGCTGGAGAGCACCATGGCCAGGGCTCCCCCGGCCGGCAGGGCCACCCCGACCTCGCGCGCGAGTCGCACCGCGCCGAGGAACACCGAGGCGAAGGCGTCGGTCCACTGGGCGTCGTCGATGTCGGTCACCGCGCCCTTCGGCGGCCCGCCGACACTGATCAGCGCGCCGTCGACGCGGCCCCAGGCCGTGTCGGCCGCGTCGAGCAGCCGCGCCGGGGTGTCGGCGTCGGCGTTGTCGGCCGCGACCCCCACCACACGGTCCTGGATGCTCGCGTCGGCGTCGCGCCAGGCGGCCAGGGCGGCGTCGAGGGAGTCCTGGCTGCGGCCGGAGACCACGACCCGGGCGCCCTCTGCGAGCAGCACCTCCGCGGTGGCACGACCCAGGCCGCGGGAGCCGCCCGTGACGAGGTGGACGGTGTCGCGCAGACCGAGGTCCATGGTCAGACTCCTGCGGTGTCGGAGGTGGTGTCGTCGACGAACTGGGTGCGGTAGAGGTCGGCGTAGAGCCCGCCCTCCGCCAGCAGCTCGTCGTGGGTGCCGCGGGCGACGATACGACCCTCGTGCAGCACCAGGATCAGGTCGGCCTGACGGATCGTCGAAAGCCGGTGGGCGATGACCAGGGACGTGCGCCCCTCGAGCGCGGCGTCGAGGGCGCGGTGCACGGCCGCCTCCGACTCGCTGTCGAGGTGGGCGGTCGCCTCGTCGAGCACCACCACCGACGGAGCCTTCAGCAGCAGCCGGGCGATGGCCAGGCGCTGCCGCTCCCCGCCGGAGAGACGGTAGCCGCGGTCGCCGACCACGGTGTCGAGACCGTCGGGCAGCCGACGCACGAGCCCGGCGATCTGCGCGGCCTCCAGCGAGGCCCAGATGGCCTCGTCGTCTGCGTCGGGCCGGGCGTAGACCATGTTGGCCCGGATCGTCTCGTGGAAGAGGTGGGCGTCCTGGGTGACGTAGCCGACGACGTCCTCCAGCGACTGGAGGGTCACGTCGCGCACGTCGTGGCCGTCGACGCGCACCGTGCCGGAGTCGACGTCGTAGAGGCGGGCCACGAGGTGGGTGACCGTGGTCTTGCCGGCGCCCGAGGGGCCGACGAGCGCGACCATCCGGCCGGGCTCGGCGGTGAAGCTCAGGTCGTGCAGCACCTGCACCGGGTCGTGCTCCTCGGTGCGGGAGACCGCCTCGAGGGAGCGCAGCGAGATGCGGTCGCCCCCGGGGTAGGTGAAGGAGACCCGGTCGAACTCGACCCGGGACGCCGAGGGCGGGAGCGCGACCGCTCCGGGCCGCTCCTCGATCAGCGACGGCAGGTCGAGCACCTCGAAGACACGCTCGAAGCTCACCAGCGCGGTCATGACGTCGATGCGCACGTTGGAGAGACCCTGGAGCGGCCCGAGCAGGCGCAGGAGCAGCGTGGCGAGGGCCAGGAGCGTGCCCACGGTGAGCTGGCTGCTGATGGCCAGCTGGCCGCCCACGCCGTAGACCAGGGCGGTGGCGAGCGCGGGCACGAGCATCATCGCCGCCCCGAAGATGCGGGTGATCAGCGAGATCCGCACCCCCAGGTCGCGCACGACGGCGGCCTTCTCGCCGAAGAGCTCGTCCTCCTCGCCGCGGCGCCCGAAGAGCTTGAGCAGCATCGCGCCGCTGACGTTGAAGCGCTCGGTCATCACGTTGCCGAGGCTGGCGTTGCCGTCCATCTGGCGTCGGGTCAGGCCGGCCAGCCGGCTGCTCACCCACCGCGACGCGGCGAAGAGCAGGGGGAACATGGCCAGGCACAGCAGCGTGACCTGCCAGCTGAGGGCGAGCATGGTGATGCCCACGACGACCACGGCGATGGAGTTGGACACCGTGCTCGACAGCGTGGAGGTGAAGGCGCGCTGGGCGCCGATCACGTCGTTGTTGAGCCGCGACACCAGGGCCCCGGTCTGGGTGCGGGTGAAGAAGGCCATCGACTGGCGCTGCACGTGGGCGAACACCTGGGTGCGCAGGTCGTAGATGAGGCCCTCGCCGATGCGCGAGGAGAGCCAGGCGCTGAGCACGCTCAGCACCGCGCTGAAGACGGCGAAGCCGGCCATGGCCAGCGCCAGCACCGTCACCACCGAGCGGTCGTCGGCGAGGATGCCGTCGTCGACGATGCGCTGCACCAGCAGCGGGGTCACCACGACGGTGGCGGCGTCGATGACGGTGAAGAGCAGGAAGACGCCGATCAGGCGCCGGTGGGGGCGCGCGAAGCCGAGCACGCGGCGCACCGTGCGTCCCTCGATGCGGTTGTCCATCACGCTGCGGTCAGCGCGCAGGTTGCGCCACGAGGCGCCTGCTCCCATCATCCCCGACACGCTCGCCTTCTCTCGTCTCCGTCAGGCCCCTGGGGCCCGGGTCAGGCCCCGGCCAGCGCCGCGAGCTCGCGGAACCGGCGACCCTGCGCCTCGCGCTCCAGACGACGCTGCTCCTCGAGCGGGGTGCTCGACGCCGAGAGCAGCAGGGCCTTGGTCTCGCGGACCGCCCCGCTCATCGGGGCGACCAGGGCGGCGACGAGGTGTGCGACCGTGTCGTCGAGCTGGTCGGTCGGCACGGCCGCCAGCGCGAGACCGATGCTGACGGCCTCCTCGGCCGGCACCACCCGGGCGATCGCACAGATCTCCAGCGCCCTCGCGTAGCCAACCGCCTCGACCAGGGGTTTTGTTCCCGTGAGGTCCGGCACCAGGCCCAGGGCGGCCTCCTTCATGCACAGCTGGGCGTCGTCGCCGAGCACGCGCAGGTCGCAGGAGAGGGCGAGCTGGAAGCCGGCACCGATGGCGTGGCCCTGCACCGCCGCCACCGAGACCCAGCGCGGGTCGCGCAGCCAGGTGAAGCCGCGCTGGTAGTCGTCGATGGTCGCCGACATGCCCGCGTCGTCCATGGCCAGCAGGTCGACCACCGACTCCACGCCCGGCGCCGACCGCGTGGGGTCGAGCATCGAGCGGTCGAGGCCGGCGGAGAAGCTCGCGCCCGCACCGCGCAGCACCACGACGCGCACGTCGTCGTCGAGGGAGGCCCCGACCGCGGCCAGCGCCCGCCACGTCGTGGGCGTCTGCGCGTTGCGCGCCTCCGGCCGGTCGAGGGTCACCGTCACCACCGGTCCGGTGCGGTCGACCCGCAGGTGGGCCGCGGCGAGCAGGTCGGGGTCGAGCGGGACTGCGGGGGCGGTGGTCATGACCGGAGTCTAGGAACCCCCGCCGACACCGCGTCGCCGGCCCGGAGGTCAGGCCAGCGACACCAGGTCGGCGTAGCCGTCGTTCCAGAGGTCCTCGTCGCCGTCGGGCAGCAGCAGCACGCGGTCGGGCTCCAGTGCGCGCACCGCGCCCTCGTCGTGGGTGACCAGGATGATCGCGCCCTCGTAGGTGCGGATCGCGGCCAGCACCTCCTCGCGGGAGGCCGGGTCGAGGTTGTTGGTGGGCTCGTCGAGCAGCAGCACGTTGGCGCTGGAGACCACGAGGCTCGCCAGCGCGAGGCGGGTCTTCTCCCCTCCCGAGAGCACCGCTGCGGGCTTGTTGGCGTCGTCGCCCGAGAACAGGAACGAGCCCAGCACGCTGCGGGCCTCGGTGTCGGTGAGCTGCGGGGCCGCGCTCTGCATGTTCTCCAGGACCGTGCGGCTGGTGTCGAGGGTCTCGTGCTCCTGGGCGTAGTAGCCCAGCTTGAGCCCGTGGCCCGGCACGACCTCGCCGGTGTCGGAGCGGTCGACGCCGGCGAGGATCCGCAGCATCGTGGTCTTGCCGGCGCCGTTGAGGCCGAGGATGACCACGCGCGATCCCTTGTCGATGGCCAGGTCGACGCCGGTGAAGACCTCCAGCGACCCGTAGGCCTTGGAGAGGTCCTGACCCGTCAGGGGGGTCTTGCCGCAGGCGGCCGGGGCGGGGAACTGGATGCGGGCCACCTTGTCGGCGGCGCGCTCGCCCTCGATGCCGGCCATCATCTTCTCGGCGCGCTTGAGCATCGACTGCGCGGCCTGGGCCTTGCTGGCCTTGGCCCGCATCTTGTTGGCCTGGTCGGTGAGGGTCTTGGCCCTGTTCTCGGCGTTCATCCGCTCGCGGCGCCGACGCTTCTCGTCGGTCTCGCGCTGGGTGAGGTAGTGGCGCCACCCCATGTTGTAGACGTCGATGACGGCGCGGTTGGCGTCGAGGTGCATGACCTTGTTGACGGTCTCCTCGAGCAGGGCGTTGTCGTGGCTGATCACGATGAAGCCGCCCTTGTGGGCCTTGAGGAAGTCGCGCAGCCACACGATCGAGTCGGCGTCGAGGTGGTTCGTGGGCTCGTCGAGGATGAGCACCTCGGCGCCGGAGAAGAGGATGCGGGCCAGCTCGACGCGGCGGCGCTGACCGCCGGAGAGGGTCTTCAGCGGCTGGGTCATCAGCCGCTCCTCGATGCCGAGGCTCGCGGCGATGGTGGCGGCCTCCGACTCGGCGGCGTAGCCGCCACCGGCGTGCAGCTCGGCGTCGGCGCGGCTCCAGCGGCGCATCGCCTTGTCGGCCACGGCCGGGTCCTCGGAGGCCATCTGCTCCTCCGCGTCGCGCAGCCGCCGCACCACGTCGTCGAGGCCGCGGGCGCTGAGGATCCGGTCGCGCGCCATCACCTCGGGGTCGCCCGTGCGCGGGTCCTGGGGCAGGTAGCCGACGTCGCCGGAGCTGGTGACGCTGCCGGCGGCGGGGAGCGCCTCGCCGGCGAGGATCTTGGTGAGCGTGGTCTTGCCGGCGCCGTTGCGACCGACCAGGCCGACCTTGTCCCCGGCGGCGACGCGGAAGCTCACGTCCTCCATGAGCAGCCGGGCTCCGGCGCGGACCTCGAGCTGGTGGGCGGTGATCATAGGGTCACCAGTCTAGGTCCGCGCGCGGGCCGTCCCGACCACCAGCGCCTCCGCCCGGGGTGCGATGCGACACAGGAGCCCCGCCATGCGCTTCAACCCCAAGGCCCGTCTCGACACCGGCCGCACGCGCGACCGCGGCCGCAGTCGTGCGTCCCGCTCCGGTGGACCGCTCGGCGGCGCGCTGGGCGGCGGGGGCGGCGGGGGCAGTGCGCTGCCGGGCGGTCTGGTCGGGGGCGGCGGCATCGGCGCCGTGGTGCTGGTGGTGCTCGTCGTGGTGCTGACCCAGTGCGTCGGCGGCGGGGGCTCCGACCCGGGCGGTGCGGGCTCCTCGGCGTACGACACGAGCCGGATGGACGCGGGCACCGACCGCTACGCCGGGTGCGAGACCGGCGAGGACGCCAACGCCTCCGCCGACTGCGCCCGCGTGGCGGTGGAGAACTCCCTCACCGACTTCTGGGCCGAGGAGCTCGGCTCGCGGTTCCGTGCCGAGCAGGCGCTGGTGACCTTCACCGGGTCGGTCGCGACCGACGGCTGCGGCGAGGCGACCTCGGCCGTGGGGCCGTTCTACTGCCCGCCCGACGAGACGATCTACCTCGACACCGCCTTCTTCGACCAGGTGCTCGAGGACCAGCTCGGCGGACCCGACGGCGGTTTCGTGGAGCCCTACGTGCTGGCCCACGAGTACGGCCACCACGTCCAGAACCTGCTGGGCACGATGGGACGGGTCCGCACCCAGGAGGGCCCGCGGTCGGACTCGGTGCGACTGGAGCTCCAGGCCGACTGCTACGCCGGCATGTGGGCGCACGCCGCCACGACGACCGAGGACGCCTCCGGGCAGGTGCTGGTCGCGGAGCTCACCGACGACGACATCCGCCAGGCCCTCGGCGCGGCCGCCGCGGTCGGCGACGACCGGATCCAGCAGCAGGCCCAGGGCACCGTCGACGAGGAGAGCTGGACCCACGGCTCGTCGGCCTCACGGCAGCGCTGGTTCGGGGTCGGCTACGCCGGCGGGACGCTGGAGGACTGCGACACCTTCGCCACCGACGACCTGTGAGGGCCTCCGACGGCTCCGTGGGCGCCGCCGTCAGTGCTGGAGGAGCGCCTCGACCAGGGGGAACTGGCGCTGGAGGGCGCGCAGGTGGGGTGCGACGGCGGGGTGGCGGTACTTGCCGGCCAGGGCGCCCTCTCCCCCGGCCACGCGCGCCAGCGCCCACTCGGCGCGGCTGAGCGCGGTGAAGACCGCGGTCACCCGAGCACCGAGCGCCGCCTGGTCGCGGGTCGCGACCCCCGCGGGGAGCCCGAGCAGGTAGGCGTCGAGCAGGGGCTCGAACTCCTCGCGCGCCGAGAGCGCGTAGTAGCCGAGGTCGGCGCCGACCGCCCCGCGGCCGAGGCTCCCCCAGTCGATGGCGACCACCTCGTCGTCGGCTCGACCCGGCAGGTTGGCCGGCGTCGGGTCGCCGTGCTGGGCGACCTGCGGCAGCGCGTCGACGGCGTCGAGGAAGACCACCCGCCGCCGCCACAGGTGGTCGGCCACGTCGGCGACGGTCGTGCGGGCCAGCGTCGGCCAGCCGCCGCGGCGCTCGGTGCGGCGCAGCCGGTCGCGCAGCTGGTCGCGGGCCAGCCACGGCAGGTCGGGGAGGTCGGCCCCGGCGAAGCGGCCCATGGCGTGCGCGGCGAAGAGCCCGTTGACGGCGGCGTCCTCGACCCACTCGCGCACCAGGGTGATGCCGTCGGGGTCCTCCTCCACGTCGCAGACCGCGGGGGGGCGCAGGCCCGGAGCACGGTCCACCACGAGCGCGCCGGCCACGTCGGCGTCGCGGCGCCAGTACGCGAAGTGGTGGGGGTCCGACAGCTCCGGCGGGTCGCCGTCGACGGGCGCGGCGAGCCGCTTCACCACCACCGGCTGGTCGCCGCGGACCGCGCGCCACGCCCCCACGGTGGAGGCGCCGGAGCCTCCGGGGAGCGGGTGCCAGCCGGGCTCGGGCTGCCACATGCTGGGGAGACTAGGGCCTGCGGGGCCGCGAGGCCGGCAGATCAGGCGCGGCGCGCGGGTGCACGCGGGGACCGACCCGACGGCACCCGTGGTGGCAGCCGGTGCAGCACGACGTCGCGGACCTCCCCCGCGGCGAGGGTGGCCGTCAGGTACGTGCAGTGCGGCTGGCGGCGCCGGTCGGTGGGCGACCCGGGGTTGAGCAACCGCATGCCACCGTCGGTGACGCTGTCCCACGGCACGTGGCTGTGGCCGAAGACCAGCAGGTCGGTGTCGGGGTGGGCCAGGTCGCAGCGCCGCTCCCGGCCGCGCGCGTCGCCGGTCTCGTGCACCACCTCGAGGCGCAGGCCCTCGACCTCGACCCGCGCCACCTCGGGCAGCCGGGCCCGCAGGGCGGGGCCGTCGTTGTTGCCCCAGACGCCCACCAGTCGGGTGCTCCGCTCCTCCAGCTCGTCGAGCAGGCCGACCTCCACCCAGTCGCCGGCGTGCACGACCAGGTCGGCCCGCTCGACCGCGTCCCACACCTCCTCGGGCAGCGCCCTGGCCCGCGTGGGCAGGTGGGTGTCGGCGAGCAGCAGCAGCCGGGTGCTCACGTCGGCTCCCCCGGCCCGGCGCCCGCGTTGACCACCGTGACCCTCACGGCCGCGGCGTCGCGCGCCGCCTGCTCGAGCACGGCCCGCCGGGGGTCGGGCACCGGCAGCCACGGCTCGACCGGCACGAGTCGACGCAGGCGGGGATCGGCGAGCACCTCCTCGACCGCCGTGCGGTCGCCGCCGCCCACGAGCGGACCGTCCAGGTCGCCGAGCAGCCGGGCCGCGTGGTCGGCGGCGGCCTCGTAGGCCTGACGGGCCTGGTTGTCACGGCGGCGCGCGAAGCGCTGCTGGCTCTGCCCGCCGGCCTTGGTGCGGCCCTGCACGTGCCGCTGGCCGACCTTGGAGGCCACCGTGGCCCCGCCGCTCAGCCGGGCCACCGCGAAGCCGCCCTTGCGCACCAGCAGCAGGCCCCAGTCGTCGGGCGTCGTGGCCCCGGCCGCGAAGGCGACCGGGTCGGGCAGGCCGGCGTACGCCGCGTCGAAGGGCAGTCGGGCCGTGAAGGTGGAGGAGTCCTCCGCCGCCCCGGTGAGCGCGCCTCCTGCCACCGCGAGGGCCGTGGCGCCGTGGCGGGCGCGGAAGTTGACCACCCAGCGCGCGAGCCGGGAGGGCGGCACCAGGACCGTCTCCGCCCCGGTGCCGCGCGCCGCGGCGCCGCCCGGGCCGCTCACCGGCCGCCGGGGCCGTCGGGCTCGGCCCAGACCACCCGCAGCCGCTCGAGCACCACCGGCATGGACGGCTCGAAGCCGCGCCCGGGGCCGGCCGTCTCGGCGAAGAAGCGCTCGTGCACCTCGCGCCAGTGGGCGAGGCTGCGGTCGCCCTCGCCCTCGAGGCGGGCGTGCTCGGCGTCGACGCGGTCGAAGGCGACGACCTCCACCGCGGTGGTCTCCACCAGCGCCCGCGGACGACCGCGACCGTCGAGGAGGATGCCGAGCTGACCCGGTCGGGGCAGCGGCTCCTCGCCGTACTCCTCGGCCGCGCTGGCCGTGGCCGTCTTGGTGCCGTCGAGCACCAGGGCCAGCAGGGCGTCGGCCTGCTCCGGGGTGGACCCGAAGGACCACGCCGGCGGGGGCACCACCTCCAGGGTGGTGGGGCCGAAGTAGGTCGGTGCGACGTTGAGGCGGGCGTGCACCCGGGCCCGCTCCCAGAAGGCGCGCACCTCGGGGTGGTCGGGCACGAACCCCTCGGCGCTCGGCGGCGGGGCCTCGGGGTCGTCGGTGCCGGTCATGTCCGGAGCCTACGCAGGCGGCCCGTCGGGCACGCGGCCGCGCCGACCGCCGACCGCCGGCAATTGCGCCACTTCAGCAGCCCACGAGCCCCCCACCCGCCCCGAACCACGCAAACCCCGCCACCCGACCCCACCGGACCTCAGCAATTGCGCCACCTCAGCAACCCACGAGGGCCCCACCGGCCCCGGGACGCGCAAACCCCGCC
The DNA here is from genome assembly GCF_001422955.1 of Nocardioides sp. Leaf285. Classification (NCBI taxonomy): domain Bacteria; kingdom Bacillati; phylum Actinomycetota; class Actinomycetes; order Propionibacteriales; family Nocardioidaceae; genus Nocardioides; species Nocardioides sp. Leaf285. The sequence goes on along the minus strand of NZ_LMNH01000003.1, from coordinate 1,012,995 downwards.
ACCCGACCACAGCGGCCCTCGGTGAGGCCGCGGGGTCGAGGGCGGGGCCCCGGTGCTCGGCTCAGACGTTGAAGCCGAGGGCGCGCAGCTGCTCGCGGCCGTCGGGGGTGATCTTGTCGGGGCCCCACGGCGGCATCCAGACCCAGTTGATGGCCACGTCGTTGACCAGGCCCTCGAGGGCGGAGTCGGTCTGGTCGGAGATGACGTCGGTCAGCGGGCAGGCCGCCGAGGTCAGCGTCATGTCGATGACCAGGTTGCTGCGCTCGTCGAGGTGCAGGTCGTAGACCAGGCCGAGGTCGACGACGTTGATGCCGAGCTCGGGGTCGACGACGTCCTTCATCGCCTCGTAGACGTCGTCCTTGCTGACCGTCGAGGTGCCGACGCCGCCGGCGGCGGCCTCCGGCACGTCGGGGAGGTCGGCGTGGTCGGGGGTGGGCGAGGTCTCGGTCATGGGGTCTCCTCCAGGGAACGGGTCGTGGCGTCCTTCCAGGCCATCCACGACAGCAGGGCACACTTCACGCGCGCGGGGAACTTGGCGACACCGGCGAAGGCGATGCCGTCCTCGAGGACCTCCTCGTCGGGCTCCACGGTGCCCTTGCCCTGCATCAGGGCGAGGAACTCCTCGTGGACCGCCATCGCCTCGGCGACCGGCTTACCGATGACGAGGTCGGTCATCACCGAGGCCGAGGCCTGCGAGATCGAGCAGCCCACCGAGTCGTAGGAGACGTCGGCGACGACCCCGTCGGCGACGTGCACGCGCAGGGTCACCTCGTCGCCGCAGGTCGGGTTGACGTGGTGGACCTCGGCCTCGTAGGGGTCGCGCAGTCCCTTGTGGTGCGGGTTCTTGTAGTGGTCCAGGATGATCTCCTGGTACAGCGAGTCGAGCTCGGCACTCATCGGGCCGCCTCCCTCCGGGGTCGGTGTGGGGTGATCGGGTCGGGGTCGTGCGGGTGGTGCGGGCTCAGAGCTTGAAGTAGCTGCGCGTGTAGTGCAGCGCCTCCACGAGCGCGTCGATCTCCGTCGGCGTCGTGTAGAGGTACGACGACATGCGCGTGGAGCTCTGCACACCGAAGCGGGCGTGCGCGGGTCGCGCACAGTGGTGGCCGGCCCGCACGGCGATGCCGCGCACGTCGAGCACCTGCGCGACGTCGTGGGGGTGGACCCCGTCGATCTCGAAGGAGATAGCGCCGCCGCGCTCGCGGGCGTCGAGCGGGCCCAGCACCCGCAGACCGGGCACCGTGGCCAGGCCCTCGAGGGCGTAGCCGGTCAGTGCCTGCTCGTGGGCGTGCACCGCGTCGAGACCTACGGCCGAGAGGTAGTCGACGGCCGCGCCCAGGCCCACGGCCTCGACGATCGGCGGGGTGCCGGCCTCGAACTTGTGCGGGATCCCGGCGTAGGTCGAGGACTCCATGCGCACGGTCTCGATCATCTCGCCACCGCCGAGGAACGGCGGGAGCGCCTCGAGCACCGCGCGGGCACCCCAGAGCACGCCGATCCCGGTGGGCCCGACGACCTTGTGGCCGGTGAAGGCCAGGAAGTCGGGCCGCTCGTCCTCGGGCATGGCGGCGAGGTCGATCGGCAGCTGCGGGGCGGCCTGGGAGGCGTCGACCACGACGAGGGCGCCGACCTCGTGGGCGCGCTTGGTGATCGCCGCGACCGGGTTGACGGTGCCGAGCATGTTCGACACCCAGGTGAGCGAGACGACCTTGGTGCGCTCGGTGATGAGGTCGTCCACGGCCGAGAGGTCGAGGTGGCCCTCGTCGGTCAGCCCGAACCAGCGCAGCGTCGCACCCGTGCGCTGGGTGAGCAGCTGCCACGGCACGATGTTGGAGTGGTGCTCCATCTCGGTGATGACGATCTCGTCGCCCTCGCCCACCTCGAGCGGGCCACGGGCCCACGCGAGGGTGTTGGCCACCAGGTTGAGCGCCTCGGAGGCGTTCTTGGTGAAGAGCACCTCGTCACGGCTGGGAGCGCCGATGAAGGCCGCCACCTTGTCGCGGGCCGCCTCGAAGGCCTCCGAGGACTCCGCGCCCAGCTGGTGCATGGCGCGGGCGACGTTGGCGTTGTGCCGCTCGAGGTGGTCGACCATCGCGTCGATCACGCACTGCGGCTTCTGCGAGGTGTTGGCGCTGTCGAGGTAGACCAGCGGCTGGCCGTCGGCCAGGGTCCGCGACAGGATCGGGAAGTCGGCGCGGATCACCTCCAGCTCGGGCAGGAGGCCGTCGAGGCGCGCCGTGGTCTGGCTCGACATGGTCAGACCGCCGCCTTGACGTACTTGTCGTAGCCCTCGGCCTCGAGCTGGTCGGCCAGCTCCGGGCCGCCCTGGTCGGCGACCTTGCCGTCGACGAAGACGTGCACGTAGTCGGGGGTGATGTAGCGCAGGATGCGGGTGTAGTGCGTGATCAGCAGCACGCCCTTGCCCTCCTGCTCACGGAAGCGGTTGACGCCCTCCGAGACGATCTTGAGCGCGTCGATGTCGAGGCCGGAGTCGGTCTCGTCGAGCACGGCGACCTTGGGGGCCAGCAGCTCGAGCTGGGCGATCTCGTGGCGCTTCTTCTCGCCGCCGGAGAAGCCCTCGTTGACCGAGCGGGTGCCGAAGGACGGGTCGAGGTTGAGCCGCTCGAGGGCGCCGTTGACGTCCTTCACCCAGGTGCGCAGCTTGGGGGCCTCGCCGTCGATGGCGGTCTTGGCGGTGCGCAGGAAGTTCGACACCGAGACGCCGGGCACCTCCACGGGGTACTGCATGGCCAGGAAGAGTCCGGCGCGGGCGCGCTCGTCGACGCTCATGGCCAGGACGTCCTCGCCGTCGAGGGTCACGGTGCCGCCGGTGACGGTGTACTTGGGGTGCCCGGCGATCGAGTAGGCCAGGGTCGACTTGCCCGAGCCGTTGGGGCCCATGATCGCGTGGGTCTCGTTGTCGCCGATGGTCAGCGTGACGCCCTTGAGGATCTCCTTGGGCCCGTCCTCGGTGTCGACCGAGACGTGCAGGTCCTTGATCTCCAGCGTGCTCATGTGTGGTCCTTCTCCTGGTGGGGTGGCTCGGAGGAGCCGGGTCGGAAGTGGTGGGGTGCCGGCTCAGGCCGGCTTGACGCCGTTCAGCGTCGTCGTGACGTCGACGTGCACCTCACCGTCGCGGACCTCCACGGGGAAGGTCGCGACGGGCTCGGTGGCCGGGAAGCCGGTGGGCTTGCCGGTGCGCAGGTCGAAGCGGGAGCCGTGCAGCCAGCACTCGATCTGGCACTGCCCGCCGGCGCCCGGGGCGACCTCGCCCTCGCTCAGCGCGACGGCGGCGTGGGAGCAGAGGTCCTGCAGGGCGAAGACCTCCTCGCCCTCGCGGGCCAGCGCCACGTCGACACCGTCGACGGTGGCGGCGAAGCCCTCGTCGGTCGGGATCTCGTCGAGCGCGCAGGCGCGGGTGAAGCCCATCAGGACAGCTCCTGCAGGACGTTCTTCGACAGCTCCTCCTCGACGGTGGCGAGGAGCTTCTCCTCCACCGAGGGCACGCCGACCTTGCGGACGAGGTCGTTGAAGAAGCCGTGCACCACCAGGCGGCGCGCCTCCGGCTCGGAGATGCCGCGCGAGCGCAGGTAGAACAGCTGCTCGTCGTCGAAGCGGCCGACGGCCGAGGCGTGGCCCGCGCCCTCGATCTCGCCGGTCTCGATCTCGAGGTTCGGCACGGAGTCGGCCTGGCAGCCGTCGGTGAGCACCAGGTTGCGGTTCTCCTCGTAGGTCTCGATGCCCTCGGCGACCTTGCGGATGAGGACGTTGCCGATCCACACCGCGTGCGCGCCCTCGCCCTGCAGGGCGCCCTTGTAGACCACGTTGCTCTTGGTCTTCGGGGCGTTGTGGTCGGCGAACAGGCGGTGCTCGAGGTGCTGGCCGGCGTCGGCGAAGTAGAGACCGAGCAGCTCGGCGTCGCCGCCGGGGCCGTCGTACTCGACGTTGGCGTGCAGGCGCACCAGGTCGCCGCCGAAGGAGACCGCGGTGTGGCGCACGGTGGCGTCACGACCGACGCGGATGGCGTCGCGGCCGAGGTGGACCGCGTCGTCGTCCCAGTCCTGGAGGGTCAGCACGTTGACCTGGGCGCCCTCGCCCACGAGCACCGACGTGGTGGCGGAGTAGCGCGCGGAGCCGGTGTGGGTGAGCACGACCGTGGCCTTGGCGTAGGCGCCGACGCGGATCACCAGGTGGCCCCAGACCAGCTGGTCGGCCGACTCGCCGTGCAGGTCGATCAGCACGGGTCCGTCGGTCTCCAGCTCGGCCGGCACGTCGACGAGCGTGGCCCCGCCGGCGAGCTCCACGGCCAGCGCCGAGGGCCGGTCGTTGGGCGCCAGCTCACCGAGCGCGCGCGCCTCGGCGGTGCTGATCGTGCTCACGGTGACGCCGTCGGGCAGCGTGGTGTCCCACGTCAGGCGGTCGTCGGAGGGCGTGCCCTCGAGCACCCCGCGCAGCCGCTTGAGCGGCGTGAAGCGCCAGATCTCCTCGCGCCCGGTGGGCACCGGGTGGTCGGCGAGGTCGTAGGACGCGGGCGGGTTGAGGTGGCTGACCACCTGGTCGGCCTCGAGGGCGGATGCCACGCTCTCGCGGGCAGCATCGGTCACAGTCACGAAAAGTGTCTTCCTGGTGCTGGTGGGTACGTCGGTCGCTGCGGCTGCGCAGGGGGCGGGTCGGGCCGGCTCAGCCGACCGCGCCCTCCATCTGCAGCTCGATGAGGCGGTTGAGCTCGAGGGCGTACTCCATCGGCAGCTCCTTGGCGATCGGCTCGACGAAGCCGCGCACGATCATCGCCATGGCCTCGTCCTGCTCCATGCCGCGGCTCATCAGGTAGAAGAGCTGGTCGTCGGAAACCTTGGAGACGCTGGCCTCGTGGCCCATCGAGACGTCGTCCTCACGGATGTCGACGTAGGGGTAGGTGTCGGAGCGGCTGATCTGGTCGACCAGCAGCGCGTCGCACAGCACGTTGGACTTCGAGCCGTGGGCGCCCTCGTTGACCTGGATCAGGCCGCGGTAGGAGGTGCGGCCGCCGCCGCGGGCCACCGACTTCGACAGGATCGAGGAGGAGGTGTGGGGGGCGGCGTGCACCATCTTGGCGCCGGCGTCCTGGTGCTGGCCCTCGCCGGCGAAGGCGATGGACAGCGTCTCGCCCTTGGCGTGCTCGCCCATGAGGTAGATGGCGGGGTACTTCATCGTCACCTTGGAGCCGATGTTGCCGTCGACCCACTCCATGGTCGCGCCGGCCTCGCAGGTGGCGCGCTTGGTGACGAGGTTGTAGACGTTGTTCGACCAGTTCTGGATGGTCGTGTAGCGGCAGCGGCCGCCCTTCTTGACGATGATCTCCACGACCGCGGAGTGCAGCGAGTCGGAGGAGTAGATCGGCGCGGTGCAGCCCTCGACGTAGTGCACGTAGGCGTCCTCGTCGACGATGATCAGCGTGCGCTCGAACTGGCCCATGTTCTCGGTGTTGATGCGGAAGTAGGCCTGGAGCGGGATGTCCACGTGGACGCCCTTGGGCACGTAGATGAACGAGCCGCCCGACCACACCGAGGTGTTGAGCGCGGCGAACTTGTTGTCGCCGACCGGGATCACGGTGCCGAAGTACTCCTGGAAGAGCTCCGGGTGCTCCTTGAGCGCGGTGTCGGTGTCGAGGAAGAGCACGCCCTGCTCCTCGAGGTCCTCGCGGATCGAGTGGTAGACGACCTCCGACTCGTACTGCGCGGCCACGCCGGAGACCAGGCGCTGCTTCTCCGCCTCCGGGATGCCGAGCTTGTCGTAGGTGTTCTTGATGTCCTCGGGGAGGTCGTCCCAGGTCGCGGCCTGCTTCTCCGAGGAGCGCACGAAGTACTTGATGTTGTCGAAGTCGATGCCCGACAGGTCCGAGCCCCAGCTCGGCATCGGCTTGCGGCCGAAGAGCTTGAGGCCCTTGAGGCGCAGGTCGAGCATCCACTGCGGCTCGCTCTTCTTGGAGGAGATGTCGCGCACGACCTCCTCGGAGAGGCCGCGCTTGGCGGTGGCGCCGGCGACGTCGGAGTCGGCCCAGCCGAAGTCGTAGCGGCCGATGCCCTCGAGCTCGGGGTTGCGCTCGTCGATGGTCGTCATGAGCTGACCTGCTCCTTCTTGGTTGCGGACTGCTGGCTGGTGGTGCGCGCGAGGCCGGAGGCCTGCTGCTGGTCTGGGTCCTGCGGGTCGTGCTGCTGCGGGAGGTCGGGGATGCAGGTGGTGCAGACCCCGTCGCCGTGGGCGATGGTGGCCAGGCGTTGCACGTGGCGGTCGAGCACGCGACCGATGGCCGCCGTCTCCGCCTCGCACAGCTGGGGGAACTCGTGGGCCACGTGGCTGACCGGGCAGTGCTGCTGGCACAGCTGCTCCCCCACCGGCACGTCGCGCACGGCGGCGGCGTAGCCCTCCTCCGACAGCACCCGGGCGAGCACCTGGGCGGGGGTGAGCTCGGGGTGGGCGGCCTCGACGACGCCGAAGCGCTCCTCGATGAAGCCCACCCGGCGCTCGGCGAACTCGCGCACGGCGTCGTCGCCGCCGGTCTCGGAGAGGAAGCGCAGGGCCTGGACGGCGAGGTCGTCGTACTGCTGGTCGAAGCCCTCGCGGCCCCGCTCGGTCAGCACGAAGGCCCGGGCGGGTCGACCCCGGCCCCGGGTGGCGGTGCGGGCCTCGCGCGACTCCACCGCGCCCTCCTCGACCAGCTGGTCGAGGTGGCGGCGCACGGCGGCCGGGGTCAGGTCGAGCCGCTCCGCGAGCGCCACGGCGGTGGAGGCGCCGTTGACGAGGATCGACCGCGCGACGCGCTGCCGCGTCGTCTGGTCCCCGCCGCGCGGCTGGTCGCCGCTGCGCAGGGAGGTCTCGTCGAATTCCACAACGCCAGTGTGCCGTTAATGCCGGAGGCCGTTCAAGGAAGGCGACCCTTACCTGCCGGTGCGCTCCCCCGGGCGGGTGCGGCGCAGCCACCACAGCCCCACGAACGGCAGCACGAGGGGCAGGAAGCCGTAGCCCTGTCCGAAGTGCGACCAGACCGTCCGGTCGGGGAAGAGGTCGGTGGCGACCAGGCTCAGCGCCCCCACGGCGACGACCCCGGCCGCCTCGACCGAGCAGGCGACGACGGCCACCCGCCACGCGCGGGCGCCGCCCACGACCAGGCAGGTCGTGGCCAGCACGTAGAGCACCGCGGCGAGCAGCGAGAGCGAGTACGCCAGGGGCGCGCGGCCCGGCTCGGTGGCCAGCTGCAGCACCGAGCGCCCCGTGGCGGCGACGGCGAAGACGGCGTAGACCGCGACCAGCACGCGACCGGCGCCGGAGGACAGCGCGGGGTCGCGCACCTCAGGCCCCTGCCCAGATCGAGACCAGGCGGAGCTGGAGAGCGAGCACCGTGAGCACTGTCACCAGCACCACCGCCCCGCCCACGCGGGTCTTGTCGGCCAGGGCCCAGAAGGCCCCGATCGGCAGCGCGAGCAGGTTGGTGACCAGGTAGGCGACGAAGGTGACGCCCTCGACGTCACGCTCCGTGCCGGCCAGGGCCACCGACCCGGTGACCAGCTGCACCAGCAGGGCCAGCTCCAGGAGCGCGATCAGGCCGAAGAGCAGGTCGCTGTGGCGCACGGCGACGTCGCGCACCACGAGCACGACGGCCAGGACGGCGACGGCGAGGCCGAGGACGACCACCGCACCGAGGACGAAGGGGTTCACGGACGGCAACGGTAGGGCACCGCCGCACGCACCCCGCCGCGGCGAGGCGACCTCGCCTCGTGGCCACCGGGTGCGGCTTCCTAGACTGGGGGCGTGCCCGCCGCCGATCCGCTCGACGCCCCCGCCGTCGAGGTCGACGGCCTGGTGATGCGCTACGGCGACAAGACCGCCGTCGACTCCCTGTCGCTGCGCGTGCCGCGGGGCTCCGTCACCGCCGTGCTCGGCCCCAACGGCGCCGGGAAGACGACCACGCTGGAGACCTGCGAGGGCTACCGGCGGCCGCAGGCGGGCACCGTGCGGGTGCTGGGGCTCGACCCGGTGCGCGACCGACGCGAGCTGCTCCCCCGCATCGGGGTCATGCTCCAGGGCGGCGGCGCGTGGAGCGGGGTGCGGGCCATGGAGATGCTGCGCCACGTCGCGGCGCTGCACGCCCACCCGCTCGACCCCGCGCTCCTCTCGGAGCGTCTCGGCCTGGCCGAGTGCGGGCGCACCCCCTACCGCCGCCTCTCGGGCGGTCAGCAGCAGCGCCTCGGCCTCGCGCTGGCCCTCGTCGGTCGGCCCGAGCTGGTCTTCGTCGACGAGCCGACGGCCGGCATGGACCCCGCCGTGCGCCGCACCGTGTGGGAGCTGCTCCAGGAGCTGCGCGGCGACGGCGTGACCGTCGTCCTCACCACCCACTACATGGAGGAGGCCGAGCGGCTCGCCGACCTCGTCCACATCATCGACCACGGCCGCCTCGTCGTCTCCGGCTCCCCGCTGGAGCTCACGCGGGGCGGCACGGTCTCGACGATCCGGCTCGTGGTGACCCGCCCCTTCCCCCCGGGCGCCCCCGAGTCGCTCACCGCCGCCCTCGGTCCCGGCACCGAGGTGCGGCTGCTCGACTCCCTCAGCCTCCAGGTGACCGGTCCGGCCGACGCCTCCACGCTGGCCCGGGTGTCACGCTGGTGCGAGGACAACGCGGTGCTGCCGGAGTCGCTGACCCTCGGCACCCGCACGCTCGAGGACGTCTTCCTCGACCTCACCGGACGGGAGCTGACCCCATGAGCGCCACCCAGCGGGCCGTGCCCGCCGCCACGGGCACCTTCGCGCCCCGGCCGGGCGCCGCTCCGCTGGGCCGGCAGGTGCTCGCCCAGGCGCGCATGGAGGCCCGGCTCACGCTGCGCAACGGCGAGCAGCTGCTGCTGGCCGTCGTCATCCCGGTCATCGTGCTGATCGGGGGCGTCCTGGCCGCCGACCGCGTCGGGCTGGACCTCGAGGCCACGCCCGTCGACGTGTTCACCCCCGGGGTGCTGGCGCTGGCCGTCATGTCGACGGCCTTCACCTCGCTGGCCATCGCCACCGGGTTCGAGCGGCGCTACGGCGTGATCAAGCGCCTCGGCACCTCGCCCCTGCCGCGCTCGGGCCTGCTGGCCGGCAAGGTGCTCGCCCTGCTCCTCGTCGAGGTGCTCCAGGTCGCGGTGATCGCCGCGGTCGCCCTGGCCCTCGGCTGGCGCCCCGTGCCCGGCGCCGACGGCTCCGCGCTCGGCGCCGTCACCGGCAGCGTGCTCGCCGTGGTGCTCGGCACCGCGGCCTTCGCCTCCCTCGGCCTCTTCGTGGCCGGGGTGCTGCGGGCGGAGGCGACCCTGGCCGCCGCCAACCTCGTCTACCTGCTCCTCATGGCCGGCGGCGCCGTCGTCCTGCCCGCCTCGGCGTACGGCGGGTTCGGCGAGGTCGTCGGCTGGCTGCCCTCCGGGGCCCTCGGCGGCGCCATGCGCGACGCCCTCATCGACGGCCAGGTCGCCTGGCCGGCCCTCCTGGTGCTCGCGGCGTGGACCGTCGTCGGCACCGTCGCGACCGCAAGGACGTTCACGTGGGAATGACCGAGTACTCCGCCCGCCCCTCCGCCCGCCCCTCCGGCCTGGGCCGCTACGTGCGACCCCTGGGCTGGGCCTCGCTGGTGGCCAACGCCGTGCTGGTGGTCACCGGCGCGGCCGTGCGGCTGACGGCCTCGGGGCTGGGCTGCCCCACCTGGCCCGAGTGCTTCGAGGGGTCCTACACCCCCCACGGCGAGCTGACGCTGCACGCCGCGATCGAGTTCGGCAACCGGCTACTGACCTTCGTGCTCGCCGCGATCGCCGTGGCGACCTTCGTGGCCGCCGTGCAGAGCGGCGACCGCCGGCTGCGCACCCTCGCGCTGCTCATGGGCCTGGGCATCCCGCTGCAGGCCGTGATCGGCGGCGTCACGGTGCTGACCGGGCTCAACCCGTGGGTCGTCTCGCTCCACCTGCTGCTGTCGCTGGCCATCGTGTGCCTCTCGGTCCGCTTCCTGCAGGTCGTCGACGGGGTCGGCCCCGCCGTCCGCGGGCCCGTGGTCGCGCTGGCATGGTCGACCTTCGCCGCGGCCTGGGCCGTGCTCTACGTCGGCACGGTCGTCACCGGGTCCGGGCCCCACGCCGGCGACCTCGACGCGAAGCGCAACGGCTTGGACCCCGAGTCGGTCAGCCAGCTCCACGCCGACAGCGTCTTCCTGCTCCTCGGCCTCACCATCGGCCTGCTCTTCGCCGTCCACGCCACCGGCGCGCCCCGACGCACCCGCCGTGCGGTGGCGCTGCTGCTCGTGATCGAGCTGGCGCAGGGGCTCATCGGCTTCGTGCAGTACTTCACCGACCTGCCCGTCGTGCTCGTGGCCTTCCACGTGCTCGGCTCGGCCCTCATCGCGGCCTCCGCCACCTGGGCCCTGCTGACCGTGCGCCATCCGCACCCCGTGGCCCTCGGCGCCGACCTCGGCTCCGACGACCTGCGCGAGCCGGTCGGCTCCGGCCGCTGATCCTCGCGCACGACGGCCCGTCCGCCCGCCGCGGCCGTGGCGGTCGACCTCGTCCCGTGACGGGACGTGGCGTGGTGCGCGCGACCGGGTGCTGGCCGGTGACGTCCGGCACGCGACGACGACCTGCGCAGTGGGCCCGCGGTGGCCTCGCAGCGGTCGACGCGTCCCGAGGGGGCCGCGCCGGCGGGCCCCGGTCGGGGAGGCCTCAGAAGCTGAGCAGCGGGTCGAGCGCGACGGCCACGAAGAGCAGCGAGAGGTAGAGGTTCGAGGAGTGGAACAGCCGCATGGGCTGGATCACGCTCAGGTCCTCGGTGCCGCGCGTGCGACCCCACATGCGGTGGGCCTCGAGCAGGAAGACCGCGCCGAGCACAGCGGCCGCGGCCGGGTAGAACGGGCCCGTGCCGGCCACGGGCCACAGCAGCAGCGAGGTGGCGACCATGACCCAGCTGTAGAGCACGATCTGGCGGCCGACCTCACGGGCCGGCTTGACCACCGGCAGCATCGGGACGTCGACGTGGGCGTAGTCCTCGCGGTAGCGCAGAGCCAGCGCCCAGGTGTGGGGCGGGGTCCAGAAGAAGACGACCATGAAGAGCACGACCGGCGTCCACGACAGCGACCCGGTCACCGCGGTCCAGCCGATGAGGGTCGGGAAGCACCCCGCGATGCCGCCCCAGACGATGTTCTGGGTCGTGCGCCGCTTGAGCAGCATGGTGTAGCCGAAGACGTAGAACGCGATGGCGGTCACCGACAGCAGCGCCGAGAGCGCGTTGACCCCGAGGTAGAGGATCACGGTCGACAGCACGCCGAGCACGGTGCCGAACACCAGCGCCGAGCGCGGGGTCACGATGTGACGGGGCAGCGCGCGGCGGCGGGTGCGGCGCATCTGCTCGTCGATGTCGCGGTCGTAGACGCAGTTGAACACCGAGGCCGAGCCGGCCGAGAAGGTGCCGCCCAGGACGGTCCAGACGACCAGTCCCAGCTCCGGCACGCCGCGGGCGGCGTAGAACATCACCGGCACGGTGGTCAGCAGCAGCAGCTCGATCACCCGGGGCTTGGTGAGACCGACGTACGCCGCCACCACGTCCCGCCAGGTCGCGCGGCCGCCGGGGGCCGCGCCGCCGGGGGCCGCGCCGCCGGCGGGGTCTGCGCCCTGCTGCCCTGCGGCAGAGGCCGACTGGCCGACATGCGTCACGGAGGTCCTCGGGGTGGGTGGGGGCGCTCGGGGCGGAGGGCCGACGGGCCACGGTCCACCAGCGCTGGTGCCGGTAGGAGTCTACCGCCGGGGGTGAGTAGGCTCGGAATCGCCTGCGCGACCTCGCTGTTGAGGCACGTGTCGACCCGCTCCTCGCGGTGTCGGCGCCCCCGAATCCCGCCGGAAGGACCCTTGTGAGCACTACCCCCGCCCTGGACTGGACCGAGCTGGACGCGAAGGCGGTCGACACCGCGCGCGTGCTGGCGATGGACTCCGTGCAGAAGGTCGGCAACGGCCACCCCGGCACCGCGATGAGCCTCGCGCCGGTGGCCTACCTGCTCTTCCAGAAGGTCATGCGCCACGACCCGGCCGACCCCGAGTGGATCGCCCGCGACCGCTTCGTGCTCTCGTGCGGCCACTCCTCCATCACGCTCTACACGCAGCTCTTCCTCGGCGGCTTCGGTCTGGAGATCGAGGACCTCAAGGCCCTGCGCACCTGGGGCTCCAAGACCCCCGGCCACCCCGAGCTCGGCCACACCGCCGGCGTCGAGGTCACCACCGGGCCCCTGGGCCAGGGTGTCGCCAACGCCGTCGGCATGGCCATGTCGGCCCGGCGCGTGCACGGCCTGCTCGACGCCGACGCCGCCCCCGGCGAGGGCCTCTTCGACCACCACGTCTACGCGCTGTGCAGCGACGGCGACCTCCAGGAGGGCGTGAGCGGCGAGGCCTCCTCGATCGCCGGCACCCAGGAGCTCGGCAACCTCACGGTCATCTACGACCGCAACCGGATCTCGATCGAGGGCGACACCGACATCGCCTTCACCGAGGACGTCGCGAAGCGCTACGAGGCCTACGGCTGGCACGTGCAGAACGTCGACTGGACCCACGGCGGCGCGGAGTACGCCGAGGACGTGCCGGCCCTGCACGACGCGGTCGTCGCGGCCCGCGAGGTGACCGACAAGCCCTCGCTCATCGTGCTCGACACGATCATCGCCTGGCCGGCCCCGTCGGCCCAGGGCACCGAGAAGGCCCACGGCAGCGCCCTGGGCGACGAGGAGGTCGCGGCCACCAAGAAGGTGCTCGGCTGGGACCCCGAGCAGCGCTTCGAGGTGCCCGCCGACGTGCTCGAGCACACCCGTGGCCTGCGTCAGCGCGGCGCCGCGTGGGGCGACAAGTGGGACGAGCGCTACCGCGCCTGGGCCGAGGCCCACCCCGAGCGCGCCACCCTGCTGCACCGCCTGAAGTCGCGCAGCCTGCCCGAGGGCCTCGCCGACGCGCTGCCGGTCTTCCCCGCCGACGCCAAGGGTGTCGCCACCCGCTCGGCCTCCGGCAAGGTCATCAACGCCGTCGCGGCGCGCATGCCCGAGCTGTGGGGCGGCTCGGCCGACCTGGCCGGCTCCAACAACACCACCATCGAGGACGCCCCGTCCTTCCTGCCCGTGAGCCGCGACACCGAGGACTGGAAGGCCGACCCCCACCAGGGCCGCGTGCTCCACTTCGGCATCCGCGAGCACGGCATGGGCGCGATCATGAACGGCATCGCCGCCGACAAGCTGACCCGCGTCTTCGGCGGCACGTTCCTGACCTTCTCCGACTACATGCGCGGTGCGGTGCGCGTGGCGGCGCTGAGCAAGCTGCCCGTCACCTACGTGTGGACCCACGACTCCATCGGTCTCGGCGAGGACGGCCCCACCCACCAGCCGATCGAGCACCTGGCCGCGCTGCGGGCCATGCCGGGCCTCGACGTCGTCCGCCCGGCCGACGCCAACGAGACCGCCGCGGCGTGGCTGCACATCCTCGGCCGCACCGACACCCCCGCCGCGCTGGCGCTGACCCGGCAGAACGTGCCGGTCTTCCCCCGCGGCGAGGACGGCTACGCCGGCGCCGAGGGTGTGGCCCGCGGCGGCTACGTGCTGCTCGAGGCCGAGGGCGGCGTGCCCGACGTCGTGCTGATCGGCACCGGCTCGGAGGTCCAGGTCGCGGTCGCGGCGCGCGAGCTCCTCGCCGCCGACGGCATCAAGGCCCGCGTCGTCTCCATGCCCTGCGTGGAGTGGTTCGAGGAGCAGGACGAGGCCTACCGCGAGACCGTCATCCCCACCACGGTCAAGGCCCGCGTCTCCGTCGAGGCCGGCGTGAGGCAGGGCTGGCGCGAGTACGTCGGCGACCACGGTCGCATCGTCTCCATCGACCAGTACGGCGCCTCGGCCGACTACCAGCGCATCTACGACGAGTACGGCATCACCGGCGAGGCCGTGGCCAACGCCGCGCGCGACAGCTTCCGCACCGTCACGGGCTCCTGAGCGCGCGAGCGCCCACCCCGCACCCGACCACCCGGCAGCAGCCGGCCCCACCCGGCGCCACCCGGCACCGCCCAGCACAGGGAGAAACCCATGAGTGATCGTCTGAAGGCCCTCGCCGACGCGGGGGTGTCCATCTGGCTCGACGACCTGTCGCGCGAGCGCATCGAGAGCGGCAACCTGGCCGAGCTCGTCAAGGACAGCTCGGTGGTCGGCGTGACCACCAACCCGACCATCTTCGCCGGCGCCATCGCCGACGGCGAGCGCTACGACGAGCAGGTCGGGCGCCTGGTCGCCGAGGGCCACGACGTCGACAAGGTGATCTTCGAGCTCACGACCGAGGACGTCCGCAACGCCTGCGACGTGCTGGCCCCCGTGGCCGACGGCTCCTCCTCCGACGGCCGGGTCTCGATCGAGGTCGAGCCCGACCTCGCCAACGACACCGCCGGCACCATCGCCTCGGCGCAGGCCCTCTGGGCCGCGGTCGACCGCCCCAACGCGCTCATCAAGATCCCCGCCACCAAGGAGGGCCTGCCGGCCATCACCGCGGCGATCGCCCAGGGCATCAGCGTCAACGTGACCCTGATCTTCGGCGAGCAGCGCTACCGCGAGGTCATGGACGCCTACCTCACCGGCCTCGAGCAGGCCCGCGACGCCGGGCTCGACCTCGCCTCGATCCAGTCGGTGGCGTCGTTCTTCGTCTCCCGCGTCGACTCCGAGGTCGACTCACGCCTCGAGGCGATCGGCTCCGAGGAGGCCCTCGCCCTGCGCGGCGAGGCCGCGGTCGCCAACGCCCGCCTGGCCTACGCCGCCTTCGAGGAGGTGCACGCCAGCGACCGGTGGAAGCAGCTCGCCGACGCCGGCGCCCACGCCCAGCGTCCGCTGTGGGCCTCGACCGGCGTGAAGAACCCGGACTACTCCGACACCCTCTACGTCACCGACCTGGTGGTCGCCGGCACCGTCAACACCATGCCGGAGAAGACCATGCAGGCCTTCGCCGACCACGGCGAGGTCGAGGGCGACAAGGTCAGCGGCCGCAAGGCCGAGGCCGAGCAGGTCTTCGCCTCGCTGGCCTCGGTCGGGATCGACTTCGAGGACGTGCTCGTCGTGCTCGAGCACGAGGGCGTCGACAAGTTCAAGAAGTCGTGGACCGAGCTGGTCGAGACCGTGAAGGGCCAGATGCAGCAGGCTGCGAAGTGACGGCCTGGAGCACCGCCGAGGGCCCCGGCTTCTCCCTGGCCCTCGGCTACCGCGACGAGCGGGCCTACGCCGACCTCGTGCAGCAGCTGGTGACCGACCGGGTCGCCTCCGGCATCGCCGCGCGCGACCGGACCCTGTGGGGCCCGGCCGCCGAGGACGAGGCCGGCAAGCGGCTCGCCTGGGTCTCGCTGTCCACCGAGTCGCGGGGCCTGGTCGACGACGTCGCCGCGCTCCAGGTCGAGCACCGCGAGGCCGGGCTGTCCCGGGTCGTGCTGTGCGGCATGGGCGGCTCCTCGCTGGCCCCCGAGGTCATCTGCGCCGAGGCGGGCGTCGAGCTGGTCGTCCTGGACTCCTCCGACCCCGACTTCGTGCGCGCCGCCCTCGAGGACCGGCTCGCCGAGACCGTGGTCGTCGTGTCGTCGAAGTCCGGCGGCACGGTGGAGACCGACAGCCAGCGACGCGCCTTCGAGAAGGCCTTCGCCGACGCCGGGATCGACCCCGCCACGCGGATCGTGGTCGTGACCGACCCCGGCTCGCCCCTGGAGGAGTCGGCGCGCGACGCGGGCTACCGCGTGTTCCTGGCCGACCCCGAGGTCGGCGGGCGCTACTCCGCGCTCACGGCCTTCGGTCTCGTGCCCAGCGGCCTGGCCGGCGCCGACATCGCGCGGCTGCTCGACCAGGCCGAGGCGGTGCGCCCGGCGCTGGAGGCCGACGGGGTCGACAACCCCGGCCTGCGGCTCGGCGCGCTGCTCGGTGCGGCCAACCTCGCGGGGGCCGACAAGCTGGTGCTGGCCGACGCGGGGTCGACGTACCCCGGCTTCGGCGACTGGGCCGAGCAGCTCGTGGCCGAGTCGACGGGCAAGGACGGCAAGGGCATCCTCCCGGTCGTCGTGGGCTCCGTCGCCGCGCCGAACTTCTCCCCCTCGGGCGCCGACGGGGTGCTCGTGACCTTCGGTCCCGACGCCGCGGCGGCCGAGGACGCCCGACCGGCCTCCGGCTGGGGCGCCCACGTCGACGCCGGTCTCGGCGCACAGATGCTGCTGTGGGAGTACGCCACCGCCGTCGCCGGACGCGTCATCGGCATCAACCCCTTCGACCAGCCCGACGTGGAGAGCGCCAAGGCCGCGGCCCGCGAGATGCTCGACGGCGGGGGGGCCTCCCCCACGCCGGTCTTCGTCGACGGGTCCGTGTCGGTCTACGCCAGCGAGGGCTGGCTGCCCGAGGGCACGACGACCGTGGCGGACGCCGTGGAGGCGCTGCTGAGCCACCTCGACGGCGAGCACGGGTATGTCGCGGTCCAGGCCTACCTCGACCGCCACCGCGACGCCGCCCTCGCCGACGTGCGCGACGCGCTGGCCGAGCGCACCGGCCGGCCGGTGACCTTCGGGTGGGGCCCGCGCTTCCTGCACTCGACCGGGCAGTACCACAAGGGCGGACCCGACACCGGCGTCTACGTCCAGGTCACCGGCGACCCCGTCGCTGACCTGGCGGTGCCGGACCGTCCCTTCACGTTCCACGAGTTCCTCACCGCCCAGGCCGTCGGCGACGGCAGCGTGCTGGCCGACAAGGGGCGCCCGGTGCTGCGCCTGCACGTGACGGGCCCCGGGGAGCTGGGCGCGGTCAGCGGGGCCCTGCGGTGAGCACCGAGCCGCGGGTCGAGGTGCACGACGACCCCCGGGTCCTCGCCACCGCCGTGGCCGGCGAGCTGCTGGGCCGTCTGGCCGACGCCCAGCGTGCCGGCCGGGTCCCGCAGGTCGTGCTGACCGGCGGCACCATCGCCGGGCACGTGCACGAGGCGGTGGCCCAGCTGGCGCCGGCGGCCGAGGTCGACTGGTCCCGGGTCGTGCTGTGGTGGGGCGACGAGCGCTTCGTGGCCCCCGACTCCGAGGAGCGCAACGCGGGAGCCGCACGCCGCGCCTTCGTCGACGCCGTGGGGGTGCCCGAGGAGCAGGTCCACGAGATGCCCTCGACGTCCGACGCCGCCGACGTCGAGGCCGCCGCCGAGGCCTACGCCGCGACCTTCGCCGCGCACGGCGCCGACGAGCTCGAGGTGGTCATGCTCGGCATGGGCCCCGACGGGCACGTGGCCTCGCTCTTCCCGGGCCAGGCCGCGCTCGCGGTCGAGGACCGCGACGTCGTGGCCGTCCCCGACTCCCCCAAGCCGCCGCCGCAGCGGGTCTCGCTCACCTTCCCGGCCCTGCGCCGCGCCCGCGCGGTGTGGTTCCTGGTGAGCGGCGAGGCCAAGGCCGACGCCGTGGCGCAGGCCCTCGGCGACGCAGCCGTGGAGCAGATCCCCGCCGTCGGGGTCTCCGGACGCGAGGAGACCACCTGGTTCCTCGACCGCGAGGCCGCCTCCGCCGTCTGAGCCGGCGCGTGCGACCGAGGCACGCGACACACGCGAGGCCGGCCGCTCCCCTCGGGAGCGGCCGGCCTCGTGGTCTGCGTGGGCCCGTGGCGCGGGCTCAGAAGATCAGGTCGCCCGACTTGCGGCGGCGGCGCAGCAGCGAGAGCGCCTCGTCGAGGATGTCGGCGGCCTCCTGGTCGGAGCGCCGCTCCTTCACGTAGGCCAGGTGGGTCTTGTAGGGCTCGATCTTGGTCGCCGGCGGAGCGTTCTCGGAGTCGCGCCCGGCGGGCAGACCGCACTTGGGGCAGTCCCAGGAGTCGGGCACCGTCGCCTCGACCGAGAAGGTCACGACCGAGCTGTGGGCGTGGGAGCAGAAGTACGTCACCGCCTGTCGCGGCGCCGCCTCACCCCGCTCGGCCTCGCCCATCGGGCCGGCGCCGACCCGGCTGCCACGAATAGCGTTCCCTGCTCCAGCCATGTGCGGTCTCCTCAGCTCTCGGGGTCAGGCCTGGTAGGCCAGCAGCAGGCCCAGGGCGATCACGGTGGCGAACCAGATGATGCCGATGCCGACCGTCAGCCGGTCGAGGTTGCGCTCGGCGACCGACGAGCCCCCCAGCGAGCTGGAGACGCCGCCGCCGAACATGTCGGACATGCCGCCTCCGCGGCCCTTGTGCAGCAGGACGAGAAGGATCATCAGCGCGCTCGTGATGACCAGGACGATGGTGAAGACTAGATCCACAGTCGGGAATCCTACGTCACGCGAGCCGGGTCACAGGACCGGCATGTCGGAGAAGCGGCAGATGCCGCTGAACTCGTCGACCTGCAGGCTCGCGCCGCCCACGAGGGCGCCGTCGACGTCGTCCTTGGCCATGATCCCCGCGACGTTGCCGGCCTTGACCGAGCCGCCGTAGAGCACCCGCAGACCGTCGGCCGCGGCGTCGCCGTGGACCTCGCGCACCCGGGCCCGGATCGCCCCGCAGACCTCCTGGGCGTCCTCGGGGGTGGCGACCTCGCCGGTGCCGATGGCCCAGACCGGCTCGTAGGCCACGACCAGCCCGGCGACCTGCTCGGCGGTGAAGCCCGCCAGCGAGCCGTCGACCTGGGCGAGGGTGTGCGCGACGTGCTCCCCGGCGCGACGCACCTCGAGGCCCTCGCCCACGCACACGATCGGGACCATGCCGGCGGCGTGCGCCTTGTGGGCCTTGGTGTTGACCACGGCGTCGGTCTCGCCGTGGTGCTCGCGGCGCTCGGAGTGCCCCACGACGACGTAGGAGCAGCCGAGCTTGGCCAGCATCGCGGCCGAGATCTCACCGGTGAAGGCGCCGGAGTCCTGGGTGGAGACGTCCTGGGCGCCGTAGCGCACGGAGAGGCGGTCGCCGTCGACCAGGGTCTGGACCGAGCGCAGGTCGGTGAAGGGCGGCACCACGACGACCTCGACCTCGCCGAAGTCGTGGCGCTTGTCCTGCAGCGTCCAGGCCAGCTTCTGGACCAGCACCACCGCTTCCTGGTGGTTGAGGTTCATCTTCCAGTTGCCCGCCATGAGCGGGGTGCGTGTCGTGGGCACGGTTCAGTCCTCCAGGACGTCGATGCCGGGGAGCGTCTTGCCCTCGAGGTACTCGAGGCTCGCGCCGCCGCCGGTGGAGATGTGGCCGAAGGCCGACTCGTCGAAGCCGAGCGTGCGCACCGCCGCGGCGGAGTCACCCCCGCCGACCACCGAGAGGCCCTCGACCTCGGTCAGTGCCTGGGCGACCGCCCGCGTGCCGTCGGAGAACTCCGCGACCTCGAAGACGCCCATCGGGCCGTTCCAGAACACGGTGCGCGCCCCGGAGAGCGCCGCCGCGAAGTCGGCCGCCGAGGCGGGGCCGATGTCGAGGCCCAGGCAGTCGGCCGGGATCGCCGTGGCGGCGACCACCCTGGGCTGCGGGGTCGCCTCGCCGGTCGGGAAGGTCGTGTCGACCACGATGTCACCGGGCAGGAGGATCTCCACGCCCGACTCCGCGGCCCGCGCGAGGTACTCCCGGCAGGTGTCGAGCTGGTCCTGCTCCAGCAGGCTCTTGCCGACCTCGTGGCCCTGGGCCGCGAGGAAGGTGAAGACCATGCCGCCGCCGATGAGGAGCTTGTCGGCCTTGCCCAGCAGGTTGTCGATCACCCCGAGCTTGTCGGAGACCTTCGAGCCGCCGAGCACCACGACGTAGGGGCGCTCCGGGGTGTCGGTGAGCCGGCGCAGCACGTCGATCTCGGTGGCGACCAGGTCACCCATCGCGTGGGGCAGCAGCTGGGCGACGTCGTAGACGCTGGCCTGCTTGCGGTGCACCACGCCGAACCCGTCGGAGACGAAGGCGTCGGCGAGCCCGGCGAGCTGCTCGGCGAACTCCCGCCGCTCGGCGTCGTCCTTGCTGGTCTCGCCGGCGTTGAACCGCACGTTCTCCAGCAGGGCGACCTCGCCGCCCTCGAGCCCGGCCACGGTGGAGCGGGCGCTCTCACCGACGGTGTCGGTGGCGAAGGCGACGTCGGCGCCGAGCAGCTCGCCGAGCCGCTCGGCCACCGGGGCCAGCGAGTAGCGCTGCTCGGGGGCACCCTTCGGGCGGCCGAGGTGCGCGGTCACCACCACCCGCGCGCCGGCCTCGGCCAGCGAGCGGATGGTGGGGACGCTGGCACGGATGCGGCCGTCGTCGGTGATGCGCTGCTGGTCGGCGTCGCCCTCGAGCGGGACGTTGAGGTCGGAGCGGACCAGGACCCGCTTGCCCCGCAGGTCACCGAGGGAGGAGAGGTCGCTCACGTCAGAGGGTCTCGCCGATGTAGCCGATGAGGTCGACGAGGCGGTTGGAGTAGCCCCACTCGTTGTCGTACCAGCCGACGACCTTCACCTGGTTGCCGATGACCTTGGTCAGCGGGGCGTCGAAGATGCACGACGCCGGGTCGGTGACGATGTCGCTGGAGACGATCGGGTCGGTGGAGTACTTCAGGAAGCGGCCGTCGGCGGCCTTCTCGATGATCGCGTTGACCTCCTCCACCGTGGTCTCGCGCGAGGCCTCGAAGGTCAGGTCGGTGGCCGAGCCGGTGGGCACGGGCACGCGCAGGGCGTAGCCGTCGAGCTTGCCCTTGAGCTCGGGCAGCACCAGGCCGATCGCCTTGGCCGCACCGGTCGAGGTCGGCACCACGTTGAGGGCCGCGGCGCGGGCGCGACGCAGGTCCTTGTGGATGTTGTCCTGGAGGTTCTGGTCGGCGGTGTAGGCGTGGATGGTCGTCATCAGACCCTTGACGATGCCGAGGTCGTCGTTGAGGGCCTTGGCCATCGGGCCCAGGCAGTTGGTGGTGCACGAGGCGTTGGAGATGACGTGGTGCTGCGCGGCGTCGTAGTCGGTGTGGTTGACGCCCATCACGACCGTGATGTCCTCGTTGGAGGCCGGCGCCGAGATGATGACCTTCTTGGCCCCGGCGTCGAGGTGGCCCTTGGCCTTGGTGGCGTCGGTGAAGAAGCCGGTCGACTCGACCACGACGTCGACACCGATCTCGCCCCACTTGAGGTCGGCGGGGTTGCGCTCGGCGAAGGCGTGGATCTCGGTGCCTCCGACGACGATCGCGGAGTCGGTGCTGGAGACGTCGGCGTCGAGGCGGCCCAGGATCGAGTCGTACTTCAGCAGGTGGGCGAGCACCGCGTTGTCGGTGAGGTCGTTGACCCCCACGATCTCGATGTCGGCGCCCGAGGCGCGGACGGCGCGGAAGAAGTTGCGGCCGATGCGGCCGAAACCGTTGATGCCTACGCGAACGGTCACGGGTGGAGCTCCTGCTCTGGAGAGGACGGTGTACTCGGGTGGATCAGGGATGGATCAGCGTGGTGGATCAGCTCTGCGGGCACGTCGGCCGGGACGGCGTGACGGCCGCCGTCGACCCTAGCGGGTGGCGACCCCGGCGGCGCCGAGCGTCCCGTCGTACGTGCCGGTAACCGTGGGGGCGCACGGACGGCGCTGCTCAGCCCTCGTCGGCGAGCATGTCGGGGGTCAGCGAGGCCTCGGTGTCGGGGATGCCGAGCTCCTCGGCCCGCTTGTCGGCCATCGCGAGCAGCCGCCGGATGCGCCCGGCGATGGCGTCCTTGGTGAGCACCGGCTCGTGGAGCTGCCCCAGCTCCTCCAGGGAGGCCTGCTTGTGCTCGAGGCGCAGGGTGCCGGCCATCTTGAGGTGGTCGGGCACCTCGTCGCCGAGGATCTCCATCGCACGGTCGACCCGGGCACCGGCGGCCACGGCCGCACGCGCCGAGCGGCGCAGGTTGGCGTCGTCGAAGTTGGCGAGGCGGTTGGCGGTGGCACGCACCTCCCGGCGCATGCGGCGCTCCTCCCAGGCCATGAGCGACTCGTGGGCGCCCAGGCGGGTCAGCAGCTGCCCGATGGCGTCACCGTCGCGGATCACCACGCGGTCGACGCCGCGCACCTCGCGGGCCTTGGCCTGGATGCCCAGGCGGCGGGCGACGCCGACGAGTGCGAGCGCCGCCTCGGGCCCCGGGCAGGTGACCTCCAGCGACGAGGACCGCCCGGGCTCGGTGAGCGAGCCGTGGGCCAGGAAGGCCCCGCGCCACGAGGCCACGGCGTCGCAGCCGCCCCCGGCGACGACCGCCGGGGGCAGACCGCGCACGGGCCGTCCGCGCTGGTCGAGCAGGCCGGTCTGGCGGGCCAGCGACTCGCCGTCGCGCACCACCCGCACGATGTAGCGGCTGCCCTTGCGGATGCCGTTGCCCTGCACCATCACCACGTCGGAGGCGTGGCCGTAGACCTCCGCGATGTCCTTGCGCAGCCGGCGGGCCGCGGCGCCGGTGTCGAGCTCGGCCTCCACGACGATCCGCCCGCTCACGATGTGCAGACCGCCTGCGAAGCGGAGCATCGAGGCGACCTCGGCCTTGCGGCAGCAGGTCTTGGTGATCTGGGTGCTGGCCAGCTCGGCCTTCACCTGTGCCGTCATCGCCATGGGCCGATCCTCGCACGCGAGTCAATCACCGCGGGCACCGGGACGAGGGCCCCCGACGCCTCAGGAGTCGGCCATCACGGTCTCGAAGCAGGCCGCCAGGCGGTCGGGGTCGTGGCGTGGGGAACCATCGTCGTGGGCGACGTCACCCACCACGAGACGGGCTCCGTGGGCGGCCACCTGCTGCTCGAGGAGCGCCCGCTCGCCGGGCTCGTCGCCCACCTGGCGGGCGTCGGCCAGCACCGTGTGGATGCGCAGGTCGGGAGCGTGCTCGGCGAGCACCGCCAGGTGGTCCACCGGTCCGAAGCCGCCGGTCTCCCCCGGCTGCTCGGCGAGGTTGAGCACGACCACGACCCGCGCCTCGGTCTCGACGAGCGCCCGCCGCAGGTCGGGCACCATCAGGTGCGGGATGACGGAGGTGAACCACGAGCCGGGGCCCAGCACGACCCAGTCGGCGGCGCGCACGGCGGCGACCGCCTCCGGGCAGGCCTCGGGGGCCGGCGGGTCGAGGTCGACCGCCGTGATGGCACCGGCGGTCGTCGCGACCTCTACCTGGCCGCGCACCGTGGTGAGGGCGTCGGGCGCGCCCGGGTCGAGGCCGCGCACGCGCGCGGTGATGTCCATGGGCGTCAGCGCCATCGGCAGCACGCGGCCGGAGGCGCCGAGCAGCCGACCGACCCAGTCGAGGGCCTGCACGTGGTCGCCGAGCAGCTCCCAGAGGGTCACGATGAGCAGGTTGCCGGTGACGTGGCCGCGCATCTCGCCGTCGCCGGCGTAGCGGTGCTGCAGCACCCTCGACCAGGTCGCACCCCACTCGTCGTCGCCGCACAGCGCGGCGAGGGCCATGCGCAGGTCGCCCGGGGGCAGCACGCCGAACTCGCCGCGCAGGCGGCCCGAGGAGCCACCGTTGTCGGCGACCGTGACCACGGCGGTGAGGTCGTCGACGACCAGCTCGCCCACCAGGCGCCGCAGCGCCTGCAGGGAGGCGAAGAGACCGTGGCCGCCACCGAGGGCGACCACCGACTGGGCGCGGTCGTGGTCGCGGCGCGACGGGGGCGTCACTCGCGCCCCAGGTCGCGGTGGGTCGCGGTGGCGTCGAGCCCGGCCTCGACCAGGCGACGGGTGGTCTCCTCGGTCATCGCCACGCTGCGGTGCTTGCCACCGGTGCACCCGATGGCCACGCGCATGAAGCGCTTGCCCTCGCGCAGGTAGCCCTCGGCCACTCCGGTGAGCAGGGGGACGTAGGCGTCGAGGAACTCCTCGGCCCCGTCGCGGGACAGCACGTAGCCCGCGACCTCGGGGTCGCGCCCCGTGCCCGGACGCAGCTCGGGGATCCAGTGGGGGTTGGGCAGGAAGCGCATGTCGGCGACGAAGTCGGCGTCGACGGGGATGCCGTACTTGAAGCCGAAGCTGATGACCCGGATGCGCAGCGCCGTGGAGTCGGGGGTGCCGAAGGCCTCCGAGATCCGGGCCGTGAGCTGGTGGACGTTGAGCGCGGAGGTGTCGATGAGCAGGTCGGCGTCGCCGCGCAGGTCGGCCAGCACCTCGCGCTCGCGCTGGAGCCCGTCGAGCAGGCGACCCGAGCCCTGCAGCGGGTGGGGGCGGCGCGCGGCCTCCTGCCGTCGCACCAGCACCTCGTCGGTGGCCTCGAGGAAGACCAGGGTGGTGCGCCGGCCCACCGAGTCGTGGGCGAGGTTGGCCCGCAGCGAGGCGAAGAACGACCCCGAGCGCACGTCGACCACCACCGCGATCGGCTGGCTGAGGCCCTGGCTGTCGTCGACGAGGCGCACCACCTCGCGCACCAGGCTCGGCGGGAGGTTGTCGACGACGAAGTAGCCGAGGTCCTCCAGCTCCTTGGCCGCGGTGCTGCGGCCTGCCCCCGTCATGCCGGTGACGACCACCAGCTCGCCCCGCTCGGGACCGACCTGCTCCATCACGACTCCTCGATGATCTCGCCCGTGGCGGTGTTGACGCTGTAGGTCGGGCCGGCGCCGGGCGCGGCGGTGCCCCCGCCGCCCCCGTCACCGACCTTGGTGCCGCCCTTGGCGGACGCCGCGGCCACGGCGTCCTTGATGGCCGCGGCCGTGCGCGGGCCGATGCCCGGCACGGTGGCGATCTCCTCCACCTCGGCCTCGCGCAGCTTCTTCAGCGACCCGAAGTGCTTCATCAGGGTCTTGCGCCGCACCTCCCCCAGCCCGGGCACGTCGTCGAGGGCGCTCTCGACCATGCTCTTGGAGCGTCGGGAGCGGTGGTGGTTGATGGCGAAGCGGTGGGCCTCGTCGCGGATCCGCTGGAGCAGGTAGAGACCCTCGGAGGAGCGGGCCAGGATGACCGGGTCCTCCTGGGCCGGCAGCCAGACCTCCTCCAGCCGCTTGGCCAGGCCGCAGACGGGGATGTCGTCGATCCCGAGCTCGTCGAGGGCCCGCTGGGCGGCCGCCACCTGGGGCGGCCCGCCGTCGACGACGACGAGGCCGGGGGCGTAGGCGAACTTGCGCGGACGGCCGGTCTCGGGGTCGACCAGCATCGGACCGCTGGAGGGGTCGCCCGCGTCGCCGGGGCGCACCTCGGAGCGGGCCTGCTCGTCGAGCAGCCGGCGGAAGCGCCGGGTGATGACCTCGTGCATCGAGGCCACGTCGTTCTGGCCGTCGACGCCCTTGATGACGAAGCGGCGGTACTCGCCCTTGCGGCTGAGCCCGTCCTCGAAGACCACCATCGAGGCCACCACCTCGGTGCCCTGGAGGTTGGAGACGTCGTAGCACTCGATGCGCAGCGGCACGTCGTCGAGGTCGAGGGCGTCCTGGATCTCCTCCAGCGCACGGTTGCGGGTGGTGAGGTCGCTGGCGCGCTTGGTCTTGTGCAGCGCCAGCGACTGCCGGGCGTTGCTGGCCACGGTCTCCTGCAGCGTCTTCTTGTCGCCGCGCTGCGGCACCCGGATCTGCACCTTGCCGCCGCGCAGGTCGCCGAGCAGCTCCTCGAAGGTGGCCAGGTCGGGCGGGAGCGCCGGCACCAGGATCTCGCGCGGGATCGCGTCGCCCTGCGCGTCGCGGCCGGCGCCGGCGTAGAGCTGGAGCAGGAAGTCGTCGACCAGCTCGGCGGTGCCGCCCTCGTCGACGCGGTCGGCGACCCAGCCCCGCTGGCCGCGGATCCGGCCGCCGCGCACGTAGAAGACCTGCACCGCCACCTCGAGGGGGTCCTCGGCGAAGGCGATGACGTCGGCGTCGGCGCCGTCGCCGAGCACGACGGCCTGCTTCTCCAGCGCCCGCTGCATCGCCCCGAGGTCGTCGCGCAGCCGAGCCGCCTTCTCGAAGTCCATCGCGTCGGACGCGGCGTACATCTCCTTCTCGATGCGACGCGTGAAGGGCCGGGTCTGCCCGCCCATGAAGTCGCAGAAGTCGTCGACGATCGCGCGGTGCTCGTCCGCGCTGACCTTGCCCACGCAGGGCGCGGAGCACTTGTCGATGTAGCCCAGCAGGCAGGGGCGCCCGATCTGGGCGGAGCGCTTGAAGACGCCGTTGCTGCACGAGCGCATCGGGAAGACCCGCAGCAGGATGTCGACGGTCTCGCGGATGGCCCAGGCGTGGCTGTAGGGGCCGAAGTACCGCGTGCCGCGTCGCTTGGCGCCGCGCCCGACCATCACCCGGGGGTACTCCTCGCCGACGGTGACGGCCAGCCAGGGGTAGGACTTGTCGTCGCGGTACTTCACGTTGAAGCGCGGGTCGTACTCCTTGATCCAGGAGTACTCCAGCTGGAGCGCCTCGACCTCGGTGTTGACCACCGTCCACTCCACCCCGGCGGCGGTGGTGACCATCGTGGCCGTGCGCTGGTGCAGGTTGGCGATGTCCTGGAAGTACGAGGAGAGCCGCGCGCGGAGGTTCTTGGCCTTGCCGACGTAGATCACCCGGCCGGCCGCGTCGCGGAACCGGTAGACCCCCGGCTGGGTGGGGATCGACCCCGGCTCGGGACGGTAGGACAGCGGGCCGCGGGAGGGTCGGGCGGATCGTGACGGCACGCCTCAACCCTACGGTCGCCCACCGACGGTCCACGCCGGCGGGCGCCCCGCGAGGCGACGGGGAGCGCCCGTCAGGCCAGCGTGACCTCGTCGCCCGACACCGTCACCGCGACCGCCGCCAGCGCCTCGGTGGCGGGGCCGTCGGTGGGCTCGCCGGTGTCGAGGGCGAAGACGCTGCCGTGACAGGTGCAGACGATGCCGTCGGCCGAGACCTGGGAGACCAGGCAGCCCTGGTGGGTGCACACCGCGGAGAAGGCCTTGAACTCCCCCTCGGTCGGCTGGGTGACCACGACCTCCTCCTCGGAGAGGATCGCGCCGCCCCCGACCGGCACGTCGGCGGTGGGGGTCAGGCTCGCGCCGGCCGGGAGGTCGGCGGCGGGGTCGCTGGCCGCCTCCTCCTCGCCGCCGCAGGCGGCCAGCACCGGGAGTGCCACCCCGATCCCCGCGGCGCCGCCGAGGGCGCGGCGCCGGGTCAAGCCACCGCGGCGGGTGGTCGTGGTGGGGTCGAGGGTGCTCCCGGTGTCGGCGGGGGCGGGCTCGGTGCTGGTCATGGTCGTCGTCCTCTCGTGACGGCGGGTGGTTGAGCGCGAGGGTAGCCAGGCGGTCTGTGGAGCGGCTGAGGATCGACCCAGGGACCGGCGACCGGTGGCCCCGGCCACCGCCGTGGCTCACGACCTCCGGGGCTCCCTACTTCTTGGCGGCCGTCCGCTTGGCGGCCGTCTTCTTGGCGGTCGTCCTCTTGGCGGTGGTCGCCTTGGCCGGCTTCGCGGCCCGGGCGGCGGCACGGTCGTTGGCGACCTGGGAGGCGGCCTGGCGGCGGGTGGCGCGCGCCGGGGCCGGCGCCTCCGACGCGGCGAGGCGACCACGTGGCTGCGTGGCCTCCTTGCCCTCGAGCAGCGGGCGGAGGTAGCGGCCGGTGTGGCTGGCCTCGACCGTCGCGACCTTCTCGGGCGTGCCCTCCGCGACGACCACGCCACCGCGGGACCCGCCCTCGGGGCCCATGTCGACGAGCCAGTCGGCGGTCTTGATGACGTCGAGGTTGTGCTCGATGACCAGGACGGTGTTGCCCTGGTCGACCAGGCGGCCCAGCACCAGCAGCAGCTTGCGGATGTCCTCGAAGTGCAGACCGGTGGTCGGCTCGTCGAGCACGTAGACGGTGCGGCCGGTGGAGCGCTTCTGCAGCTCCGCGGAGAGCTTGACGCGCTGCGCCTCGCCTCCCGAGAGGGTCGTCGCGGGCTGACCGAGGCGGACGTAGCCGAGCCCGACCTCCACGAGGGTCTTCATGTGGCGCGCGATGGCCGGCACGGCGGCGAAGAAGTCGACGGCCTCCTCGATCGGCATGTCGAGGACCTCGGCGATGGTCTTGCCCTTGTAGTGCACCTCGAGCGTCTCGCGGTTGTAGCGGGCCCCGTGACAGACCTCGCACGGCACGTAGACGTCCGGCAGGAAGTTCATCTCGATCTTGATGGTGCCGTCACCGGAGCACGCCTCGCAGCGCCCGCCCTTGACGTTGAAGGAGAACCGGCCCTGGAGGTAGCCGCGCATCTTGGCCTCCGGGGTGGCGGCGAAGAGCTTGCGCACGTGGTCGAAGACGCCGGTGTAGGTGGCGGGGTTGGAGCGCGGCGTGCGGCCGATGGGCGACTGGTCGACGTGGATGACCTTGTCGACGTGCTCGAGGCCGGTGATCGCGCGGTGGCGGCCCGGGAGGGTGCGCGCGTTGTAGAGCTGCTTGGCCAGCGAGGTGTAGAGGATGTCGTTGACCAGGGTGGACTTGCCCGAGCCCGAGACGCCGGTGACGGCGACGAAGACGCCGAGCGGGAACGTCACGTCGACGTCGCGCAGGTTGTGCTCGCGGGCGCCGAGCACCTTGAGCTCGCGCCCGACCGTGCGCGGGCGACGACGGGCGGGCACCGGGATCTCACGACGACCGGAGAGGTACTGGCCGGTCATCGAGTCGGGGTGGGCGTACAGGTCCTCGACGGTGCCGCTGTGCACCACCTGGCCGCCGTGCTCGCCGGCCCCCGGACCGATGTCGACGACCCAGTCGGCGACCTTGATGGTGTCCTCGTCGTGCTCCACCACGATCAGGGTGTTGCCGAGGTCCTTGAGCCGCACGAGGGTCTCGATGAGGCGCTGGTTGTCGCGCTGGTGGAGCCCGATCGACGGCTCGTCGAGCACGTAGAGGACGCCGACGAGACCGGCGCCGATCTGGGTGGCCAACCGGATCCGCTGCGCCTCGCCGCCCGAGAGCGACCCGGACGGTCGGTCGAGGGAGAGGTAGTCGAGCCCGACGTCGAGGAGGAACTGCAGGCGCTCCTGGATCTCCTTGAGCACCCGCTCGCCGATCTGGCGCTCGCGCGCGGAGAGCTCGAGGGAGCCGAGGAACTCCGAGGCCTCGTTGATGGGCAGGGCGCAGACGTCGGCGATGTTGCGGCCGCCGAGCAGCACGGCCATGGAGACCGGCTTGAGCCGGCTGCCGCGGCAGGTGGGGCACGGCACCTCGCGCATGAAGCCCTCGAAGCGGTCGCGGCTGGTGTCGGACTCCGCCTCGCGGTGGCGGCGCTCGACGTAGCCCCGCACGCCCTCGAAGTCGGCGTAGTAGGCCCGCTCGCGCCCGTAGCGGTTGCGGGTCACGACGTGGACCTTCGTGGCGTGGCCGTCGAGCAGCGCCTTCTGCGAGCGCGCCGAGAGGTCCTCCCACGGGGTGTTGAGGTCGAAGCCGAGCTCGTCGCCCAGGGCGTCCATGAGGCGCAGGAAGTAGTCGGCGACGTGGGCGCCGGCCCAGGGCTGGATGGCGCCCTCGCCGAGGGTCGCCGACGGGTTGGGCACGACGAGCTCGGCGTCGACCTCCAGCTTGGTGCCCAGGCCGCTGCAGGCCGGGCAGGCCCCGAAGGGCGAGTTGAACGAGAACGACCGCGGCTCGAGGTCGTCGGTGTCGATGGGGTGGTCGTTGGGGCACGCCATCTTCTCGCTGAACTTCATCTCGCGCCCGGGGTCCTTGGCGTCGAGGTCGACGAAGTCGAGCACGACCAGGCCGCCGGCCAGGCCGAGGGCGGTCTCCACGGAGTCGGTGAGGCGCCGCTTGGAGGACTCCTTCACCGCCAGCCGGTCGACGACGACCTCGATGGTGTGCTTCTTCTGCTTGTCGAGCTTCGGTCCGTCGGACAGGACGGTGTCGAGGGAGTGGGTCTCGCCGTCGATGCGGGCGCGCGAGAAGCCCTGGGTCTGCAGCTGGCGGAAGAGCTCGACGTACTCCCCCTTGCGGCCGCGCACGACCGGTGCGAGGACCTGGAAGCGCCGGCCCTCCTCCAGGGACAGCACGCGGTCGACGATCTGCTGCGGGGTCTGCCGCTCGATGGGGGCGCCGCAGGTGGGGCAGTGGGGGCGCCCGGCGCGCGCGTAGAGCAGGCGGAGGTAGTCGTAGACCTCGGTGATCGTGCCGACCGTCGAGCGGGGGTTCTTCGAGGTCGACTTCTGGTCGATCGAGACCGCGGGCGAGAGACCCTCGATGAAGTCGACGTCGGGCTTGTCCATCTGGCCCAGGAACTGGCGGGCGTAGGCCGAGAGCGACTCGACGTAGCGACGCTGGCCCTCGGCGAAGATCGTGTCGAAGGCGAGCGACGACTTGCCCGAGCCCGAGAGGCCGGTGAAGACGATCAGCGAGTCGCGGGGAAGGTCGAGCGACACGTCCTTCAGGTTGTGCTCGCGAGCACCCCGGATGATGAGCTGGTCCTGCACTGGAGTCCCGTCCTGGTGGCGTGGAGGAGTCGAACAGACGTTCGTCATGGTACGTCGGCGTCCGCCGCGGGGGCGGGTCGGCACGTCCGCTCACCATCTCACGCACCACCGACAGCGGGGCCACACCCCGATGGGCAGCGGACCCGCCCGCGCCGGGTGAGCCCGCTCACGGGTCGGACCACCCGCCGGCGCGGCAGGATGGGGACATGACCCCACCGAGCGACACCCCGGCCCCCTCGGACTACGACGGCGACGTCTCCCCCGGCGGCCCCGCCCAGACCCGCGAGCTGGCCCACCTCGTCATCACCAAGGTCGCCGTCGACCCCGAGATGTCCAACAACTGCTACCTGCTGCGCTGCCGCCACACCGGGGAGCAGGTGCTCGTCGACGCCGCCGCCGACGCCGCCACGCTGCTGGGCCTGGTCGGTGAGGCCGGCCTCGACACCGTCGTCACCACCCACCAGCACTGGGACCACCACCGCGCGCTGGCGGAGGTCGTCGCCGCCACCGGGGCCGAGGTCGTCGTCGGCACCCCCGACGCCGACGCCGTCGCGGAGCAGACCGGCGTCACCGTGACCCGCCGGGTCGGGGCCGGCGACACCGTCGCGGTCGGCGACTGCACCCTGCAGGTCGTGCCGATCGCCGGCCACACCCCCGGGTCGGTCGCGCTGGTCTACGACGACCGCCCCTCCGGCGGCCGGCCCCACCTGTTCACCGGCGACTCGCTCTTCCCCGGCGGCGTGGGCAACACCTTCGGCGACGAGGCCGCCTTCGCCCAGCTCGTCGACGAGGTCGAGACCAAGCTGTTCGACGCCCTGCCCGACGAGACGTGGTTCTACCCCGGCCACGGCGGCGACTCGACCCTCGGCGCCGAGCGCGCGTCGATCCCGGAGTGGCGCGCCCGGGGCTGGTGACCCGCTCGCGGCCCTCACCGCGTGGGTGGACGGTGGGGGTGGCGGCGTACGACGGGGCGGCAGTCGCCGGACCTGTCGTCTCCCGCGACCTCCGCCCGGTCAGCGGGCTCCAGCCACTCCCCCCGCGGCAGTGCCTCCCGCCGCGGGGCCGCGCGCACGAGAAGTGGCGGCGTACGACAGGTCGGCGCCCCCTGGACCGGTCGTCTGCCGCCACTTCCGCCCAGTCGGCCACCGGGACGGTCAGCGGGCTCCCACCACGCCCGCACGGGACCGGCTCCCGCCGCGGGGTGGCACGCCCGAGAAGTGGCGGCGAACGACCGGTCGGCGCCCACTGGACCTGTCGTCTCCCGCCACTTCCGCCCGGTCGGCCGTCGGCCGGTCACCGGGCTCCAGCCACGCCCCGCGCGGCAGTGACTCCCGCCGCGGGGCGGCCCGCCCGAGAAGTGGCGGCGTACGACCGCTCGGCAGCCGCCGGAGGTGTCGTCTCCCGCCACTTCTGCCCAGTCGGCCACCGGGACGGTCAGCGGGCTCCCACCACGTCCGCTCGGGAGCACCTCCCGCCGCTGCACGGCCCGCCTGAGAAGTGGCGGCGTACGACCGGTCGGCAGCCGCCAGAGGTGTCGTCTCCCGCCACTTCCGCCCGGTCGGCCGTCGGCCGGTCACCGGGCTCCAGCCACGCCCCGCGCGGCAGTGACTCCCGCCGCGGGGCGGCGCGCACGAGAAGTGGCGGCGTACGACCGGTCGGCGCCCACTGGACCTGTCGTCTCCCGCCACTTCCCACCGCGATCCCCCGGGCAGCGGTCACGCGCCGCTCGGGAGCGCCCCGTCCCTGACCGGCCCGCCCGAGAAGTGGCGGCGTACGACCGGTCGGCACCCGCTGGACCTGTCGTCTCCCGCCACCCCCGCCCGGTCGGTCACCGGGCGCGGTGAGGTCCGGCTCGGGACCGCCCGGGCCGGTCGCGGAGCAGCGACGCCCCCCGGGGCGCAGCGCACATCACACCCGGCGTGCCCGTGGCGGTGACCCGACCGCGTGGCGCCCGCCCCGCGGCACGGCGATCGGGAGGTGCGCGGCCCGGGACCCCGGGCCGCCCGGCTCCCGGGGCGCGCCTAGGCTCGACCCCGTGATCGAGCTGCGCACGCCCACCCAGATCGAGCAGATGCGACCCGCGGGGCGCTTCGTGGCCGAGGTGCTGACCCGCCTGCGCGAGGTCGCCGACGTGGGGGTGAACCTGCTGGAGCTCGACCGGGTCGCGCACGACATGATCCGCGAGCGCGGGGCGGAGTCGTGCTACATCGACTACCACCCGTCGTTCGGCGCCTCGCCCTTCGGCAAGGTGCTCTGCACGTCGGTCAACGACGCCGTGCTCCACGGCCTGCCCCACGACTACACCCTGCGCGACGGCGACCTGCTCAGCGTCGACTTCGCCTGCGCCGTCGACGGCTGGGTCTCCGACTCCGCGCTCAGCGTCGTCGTCGGCACCCCGAGGCCGGAGGACCTGACGCTCATCGAGACCACCGAGCGGGCCCTGGCCGCGGGCATCGACGCCGCCCGCGTCGGCAACCGCGTCGGCGACATCTCGGCCGCGATCGCGGCCGTGGCCCACGAGGCCGGGCTGAGCGTCAACACCCAGTTCGGCGGGCACGGCGTGGGGCGCACCATGCACGGCGAGCCCCACATCGCCAACGACGGCCGCGCCGGTCGCGGTCTGCGGCTCAAGGCCGGTCTGGTCATCGCGATCGAGCCGTGGTTCCTCCACACGACCGACGAGATCGTCACCGACGCCGACGGCTGGACGCTGCGCAGCGCCGACGGGTCGCGCGGCGCGCACTCCGAGCACACCGTCGCTATCACCCCCGACGGGCCCCCGCTCGTGCTCACCGCGCGCGACTGACCCCACGCCGTACGCCGGGGCGGTCCGGGCCGGCTCGGCAGCCGGGCCGGCTCGGCAGCCGGGCCGGCTCGGCAGCCGGGCCGGCTCGGCAGCCGGGCCGGCTCGGCAGCCGGGCAGGCGACGGCGTGGCGGCGGCGGCTCAGCGCCCGGGCACGTGGCCGCGCGGCGGGGCCCACTGGCCCTCGGCGCGCAGGTGCTCGTAGATCTCCAGCTCAGGGCGCAGGTGGTCCTCGAGGCGGCGCCGCAGGGCGCGGCTGAGGTCGGGCCGGCTCGTGGAGGTCGACCAGTTCTTCATGGTGACCTCGAGCGGCTCGCCGATCTTCTCGGCGATCCAGCCCTCCCACACGTCGGGGCGCTCGAGGGCGAAGAGGCGGTCGACGGCGATGTCGAGGTCGGCCGAGAGCGCGATGAAGCGGGCCTGGCGCCCCTTGAGCGCGCCCGGGGCGCCGTCGAGGTAGGCGCCGACGAAGGCGTCGAAGCTGACGTCGGCGGTGGAGTTGGCCGCGCGGGAGTTGTCGTCGTCCTGCAGCGCGGGGCGCTGGCGGTAGCGCCACCACGACTCCAGCCAGGCCACCGGCTCGCGGAAGAGCGAGACCAGCTCGTAGTCGTCGCGCTGGTAGCCACCCGTCTGGAGCACCGGCGCCATCCGGTTGGTGAAGGTGCGCGCGTTCATGTGCTTGAGGCGCGGGTTGATCCGCATCATCACCTCGGCGCGACCCATGAGGCTCGTGACGAGGGTGGTGGAGGCGCACTTGGGCATCGAGAGCATGACGAAGCCGTGGCCGGGCAGGGCGATCACGACGACGAACCTAGCCGACCGGGGCCCGCGTCAGCCCAGCCGGCGGTAGGCACCGCGGTGGAAGAGCAGCGGCGGGGCGTCCGCACCGCCGGGCCCCTCGGCGAGGGCCAGCACGCGCCCGACCACCACGTCGTGGTCACCGGCCTCGTGGACCGCGTCGATCGCGCAGTCGACGTGGGCGACCGCGCCGTCGAGCCGGGGCGCCCCGGTCGCGGGCGACGCGGTCCAGCCCACGCCCGCGAACTTGTCCACGCCGCGGCTGGCCATGCGGGTGGACAGCTCCTGCTGGTGCTCGGCGAGGACGTTGACGCAGAAGCGGCCAGCCTCGCGGACGCGGGGCCACGCGCGGGAGGACCGGGCCAGCACCACCAGCACCAGCGGCGGGTCGAGGGAGACGCTGGCGAAGGACTGGCAGGTCACGCCCACGGGCCCTTCTGGGGTGGTCGCAGTGACCACGGTGAGCCCGGAGGCGAAGGAGCCGACCACGTCGCGGAAGCGACGGTCGGTGAGCGGGTAGGCCCGGCCGTCGAGGTGGTACTCGGGATCGGCGTCGTCGGCGAGCCAGGCCGGGGCTCCCGGCTCGGGCTCCGTGCCTGTGCCGGGCCCGTCGTGGTCGGAGCCGGCGGAGGTCATGGCACCCACGCTAGCCAGCCCCGCACCCGCCCCCGGCGGGTGGGTCGGGCGGCGGACCACGCGCGGCTACCCCGGCCGGCGGGCGAGCACGTAGAGCCGCTCGGTGGTCTCGCCGTGGTGGAGCAAGGGCCCGCGGTGGTACCACTCGACGTCGACCAGACCCGCGGCCCCGACCGCAGCGAGCACGCGCGCCGGCTCGTGGAGCACCAGGGCGAGGTCGACCTCGCGCTCGAGCCAGGAGTCGGTGCGGCGCACCACGGGACCCGCGGCGGAGGCCGCCTGGAGCGCCAGCACCAGGTGACCGCCGGGCGCGAGGGGTCGCACCAGGGCGGCGACGGCGTCGTCGAGCTCGGAGGGCGCGAGGTGGATGAGGGAGTACCACGCCAGCACCGCGCCCCACCCGGGCGCCGTCGCGGGCCGCATGAGCCGCCGCAGGTCGCCGACCTCGTAGGCCCCGTCGGGGAAGCGGCGCCGGGCCTCGGCCACCATCGCCGGCGACAGGTCCACCCCCGAGGCGTCCGCGCCCAGCGAGCGCAGCAGGGCGGTGGTGTGGCCGGGCCCGCTGCCGACCTCGACGACCGGTCGGCCGTCGGCGAGCGCGACGACCCGGCCCAGCAGCCACGTCTCCAGCCCGAGGGGGCCGTGGGCGCCCTCGGCGTACTCCTCGGCGAAGCGGGCGGCGTAGGGCTCGGCCAGTGCGTCGTAGGAGGCGCGGACGCGCTCGTCGCGGGCCTCGGGGCCGTCGGCGAGCACCGACTCCCGCTCGTCGGGGCCGACGGCGGCCGGCCCACCGCCCGACGTCGCGTCGGCCCCGACCGGCCCCAGGAGGTGGGTCCACCGGCTGTCGAGCCGGCCGGAGCGCGGGGAGACCTCGCGCACCAGGGGGCGCTCCCGCGCGGCGAGGCGCAGCAAGCAGGCGTCGACGGCGTCGCGGTCGGCGAAGGGGTGGAGCCGCTCGGTGCGGGTGCGCAGCTCGCCGGGGGCCTGCACCCCCCGCAGCAGCAGCACGGTGAGCAGCGCGCGCTCGTCGGGCTCGAGGTCGAGCTCCTCCTCCAGCACCTGGTGGTACCTCAGCGTGCGACGACCGGAGTCGGACCAGACGATCCTCACCAGCCCACGGTCCTTGAGGCCGCGCGCCACCTGCTCGACCTGCTGCTCGTCGTAGGCCACCACCGGGTCGCGGCTGGAGGTCTGGTTGCAGGCGGTGCGCAGCGCGTTGAGGGAGAGCGGGTACGACGCGGGCACCGTCACCTGCTTCTCCAGCAGCGCGCCGAGCACCCGCTGCTCCTCGGGCGAGAGCGGCTCGGGCATCGGCATGGGCCGACCCTAGCCGCGCACGACGGCCACGCCGGCCGCCCGACGCCGAGGTCGGCCCGAGCGCGGTGGGTACGGTCGGCACATGACCTGGGACGCCCTGCCTGCCGGAGTGCTCATCGACGACCCCGACGTCGTCGCGGGCTACGCCCACGACCAGTCGCGGCTCACCGAGCGCGCCACGCCGTCGGTGGTGCTCGCCCCGCGCAGCACCGCCGAGGTGCAGGCCTGCCTGCGCGCCGCCTCGGCGGCCGGCGTGGCCGTCGTGCCCCGGGGCGCCGGCAGCGGCCTGGTGGGCGGCGCCAACGCGCCGGCCGGGAGCGCCGTGCTGTCGCTGCACCGGATGGACCGCGTGCTGGAGGTCGACCCCGTCGAGCGGCTCGCGGTCGTGCAGCCGGGGGTCGTCACCGGGGACCTGCGCTCCGCCGCGGCCGGGGCCGGCCTCTTCTACCCGCCCGACCCGGGGTCGGTCGCCTTCTGCACGGTCGGCGGCAACGTCGCCACCGACGCCGGCGGCATGTGCTGCGTCAAGTACGGCGTCACCGGCGACTTCGTCGAGGCCCTGGAGGTCGTGCTCGCCGACGGCCGGGTCCTGCGCACCGGCACCCGCACGGTCAAGGGCGTGGCCGGCTACGACCTCACCAGCCTCTTCGTCGGCTCCGAGGGCACCCTGGGCGTGGTCACGGAGGTCACCGTGCGCCTGCTGCCGGCGCCCGCCGCACCGCAGACCCTCGTGGCCTCCTTCGACCGCCTCGCCTCGGCCGGCGACGCGGTGGCCCGGATCGCGGCCGCCGGGCTGACCCCCTCGCTGCTGGAGGTGCTCGACCGCACCACCGTGCGGGCCGTCGACGCCCACGCCGGCATGGGCCTCGGCGACGTCGCCGCCCTGCTGCTGGTGCAGTCCGACGACGCCGGGCCCGGGGCGGCGACGCTGCTGGAGCAGGTGGAGGCGCACTGCACCGGCGCGGGAGCCGTCGACGTGGCGCGCAGCGACGACGCCGAGGAGGCGGAGATGCTGCTCGAGGCGCGACGCCTCGCCCTGCCCGCGCTCGAGCGCCTGGCCGCCGACCGCGGCGGCGACTGGCTGCTCGACGACGTCTGCGTGCCCCGGGCCCGGGTGGTCGACCTGATCGGCGCGGTCGAGGCCGTCGCCCACGACCTCGGCCTGACCATCGGCGTCTTCGGGCACGCCGGCGACGGCAACCTGCACCCCACGATCGTCTACGACCACACCGACCCCGACGGACGCGCGACCGCCATGCGCGCCTTCGACCGGATCACCGAGGCCGCGCTCGCGCTGGGGGGCACCATCACCGGCGAGCACGGCGTGGGCACCCTGAAGAAGCACTGGCTGACCCGCGAGCTCGACCCCGTCGCCCTCGACGTGCAGCGGGCCCTGCGGCGCGCCTTCGACCCCGCGGGCGTGCTCAGCCCCCACGCCGTGCTCTAGCCGCCCCGGGCCCCGGGCCGCCTGCCCCGGGGCCGACTGTGCGGCGCACCACCCGGGCCGCAGGAATCGTGCGCGCCGCCGACCGGTTGGGCAGGAGTCCCCTCCGGAAAGGCAGTCCCGTGAAGCACGCACTCTCGGCGGTCCGCAGGACCCCGTTCTGGGCCCAGATCGTCCTCGGCCTGGTGCTCGGCGTCGTCCTGGGCCTGGTGGCCCGCACCTGGGACGTGGCCTGGCTGGCCACGACCCTCGACACCATCGGCAGCACCTTCGTCGGCCTGCTCACCGCGGCCGTGCCGCCGCTGGTCTTCGCCGCCATCGTGGTCAGCGTGACCAACCTGCGCGAGGTCTCCAACGCCGCGCGGCTGGCCACGCAGACGCTGGTGTGGTTCGCGATCACGTCGCTGGTGGCCGTCACGATCGGCATCACGCTGGGCCTGCTCACCAACCCCGGCAGCAGCGCCGACGTCTCGGCCGCGGGCGCGACGTACGAGGGCACCAGCGGCTCGTGGCTGGACTTCCTCACCGGCCTGGTGCCGGCCAACGTGCTCGGCCTGGAGATCGAGGAGGGCGCCGCGTCCTTCAACGTGCTGCAGATCGTGGTGGTGGCCCTGGTCGTGGGCGCCGCCTCGCTGAAGGCCGGCGAGAAGGCCGAGCCGTTCCTGGGCTTCATGCGCTCGGCGCTGGCCGTCGTGCAGCAGGTCCTGTGGTGGATCATCAAGCTGGCCCCGCTCGGCACCCTCGGCCTGCTCGGCCGCGCGGTCGCCACCTACGGGTGGGACCTGGTGGCGCCGCTGGCGGTCTTCACCGTCGACGTCTACGTCGGCTGCCTGCTGGTGATGTTCGTGGTCTACCCCGTCATCCTGCGCCTGCACGGCCTGTCGCCGGTGAAGTTCTTCTCCGGCGCCTGGCCCGCGATCCAGCTCGCCTTCGTCTCGCGCTCCTCGGTGGGCACCATGCCGCTGACCCAGCAGGTGACGACGCGCAACCTCGGCGTGCCGCAGGAGTACTCCTCCTTCGCGGTGCCGCTCGGCGCGACCACCAAGATGGACGGCTGCGCGGCCATCTACCCCGCGCTGGCCGCGATCACGGTGGCGCAGATCTTCGGCATCACCCTGGGCGTGCAGGACTACCTGCTCATCGCCTTCGTGTCGGTGGTCGGCTCCGCCGCCACCGCGGGTCTCACCGGCGCTGTCGTGATGCTGACGCTGACCCTCACCACCCTGGGTCTGCCGCTCGAGGGCGTGGCGCTGCTGCTGGCCATCGACCCGATCCTCGACATGATGCGCACCGCCACCAACGTGGCCGGCCAGGCGCTCGTGCCGACCATCGTGGCCCGCCGCGAGGGCATCCTCGACGTCGACGCCTACCACGCGCCGCGTCGCGGAGCCCCCGTCGGCGACACCCCCGAGCCGGTCCGCGAGCCGGAGCCGGCCGGGGTCTGACCAGCACCCCCGGACGGCGGGTCCTCAGCGGGCGAGGTCGGTGACCTCGCCCGCGTCGGGGTCCCAGTGGCGCAGCGACGCCAGCCGCAGCTCGAGGGCCGCGTCGTGGTCGCCCAGGGCCTCCAGGGCCCGGGGCACGTCGGACCGGTCGAGGCCCCGGGCGAGGGTCAGGTGGGGCACCCAGCCGTGGTGGCGGCGCTCGGGCACGTGCACCCGCACCGCCAGCACCCGGCGCACCATGTCGTCGCTCAGCTGCACCGGGCGGGCCAGGGCCACGCGGCCGCCACCGCCGCCGAGGAGCAGGACGCCGCCGACCACGGCGGTCACCGGCAGCAGCGAGCCCAGGCGCGCCGTCGCCACGTCGAGGGCGTCGCTCGACAGCGCGGGGGCCTCCACCACGCTGACGTGGGCGGCGTTGGAGCTGCCGCGGTGGTCGAGCTGGGAGGGCAGGCCGGCGTCGCGCAGGGCCTGCCACTGCCGGCGTACGGCGACCTGGCCCGCCTCGTCGGGCAGCAGCTCGAGGGAGTGCAGCCGCGCCATCAGGACAGCCACCTGTGGGCGCGCCGGGTGTGGGCGGCCTTGGTCGACGGGTCCAGGCCGTCGTAGAGGTTGGCGATCATGCGCGAGCGGGGATTGCCGGCGAAGACGTCGTGGTGGTCGCGCACGAAGGTCCAGTAGAGCGCGTCCCAGTCCTCGCGCCACTCCCCCGCCGGCAGGTCCGACATCTTGCGCAGGTAGTTCGACCCCGACACGTAGGGCTTGGTGGTGATCGCCTCGCCCGCGGCGAACTGGCTCATGGCGTAGACGTTGGGCACCATCACCCAGTCGTAGGCGTCGACGAACATCTCCATGAACCACTCGTAGGCGGCGTCGGGCTCGGCGCGCAGCAGGCACATCGCGTTGCCGAGCACCATCAGGCGCTCGATGTGGTGGGCGTAGCCGTGGGCCAGCACCCGCTCCAGCACCAGGTCGACCGGAGCCAGCCCCGTGCGCGCGGTCCACCAGCCCTCGGCCAGCGGCCGGGTGTGGGCCAGCCGGTTGCCGCTGCGCATGCGGCGCCCGTGGACGACGTAGGTGGCGCGCATGTACTCGCGCCAGCCGATGAGCTGGCGCACGAAGCCCTCGAGGGAGGCCAGCGGCACCTCCTCGGAGGACCCCACGTCGAGCGCCCGCTCCAGCACGTGGGCCGGGGTGACCAGCCCGATGTTCAGGCCCGGGGTCAGCAGGGCGTGGAACACCCACGGGTGCTCGCGGGAGATCGCGTCCTCGAAGGGCCCGAACTCGGTGAAGCGCTCGGCGAGGAACTCCTCCAGCATCGCCTCCGCCTCGTCGTGCGAGGTCGGCCAGGCGAAGGCCTCCGCGTCGCCGGGGGCGTCGGGGAACTCCTCGCCGACCCAGGCGATGGCGTCGGCCACGGCCGGGTGCCGCTCGGGCCCGCCGTCGGCGCCGGGCCGGGCGACCGCGGGCACGGGGTGCTGCTTGGGCAGCTTCTTGCGGTTGTCGGCGTCGAAGGACCACTGGCCCCCGACGGGCTGGTCGCCCTCGACCAGCACGTCGAGACGCCGACGCTGCCAGGCGTAGAAGTGCTGCATGCGCGCCGTCCGACCGCCGCTGCCGACCTGCTCGGCGACGTCGGCGCGGGAGGTGAGGAAGCACGGCGTCTCCAGGACGTCCTCGGAGCGCAGCTCGTAGCCGTGGTCGGCCAGGGCGGCGGTGAGGTCGCGCGAGAGCCAGTCGTCGACCACGTCGTAGACGCTCACCCGGTCGGGGCGCAGCCGGTCGAGGCAGCCGACCAGCCGGTCGTGGCTCGTGGCGGAGGCGGAGGTCTCGACGTGCTCGACCTCGAAGCCGGCCTCGCGCAGCCGCTCGGCGAAGCGGACCATCGAGGCGCGGTGGAGCACGAGCTTCTGGGCGTGGAAGCGGTACTGGCGGAAGAGCAGGTCGTGCTCGAGGAGCACGAAGACCGTGCCGGCCGGAGCGTCGAGGTGCTCGGTGAACAGCTGGTGGGGCAGCACGAGGCGCACGTGGCGCGACGGGTCGGAGTCCGGCATGGGCCGACCCTAGGCAGCATCGCGCTGCCCGGGCTCCCCCCTCGGGCCGGACCCTGCGGCGCCGCGTGCCCGTGCCGCCCGGACCGGCGAGGGCCATACTGCCGGCCATGACCCTCCTCGACTCCTGGACCCTCGGCGAGCACACCGCCGACGGCACGACCCACCCGACCTACCGCAAGGGCAGCGGCCCCGGGGTCGTGGTGATCCACGAGATCCCCGGGCTCACCCCGCAGGTCATCGCCTTCGGCGAGGAGGTGGTGGCCGCCGGCTTCACCGTCGTCATGCCCCACCTCTTCGGCACCCCCGAGGCCCCGGTCGGAGCCCGCTCGGTCGCCGGGGCCTTCCGCCAGGTGTGCGTGAGCCGGGAGTTCACGAAGCTCGCCACCGGGGAGACGACCCCGGTCGCCGGGTGGCTGCGCAGCCTGGCCCGCGACCTGCACGCGGAGCTGGGCGGGCCGGGCGTCGGCGCGCTGGGCATGTGCTTCACCGGGGGCTTCGCCCTGGCCATGATGGTCGACACCTCCGTCGCTGCGCCCGTGGTCTGCCAGCCCTCCGCGCCCTTCCCCGTCGGCCGCCGCCGCGCGGGCGACGTCAACCTCTCCCCCGCCGACCTCGCGGTGGTGCGCGAGCGCGTCGCGGGCGGGTGCCAGGTGCTCGGCGTGCAGTACGACGGTGACGTCGCCACCGGCACCCGCTTCGAGACCCTCACCCGCGAGCTGGGCGAGGGCTTCGTGCGCGTCGACCTGCCCGGACGCAAGCACGCGACCCTGACGCTGCACCGCGACCAGGGCGCGGTCGACCGCGTGCTGGGCTTCTTCGAGGACAAGCTGCGGCCGGCCCCCTGACGAGACCCGCCCCGCCTGCGGTTACCGATCGTTAACATCGGGGTCATGCTCTTCCGGCTCCGCCAGCTCCTGACCGCGGCGCTCGTCGCCAACGCGCTGCGCCCGGTGCCGGGCTTCAGGACAGCCGTGCCGGTCTTCCTGGCCGGCTGGGGCACCAGCGAGCTCGCCCCGCACCTGCTCGCGGCCACGGCCGCCGACACCGCCCGTCACGCCCGTCGGCGCGGGCTGAGCCGCACCGGCGCGCTGCTGGCCCTCGCCAACGCCGCCGGCCTGGCCTGGATGCTGCGCACGAGCGCCCAGGCGCGTGGGGTGGCCGACCGCGCCCTGGTCGACGCCCTCGGCGTCGACTACCTCGACGAGATCGACACCGAGGTGCCCCGCGACGTGCGCGTGCCGTGGCGGCGGCTGCTCAACCCCTTCCGCATGCGCGAGCCCGGGGTGCACGTGGAGCGCGACATCGCCTACGACGACACCCTGGGCCGGCGCGGCCTGCTCGACGTCTACACCGCCGTCGAGCGCCCCGCCGGCCTGCCCGAGGGCGGCGCACCCGTGCTGGTGCAGGTCCACGGCGGCGGCTGGACGCTGGGCGCCAAGGACACCCAGGGCATCCCGCTGATGCAGCACCTCGCCGCCCGCGGCTGGGTCTGCGTCGCCCCCAACTACCGGCTGGCCCCGCAGCACCCGTTCCCGGCGCAGATCGTCGACGTGAAGAAGGTGCTGGCGTGGGTCCACGAGCACGTCGCGGCCTACGGCGGCGACCCGTCGTACGTCGCGATCACGGGGGGCTCGGCCGGCGGCCACCTCGCCGCGCTCGCGGCCCTGACGCCCGGCGACCCCGCCTGGCAGCCCGGCTTCGAGGACGCCGACACCTCCGTGCAGGTCGCGGTGCCGCACTACGGCGTCTACGACCTGGCCGGGGCCACCGGCCTGCGCAGCGCCGTGCAGATGCGCGACCGCTTCCTCGGGCCCCGGATCCTGCGCCGGCGCTGGCGCGAGGACCCCGAGCCCTTCGAGGCCGGGTCCCCGCTGCTGCGGGTGGGGCCCGAGGCCCCCGACTTCTTCGTCGTGCACGGACGCCTCGACAGCCTGGTGCAGGTCGACCAGGCCCGGCTCTTCGTCGAGGCGCTGCGCCGGACCTCGCGCCGCTCGGTCGTCTACGCCGAGCTGCCGGGGGCCCAGCACGCCTTCGACGTCCTGCCCTCGGTGCGCTCGGTGGCCGTCGTGCGCGCGGTGGACCGCTTCCTGCACTGGCACTGGGCCCGCCACCGCAGGGCGCTGGCACCGGCCGTGGCGGCCGGCGAGGAGGGCTCCCGACCCGCGTGACCCGTGACACGTCACCGATCGACGGGCACCCGTCTGACCAGGCGTCTTCACGACCTCTTCACGGGTGTCTCGACACTTCGACGTGACGCGTCAGGCGACCGGTGTCATGCTCGTGGCAGGGGGGCGGTCTTCCGCCGTGAAACGTCTGGACGAGGGAGGGCCGGCATGGCCAAGGTGTTGGTGGTCGAGGACGAGAGCGACGTGCGCGAGCTGCTGTCGACGGTGCTCGAGATGAACGGCCACGAGGTCGAGAGCGTGCCGGAGTCGTGGAACGCCATGGTCGAGGTCAGCGCCGGCTCCTTCGACCTGGTCGTGATGGACGTCAGCATGCCCGGCATGAACGGCCTGGAGCTGGCCCGGCTGCTCAAGGCGCAGCCCTCGGCGGGCTCGCCGCAGATCCTCATGGTCTCGGCCCGCTCCTCGCGCGACGACATCGCCGCCGGCCTCGCCGCCGGCGCGGACGCCTACGTCACCAAGCCCTTCAGCATCGGCGACCTCAGCCGCCGCGTCGAGGACATGCTCGCCGCGGTGTGAGCCCACCGGCTCCGCGGCCCCACCGGCGCGGCGCTAGCCTCCAACGGTGCCCACGACCGCGCAGGACCCGACCGGAGCCGACTGGCAGCACCACGCCGGGGCGGCGAAGGGCTTCATGCCCCTCGACGAGGGGCTGCTGCTCCACCGCTGCGCCCTCGAGCGCCTGCCCCACGGGCCGGTGCTCGAGGTCGGCACCTACTGCGGCAAGTCGGCGATCCACCTCGCCGCCGCGGCCCGGGAGGTCGGTGGGCCGCAGGCGGTGGTCTTCACGGTGGACCACCACCGCGGCTCGGAGGAGAACCAGGCCGGCTGGGAGCACCACGACGCGAGCCTGGTCGACGCCGAGACCGGTCGCATGGACACGCTGCCGGTCTTCCGGCGCACCCTGGAGCGCTCCGGGCTCGAGGACCTCGTCGTCGCGGTGGTCGGGGCCAGCACCACGGTCGCGCGCCACTGGCGCACCCCGCTGTCGCTGGTCTTCATCGACGGCGGGCACGCCGAGG
The DNA here is from genome assembly GCF_001422955.1 of Nocardioides sp. Leaf285. NCBI lineage: Bacteria > Bacillati > Actinomycetota > Actinomycetes > Propionibacteriales > Nocardioidaceae > Nocardioides > Nocardioides sp. Leaf285. The sequence continues at coordinate 969,061 of NZ_LMNH01000003.1, read as the reverse complement.
AGCACGCCCAGAACGACTACAGCGGCTGGGCGCCGTGGGTCGAGGCCGGCGGGCTCCTGGTGGTGCACGACGTCTTCCCCGACCCCGCCGACGGCGGCCAGGCGCCCTGGCACGTCGTGCAGCGGGCGCTGGCGGGCGGTGCCTTCAGCGAGGTGGAGACCGTCGGCTCGATGCGGGTGCTGCGGCGCGACTCAGGACGGGCGGGAGAGCCGGTCGGCTGAGTCGGGCGACGGGCACCCGCACTCCAGCGCGATCTCGGCGAAGTGCGGGGCCAGCGACGTGCCGCGCATGATCCCCGAGCCCGGGGTGGCGTGACCGTAGGTCTCCCCCAGCGCGTCGACGGCGAGCAGCACGGCGGCCGCGGTGTAGGTGGTCTGCTCACCGGGCCAGTGGACGTCGTCGCCGAACACCCAGCCGGTCCAGTAGCTGCCGTCCTCGTGACGCAGGTGCTGCACGTCGCCCAGCAGCCGCAGCGCGCCCCGGTGGTCGCCGACCGCGTCGAGGGCGAGCACGAGCTCGCACGTCTCGGCACCCGTGACCCACGGGTTGGTGTCGACGCAGCGGATGCCCAGCCCGGGCACGACGAAGTCGTCCCAGCGCGAGGCGAGCAGCGCCGAGGCGGCCGGCCCGCGCACGGCACCGCCGAGGACGGGGTAGTACCAGTCCATGGAGAAGGTGGACTTGTCCAGGAACAGGTCGCGGTGGTGGCGCACGGCGTGACCGAGCCGGCCGCCGGCCAGCTCCCACTCCGGCTGCGGGTCGTCGAGCAGCTCGGCGAGCGCGACGCCGGCCCGCAGCGACTGGTAGACGCTCGACGACCCGGCCAGCAGCGCCCCCTGGTCGTCGGGGGTCCAGTTGAGCCCGCCGAAGGGCAGCTGCTGGGCCACCACCCAGTCGAGCCCCGCGCGCACGGCCGGCCACAGCGTCGCGACGTACGCCGCGTCGTGCCGCACGAGCCAGTGGTGCCACAGGCCCACCGCGAGGTAGGCGCTCATGTTGACCTCGCCGCGGTCGTCCTCGACCTGCCCGGCGACGATCTTCATCGGCCAGGACCCGTCGGCGCGCTGCCAGCGCGGCACCCAGTCGTACGCCGCCTCGGCGGCCTCGACCTCGCCGCCGACGAGCAGCGCCATCGCGGCCTCCACGTGGTTCCACACGTCGACGTGCTCGCCGGTCGTCCACGGGATCGCCCCGTCGGGCTCCTGCATCCGCGCGATGCTGGCCGCGGTCTGCGCCACCTGGCCCGGGCTGAGCACGCCCTCGACGTGCGGCAGCCGCTCAGACATGCGCCGCCGACGGCTTGCGGAAGTAGAGCACCATGCTCTTGCCGATGAGCGGGTCGAGCACCCGGCCGGCCACGCGCAGCGCGCGCGGCTGCTTCATGATCTCCCACACCAGCAGCCGGTGGTAGGCCCTGGCGAGGGGGTGGTCGTCGTTGCGCACGCCCACGGCGCACTTGATCCACCAGTAGGGCGAGTGCAGGCCGTGGGCGTAGTCCTTGCCCTCGAAGGCCAGCCCGGCGTTGGCGAGCTTGCCGATCAGCTCCTTGTCGGAGTAGATGCGGATGTGGCCGCCCGGGACGTTGTGGTAGTCGTCGGAGAGCTTCCAGTTGACGATCTCGGGGAACCACCGCGGCACCGAGACCGCCAGGGTGCCGCCGGGCCGCAGCACGCGCACGAGCTCCTCGATGGCCTGGATGTCGGCCGGGATGTGCTCGAGCACCTCGGCCGCGACGACGCGGTCGAACTCCCCGTCGGCGAAGGGCAGCTGCAGGGCGTCGCCCTCCTTGACGTCGGCCTCGGCGCCCTCGGGCACCTCACCGGCCTCGCGCATGGCCACGAAGAGCTCGCGCACCCCGGCCAGCTCGTCGGCGTCCTGGTCGAAGGCGACCACGTCGCCGCCGCGGCGGTACATCTCGAAGGCGTGGCGCCCGGCGCCGCAGCCCATGTCGAGCACGCGGTCGCCGGGGCGCAGGCCCAGGCGGTCGAAGTCAACGGTCAGCACGTGCGTTCCTCCTGCTGCGGCGGCCCTTGCGGCCGGTGGACGGCATGGGCCCCTCGGCCCTCCAGGCGGCGACGACCTCGTCGTAGGCCTCGGCCACCGTGGCCGCGACCGCCCGCCAGCTGAACATCTCCTCGACCCGTCGGCGCCCGGCGGCGCCCATCCTCGCGCGGCGCTCGGGGTCGTCGAGCAGCGCGGCCAGGGCGGCCTCGAGCTCCCCGACGTCGCCGGGGGCCACCAGGTCGGCGCACTCGCCGTCGGGTCCCACGACCTCGGGGATGGCGCCGGCCCGCGAGACGACCAGGGGCGTCGCGCACGCCATGAGCTCGGCGGTCGGCAGCGAGAAGCCCTCGTAGAGCGAGGGCACGCACGCGAGCTCGGCGGAGCCCATGAGCCGCACCAGCTCCTCGTCGGAGACGCCGTGGACGAAGGAGACCGCGTCACCGATCGCGAGCCGGTCGATGAGCTGCTCGGTGCGACCCCCCGGCTGAGGACGCGTCACGAGCACCAGCTCGAGGTCGCGCTCGGTGCGGAGCTTGGCGAAGGCCTCCAGCAGCGTGGCGATGCCCTTCATCGGGGCGTCGGCGCTGGCCATGGCCAGGATGCGGCCCGGCACGCGCGGCTCGGTCGGCGGCACGAAGACGTCGTCGACGCCGAGCAGGATGGTCTGCATGCGGGCGGGGTCGACGCCGAAGTCGGTGGCGATGTCGCGCCGCGAGGTCTCCGAGGGCGTGAGGATGCGGCGGGCGCTGCGGGCCACACGACCCTGCATCCGCAGGAAGCCGTACCAGCGGCGCAGCGTCACCTTGCGCCACGGGTGCGTGGCGCCCTCGAGGTCGATGCGGCGGTCGAAGGTGATCGGGTGGTGCAGCGTGGTGATGAGCGGCATGACCTGCTCCACGTCGAGCATGCCGTAGCCCAGCACCTGGTTGTCGTGGGCGATGTCGAACTCGTCGGCTCGCTCGCGCAGCAGCCGCGCCACCCGCGTGCTGAAGGTCTTGGGCTCGGGGAAGCCCGCGGCGCACATCGTGGCGAACTCCTCCACGTCGACACGGTCGCGGAACTCGCGCAGGTGGGGCACGCGGAAGGGGTCGGGCTCGCGGTAGAGGTCGAGGCTCGGCACCTTCGTCAGCGCCACGCCCGGGTCGAGCTCGGGGTAGGGCTGGCCCGAGAAGACCTCGACGGTGTGCCCCAAGGCCACCAGCTCGCGCGAGAGGTGACGGACGTAGATGCCCTGGCCCCCGCAGTGCGGCTTGGAGCGGTAGGACAGCAAGGCCACCCGCATTCGTGTCCCGACCCTTCTCGACGACGACGCGCGGCCCGGCGGGCTACGCACCGGTAGCCTAGACGGACCCGCGGCCGCCCCTCAGCCGAGGGCGCTGGAGTGGCCGGGGAAGGTCGAGGCGGCCGGGTCGATCACCACCGCCGCGTTGTTGACCGCGGTCGCCGCCTCCCCGAAGCCGGTGGCGATCAGCCGGACCTTGCCGGGGTGCTCGGCCACGTCGCCGGCGGCGAAGACACGCGGCAGCGACGTGCGCATGGCCGCGTCGACCACGACGTGGCGCCGCTCGACGTCCAGTCCCCAGCCCTGGAGCGGACCGAGGTCGGCGACGAAGCCGAGCGCCGCCACCACCGCCTGGCACGGCAGCGTCAGCACCTCGCGCGTCCCGGCCCGGGCCTCGCCCCGCGCGACGTCGACCTCGGCCAGCGGCCGGCCGGCCTCCCCCGCCACCGGTCGCAGCGCGACGACCTCGGCGTCGGTCAGCACGCGCGCCGAGGAGGCCCGCACCTGCGCCACGGTGCGCTCGTGGGCGCGGAACGCCGTACGCCGGTGCACGAGGGTGACCGACCGGGCCACGGGCTCCAGGTGCAGCACCCAGTCGAGCGCGCTGTCACCGCCGCCGACGACCACCACGTCGCGCCCGGCGTAGGGCTCGCTGGTCGGCACGAAGAACTCCAGCCCGCGCCCCAGCCAGCCCTCACCCGCCGCGAGGGGGCGCGGGGCGAAGCGCCCGATCCCCGCCGTCACCAGCACGGCGCCGGCGTGCACCTGCGTGCCGTCGTCGAGCCCGACCACCACCTCGTCCTCGCCGTGCACCAGGGTCGAGGCCGTGCGCCCGAGCAGGTGCACGGCGTCGGCGCCGGCCGCCTGCTCGACGAGGGCGCTCACCAGGTCGCGTCCGCGCACGGCGGGGAAGCCCGCGACGTCGAGGATGAGCTTCTCGGGGTACATCGCGGTGACCTGGCCGCCGAGCTCGGGCAGGGAGTCGACGAGAGCCACCCGGAGCCCGCGGAAGCCTGCGTAGTAGGTCGCGAAGAGGCCCGTCGGGCCGGCCCCGACGACGACCAGGTCGCAGGTCACGACGGCCCCTGGGGTCGCAGCGGTCCCGTCGGTCGAGGTCACCGTCCGATGGTCCTCCCGTTCGTCGTGCCGCGCCAGCGACCTCGCGCCGGGCCGCACGGATCGGCCGGCTCCCCGGTCGGGCGGGCCTAGGATGACGCGCGTGGATGTCCCCGGGGTCTGGTCGTCGTTCGCCCACGACCCGCGCCTGCCCGAGCACGCGGCCCTGCGCGCCTCCGACCGCGACCGCTCGGTCGTGCAGGACGTGCTCGCGGAGGCCTACGCCGACGGGCGTCTCGACCCGGCCGACCTCGAGGAGCGCTCCGCGAGGGCCTCCGGGCTCCGCACGCTCGGGGAGGTGCCCCCGCTCCTCGCCGACCTCCTGCCGCAGCGGCCCGTCCCCGAGGTCGCGGGCCCGCGCGTCCCCGCCGGACGCCCCGGGGCGCTCACCCCGGACCAGATCCACGCGCGTGCCGTCGCGGCCCACGACGCGGAGCGCCGCCAGGCGCTGCTCGGCTTCCTCGGCCCGACCCTGGTCTGCTGGGTCGTGTGGGCCTCGATCGGCCTCGGCGGCCCGGGCTTCGACCCCGCCTTCCCGTGGCCGGCCATCGTCATGGCGGCGACCTTCGTCAACTACGCGCGGGTGCTGCTGACCCGTGAAGAGACGATCGCCTCGGTGACCCGCAAGCTCGAGCGGAAGCAGGCCCACCTCCCGTGACCCGCGAGCGCACCACGCGGCCGACCCCGGGCAGCGGCGTCGACCGCGACGACCGTCACCGGCTCCGGCCCGTGCTCGGCGACCAGCCGTCGGGGGTGCTCCTCGGCGCCCAGCTGCTGGCGATCCTGGCCTACCCCTTCCTCGACGGCAGCGTCGTGGGGCGCGCGCTCATCGGCGTGGTGCAGATCGCCGTGGTCGGCCTGGCGCTGTGGGCCGTGCGTCGCACCCCGGCGCTGAACTGGATCGCCCTGGTGGTGGGTGCCCCGGCGATGGTGTTCACGGTGCTCGAGGCCGCCACTCCCGACACCGCCTGGGTCGTGCTGGTCTCGGCGCTGCTGCACGCGCCGTTCTACTTCTACGTCTCCTACAGCATGATCCGCTACCTGTTCCACGACGACCGGGTCACGCGCGACGAGCTCTTCGCCACCGGCGCGGCCTTCACGGTCGTGGCCTGGGGCTTCGCCTACGTCTACGCGGCCCTCCAGGTCGTGTGGCCGGGATCGTTCGTCGGCACGGGCCCGGCGCAGGACCGCGCATGGTTCGAGCTGCTCTACCTGTCGTTCTCGACCCTCACCAGCGTCGGGCTGTCCGACGTCGTGCCCGTGCTGCCCCACGCACGCTCGTTCGTGATGATCGAGATGCTGGCCGGGGTGCTCTACGTCGCGCTGGTGGTGGCCCGGCTGGTGGGGCTCACCGTCAACCGCGGCGCCCGTCAGGACGGGTCGTAGACGTAGCCCGAGCCGTCGACGGTGCGGATCCAGCTGCGCTTGCTGCCGGCGCGGCGCAGCTTGCGGCGCAGGTTGCCGACGTGGACGTCGACGAGGAAGTCGGACTCGATGAACTCGCCCTGCCACACCGTGCGCACGAGCTCGCCACGCGTCCAGGTCTCCCCCGGCCGGCTCGCGAAGGCCGCCATCAGGTCGACCTCCGCCGGGGTGAAGGGCAGCGGAGTCCCGTCGAGGGTGGCGGTGTGGGCGCTGGGCAGCAGGGTCAGCCCACCGCCGGCGTCCATGGTGAGCGGGGGCGCCTCGACCGCCGAGCGCGCCCGACGCAGGAGCGCCGCCACCCGGGCCCGGACCTCCTGGGCCGAGAAGGGCTTGGCCATGTAGTCGTCGGCGCCGACCTCGAGCCCGATGAGCCGGTCGATCTCGTCGCTGCGACCGGTGATCATCATGATGAAGGCGTCGCTGAACTCCCGCAGCCGGCGACACACCTCGGTGCCGTCCATGTCAGGCAGGGTGAGGTCGAGGGTCACCAGGTCGGGCGACAGCTCGCGCACCAGCTCCACGGCCCGCTCGCCGCGGTCGGTGGCGTGGACCTCGAGCCCGGTGCGCTCGAGCACCATCACCAGCGTGGCGCTGATGTCGGGGTCGTCCTCGACGACCACGACGCGCTGACCCTTCGACACGCTCGACCCCCTCGACTCGACGTCGGTGCCACGCTATCGCGTCGCCCGGAGCCGCGTCGCCGCACCCGTGCACCGGGTCGGCGCCCGCGGCGCGAGGGGCGGCCCGGTGGCCGAACGGGGGATGCGGGAGCGGCCGACGACTTCCTAGGTTGTGACACGCGAGGCGCCTGTGACGTGACAGAGTTGGCGCATTCGGGACACAGCCCTGAAAGGGTTCGACACACATGGGGAGCACCACCGCGATGCCGCACGCGCTCGACGCGGCCCAGGAGGGCCGTCGGCAGCGGGCCGTGGAGTCGCTCGGGCTCCAGCTCGACCGCCCCGAGGAGCGCTTCGACCGCATCGCCCGACTGGCCCACCTGGTCTTCGACGTGCCGATGTCCAGCGTCACCGTGCTCGACGGCGACCGTGCCCTCTTCCCCGGCATGTACGGCCTGCCCGGCCGCGAGCTGCCCCGCGTCGACTGCCTGTGCGACGAGACCCACGCCGGCGGCGCGCTGCTGATCGTCGAGGACGCCTCCCTCGACGAGCGCTTCGCCCACCTCCCGGCGGTCACCGACCTCGGGATCCGGTTCTACGCCGCCCAGCCGATCCTCGACCCGGCCGGCAACGTCGTGGGCACGTTCGCCATCTACGACACCCGCCCGCGCCGCCTCGACGCGGAGCGGCTGACCGCCTTCGACGACATGGCCGCCTGGGCCCAGCAGGAGCTCGTGGCCTCCACCGAGATGACCCAGGCGACCTGGGTGCAGTCCTCGATGCTGCCCGCGCGCGCCCTCAGCTCCGACTCCTGGACCATCAACGGGATGTGCCTGCCCTCCCTGGCCGTCGGCGGCGACTTCTACGACTACGGCATCGCCCAGGGCGTGGCCCACCTCGGTCTGGGCGACGTCATGGGCAAGGGCACGGGAGCCGCGCTGGTGGGGGCCGGGGTCCGCTCCGCCCTGCGCGGCACCCACTCCGCCGTCGTCGCGGGCGTCGACCTCGGCGTCACCGTCACCCAGGTCGCGCGCAGCCTGATGGCCGACCTCGAGCGCACGGAGTCCTTCGTGACGCTCTTCGAGGCCGCCATCGACCTCGACGACGGCTACCTGCGCTACGTCGACGCCGGCAGCGGGCTGTGCCTGGTGGTGCGGCCCGACGGCGAGGTCGTGCGCCTCGGCGGCTCCGACGCGCCGATCGGCGTCCTGCCCGACGACCACTGGGGCGAGCTCGACGTGCAGCTCGAGCCCGGCGACCGCGTGCTGATGTTCAGCGACGGCCTGCTCGACCTCGTCGACGAGCAGGTGCGCTGGTGGGAGCCGATCGGCGCCCTCGTCGCCGCCCACGACGACGTCAACTCGCTGCTCGCCGGGATCGCCCTGCTGGCGCGCGAGCGCACCCCCCTCGACGACGTGACCGCGGTCGCCGTCTACTACGCCCCCTCCCCCGCCCCCCTCTCGCCCTCGCAGGAGGACAGCCCATGACCCGCCGGCTGCTGCTGATCCGGTCCATCGTCCTGGTGACGGCCATCCTCGGCCTGAACTACGTCGTGTGGCGGTGGCTGTTCTCGGTGAACTGGGACGCCTGGTGGCTGGCCGTGCCGCTCGTCGTCGCGGAGACCTACAGCCTGGTCGACTCGCTGCTGTTCGGGCTCGGCATGTGGCGGCTCAAGGAGCGCGGCGAGCCCCCGCTGCCCGAGGAGGGCCTGACGGTCGACGTCCTCATCACGACCTACAACGAGCCCATCGACCTCGTCATGGCCACCGCCCGGGCCGCGCTGGACATCCGCTACCCCCACGAGACCTGGATCCTCGACGACGGCAACCGCCCGGAGATGCGCGCGGCGGCCGAGGCCGCCGGGGTCGGCTGGATCACCCGCTCGCAGGACTGGGTCGACATGCCCCGGCACGCCAAGGCGGGCAACCTCAACAACGCCCTCGAGCAGACCGAGGGCGAGTTCCTGCTCATCCTCGACGCCGACCAGGTGCCGGAGCCGCAGATCCTCGACCGCACCCTGGGCTACTTCCGCGACGAGAAGATGGGGCTGGTCCAGACCAACCAGTTCTTCGTCAACGTGCCCGACGACGACCCGCTCGGCAGCCAGGCGCCGCTGTTCTACGGCCCGATCCAGGCCGGCAAGGACGGCTGGAACGCCGCCTTCTTCTGCGGCTCCAACGCCGTGCTGCGCCGCGACGCGCTCATGCAGATCGGCGTCGTGCGCTACGCCGACGAGATGGCGCTCAAGGTGTGGCGCAACCTGTACTACGGCGAGTCGGTCATCAAGAAGGCACGCCGCCAGACCCCGCGCGAGGAGACCCTCGTGCGCGACGCCCTCGGCGAGGTCGAGCAGGCGGTCAAGGACGCCCGGGAGCGGCTGGGGCGCGGCGAGGCGATGTTCGACGTCACCTACGACTTCCAGCGCACGGTCGAGGAGGTCCGCCGTCGGCTCGTGGCCTCCGACCTCGAGGTGATGGCCGCAGACCTCGAGGCCATCGCCGCCCTGGAGGAGCAGTCCGGCGAGGGCGACGGCAGCCTCGTCGACCCGCAGAGCGTGCTCGAGCGCATGTCGCACCGCGACTGGTCCCCGCTGGGCGCGATCGACTCGGTGCAGGCCCTCGTCGACTCCGTCAACGTGGACCGTCACGGCGAGGCGCAGGCGGTGATGCCCATGGCGACGATCTCGGTCACCGAGGACATGGCCACCTGCATGCGGATGCACGGCCTTGGCTGGAAGTCGGCCTACCACGACGAGAACCTCGCCTTCGGCCTCGCCCCGGAGGACCTCGAGACGATGCTGACCCAGCGGCTGCGCTGGGCCCAGGGCACCATGCAGGTGATGATGCGGGAGAACCCGCTCAGCCAGCGGCGCCTGACGTGGGGCCAGCGACTCATGTACTTCTCCACCATGTGGAGCTACCTGTCGGGCTTCGCCGCGATCATCTACCTGGCGGCCCCTGTGATCTACCTCGTCTTCGGCGTGCTGCCGGTGCAGGCGCTGAGCTCGGACTTCTTCATCCGCCTCGTGCCGTTCCTGGTCGTCAACCAGCTGCTGTTCCTCGTCGTCGCCAACGGCCGCAAGACCTGGCGCGGGCAGCAGTACTCGCTCGCCCTCTTCCCGACCTGGATCCGCGCCTTCACCTCCGCCTTCGGCAACGTCGTGATGGGCCGCTCGCTCGACTTCGCCGTCACCCCCAAGGAGAAGCGCAGCCCGACCGGGCCCGCCTGGCACCTGGTGCGGCCGCAGCTGATCGCGATGGGCGCGCTCGTCGTGGCCAGCGTCGTCGGCGTCGCGCGGCTCGCCGCGGGCCAGGCCGGCGGTGTCGGCACGGTGCTCAACCTGCTGTGGGTCGCCTTCGACCTCGCGATCTTCTCCGTCATCATCAAGGCCGCGCGCTACCGCGGCTTCGAGCCCGTCGACGCGCCGCCGACGCCCGCCGGCCCGACCGGCGGCCCCAGCACCACCGCCAGCACCACCGGCAGCAGCTCCGGCCCCGCCAACGCTGCCGGCGCTGCCGGCACCGACCCCACGACCAGCAGCACGCCCACGACCAGCCACACGCCTGACCGGGCCTCCGGGCAGAGCCACGCAGAGGGAGCAGCATGACCGAGTTCCACGTCGACACCACCGCCAGCGGGATCGGTGTCGTCCGCCCCGAGGGACGCCTCAACATGGTGGCCGCCCGTCAGCTCAAGAGCGTGCTGGCCGACCTGGTCGCCGGCGGCACGCACCGCATCGTGGTCGACCTCGCCGACACCAGCTTCATCGACTCCTCCGGCCTCGGCGCGCTGATCGGCGGGGTCAAGTCGACCCGCCAGCAGGGTGGCGACCTGCGCATCGCGCGCCCCACCGAGGCCGTCCTGACGGTGCTCGACCTGACCAACCTGACCAAGATCCTGCGTCCGCGCGACACCGTCGACGGGGCCTTCGATGACTGAGTCCTCGACGCTGCAGGCCCTCCCCGACCGGCTGGAGCTCTCGGCCCCCGCGAGCGAGGAGATGCTCGACCTCGTGCACGTGCTGCTCGAGCACCTGTGGCAGCAGCACGAGGAGGTGCCGGTCGCCGAGCGGATGCGTGTGGAGATGGCGGTGATCGAGATCCTCGCCAACGTCATCGAGCACGCCTTCGAGGTCGACTCGGGACGCCCCGCCGCCGACGAGCGCGGCGACGGCCGGCGGTTCACGATCACCCTGGGCGTGACCGACGCCGAGGTGCTCATCGACCTCGCCGACAACGGCGAGCCCGCGGCGATCGACCTCAGCCGCGTCACGATGCCCGACGAGGACGCCGAGTCGGGTCGTGGGCTGGCGCTCGCGCTGGCCTCGCTGACGGACCTGTCGTTCCACAGCGCCGACGGGCGCAACCACTGGAGCATGCGATGCGACCTGTCGTGACCGCGCTCGCGGGACGTCTCGCAGCGGGCGCCGCGGCCGTCCTGGCCGGCGGACTGCTCGCGACGTCGGTCGTGCCCGCCCACGCCGCCACCGAGCCGGAGCCGCGTGCGCCCTGGTTCGGACCCGACCTCGACTGGCGCACCGACACCGCCGAGGCCTACGTCGACAGACTGGGCACCGACGTGTCGCTCTTCGGGCGCTCGTTCGTCTACCCCCTCAACGACAGCACCGACGAGGCCGTCTCCGACCTGTCCGACCAGGCCGCCGACGAGGGCGCCGTCGCGGTGGTGACGCTCCAGCCGACCTCCCTCACCGAGCCCGACGCCCAGGACGCCGAGCGCCTCGGTCGGCTCCTCGCCGACCTGGCCGAGGCCGACGGCAGCACGTTCCTGGTGCGCTTCGCGCCGGAGATGAACGGCTCCTGGACCGCGTGGGGCCAGCAGCCGCGCGACTACGTGCGCGCCTTCACCACCGTGGCCGACGGGGTCCACGCGGCCACCGACGAGGCCGCCATGGTGTGGGCGCCGGCCTACGGCGCCGGCTACCCCTTCGACCGCGCGGTCAACTCCACGACGACCTCGGCCGACGCCCCGGCGATCAGTCCCGCGGCGCGTCGGGTGCTCGACACCGACGGCGACGGGCGGGTCACCGAGGCCGACGACCCCTACGGCCCCTACTACCCCGGCGACGACGTCGTGGACTGGGTGGGCCTGACGATGCTGCGCTACGGCGTGACCCAGCAGTTCGGCGCCAACACGGTGCCGGCGCCCGACGAGCTCGACGAGCGCTTCAAGGAGCGCTTCGGCTACGGCGACGACCTGGGGCGCAAGACCTTCTACGTCCGCTTCGCCGGCACCCCCAACCAGCCCTTCCTGCTGACCACGTCGGCGCTGTGGAACCCCCGCGCCGACGGCCCCGACGCCTTGGCCATCCAGCGGCCGTGGTGGCGCCAGGTGCTCGCCGCGACCGAGGAGCGACCGCGACTCGGCGGGGTGCTCTGGCTGGAGCAGGAGCGCGACGAGCCCGAGATCGGCAACGCGGTCGAGTGGGGCCTCACCGCCAACCCCGCCATCGCCCGGGCCTTCCGCACCGACCTCCTCGACAGCGGCTACGACCTCGGTCCCGTCGCGGGCACCACCAGCGGCACCGACCCCGACCGCACCGCCGGCGACTCCGACGCGGACGACCGCTCGCCCGCGGCCAGCCCCACGTCGGAGTCCGACGACGAGGCCGCCGGGCCCCAGGACAGCGGCGTCCCGCCCTTCGCCCTCGGGGTGGTCTCGGCCGTCGTCGTCCTGCTCGCCGCGGCCATGGTCGCCCTGTCGATCCGCCGACGTCGGATGCGGCCGCCCTGGTTGCGCTGACCTGATCGGACCCCCCATGACCCCCCTCACCCCGGGCGGGCGACGGCCCGCCGCCGCGCTCCGCGCCGTCCTCTCCGCCGTGGCGGTCTGCCTCCTCTCGGGCCTCCTGGCGGGTCTGCTCCTGCCCCGGGCCGCCGGAGCCAGCACGTCGGCCGGACGCGACGACGACCCCGTGCCCGCACCGGCTGCGGGAGCACCGTGGTTCGGCCCGACGCTGGACTGGGCCCAGGACCTCCCGGCCGACTACTCCCGCCGTCTCGGCGCGACGCCGTCGCTGTACTCCCAGCGGGTGTCCTACCCGCTGGGGGCCGAGGACACGACGTACCTGCGCCAGTTCGGGGAGCAGGCGGCGACGCAGGGCGCCGTGGCGGTGCTGACCCTGGAGCCCGACGAGGCCCTGGCCGACCTCGGAACCGCCGACGCCGCCGACCTGGCCGACGCGCTGGTCGACCTCCACCGCGCCTACGACAGCTACGTGCTCGTGCGCTTCGCCCCGGAGATGAACGGCACCTGGACCCCCTGGGGCCAGCAGCCGACGGCGTACGTCGAGGCCTTCCGCACCGTCGCCGACGCCGTGCACGAGGCCACCGAGCACGCCGCGATGGTCTGGTCGCCCTCCTACGGAGCGGGCTACCCCTTCGGCGGGTCGGCCCGCGCGGTGGACCCCTCGGGGCAGGTCGAGGTCGACGTGCTCGACACCGACGGCGACGGGACCCTCGACGAGGCCGACGACCCCTACGCGCCCTACTACCCCGGCGACGACGCCGTCGACTGGGTCGGGCTGTCGCTGTTCTCCTTCGGCGGCACCGAGACCGAGCCCGCCGGCCCCGACGGGGTCAACGAGGTGCCGGCCGCCGGCTCCTTCGAGGCCCGTCTCGACGAGACGTGGGGCTACGCCGACGACACCTCCCGCGAGTCGTTCTACGACCGCTTCGCCGCGCCCGGCGACACCCCCGTGCTGCTCGACACCGCGGCGCTGTGGGTGCCCGAGGCCGGCGGCGCCGGGTCCCGCGAGGTCAAGCAGGACTGGTGGCGCCAGGTGCTCGCCGCCCTGCCCGAGCGCCCCCTCGTGGCGGCGCTCACCTGGCTGGAGGTCGAGCGCCCCGAGGACGAGGCGGGCGGGCGCACCGTCGACTGGCGCGCCACCGTCGACGGCCTGGGTCGCCCGCTGCGCGAGGACCTGAGCGCCGCCGGCGTCGACCTGGGGCCGGTCACCAACGTGCTCGACCTCGAGACCGCCAACACCGCCAGCGCCCAGGGTCGCGTGCTCGGCACCGACCTGGGCAACGAGCTGGACTGGATCGTGCTGTGCGCCGTGCTGCTGGCGGCGCTGTTCCTCTTCGCCGGGTTCGCCGGCCGCTTCCTCCCGTCGTGGCGCTACCCCGACGAGCACGACCCGCGCGACCGTCGGCTCGACCTGCTGCGCGGCATGATCATCATCACCGTGGTGGTCACCCACATCGAGCTCAACAGCCCGTACTCGTTCGTGTCGCTCAAGGCCATCGGGGCGATCACCGGCGCCGAGATGTTCGTGCTGCTCTCCGGGGTCGTGCTGGGCATGATCTACGAGCCGACCGTGCGCAAGCTCGGCGAGCGCGCCACGGCGGTCGTCATGCTCAAGCGCGCCCGCAAGCAGTACGTCGTGGCCCTGGTGGTCGTCGTCCTCGTCTACCTGCTCGGCCGCCTCCCCCTGGTCGACGCCTCCGACATCACCACCTTCACCGACCGCGGCACGGGTGAGAACGGCGGCGCCGTCGCCGGGCAGGTCTACGACCTCTACGCGAACTTCCCGCGGCTCTTCGACTACCCGCCACCCGGCTACGCGATCCGCCAGCTGCTGCTGCTCGAGATGGGGCCGTGGGTCTTCAACATCATGGGCCTCTTCGTCGTGCTCAGCCTGCTGCTGCCGGCGCTGATGTGGCTGATCCGGCGCCGGATGTGGTGGGTGGTCCTCGCGGTGTCGTGGGCGGGCTACGTCTACGCCACCATCGACGACCCGCACTGGCTGCCCTCGCAGTTCGAGGCGGTCTTCCCCCTGCTCATCTGGCAGGTCGCCTTCACCCACGGCCTGGTCGTGGGCTACTACCGGCGCCAGATCACCCGGGTGCTCACGACCCGGCCCGGGAAGCTCGCGACCGCGGCCTTCGTGGTGGGCTACGCCGCCGTGCTGGCCTGGGTCTGGTGGGGCAACGCCCACGGCGGCCTCGCCCCGGCCCCGCTGCCCGCCGACAGCTACGCCTGGCTGCTGGAGAACTTCTACATCCGCGTCTTCCTCCAGCCCGGGCGGCTCATCGACCTGGTGCTCGTGGTGGTCGTGGCCTTCGCGGTGCTCACCACCTGCTGGAAGCCCATCGACAAGGCCATCGGCTGGCTGTGGATCCCGATGGGGCAGGCCAGCCTCTACGTCTTCATCGTCCACGTCTTCTTCGCCCTGGCCGTGGCCAACGTGCCCGGCCTGGACCGCACGGGCTTCTGGCAGGGCACCCTGATCCACACCGTGGTGGTGCTGGCCATCTGGGCCATGGTCAAGCGCCAGGTGCTGTTCTCGGTGATCCCCCGCTGAGCGCCGCCCCCGGGCCCGGACGGCCGCGGTCGGCCCCGCGGGCCGCCGTGCTGGTGCTCGTCGTCACCGCGGCCGTCAGCCTCGGGCTCGGGGCGCTCGGGCTGCCCTCGCCGGTGCTCTTCGGGGCGCTGGTGGGCGGCATGGCGCACGCCCTGACCTCCCCGACCGAGCTGCGGGTGCCGCCGGCTGCCTTCCGCATCGGGCAGGGCGTCATCGGCGTCACCATCGGGGCCATGGTGAGCGTGGCCGCGCTCCAGCAGGCGGGTCGCGACCTGCTGCCCATCGCCCTGGTCACCCTCGGCACCCTCGCCCTCAGTCTCGGCGCCGGGCGGCTGCTGGCGCTGCGGCGCGACGTCTCCCCCGTCACCGGCGCCTTCGCCCTCATCGCCGGCGGCGCGTCGGGCATCGTCGCCGTGGCGCGCGACCTGGGCGCCGACGAGCGCGTGGTGACCGTCGTGCAATACCTCCGGGTGCTCGTCGTGCTGCTGGCGATGCCGCTGGTCACCAGCGTCGTCTTCGCCCCCGCGGGCGGGGCGGGCGGGCCCGGCGACGCCGGCGTCACGGGTGCCGCGGGCAGCGACGGTGGTGCGCTGGCCACCGAGACCGGCTTCGTGCTGGTGTCGCTCGTGCTCGGGCTGGCGCTGGCCCGCGCGCTGCCCGTGCCGACGGGCGTGCTGCTCTGGCCGATGCTGGTCGCGGCGGTGCTCGCCGCCACCGGGTGGCTCGGCGCTGCCGGCGTACCGGTGGTGGTGCAGTGGGTGGGCTACCTGCTGATCGGCGTCCAGGTCGGGCTGCGCTTCACCCGCGAGAGCCTGCGCTCCATCGCCAGGATGCTGCCGGTCGTGCTGGCGCTCATCGCGGGTCTCGTGGTCTCGACCGCCGCGATGGGCGCGGTGCTGGCACGCGCCACGGAGGTCGACGGGCTCACCGCCTACCTCGCGACCACCCCGGGCGGGCTCTTCGCGGTGCTGGCCACGGCGGCCGACAGCGGCGCCGACGTCACCTACGTCCTGGCCGTGCAGGTGCTGCGGCTCGTGGTGATCCTGCTGCTCACGCCCCTGCTGGCGCGCTGGCTGCGCCCTGACGCCGGCCCGTCGTCGCGGTAGCAGCGCCCTCGCGCCGGGGGCACACGCTCAGTCGGGCGTGGGCACGTCGGCCTCCCAGCGGGCACGTCGCTCGGCGTCGCTCTGCTCCCACCACGGCTCGCCCCGCTCGCCGAGCGCGACCTTGGCGGCCTGGACGCCGGCGCGCGAGCGCTTCTCCTCCGCGGTGCCGCGGGTGCGCCTGACGTCGCGGCGCCACGCCATGAGCACCCGCTGGAGCTCGGCCCGTCGCTCCTCGGGCACCATCGGGTCGGTCGCACGCCAGCGGCGCCCGTCGATGACCACGTGGTGACCGTCGTCGGTCAGCGGCGCCCGCTCCTCGCTCACGGCAGCACCCCGGCCTGGAGGGCCTCCCGGTCGATGACGCGGCGGGCCCGGAGGCGGTAGCGGGTGATCTGCACCAGCCCGAGGCCCCACAGGAGGTACTGCAGCGCCATCGCCCACCGGAAGGCCTCCGGGGTGTAGGAGGTGCTCGCGCCCGGGGTGCGCCAGTCGAGCACCAGACCGATGGCCACGACCAGCAGCAGGCTGGCGAGGAAGCCGCCCACGTTGATGATGCCGGTGGAGCTGGCCAGCCGCTCGGCGGGGTTGGAGGTGCGCCCCACGTCGAAGCCGATCATCGAGGCCGGACCGCCCACCCCGCAGACCAGGGCCAGCACGACCAGCACGCCGAACGGCGCCTCCCCCGGCCAGGCCAGCACGACGGTCCAGGTGGCGGCGATCGCCGTGACCACCACGAGGGCCATGGTCGAGCGGTGCCAGGGGTGGTGACCCACGAGCCAGCCGAGCACCGGCCCGCCGGTGACCACGGCGACGACGAGCAGCGTCAGCAGGACGCCCGCCTCGGTGGGCGTGCGCCCCTCGCCGCGCACGAAGAACGGGTAGCCCCACAGCAGGCTCAGGGTGGTCGCGCTGAACTGGGTCGAGAAGTGGATCCAGAAGCCCAGGCGCGTGCCCGGGTGGGCCCACGAGGCGGCCAGGCTGCGGCGCACGGCGCTCGGCGACAGGGCGGCGCCGCGCAGGTTGCGCGCGTCGGGGGTGTCGCGCAGCACGACCAGGCCGACGAGGGCCAGGATGACGCCCAGGGAGGCCGTGAACAGGTAGGCCCGCGTCCAGCCCACCGTCGAGAGCGCCCAGGTCATGGGCACCGCCGCCCCGATGGCGCCGACCTGGCCGAGGGTGCCGGTCAGCTGGGTGATGAGCGGGATGCGTCGCGGGGCGAACCACATCGCGAGGGTGCGCAGCACGCAGATGAAGGTCATGGCGTCGCCGAGACCGACGAAGAAGCGCGCCAGCAGCGCCAGCGGGTAGGTCTCGGCCAGTGCGAAGCCGGCCTGGGCCGCGGAGAGCACGACGGCGCCGGTCAGCAGCACGCTGCGCGAGCCGAACCGGTCGACGAGCAGCCCGACCGGCACCTGCATCGCGGCGTAGACGAGCAGCTGCAGCATCGTGAAGGTGGCCAGCTGGGCCGCGGAGATGTCGAAGCGCTCGGTCGCGGCCAGGCCGGCGACCGCCAGGGAGGAGCGGTGGAACACCGCCAGCAGGTAGATCAGCAGGCCGACGGTCCACACCGGGAGGGCCGCGCGGAGCGTGGGCTCGACGGTCGGGTTCACTCCCCCATCCTGCTCCCGCGCGACGCCCGCGCCGCACCAGGGGTCGGGCGCCGGACGGACCGGTGCTGGGAAGGGTGGTCGGAGCAGTGGTCGGAGCAGTGGTCGGAGCAGGGGCCGGGCCTCAGTCGAGGCAGAACTCGTTGCCCTCGGGGTCGGCCATCACGATGATGCCCTCGTCGGCGCCGTCGGCGCCGTCGGCGTCCACACGCCGCAGCCGGCTGCCGCCCAGGGCGACCAGGCGCTCGCACTCGGCCTCGAGCGCGGCCATGCGCGCCTCGCCGCTGAGACCCGGCGCGGCCCGCACGTCGAGGTGCACGCGGTTCTTCGTGGTCTTCGCCTCGGGCACCCGCTGGAAGAACAGCCGCGGGCCGCTGCCGGTGGGGTCGTGGACGGCCCAGGCCCGCCCCCGCTCCTCGGGCGGCACGCCCCAGGCCTCCAGGGCCGCCTCCCACGTGTCGAACCCAGCCGGGGGCTCGTCGTCGACGTAGCCCAGCACGGCGCGCCAGAAGCCGGCCAGCCCGCGCGGGTCGGCGGCGTCGAGGGTGACCTGCACCTCGCGCACGACCGCCGCCGCGTCGGGGCCCGCCAGGCTCACTTGGTGGCCTCCATCATCTGCCGCAGCTCCTTCTTGAGGTCGGAGATCTCGTCGCGCATGCGGGCCGCGACCTCGAACTGCAGCTCGGCCGCCGCCGTGCGCATCTGCTCGGTGAGGTCCTGGATGAGCTGGGCGAGGTCGGCGCTGGGCATGCCCGAGACGTCGGGGGCGTGGGTCCCGGCGGCCTTCTCCCCCAGCACCGGGGTGGGCTGACGGACCTTCACACCGCCGGCGCGTCCCTTGGCGGCCGTGCCGGCCCAGGTCTCGAGCAGCGCCTGGGTGTTCTCGTCCTCGCGGGCGAGCATCTCGGTGATGTCGGCGATCTTCTTGCGCAGCGGCATCGGGTCGACGCCGTGGGCCTTGTTGTAGGCGATCTGCTTGTCGCGGCGGCGGTTGGTCTCCTCGATCGCCATCTCCATCGAGGGGGTGATCTTGTCGGCGTACATGTGCACCTGGCCCGACACGTTGCGCGCTGCTCGGCCGATGGTCTGGATGAGCGACTTGTCGGAGCGCAGGAAGCCCTCCTTGTCGGCGTCGAGGATCGAGACGAGCGACACCTCGGGCAGGTCGAGGCCCTCGCGCAGCAGGTTGATGCCGACCAGCACGTCGTAGTCGCCCAGGCGCAGGTCGCGCAGCAGCTCGATGCGCTTGAGGGTGTCGATCTCGGAGTGGAGGTAGCGGGTGCGGATGCCGGCGTCGAGGAGGTAGTCGGTGAGGTCCTCCGACATCTTCTTGGTCAGCGTGGTGACCAGGACCCGCTCGTCCTTCTCCGCCCGCAGCCGGATCTCGTGGATGAGGTCGTCGATCTGGCCCTTCGTGGGCTTGACCACCACCTCGGGGTCGATGAGGCCGGTCGGGCGGATGATCTGCTCGACGGTGTCGCCGCCGACCTTGTCCAGCTCGTAGTCGCCCGGGGTCGCGGAGAGGTAGATCGTCTGACCGATCCGCTCCAGGAACTCCTCCCACCGCAGCGGTCGGTTGTCCATGGCGCTGGGGAGGCGGAAGCCGTGGTCGACGAGGTTGCGCTTGCGCGACATGTCGCCCTCGTACATGCCACCGATCTGCGGCACCGCCACGTGGGACTCGTCGACGACGAGGAGGTAGTCCTCGGGGAAGTAGTCGAGCAGGCAGTTGGGCGCCGAGCCGTGGGTGCGCCCGTCCATGTGCATCGAGTAGTTCTCGATGCCGGAGCAGGACCCGACCTGGCGCATCATCTCGACGTCGTAGGTCGTGCGCATGCGCAGCCGCTGGGCCTCGAGCAGCTTGCCCTGCTTCTCGAAGGCGGCGAGCTGGTCCTCCAGCTCCAGCTCGATGCCCTTGATGGCCCGCTCCATGCGCTCGGGGCCGGCGACGTAGTGGGTCGCGGGGAAGACGTAGAGCTCGGTGTCCTCGGTGAGCACCTCGCCGGTGACGGCGTGCAGGCTCATGAGCCGCTCGATCTCGTCGCCGAAGAACTCGATGCGGATCGCGTGCTCCTCGTAGACCGGGAAGATCTCGAGGGTGTCGCCGCGCACCCGGAAGGTGCCCCGGGTGAAGGACATGTCGTTGCGGGTGTACTGGATCTCCACCAGCTGGCGCAGGATCGAGTCGCGGTCGCGCTCCTCGCCGACCTTGAGCCGCAGCATGCGGTCGACGTACTCCTGCGGGGTGCCGAGGCCGTAGATGCAGGAGACCGTCGAGACCACGATGACGTCGCGTCGGGTCAGCAGCGAGTTGGTGGCCGAGTGCCGCAGCCGCTCGACCTCCTCGTTGATCGAGGAGTCCTTCTCGATGTAGGTGTCGGTCTGCGGCACGTAGGCCTCGGGCTGGTAGTAGTCGTAGTAGCTCACGAAGTACTCGACCGCGTTGTCGGGGAAGAGCTGGCGCAGCTCGTTGGCGAACTGCGCGGCCAGCGTCTTGTTGGGCTGGAGCACCAGCATGGGGCGCTGCACCTGCTCGGCCACCCAGGCCACGGTGGCCGTCTTGCCCGTGCCGGTGGCACCGAGGAGGACGACGTCCTCGACCCCGTCGTTGATGCGGCGGGTGATCTCCTTGATGGCGGTCGGCTGGTCTCCGGAGGGCTCGTAGTCGGAGACGACCTTGAAGGGGGCCACGCGGCGCTCGAGATCGGTGACGGGTCGCATGCTGCGAGCCTACGACCGGCCACCGACACTCCCCACCGTGACGCTAGGTTGTCCCCGTGAGACCGCGACCGCCGAGCGTCGCCGACCGTGTGGTCACCCTGCTGCGCCGGACCCTGCTGAGCGTCTTCGGCGTGCCCCTGGTCATCGCGGTCGCGATGTCGCTGGTCGACTCCTACCGCCGCCGCGGCAAGCACCCCAAGCCCTTCCCGACCACGCCGCCGCGCACGGTGGACATCGGCGACGGCGCGGTGACGACCTACACCTACGGCCAGGACCTCTACGAGGACATGCTCGCGGCCATCGAGGGCGCCGAGCGGCAGATCCTCTTCGAGACCTACATCTGGAAGGGCGACCAGACCGGCGAGCGGTTCAAGCACGCGCTCGTCGCGGCCGCCGACCGCGGCGTCGACGTCTACTGCATCTACGACGGGTTCGCCAACCTGGTCGTCTCCCCCGTCTTCAAGCGCTTCCCCCGCCAGGTCAAGGTGCTGCGCTACCCCGTCTACGCCGCCGGCTGGCGCTTCTTCGACGTCCGCCGCTACGGCCGCGACCACCGCAAGATCCTGGTCGTCGACAGCACGGTCGGCTTCGTGGGCGGCTACAACATCGGCGACGCCTACGAGACCGAGTGGCGCGACACCCACGTGCGGATCACCGGCCCCGGCGTGTGGGACCTGCAGCGTGCCTTCGCCGACTTCTGGAACCTCAACCGCCGTCGCCTCATCGGCGTGAGCGAGCGGCCGCTGCTGCTGGAGACCAGCTCGGTGTGGGAGCCCCGGATCCGGATCCAGCGCAACGTGCCGCGGCTGTGGATGTTCCCCATCCGGTCGATGTACCTCGAGGCCATCAACCGCGCCAGCCGCAACGTGTGGATGACGCAGGCCTACTTCATCCCCGACCAGGACTTCGTCGACGCCCTGCGGGCCGCCGCGCGCCGCGGGGTCGACGTGCGGCTGCTGGTGCCGCTGAAGTCCAACCACATCGTGGCCGACTGGATCTCGCGCGGCTACTTCTCCCAGCTGCTCGACGCCGGGGTGCGTATCTTCCGCTTCCGCGACGCGATGGTGCACGCCAAGACCGCCACCGTCGACGGCACGTGGACCACGGTCGGCACCGCCAACATCGACCGGCTCAGCCTCTCGGGCAACTACGAGGTCAACGTCGAGGTCATCGACGAGTCGCTGGCCAAGACGCTGGAGGAGATCTGGATGGTGGACGAGTCCAACAGCCTCGAGCTCACCCGTGGCGAGTGGGAGGCACGCGACCTGCACCGCAAGTTCACCGAGCTCGTGCTGCGCCCGCTGCGCCCCCTGCTCTGAGGCGCGCCGCTCCGCCGGCTCGGCGGCTCGACCGCTCGGGGCCGGCGCTCCGATCCGGGCTGCTCCGGACCGGGCTGCTCCGGACCGGGCTGGTCGGGCCTCAGCGCCGGGCGCGCTGCGGGGCGGCCCTCGGGAAGTCGATGGGCCCCGGCGAGCTGCAGCGCCTTGGCCCGGTCGCCGCGGACCTTCAGCTGGCCGCGGAGCACGCCGGTCATGACGCTGAGCTGGCCCGTGGCCAGGCGCAGGAAGTCGTGGGCCTCGCACACGATGGTGGCGTCCCGACCGTCCCGACCGTCGTCGCCGGTCTCGGTGCGCTCCACGGTGGTGTGCCCGCGGTCGATGCGCACCAGGTAGCGGTCGGCCGGGAGGTCGCCGCTGGCCGCCAGGCGGAAGCCGACGGCGACGCGCAGCCGCGAGGAGCGGCGGGCGTCGACGAAGTCGGGCAGGCGGCGGAAGACCTCGTCGAGCACGACCGGTCGGAAGCCGCCGGCCATGACCGAGCGCAGGTGGTCGGTGCTCGCCTCCGCGACCGCCGTGGCGACGTCGACCGGGTCGAGGGCGGTGGGGTCGACGGCCACCTCGTCGTGGCCGGGCACCCGGAACAGGCCACCGACGCCCAGCGCCAACATCGCGTCGCCCTCGACCTCGAGGTGGCCCGCGAGGTAGTCGAGGGCCGCGTTGCCCTGGCCGGTGACCAGCCGGGCGAAGCGCAGCAGGGTGCTGCGCAGGACGACGTCGGCCCCCGCGGGGTCCGCCCCGAGGGCGGACGCCTCCACGAGGGGCTCGATGACCCCGTCGGCGAAGGCCAGGCCCCGCGTCTCGACCCCACCGTCGCTGGTGGTCAGCTCGAAGCGGACCGAGCCCTTGAGGTCGGCCAGCCGCGCGGGGTCGGCGTACTCGTCGAGGCGTCGCAGGATGCCGGTGACGGCGGCGGCGCGGACCTGGGGGCGCCCGAGGAGCTCGACGAGCCGGTCGTCGGGCGTCGCGGCGACCAGACCCTCGGCGGGGGCCGCGGCGAAGAAGGCGGCGGCGGACTCGCGGTCGGCGGTGCGCAGCAGGTCGAGGTCGGTGCTCATCGGTCCTCCGGCAGGTGTGACTCGGCTCACGTGAGTGTGACACGGAGTCGCAGCAACCGTCCCGGGACCCCGCGGACCGGCGCGTCGGGCCCCCGGGGCCAGGCGCCGGCGAGCGGGAGTGGCGTACCTCATCCGGCGTCCGCTCGCCTCGACCCCCCGTCGTGTCCGATCATGTGGTGACGTGCCCGACTCCCTGCCCTCGGAGGATCCGTGACCCCGCTCGACCCCGGCCCCACCACACCGGACGACCTCGGCGCCGTCGCGGCCCTGCTCCCCCTGATGACCGAGGTCGTCGTGGAGCGCGGCGCCACGCTGTTCGCCCAGGGCGACCGGCACGAGACGATGTACCTCGTGCGCGAGGGCGCGCTGAAGGTCACCCGCGCCAACCGCGACGAGCGCCCGACCATCCTGGCGGTGGTGGGCCCCGGCGAGATGCTGGGCGAGATGGCCCTGCTCGACGGCCGCGAGCGCGGCGCCACGGTCACCGCCATCACCCGCGCACACCTGCTGGAGCTGGAGCGGGACGTCTTCGACCGCGAGCTCGAGCGCGACCCGGCGATCGCGGTGGCGCTGCTGCAGGACCTCGCCCGCCGGCTGCGCCGCTCCAACGACACCGTCTCCGACCTCGCCTTCGCCGACGTGCCGAGCCGCGTGGCTCGCACCGTGCGCCACCTGGCCTCGAAGTTCGGCACCACCACTGACGAGGGCCACCTCAGGGTCGAGCACCAGCTCACCCAGGAGGAGCTCGCCCAGCTCGTGGGCTCGGCGCGCGAGACGGTCAACAAGGCTCTGGCCTCGCTCTCGCGTCGCGGCGTCATCGAGGTGCGCCAGCGCACCATCACCGTCATCGACCAGGACGCGCTGGAGCGCCTGGCCGGCTGACCTCTCCGCCCGCCGCGGCGGCACACCCCGCCGCTCAGGGGCGGGTGACGCGGGAGGGCAGGTGGGTGCGCGGCGCCATCTTCGCGCCGCGGCGCGGCCGGTGGAGGCCGGCCGCCCCCAACAGCATCGGCACCCGCCCCCGGTGGGGACGCCACGGCTCGAGGTAGACCGCCATCGCCTCGTCGTCGAACGGCTCGCCCGTCAGCGCCCACCCGACGTCCTTGGCCACGTGGTAGTCCCCGAAGGAGACGGCGTCGGGATCGCCGTGGGCGCGCTGGCGGACCTCCGCGCTCGTCCACACCCCGATGCCGGGCAACGTCCGGAGCCGCCGGTCGGCCTCCTCGGGGGCGAGGGTGGCCGTGCGCTCGAGGGCGTCAGCCACGCGCGCGGCCGTGACCAGGGTGCGCGAGCGCTGGGGATCGACGTGCAGCTGGAGCCACTCCCACGAGGCGATGGTGCGCAGCCGCTCCGGTGGCGGCTGCACCCACAGCCGCAGCTGCTCCCCCGGACCCGGCGCGCGCTCACCGAAGCGGTGGACGAGCATCCGGAAGCCCGCGAACGCCTCCTGGCCGGTGACCTTCTGCTCCAGGATCGCCGGCACCAGCGCCTCCATGACCAGGCCGGTGCGGCCCAGGCGCAGGTCGGGGTGGTGGCGGCGGGCCTCGGCCACGACGGGGTGGCGGGGCTCGAAACCGGACCAGTCGTCGTCGGCGCCCAGCATCGCCGGCACCGACTCCAGGGCCCAGGACGCCCCGGGCCCCCACGCCTCGGCGTGCACCTCGCCCAGGCCCGGGCGGGGGTGCACCAGCAGGGTCGCGGGCCCCTCCGGGGTGCGGATGCCGCGCCAGTGCCGCTCACCGTCGATGCGGTAGGTCGGGTCGCCGCCGCCGCGCTTGTGCAGCCGCAGCACCCGCGCCGCCGGACAGGCCCATGCCGGGCGCCACACCCTGACCTGCCCGCCGCTGGTCGCCGACGACTCGCTCACGGGGACGACGCTACGCCAGGGCGCCGACGGTGCACCCCCGGACCGAGGGACGTCGACCCGCGGGCCCTCGTCGGGGTGAGGCGGTGTCGGTGGGGGTCGCCACAATGGGGGGATGCTGCTCGCCGACGTCGTCGCCACCTCCGAGGCGGTGGCCGCGACCCGCTCCCGCAAGGCGAAGGTCGAGGCCCTGGCCGCACTCCTGCGCCGGCTCGACCACGCCCGGCCCGACGAGGTCGACGTCGTGGTCACCTACCTCGCCGGCTCCCTGCGCCAGCGTCGCACCGGTCTCGGGTGGCGGTCGGTCGCCGACCTGCCGCCGCCCGCCGAGACGGCGGGGCTCGACGTGGTCGAGGTCGACCGGGCCTTCACGGCGCTGTCGGCGCTCGCGGGCCCGGGCTCGCAGTCGGCTCGCGCCGCCGCCGTGGCCGACCTCTTCGGGCGCGCCGACGCCGCCGAGCAGGCCTGGCTGCGCGGGGCCGTCACCGGCGAGGTGCGGCAGGGCGCGCTCGACGCCGTCGTGCAGGAGGCCGTGGCCGCCGTGGCGCAGGTGCCGGTCGCCGACGTGCGCCGCGCGGCGATGCTGGCGGGCTCGACTGTGGCCGCCGGGGTGGCCGCCCTCACCGGGGGCGCCGACGCGTTGGCCGGATTCGGGCTCGAGGTGGGGCGGCCGGTGCTGCCCATGCTCGCCTCCTCGGCGCCGGACGTGGCGGCGGGCCTGGTCAAGGCCGGAGCCGTGGGTGGTGGCGTGGTCGTCGACACCAAGCTCGACGGCATCCGGGTGCAGGTGCACCGCCGCGGCGAGGAGGTCGTCATCGCGACCCGCTCCCTCGACGACATCACCCACCGGCTGCCCGAGGTCGTCGCCGTGACCCTCGCCCTCGACGCCGAGAGCGTGGTCCTCGACGGCGAGGCCCTCTCCCTCGACGAGCACGGTCGACCGCGCGCGTTCCAGGACACCGCCTCGCGCACGGCGCAGGGCGCCAGCGACGACGGGCTCCACGTCACCCCGTACTTCTTCGACATCCTCCACCTCGACGGCCGCGACCTGCTCGACGAGCCCCTCGAGACCCGCCTCGCCGCGCTCGACGCGCTCGTGCCCGCCGAGCACCGGGTGGCCCGTCTCGCGGGCCCGTCCGAGCGGCAGGCCCAGGACTTCGCCGCCGAGGTCGTCGCCGCCGGCCACGAGGGGGTGGTGGTGAAGTCGCTGTCGTCCTCCTACGACGCGGGCCGCCGCGGCGCGGGCTGGGTCAAGGTCAAGCCGGTGCACACCCTCGACCTCGTCGTGCTCGCCGCGGAGTGGGGCTCGGGTCGCCGCACGGGCCTGCTGTCGAACATCCACCTCGGCGCCGCCGACGGCGCCGGCGGTTTCGTGATGCTGGGCAAGACGTTCAAGGGCATGACCGACGAGACGCTGGCCTGGCAGACCGAGCGGTTCCTGGGCCTCGAGACCCACCGCGAGGGCCACGTGGTCCACGTGCGCCCCGAGCAGGTCGTCGAGATCGCGCTCGACGGCGTGCAGCGCTCGACCCGCTACCCCGGTGGGCTGGCGCTGCGCTTCGCCCGGGTCGTGCGCTACCGCGACGACAAGGGCCCCGAGCAGGCCGACACGATCGCCGCCGTGCGGGCGCACTTCCGAGAGGGGCACACACCATGAGGATGCCGCCCCATCGTGGTGGCGGCGGGCCTCGTCGGCGCCGTCCTCCTGAGCGGCGGATGCACGGGGCCCGCCGGGGGCGGGGCGGACCGGGACCCGACCGATGTCGAGGAGGTCACCACGACCGACACGGTCGGGGCCGACGAGCTCCGCTCGGCTCCGGCGGCGACGCGGGGCGCTACTCCTGGACCGACCTGAGGGTGACCAACGACCAGTCGCTCGGGTACTTCACGGGCTCGATCCGCGTCACGAACGACGGCCAGGACGCTGTCGACGTCCGCGTCGAGGTCACAGCCGTCGGTGGGCAGCAGAGGCTGGGCACGCTGACCGGCCTGTCCCGGGTGGAGTCCGGAGCGGCGACGACGATCGGCCTCACCTCGCTGGACGAGTTCGCGAGGGCCACGACCTTCGAGGTCGAGCTCTCCACCGCCCCCTGACCCGGCGACGCGCGAGGAAAGTAGCCCCGACCCCCACCGAGCCCGGCACACCACCGTGTCGGCCTCCTCCGCTGACCACGAGGCGTCCACAGCCGCGGTCGTGGCGTCAATGCTCCCCAGGTGCACCCACTATCGGCCCCCGCGGACGGCGTGGACGGTTGGCTGTGGCCATGTCCATGACCGCCCTCACCTCGGCCGCGACGCGGCCACCCGAGACCCTCGCCTCGCGGGCCCGGGCCGCCCTCGGCGCCCTGGCCGACGCGCCCTGGGACGTGCTCGGCGACGACGACCTGCTGGCGAGCGCCCTCGACCTCGTCGCGGCCCGGTCGGCACTGCGGGCCGCCGAGGCGCGGGCCCTCGTGGAGATCGATCGTCGCGACCTCGCCCGCCGCAGCCTGGGCTGGGGCTCCACCGCCGACTGGCTGACCCACGTCGCGGGTCTCCGGGTCTCCCAGGGTCGCCAGGCCGTCGCCCACGCCCACGAGCTGGTCGGCGACCGGGCGGCCACGCTGGCCGCCCTCGTCGCCGGCACCGTCAGCCCCGAGCAGGCCGCCCTCGTGATCGACGCCGTCGAGGAGCTGCCCGCCGAGACCGCCCTGCGCACGCGGGCCGAGACCTCGCTGCTGGAGAAGGCCGACCACCTCCACGCGACCGACCTCGCGCGGGCCGCCGTACGCGTGGTCGACGAGGTGGACCCCGGGCGCGCGGCCCGAGAGCGTGAGCGTGAGCGCGACCGTCTGGCCCGTGCGTCCCACCGCCGTCGGTTCCTGTCGATCAGCGACGACGGCGCGGGCGGGGTCAGGGTCCGCGGGCGCGGCAGCGCCGAGGACGCCGCGGTCCTGCGCCAGGCGCTGCTGCCGCTCACCGCCCCCGCCCCGTCGGTCGACCCGCAGACCGGTGAGCGGCTCAGCGACCCCCGGGACCACGGCGCCCGCACCTGGGACGCCCTGGTGCAGGTGGCGCAGCACGCGCTCGACACCGACGCGGTGCCCGGATCGCACGGCGAGCGCACCCGCGTGAGCGTCACGATCCCCTGGGAGCAGCTGCGGGACGCCGCCGGCGCCACGCGCGGCGGGGAGACCGACGACGGCCTCACGCTGAGCGCCGGCACGGTGCGGCGGATGGCGTGCGACGCCACCGTCATCCCCGCCGTCCTCGGCGCGGAGTCCGCCGTGCTCGACCTGGGCCGCGAGGCGCGCGTGGTCTCAGCCTCGCTGTGGCGCGCCCTGGTGGCTCGCGACACCCACTGCACCTTCCCCGGCTGCGGACGTCCCCCGGTGATGTGCCACGCCCACCACGTCGAGCACTGGGCCGACGGCGGCCCCGCCGCCCTGGGCAACCTGGCGCTGCTCTGCGGGCACCACCACCGCACCATCCACGTTACACCGTGGCAGGTGCGGACGGGCTCGGACGGCCGACCGGAGTTCCTCCCACCGACAGGTCTGTCGGAGACCGGCTCGCATGCATCCTCCACGTCCGGCGACGCGCCGGGCCCGCACGACGCCTCGGAGGACCGGTCCGACGCACACGCCACGCCACGCCCTCAGGCTGGGGCAGGACCCGCCGCCGCGCCGCAGGTGCCCGACCAGATCCGGACCCACCGCACGACGAGGACTGACGGTCCCGTCACAGCCGTGCAACTGAGAGTTGCACCAGTCGTACGATACGGGGATGGTCACTGCCTCAGAGACGGACGGACGGCGATCCGCCGCGGCTGCGCGCCGGCGCGCCCGCGAGAAGGAGATCATCGCGGCGACCCGCGCGCTCTTCGACCAGCGCGGGGTGCGCGACGCCCAGATCGAGGACATCGCCAAGGCCGTCGGCATCAACCGAGCGATCGTCTACCGCCACTTCACCGGCAAGGAGGAGCTCTTCGCCCTCACGCTGGTGGGCTACCTCGAGGAGCTCCATGCCGCGCTCCAGGCCGCCGCTGCCTCGGCCGAGGAGCCGCGGGAGCGTCTGCAGCTGATCGTCGGCGCCTTCGTCGACTACGGGCTGGCCCACCCGGCCTTCGTCGACTGCGCCCAGGCCCTCATGCGGCGCTCCGGCCCCGAGCTCCTCGACGAGATCTCCGAGGGTGCCCTCTTCCGCCTCGGTCGGGGCATCTCGACGTGCCTGGCCGTGCTCTCCACGGTCCTGGAGGACGGCACCAGACGCGGGGCCTTCGGTGTCGGCGACCCGACCCTGCTGGCCAACACGCTGTACGCCAGCGGCCTCGGCGCCCTGCAGCTCGCGCGGGTCGGGATCCTCGTCAAGGAGGCGGCGCCGGGCATCCCCACCGTCGGTGAGATCTCGCCGGAGCAGGTGCGTCAGTACCTCGTCGCCTCGGCCCTGGCCATGGCGTCCCTCGGCGTCTAGGACACCCGGTCCCGACGCACCAGGCCCGCCCGACGTTCGTCGGACGGGCCTGGTGGGTGTGCGGCAGAGACTCAGGGGCGCTCGAGGATCGCGGTGACGCCCTGACCGCCGGCAGCGCAGACCGAGATGACTCCCCGACCGCTGCCCTTCTCCGCGAGCAGCTTGGCGAGGACGTTGACGATCCGTCCGCCGGTGGCGGCGAACGGGTGCCCCGCGGCGAGCGAGGACCCGTTGACGTTGAGCTTGGAGCGGTCGATCGAGCCGAGCGGGGCGTCGAGACCCAGGCGCTCCTTGCAGAAGACCGGGTCCTCCCAGGCCTTGAGGGTGGAGAGCACCTGCGAGGCGAACGCCTCGTGGATCTCGTAGAAGTCGAAGTCCTGCAGGCTCAGGCCCTCGCGCTGCAGCATGCGCGCCATCGCGTAGGCGGGGGCCATCAACAGACCCTCGCCGCCGTGCACGTAGTCGACCGCGGCGGTCTCGTAGGCCGTGAGGTAGGCCAGCACGGGCAGGCCCTTCTCCTCGGCCCACTCCTCCGAGGCGAGCAGCACCACCGAGGCACCGTCGGTGAGCGGGGTGGAGTTGCCCGCGGTCATCGTCGCGGCCTCGCCCTTGCCGAAGACCGGCTTGAGCTTGGCCAGCTTCTCCACCGAGGAGTCGGGGCGCAGGTTCTGGTCGCGCTCGAGCCCGCGGAAGGGGGTGATCTGGTCGTCGAGGAAGCCGGCCTCGTAGGCCTTCGCGAGGTTCTGGTGGGAGGTCGCGGCGAGGGCGTCCTGCTCCTCACGACCCACCTGCCACTCCAGCGCGGTGAGCGCGGCGTGATCACCCATGGCCAGCCCGGTGCGGGGTTCGCCGTTCTGGGGGATGCTCGGCACGAGGTCGCCGGGACGCACCTTGGCCAGGGCCGCGAGGCGACCCTTGAGGTCCTTGGCCCGGTTGGCCTCGAGGAGGATCTTGCGCAGTCCCTCCCCCACGGCGATCGGTGCGTCGGAGGTGGTGTCCGAGCCACCGGCGATACCGACCTCGATCTGGCCCAGGGCGATCTTGTTCGCGACCTGGATCGCCGCCTGGAGACCGGTGCCGCAGGCCTGCTGGATGTCGGTGGCGGGGGTCTCGGGTGAGAGCTTGGAGCCCAGCACCGCCTCGCGGGTGAGGTTGAAGTCACGGCTGTGCTTGAGCACGGCTCCGGCCACCACCTCGCCGAGGCGCTCGCCCTCGAGGCCGAAGCGGGTCACGAGGCCGTCGATGGCGGTGGTGAGCATGTCCTGGTTCGACGCGTCGGAGTAGACCGTGTTGGACCGGGCGAAGGGGATGCGGTTGCCGCCGATGACGGCGACGCGACGAGTGGTGGGTTGCATAGGGTCATCCTTGCGTCGACAGGCCTCGCAGTGAAGCCTGTGAGGGGCACGTCACGATGTGTGGACGCTGAGTTACACATCGGGTTACATGACCGTGCCCCACGATCTCCCACCACCACACGGAGGACCACCCGCATGAGCGACAAGTACCAGAGCTTCTCGCAGTCCCCGCTCGGAAAGCTGCTGGTCAAGAACCTCGGCCTCCCCGCCCCCATGAAGCTCGAGCGGTACGCCGAGGGCGCTCCGCTCGTCGACGGCATCGTCGCCGTCGGGGGACGCGGCCGCCTCGCCGAGTCGCTCGGCGGCATCCTCTCCCAGCTCGGCGTCGAGAGCACCGACGCCCCGGCCGAGGGATCCAGGCTCAAGGGCCTGGTCTTCGACGCCACCGGCCTCACGTCCTCCGACCAGCTCATCGCCCTGCGCGACTTCTTCACCCCGCTCATGCGCAGCCTCGCGACCTGCCCGCGCGTCGTCGTGCTCGGCACCCCGCCGGAGCTCCTCGAGGGGGGCGAGCGCGTCGCGCAGCGCGCCCTGGAGGGCTTCACCCGCAGCCTGGGCAAGGAGATCGGTCGCGGCGGCACGGTGCAGTTGGTCTACGTCGCCGAGGGCGCCGAGGCGTCGGTCGCCAGCACGCTGGGCTTCCTGCTCTCCCCGAAGTCGGCCTACGTGTCGGGCCAGGTCGTGCGCATCGGCGCCACCGGCTCGACCGACGCGCCCGCGGTCACCGACTGGACCCGCCCCCTGGCCGGCAAGGTGGCCCTCGTGACCGGCGCCAGCCGCGGGATCGGCGAGCAGATCGCGCGGGTCCTGCACCGCGACGGCGCCACCGTCGTGGGCGTCGACGTGCCCCAGGCCGCCGACGGCCTGGTGAAGCTCATGAACGAGCTCGACGGTGACTGGCTGACCCTCGACATCACCGCGAAGGACGCCCCGCAGCGGATCGCCCAGCACCTCAAGGACAAGCACGGCGGCGTCGACGTGGTGGTCCACAACGCCGGCATCACCCGCGACAAGAAGCTCGCCAACATGTCGGAGGACCGCTGGGAGTCGGTCATCGCCGTCAACCTCACCGCCCCGGAGCGCATCAGCCGCGAGCTGCTCGACCAGGGCGTCGTCAACGCCCACGGCTCGATCGTCGGCGTGGCGAGCATCGCCGGCATCGCGGGCAACGTCGGCCAGACCAACTACGCCGCCTCCAAGGCCGGCGTCATCGGCCTCGTCGACTCCCTCAAGGGCGAGCTCACCGACGGCATCACCGTCAACGCCGTGGCGCCGGGCTTCATCATCACGCAGATGACCGCGGCGGTGCCGTTCGCGACCCGCGAGGTCGGTCAACGCCTCAACGCGATGTCGCAGGGCGGTCTGCCCGTCGACGTCGCCGAGACCGTGGCCTGGTGCGCCGACCCCGCGTCGAGCGCCGTCAACGGCAACGTGGTCCGCGTGTGCGGCCAGATGATGCTGGGGGCCTGACGTGGCCGGCACCGGGGCGCCGCAGTCCCCCCGCCTGGTCACCCCCGGCTCCGGGGCCGTGCCCACGCTGCTCAAGGCCGCCCTCCCGTCGATCCCCGTCGTCGGCTCCCTGCCCGGTGTGAGGAAGGGGCCGGCGTCGTCCTTCTCCGGCCTCACCTTCACCCGGCCGCCGGTGACCGTCGAGCGGGCCCACGTCGAGGCCTACGCCGAGGTCTGCGGCTTCCCGAGCAAGGACACCGCGCCGCTGACCTACCCCCACATGCTCGCCTTCCCGCTGCACATGGCGATCATGACCGAGCCGTCGTTCCCCGCACCCGCCATCGGCACGGTGCACCTGGAGAACGCGGTGACCGGCCACCGGCCGGTCGCGGTGGGCGAGAGCCTGACCGTGACGACCAGCGTGGGAGCCCCCCGCCCCCACCCCAAGGGCACGGTCTACGAGTTCGTGGCCGAGGCACGGGTGGGCGAGGAACTGGTCTGGGAGAGCACCTCGACCTACCTGCGCCGCGGACGCGGCGACGCCGACGCACCGAGCGGGTCCTCCTTCCCCGACACCTCGCCCAACGGCACCGTGTGGCGCCTGGCCGGCGACCTGGGCCGCCGCTACGCCGCCGTCTCGGGCGACCACAACCCGATCCACCTCTACCCGTGGACGGCCAAGGCCCTGGGCTTCCCGCGCCAGATCGCCCACGGCATGTGGAGCCTGGCGCGCTGCGTGGCCGCGATCGAGAACCGGCTGCCCGACGCGGTGCGCGTCGACGCGGCCTTCAAGAAGCCGATCCTGCTGCCGGGCTCGGTCGAGCTCGGCACCCGTGTGCTCGACGACGGCATCGCGTTTGCGCTGACCAACCCGCGGTCCGGCGCCCCGCACGTGGTGGGACGCAGCACCGCGCTCTGAGCCCGCCCGCCAGCCCCGGTCACCAGCCCCGGTCACCACGCCCGGTCGCGGCAGCCGATCACGTCCTCGCGCCCTCCTCGCCCAGGCGAGTAGGGCGCGCTCACGTCCGGGGCCGACCCAGGACGGCGATGGCGGCGGCACCGAGCACCGTGAGCGAGGCCGACACGACAACGGCGACGTTCCAGCCCGCCACCAGCGCGGCCGGTGCCGTGTCGCCCGACCCGGCGTGCGCCGCGAGGGTCACGGTGAGGGTGATGCCACAGGCGGCGCCGAGGTAGCGAGCGGTGTTGTTGGCACCCGAGCCCATGGCGGCGCGCGCCGGCGGCACGCTGGCGACCGCCTCGCGCCCGAGCAGAGCGTTGAGCACCCCGGTGCCCAGCCCGGAGACCACCATGGCGAGCGCGACCCGGGTCACCGCGGAGCCCTCGTCGAGCCCGAAGCCGATCATCTGCCCACCGGCCACGACGAGCAGCACCACCGCCACGGGCCTGCCGCCCTCGAGCGGGTGGCGCACGAGGCGCACCAGCAGCGAGGCCACCACGCTCGCCGCGGCCCAGGCCACGACGAGCAGGCTGCCGACCCACAGGCTCTCCCCCAGCCCGGCCTGCGCCAGTGTCGGCACGTACGACGAGATGCCGATCATCCCGAGGCCGAGCACCAGCGATCCCCCGGTCGCCGCCCGGAACCGCGGGTGCGCCAGCAGCGCGGGCTCCACCAGCGGCTCGCGCACGCGGCGCTCGACGACCACCATGGCCGCCAGCGCGAGGACCCCACCCACGACGAGGCCGACCACCGGGCCGTCGACGCCGTCACGCCCCTCCGTCAGCGCCGCGACCAGGCACGACATGCCGAGCACCAGCAGGGCGAGCCCGGGCAGGTCGACGCGACGCGCCGCGGGCGCGGAGACGGGCAGCGCCCGCACCGAGGGCAGCAGCAGCAGCGCGGCCAGCGCTGCGGTGACGACGTACGTCTCGCGCCATCCCGACCCGAGGTCGAGTGCGGCGGCGAGGAGGGCGCCGGTGGCGATGCCCAGCCCGACGCTGGCGCCCCACACCGACGTCGCATGGGCCCGCGCGGGCCCCGGGGCGTGGGTGTGGGCGAGCAGGGCCAGCCCGCAGGCCAGCACGGCGGCGCCGCCCACGCCCTGCACGACGCGGGCCCCGATCAGCAGGAGCGGCTCCTGGGCCAGGCCGCACACGAGGGCACCGGCACCGACCGCCACCAGGCCGGCGAGGTAGACCCGGCGTCGGCCGAGGGCGTCGCCGAGCACGCCGGTGGCGAGGAGGGCTCCGGCCAGGCCGACGCTCATCGAGCTCAGCACCCACGCCTGCGCGGCGGGACCGGCACCCAGGTCGGCGGCCGCAGCAGGCAGCGTGGCCATCGGGGTGACGTAGGTGACGAGGACCAGGGCCGTGCCCAGCGCGACGACGGGCAGTGCCCGCGCCCCGGCCTCCCGGCCCGTGAGGACGTGACCGGAGGACGGTTTGACATTCAAACTCACACCGCAGGACAGTACACAGGTGAGGACCTCCTGGACACCCCGTCGCGCGCCCCGGCGCGCCCGGCCGGCCGTCGCCGAGGGCAGGGACCGGGACCGGTGAACGAGTCTCCGATCTCCGCACCGGTCCCCCCGTCGGCCGCGACCCTCGACGCGACCCCCGACTCGACCCCTGCAACGACCCACGTCGCGCTCGACTCGCTGCCGGGGCGGCCCTGCCCGGCCGCGGCGGCGCTCGAGGTGGTCGGCGAGCGGTGGTCGCTGCTGGTCGTGCGCGAGCTGGCGATGGGCAGCGGGCGCTTCACCGACATCGTGCGGGGCACCGGGGCGCCCCGCGACCGGGTGGCCGCGCGCCTGCGCTCGCTCGAGGCGGCCGGCGTCGTGCGACGCACCTCCGACACCGCGGGCGACGCAGCGGGCAACACGGCGGGCGCGCGGGGCGGCTACGCGCTCACCCCCGCGGGACGCGACCTGCTGCCGGTGCTGGACGCGCTCCTCGCGTGGGGGCGGACCCACGCGGTCGCCCCCGACGACCCCCGACGCAGGAGTGACTACCCCCGCCTCGCCGCCGACTGACAGTCCCGCCACCGACAGCACGCCGACCGACGGCACCCCGGCCGGCCCGACCCTGGTCCAGGCCCGGCCTGGCGCGCCGGGCCAGCCCTCAGCGCGCCCGGCCGAACCTCAGGTCCTGCACCGTGGCCCGAGCGGCCGTGGGCGAGGTCGCCCGACGCTCGGAGAAGGTCGCGGTGGCGGGGTCCCAGACGCCGACGTCGGTGCGCAGGTTGCCGTCCCAGTCGCCCACCACGGGCAGGTCGCCGGGCTCGCCGAAGACCACGTCGGCGGTCCAGGCCAGCCCGTCGTCGTCGACGCGGCGCAGCATGAAGGTCGCGGTGGCCTGGTCGTAGACGCCGAGGTCGGTGGTGCCGTTGCCGTCCCAGTCGCCGGTGACCGGGACGTCGTCGGCGTCGCCCAGCACGGCGGTCGACACCGTGCCGTCGGCGGCCCGCATCCGGAACTGCGCGGTCTTGGCGCGC
Source organism: Nocardioides sp. Leaf285 (assembly GCF_001422955.1). Lineage (NCBI taxonomy): Bacteria > Bacillati > Actinomycetota > Actinomycetes > Propionibacteriales > Nocardioidaceae > Nocardioides > Nocardioides sp. Leaf285. The sequence continues at coordinate 933,888 of NZ_LMNH01000003.1, read as the reverse complement.
CACACACCGACCTCCCACAGGCCGTCGCCGTCCCAGTCGCCGGCGACGGGCTCGTCGGTGGCGTTGCCGAGCACGACCGTGGCGAGCCCGGCCCCGGTCTTCAGCGTGAAGGTCTTGGTCGACGGTGTGCGCACGCCCGGGTTGGTGAGCCCGTCACCGTCCCAGTCACCGACCACGGGGTCGTCGGTCGACGTGCCCAGCCGCACGACGCGGGGCTTGGCACGGGGCCGCTGGATCCGGAACTCCGAGGTGCCGGCACGCCGGTAGACCGCGAGCTCCGCGGGTGCGTCGCCGGCGAAGTTGCCGGCCAGCGGCACGTCCACGCAGTTCTGCGAGTTGACCGTGCTGCCGTAGACGAAGGGGGCGCCGTGGAACCACGCCTCGATCACCGAGCGGTCCTGGCGCTCCTCGAAGTGCAGGTGGGGGCCGGTGGAGTTGCCCGTCGAGCCCAGGGTGCCGATCTGGGCGCCCTGGTCGACGCTCTGCCCGGTCACGACGACGACGTCGTTGAGGTGGGCGTAGAGGGTGCTCTCCCCGCCGCCGTGGTCGATGACCACGTAGTGGCCGTAGCCGGAGGTGCCGGTGGGCGCCGCCGTGGTGACGACGCCGGGCGCGGCGGCGACGACGGGGTCGTCGACGTCGTCGGTGCGGTTCCAGTCGATCGCCCGCGAGCTGGGGCTGTGGCTGGACCGTGTCGTGCCGGTCCAGGTCTGGCCGCACGGGAACGGCACCTCGTACGCCGTGTCCGGCGCCGCACCCGCCGGCGCGGCGAGCACGAGGGTGGGGCACACCAGGGCCAGTCCGGTGGCGCCCAGCACGACGCGGGTGGACCAGGGGCGGCCACGGACGGCACGGGGCTCGGACGGGAGCGGGGACCAGGGGGGCATGGTGAGGACGTCCTCGGGGTGGGCGCGCGGAGGACGTCGCGACCACCGGACACGACGAGGCACGTCGCTGTGCCTCGCGCTCATCAGCCCCAGGAGTCGTCAACCGTCACACGAGTAGACACACGAAACCACGCTCTCGGCGTGTCTGTCACGAACTACAGCGATGTAATGGTAGTGCCCTCTGGACCAGCGCCATGCGCGGGTCAGCCACGGGTCAGCCGCGGGGCGGACGGATCAGGCCCTCCTGGGCCACCGTGGCGACGAGGAGTCCGTCCCGGGTGAAGACCCTGCCGATGGCCAGACCCCGCGCGCCGTGGGCCGACGGCGACCACTGGTCGTAGAGCCACCACTCGTCGGCCCGGAAGGGCCGGTGGAACCACACCGTGTGGTCGAGCGAGGCCATCTGCACCCCCGCCGGACGGTCGTGGGCGGCCAGCGTGGCGCCCAGCAGGCTCATGTCACTGGCCCAGGTGAACGCGGCCAGGTGGAGGTGCGGGTCGTCGGGCAGCGCCGCCGCCATCCGGAACCACAGCTGCGCGCGAGCGGGGTGCAGCGGGTCCTCGGCCAGTCCGTGGCCGGAGGTGCCGATCGAGCGGGCCTCGACCGCACCCCACTCGCGGGCCAGCTTGGGTCCCTCGCCGTCGCCGCGCGAGGCCATCTGCGAGAGCAGGTCGACACCCTGCTCGGGCGCGGGGACCTCGGGCATCGCGTCCTGGTGGTCGAAGCCCTCCTCGGCGCGGTGGAAGTTGGCGGTGAGGTAGTAGATGGGGCGCCCGTGCTGGCGGGCGGCCACGCGGCGGGTCAGGAAGGAGCGGCCGTCGCGGATGCGCTCGACGTCGAAGACGATCGGCACGTGCGGGTCGCCCGGCAGCAGGAAGTAGGAGTGCAGCGAGTGCACCTCGAAGCCCTCGGGCACGGTGTGGATGCCCGCGATGAGCGCCTGCGCGGCGACCTGGCCGCCGAAGACCCGCGGGCGGCCGTAGTCGACGGTGGCGCCGCGGTAGAGGTCGTCGTCGAGCCGCTCCAGGTCGAGCAGGCCCAGCAGGTGGGCGACCGCGGCCTCCGGGTCGGGGACGAGCCCGCTGGTCATGTCGTCTCCTTCTCCACCGGGCGCAGCAGCGCTTCCTGGGCCACCGACGCCACGAGGGTGCCGTCGGGGGTGAACACCTGGGCGTTGACCAGTCCCCGTCCGCCCTGGGCGGCCGGCGAGACCTGGTCGTAGAGCCACCACTGGTCGGCGCGGAAGGGCCGGTGGAACCACACGGCGTGGTCGAGGGAGGCCACCAGCGTGCCGCGCGACCCCAGCCGCAGGCCGTGGGGGCTGAGCGCGGCGCCCATCAGGCTCATGTCGGAGAGGTAGGTGAAGGCCGCGACGTGCAGGAAGGGGTCCTCCGGCAGCTGCTCGCGCACCCGCAGCCACAGCCGCTGGCGGCCCGGGTGCTCGGGGTCGGGCGGCAGCAGGTCGTGGGAGCTGCCGACGTAGCGCAGGTCGGCCACCTCGAACTCCTCCCAGGAGCGGTCGCCCTCGCGCAGCATCGTGGTGGGGTCGAGGCACTCCTGCGGCGCCGGCGCGTCGGGCATCCGGGACTGGTGCTCGCGGCCGGGCTCGGGGCGGTGGAAGTCGGCGGTCAGCGCGAAGATCGGCCGGCCGTGCTGGCGTGCCAGCACGCGGCGGGTGGCGAAGGAGCGACCGTCGCGCAGCGGCTCGGCGTCGTAGATGATCGGCGTCGTGGTGTCGCCGGGCTGGAGGAAGTAGGAGTGCAGCGAGTGCACGGCGTAGGCCGGGTCGACGGTGCGCTGGGCGGCCACGAGGGCCTGCGCGGCGACCTGGCCCCCGAAGACCCGCGGCAGCCTCGACTGCTGGACCGCGCCGCGGAAGAGGTTGTCGTCGATGGTCTCGAGGTCGAGGAGCGCCACCAGCTCTCGGGCGTCGCGCGGCACGCTCAGTCCCGCCCGGTGGTGTCGGGCCCCGCCACGTCGGGGCCCTGGTCGTCGGGCTCCTCCAGACCGGCCAGGAACTGCTCGAACTGCTGTCCGATCTCCTCACCCGTCGGCAGCGGCTCGTCGGGGGCCAGCAGGTTGCCGCCCGACTCCTCGGCGCGCTCGAAGGCGTCGTACTGCCGCTCGAGGGCCTGCACGACGTCGTCGACCTCCGCGTTGTCGGCGAGGTAGGCGGTGATCTCCTCCTCGCGCTGCTCGGCCTCCGCGTGCAGCACCGACAGGTCGAGGGTGAGGCGCCCGGCCAGCTCGACCTGCTCGAGCAGGGCCGCCGAGGCACGGGGGTAGTCGAGCTGGGCGAGGTAGTGCGGGATGTGGGCCACGAAGCCCTGCGCGGGGTGGCCCCACTCCCCCAGCCTGACCTCGAGCAGCGCCTGGGCGCTGCTGGGCACACGCAGCTCGCCGCGCCACGGGCTGGTGGCGCCCAGCAGCAGCTCGGGGTCGTTGGCGTGGTGGGTCAGCGCCACGGGTCGGGTGTGGGGCACGGCCATCGGCACCGAGCCCATCGAGACCACCCGGGTCACCCCGAAGCGCTCGACGACCTCGCGCACGGCACGGGCGAAGGCCTCCCACCGGTTGTCGGGCTCGGGTCCCTGGAGCAGCAGGTACGGCGTGCCGCCGCTGTCGCGCAGCAGCCGCACCACGAGGCGCGGGGCGTCGTAGGAGGCGTAGTGGTCGCGCACGAAGGAGATCGCGGGGCGACGGGCGCGGTAGTCGTGCAGCTGGTCGACGTCGAAGGTCGCGACCACCCGGCTCGACGAGGGCACGGCCGGGGGGCCGAGGAGGCTGTCCTCCTCGAGGTCCACGAGGTGGCGTGCGGCGCGGGCGGCGGCGTTGCCGGCGTCGAGGAAGCCGTCGAGCACCAGCACCATGGTCAGGTGCTCGGGCGAGCCGTCGAGCTCGGGCACGTCGTCGACGATGTGCACCAGGCGGGGTTCGGCAGGCACGGCGTCCTCTCGGCACGGTCTGCGACGGGCGCAGAAGCGGAGGCCCGCCGGGCAGGCGGGCCGGGTGTCGGTGGCCCGAGCACCGTAGCGGACCACGGTATTCCCCCCGCCGACCGCTCGTCGCGACAGCCCGTGCGGCGGACCGCCAGCAGGTGACGCCACCCACAGCCGGCTCGGCCGGCGGCCCGGCTCAGCGCGCCCCCAGCAGGGCGCGACCCGGAGGGCCGGCCCACAGCGCGGCGACGTGGGAGACGTCGGTGCCGCAGCAGCCGCCGAGCACCCGCAGCGCCGGGAGCCGCTGCCGGAGGTGCTCGGTGCGGTCCACGAGCAGGTCGAGGTCTCCCTCGTCGAGGGTCTCGGCGGCGTCGAGCTCGGCGTGGCTCAGCGTCGAGGCGTTCGGGCGGAGGCCGAGGATGCGGGAGCGCCAGCCGCTGTCGTCGCCGTCCCCGCTGTCGTCGCCGCCGTCGAGGGCGCGCGCCACGTGGTCGGGGTGGGCGCAGTTGACGAGGTAGCCGTCGGCGGGCGCCTCGCGCTCCAGGCGGCGGACCGCGTCGGCCAGGGCGGTGCCGTCGGGCAGGGTGCCGTCGGTCTCGACGGTGAAGGACACCGCCACCGGCACGCCGACCGAGCGCGCCGCGCGCACGACGCCGACCGCCTCGGCGGCCCCGGTCATGGTGTACGCCGTCACCGCGTCGACGCCGGCCCCCGCCAGGGCAGCCACCTGCGGCAGGTGACGGCTGGCCGCGTCGTCGGGATCGAGTCGCTCGCCGGCGACGTAGCCGTCGCCCAGCGGCCCGATCGTGCCGATGACCCGCACGGCGAGCAGGTCGGTCAGTCGCCCACGCAGGGCGTGCACCAGGTCCACGGCCCGGTGGTTGAGGCCCGCCGCGGCGTGCGCGTCGTGGCCGAGCGACGCGGCCCACTCCGCGCCGGCGCGCCACGTCGGGGTCTCGAGCAGCAGCCCCGCCCCGACCCGGCGGGCCACGTCGGCGTACCCGAGGTAGTAGTGCTCGAGGAGATCGCGTCCGCGTTCGTCGTCGACCAGCGGGAAGGCGGCGAAGGCGGGCAGGTCGACGCCGTGGTGGAAGATCAGGTCCGTCTCGAGCCCACCGTCGGTGACCCACGCGGCCGCGTCTTCCCACGGTGGCGGTGTGCCGGCCACGGCTGGTCCTCCGTCCCGGGACGTCCGGGCGCCCCGGTGGACGTCCTACCCGCCGAGCCGGACCCGGGCCAGGGTCGGAGGTCCTCCCCTGGCTGCGGTCAGTCGCGCGCCGCGGCGCCGGCCGCGGCGCGGCCGAGCTTGGCGTGGCTGCGGCCGTAGACGAAGTAGAGGGCGAAGCCGAGCGCCATCCACACCAGGAAGCGCAGCCAGGTCTCCGCGCTCAGGTTGAGCATCAGGTAGAAGCAGATCAACGCCGAGAGCACCGGCAGCACCGGCGAGAGCGGCACCCGGAAGGAGCGCTCGAGGTCGGGGCGGCTGCGCCGCAGCACCGGCACGGCCAGCGAGACCAGGAGGAAGGCGGTCAGCGTGCCGATGTTGACCATCTCCTCCAGCTTGCCGATCGGCGTGAGGGAGGCCACCAGGGCCACCACGACGACGATGCCGATGGTGATGGTGAGCGGCGTGCCGGTGCGGCGGTCGACACGGGCGAGCTTCACCGGCAGCAGGCCGTCGCGGGCCATCGCGAAGAAGACGCGCACGGCCCCGATCATCAGCGTCATGACCACGGTGGTGAGACCGGCTACGGCGCCGGCCGAGATCAGCGTGCCGATGCCGTCCTGGCCGCGGTCGATGAAGGCCCGGGCGAGCGCGGCCTCGGGGTCGATGTCGCGGTAGTTGACCATGCCCACGATGACCAGGGCGACGGCGATGTAGAGCACCGTGCAGATCGCCAGCGAGCCCAGGATGCCGCGCGGCAGGTCGCGCTGCGGGTTGCGGGCCTCCTCGGCGGTGGTGGCGACGACGTCGAAGCCGATGTAGGCGAAGAAGACGACCGAGGCCGCCGACACGACGCCCAGGACGCCGTAGACCTGCGGCTCGATGCCGAAGAGCAGCTGCACGAGCGGGGCGGTCAGCCAGGTGCCACCGGTCTCGGCCGTGCCGGCGGCATCGGGCACGAAGGGGGTGTAGTTGCTGCCGTCGATGTAGAACAGGCCGGCCACGATGACGAAGAGCACCACGAAGAGCTTGACCGCGACGAGCACCAGGTTGACGCGCAGGCTCTCCTTGATGCCGAAGGCGATGAGGGCGCCGAGCACGGCCACCAGCAGGAAGGCGGCGAGGTTGAACGTGGCGTCGGGGCCGAGCGAGGCGGGCCAGGTGACGCCCAGCTGGTCGAGCAGCGTGACGAAGTAGGTGCTCCACCCCTGGGCCACCACGCTCGCTCCGAGCATCAGCTCGAGGAGCAGGTCCCAGCCGATGATCCACGCCACCAGCTCGCCGAGCGTGGCGTAGGAGAACGTGTAGGCCGAGCCCGACATCGGCAGCGTCGAGGCGAACTCCGCGTAGCAGAGCGCGGCCAGCGCGCAGCAGATCGCGGCGATGCCGAAGGAGAACACCACCCCGGGCCCGGCGTAGTCGGCGGCGACCCGGCCGGTGAGGGTGAAGATCCCGGCGCCGATCACGACGCCGACGCCGAAGACCGTGAGGTCGAGGGCGGTGAGGTTCTTCTTCAGCGCGAACTCGGGGTCGTCCCCCGAGGCCAGCGACTGCTCGATCGACTTGGTGCGCAGGAGACCGGTGCGTGTGCGACTCACCCGGAGACCGTAGAGCACCACCCGCGCTCGTCGCGAGCGTCCCCCGGGCGGGTCGCGCGGTGGATCCGCGACCACCACCGCCGCCAGCGGCCGTCCCTACCCCCCGGGGCGGGTCGGACCGCTGCTCGCCGCCGCTACCGCGAGCCCTCGGCGCTGCGCTCGACGGGCTCGACGGGCTCGACGGGCTCGACGGGCTCGACGGGCTCCGCAGCGGACGCGGGGCCGTCGAGGGCGGAGATCCGCTCCACGATCCCCAGCGCCAGGGTCTGCGGGGTCAGGCCGATGCGCTCGAGGATCACCCCGCGCTTGGCGTGGTCGAGGAACTCCTGGGGCACGCCGTGCAGCTGCACGGGGGTGGTCACACCGGCCTCGTTGAGGGTCTGCAGCAGCACGGCGCCGCAGCCGCCCACCACGCCGTTGTCCTCGATGCTGACCACGAGGCGGTGCTCGCGGGCCAGGTCGACGATCGCGGGGTCGACGGGCTTGACCCAGCGGGGGTCGACGACGGTGACGCCGATGCCCTGGGCGGTGAGCCGCTCGGCCACCTGCACCGCGGTCGTCGCCATCGAGCCCACGCCGACGACGAGCACGTCGCGGGCACCGGAGCGCACGAGCACGTCGGCGCCCCCCGCCCGGTCGACGGCCTCGACGTCCTCGGGCGGCGGACCCTTGGGGAAGCGCACCACCGTGGGGGCGTCGTCGACCTCCACGGCCTCGTTGAGCAGCTCGCGCAGCCGGGTCGCGTCACGGGGCGCGGCCAGCCGCAGCCCCGGCACCAGCTGGAGCATCGACATGTCCCACATGCCGTTGTGGCTGGCGCCGTCGTCGCCGGTGACCCCGGAGCGGTCGAGCACGAAGGTGACGCCGCAGCGGTGCAGCGCGACGTCCATCAGCACCTGGTCGAAGGCGCGGTTGAGGAAGGTGGCGTAGACGGCGAAGACCGGGTGCAGCCCGCCCATCGCCAGGCCGGCGGCCGACGTGGCGGCGTGCTGCTCGGCGATGCCGACGTCGAAGGTGCGCTCGGGGAAGCGGGCCTGGAAGTGGTGGAGGCCCACGGGGTGCATCATCGCCGCGGTGATGCCGACGACGTCCTTGCGGCGCTGGCCGATGCGGACGATCTCGTCGGCGAAGACGTCGGTCCAGATGCGGCCCTTGGGGTTCTCCTCGCCGGTGTCGACGTCGAAGGGCCCCGGGGAGTGGAACTGGTCGGCCTCGTGGCGCTCCGCGGCGTCGTAGCCGAAGCCCTTGCGGGTGAGCGCGTGCACGATGACCGGGCCGCCGAAGCGCTTGGCCTGGGCCAGCGCGTGCTCCATGGCCGCGCGGTCGTGGCCGTCGACGGGGCCGACGTACTTCAGGCCGAGGTCCTCGAAGAGGCCCTGGGGCGCGAGGGCGTCCTTGAGGCCCTTCTTCACCGCGTGGAGGGCGTCGTAGGCCGCGCCGCCGACCGCCGGCACGGAGTTGAGCCGCTTCTTGACCTGGTCGAGCAGCTGCTCGTAGCGCGGGTTGGTGCGCAGCGACGTCAGCGCGGTGGCCAGGCCGCCGATCGTGGGGGTGTAGGAGCGGCCGTTGTCGTTGACCACGATGACCAGCCGGCTGTCCTGGGCGACGGCGATGTTGTTGAGCGCCTCCCAGGCCATGCCGCCGGTGAGCGCGCCGTCGCCGATGACCGCGACGACGTGGCGGTCCTCGCCCCGGATGGCGTAGGCCTTGGCCAGCCCGTCGGCGTAGGACAGCGCGGTTGAGGCGTGGGAGTTCTCGACGATGTCGTGGGGCGACTCGGCCTGGCTGGGGTAGCCCGAGAGGCGGCCCTCCTGGCGCAGGCCGTCGAAGTCCCCGGCGCGACCGGTGAGCAGCTTGTGCACGTAGGACTGGTGGCCGGTGTCGAGCACGACGCGGTCGTGGGGGCTGTCGAAGACCCGGTGCACGGCCAGGGTCAGCTCCACCACGCCGAGGTTGGGGCCGAGGTGGCCCCCGGTGCGCGCACACGTCGCGACGAGCACGTCACGGATCTCGGAGGCCAGGGCGTCGAGCTCGTCGTCGGCCAGGTCGCGCAGGTCGCGGGGTCCGGTGATCTGCTCGAGGAGTCCCATGGGCCCGAGTTTACGACCTCACAGGTCGACCACCGCGATCGCCGACTCGTGCAGGCTCCCCAGCCACACCCGGCCCTCGTGCTCCCGTACGCCGGTCACCATGTGGTAGCCGCCCGCGTCGCCGTCGACGTCGTGCACGAGCCGGCCCGCGTCGTCGTAGGCCTGCACCCGCAGCGTGCGGGCCGGCTGGGGCTGGAGCGGGGCGGGCAGCCGGGTGGCGGCGCGCTGCAGCCAGGTCGGGCCCTGCTGGAGCCGGGTGACGACGGGGTCGGTGGGGCTGGCGATCGTGACCCAGACCAGCCCGTCGCTGCCGCGGGCGATGTTGTCGGGGTAGCCCGGCAGGTCGGTGGCCAGGTGGTCGCGGCTGCCGGCACGGGGGCCGGTGAGCCACAGCCGCACCACGGTGCGCGCGGCGGTCTCGGCGACCGCGACGTAGGACCCGTCGGCGGCGAGCGCCACGCCGTTGGCGAAGGCCAGCCCGTCGAGGGCCACGGTGACCGAGCCGTCGGGGTCGAGGCGCAGCAGCCGCCCGGTGCGGGTGTCCTGCACGAGGTCGTCCTTCCACCGCTCGATGCCGAAGCGGGTGGAGGAGTCGCTGAGCCAGACGGTGCCGTCGTCGCCGATCGCGGCGTTGTTGCAGAAGACCATGCGCCGTCCGCCGACCTCGGCCAGCAGCGGCTCGACGGTGCCGGTGGCGGGGTCGACCCGCAGCAGGCCGCGGTGGGCGTCGCAGACCAGCAGCCGGCCGTCGGGGTCGACCTCGAGGCCGAGGGGCCGGCCGCCGGTGCGGGCCACGCGCTCGAGGTGGGAGCCGTCGTGGGAGACCCGCCACAGCGCGCCGTCGGCGGTGCCGGTGTAGACCGCGCCCTCGTGCCGGCCGCCGGTCGCCACCACGACGTCCTCGGCGCCCGGCCCGGGCACGGCGTGCACCCGGGGCACGGGGGCGCCGGCGCCCCCGCCGCGGGCGGTGCTCACGACCACACCCCCGCGCCGAGCTCGCGGTAGAGCGCGGAGTCGAGCAGCTCGGGCACCGCGATGCTCGCGCTCCCCCCGAGGTCGAGGCGCCGGGCCTGCTCGGGCTCGACGAACACGATCCGGCGCCCCTCCCCCAGCACGACGTCGTCGTCGGTGAGGTCGGTGGCGGCCACGAAGACCGCGACGGGGTCGGTGGTGCCGTAGGCCGCGTGGTGCACCTGCAGCTCCCGCAGCAGGCGCAGCTCCTCGGGCGCCACCACGATGCCGGTCTCCTCGGCCAGCTCGCGCGCCGCGCCCTCGGCCCAGCCCTCACCGGGCTCGAGGTGCCCCCCGCACAGGCCCCACTTCTCGGGGTCGATGCGCGGGTGCTCGTCGCGCTCCTGGAGCAGCAGCCACCCCCGCCGGTCGACCAGCACCACGCACCCGAACCGCTTCGCGTCCTCGCTCACCCCGCCAACCTAGACCGCGCGGGGACCGGCTCGTGGGAGCCTGGGGCGGTGCACCGACCACTCCCCCGCGCCACACCCGTCCTGACCGTGCTCCTCGCGCTCCTGCTCCCGCTGACCCTCACGGCGCCGACCTCCGCGGCCGGGCCCGCGGCCCCCACCGCGGACGACCCCGGCCTGGTGGTCACGGGGTACGCCGTGGGCAGCGCCTCGGACCGTCTCGTCGCGCGCAACGCCGCGGGCCTGGACACCCTCACCGTGGCCGGTGTCGGCCTCCACGCCGACGGCGACGGGGTGGGTCGTCCGACCGCGGACATGGCCCGGCTCCTGCGCACCGCCCACGCGGAGGGCCTGCGCGCGGAGCTGGTGCTCAGCAACTACAGCAACCGCCTCGGCGGCTTCGACACCCGCGCCGTGGGCCGGCTGCTCCTCGAGCCGGCGCACGTGCGCCACGTGGCGCGGGTCGTCGCGCGCGTCGTGGCCGCCCAGGGCTGGGACGGCGTCAACGTCGACCTCGAGTCGATGCGCCGTCGCCACGGCCGGGGGCTCGTCTCGCTGCTGGAGGCGCTGCGCGCCCGCCTGCCGCAGGCCGCGGCGCTGTCGGTCGACGTCTCCGCGCGCACGTCGCGGGAGGGCTACCTCGAGGGCGGCTACCGCCTCGGGGAGGTCGCCGACGTCGTCGACCTCGTGCAGCTGATGACCTACGACCAGCACGGACCCACCTGGTCGGGGCCGGGGCCGGTCGGCGGACTGGACTGGCAGCGCCGCAGCGTGACCGCGGCGCTCGAGCAGGTGCCCGCCGCGATGCTCGACCTGGGCGTCGCCGGCTACGGCTACACCTGGCCGCGGCGCGGCACCGGCCACACCGTGCTGGTGCGACGGGCGCGCCAGCTGGTCGAGGCCGACGGCGCCACGGCGCGCTGGCGGGCCGCGGAGGGCGAGTGGACCGCGCGGCTCTCCGCCGGCACCCGGCTCTGGTGGTCCGACGCCCGGTCCTACGCCGTGCGTCGCGCCCTGGCCGCCGAGCTGGGCCTGCACGGCCTCGCCGTGTGGCGCGTCGGCTCCGCCGACACCCTGCCCGCGCCGGGCTGAGGCGACCCGGGGGCGCCGCGCCGGACGGTCAGTTCAGCGGGCGCATCGACGACGGCACGCCGCCGCCGCGGTGGACCTCCTCGACCAGCTCCTGGAGCGCGGTGAGGGCGACCCGCTGCGACATCGGGCCGTAGGAGACGCGCGCGACGCCGAGCTCCTCCAGGCGCGCCAGGGAGGGGGTGCCGGGCAGGCCGATGGTGGTGAGGCGCTGCGGACCGAAGGCCTCGACCAGGGTCGTCACCTGCTCCTCGGTGAGCGGGCCGGGCACGAAGACCAGCGGGGCGCCGGCGTCGAGGTAGGCCCGGCCGCGCTCGACGGCGTCGCGCAGGACCTCCTCCGGGTCGCGGTCGCCGCCGAGCACGAAGGCGTCGGTGCGGGCGTTGAGCACGAAGTCGGGCACGCCCTCGGCGCGGGCGGCCTCCATCACGGCGGCGACCTGCGCGGCCGCCTCGTCGACCGGGCGCAGCTGGTCCTCGAGGTTGGCGCCCACCACGCCCACGCCGATCGCGCGGCGGACGGTGGCGGCGGCGTCGCCGTACCCTCCCTCGAGGTCGGCGGTGACGGGCAGGTCGGTGGTGGCGACGATGCGCCCGACCGCCTCCAGCATGAGGTCGAGCGGGATGTTCTCGCCGTCCTCGTAGCCCCACGAGGCCGCGATCGAGTGGCTCGCGGTGGCGAGCGCCTGCGTGCCGGGGGTGTCGGCGACGACGCGGGCGCTGATGGCGTCCCACACGTTGACGACCGTGAGCAGCGCGGGGTCGCGGTGCAGCTGGAGGAGTCGGGTGGCCTGGTCAGGGGTGCTGGTCATGGTCTCGACGCTAGCCACGCCCCCCGCCGCGCGTCCTCACCCGTCGGTGGGCCGGCGGGAGCGCCGCCGCGGACCGACCGGGCGGCTCACTCCCAGAAGACGCGGTCCACCACCGAGCGCGAGATCCGGGTCTGGCGCAGGTGGTCGTTGAGCATCTCCTCCGAGCCACTCGGCGGGTAGCCCAGGATGCTCGCCACGGCGGCGCGCTCGCGGGGGTCGCGCGGCAGCTGGTCGCTGGGGCCGCCACGCACCAGGGTGATGGCGTTGCGGATCCGGCTGACCCGGCGCCAGCCCTCGGTGAGCGCCTCGGCGTCGTCGGTGGAGACCAGCCCGGCGTCGCGCGCCGCGGCGAGCGCGGGCAGCGTGCGCGAGGTGCGCAGCCCGGGCACGGTGCCGGCCCAGCGCATCTGCAGCAGCTGGACGGTCCACTCGATGTCGGCCAGCCCGCCGCGGCCGAGCTTGAGGTGGGTGGCGGGGTCGGCGCCGCGGGGCAGGCGCTCCTGGTCGACGCGGGCCTTGATCCGCCGCACCTCGACCACGTCGTCCTCGGAGAGGCCGTCCGCGGGGTAGCGCAGCGGGTCGACGAGCTCCTCGAAGCGCCGGCGCACGCCCTCGTCGCCGACCACCGCGTCGGCGCGCAGCAGCGCCTGGAACTCCCACACCGCCGACCACTTGGCGTAGTAGGCGGTGTAGGAGTCGAGGGTCCGCACCAGCGGGCCCTGCTTGCCCTCCGGCCGCAGGTCGGCGTCGACGACCAGGGCGGGGTCGTGACCGGGGGCCGCCAGCAGCCGGCGCACCTCGTTGGCCACGGCCTGGGCGTAGGTCGAGGCGACGTGGGGGTCGGCGCCGGGCTCGGGCTCGTGGACGAACATCACGTCGGCGTCGCTGCCGTAGGACAGCTCGAAGCCGCCGTAGCGCCCCATCGCCACGATCGCCAGCCGGGTGGGCGCCGCGTCGAGCCGACGCTGGCGGCGTACGGCGGCGCCGGCGACCGCCAGCGTGGCCTCCAGGGTGGCGTCGGTGAGGCGGGAGAGCCCGGCCCCGACCTCGGTGACGTCGGTGAGGCCGAGCAGGTCGCCGGCGGCGATGCGGAAGAGCTCGCGGCGCCGGATGGCCCGCACGGCCCGCACGGCCTTGTCGGGGTCCTCGCGGCGCGCGGCTCCGGAGAGCATCTCCTCGCTGAGCGTCTCGGCCGCCAGGGGGGCCAGCGACTCCCCCAGCATCCGCACCCCCTGCGGCTCGCGCTCGAGCAGGGCGGTGGCGTAGCGCGACGTGGCGAGCACGTGGGCGAGCCGCTCGGCGACCTGGCCCTCGTCGCGCAGGGTCTGGAGGTACCACGGCGACCCGCCCAGGCTCTCGCTGATGCGACGGAAGCCGAAGAGCCCGGCGTCGGGGTCGGGGCCCTCGGCGAACCACTGCAGCATCACCGGGAGCAGCGTGCGCTGGATGTTGGCGGCGCGCGAGACCCCGCCCGTGAGCGCCTCGAGGTGGCGCAGCGCGGCCTCGGGGTCGAGGTAGCCCAGGGCGGCGAGGCGGGCGCGGGCGGCCTCGGGCGAGAGCCGGGCCTCCTCGCCCGGCAGCAGGGCCACGGCGCCGAGCAGCGGGCGGTAGAACAGCTTCTGGTGCAGCCGGCGCACCTCACGGCGGTGGTGCTGCCACTCCTTGTCGAGAGCGGTGGCGGAGTCGCGCAGGTAGCCCATGCTGCGCCCGAGCCGGCGCATCGAGGCCTCGTCGGCCGGCACGACGTGCAGCCGGCGCAGCTGGTGCAGCTGCATCCGGTGCTCCAGGGTGCGCAGGAAGGCGTAGGCCTCGTGCAGCGCCTCGCCGTCCTCGCGGCCGATGTAGCCGCCGCGGGTCAGACGTGCCAGCGCGCTCAGGGTCGTGGGCGGTCGGATCGAGGGGTCGGCACGACCGTGCACCATCTGCAGCAGCTGCACCGCGAACTCCACGTCGCGCAGGCCCCCCGAGCCGAGCTTGAGCTGGCGCTCGGCCTCGCGGCTGGGGATGTGGTCGACGACGCGGCGGCGCATCGCCTGGGTCTCCTCCACGAAGCCCTCCCGCTCGACCGCGGTCCACACCAGCGGGCCCATGGTGTCGACGTAGGCGCGCCCGAGCGCGCGGTCGCCGGCCACCGGGCGGGCCTTGAGCAGCGCCTGGAACTCCCAGGTCTTGGCCCAGCGCTGGTAGTAGCCCTCGTGGCTGGCCAGGGTGCGCACCAGCGGGCCCGACTTGCCCTCGGGGCGCAGGTTGGCGTCGACGGGCCAGATCTCGCCCTCGCCGGTGGGGTCGGAGCAGATGCGCATCAGGTGGGCGGCCAGCTGGGTCGCGGCGCGGTTGGCGGCGTTGTCGGAGGCGCCCTCGACGGCCTCGTAGACGAAGACCACGTCGACGTCGGAGACGTAGTTGAGCTCGTGGCCCCCGCACTTGCCCATCGCGATGACCGCCAGGCGGGCCAGGCCCGCGCCCTCCCCCACGCGCTGGCGGGCGACGGCGAGGGCGGCCTCCAGGGTGGCGGCGGCGAGGTCGGAGAGCTCGGCGGCGACGTCGTCGACGCCGAGGTGGTGGGAGAGGTCGCGCGCGGCCAGGCGCAGCAGGACCCGGCGGTACTCCACGCGCAGCGCGTCGACGGCCACCGGGTCGACCACGGTGGCGGTCGGCGTGGGGTCCGCGGGGTCGGCGCCCACCACGCGCAGCATGTCCTCGCGCAGGGCGTACGCCGCGGGACGCGTGCACCCGATCGCGGGGTCGGTCAGCTCGGTCCAGTGCTCCGGGTGGCGCGCGAGGTGCTCGGCCAGGGCGGTGCTGGCGCCGAGCACGCTGAGCAGGCGCATCGCGGTGCCCTCGTCGTCGGCGATCTCGCGCAGCATCGCAGCAGGGTCGTCGAGGCCCTCGACGAGGCGCACCAGCCCGGCGAGGGCCTGGTCGGGGTCGGCCGTGCCGGCCACGATGGCCAGCAGCGGCTCGGCGGCCTCCCCCAGCGCGGTGAGCCCCTCGCGGGCGGCCTGCGGGTCGAGGAAGCCCAGCCGGGAGAGGTTCTGCGGGGCGGGTGCCGCCGGCGGGCCGCTCACCGCTGTCGCGCCGCCTCGCGGTCGCCCGCCGCGACGTCGGCGAAGGCCTGCGCGAGCGGGCGCCAGGCCGCGTCGAGCTCGGCCCGCACGGCGTCGACCTCGGCGATCACCGCGGCCTGGTCGACCCCGCGGGCGGCGTGGCGCTCGGCGTCGCCGACGGCCCACGCGCGCACCACCGCGGCGTCGACCTCGGGGTGCAGCTGCACCCCCCACGCCCCGGGGGCGTGGCGCACGACCTGCGCCTCCCCCGCCGGCGTCTCGGCGAGCACGACCGCGCCGGGCGGCAGCTCGACCACGAGGTCGTCGTTCCAGTGCACCCCGCGGCGGGCGCCGGGGGCGACCGGGCCGACCAGGGCGTCGTCGGCCGCGGCGGCGGTCCAGCCGGTCTCCAGCAGGCCGACCTGCTGGCCGCGGGGGTTGCGGCCCACGCGGCCGCCGAGCGCCCGGCCCACCAGCTGGTGGCCCAGGCACACCCCGAGCACGGGCGTCTCGGCGCGGGTCGCCGTACGGACCAGCTGCTTGGTGGGGGCCAGCCACGGGTGGTCGGCGTCGTCGTCGGCACCCATCGACCCCCCGAGCACCAGCAGCGCGTCGTGGGCGGCGAGGTCGGCGGGCAGCGCGTCGCCGCGGTAGGGGTGGCGCACGTCGAGCTCGACGCCGGCCTCCTCCAGCCAGCGACCGACCAGGGCCGGCGGGCAGTCCTCCTGGTGCTGCACCACGAGCACCCGGGGCCGCCGGCGCGCGCCGGCGGGCGCGGTGTCGGGAGCAGTGTCAGGGGCGGTGTCAGGAGCGGGGTCGGTCGCGCGGGACATCGGGAGTCCTCTCCGTCGGTCGGGTGGTGCGGGTGGAGCCGGCGGTCGGGTCGGGCTCAGATGACCGGCAGCATCCGGTCGCGCTCGAAGGCCGAGACCTGGCCGCGGTACTCGTCCCACTCGGCGCGCTTGTTGCGCAGGAAGAAGTCGAAGACGCTCTCGCCGAGGGTGTCGGCCAGCAGCTCGGAGTCCTCGGCGATGGTGATCGCGTCGTTGAGGTTCTTCGGCAGCGGCGCGATGCCCAGGCTGGTGCGCTCGCGCTCGGTGAGCGACCAGACGTCGTCCTCGGCCTCGCGGGGCAGCTCGTAGTCGTGCTCGATGCCCTTCATGCCGGCGGCCAGCACCACGGCGTAGGCGAGGTAGGGGTTGCAGGCGGCGTCGATGGTGCGCAGCTCGATGCGGGTCGACTGGCCCTTGTTGGGCTTGTACATCGGCACCCGGATCATCGCCGAGCGGTTGTTGTGGCCCCAGCAGATGTAGGAGGGGGCCTCGCCGCCGAACATCATCCGCTTGTAGGAGTTGACCCACTGGTTGGTGATCACGGAGATCTCGGGGGCGTGGCGCAGGATGCCGGCGATGAACTGACGTCCGGTGCGCGAGAGGGAGTACTGCGAGCCGGCCTCGTAGAAGGCGTTCTCGTCGCCCTCGAAGAGCGAGACGTGGGTGTGCATGCCCGAGCCGGGGTGGGTCGTGTAGGGCTTGGGCATGAAGCTGGCCCAGATGCCCTGGCTCAGCGCCACCTCACGGATCACGGTGCGGAAGGTCATGATGTTGTCGGCGGTGGAGAGCGCGTCGGCGTAGCGGAGGTCGATCTCCTGCTGGCCGGGGCCGGCCTCGTGGTGGCTGAACTCCACCGAGATGCCCATCGACTCCAGCATCGTGATCGCCTCGCGGCGGAAGTCGGCGCCCTCGGACTGCGCGGTGTGGTCGAAGTAGCCGCTGCGGTCCACCGGCACCGGCTCCTCGCCGCGACCGGGCATGTCCTTGAAGAGGTAGAACTCGATCTCGGGGTGGGTGTAGAAGGTGAACCCCTTCTCGGCCGCCTTCGACAGGGTCCGCTTGAGCACGAAGCGCGGGTCGGCGTACGACGGGGA
This sequence comes from Nocardioides sp. Leaf285, assembly GCF_001422955.1. Classification (NCBI taxonomy): domain Bacteria; kingdom Bacillati; phylum Actinomycetota; class Actinomycetes; order Propionibacteriales; family Nocardioidaceae; genus Nocardioides; species Nocardioides sp. Leaf285. Next base: position 916,914 of record NZ_LMNH01000003.1, on the reverse strand, counting down.
GTCGTCGGGCATGAGGATGTCGCAGAACATCCGCGCCGTGGCCGGCCCGTCGCCGCTGCGCCACGGCAGGATCTGGAAGGTCGACGGGTCGGGCTTGGCCAGCATGTCGGCCTCGTAGACGCGCGCGAAGCCCTCGATGGCCGAGCCGTCGAAGCCGATGCCCTCGCTGAAGGCGCCCTCGAGCTCGGCCGGCGCGACCGCCACGGACTTCAGCGAGCCCAGCACGTCGGTGAACCACAGCCGCACGAAGCGGACGTCGCGCTCCTCGAGCGCCCGGAGTACGAAGTCCTCTTGCTTGCCCATGCGGCGCAGCCTAGTGCCGCCGCGGGGCTCCGAGCAGGTGGGGCTCGGCAGGCGGTGCCTAGCCCGCGTCGGCCTGCGACGGCAGGGTCTTGCGCTCGATCTCGGCCACCGTCGGCACACCGGCGTTGCAGAAGACCTCGACCTCGATCGAGCGGGCGCCGCTGGTGAAGATCGCGTCGACGTCGTCGTCGGGACCGGTCTCGTAGCTCACGGTCGTCCACCCCCGGGCCGGGTGGGGCTCGACGCCGATGGCGGTGAAGCCCTGGCACTCCACGACGAAGCCGCCGAACTCGTCGCGCACGACCGTGCGGATGCTCTCGCCCTGCGGGTCGTAGGGGGCGTCGTCGTCCTGCTCGGCGTTGCGGATCAGCTCGTTGCTGCCCAGGGGGCCGCGGCCGCGGATGCTGTCGCCCAGCGAGGTCACCGCGAGCACGCCGATGGTCACGGCGAGCGCGGCGGCCAGGCCCCAGGCGAGGGCGTAGCCCACCACCCGGCGCCAGTCGCCCGTGCGCGCCCCTGTGTCCACGCCTCCATGGTCGCGGATCCGGGCGCCGCCTGTCCCCAGGGGCACCCCAAGCGAGGGTTAAGGCCAGGCTAAGGCGCGCCGCGACCACGGTCCGGCGGGGTGAGCGCCGCCCGGGGCCCGATGGCCTAGGTTCGGCGGTGTGGCGCAGGTGCTGATCATCGAGGACGACGCGCGCATCCGCCCGCTGCTGATGCGCTCGCTGGGCGAGCGCGGCTACGCCGTCTCCTCCGCGCCCACCGGCATGCAGGGCCTCAGCATGGCCGTGGAGACCCGCCCCGACCTGGTGATCCTCGACCTCGGGCTGCCCGACGTCGACGGCACGCAGGTGCTCTCGATGCTGCGCTCGGTCAGCGACGTGCCCGTGATCGTGGCCAGCGCCCGCGACGACGACCCCACGCTGGTGAGCTGCCTCGACGCCGGTGCCGACGACTACGTCGTCAAGCCCTACACGACCGCCCAGCTCGAGGCCCGCATCCGCGCGGTCATGCGACGCGTCGGCTCCGGCGCGCGCGCCCCGCGCACCTCGCTGGTGGTCGGTGGGCTGGAGATCGACGTCGCCGCCCGTCGCACCACCCTCGACGGCACCCCGGTCGACCTGAGCCCGCGCGAGTTCGACCTGCTGCGCCACCTCGCCGAGCGCGAGGGCGAGGTGGTCACCAAGAAGGAGCTCCTCACCGACGTGTGGAACCAGGCCTGGGGCGGCTCGGACAAGACCGTCGACGTGCACCTGTCCTGGCTGCGCCGCAAGCTCGGCGAGTCGGCCTCGCAGCCGCGCTACCTCCACACCGTGCGCGGGGTCGGGGTGCGCCTCGCCGCCCCCGAGGACACACCCCGGGCCGTGACCGGCACCGACACCGGCACCGGCACCGACACCGGCGACGTCTGAGCCGATGCGCCGGAGCCTGACCCTCACCGTCGCCGCCGCGGTGTCGATGGTGCTGCTCGCCATGCTCGTGCCGATGGGACTGCTGCTGCGCAGCTACGCCCTCGAGGACCGGCTCTCCCGCGCCGCGCTGGAGGTGCAGGCCACCGAGACGGTGGTCGCGGGGCAGGACCCGGGCGCCGTGAGCGTCTACCTCGGCCTGGTCAACCGCGGCACCGGCACCACCACGACCGTGTTCTACCCACCCGACGCCGACCACCCCGAGGGCTACTCGGTGCCCGAGTCGGGCGCGGCCACGCGACGCGTCGTGGCCACCCGCAACACCGGCCTGGCCCGCGTCGACGACGTCGCGGGCGGCGCGGAGTTCCTGGTGCCGGTCTCGCTCAGCGGCAACACCGCCGCTCCCGGCAACACCCCGGTCATCCGGGTCCGCGTGGAGGCCCCCGGCCTGGAGTCGGGCATCCTGCGCATCTACCTCGCGCTGGTGGCCCTCGGGCTGGTCCTGCTGCTGGCCGCGCTCGCCCTGGCCGACCGGATCGGACGCGGCTTCGTGCAGCCCGTCCGCGCGCTCGCGGCGTACGCCGGGCAGCTGGGCGACCGCCGGCGGCCCGACCCGGTGACCCCGAGCGGGCCGCTCGAGGTGCGCGAGCTCGCAGGCGCGATGAACCGGCTGGTCGGTCGCATCGAGGTGCTGCTCGCCCGCGAGCGCGACTCGGTCGCCGACGTGTCGCACCGGCTGCGGACGCCCATGACGGCGCTGCGCCTGCGTGTCGACTCCCTGGCCGACCCCGGCGACCGCGAGCGGCTCGGCGCCGACCTCGACGAGCTCGACGCCACGGTCGACCACGTGGTGCGCGAGGCCCGCCGCTCGCAGCGCGAGGGCCTGGTGCCCGAGGCCGACGCGGTCGCGGTGGTCACCGAACGCACCGACTTCTGGGAGGCGCTGGCCGAGGACCAGGGCCGCGCCCTCGTGCTGGTCGTCGACCCCGACCTCGGCGCCGGTGGCGCCGTGCCGGCGCGGGTGCGGGCGGCCGAGGAGGACCTGCAGGCGCTGGTGGACGTGCTGCTCGACAACGTCTTCTCCCACACCCCCGACGGCGCCGACCTGCGCGTCGAGCTGACGCCGCGTCCCGGCGGCGGGGTCCTGCTCCTCGTCGACGACGCCGGGAGCGGCTTCCCCGACGGCGTCGACGTCACCGCCCGCGGCACCTCGGGCGCGGGGTCCACGGGCCTGGGGCTGGCCATCGCCGTGCGCACCGCGGAGGAGTCGGGCGGCTCGCTGGCCCTGGAGCGCTCCCCCGCCGGCGGCGGTCGGGTGCGGGTCGAGCTCGGTCCCCCGACCTAGGGCGCACGGAAGGCACGAGCGGCGCGGGCAGCACGACGACGGGGCCGCTCCCGGAGGAGCGGCCCCGTTGGGTGGTGCCGTGCGCGCTGCCACGCGCGGGGTGCCGTCAGGTCAGAGGGTGACCTTGGTGGAGCAGGTGGGGCTGCCGCCGACGCGGGTGGCGATGAAGCGGAAGGTGTCCTTGCCGGCGGTGTTGGGGCGGGTGCGCTCGACGTCGATGTCGCCCTCGTTGTCGGCGCGGCGGGTGTCCTTGAAGATGACCTTGCCGTCCTGCTTGAGCACGAGCTTCCAGCGGGAGCCGGCCTTGACGTTGTCGAGGTCGCCCTGGATCTCGTACTGGCCGTCGTCGGTCTCGACGTCGAGGGAGAAGCGGCCGTCGCCGCAGACCCCGCCGCGCTCGACGGCGTGGGCGGGAGCCGCCACGAGGGTGGTGGCCGGGACGGCGACGAGGGCGGTCGTGGCGAGCAGGGCGGCGGTGCGCTTGATCATGGTGGGTCCTCCTGGGACGGGTGGTGCGGGAAGGGGTGGATGGGAGGAGCGGGTCGAGCCGGGTGGAGCGGTTCAAGCGGGTGGAGCGGTTCGAGCGGGTGGAGCCGTGGTGGCGGCAGAGCCGTGGCCTCAGTCGAGGTCGACGGTGCAGGCCTCGCCGCCCTGGGGCGTGGCGACGACGCTGAAGACGGCGTCGGCGTCCTCGTCGCCGAGCACGTCGACGTCGAGCTCGGCGTCCTCGTCGGTGGTGCGCTCGCCGGAGAACAGCGCGGTGCCGTCCTGCTCGACGACGACCTCCCAGGCCTCGCCGGCGCTGGCCGACTGGAGCTCGAAGTTCACCTCGAGGTTGTCGTCGTCGTCCTCGGCGCTGAGCTCGTAGGTCGCGTTGCCGCAGGTGCCTCGGGTCTGCAGGTCGGTGCCGCCGCCGAGCATCGCCCAGGCGCCGCCTCCGACGAGCACGACCACGACGACCGTCGCGACGACCAGCAGGGCCTTCTTCATGTCTGTGTCTCCTCGTCTCGTGCTGACGAGGAAGAGACTGTCGCGACCTGCGCTAACCGCGAACCATGGATCCGCTAAGGCGGGGCTAAGGTCGTGGAATCCTCAACCGGCGCGTCGCGAGCGCTTCAGCGCGGGACGTGCGCCTCGATCTCGGCCAGCCACGCGGCGGCCGAGGCGTCGGAGGGCATGCGCCAGTCGCCGCGCGGCGACATCGTGCCGCCGGCACTGACCTTGGGCCCGTTGGGCAGCGCGGAGCGCTTGAACTGGCTGGCGAAGAAGCGGGTCACGAAGACCTCCAGCCAGTGCCGCACGGCGGGCAGGTCGTACGCCGCCCGCCGCTCGACCGGGTGCCCGGCGGGCCACTGGCCGGCGTCGGCGTCGCGCCAGGCGTGCCACGCGAGGAACGCCACCCGGCTGGGGCGCATGCCCAGGCGCAGCACGTGGTGGAGGGTGAAGTCCTGGAGCGGGTAGGGCCCCACGGTGTCCTCGGTCGCCTGGGGCCGCTCGCCCTCGGTGGTCGGCACGAGCTCGGGGGTGATCTCCTGGAGCACGATCTCGCGCAGCAGGGCGTTGGTCTCCTCGTCGAACTGGTCGCTGTCGGCGACCCACCGGATGAGGTGCTGCACGAGGGTCTTGGGCACCCCGGCGTTGACGTTGTAGTGCGACATCTGGTCGCCGACGCCGTAGGTGCACCAGCCCAGCGCGAGCTCGGAGAGGTCGCCGGTGCCGACGACGATGCCGCGGCGGTGGTTGGCCAGGCGGAAGAGGTAGTCGTAGCGCAGCCCGGCCTGGACGTTCTCGAAGGTCACGTCGTAGGCGGGCGCGCCGTCGCTGAAGGGGTGGTCGAGGTCGCGCAGCATCTGCTCGGCGGCCGGGCGGATGTCGAGCTCCTCGAAGGTGACGCCGAGGGAGGCGGCCAGCCGGGTGGCGTAGGACTTCGTGACGTCGCCGGTGGCGAAGCCCGGCATGGTGAAGGCGTGGATGTCGCTGCGCGGTCGCCCGAGGCGGTCCATGGCGCGCGCGGCCACGATGAGGGCGTGGGTGGAGTCGAGGCCGCCGCTGACGCCGATGACGGCCTTGGGCTGTCCGATCGCGGTGAGGCGCTGCTCGAGGCCGAAGACCTGGATGGCGTAGGCCTCGTAGCAGTCCTGCGCGAGGCGCGCCGGGTCGTTGGGCACGAAGGGGAAGCGGTCGACGGCGCGGCGCAGCCCGACGTCGCCGGTGGGCGGGTCGAGGGTGAAGGAGACGGTGCGGAAGGCCTCGACCCGCTCGGCGTGGGTGCGGCGGTTGTCGTCGAACGTGCCCTGGCGCAGCCGCTCCTGGCGCAGCCGGTCGAGGTCGACGTCGGCCACGGTGCGCACGGGGCCCCGGGCGAAGCGCTCGCCCTCGGCCAGCAGGTCGCCGCACTCGTGCACGAGGGTCTGGCCGTCCCAGGACAGGTCGGTGCTCGACTCGCCCTGGCCGGCGGCGGCGTAGACGTAGGCCGCGGAGCAGCGCGCGCTGGCGCTGCGCACCAGCAGGTGGCGGTCCTCGGCACGGGCGACGGTGATCGGGCTGCCGGAGAGGTTGGCCAGGACCGTGGCACCGGCGAGGGCGGCCTCCGCGCTGGGCGGCACGGGCACCCACATGTCCTCGCAGACCTCGACGTGGAGGGTCAGCCCGCGCACGTCCTCGGCGGTGAAGAGCAGGTCGGGACCCAGCGGCACGTCGTGGCCGCCGAGGTGCAGCGTGGCGCCGCGCCGGTCGTCGCCGGGGGCGAAGTGGCGTCGCTCGTAGAACTCCCGGTAGGTCGGCAGGTGCGACTTGGGTGCCACGCCCAGGACCCGGCCGCGGTGGATCACCACGGCGCAGTTGAGCACGCGCGTGCCGTGCACCAGCGGGGCCCCGACCACGAGCACCGGCAGCAGGTCGACCGACCCGGCGCGCACGGTCTCGATCGCGTCCTCGACGGCCTCGAGGAGCACGTCCTGCAGCAGGAGGTCCTCGATGGAGTAGCCCGAGAGGCACAGCTCGGGGAAGACGGCCACGGCCACGGCGTCGTCGTGGCAGGCCCGGGCCTGCTCGAGCACCCGCGCGGCGTTGGTCGCCGGGTCGGCGATCGCGACGGGCACCGTGCAGGCCGCGACCCGAGCGAAGCCCTGGGCGTAGGCCGAGTAGAAGTCCACGGCGCCCATCCTAGGGATGCCCGCGCCGGGGACCTCCCCGGCCGGACCGCTCAGCGCCGGGTGCCGTCGGGGAAGCCGTGCGGGTTGCGCGACTGCCAGTACCAGGTGTCGGCGCACATCTCGTCGACGGTGCGGGTGGCCTCCCAGCCCAGCTCCTCGCGGGCCCGGGTGGCGTCGGCCCACATGCGGGGCAGGTCGCCGGGGCGCCGGCCGACCACCTCGTAGGGCAGCTCGCGGCCCACGGCCCGCTCGAAGGCGTGGAAGAGCTCCATCACGCTGGTGCCGTGCCCGGTGCCGAGGTTGAAGGCGCGCGCGGGCTCGGCCATGTCGTCGAGGTGCTCCAGGGCGGCGACGTGGCCGGCGGCGAGGTCCATGACGTGGATGTAGTCGCGCTCGCAGGTGCCGTCGTCGGTGGGGTAGTCGTCGCCGAAGACCGAGAGCCGCTCGCGCCGGCCCACCGCGACCTGGGCGATGAACGGCATGAGGTTGTTCGGGATGCCCTGCGGGTCCTCGCCGAGGTCGCCCGAGGGATGGGCGCCCACGGGGTTGAAGTAGCGCAGCAGCGCCGTGCGCTGGCCCGGGGTCGCGGCCGCGACGTCGGAGAGCACGTGCTCGATCATCACCTTGGAGCGGCCGTAGGGGCTCAGGGCGCTGAGGTCGGCGTAGTCCTCGTGGAAGGGCAGGGGGGCCTTGTCGCCGTAGACGGTGGCCGAGGAGGAGAAGACGAGGCGGTGCACGTCGTGGCGGCGCATGGCCTCGACGAGGGAGAAGGTGGAGTCGAGGTTGTTGCGGTAGTACTCCAGCGGCTTCGCGACGCTCTCCCCCACGGCCTTGAAGCCGGCGAAGTGGATCACCGCGTCGATCTCCTCCACCGCGAAGAGGTGGGAGGTCTTGTCGACGTCGGTGAGGTCGATGGCGTGCAGCGGCACGTGGCGCCCGGAGAGCGCCTCGAGGCGGGCCACGACCGTGGGCTTGCTGTTGGAGAAGTCGTCGACCACCACGACGTCGTGGCCGGCCTCGATGAGGGCGAGGACGGTGTGGGACCCGATGTAGCCGGCACCGCCGGAGACCAAGACGCGCATGGGGAGGAACCTACCGAGGCCGGCGCCGATGACTTCCCCGCCCCGCCGTGGTCTGCCCCCGCATGAGCCTCAGCACAGGAGACAGGCCCGCCGGCAGCATCACCCCCTGCCTGTGGTTCGACCACGAGCTGGAGGAGGCGGCGTCCTTCTACACCGCGATCTTCCCCCGGTCCTCGGTCGGCCACCTGTCGCGGTACGGCGAGGGCGCCCCGATGCCCGCGGGCACGGTGATGGCCGGGGAGTTCACCCTCGACGGCCTCACCTTCCGCGCGATCAACGGCGGACCGCTCCACGCCGGCTTCACGCCGACGGTCTCCTTCAGCATCGCCTGCCGCGACCAGGCCGAGGTCGACCACTACTGGCGGCGCCTCGGCGACGGCGGGGAGGAGTCGCGGTGCGGGTGGCTGACCGACCGCTTCGGGCTGTCCTGGCAGGTCGTGCCCGACCGGCTCGGCGAGCTGGTCTCCGACCCCGACCCCGCACGGGCCGGAGCCGCGATGCAGGCCATGCTCGGCATGCGGCGCATCGTCGTGGCCGAGCTCGAGGCCGCGGCCGACGCGGCCGGCCGGCCCGTCAGCTGACGTCGGGCCGCGTCGGTGTGAGCACCACCACCCGCTGGCGCACCTGCCGCCCGGCCACCTCGCGCCCCTAGCCTGGGAGCAGTCCGTGGACTCCATCCGGGAGCCGCGAGATCGCAGCCGAAGGAGCTCGTCATGAGCACGCCCAGCCCCGGGTCGCCCGACCCGTCCGTGCCGTCGTCCGCCGCGCCCGAGGAGCCCGCGCCCTACGGCACCGGCCCGGCCGCCCCCACCGCAGCCGCCGCAGCCGCCGCACCCGCCCCGGCACGACGCGTGCGCACCCACCACCTGCGCGAGATGAAGCAGCGCGGGGAGCGGATCACGATGCTCACCGCCTACGACCAGTACTCCGCGCAGACCTTCGACGAGGCCGGCATCGACGTCCTGCTCATCGGCGACTCCGCCTCCAACAACGTGCTCGGCAACGAGACCTCGCTGCCGGTCACCGTCGACGAGCTGCTGCCGCTCACCCGCGCCGTGGCCCGCTCGGCGCGGCGCGCGATGGTGCTCGGCGACCTGCCCTTCGGCTCCTACCAGGGCTCGCCGCAGCAGGCCTACGACACCGCCGTGCGCTTCATGAAGGAGGGGGGCGCCCACGCCGTGAAGCTCGAGGGCGGAGCCGAGATGGCGCCCCAGATCGAGCTGCTCACCCGCGGCGGCGTGCCGGTGATGGCCCACATCGGCTTCACGCCCCAGAGCGAGCACACCCTCGGCGGCTACCGCGTGCAGGGCCGCGGCGACACCGCCGCCCGGGTGCTGGCCGACGCGCGGGCGGTCGAGGCCGCCGGCGCCTTCGCCGTGGTCATGGAGATGGTGCCCGGCGACGTCGCCGGCGAGGTCAGCCGTGCGTTGGGCATCCCCACGATCGGCATCGGGGCCGGCCCCGAGTGCGACGGCCAGGTGCTGGTGTGGCAGGACGCCCTGGGTCTGCGCACCGGGCGGATGCCGCGCTTCGTCAAGCAGTACGCCGACCTGCACGGCGTCATGCTCGACGCGGCCCGTGCCTACGCCGCCGACGTCAGGGGCGGCACCTTCCCCGGCCCCGAGCACACCTTCTGACGCGACCTCCGGGCAGCACGAGACAGCCCGCGCGCCGCTCCCCCCGGAACGTCGTGCGGGCTGTCCTCGTGTGTCCGACGACGGGGGCGCTGTGGCCCCCCAGCCACGTGGTCCCCCGGGAGCGCGCGACCCTCCGTCGCCTTCTCCGTCGGCAGCCGGTCCGTCCCCCCGGAAGGTCCGGCTGATGGGTAGAACACTACGGACGTCAGGCCCACGGCCGGTCCACGCAGCGGTGACACGACCCCACCGGTTCGGTAACACGACGCCCGGCACCGCAGCGCCCGGCGGGCGCTCCTCCACACGAGATCCACCGATCGGGTGGATGCCTCCGGGCGGGTCGCGCCGTAGCGTGGCGCCATGGCCCCTCTCGGACTCCGCCGCCCCACCCGCCCCGCCGGCAGTCCCGCCCACCGTGGCGGCCGCCTGAGCGCGTGCGCCGCCGCCGTGCTCGCCGCCGCGCTCCTCGCCCCCGCGGCACCGACCGCCCAGGCGGCACAGGCGACGCCCGACGGCCAGGGCCCCACGGACTCACGCACCGCGGCTCCCGGGAGCACCGCCGACCCTCACCCCGCCCCCGTCACCGCACCCCGGGCCGTGCCGCGGCTGAGGGTGTCGCGGGTGGCCTCCGGTCTCGACCACCCGTGGGACGTGCGCTCCATCGGCGAGGGGCGCCTCCTGGTGACCCAGCGCGACCGCGCCGCGCTCACCGTGGTCGAGGGTGGCGAGACCCGCGACGTCGACTTCCCCTCCGACCAGGTGTGGGTCTCCGGGGAGACCGGCCTCATGGGCCTGGAGGTCGACCCCCGCTTCGCCGACAACGGGCGCTTCTACACCTGCCAGGGCGCCACGACCTCCGGCGGCGGCCACGACGTGCGCGTGGTCGCCTGGACCCTCGACGACGCCGCCACCACCGCGACCCGCGCCAAGGTGCTCCTCAAGGGCCTGCCCGCCTCCTCCGGGCGCCACGGCGGCTGCCGGCTCCTCGTCGCCCGCGACGGCTCGCTGCTCGTCGGCACGGGCGACGCCGCGGTCGGCACCAACCCCCGCGACCTGACCTCGCTGGGCGGCAAGACCCTGCGCCTCGACCGCCGCACGGGCGCCCCCTGGCCCGGCAACCCCTTCCCCGGTGCGAAGGTGCGCAGCAAGCGCTACGTCCACACCTACGGCCACCGCAACGTGCAGGGCCTGGCCCAGCGCGCCGACGGCAGCCTGTGGTCGGTGGAGCAGGGCAGCTTTCGCGACGACGAGGTCAACAAGCTCCGCAACGGCGGCGACTACGGCTGGCACCCCGTCCCCGGCTACAACGAGCAGGTGCCGATGACCGACCGGTCGCTGCCCGGCACCCAGGTCGCCGCCCGGTGGCGCTCGGGCCCCTCGACCGTCGCCACCTGCGGTGCCACCTTCGTGCGCGGGAAGCAGTGGGGCGCCCTGCGGGGCGCCCTCGCCGTGGCGGTGCTCAAGGACACCGAGGTGCTCTTCCTGACCTTCGACGCGCGGGGTGACCTGCGCAAGGTCCGCGCCCCCGCGGCGCTGAAGGAGCACGGCCGCATCCGCCAGGTCACCCAGGCCCCCGGCGGCGCGCTGCTGCTGACCACCGACAACGGCGACGGGAACGACGTCGTGCTGCGGGTCACCCCGGCCTGACCGGACCCGGCCCGACCCCGGCCCGCCCCCGGCCCGACCCCGGCCGCATCCGGATCACCCCTTGGGGCGATCAGGCACGCTCGGCACCACCTCGCCCCCGCACCAGGAGAACCGGTGGACCAACAGACCCTGATCAACGCAGCCCTCGTGCTGGCCTTCGTGCTCGTCGGAGGGGTGTTCGCCGGCACGGAGATCGCGCTGGTCTCCCTGCGCGAGAGCCAGGTCAGCGACTTCGAGAAGCGCGGCGGGCGCGCCGGACGCGTCGCCCACGTCGCGCGCCAGCCCAACCGCTTCCTCGCCGCCGTGCAGATCGGCGTGACCGTGGCCGGCTTCTTCTCCGCCGCCTACGGCGCCTCGACGCTCGCGCCCGACTTCGCGCCCTTCCTCGTCGGCGCGGGCCTGCCCGAGGCGGCGGCCGACACCGCCGCCCTGGTCCTGCTGACCCTCGTGGTGGCCTACGTCAGCCTCGTGCTGGGCGAGCTGGTGCCCAAGCGCATCGCGCTGCAGCGCTCCGCCGGCGTCGCCCTGGTCGTCGGGCCGCCGCTCGACCGCTTCGCCAACCTCATGCGCCCGGTGATCTGGCTGCTGTCGAAGTCGACCGACGCCGTGGTGCGCCTGGTCGGCGGCGACCCCCACGCGGCCTCGGAGGAGATGAGCGAGGACGAGCTGCGCTACATGGTCGACCAGCACGAGGGCCTCGGCGAGAGCGAGCGCCAGATCCTCGTCGACGTCTTCGACGCCGGCGACCGCACGCTGGTGGAGGTGATGCGGCCCCGCGCCGACGTGACGGTGCTGCGCGTCGAGGACACCGTGGCCCAGGCCTTCGCCACGATCCGCGACAACCCCTTCTCCCGCTACCCCGTCATCGGGCGCGACGTCGACGACGTGCGCGGCTTCGTGCACGTGCGCGACCTGTTCGGCGCCGACCCCGACGACCCCACCGACACCGTCGAGCAGCACCTGCGCGCGGTGACCCACCTGCCCGGCACCAACCGGGTGCTGCCCACCCTGACCTGGATGCGCAAGCAGCGGGCCCACCTCGCGGTCGTCGTCGACGAGTACGGCGGCACCGACGGCATCGTCACCCTCGAGGACCTGGTCGAGGAGCTGGTCGGCGAGATCGACGACGAGTACGACGACCCCGCGACCCACCAGCGCACCTCCGACGACGGCGAGGTCGACGCCGCGCTGACCATCGAGCAGTTCGCGACCCAGACCAGCGTGGAGCTGGCCGACGGACCCTACGAGACGGCCGCGGGCTACGTGCTGCACCGCCTCGGGCGCATCCCGGACGTCGGCGACGACCTCGCTGTCGGTGGGCACACCCTCGTCGTCACCGGCCGCGAGGGCGCGCGCCTGACCCGGTTGTCGGTGAAGCAGCCCGAGCCCGAGCCCGAGCCCACCGCCTGAGCGCGGGGCACCGCGGTCCGGCGGTGGCGCTGCTGCCGGGGCGGGGCGGCGTCGTGAGGCGGCGTGCGGGGCGGCGTGGCGGGCCGGCGTGGTGGGGCGGCTAGTCCGCCCAGCCCCACCAGGCCGCCCCCGCGACGACCGTCGCGAAGAGCACCACGAAGCCGACCACCGGCACCCACGGCACCCAGCCGGGATGCAGGCTCCACCAGGCCGCGGCCACCAGGAGCAGGAGGGCCCAGAAGGCCAGCAGCAGGGCCTGACCCCACCACGGCGTGACCGGGCCGCTCGCGGCGTACAGGAAGAAGACCGCGGCCATGCCGGCCATGCCGACGAAGGGCCACGGGGAGGCGGCGTCCGCGCGGCGCGGCGGGCGACCGGGTCGGCCCCGCCCCCCGCCCCAGCCGGGGGCCACCGTCAGCGGGGGTCCCCGCCGGCGGCGGGGGCGTCGTCGTTCCAGTCCGGGTCGCCGTCCCAGTCCTCGTTGCGCTGGGCCGCCTTCTCCAGGGCCCGCTCGGCCTCGGCCCGCGTGGCGTAGGGGCCGAGCCGGTCCTTGCTGGGGCTCAGGTCCTCGGTGGTCTCCACCCGGTGGAGCTTGACGTTGAACCAGTACTCGCCGTCGCTGTCAGCCATGGGGGCGAAACTACACTTCACGCCCGTGACCCCTCCCGCAGCCGCCCCCGTGACCCCGGCCGCCGTCAGCCCGCGCCGCCCGGTGCCCGCCCACATCGTGCGCCCCGAGTACGTCGACCGCCCCGCCCCCGCTCCCTTCGAGGGCAGCGAGGTCAAGGACGCCGAGACCATCGAGCGCATGCGCGCGGCCTGCCGCCTGGCCGCGCAGGCACGCGAGACCGTCGGCGCGGCGGTGCAGCCGGGGGTCACCACCGACGAGCTCGACCGCCTCGGCCACGAGTTCCTGTACGACCACGGCGCCTACCCCTCCACGCTCGGCTACCGCGGCTTCCCCAAGTCGCTGTGCTCCAGCGTCAACGAGATCGTCTGCCACGGCATCCCCGACAGCCGCGTGGTCGAGGACGGCGACATCGTCAACATCGACATCACCGCCTACCTTGACGGCGTGCACGGCGACACCAACGCCACCTTCCTCGCCGGCGACGTCGACGAGGAGTCGCGGCTGCTGGTCGAGCGCACCCGCGAGGCCCTCGACCGGGCGATCAGGGCGGTCATGCCCGGCCGACGGCTCAACGTCATCGGCCGGGTGATCGAGACCTACGCCCGTCGCTTCGACTACGGCGTGGTCCGCGAGTTCACCGGCCACGGCATCGGCACCCACTTCCACTCCGGGCTCGTGGTGCCGCACTACGACGACCCGCACTACGACGACGTCATCAACGTGGGCATGACCTTCACCATCGAGCCCATGCTCAACCTCGGCACCCACGAGTGGACGATGTGGGACGACGGCTGGACGGTGGCCACCAAGGACCTACGGCGCTCGGCGCAGTTCGAGCACACCCTCCTCGTCACCGCCGACGGCGCCGAGGTCCTCACCCACCCCTGAGCCCGCCCCCGCCGCCGCACGCGAGCCCCGGCGCCGGCGCCACGCGTGGGGCAGCAGCACACCCCCCACCACGAGCACCCCGCCGAGCACCTCGGCCAGCGCGGGGGTCTCGCCCAGCACCAGCCACGCGGTCGTGATGCCGGTGACCGGCACCAGCATCGAGAAGGGCGCGACCGCGCTGGAGGGGTTGCGCCGCAGCAGCAGCGTCCACAGCCCGCTGCCGACCAGGGTGCCGACGACCACGGTGTAGAGCAGGCCGAGGTTGGCCGCGGCCGCCTCGGGCGCGGCACCCGGACCCACGGCGGAGCCGAGCGACGCGAGGATCCGGTCCGGCCCCTCGACCAGGAGCGAGAGCGCCAGCATCGGCAGCGGGGGCACGACCGTCATCCACAGCATGAGCGCGAAGGGCGAGGCGCTCGCCGGCCCGGCCTGGGCCTGGGCCTGACGCGAGGCGATGTTGCCCAGGGCCCAGCCCAGCGCCCCCAGCAGCACCAGCACCGTCGGCAGCAGCGAGACCGTCAGGCCGCGGTAGGCCGCGATCACCAGCAGCCCGGCCATCGCCACCGCGATGCCCACCCAGGTCGCGCGGGAGGGGCGCTCGCCCAGGCACGCCGCCGCGATCAGCACCGTGAAGGGCGCGGAGGCCTGGAGCACCAGCGAGGACAGCCCGACCGGCATGCCGGCGGCCATGCCGGCGTAGAGGAACACGAACTGGAGCACGCCGAAGCCCACGCCGTAGCCGACCAGCCAGCGCGCGGGCACCTGCGGGCGCCGCACCAGCAGCAGCGTGGGCACCGCGATCACGGCGAAGCGCAGCGCGACCAGGAACATCGGCGGGTAGTGCTCCAGGGAGGCGTGGATGGCCAGGAAGTTCACCCCCCAGCAGACCGAGACGAGCACGGCGAGCAGGGCGTCGCGGCGGGTCACCGGCGGCCCACCCGGAGCGGGACGTGCGTGAGGGTCATGCACCCAGCCTGGGGCCACCCACCGTGAAGGTCCATGTCATCGTTCTGCAGCGACTGCGTAGTCTTCCTTCATGGACGTCCCGACCGGGCAGGCCCCGCCCCCGCGCCACCTCGACGTCCGGCGGCTGGGGCTGCTGCGCGACCTCGAGCGGCTCGGCACCGTCACCGCGGTGGCCGGGCGCGCCCACCTGACCCCCACGGCGGTCTCCCAGCAGCTCAAGACCCTGGAGCGCGAGGCCGGCGCCAGCCTGCTGCGCCGGGTCGGTCGCCGCGTCGAGCTCACCGACGCCGGCCGGGTGCTCTGCGAGGCCGCGGGCGAGGTCGAGCAGGCGCTCGAGCGCGTGCAGGCCCGGTGGGACGACTACCACGGCGAGGTGCGGGGCACCGTGCGGCTCAGCGTCTTCCCCACCGCCGCGCAGGGTCTGCTCCCCCACCTGCTCACCGCCCTCTCCCGCCACCCCGGTCTGGAGCTGGAGGTGGTCGAGGCCGACCTCCACGGCGACGAGTACGCCGCGCGCACCGACCTCGCCGACGTCGTCCTGGCCCACCGCGCGTCGGTCGACGGCGCGTGGTCGGGCGCGGTGTCGCAGGCCCTGTGGCGACGGCGCGGCGTGCGGGTGGTCGACCTGGTCGAGGAGCCGCTCGACGTGGGTGTGCCGCCCGGCCACCCCCTGGCCGGTACCACCCGGCCGGTCCGGGTCGAGGACGTGCGCGCCGAGACCTGGGTCGGGGTGCCGGCCGGCTGGCCCTTCGACCGGGCGCTGCTGGCGTGGTTCGCCGCCGCGGGCGCCCCGGCGCCGCAGGTGACCCACCGCTTCGCCGACCTGCGCACCCAGCAGGCGCTCGTGGGTGCCGGGCACGGCCTCGCCCTGCTGCCGCGCCACGCCGCGCGCCTCGGCGACGCGGGCTCGGGCCCCGCGTCGGGGTCGGGCGCCCGCTCGGGGGCGGGCAGGCCGGTGCTGCTGCCCACCGCCGAGCCCGTGCAGACCAGGCGCATCGCCGCGCTCGCCCGCGCCGACCAGGCCGAGCGGGCCGCGGTGCGGGTGGTGCTGGAGGCGCTGCGCGAGGTGGCGCCGCGCTACCGCGGGCACGCCGCTGTCCCGACGGCCCCGACGGTCCGCGGCGACCGCGAGGGCGGCTGACCCACCCCAGGCCCCGAGGCCGGGTCAGGTCGGGGTCAGGTCAGGTCGGGGGTCAGGTCAGGTCGTCGAAGGACCGCTCGCCGGCCTCGGCGAGGCGCCGCTCGACGCGGAGCACCGCGACCTCGTGCTCGGGGTCGCCCGACATCGCCGCGGCCAGCCGCAGGTGGGGCAGGGCGTCGGCGAGGCGGCTCTGGCGCTCCAGGGCGCGCCCCAGCGCGTGGCGCGCCCACAGGTCGTCGGGCTTCTCCTCCACCAGGCCGGCCAGCTCGGCCTCGGCCTTCGTCAGCTGGGCGCGCAGCAGGTACGCCCAGGCGCGCAGGGTCCGCAGCCCCGAGCTGGTCGGGTCGAGGGCGAGCGCGGGCTCGAGCACGGCGAGCGCCTCGGCCGGTGCGCGGCGCGCGAGCAGGTCGTGGGCGACGCGGTAGGCCGACTCCGCGCCGGTCTGGCCGGGGAACACGAGGGGCGGGGGCACCAGGTCGTCGGAGGACACGCCCCCACGGTACGTTCTCTCCTGCGGACGGGCTGGCCGGGCGACCGCGTCGTCTCCCTCGGGAGGCGCCGAGGAAGGTCCGGGCTCCACAGGGCGTGGTGGTGGGTAACGCCCACCCGGGGTGACCCGCGGGACAGTGCCACAGAGAACAGACCGCCGCCGAGGGCTCCGGCCCGAGGCGGTAAGGGTGAAACGGTGGTGCAAGAGACCACCAGCGCCCCGGGCGACCGGGGCGGCTAGGCAAACCCCACCTGGAGCAAGGTCAAGAAGTACGGAGCCGCGAGGCCCCGCACGCGTGCACGTCTGAGGGTGACCCGCCCGAGTGCACGGGTAGACCGCTGGAGGCTGTCGGCAACGGCAGTCGTAGATGGATGGTCGCCGCCGGCGCGAGCCGGCACAGAACCCGGCCTACAGGCCAGCCCGTCCGCACCCCGGGGTCCGCTGCACCGCGCGTGCCCCTTCACCCCGGGACGCCGAGGTCCTAGGGTCGCGAGATGCCCGAGTTCACCTGGCTCCCGGCCCACCGCGCCTCCGCCGAGGACGTCGCGGCCGTGTTCGCGGCGGGCGGGGCGAGCAGGTGCCGCTGCCAGGGCCTGAAGGCGCCGGGCTGGATCTGGCGCGACACCACCCAGGAGCAGCGGGAGGCGGCGCTGGTCGCGCAGACCGCCTGCGGCACCGACGGCCCGACCTCCGGTCTCGTCGGCTACGTCGACGGCGAGCCCGCCGGCTGGGTCGCCGTCGAGCCGCGCGAGCACTACCCCCGCATCTGGAGCCGCAAGCAGCCGTGGATGCGTCAGGACCCCGAGCTGTCCGGCGTCTGGTCGGTGACCTGCTTCCTGGTGCGGTCGGGCTGGCGCAGGGGCGGTCTCACCTACGAGCTCGCCGCGGCCACCGTCGAGTACGGCGCGCAGGTCGGCGCCCACGTCCTCGAGGGCTACCCGATCGAGCCCGCCCCGGGGCGCACCGTCATCTGGGACGAGGCGTCGGTCGGGCTCCTGCAGGTCTTCCTCGAGGCCGGCTACGAGGTCGTCTCCTCCCCCACCCTGCGCCGCCGCGTGGTGCGGCACCGGCTGGCCGCCGGGGCCTGAGCCGAGCCCGCGCCGCGTCCCGGGCGGAGCCGCGGCGCCCGTGGTGCCCGCACCACCCCGGGGGGCCTCGCGCACGGGACGGCGTCCGTGCTTGGGTGACCCATGACCAGACCCCGCGTGCTCGCGATCGTCCAGGCCGGCGGCGCCGGTGGGCGCATGGACGTGCTGACCCGGGAGCGCGCCAAGCCCGCGCTGCCCGTGGCCGGCGTCCTGCAGCTCGTCGACTTCCCGCTGTCCAACCTCACCCACAGCGGCATCAGCGACGTGTGGCTCTCGGTGCAGTTCCAGGGCGGCACGCTCGAGGAGGAGGTCGCCAACGGACGCCCGTGGGACCTCGACCGCACCCGCGGCGGCCTGCGGCTGCTCATGCCCGAGGAGGGCACCGGCAGCCTCGACGAGGAGGGCTTCGCTCGGGGCAACGCCGACGAGCTCTACCGGCTGCGCCACCAGATCACCGGCTTCGGCGCCGACGTCCTGCTGGTGATGAGCGCCGACCACGTCTACACCTACGACTACGCCGAGCTCGTCGCCGCCCACCTCGACCGCGGCGCCGAGTGCACCCTGCTCACCAGCGAGGTCGACCCCTCCGAGGCGGGCGACCACGGGGTCGTCGAGGCCGACGACGACGGCCTCGTCACCGGCTTCGCCTACAAGCCCGACGAGCCCGTGACCTCGGTGGTCTCGACCGAGGTCATCGCCTACGACCCGGTCGTGCTGGTGGCGGTGCTCGAGGAGCTGCACCGCGAGCTCGGCGCCGACAGCCCGGCCGGCGACTCCGGGCTCGACGACTTCGGCGACCACCTGGTGCCGCGGCTGGTGGAGCGGGGCCGCACCCGGGCGCTGGCCCTCGACGGCTACTGGCGCGACCTGGGCGAGCCCCACAAGTACCTGCGCACCCACCACGACCTGCTCCTCGACGACCAGGGGGTGCTGGGTCGCGCCGACTGGCCGATCCTCACCCGCCAGCCGCAGCGCTCGCCGGCGCGGCTGCGCGACGGCGCCGACGTCGTCGACAGCCTCGTCTCCCCGGGCTGCCAGGTCGCGGGGTCGGTGCACCGCAGCGTGCTGGGGCCCGGGGTGGTCGTCGAGGAGGGCGCGATCGTCACCGACAGCGTGCTCTTCGCCGACTCCGTGGTCGGTGCCCGCAGCGCCGTGCACGACGCCGTCGTCGACGTGCGCTGCCGCGTGGGCGTCGGCGCCATGGTCGGTGCGCCCCGCGAGACGGCCTCGCGGCCCGACCCCGAGCACGTCGTGCTGCTCGGCCGTGAGTGCACGGTCGGCGAGGGCGTGGTGCTCGAGCCCGGTGCGCGGCTGGAGCCCGGCACCACCGCCTGAGCGCACCGCCCCGACGTACGTCACACTGCTCACCTGCCGCCGACCGGCGGCGCCGACGGAAGGAACCCCATGGCCACCTACGACGCCGACCTGCAGGCCGCGGTCGACTCCACCTCGGTCGCCTACGCGACCGGCCAGACCGAGCTGCTCGACTACCTGCGCGGCGAGCTGGCCCAGCGCGACATCGAGACCTCCGACGAGGACTGGCTGCACCGCATGGTCGAGGGCATCAAGGCCGACCGCGGCTTCATGATCGACAGCGAGCCGTCGGACTACGAGCGCCCGCGCCGCGACACCTGAGCCCCGTCGGGACGCTTCTGACCGGCTCCCCGGCCAGAAATGTCCGATCGGAGGAGTGATCGCCCCCGCGCGCTGGGGAGAGTAGGACCCACGGCCCCCCGGGTGGCTGCGACGCGGCTCGCGTTCCCCCCGGCACGAGACGCGGCAGACCCGGGGGCCGGCCTACCTCGCCCCACGACGCTCCCGCGGCGGCACCGCTCACTCCACCAGCGCGAACCCGACCCTCCCGGTCGTCACGTCGGCGCTCTCCAGCCTGACCCGTACGTCGGCCCCGAGCGGCAGCTCGCCCGCCGCCGTGACCGTGGCCTCCACGGCGGGGTCGGCCACCACGACGGTGCCCCGGTGACCCTCGTCGTCGACCGAGACGACCACGCCGGCCATCTCCTCGCCCACGCGCCCGGCGAGCACCCCGGCCTCCACCAGGTCGAGCACCGCCCGCTCGTAGCGACCGGCCAGCTGCCCCGAGCGCTGCAGCGTGCGCGGCAGCTCGTGGAGCTCGGCCAGCACCCACGCGGGCACGTCCTCCCCCGCGCACAGCGCGAGGCACACCTCCCCGGCGTACCGGTCGCCCAGGCGGCGCAGCGGCGCCGTGACGTGGGCGTACTCCGAGGCCAGCGCGGCGTGCTGCGGGTCGGCCGGCACCTCGCCGTCGAAGCCGACGTAGCCGCTGCCGCGCAGCAGCCGGGTGCAGGCCACGACCATCGCGGCGTGCGCGGGCAGCGACGGGTCGAGGGAGCGGACGAAGTCGGGGTAGAGCTGCTCGGCGGGCCACTCGACGCCCAGCGCGCGGGCGGTGCGGTGCAGCCGCTGCACGTCGCGCGGGTCCGGCGGCGGCAGGGTGCGCAGCAGGCCGACGCGGCCGTAGACCATGAGCGCGGCGGCTGCGAAGCCGGTGAGCAGGGAGAGCTGGGCGTTCCACTCCTCCACCGGCAGCTGCCGGCGGAACTCGAGGTGCCAGGTCTCCCCGTCGACGTCGACCTCCTGCTCGGGCAGCGGCAGCGACACGCCGCCGCGCGCGGCCTCGCGCGCCAGGCGGATCGGTCCGAGCTCGGCCAGGACCCGCAGCGAGTCGGCCGCGCTGCCGTCGTCGATCGCGGCCTGGGCCTGCTCGTAGGACAGCTGGGCGGTCGAGCGCACCCGGGCCCGCTCGACCACGACGTCGGTGCGCTCGCCCTCGGCGCTCAGGGTGATCGTCCACAGCAGCGCGGACCGCACCTGCCCCGGCAGCAGGGAGGCGGCGTCCTCGCTGAGCACCCGCGGGTGCAGCGGCACCTTCGCGTCGGCGGCGTAGAGGGTCTCGCCGCGGCGGTGGGCCTCGACGTCCACGGGGTCGCCGGGGGTCACGAAGGCCGCGACGTCGGCGATCGCGTAGTGCACGACGAAGCCGCCGTCGTCGCTGCGCTCGAGGTGCAGCGCCTGGTCGAGGTCGCGCGCGCCCTCGGGGTCGATGGTCAGCAGCGGCAGGTCGGTGCGGTCGAGGTCGGGCAGCCGGGGCGCAGCGGCCGCGCGCGCGGCGGCCTCCTCGACCTCGGCCGGGAAGGCCTCGGTGACCTCCAGCTCCTCGCGGATGCGGTCGATCCCGGCGCGCAGCCGGGTCGCGGCCACCCCGTCGTCGGAGGAGCGGACCCGGACCACGCGGTTGCTGGGCATGCAGGCACCATAGCGACGTGCTGATGCTGCTGCCCCCCAGCGAGGGCAAGACCGCGCCGCGGCGTGGCAAGCCCCTCGACCTCGGGTCCCTCTCCTCCCCCTCGCTCACCCCCGCCCGCGAGCGCGTCGTCGACGCACTGGTCGCCCTGTGCGAGGGCGATCCCGAGGCGGCGGCCCGCACCCTCGACGTCGGCTCCACCCAGCTCGACCTCGTCGACCTCGACCGGCGCCTGCGCGAGAGCCCCACGGCGCGCGCCGACCAGGTCTACGCCGGGGTCGTCTACGACGCGCTCGACGCCGCCACCCTCTCCCCCGCCGCCCGGCGCCGCGCCGCCACCCGGCTCGCGGTCGTCTCCAGCGTCTTCGGCCTGGTGCGCCCCGCCGACCGGATCCCCGCCTACCGGCTCTCCGGTGGCACCTCGCTGCCCGGTCTCGGCCCCGTCGCCGGGGTCTGGCGCGAGGCGCTGGGCCCGGCCGTGCTCGACGCCGTCGGCGACGGCCTGCTCGTCGACCTGCGCTCCTCGACGTACGCCGCCTTCTGGCGCCCCTCGCCCGAGGAGGCGCGCCGCGTGGCCACCGTGCGCGTGCTCCACGAGGTCGACGGGGTGCGCAAGGTGGTCAGCCACTTCAACAAGGCCACCAAGGGTCGCCTCGTGCGCGGGCTGCTCGAGGACGGCGCCAACCCCCGCACCCCGGCGCGGCTCGCCGAGGCGCTGCACGACCTCGGCTGGACCGTCGAGGTCGGCGCCCCCGGACCCCAGGGCACCCGCCTCGACGTAGTGGTCGCCGCGCTCTGACCGGCCGCGATCTCACCGGGGCCCGGTGCCGCTGTGCCGGGAGATCGTGGGGCTCGCCCGTCGCCCCTGCGTCCAGGGCTCACGGTCGCGCGTGCGGTCGGCACCGTGCACGGTTCGGCTCGCACTGCGCTCCGCCGGTGATCGCACGGCGCTCGCACGGCGCTCCGCCGGTGATCGCACGGCGCTCGGTCGGCGCTCGGTCGGCCGCTGCCGTCGGATGCCGACGGAGTACTCGGCAGCGAGCCCGACTGGTCACCCGACGGAGCACTCGGCGCCGAGCCCGACCGGCGAGGGCGCCGGCCGCTCGGCAGCAAGGTCGGCCGGTCACCCGACCGGGGCGCACGGCAGCAAGGTCGACCAGTCACCCGACCGGGGCGCTCGGCAGCAAGGTCGACCAGTCACCCGACCGGGGCCCTCGGCAGCAAGGTCGACCAGTCACCCGACGGGGCGCACGGCAGCGCGCCCGACCGGCGAGGTCGCCAGCCGCTCGACGAGTCGCTGGCGCCCCGCGGGGGTGAAGCAGGACGCCCGCAGCAGCGCGGTCCACGCGCGCACCGTGGCCGGGTCGTGCTCGCGCCCCAGGGCCAGGTCGACGTCCCGCACCACGGCGCCGGGCCGCGCGACGAGGTCGCCCGAGGTGTAGGCGCGGCGCGACCACCCGGCGCGGGCCAGGCGGCGGTCGCGGCGCAGGTCGTCGGCGTGCTGGGGCGCCTCGCGGTGGTGGGCTCCGTCGTACTCGTGCAGCACCGTCGTGCCGACCAGCCACAGGTCGCCGCGGGCGACCATGCCGGAGTCGTCGCGCACCTCGTGCTGGCTCACGACGTCGGCCCCGCACACGTGGTGCAGCACCCGCAGCACGCTCTCCCACGCCGACTCCGCCCCGGCGTCGGCCAGCGCGGCGGCGCGACGCAGCGCCGGGAGGCCCCGCCGCCCGGTGAGGTCCGCGAGCCCGTCGAGGCAGGAGGCGTCCTCGCGCAGCGCGGCGTCGACGAGGACCACCAGGTCCAGCAGCGCGAGGTCGCACGCGCACGCCAGGAGGACGTCGAGCGCGGGCGCCACCCTCAGCCCCCGCACGTCCTCGACCCGCGGCCGCGCCAGGCGGATCGTGCGCAGCCCGGGGCGGGCCGGACGCACGTCGCGCCGGCCCATGCAGACCAGCACCGGCAGGCCGGCGGGGAGCGGCGGCAGGGACCAGCCCCGCGCCGCGGCGCCGGTGAGATGGGTCAGCCCGCCCGACGGCGGCACCAGCAGCAGCCACGCCGCCAGCTCTTCGTCGTCCCCGGCCGACGCCGGCACGTGCAGGCCGTGCGCCACCTGACGCCACCCGACGCCGCGCCGGCGCCCCCGCACGGCCCCGGCGTCGGGCTCGTGGGGGCCGTCGGGGGCGGGACCGCTCGCGAGGCTGGACACCCCCGGGTCCTTCCCACTCCGGGCCCCTCGGTCCCGTCCACGGCGGCACCCTGTGGACAAGCACCCGGACGTGGCGTCGTGCGACGAGCCCACGGCTCTCCGAGCTGTCGTCTGCCGCCACTTCCCGCGGGCCACCGACCTGGAGTGTGCCGCCCTGTCCCCACGGGCCATCAACCCGGTGGCGGCGACCACCACCAGCCACCCGGCGCCGAGACCCGCAGCGGACCCGGCCGCACCACCGAGACCCGGACGACGTCCGACTCGGCGGCCCCGCCCACTCAGAAGTGGCGGCGAACGACAGGCCCACGCCCCTCCGACCTGCCGTCTGCCGCCACTTCCCCGCACGCCGCCGATCCGGCAACAGCGACGACCACCACCAGCCACCCGGCGCCGCGACCCGCAGCAGGACCCGGCCGCACCCCCGACACCCGGACGACATCCGACCCGGCGGCCCCCCCACTCAGAAGTGGCGGCGAACGACAGGCTCACGGCCCTCCGACCTGCCGTCTGCCGCCACTTCACGCGGGCCCCCGACCTGGCGTGTGCCGCCAGGTACCCACGGGCCATCAACCCGCTGGCGGCGGCCACCACCAGCCACCCGGCGCCGCCACCCGCAGCAGCAGGCCCGCACCGCCGACACCCAGACGACATCCGACCCGGCAGCCCCGCCCACTCAGAAGTGGCGGCGAACGACAGGCCCACGACCCTCCGACCTGCCGTCTGCCGCCGCTTCCCGCACGCCGCCAATCCGGCAACAGCGACCACCACCAGCCACCCGGCGCCGAGACCCGCAGCGGACCCGGCCGCACCACCGACACCCGGACGACGGGCGACCCGGCGGACCCGCCCACTCAGAAGTGGCGGCAAACGACAAGCCCACGACCCTCCGACCTGCCGTCTGCCGCCACTTCCCGCACGCCGCCGATCCGGCAACAGCGACCACCACCAGCCACCCGGGGCCGCGACCCGCAGCAGCACGCGGCCCGCACCGCCGACACCCGGACGACGTCCGACCCGGCGGACCCGCCCACTCAGAAGTGGCGGCGAACGACAGGCCCACGACCCTCCGACCTGTCGTCTCCCGCCACTTCCCGCACGCTGCCAATTCCGCAGCATCGGCGACCACCACGACCCACTCGGGGCCGAGACGCCCCGGCAGGTAGCTCAGCCCGCCGCACCAGCACACCCTCGACAGCGGACCCCGGCCCCGGCAGGTAGCTCAGCCCGCCGCACCAGCCCACCGCCCGCGGCAGCCCGCGGCGTCCGCGCCGCCGGCTACCAGCGACCGGGGTCGAGGCTGGCCTGGTCGCCGGGGGGCAGGGCGTTGTAGAGCCGCATCGAGCCGCGGGGGGCGGAGGGCTCGTCACCGGGGTAGAACGACAGCACCGAGATCGACGCCGGCGAGAGCTCCATGCGGAAGACCGCGCCGAGGGGCGCGTCGACGGCGTGCGCGACCAGCGTCTTGATCGGGGTCACGTGGCTGACCACCACCACGGTGCGCCCGGCGTGCTGCTCCAGCACCCGACCGAGACCGGCGAGCACCCGCTCCTGCACCACGGCGAAGGACTCTCCGCCGGGCGGCGGCACGTCGAGCGAGCCGAGCCAGGCGTCGAGACCGGCCTGGTCGCGCTCGGCGACCTCGGCGAAGGTCAGGCCGTCCCAGGCGCCGAACTCCATCTCCGCGAAGCCGGCCTCGGTCTCGACCGGGAGGCCGAGCCGCTCGGCGACGATCGCGGCCGACTCCTGGGTGCGGCGCACCGGCGAGGCGACGACGGCGTCGACCCGGTCGCCGAGCCCGCTCAGCCAGTCGGCGGCGGCGCGCACCTGGGCGCGGCCCTCCTCGCTCAGCCCAGGGTTGTCGCCGCCGAGACCGCCGGAGAAGCGCTTGGCCGCGGTGTGCGGGGTGACGCCGTGGCGCAGCAGCACCAGGGTCGTCGGCGGGCCGCCGGGGCCCGACCAGCCGCGCGCGGGCGCCGAGCGCTCGACCTCCTCCACCAGCGACTCGTCGTGCTCCTGGGCCGGCGCACCCGCCCCGGCGTACCCCGGAGCCACGGTGACGCCGTCGCGCCGACCGTCGAGCGCCTCGTTGGCGAGCCGGTCGGCGTGGGCGTTCTGCGCCCGCGGCACCCAGGTGTACGTCGTGCCCGCCGGTGCCAGCGTCCTCGCCTCGGCCGCCAGCGGCACCATGTCGGGGTGCTTGATCTTCCAGCGCCCCGACATCTGCTCGACGACCAGCTTGGAGTCCATCCGCGCCTCGACGGTGGCGCCGGGCGCGAGGTCGCGGGCGAGGCGGAGTCCGGCGATCAGCCCGGAGTACTCCGCGACGTTGTTGGTCGCCACCCCCAGGCGCGCGGCGTCCTCGGCGACGACCTCGCCCGTGTCGGCGTCGGTGAGCACGGCACCGTAGGCCGCCGGCCCGGGGTTGCCCCGCGAGCCCCCGTCGGCCTGCACGACCACCCGGCGGGGCGCCGGCGTGGGAGCAGCGGTCACAGGCCCGACTCGGCGGTGCGCACGAGGATGCGCGAGCACTCCTCGCAGCGCACGACGGTGTCGGCCGGGGTGGAGCGGATGACGGCGATCTCGGCGTTGTCGATGCCGAGCTGGCAGCCGGTGCAGCGGCGCTGGTGCAGCCGTGCGGCGCCCACGCCGCCCTTCTGGGCGCGCAGCTTCTCGTAGAGCGCCAGCAGGTCCTCGGGCAGGCCCTCGACCGACGGGCCGCGCTGGGCCTCGACGTCGACGAGCTGGGTGTCGATGACCCCGGCCTTCTCGTCACGCGCCTCGGTGAGCGTGGCCAGGCGCGTGTCGATGGTCTCGACCTGGGCGGTGAGCGAGTCGAGGGTCGCCTGGGCCTGCTCGATGCGCTCCATGACCTCCAGCTCGTCGTCCTCGAGGCTGGCGATGCGGCGCTCGAGGGAGGTGAGCTCGTGACCCATGCGCTCGAGGTCCTTGGGGTTGGTGATGAGCCCCTGGTCCATCCGGTCGCGGTCGCGGGTGCGGCGGGCCTTGACCTGCTCGACGTCGGCGTCGACCTTGGCCTGCTCGGCCTGCAGGTCGTCGACCACGATCCGTGCGTCGCGGGCCTGGTCGTCGAGCTGCTTGCGCTGCGTGGTGAGGTCGG
The DNA here is from genome assembly GCF_001422955.1 of Nocardioides sp. Leaf285. NCBI lineage: Bacteria > Bacillati > Actinomycetota > Actinomycetes > Propionibacteriales > Nocardioidaceae > Nocardioides > Nocardioides sp. Leaf285. The sequence goes on along the minus strand of NZ_LMNH01000003.1, from coordinate 891,115 downwards.
CGATCTCGGCCAGCTCGGGCAGGTGCGAGCGCAGGTGGCGCAGCTGGTCGGCGCGGGCGTCGAGCTCCTGGAGGTCGAGGAGCTTCAGCTGGGCGGACGGGTCGGCTTTCAGGGGGTGCTCCTGGTGTCGGGACGCTCCGTGCGGAACGTCCAGGGGTCGGTCGATCGCGTGCTGACGCGGGTCTCCACCGTATCGCCCAGCGCCGCGCGCAGACGCTTCTCCAGCACCGGCAGCCAGGTCCACTCCGCGGCCCAGTGGGCCACGTCGACCAGGGCCGGGCCGTCGTGCTCGAGGAACTCCCCGGCCGGGTGGTGGCGCAGGTCGCTGGTGACGTAGACGTCGGCGTCGCTGTCGCGCACCCGGTCGAGCAGGAAGTCGCCGGCCCCGCCGCACAGCGCGACGCGGCGTACGACGCGGTCGGGGTCGCCGGCGACCCGCACGCCCTGGGCCGTGGCCGGCAGGGCCCGGGCGACCACGTCGGCGAAGTCGCGCAGCGTCGTCTCGGCCACCGTGCCGATCCGGCCGGTGCCGGTGAGACCGACGCCGGCGTCGACGATCTCGGCGACGTCGTAGGCGACCTCCTCGTAGGGGTGCACGGCGAGCATCGCCCCGACCACCTCGGCGCGGCGGCTGCGGGGCATGACCACCTCGATGTTGACCTCGGAGGTCACCTCGAACTGGCCCACGGTGCCGATGGCCGGGCGCGCGCCGGGCAGCGGCCGGAAGCGCCCCTCGCCCACGGAGGAGAACGACGCGTGCTCGTAGGCCCCCACCGACCCGGCGCCGGCCTCCGCCAGCGCGGCGCGCACACGGTCGGCGTCGGCGGCCGGCACGTAGACGGTGAGCTTGTCCAGCGGGGCGGCGGGCGCGGGCAGGACCGGGCGCAGGTCCTCCAGGCCCAGCGCGAGCGCCATCGCCTCCGAGACCCCGCCCGCGGCCTGGTCGGCGTTGGTGTGGGCGGCCAGCAGGGCGCAGCCGCCGCGGGCCAGGGTCATCAGCGTGCGCCCCTTGGGCGTCTCGGTGGTGAAGCCGTGCACGCCCTGGAGGAAGAGCGGGTGGTGCACGACCAGGAGGTCGGCGCCCCAGGCGACGGCGTCCTGCGCCACCTCGAGCGTCGCGTCGACGGCCAGCATCACCCGGGCCACGGGCTGCGCGGTGTCACCGTGCACGAGCCCGACACGGTCCCAGTCGTCGGCCGTGGCCGGCGGGTACCACCCGTGGAGCAGGTCGACGACGTCGCGCAGGGAGAGGGGCGAGGGCATGGGCGGGAGGCTATCCGGCGTACGCCCGGTGACGGGCATCCGACTCCTGTGCGACCGGTCCTAGGCTGGGCGCATGCCCGTCGTGAAGATCAACGCCATCTCCGTGCCGCCGCAGGCTGGTGCCGAGCTCGAGAAGCGCTTCGGGGCGGCCGCCCACCGCATGGACGGCACGCCCGGCTTCCTCGGCTTCCAGCTGCTGCGCCCCGTCGCCGGGGAGTCCCGCTACTTCGTGGTCACCCACTGGGCCGACGACGAGGCCTTCTCCGCCTGGCGCGAGGGCCAGGCCGGCGCCGTGCACGGGGGCGAGGGCGGCGAGCGCCGCGACCCCGTCTCCTCGGGCGCCGACCTGCTGGAGTTCGAGGTCGTCCTGGACGTCGCCGCCTCGTCCTGACCCGCCGGCCGAGCCCTCAGTTGACCTGGCGGTCGCGACCCTCCCAGTACGGCGCGCGCAGCTTGAACTTCTGCAGCTTGCCCGTCGCGGTGCGGGCCAGCTCGTCGCGGAACTCGATCGACGTCGGGGCCTTGTAGCCGGCCGCCTTGTCCTTGCACCACGCGATCAGCTCGGCCTCGGTGGCCTCGCCGCCGGGGGCGAGCACCACCAGCGCCTTGATCGTCTCGCCCCATTTCTCGCTGGGCACGCCGATGACGGCGACCTCGGAGACCGCGGGGTGGGAGAAGAGCACGTCCTCGACCTCGATCGAGGAGACGTTCTCGCCGCCGGTGATGATGACGTCCTTCTTGCGGTCGCTGATGGTGAGGTAGCCGTCCTCGCCGATGACACCGCCGTCACCGGTGTGGAACCAGTCGCCCGCCAGCGCCCTCGCCGACTCCTCGGGCTGCTCCCAGTAGCCCTCGAGCACGACGTTGGAGCGGGCCAGCACCTCCCCGGCCCCCTCCTCGGAGTCGTCGATGCGCAGGGTGACCCCGAGCGCGGGTGCGCCGGCGCGGGTCAGCAGACCGGCGCGCTCCTCCGTGCCGAGGTGGTCCCACTCGGCGCGCGAGCGGTTGACGGTGAGCAGCGGCGAGGTCTCGGTGAGGCCGTAGATCTGGATGAACTCCCAGCCCAGCTCCTCCTCGACCCGGGCGACGGTCTTCGTCGGCGGAGGCGCGCCGGCCATGATGATGCGCACCTTGTCGCGCCCGGGGATCTCGCCCTCCCAGTCCTGGGCGGCCTCCAGCACGGCGGCGGCCACGGCCGGGGCCGCGCACATCACCGTGACGCCGTGCTCCTCGACGCGCCGCAGGATCTCGGCGCCGTCGATCTTGCGGATGACCACCTGCGTGATCCCCAGGCCGGTGGTGGCGAAGGGCATGCCCCAGCCGTTGGCGTGGAACATCGGCAGCGTGTGGAGGTAGACGTCGCGGTCGCTGAGCGTGACGTGCATGGCGAACGTGACGGCGTTGGTCCAGATGTTGCGGTGCGTGATCTGCACGCCCTTGGGTCGCGCGGTCGTGCCCGAGGTGTAGTTGATGCAGGCCGTGGCGTTCTCGTCGTGCTCCCACGCCCGCGGCTCGGCGCCCTCGGGGGCGTAGAGGTCCTCGTCGTCGCCGAGCACGAAGCGGTGCTCCGCGGTCACCTCGCGCAGCGCCTCGTCGAGCTCGGGGTCGACGTAGAGCACCCGCGCCCCGGAGTGCTCGACGATGTACTTCACCTCGTCGGGGCGCAGCCGGAAGTTCACCGGCACCAGCACGCGACCCGATCCGGCGACGCCGAAGAACGACGTGAGCAGCCGCGAGCTGTTGTGGCTCACCACCGCGACCCGGTCGCCCACGCCGATGCCGAGCTCGTCGAGCCTCGCGGCCTGCCGGCGGGCCAGGGCGGCCATCTCGCCGTAGGTGAGGCGGCCCTCGTCCCCCAGCGGGGTCGCGGGCTGCTGCGGCTCGTCGACGGCGCCGACGCGGTCGGCGTACACCCCCTCGGCACGCTCGATGAAGTCGGCAACGCTGAACGGGACGAACATCGGACCTCCTGGCTGGTCGCCCGGCGGCACGCCGGGCGGACGAGTCTCCTGGACCCTCCTGGACGGGGAGTGACGCGGGCCACTCTAGTGAGACGAGGTCGGCTCGCCGTTGGCCCGACGCGCCGAGCGCGACGAGCGGTCGCTCCCCCGCGCCCGGTGGTCGTGCCGGAAGCAGGGCGCCGGACCGGTGGCCGGGGCTGTGGCCGGTGCGGTGGCCGGTGCGGTGGCCGGTGCGGTGGCCGGTGCGGTGGCCGGGGTCGCGAGGATGAGAACCCTCTCATCGCGGTCTCACGCCCGACCCACGATGAGGCAGGATCGTCCTCGTCATGAACATCGTGTGGAAGGTCGTCGTCGCCCTGGCGCTGCTGCTGCCCGTGGGCGGCTACGTCGCGGGCTCCCTGGCCGCCAACTCCAGTGACGGCCCGGCTCCCCGCGACCCGGTCGTGATCTCCCCGGCGGCCTCACCCGACACCGACCCCGCCCGCGCCGCCGGCGACGACCGCGGCGGCGAGCGGTCCGACGACGAGCGCTCCGACGACCGGTCGGACGACCGCGGCGACGACTCCGACGAGCGCGGGGACGACTCCGGTGGCGTCGACGTGGTCGCGCCGCGGCCCGGCGAGGTCGACGACGACAGCGGCCCCGGCAGCGACGACGGGGACGACGACGGGGACGACGACACCGACGACGGCGGGGACGACGGGGACGACGACGGCGGGGATGACGACGACTGACGCGCCCCGCACCGCTCCCGACGCCCGACCACGCCGGTCGGGCGTCTCGGTGCGTGTGCGCATCACCGCCACCGTGGCCCTGCTCGTCGCGCTCGCGCTGACCGGCGCCGGCTTCATCGTCTACGCCATCGAGAGCCAGCGCCTCGACCGGCAGTCGGCCGAGGAGGTCGACCAGGAGCTCGACGAGTTCGCCCGTCTCGTCGCCGACGGCCGCGACCCCGAGACCGGTGAGGCCTTCCCCGCGATCCGCCCGCTCATCGACCTCTTCATGGGCCGCAACGTCCCCGACGACGACGAGCTGCTGGTGGGCTGGATCGGTGACGGCCCCAAGGTGAGCTTCCCCGAGGACGCCCTGGTCTACGACCCCGGCTTCCGCGCGGCCACCGCTCCCCTGGTCACCGGCGGCGGGTCGACCACCCTCGACACCGCGCAGGGCGAGGTGCTCATCGCCTCCCAGCCGATCACGCTGGCCGGCTCCGACGCGGTGGCCCCCGACGCCAGCGGGCCCTCGACCGGCGCCCTGGTCGTCGTGGTCTACCTCGACGAGGACCGCGCCGAGCTGCTCGACACCATGCGCACCTACGGCATCGTGGCGCTGCTGTCGCTGCTCGCGGTCATCGCCTTCGCCTTCTGGCAGTCGGGCCGGCTGCTGGCGCCGTTGCGCACCCTGCGGCTGACCGCCGAGGAGATCGGCGACACCGACCTGTCGCGGCGCGTGCCCGTGCGCGGCAACGACGACATCACCGCACTCACCCTCACCGTCAACGGCATGCTCGACCGGCTCGAGGACTCCTTCGCGGGCCAGCGACGCTTCCTCGACGACGCCGGCCACGAGCTCAAGACGCCGCTCACCGTGCTCCGCGGCCACCTCGAGCTCCTCGACGTCGGCTCCCGCGAGGACGTCGAGGAGACCAAGGGCCTGCTGCTCGACGAGGTCGACCGCATGGCGCGCCTGGTCGGGGAGCTGATCCTGCTGGCCAAGAGCGACCGGCCCGACTTCGTCACCACCGGCCCGGTCCAGCTCGGCCGGCTCACCGAGGACCTGCTGTCCAAGGCCAGCGCCCTCGGTGAGCGTGCCTGGCGCCTCGACGCCGCGGCCGAGGTCGAGGTCGACCTCGACGAGCAGCGCGTCACCCAGGCGGTGCTCCAGCTGGCCGACAACGCGGTCAAGCACACCCGCCCGGGCGCGGAGGTCGCGCTGGGCTCGTCGTACGACGGGCGCGAGGTGCGGCTGTGGGTGCGCGACACCGGGCCCGGTGTGCCCGCCGGCGACCGCGAGCTGGTCTTCACCCGCTTCGGGCGCAGCGCCGTGCCCGAGGGCGACGAGGGCTTCGGGCTGGGCCTGTCGATCGTCGCCGCCATCGCGGAGGGCCACGGCGGACGCGTCGAGCTCGACGACGCCGAGCCGCACGGCGCGCGCTTCACCCTCGTCCTGCCCTCGCGCTCCCACGGCGCCCCCGACGTCACCGCGACCCGGACGCTGCCCGCCCTGCGGGCCGTGACCGGGCCCGACAGCACCCGCGGGCAGACCGACCCCGACCGCACCACCGGCACCACCACCGGCACCGGCACCAGCACCAGCACCGACACCGACACCCGGCCCGTGAGGGCCCTCCAGGAGGACTCGTGGCCCGCATCCTGATCGTCGAGGACGAGGCGCGCATCGCGTCGTTCGTGGCGAAGGGTCTCAAGGCCGACGGCCACCAGGCGACGGTCGTGGGCGACGGTCCCGGCGGCCTCGACCACGCCCTGAGCGGCGACTACGAGCTCATGGTGCTCGACATCGGCCTGCCCGGCATGGACGGCTTCGAGGTGCTCGACCAGCTGCGCTCCCAGGGCTCGCGGATGCCGGTCATCGTGCTCACCGCGCGCGACTCGGTGGGCGACACCGTGACCGCGCTGGAGAACGGCGCCGACGACTACATGCCCAAGCCCTTCCGCTTCGCCGAGCTCCAGGCGCGCATCCGGCTGCGCCTGCGCCAGGCCCCCGGCAACGAGGGCGGCGGGGGCCGCTCGGGCGACGTGGTCGAGGCCGGCGGGGTGGCGCTCGACGTGCGCACGCGCCGGGCCACCGTCGACGGACGCCAGGTCGACCTCTCGGCGCGCGAGTTCACCCTCGCCGAGATCTTCATGCTCAACGCCGGCCAGGTGCTCTCGCGCGAGCAGCTGCTCGACCACGTGTGGGGCTTCGACTTCGACCCCGGCTCCAACGTGGTCGACGTCTACGTCGGCTACCTGCGCAAGAAGTTCGGCGCCCCCACGATCGAGACCGTCCGGGGCATGGGCTACCGCTTCGTGCCCTGAGCCGGCCCGGCCCCCGCACGACGAGAACCGCGGCGGGGGCCCGGGGACAGGGGCCTCCCGCCGCGGCGCGGTGGAGGGGGGATGCGGAGGATCGTGCGGACAGGGCGGGTACGCCGGGTCTCAGCGCACCTTCCAGCCCGCGAGCCGGGCCCGCGGCTGGGCGGCGAGCACCGGCTCGAGGGCCTCGGCCACCTCGTGGGGCAGCGGACGGTCCTCGGGCCGCTTCTCGAGACCGGCGTAGACGATCTTGGCCACGTCGGCGGGCACTGCGTCGGGGAGCCGGTAGGGGTCCTGGGACACCTGCGGGTAGCGCACCCGCACGTCGTCGGAGGTCAGGTCGCCGTCGTCGAAGGCGCGGTAGCCCGCCACCGCCTCGAAGAGGGTCGCGGCCAGCCCCCAGACGTCGCTGGCGTGCCCGGGGGTGCCGGTGCGGGGCGGGTCGGCCTGCTCGGGGGCGAGGTAGGCGTCGGTGCCGATGACGTGGTCGAGGGCCTCGGCGGCGGCCAGCGGGCGCGCCACCGAGAGGTCGATCAGGCGCGCGGGTGCGCCCATGATGATGTTGCTCGGCTTCACGTCGAGGTGGGTCCAGCCGAGGTGGCGCAGGTAGTGCAGCGCCGAGGCGACCTCGATGCCGAGCGGCAGGTACTGCTGCGGCTGGAGCGGGCCGTAGCGGCGTACGAGTGAGGACAGGCGGGGCCCGTCGAGGTGCTCGAGCACCAGGTGGGGCCGCTCCCCCTCCAGCTCGTGGCGCAGGCCGCGGACGACGGCGGGGTGGTTGACGACGGCCAGCGCCTCGACCTCACGGCGCAGGCCGCGGATGCTCGAGCGGTCCTCGACCTTGGCCGGCCGGACGATCTTCACCACCACCGGGGCGTAGGTGATCTCGTCGAAGGCCAGGTAGGCCTCGTAGGACGACCCGCCCCCGAGCAGCCGCATCGCGGTCAGCTCGCGGGTGATCGGGTCGCCCTCGCCCAGGCCCCAGGTGCTCGGCTTGCTCATCTCGTCCCCTCCGTCGTCCGCGTGCCCGGACCGTCAGCCGCGGGTGTCGTTGCGCGAGGCGTCGTTGGTCTGGTTGGCGGAGAAGTCGCGGGTGCGGTCGCCGCCGTCGCGCGTGAAGTCCTTGGTCTTGTCGCTGCGCGAGACGTCGCGGTCGCGGCTGGCCTTGGTGAAGTTGCTGTTAGTGCCGTCGTTGGTCGACTTGCTGGCGCCGGTGTTGGTGTTGTCGCCGTTGGTGTCGTCGTCGCGGTTGCCCGTGTCGTCGTCATCGTCGTCGTCGACGCTCATGACGACATCGGCGGTGTCCTCGTCACGCTTGGCGAAGGCGTCGTCGGCGTTGGCGATCGGGGCCTGGAAGGCCAGCAGGCCGCCGGTGAGGGCGGAGGCCAGGGTGAGCGAGCCGAGGGTGGCGATCTTCTTCATGGTGCTTCCTCTCGTGGGTCCGCCGGGTGGTCCGGCGGCTGATGAGGAAGACTCTGACGGCCGGGGGTGAGGCCCCCATGAGGCTCGGATGAGGGCACTCTCATCCACGACGGGCCGCAGGGGTGAGGCGCACCCTCCCGGCGCCGGGTCAGCGCCGGGTCGGCGCCGGGTCAGCGCCGCCAGACGGCCAGGCGCCGCGACGAGGTCGGCTCGGCCGGCGGGGAGTCGGTCTGGGCCCAGACCCGCCGCCAGGTGGCCACCTCGGGACCCGAGGGGTCGGGGGTCTCGCCGCGGGCGGCGCGCCCCCGGGCCTCCCACCAGGTGGTGGTCTCCTCGTCGAGCAGCGCGGCCACGGCGTCGCGCACCCTCGGCGCGAAGTCGCGCACCGACTCGCCCTCGCGCGCACGCAGCGGCTCGCCGAAGCGCACGGTCAGCTGGCGGCGGCCGCGGCCGGGCCACCCCTGGCCGCGCGGCATCGCCGCGAAGGTGCCCCGGTGGGCCACCGGCACGACGGGCACGCCGTGCTCGTGGGCCAGCCAGGCCGCGCCCATCCGGAAGCCCGACATCCAGCCGTCGGTCGACCGGGTGCCCTCGGGGTAGATGACCAGGCTCCAGCCGTCGGCGAGCACCTCGCCGGGCGTCGCGGTGAGCGTGCCGCCGCGCCGGTCGATCGGGAAGGTGTTGAACAGCAGCGAGGAGCCCACCGCGCGCCACCAGGTGTCGAAGAAGTAGTCGGCCGCGGCGGCCACCGCCGTGCGCCGACGCCACGCGTCGGGCAGCGAGAGCAGGATGAGCGGGGTGTCGAGGTGGGAGGCGTGGTTGGCCACGAAGATCACCGGGCCCTCGACCCGCTCGAGCACGTCGAGGCCCTCCACGCGCGTGCGCACCTGGCTGCGGAAGAGCGGCTCCAGCCCGCCGCGCTGCGCCACCTCGCGGGCGGCCACGGCCGAGGGCCGGCGCGACCAGTCGGAGGGGAACACACGCGAGCGCGCCGCGGGCACGTAGGGCTCGGCCGAGCGCGGCACCTGCGCCCGCCTCCCCCAGCGCCAGCCGCGCGCCGTGCGGCGTACGTCGTCGACACCCTCGCTGACGAAACCCATCGCTGCCTCCCTCGCCCCGCTGCTCAGACCCGCACGTCGGCGACGAGGTGGGGCGGGTTGTGGAGGTAGGTGATCGACGGGCTCGAGCCCACCGAGCCCGACACCATCTCGAGGGCGTCGGCCAGCGTCGAGGCGGCGCGGAAGCCCAGCCGCGCGGCGACCCGGCGGTCGCCACCGACCCAGACGACGTCGCCGACGTGGTCCATCGCGTGCGCCGCCCAATACCACATGTAGAACGGGTGGACGCCGTGGTAGGCGTGCGAGGTGCGGTAGAGGTGGCGGTACCAGTCGTCCTCGGCGAACTGCCGCTCGTACTTCTCCGAGAGCACCACGGGATCGGTCGTCTCGGAGAGCACCTCCTCGTAGAAGTCGACGTAGGAGGGGTGGTGCAGCTGGTTGAAGCCCTCGTCGAGGGGGTGGTAGAGGATGACCGCGCCGCCGCGGCGGACCACCGGGTGGTTGCGGTAGGAGTTGAAGTAGTAGCCCAGACCCATGCACGTGGCGAGCACGGGGTTCATCGAGCTGCCGACGTTGTAGGGGCCCAGGAACGGCACCCCGAGCACGAGCACGTCGGAGGCCCCGTCGACCTCCACCAGCTGCTGGCGGTGCACCCGCTCCAGGGTCTTCTCGTGGACCTCCTCGACCTCGCCGGCGGCGATGCCGGTCAGGCCGTAGGGCGCACGCAGGTCGTGGAAGATCTTGTGCCGCAGCTTCGCGGGGGCCAGCGCCAGGCCGCGGCGGGCCGCGAGCATCGAGGCCTGGTCGCGCAGCGACCACTCCCACTCACGCTTCATGAGGAAGTCGAAGGGCGCTGGGAAGACCTGGTTGTCCAGCGTGGTCTCGATCTGGAAGACCGCCACGTGCTCCTTGATCACCCGCCCGATGCGCCACGCCGAGTGGTGCATCGCCGACTTCTCGTGGTCCATGAAGGAGCGCGAGTGCACCATCGTGCGTGGGTTGTGGTGGTGGCGCAGCGAGCGGTAGGAGGCCAGGCCGATGCCGACCGACTTGTGCCCTCCGTCCATGGCCACGAGGTTGACGTTGACGTAGACCAGCAGGTCGGACTCCGCGGCCCGCTTGCTGATCTCGATGTCCTCGCCCTCGTCGGTGGTGCCGAGGTGGGTGAGGTTGTCGCGGTCCTCGGCGTCGAAGTTGTAGAGCTTGCCCTGGGGGTGGAAGGAGCGGAAGACGCGCTCGCCGACGATGTGGCGCAGCTCCGCGGTCGTCATCCGGCGGTGCAGGGCGTTGGCGGCGATGATCTCGACGTCGTCGACGCCGGCCTCCGCGGCCAGGGTGAGCACCTGCTCGATCACCCGCTGGCGGATGTCGGGGGCGCGCATCGGGGGCAGCGGCAGCGAGACGTCGTCGAAGGCGAGGGTCAGCCGCATGCCCGGGAAGAGGCGCTCGGGCAGCGGGTCGGAGCCCAGCGGGTGGAGCAGGGCGTCGGTGATCGCGGCCTCGACGTCGCGCACGGCCGGCAGCGACTCGGGCGGGTAGACCACGCGCGTGCCCTGCGGGAAGTCCTCGAGCCGGAAGCCGAGGCCCTCGTGCACGAGGAGCGGAGGCGTGCGGTCGTCGACCTCCAGGACGAATCCGGGACGGGGCACTAGTCGGTTCTCCTCGGGTCGAAGGCCACCTTGACCGTGCCGAGACGGCCGGCGGCGTGGGCGTGGTCGAGAGCTTCTCGCCAGCGGTGGAGCGGGTAGGTCGCGACCGACCCGGCGATGCGGGCGACGGCGTCGTGGGCGGCGAGGTCGGCGGCGAGGTCGAACGCCGCGCGGCCGGCCCGCGCACCGCCCTCGGCCCCGTGCAGGGGCTCGCGGGCGGCCGAGGCGTAGGTGCCGACCAGCTCCAGCTCGCGGAACCACGCCGCCGACAGGTCGGCCGCGGCGGGCATGCCCGAGAGCACGACCCGCCCGCCGGCGCGGGTGGACTGCAGCGCCGTCTCGAGCGAGCCGCGGGAGCCGACCGCGTCGATCGCCACGTCGACGCCGCCGAGCAGGTAGGGCGCGTGCAGCTGCGGGCTGACCTGGAAGGCCCCCGTCGTACGCCGCACCCGGCGCAGCACCTCGCGGGGCGCGACCACGTCGGTGGCTCCCAGCGCCAGGGCCAGCTCGCGCTGGTGGGGGTGCTTGGCCACGACCGTGACGTGCCCGGCGGGCGTGAGCTCGCGCAGGGCGAGCGTGGCGAAGAGCCCGACCGCGCCGGCGCCGCTGACCAGCACCCGGTCGCCGGAGGACACGCCGGCGCGCAGCGCGGTGTGGACCGCGCAGGCCAGCGGCTCGAGCAGCAGTGCCTGGTGGTCGTCGAGACCCTCGGCCACGGGGTGCAGCTGGCTGCGGTGGGCCGCCAGCTGCTGGCCCCAGCCGCCGCCGGTGTCGCGGCAGAAGCCGGTCTGCAGCCCGGGCGCGAGGTGGCCGACGGTGATGCGCGAGCAGCGGTTGGTCGCGCCCACCCGGCAGGCCTCGCACGGCTCGACGCCCCGGGTGGCGCAGGCCAGGACCGGGTCGAGCACCACGCGCGTGCCGGCGGGCAGGTCCTCGCAGTCGTCGAGCAGCTCGGCGACGATCTCGTGACCGGGCACGAAGGGCAGCGAGGACACCGCGGAGAAGTAGAGGCTCGTGCGCCCCGAGAGCGCGCCGAGGTCGGAGCCGCAGATGCCGGAGACGCGGGTGCGGAGCCGGGCCCAGCCGGGGCGGTCCACGCGCGGCGCCTCGCGGGTGACCAGTCGCAGCGGGGCGGCGAAGCCCGACAGCAGTCCGGGCACGCGTCCACCGACCGCACGGCCGGCCACGTGGCGCGGCAGCGAGCGGAACATCTCCAGCGCGAGCATCACCGGCGGCCTCCCGCGGGGTTGAGCGAGCGACCGGCCGAGGCGGGGCTGGCCCAGTCGACGATGCTCCAGCCCTGACGACGCGCGTGGCGGTAGAGCGGGACGTCGGGCCGCACGGCGACGGGGTTGCCGACGGCGGCCAGCAGCGGCAGGTCGGAGTGGGAGTCGGCGTAGGCGTAGGAGGCCGCCAGGTCGACGTCGTGCTGGGCGGCCCACGCCTGCATGAAGGCGGCGCGCGACTCCCCCACCAGCGGGGAGGACGCGAGGTGGCCGGTGCAGCGGCCCTGGTCGTCGACCACGAGGTCGACGGCCTCGACGTGGTCGAAGAGCGGCGCGAGCGGGCGGGTGAGCGGACGCACGGCCCCGGTGATGAGGACCGTGCGGTGACCCGCACGGCGGTGCTCGCGGATCCGGCGCGCCGCCTCGGGCGAGAGCCGGGCCAGCATGTGGTCGGTGAGCAGCTCGTCGGCGACCCGGTCGAGGGCGGCGCGGTCGGCGCCCTCGTAGTCGCGGTAGACCGCGCGCAGGAAGTCCCCGCGCTGGCGTCGCTCGGCGCGCAGCAGGCCGGGCACCCGGCCGAGCACGCGGCCCAGCTCCCCGGCGCGCTCTCCGGCCGAGAGCTCCTGCAGGCGCATCCACAGGTAGGTCTCGACCACGTTGGAGGACAGCAGCGTGCCGTCCATGTCGAAGAACGCCGCGACCCCCGGGGGGCCTGCTCCCTCCGCAGCCGGCACGGGGCGCAGGCCGCCGGCGCGCGCCGGGGTGGACCGGGCGCGGCGGGCACGGATCTCGTCGAGGCGTCGGATCGGGGCCGTCACCGCGGGGCAGTGGATGTCCTCGACGTAGACCCGCCAGTCGACGGCGGCGGTGTCGAAGGCGAACCGCTCCTGGTCGGCCGCCGACAGGGAGAGCCGCAGCGCGGTGGTGCGCTCGTCGGAGAAGCGCAGGTCGGCCTGGGCGTACTCCTGGTAGAGGTCGAGGTAGCGCCGCAGGAACTCCAGGCGCTGCCTCTGCTGCTCCAGCCGGCGGGCCAGGTCGCGGGTGCGGTCGCTGCGCGGGGCGCGACCCACGACCGACTCCGCGACGCGGTGGGCGCGCTCGCTGGTGGTCAGCAGCCGCTCGACGGCCGAGGCCCCGGGGAAGCGCCAGTCGGGCAGCGGGCTCGCGCCCCGCGACCCGGCCTGGAAGGGGTGGGCGTCGAAGTAGGCGCGCACGTGCTCGTAGAGCCGGCGGAAGGTGAGCGGGTTGCGGTGGCCCGAGGAGACGTGGAACCAGGCCGCCTCCCCCGCGGCCGGCGGGTGCGCGAGCACCGCGACCAGGGTCGCCACCACGTGGTCGACGGGCACGATGTCGACGATGGTGTCGGCCGCGGCGGGGAACTCCGGGAGCTCTCCGCGGCCGTAGGCGAGGATCAGCGGCTCGGCCATCTTGAAGCCCTCGATCCAGCCCGGGTGGGGGCTGGCGAGCGCCGACTCGATGATGCTGGGTCGCACCACCGACACCGGGTGGGTGCGGGCGTGCTGCTCCACGACGCGCTCGCCGAGGGCCTTGGTGAAGGTGTAGCAGTCGGTCCAGCCCAGGCTGCGGGCCCGCTCGCTGCCCACGCGGACCAGCTCGTCCTTGACCCACTGCCGCCGCGCCGCCTCGCTGGCCGCGGCCGCCGTGAGCAGCCCCGCGCGCCCGTGCTCGCGCTCGGCGCGCCGCCGCTGGGCCTCGAGCCGGTCGGCGTCGCGCGAGCGCCGCTCGAGCTCCCCGCGCTGGGCCAGCCCCCACGCCAGCTCGGCCTCGAGGTCGACGTCGTGGGCCACCGGCCCCTCGGGCACCGTGCCGCTGCGCCGCCCGGAGACGTAGGCGGTGGAGACGTGGACGTAGTGCACGGCACGGCCGTCGCCGCGCTCCTCGGCCTCGCGCAGCCGGGCGAGCAGGTCGCGCGTGCCGACGACGTTGGTGGTGAAGGCGGCGTCGACCGGCGGGTCGAAGGACACGTCGCCCGCGCAGTGGACGACCGCGTCGAGGTCGTCGGGCAGCGCGGGCACGTCGGAGAGGTCACCGGCCACGACACCGACGCGCGCGGCCAGCAGGGGCTCCACCCCGCCGGCGACCTCGACCGCCGGGGCGAAGACCGGCTTGCCCAGCAGCGTCGCGACCCTCGCGGCCGCGGACGTCGAGCCCTTGGGGCGCACGAGCACGCTGACCCGCACGTCGGGCACCTCGACCAGCAGCAGCCGCAGCAGGGCCTCGCCGACAAAGCCGGTGACCCCCGTCAGCAGGACGTGGCGACCGGCGAGGCGCTCGGCGACGCCCGGCCCGGATCCGGTTGCTGCCACGCTGCGTCCTCCGTCGCCGCTCGCCGTGCTGGTCTGTGGTGGGTGCGGGGCCGATTGTGCCCCGTCCCACCGACACCCGTCGGCGGGGGTCCACACCGTGGGGGCACACGACGACGGCCGCCCCGGGTGGACCGGGACGGCCGTCGTACGTCGTGCACGCGCCCGCACGGGCGCCGTGGTCGCGCAGGAGCGCTCAGGCTCCGGGCCACTCCGCGGTGGCGACGGACCCGCCGGGCACCTCGACGGTCAGGACGATGTCGGTCGTGTCCTTCACGTAGAGGTCGTAGGAGCCCCCGACGAGGTCGGGGTAGACCAGCGAGGGCACCGAGCCCCCGCCGGGCACCGGACGGGCGACGACCGCGACGTGCGGGTGCCTCCCGTGACCGTGACCGTGACCGTGGTCGTGACCGTGGTCGTGCTCGTGCGGGTGGTCGGCCGGCTCGTCGAAGTCGGCGCCGACCGGCTTGATCTCCACCTCCACGTCGAGCATCGACGCCGGCATGGTGACCACCAGGGCCCCGACGTCACCCCCGATGTCGAGCAGGACCGAGCCCTGCCCGGCGTGCGGGTTCTCGACCGACGCGGGGGTGGTCACGAGGCCTGCGTGGTGCCGGGCTCGGTCTGGTAGCCGCCGCCGGGCAGGCCCAGGAACGGGAACCGGTCGAGCAGCGGCGCGTTGGTGTTGCTGGTGCCGTCGGTGAGAGCACCGGCGGCCGCGTCGGGCTCGTAGGACGGGTCGACCAGCGGGATCGTGGCACCGGCCACGGCCCGCAGCTCGATGGCCACCACGTCGTCGCCGAGGCGACGGCCGTTGGGGAAGCCCGCGGCGTCGCCGGCCACGAGGCCGATCGGGTTCTCGTCGGCCGGAGCCGTCGGGGGCACCGCCACGTTGAGGCGCAGCATGTCGGCCTTGACCGGCCCGGTGTAGTTCTGGAAGCCGGGCACGACACCCTCGGGGATGCCGGTCAGCAGGATTGCGTCGAGGTCGGCGCGCGGCTTGTCGTAGGCCGCCAGGTTCGGGAAGACCCCCGGGTAGAGCGCCGGGAGCAGCCCCTGCAGCTCGGGCTTGGCGACGTACTTGGCGAAGCGCTTGTCGGCGGTGACCGGGCTGGCGTTCCAGTTGTCCTTCTCGGCCATCGGCACGATGACCTCGTTGAACAGCGGGTTGCCCAGGCGCGAGACCTGCTGCCACGGGCCCATGCCGGTGTACTTGCCCTGGTTGGCGTTCCACATCCGCGACTTGCGGCGGCTGGCGGTGGCCCACACGCCGATGACGGACTTGGGGTCCATCACGTCGTCGGGCTTGGAGCCGTCACGGGTCAGCTCGGTGATGTTCACCTGCAGCGCGATGGTGTGCACGTTGTAGGACTGCACCGAGTTGACGCCGTTCATCTCCGGCATGGAGATGACGTGGGCCTCGTTGAAGGGTCGCAGGGCGCCGAGGTCGAAGATGCTGCCCAGGTCGACGTGGAAGGCGTCGGCACGCTGGCCCGCGAAGACCTTGCGACCGTTGCCGAGGCGGTGGGTGGCCTGGTCGGCGAGGTCGCCGTAGTTGGGCGTGCTGCGCGGACCCACGTTGACCGGGGGCACGGGCAGGTTGCGCCCGATGACCTGCTTGCGACCGCCCTGCACCTTCATCACGGTGTAGAACTGCGGGCGGTTCCAGGCCTCGTCGGAGATGTCGGTGATCTGGCCGGTGTTGTAGAGGAACGTCTTGGGGTTGCGCACCTGGGTCCGGAAGCGGAACTGGTAGGTGATGTCGGGCTCCGACGTGCCCTTGTTGGAGACGTGGATCTCGTACTGCACGTCGTCGGCGAACTCGTAGAAGTTCGGGCCGCCGTTGGGCTGCTGCAGCGGGATGAAGTTCGCGATCAGGATGACCTTGTTCGGGTTCTCCGGGCTCACGAACGCGTAGGTGTCGGTGCCGTCGGCCGCGGGGTCCTTGGCGATCTCCGGTGCTTCGCGGTGCGACGACATCAGTTGCCCCCTGCTGCGTTGAGGATGCGGGTGACGAGGTCGCGGTCGCGGACCTCGATCTCGCGCTCGCCGACGAGGATCGTCAGTCGGTCGGAGCGGTGGTTCTCGACGTAGGCCACGACGGCCTCCTTCGCGGTGCCCGGACGCGGGCGGGCGGCCGCGGCGCTGCCGCCGGTCGCCAGGGTGACGCCGCCGGCCACGGCGGTCGCCGCGGTGCCGGCTCCGGCCGCGGCGATGAACTTCCTTCTGCTGGTGTCGCTCATGCGAAAGCCCCTCCATAGGGATCCAGTCGCCTCGTGTGAGGCAGGCCACTACGGGTTCGGAGCCCTCGCCGTGCCGGATGGCACCGGACCGGCACCAGTTCCGACCGGTCTGGTCCGGAGGGCGGCGACCGGCCGGCGCCGGTCTCGTCTAGTCTGTGCCCGCCTCGGTGCGACCGGGGCGCGGGGGCGTATAGCTCAGCGGTAGAGCAGCTCGCTTACAACGAGCAGGTCGGGGGTTCGATCCCCTCTGCGCCCACCAGCCCCGACCCGGTCAACACCCGGTCACGGCCGGCCCGCGCGCTCAGCCGCCGAAGACCGCCCGGCCCCGCGTGGCCGACGTGCCGAGGTCGCTGACCGGCAGGGCCTCCCCCGCGGCGACGGCCGCGGCCCAGTCACCCGTCGTGGCCACGGCCGCGAGGTTGGAGTGCAGCAGCACCATCAGGGTGGCGTGCAGCTGCTCGGCCGAGACCTCGCCGGCCTCGTTGGCCAGGTGGATGGCGCCCGTGGCGTCGGAGAGGACCTCGGCCGTGAGGCCGAGCTCCTCGGCGCCGACGGCGGTGGCGAGGTCGCAGTTGTTGGTCATGTAGCCGACGATCGTCACGGTGTCGACGTCACGCTCGCCCAGCCAGGCGGCCACGTCGGTGCCGGCGAAGACGCTCGCCTTGTCCTTGGTGGCGCGCAGCCACGACGGGTCGAGCCGGCGCTCGACCTCAGGGTGCAGCGACCAGCTCCGACTGCCCACGGCGAAGACGGGCGCGCCCTCGGGCAGCTCGTGCTGCACGACGACGACCGGCAGGTCGGCCTCCGCGGCCGTGTCGAGGGCCGCGAGCACCTGGGCGAGGGTGCGGTCGCGGTCGGGGGCCTGGATCGCGAGCACTCCCTCGAAGTACTCCTGCTGGACGTCGACGACGACGAGGGCGCGGCGGGGGTGGGTCATGGTGTCTCCTCGGTGCTGCGGGGGTGAAGGCTCCAGCGTCCCCCGGAGGTTGCGCTAGCGTGAGTGGCTCGACGGACCACCTTCGATGAGATCGGGCCAAGATGCGCATCGTCGTCCACGCCTTCGACGGCGTCACCCTCTTCCACCTCGCCACGCCGCTGCTGGTGTTCGGCGAGGTGGGCCGTCAGGGCCTGGCCCCGGGGTGGGACCCCGTGGTGTGGACAGCCGACGGCCGCGCGGTGCGCACGACCGAGGGCCTCCTCGTCGGCGGCGTCCACGGACCCGAGGTCGTCGAGGGCGCCGACCTGCTCGTGCTGCCGTCGTGGCCCACCGACCTGCCTCCGGCCGAGGAGGACCTGGTGCGGGCGGTCCGGGCGGTCACGGCGGGCGGCGGCACGGCCGTCGGCCTGTGCCTGGGGGCGTTCCCGGTCGTGGACAGCGGTGTGCTGGACGGCCGCGGCGCGGTCACGCACTGGGGCGCGGCGGCGCAGCTCGCGCGCCGGCGCCCCAACGTGGCCGTCGAGGCGGCAGCGCTCTACCTCGACCACGGCGACGTGCTGACCTCGGCGGGCACCGCGTCGGCGATCGACGCCTGCCTCCACGTCGTGCGGACCCGCCTCGGCGCGGTCGCCGCGGCCACGGTGGCGCGTCACCTGGTCGTCGCCCCCCACCGCGAGGGCGACCAGGCGCAGTACGTCGAGCGACCGGTGCCGCGCGCGGACGACACCGGGCACGTCGGGCCCACCATGGACTGGGCCCTGGCGCACCTCGACCGCCCCCTGGGCGTCGAGGAGCTGGCCGCGCACGCCCGGATGAGCCGACGCACCTTCACGCGTCGCTTCGCCGAGGCCACCGGCACCACCCCCGCGCGCTGGGTGCTCGCCCGCCGCCTCGAGGAGTCGCGCCGGCTGCTGGAGACCACCACCCTCCCGGTCGCGCGGGTCGCCGCGACGTGCGGCTTCGCCAGCGCGGTGACCTTCCGGCAGAACTTCGCGAGCGCCTACGCGACGACGCCCACGTCGTACCGCAAGCGCTTCGCGGTCACCTGAGCCGGCGGCCCGGGGCCTCCGCCCGCGGGGTGGGTCAGGCCAGGGCCTGCAGCTGGCGCACGTGCTCGTCGAGGTCACGGCCCTCGGGGTTGGAGTTGTGCACCGCCCACCGCACCAGGCCCTCCTTGTCGATGACATAGGAGGAGCGGCGGGGGCAGCCCTTGCGCTCGTCGAAGACGTCGTAGGCGCGGGTGACCTCGCCGTGGGGCCAGAAGTCGGAGAGCAGCGGGAAGTTCAGCCCGTCGGCGTCAGCGAAGGCCCGCAGCGCGTAGGTCGGGTCGCAGGAGATGGCCAGGACCTCGCTGTCGAAGGTCATGAACTCCGCGAGCCGGTCGCGCACCCCGGCCATCTCGCCGGTGCACACCCCGGAGAAGGCGAAGGGGTAGAAGAGGATCGCCACCGCCTTGGTGCCGCGGTAGGACGACAGCGTGACGTCCTGGCCGAACTGGTCGCGCAGCGTGAAGTCGGGCGCCGGGCCCCCGAGCCGCAGGCCCGGGGCCCCGCCCGCCGACGGGGACGCCGACGTCGCCGTCGCGCTCATGCGTCCCGCTTCGCCAGGTCGCGCTTGAGGACCTTGCCGGTGGAGTTGCGCGGCAGCTCGTCGAGCAGCACGATCTCGCGCGGCACCTTGTAGCGGGCCAGGTTCTGCTTCACCCAGCCCTTGAGGTCGTCCTCGCTGACCGAGGAGTCGTCGACCACCACGAAGGCCTTGAGCCGCTTGCCGAAGTCGTCGTCGTCGACCCCGACGGCCGCCGCCTCGACCACGTGCTCGTGGCGGGCCAGGCAGTCCTCGACCTCCTTGGGGAAGACGTTCTCGCCGCCGGAGACGATCATCTCGTCGTCACGGCCCTCGACGTAGAGCCGGCCGTCCTCGCCGAAGCGCCCCACGTCGCCGGTCGACATCAGCCCGTCGACGACCTCCTTGTGGCCGCCGCCGGTGTAGCCCTCGAAGAGCAGCCCGTTGCCCACGAAGATCCGCCCGGCCTCGCCGGCGGGCAGCTCGCGGCCCTGCTCGTCGAGGATCTTCACGACCGTGGCGTACGGCGGGTGGCCGGCCGACGACGGGGCCGCGCGCAGGTCGCGCGGGCCGGCGATGGAGGCGTAGGCGACCTCGGTGGAGCCGTAGGTGCTGTAGAGGTTGTCGCCGAAGCGGTCCATCCACGTCACCGCCAGGTCGCCGGGCAGCGCCGAGCCCGACGAGGCCACGACCTCGAGGCGGGTCAGGTCGTGGCGCTCGAGCACCTCCTCGGGCAGGGCGAGGATGCGCTGCAGCATGACCGGGATGACCACGAAGGAGTCGCACTCCTCGGCCGCGAGCAGCTCGAGGCTGGCCTCGGGGTCGAAGCGGCGGGTGAGCACGAGGGTGGAGCCGAGCAGCATGGCCAGGGCCATGTGGGCGAAGCCCCACGTGTGGAAGAGGGGCGCGGCGACGTGGGTGCGCCAGCCCTGCTTCAGCGGGATGCCCGAGAGCAGCGCGACCGCGGCGTCGACGCCGGCCTCGCTGCGCGGAGCGCCCTTGGGCGTGCCGGTGGTGCCGGAGGTCAGGATGATCGTGCGGCCGTGGCGCTCGGGGGCCGTGAGGTCGCCGTCGTCGTGGGCCGCGACGAGGGACTCCACGGTCGGCTGCCCGGGCTCGGAGCCCTGCTCGGTCCAGGCCAGCACGGTGTGGGCGACGTCGGCCGCCGCGACCATCTCGGCGAACTCCTCGTCGTGGACCAGCACGGTGGGCCGGTCGCGCTCCAGGACCTCCACGAGCTGCGGTCCGGCGAAGGCGGTGTTGAGGTAGATCGCGTCACCGCCGAGCTTGGCGACGGCGATGCTGGCGTCGAGGAAGTAGCGGTGGTTGCGGCACATGATCGCGACGCCGTCGCCCTCGCCCACGCCCAGGTCGGCCAGCGCTCGCGCAAGGGCGTTGGAGCGACGGTGCAGTTGCTCCCACGTCAGGGAGCCGATCTCGTCGACCAGCCCGGTCGCGTGGGGGTCGCGGATCGCCAGCGAGGCGAAGCCCCCCGCAGGCCCCGGGCCCCACTGCGTGAGCGTCCTGGCCAGCCGGGCCAGCACCACCGGCGAGTAGGGCTTGATGACCCCGGCACGACCGAGGACCTTCACCGACATGCCGGCCGAGGAGACACCGGTCATGATCTTCTGGAGCACGGGGCGTTCCTGTCTGGCCGTCCACAGGCGACCTGGGCATCCGGCCGCGGGAGCCGGTCGGGGCGGTGCCGCCCCGGTGAGCGGACCGTACGACGCGTCGCGCGCCGCCGGTTCACCCACCAGGACGACTCGGTCGTGCGAGGACGCCGGGGGTGGCCGGCGGCCCGCTCAGGCGGGGGTCTTCGGCGCGACGAGCCGCGTCGCGGCCCAGTCCTTGCTCACCGCCGCGGTCGTGGTCTGGGCCAGGCCCGCGATGGGCGCGGCCTCGGCGATGTCGGCGGCGTCGACCGAGCCCGGTCGTCCGACCTTCGGCGTGAGCAGCCAGATGGAGCCGCCGCCGACCAGGTCGGTGAGGGAGTCGACGAGCCCGTCGACGAGGTCGCCGTCGTCGGCGCGCCACCACAGCACGACGGCGTCGACCACGTTGCCGTGGTCGCCGTCGACCATGTCGGCGTCGATGGTGTCCTCGATGGAGACCCGGAGGTCGTCGTCGGTGTCGTTGTCCCAGCCGAGCTCCTGGATGACCATGCCCGCGCTGAAGCCGAGCCGTGCCGCCGGAGTGTCGGCAGTGGTGCCGTCGTCGGTCGTGGTCCCGGTCGTGGGGCCTGTCTGGGTGGACCCGCCACCCGCGGTCGAGCTCACTGAGTCCTCCAGTCTGTGGGCTCCGGGGCCGTCGGTCCGGCCACGGATGAGGAGTAGTCCAGCGGAGTGCGGGCCCGCGCGCAAGCCAGTGACCAGGGTGAGGACGTCGGCGGTCCGGTCAACGGACGTCCCGTGACGCTCAGCGAACCCTTTTCCGGCGTACTCGCGGGTAGATTTCGCCGGTCGGGACGGCGTGCCACGATGAGCGAGTGACCGATGACTCATCCACCCCGTCCGGCACCTCCTCGACCGGTCCCGCCACCGCGGGCACCGCACGTGCGGGCTCGGCCCGCGCCGTGATCCACGAGGGCCTGCCCACCCAGCTGCCCGACATCGATCCGGACGAGACCCACGACTGGATCGACTCCTTCGACTCCATGGTCGACGAGCGCGGCCGCGAGCGCGCGCGCTACGTCATGCTCCGGCTGCTGGAGCGCGCCCGGGAGATGAACGTCGGCGTGCCCGCCCTGCGCAGCACCGACTACATCAACACCATCCCGCCGGAGCGCGAGCCCTGGTTCCCCGGCGACGAGGAGGCCGAGCGGCGCATCCGCGCCTTCATCCGGTGGAACGCCGCGGTGATGGTCTCCAGCGCCAACCGCAAGGGCCTGGAGGTCGGCGGCCACATCGCCACCTACCAGTCCTCGGCGAGCCTCTACGAGGTCGGCTTCAACCACTTCTTCCAGGGCAAGGACGCCCCCGGCGGCGGCGACCAGATCTACATCCAGGGCCACGCCTCCCCCGGCATCTACTCGCGTGCCTACCTCGAGGGCCGGCTCAGCGAGCAGCAGCTCTACCGCTTCCGCCAGGAGGTGCAGCACGGCACGGGCCAGGGCCTGCCCTCCTACCCGCACCCGCGCCTCATGCCGGACTTCTGGGAGTTCCCGACGGTCTCGATGGGTCTGACCGGCATCAACTCGATCTACCAGGCGCGCTTCAACCGCTACCTGCAGAACCGCGGCATCAAGGACACCGACAACCAGCACGTGTGGGCCTTCCTCGGCGACGGCGAGATGGCCGAGCCCGAGTCGCTGGGCGCGATCCGCGTCGCGGCCCGCGAGGAGCTCGACAACCTCACCTGGGTCATCAACTGCAACCTCCAGCAGCTCGACGGACCGGTGACCGGCAACGGCAAGATCATCCAGGAGCTCGAGGCCAACTTCCGCGGCGCCGGCTGGAACGTCATCAAGGTCGTCTGGGGCCGCGAGTGGGACCAGCTGCTGGCCCGCGACGTCGACGGCGTCCTGGTCAACAAGATGAACGCCACCCCCGACGGCGACTTCCAGACCTACTCGGTCGAGGACGGCGGCTACGTCCGCGAGAGCTTCTTCGGCGGCGACCCGCGCCTGCGGGCCATGGTCGAGCACATGAGCGACCAGCAGATCCAGAAGCTGCCGCGCGGCGGCCACGACTACCGCAAGGTCTACGCCGCCTTCGACGCCGCCAAGAAGCACGTGGGCCAGCCCACCGTGATCCTGGCCAAGACCATCAAGGGCTGGACGATCGACGCCCTCGAGGGCAAGAACGCCACGCACCAGATGAAGAAGCTGACCCCCGAGGACCTCAAGAAGTTCCGCGACCGGCTCTACCTGCCGATCTCCGACCGCGACCTCGAGCGCTCCTACGAGGAGACCGGCGCCGCGCCGTTCTTCCACCCCGGCGAGAAGTCCCCCGAGATCGACTACATGATGGAGCGCCGCCGCCAGCTCGGTGGCTCGGTGCCGCGCCGCGTGCTGCGGGCCGAGCCGCTCACGCTGCCGGCCGACAAGGTCTACGCCGACCTCAAGAAGGGCTCGGGCAAGAACTCGGTGGCCTCGACCATGGCCGTCGTCCGCCTGCTCAAGGACTGGATGAAGGACCCCGAGATCGGCAAGCGGATCGTGCCGATCGCGCCCGACGAGTACCGCACCTTCGGCATGGACGCGATGTTCCCCAGCGCCAAGGTCTACAACCCCGGCGGTCAGCGCTACGAGTCGGTCGACCGCAAGTTGTTGCTCTCCTACAAGGAGTCGACGCAGGGCCAGATGCTCCACGAGGGCATCTCGGAGGCCGGCGCGATGGCCTCGGCCACCGCAGCGGGCTCGGCCTACTCCACGCACGGCGAGCACATGATCCCGTTCTACATCTTCTACTCGATGTTCGGCTTCCAGCGCACCGGCGACTCGATCTGGGCCATGGCCGACCAGCTCGCCCGGGGCTTCCTCGTCGGCGCCACGGCCGGTCGCACCACGCTGACCGGCGAGGGCCTGCAGCATGCCGACGGACACTCGCCGCTGCTCGCCACCACCAACCCGGCGATCAAGCACTACGACCCGGCGTTCGCCTACGAGATCAGCCACATCATGCAGACCGGGCTGGAGCAGATGTACGGCTCCACCGAGGAGCACCCCGACGGCGAGAACGTCATCTACTACCTCACCGTCTACAACGAGCCGGTCCCGCAGCCGGCCGAGCCCGAGGACGTCGACGTCGAGGGCATCCTCAAGGGCATCCACAAGGTGTCCACCGGCGAGGGAGACGGACCCCGCGTGCAGCTGCTCGCCTCCGGCGTCGGCTTCCCGTGGGCCCAGGAGGCCGCGCGGATCCTGCGCGAGGACTGGGGGGTCGTGGCCGACACGTGGTCGGTGACCTCGTGGAACGAGCTGGCCCGCGACGCCGTCGCCTCCGAGCAGTGGAACCTCATGCACCCCGGCGAGCCGCAGCGCACGGCGTACGTCGCCGACAAGCTGGCCGGGTCGCAGGGCCCGTTCCTGGCCGTCTCGGACTTCATGGCCGCGGTGCCGCTGCAGATCGCGCGCTGGGTGCCCGGCGACTACTGCGTGCTCGGCGCCGACGGGTTCGGCTTCGCCGACACCCGGCCCGCCGCGCGCCGATTCTTCAACATCGACGCCGAGTCGGTGGTGGTGCGCACGCTGCAGGCGCTGGCCGACGCGGGTGAGATCGACCCGGCACAGGTCGAGAAGGCCTTCGCGCAGTACCGCATCGACGACCCGACCGCGGTCGCCGGACGCAAGCAGGAGGGCGGCGACGCCTGAGCGTCACCGCACCAGCACGGCACGCGAGGGGCGTGCGGGCCTCGGCCCGCACGCCCCTCGCGGCGTCGTCGGCACCGCTCCGGCCCGGCACGCGCCGCCGCGGCCCTGCGCGGCCTCAGGCCGTGGCGAAGACGTGCACCGGGCTGACCGGTGCGGCGGGGCCGTTGGCGAGCAGCCGCCGCCACCGGGCCCGGCTGTAGACCGCGGGCCGGGTCGTGCGCACGAAGTCGTCGAGGATCGCGGCGAACCGCTCGGGGTGGTCCTTGTGGGGGAAGTGCCCCGCACCCGCGATCACCTCCACGCTGGCCTTGGGCGCCAGCGACGCGGCGTTGTCGGCGTGGCTGACCGGGATCACCCGGTCGTGGCTGCCCCAGACCACGCTCATCGGCATGGCCTCGGTGAGGTAGGCCCGGTCGGCCATCGTGACGAGCTGGCCGCGCCAGTCGACGACCGCGCGCACGACCTGGCGGATCGCGGCCCGGGCGCGCGGATCCTTGAAGGAGTCGTAGATGTCGGCGACCTCGGCGAGGTCGCTGGTGCCGGGCAGCGGCGCCGCGGCCAGCGTGCGCATGCCGGCGACGCCCACGTGGCGCACGCCGGGCAGGGTGAGCACGCCCATCAGCTGGTGGAAGCCGGGCGTCGTGATGGCGCGGATCGCCGGCGAGACCTCGGGCCCGAGACCCCCGGAGGCGACCAGCATCATCCGCTCGGTGCGCTCGGGGAACTGGTAGGCGAACTGCATCGCCACGCCGCCGCCGAAGCTGTGGCCGACCACCGTCACCTTGTCGATGCCCAGCACCGTGAGCAGGTCGCGCATGCCGTTGGCGTAGCCACCCACGGAGTAGTCGGCGCGCGGCTTGTCGGAGGCGCCGTGACCCAGCAGGTCGGGCGCCAGCACGGTGTAGCGCTCGGCCAGGGTGTCGATGACCGGCGACCACGTGGTGTGGTCGCAGCCCAGACCGTGCAGCAGCAGGACGACCGGCCCGCTGCCGACCTTGACGAAGGCGCGGCGGTGGCCGTGGATGGTGAGGTGCTGGACCTCGTGGTGCGGTGCCGTCACGCGGGGCCTCCCGGGGCTGCGACGTTGTGCGGGATTCAACCAGACGCCCCGCGGCCCACGCAGCACAACCGCCCGGCCCACCGCTGATTTCACCTGCGCGGGGGCACTAGCCTCGGGGCGTGCCCCCTGCCGCCGCGGACCCCTCGGAGCAGCGGCGCCGCGCCGCGGCGCGCCTGCTGCGCGCCACCGGCGCCCTCAGCACCGCCGCCACGGCCCGCATGGACGCCTCCGTCCCGTGGTTCCGCGAGCTCAGCGCCGAGGACCGCTCCTGGGTCGGCCTCATCGTGCAGGCGGGCGTGCGCGGGTTCGTGGAGTGGTACGGCGCCGACGGCGGGACCCCCGGGTCCGGGCCGGCGCTGGCCGGGTCGATCTTCGAGGCCGCGCCCCGCACCCTGGCCGGCGTCATCACCCTGGGTCAGACCGTCGACCTGGTGCGGCTCTCGATCGAGGTCGTCGAGAGCAACGTCGACAGCGTGCTGGAGCCCGAGGAGGCGGTCGACGTGCACGCCGCCCTGCTGCGCTACGCCCGCGAGATCGCCTTCGCGACCGCCGAGGTCTACGCGCGCGCCGCCGAGGTCCGCGGCGCCTGGGACGCCCGCCTCGAGGCGCTGGTCGTCGACTCGGTGCTGCGCGCCGAGGCCGACGAGACCGTGCTGTCCCGCGCCAGCGCCCTCGGGTGGACCGCGCGCGGCCGGGTCGTGGTCGTGCTCGGGTCGGCGCCGGCGCGACGCACCGAGACCGACCTCTTCGACGAGGCGCGCCGACGGGCCCGGGCCGCGGGCACCGACGCCCTGTGCGCCGTGCAGGGCGAGCGGCTCGTCGTCATCCTGGGCGGCGTCGAGGACCCCCGCGCCGCCGCCGACGTGGTCGTCGGGCTCTTCGGCGAGGGACCGGTCGTCGTCGGGCCCGTCGCCGGGAGCCTCGCGGAGGCCCACGTCTCGGCCCGGGCCGCGGTCTCGGCGCTGCGCGCCGCCAGCGGCTGGCCCGAGGCGCCGCGCCCCGTGCTGGCCAACGAGCTGCTGCCCGAGCGGGTGCTGGTGGGCGACGGCCACGCCCGGCGCCACCTGGTGGAGGACGTCTACCTCCGCCTGGTCGGGGCCCGCGGCACGCTGGTGGAGACCCTCGCGGCCTACCTCGCCGCCGGCGGCTCCATCGAGGGCGCCGCGCGGGCGCTCTTCGTCCACGCCAACACCGTGCGCTACCGGCTGCGCCAGGTCGCCGACCTCACGGGCTACGCGCCCGGCGAGCCGCGCGACGCCTTCACCCTCGAGATGGCGCTGGTGCTCGGGCGGCAGTCGGGTCGGCGGACCCCGGCACGACCGGCTTCGGACACCACGACACATCTGTAAACCGGATTTGTCGGGTTCCTACAACTTCGAGCCGCGCACTTGGTGCGCGCCGCAGGTGGGTCCCGGCCCCGGGCCCCGGCAGAGTGGGGGTGTGCTCGTCATCGTCGCTCCCGGTCAGGGAGCCCAGTCGCCCGGTTTCCTCACCCCCTGGCTCGAGGACCCCACCTTCGCCGCCCGCTTCGAGTGGCTCTCCACCGTCGCGGGCCTCGATCTCGTCGACTACGGCACCAACGCCGACGCCGAGACCATCCGCGACACCAAGGTCGCCCAGCCGCTGCTGGTGGCGACCGGTCTGGTCACGGCGCTCGCGCTCTTCCCGCACCCCGGCGACGCCTTCGAGCGCATCGGGGCCGTGGCCGGCCACTCCGTGGGCGAGATCGCCGCCGCGGCGGGCGCCCGCGTCATCACCGCCGAGCAGGCCATGGTGCTGGTGCGCGAGCGCGGCAAGGCCATGGCCGAGGCCTCGGCCGCGACCCCGACCGGCATGGCCGCCGTGCTGGGCGGTGACCGCGAGGAGGTGCTGGCCGGCCTGGCCGAGCACGGTCTCACCGCCGCCAACGACAACGGCCCCGGCCAGGTCGTCGCCGCCGGCACCCTGGAGCAGCTGGAGGCCTTCAGGGCCGCTCCCCCGGCCAAGGCCCGCCTCGTGCCGCTCTCGGTCGCCGGCGCCTTCCACACCCACCACATGGAGCCCGCGGTCGGCCACCTCGGCCACCTCGCCCGCGCGGTCTCGACCCACGACCCCCGCACCCGCGTCATCTCCAACCGCGACGGGCAGGTCGTCCACGACGGTCGCGAGGTGCTGCGCCGCCTGGTCGGCCAGATCTCCCACCCGGTGCGCTGGGACCTGTGCCTGGAGACCATGGAGGACCTCGGCGTGACCGGCATCCTCGAGATGCCGCCGGCCGGCACCCTGACCGGCATCGCCAAGCGGGCGCTCAAGGGCGTGGAGACCTTCGCCCTCAAGACCCCCGACCAGCTCGACGACGCGCGCGCCTTCTGCGACAAGCACGGCGAGTCCGCCGGCATGGAGAACAGCCCCACCTGGCGCATGGTCGTCTCCCCCACCAAGGGCACCTTCCACCGCGACGAGGCGGCGGGCGCCACCGACCAGCTGGCCGCGGGCGCGGTGATCGGCGAGGTCGCCAGCTCGCGCGACAAGCTGGTCGTCACCGCCAACCACGGCGGCCAGGTCGTCGAGTGGCTCGTCGAGGACGGCGACCTGGTCTCCCCCGGTCAGCCCCTGCTGCGCCTGCACCCCCACGGCGCCAGCTGATGGCCGCCACCACGGGCCTGCGCACCGCCCAGGGCGCCGCCCACGCCGCCATCAAGAGCGTCGGCGCCTACCGCGCCTCGCGCGTCGTCCCCAACTCCGAGGTCGTCGAGGCCATCGACTCCTCCGACGAGTGGATCCAGCAGCGCTCGGGCATCCGCGAGCGGCGCTGGGCCACCGAGGAGGAGACGGTGCAGGTGATGGCCGTGGGCGCCGCCCGCCAGGCCGTCGAGCGCGCCGGCCTGGAGCCGGGCGACATCGGCTGCGTCATCGTCGCCACCGTCAGCCACCACCTCAGCACGCCGTCGCTGGCCACCGCCGTCGCCCACGAGCTCGGCACCGACCACGCCCCGGCCTTCGACATCTCCGCGGCGTGCGCCGGCTTCTGCCACGGCGTGGCCCTGGCCTCCGACCTCGTGCGCGGCGGCAGCGCCGGGCACGTGCTGGTCATCGGGGTCGAGAAGCTCTCCGAGATCACCGACCCCACCGACCGCGGCACCGCCTTCATCTTCGCCGACGGTGCGGGCGCCGTGGTCGTCGGACCGAGCGAGACCCCGGGCATCGGCCCGGTCGTCTGGGGCTCCGACGGCGAGCAGTACGACCTCATCCGCACCCGCGAGGACTGGCACCAGGCGCTCACCTCCGAGGAGCCCCGCGTGCCGCACCTGGTGATGCAGGGCAACGCCGTCTTCCGCTGGGCCTCCTTCCAGATGGCCAAGACCGGGCTGGAGGCCGTCGAGCGGGCCGGGATCACCGTCGACGACCTCGACTGCTTCGTGCCCCACCAGGCCAACAACCGCATCACCGACACCATGGCGCGGGCCATGAAGCTGCCGGCCGACGTGCGCATCGCCCGCGACATCGTCGACCAGGGCAACACCTCCGCCGCCTCCGTGCCGCTGGCGCTGGACCGCATGGTGGCCGAGGGCGACGCCCGCTCCGGCGACCTCGCGCTGCTCATCGCCTTCGGCGCCGGGCTCTCCTACGCCGCGCAGGTCGTCACCATCCCCTGACCGGGCCCTGAGCGGCCCCGCGCGGGCCCGGCAGGAGCCCGACCGCACGCCCCCGACGTACCCGACGCACCACCCGAACCCCCGCGGGGACCTCCCGCGGCCACCACAGAGAAGGAATCACGCGATGCCCACCACCGAAGAGATCCGCGCCGACCTCGCCGAGATCGTCAACGAGGTCGCCGGCGTGGACGCCGACGACGTCCAGCTCGACAAGTCCTTCGTCGACGACCTCGACGTCGACTCGCTCTCGATGGTCGAGGTCGTCGTGGCCGCCGAGGAGAAGTTCGGCGTGTCCATCCCCGACGACGAGGTCAAGAACCTCAAGACCGTCGGCGACGCCGTGGCGTTCATCGAGCGCGCCTCCGCCTGACCGGCAGCACCACCGCAGCACCACGGCGGCCCCGGACCCCGGGGCCGCCCCGCACCACCCGCGTCGGGCGGGCGCAGCAGCACCGCCCGACGCGTCCCTTCCCGCACGTGAGGACACCCTGACGATGACATCCGCGCCATCCGCCCGCACCCGAGTCGTGGTCACCGGGCTCGGCACCACCAGCCCCGTCGGCGGCGACGTCGCCACCACCTGGGACGCGCTCGTCGCCGGCCGCTCCGGCGTCCGGCGCCTGACCGACGAGTGGGCCGCGGACATGCCGGTCAAGATCGCCGGTCGCGTGGCCGTCGAGCCCACCGAGGTGCTCGAGCGGGTCAAGGCCCGGCGTCTCGACCGCTCCTCGCAGTTCGCGATGGTGGCGGCCATGGAGGCGTGGGCCGACGCCGGCCTCCTCGACGCCGAGCTCGACCGCGACCGCCTCGGCGTCGCGATGGCCTCCGGCATCGGCGGTGTCACCACGCTGCTGTCGAACTACGACGTGCTCAAGGAGAAGGGCCCCCGCCGCGTCTCCCCGCTGGCGGTGCCCATGCTCATGCCCAACGCGCCCGCCGCCAACATCAGCCTCTACGTCGGCGCCCGCGCCGCCGTGAACACCCCGGTCTCCGCCTGCGCCTCGGGCAACGAGAGCATCGCGCTGGCCATCGACCAGATCCGCCTCGGCCGTGCCGACGTCGTCGTCGCCGGCGGCACCGAGGCCGCGATCCACCCCCTGCCGATGGCGGCCTTCGCCAACATGATGGCGCTGTCGAAGACCGGCAGCGAGGAGGGCGGCGACCCCACCACCGTCTCCCGTCCCTGGGACACCGGGCGCGACGGCTTCGTGCTCGGCGAGGGCGCCGGCGTGCTGGTGCTGGAGTCGGAGGAGCACGCCCGCGCCCGCGGTGCGCGCATCTACGCCGAGGTGCTCGGTGCCGGCATCACCGCCGACTCCCACGACATCGCCCAGCCCGACCCCGAGGGCCGTGGGGGCACCCGCGCGATCAAGCGGGCCCTCCTCGAGGCCGACATCAGCCCCGCCGACATCGTCCACGTCAACGCCCACGCCACCTCGACCCCGCAGGGCGACATCGCCGAGGGCCTGATGCTGCACGCGGTGATGGGCTCGCACGCCTCGGAGGTCGTCACCACGAGCACCAAGTCGATGACCGGCCACCTGCTCGGCGGCGCCGGCGCGCTGGAGTCGATCGCGACCGTGCTGGCGCTGCACCACCGCCTGGTGCCGCCCACGATCAACCTCGACGACCTCGACCCGCAGGTCGAGCTCGACATCGCCACCACCGCCCGCACCCTGCGCGACGGCGACATCGCGGCGCTCAACAACTCTTTCGGCTTCGGCGGCGCCAACGTCGCCGTCGCGTACGGGACCTACCGATGAGCGTCCAGGCGGCGCCCGCCAAGCCGGCGAAGCTCCCCCGGGACCAGGACCCCCGCAACCCGGTCCTGCGCCTGACCGCCTTCTTCGACGACGGCTCGATGGAGCTGCTCACCCCCGACGGTGACTCCGGCATGCTCGCCGCCATCGGCAAGGTCGCGGGCTCGCCCGTGGTCGCGTTCTGCTCCGACGCCACCGTCATGGGCGGGGCGATGGGCGACGTGGGCTGCCGCGTGGTCGTCGACGCCTACCACCGCGCGATGACCGACGGCGTGCCGATCGTGGGCCTGTGGCACTCCGGTGGGGCGCGCCTGGCCGAGGGCGTGCTCTCCCTGCACGCCGTGGGCCGCATCTTCCACGTGATGACCCAGGCCTCGGGCAAGATCCCGCAGATCTCCGTGGTGCTCGGCCCCGCGGCCGGCGGCGCGGCCTACGGCCCGGCGCTGACCGACGTGGTCATCCTCGGCCCCGAGGGACGCATCTTCGTCACCGGGCCCGACGTCGTGCGCTCGGTGACCGGGGAGGACGTCGACATGCTGCGTCTCGGTGGTCCCGAGCCGCACGGTCGCCGCTCCGGCGTCGTGCACATCCTCACCGACTCCGAGGCCGAGGCCCTCGAGCGCGCCCGCGGCGTGGCCTCGCTGCTCGGCGCCCAGGGCAGCCTGCGTGTCGAGGACGTCGAGGACCGCGACCTCGCGGCCCTGCTCCCGGAGTCGAAGAAGCGCGCCTACGACGTGCACCCGCTGGTCGAGTCGGTGCTCGACGAGGGCACCGCCCAGGAGCTCCACGCCCGGTGGGCGCCCAACATCGTCACCGCCCTGGGCCGCTTCGGCGGGCGCACCGTCGGTGTCGTGGCCAACAACCCGCTGCGCCTCGGCGGCTGCCTCGACTCGCTGTCGGCGGAGAAGGCCAGCCGCTTCGTGCGCATGTGCGACGCCTTCGGGGTGCCCCTCATCGTCCTCGTCGACGTGCCCGGCTACCTGCCCGGTGTCGGTCAGGAGTGGGACGGCGTCGTGCGTCGCGGCGCGAAGCTCCTGCACGCCTTCGGCGAGTGCGTCGTGCCCCGGGTCACCCTGGTGACCCGCAAGACCTACGGCGGCGCCTACATCGCCATGAACGCCCGCTCGCTCGGTGCCACCAAGGTGTTCGCCTGGCCCGGGGCCGAGGTCGCAGTCATGGGCGCTGTCGCCGCGGTGCGCATCCTGCACCGGCGCAAGCTCGCCGAGGTGTCGGTGGAGATCCGTCCCCAGGTCGAGGCCGAGCTCGCCGCCGAGCACGAGCGCATCGCCGGTGGTGTCGACAAGGCCGTCGAGATCGGGGTCGTGGACGAGGTCGTCAGCCCCGAGCGCACCCGCAGCATGATCGCGCGCGCCATCGACGAGGCCGTGCAGAGCGTCGGCGTACGCCACGGCGCGCACGGCAACATCCCGCTCTGAGGCTCCTCGCCGGCCTCCCACCGCGCCCCCCGCACGCACCAGCACGCACCAGCACGCCCCCGGGTCGTCCCACGATCCGGGGGCGTGTCGCGTCACCGCCGCGCCCGTGGCACGGTGGGGAGACCACCGTCACACGACGACCACCCGGGAGGTCGACCCCCATGCCCGCCACCACGCTCGCGCTGATCCGACCGTCCATCCGCCGCGCCCGCGCCGTCCGGGGCCCGCGCGCGGCCGCACTGGCCGTCGCGGCGGCCACGGCGCTGGGCGCCGCCGTGCTCGGGCCCGCTGCGCCGGCGCCGGCGCACCCGGGTCACGAGGGCTTCGCCCGCTTCGCCCAGGTCGAGCGGGGCGACGGGATCCTGCGCAAGGGCTGCCACGACTACCGCTACCGCTACGAGGTGGAGGTGAAGCCGCGCTTCGACCAGTGGGCGTTGGAGACGTTCCTGGTCGACCGGCGGGGCGAGCGGGTCGCGGCCGGCGCCTTGCTCAAGGGCGCCGACCCCAAGGCCGGGGTGGACTCGATCCGCTTCTGCCGCACCGCGACCGTGCCGGGCCGCTTCACGCTGCGCGGCAAGCTCACGCTGCAGAACGTCGACGAGATCCACGACGGCTCCATCAAGCCGATCCGCTTCCGTCTGCGCCTGCCGAGCTGACCCGACGGCTCGCGGCACCGGGCTCGGCGGGACCTCACGGCGTCGGCCCTGCGGGGTGCCGGACCAGCGTCGGCGACCGGCCCGACGGCCTCAGACGACCTGGTGCAGCCAGCGCACCGGCGCGCCGTCGCCCGCGTGGCGGAAGGTCTCGAGCTCGTCGTCCCACGGCTTGCCGAGCAGCTTGTCGATCTCGGTCAGCAGGGTCACCTCGCCCAGCGCGGCCTTGACGACCGCGGCCTTGAGCCGGTCCTCGGGGATCATGATGTCGCCGTGCAGCCCGGTGACGGCGTGGTAGACGCCGAGCTCGGGGGTGTAGGAGAAGCGGGTGCCCTCCGTGGCGCTGGTGGGCTCCTCGGTGACCTCGAAGCGCAGGTGGTTCCAGCCGCGCAGCGCCGAGGCGATGGCGGCAGCACTGCCGGCCGAGGCCGCCCAGGACAGCTCGGCTCGGTAGGTGCCCGACTGCGCCGGCTGCGGCGTCCAGTCGAGGCTGACGGCGACACCGAGCACTCCGCCGACGGCCCACTCCACGTGCGGGCACAGCGCCGAGGGCGCTGAGTGCACGTAGAGCACGCCCCTCGTCGAATTACGGGTGGCAGTCTGTGTGGTCACCGTGACCTCCTTCATCTGCGGCGCGAGCTACGCCTTCCCCAGCGGTCTCGTCGTCAGATGTCGGTCGCACGAATGACACTCGTGTAGTTGTGCGCCCCATTGTGCCGCACGCCGGCCCCGGGCACCAGCACGACATCCCGTCGGTGCCTCACAGGTGGCGCACAGGTGGTCCCGGTGGTGCTGCCAGCCGCCCCGGCGAGGGTCCTCGGTGTGAGACGTCGAGCGACGTCGCAGACCCGGCGAGAGGACACCACCATGAGCGACGACCGATCCGGCACCGACCGGCCCACCCCCAGCGGCTCGCGCTGGGAGCCGACCGGCCCCGCGGCGCCCACCGCACCGCTCGCCGCCGCACGCCCGGCCGAGGCCCCCGCTCCGAGCGCCGAGACGGCCGCCTCGACGGGCGCCCCGACGGACACCGCTGCCGCCGCGCCGCTGTCGACCCGCCGCCGGTGGCGCGAGCGGCTCCCCCGCCGCCGCGGCGCACGCGTGGCCGCCGCCGGCGCGCTCGCGGCGCTGCTGCTGCTGGGCTCGGCCGCGGGCGGCTTCGCGGTGGGCCGGGCGACCGGGCCCGACGGCGACCGCACCGGAGTGCCGGGCGCGCCGTCGGGCCACGGACCCGGCGACGGCGACGGCGACGACCGCGGCTTCCCCGCTCAGGGTGGCCCCGACGGCGACGGCCCCGCGGGAGGGTTCCCCGCCGCTCCCGACGGCACCCTGCCCGACGGCACGGCACCCGACGGCACCGCTCCCGGGGGGACCGCGCCCGACCCCGCCGTCCCCGGCGCGACGACCGACGACGACGCGAGCGGGTCGGCCACGTGACCACCCTCGCCGCTCCCCCGGCGCCGCACGGGGCCCGAGCACGTCCGCGGCGCTCGACACCGGTGCCGCGCGCGTCGACGCAGCGGTCCGGACCTCGGCCGTGGCGGCGCTGTGGCTGAGCCTGCTCGTCGTCACCTACTGGTGGGTCGCCGGCGGAGGGGTGCAGGACCTCGCGGGGTGGGAGACGGGTCTGCTCTCCAGCGGCCGCCTCGCCGGACTGGTCGGCTCCGACCTGCTGCTCGCGCAGGTGCTGCTCATGGCGCGACTGCCGTGGCTCGAGCGCGCCTTCGGCCAGGACCGACTGGCACGGCTGCACCGCGTGGTCGGCTTCGTGTCCTTCGACCTCGTGCTGGCCCACGTCGGTCTGACCGTCTGGGGCTACGCCGCCGGGGACCTGCTGGCCACCCCGGCGACCGCCTGGGACCTTACGGTCGACTACCCGGGCATGCTGCTCGCGCTCGCCGGCCTGGTCTGCCTGGTCATGGTCGTGGTGACCAGCATCCGCGCGGCCCGCTCCCGGCTGCGCCACGAGTCCTGGCACCTGCTGCACCTCTACGCCTACCTCGGGGTCGGGCTCGCGCTGCCCCACCAGCTGTGGACCGGGCAGGAGCTGCTCGCCTCGACCGCGGCCACCGTCTACTGGTGGAGCGCCTGGGCGGCGGCGGCCGGCGCTGTGCTCCTGTGGCGCGTGGCGCTGCCGCTGTGGCGCTCCTGGCGCCTGGACCTCCGGGTCACCTCGGTGGTGGCGGAGGGCGACGCCGCGGTGTCGGTCTACCTCGCCGGACGCCTCGACCGGCTGCGGGTCGAGGCCGGGCAGTTCCTGCTCTGGCGCTTCCTGACCGGCCCCGGCTGGTCGCGCGCCCACCCCTATTCGCTCTCGGCCGCCCCCGACGGACGCAGCCTGCGCCTGACGGTCAAGGCGCTCGGCGACGGCAGCGCCGCCGTCGCCTCGCTGCGCCCGGGCACCCGCGTGCTCGTCGAGGGGCCCTTCGGGCGCCTCACCGCGCGTGCCCGCACCCGCCGGGGCGTGCTCCTGGTGGGGTCGGGCGTGGGCATCACCCCGCTGCGCGCGCTGGCCGAGGGGCTCGACCAGACCCCCGGCGACGTGGTCGTGCTCCACCGCTACGCCCGGGAGCCGCTGCTCGGCGCCGAGCTCGCCGTGCTGGCCCGTGAGCGCGGCCTGCGCCTCGTGGGGCTCCCCGGCCCCCGCCGGGCTCCCGGCTCCTGGCTCGGCGACGGCGTGCCGCCCGTCGACGACACGACGGCCCTGCTCCGCCTCGTGCCCGACGTCGCCGAGCGCGACATCTTCGTCTGCGGCCCCGACGGCTGGAGCGACTCCGTCCTCGCCAGCCTGCGCGCGGCAGGCGCGCACCCCGACCACATCCATCTCGAGACCTTCCGGTGGTGACCCGATGAGACGCATCTCCCTGTGGGCCCTGAGCACGCTGTCGACCGTCGTGCTCCTCCTGGGCTACCGCACCTCCCTGGAGGGCCCGAGCACCACCGCGGCCCTGCCCGCCTACAGCGCCACGACCACGAGCACCGCCGGCGCGACCACGGGCGGGACCACGGGCGGGAGCACCACCGGTGGGTCGACCGGCGCAGGGGCGGGAGGCGGCGACTCCGGCTCGGGCGGCTCCGGTGGGTCGAGCACGGTGACCGGCAGCGTGGTGCAGACCCAGTGGGGGCCGGTGCAGGTGCAGCTCACGGTGGACGGCGGCGGCGCGATCACCGGGGTCGACGTGCTGCAGTACCCCTCCGGCAACGGTCACGACCAGGAGATCAACGCCTACGCGCTGCCGGTGCTGGTGCAGGAGACGCTCGACGCCCAGAGCGCCGACATCGACATGGTCAGCGGCGCCACCGTGACCAGCCAGGGCTACGTCGGCTCGCTGCAGGACGCCCTCGACCAGGCCGGCCTGTGAGCGCCCCCGCGGCCACCGCACCCGGCCCGACGCGCCGCCACGTCGACCACGTCATGGGCCTGCCGGTCAGCCTCGCGCTGCGGGGGCCACACGCCGCCGACCCCGACGACCCGGCCGCGCTCGAGGCCTGGTCGGCGGTCATGACGAGCCTGCGCGGCAGCGACGCGCTGCTGAGCACCTGGCGCGAGGACTCCTGGGTGTCGCGGCTGGACCGGGGCGAGGTCTCCCTGGCGCAGTGCCCACCGGAGCTGGCCGAGGTCCTCGCCCTCGGGGAGGACGCCACCCGCGACTCCGGCGGCGCCTTCACGCTGCGCCTGCCCGACGCCGTGGGCCGCGTGCGTCTCGACCCGACGGGCGTGGCCAAGGGCTGGGCCCTCGACCGGGCGGCCCGCGCGCTGGAGCCGCTGGTGGGCACCGACTGGTGCCTGTCGGGCGGCGGCGACGTGCTCTGCCGCACCCGGAGCCGGCGTACGCCGCTGTGGCGGGTCGGTGTCGAGGACCCGCGCGACGCGTCGCGGCTGTTCGCCGTGGTGCCGGTCGGCAACGGCGCGGTCGCCACCTCGGGCACGACCCACCGCGGCGCTCACCTGCTCGACGGGCGCACCGGCCGCACGGCCCGCGGGGTGCGGCAGGTGACGGTGGTGGCCCCGACCCTCACCGAGGCCGACGTCGACGCCACCTGCGCCTACGCCCTGGGCCCCGACGCGCTCGCGTGGCTGCGGCAGCGCCCCGGACGCTCGGGGCTCGTGGTCCACGACGACGGCACCACGAGCACGTTCGCCACCCCGCGCTGACCACGCAACACCCGTGTCCCACCCGCGTCCCACCCGCACCGCATCCACACCGGGCCGGCTTGGGGGCCCGTCGCAGGATGGGCCCATGCGCTACACACGACTCGGCAGCAGCGGCCTCGAGGTCTCCGTCGTCACCCTCGGGTGCATGAGCTGGGGCGACCCGTCACGGGGCGGTCACCCGTGGGTGCTCGACGAGGACGCCGGCCGCGCGATCATCCGCGACGCCCTGGAGGCGGGCGTGACGGTGCTCGACACCGCCAACGTCTACTCCGGCGGCTCCAGCGAGGAGATCACCGGCCGCGCGGTGCGCGACTTCGCCCGGCGCGAGGACGTCGTGCTCGCCACCAAGGTCCACGGCCGCATGCGCCCCGGGCCCCACGGCGCCGGCCTCTCGCGCGGTGCGATCCTCCACGAGATCGATGCGTCGCTGCGCCGCCTCGGCACCGACTACGTCGACCTCTACCAGATCCACCGGTGGGACCCCGAGGTGCCGATCGAGGAGACCATGGAGGCGCTCCACGACGTGGTGCGCTCGGGCAAGGCGCGCTACCTCGGCGCCTCCTCGATGTACGCCTGGCAGTTCGCGAAGGCCCAGGAGGTCGCGCGCGCCCACGGCTGGACGCCCTTCGTGTCGATGCAGGACCACTACAACCTCCTCTACCGCGAGGAGGAGCGCGAGATGCTCCCCCTCTGCGCCGACCAGGGGGTCGGGGTCATCCCGTGGAGCCCGCTGGCCCGGGGCCGGCTGACCCGCCCCTGGGACACCGAGACCTCCCGCACCGAGACCGACGAGTTCGGCGGCACGCTCTACCGCGACGAGGACGCCGACATCGTCGCCACGGTGCTCGCCCTGGCCGAGCGACGCGGCGTCGCGCCGGCGCAGGTCGCGCTGGCCTGGCTGCTGCACCAGCCGGTGGTCACCTCGCCGATCGTCGGCGTCACCAAGGCCCACCACCTCACCGACGCCGTGGCCGCGGTCGACCTCGAGCTCAGTGACGAGGAGCTCGACGAGCTCGGCTCCGGCTACGTGCCCCACGCGGTCGCCGGCCACCGCTGAGGGCCCGCCGGGACCGCTCGGGTCAGTACGCCGCGGCCGTGTCGGTGCTGCTGGTCGCGTCGGTGCCGTCGGCCGGCGCGTAGGCGCAGGAGTCCTCGGGGTCCTCGGCCCGGCCGGGGTCCTTCTTGCCCAGCCCGGGGCGCGAGCGCGGCTCGAGGGCCTTGGCCACGACCTGGCGCATGTAGTCGAAGTCGGGGTCGCCGGAGAAGAATCGCTCGGAGGGCCGGAAGACGACCGACTTGACCTTGGCGTCCTTGACCTTGAGGGCGAGGTCGAGCAGCGCCGGCACGATCCGTCGCGGGATGTCGGTGGAGACGATCTCCTGCCCGGTCTCGGCCAGGGCCTGGTAGCGCTGCAGCACGGTCATCGGGTCGGCGGCCTCGATGATGGCGTCGACCGCGCAGCGCTGGCGGTCCATGCGCTCGTAGTCGTCGGAGCCGTAGCGCCCCCGGGCGAACCACAGCGCGTGGAAGCCGTCGAGCTCTTGGTCGGGGCCGGGGTCGATGTAGTCGACCGGCGGGATGCCCAGGTCGGTGTTGCCCTGGATGGCGACCGGCTCGTTGACGTTGACGGTGATGCCGCCGATGGCGTCGACGACGTCCTCGAAGCCCTTGAGGTTGACCATCAGGTAGTAGTCGACCGGCACCCCGAGGCTGCCCTCGACGGCCTGCTTGAGGGCGTCGGCACCCTCGTTGTCGCTCGCCCCCAGGATGCCCGGGTGACGCTCGGGGATCTGGCCGTAGATGGCGTTGAGCATGTAGAAGCCGTCGTCCTCGGGCCCGCTGAACCCGGTCGGGTAGAGGTCGTGCAGCGGGCTGTCCTCGGGGAACTGCGCGTTCATCAGGTTGCGCGGCAGGCTCACCGTGACCGCGCGGCCGGTGGTGGTGTCCATGCTCAGCAGGATCACGGTGTCGGTGCGCACGCCGGTGCGACCCTCGCCGCCGTCGCCGCCGAGCAGGAGCACGGTCACCCGCTCCCGCCCGCCCCAGGGGTCCTCCTCGGTGACGTCGGTCGGCACGGTGGCGCTCTCGTTGCGGTCGTCGTCGAAGACGGTGCCGACCAGCCCGGCCTGCACCTGGGCGTAGCGCGCCGCCACCGCGAAGGGCGCACCGATCGCGAGGCAGAGCACCAGCACGAACCCGTGGCCGACCGCCGTGTGCCACCGGGGTCGGCTCGGGGGCCTGACCTGGCGGTAGGTCAGGTAGACCACGGCCACCCAGGTCGCGAGGCCGAGCACCAGCACGACCGCGGCGATGGTGAGGCGGGTGGGGTCGACGGCGAAGGCGAGCAGGGCGCGCAGGTCGCGCCCGACGTACCACGCCGCGCCCCCCAGCAGGGCCAGCACCGGAAGCAGCACCAGGGCCCCGAGCAGGCGGCGTCCGGTGTAGAGGAAGCCGGCCCCCGGCACGAGCGCGCCGAGCAGCGTCACCCCGAGCGTGCCGGGCAGGCCCGCGGCGCGACGGCGGCGCCGGTCGGCGCGGGCACCGCCGCGGCGGCGGGTGGGAGGCGGGGTGGAGGGCGAGGTGGAGGGACGGGCCCGCCGCGTGCGCCGGGCGAGGGCCGGTCGGCTGCTGGCCCGCCGGCGTCCGCGTCGGGGCGCCTGGGTCGACGGGGACCCGGGGTGGGCGGGCACGGCACCGGGCTCACGTGACACGTCCTCCACGCGGCGCCTCTCCCTCGGTCCGGTCGGCCTGCTCCTGTCGGGTCGGTGCACCGGCACGGCTCGCACCACCCTCGGCGGAAAATAGCACCCCGCCCGATCACCCCGCCGGGGTCGACGCCCTCACCCGTTCGGGGTCTGGGGTCCGCCGGCGCCCCGACGTAGCGTGGGCCCATGACCTCATCGAACATGTCTTCGAACGACCAGGCTCCCGAGCAGGGCACGGAGCAGACCCCGAGCGGCGTGCCCGACGGCGAGGTCCTGGGTGCCGACAACCCCAGCCCGACCAACGCCGAGAAGGACCCCAACGACTGGGTGACCGGCGACGAGCCCATCACCGGCGCCCAGAAGAGCTACCTCGACACCCTGGCCCGCGAGGCCGGCGAGACGCTTCCCGCCGACCTGACCAAGGCCGAGGCCTCCGAGCACATCGACCGGCTCCAGACCTCCACCGGGCGCGGCGCCGACAGCTGAGCGACCGCGCCGCCGAGGCGGCGCAGCGTCTCCGTGCCGCAGCGGCGGCGGAGCCCCCGGGACCTCACGGTCCCGGGGGCTCGCTGACGTAGGGCGGGTGGGGCTCGAACCCACGACCCAAGGATTATGAGTCCTCTGCTCTGACCGGCTGAGCTACCGCCCCACGGTGCGGACGGTCGAGGGTCGCGCCCGTCCAGCCGCGCACTCTACCGACGCCGCGCTCCCGCCGACGTCAGGTGCCCCGCCCGGTCCGGGGCCCCCGCGAGGCCCGGACCACCGGCCCTGCTTCGATGGGCCCATGATCCGCAACGTGGTGGTGGGAGTGCTCCGGGACGACGCGACGCGCGAGCAGGCGCAGGCCGCGCTCGACGCGATCGCGGCGCTGCGCGTCGAGGGTGTCGCGTTCGAGATGCGCACCGGTCTCGACCTGGGCCTGCGGGAGGGCAACGCCGGCTACGTGCTGACCGCCGACTTCGCCGATGCGGAGGCCTACCGCGTCTACGACCTCGACGAGGAGCACAACCGGATCCGTCGCGAGCTGTTCGCGCCGATCTCGAGCGAGATCCGCCGCATCCAGTTCGCCCTCGACTGACCCCCCTCCCCGCACCGGCTACCCGACGCGGCGCACCTCGATCAGCACGAGGTGCTCGGGGTCCTGCGCCGGGACCTGCACCCCGACGGTGTCGAGCACCCGCCCGGTCAGGCGCACGCCGGTCGACCACCACGGCAGCGGCGAGTAGCCGGGGCCGTGCACGACGTCACCGGGCGCCAGCGCCGCCACGTCGTACGTCGCCGCCGCGTCGAGACCGGGCAGCGTGACCGGGCCGGGCGGCCACGTGGTCGGCCCGGCGGTCGCGACGACGGCGTAGACCGCGTGGTCGGCCGCGGGCGAGACGATCCCGTGCACGAGCGTGGCGGGGTCGGGGTGGTCGGAGCGCACCGTCGTGCCGGTGGCCAGCAGCGGGCGCAGCCGCCGGTGCAGCGCCACCCACGCCGCGAGCTCCTCGCGCTGCGCCGCGGTGGCCTCGCGCAGGTCCCACTCGATGCCGAGGTGGCCGAAGAGGGCGGTGCCGGCGCGGAAGGACAGGTCGTGGGTGCGTCCGGTGGTGTGGGAGCGCGCGGAGCCGATGTGGGCGCCGAGCAGCTCCGGGGGCACCAGCAGCGAGGTCCAGCGCTGGATGCCCTGGCGCTCGAGGGGGTCGATGCAGTCCGAGGCCCAGACCCGGTCGGTGCGCTCGAGCACCTCGAGGTCGATGCGGCCACCACCCGAGGAGCACGACTCGATCTCGACGCCGGGGTGCCGGCGGCGCAGCTCGTCGACCAGCGCGTAGAAGGCCAGCGTCTGGCGGTGCACCGACGCCGCGCCCGCGGGGCCGCTGCCGGCGTCGACGAGGTCGCGGTTGTGGTCCCACTTCAGGTAGGCGATGTCGTGCGCGGACAGCAGGGCGTCGAGGCGCTCCAGGACGTGGGCGAAGGCGTCCGGGTGGGCGAGGTCGAGCACCTGCTGCTGGCGCGAGGCCACCGGCACCCGCCCGCCGGTGCCCAGCACCCACGCGGGGTGGGCGCGGGCGAGGTCGGAGTCGAGGTTGACCATCTCCGGCTCCACCCACAGCCCGAACTCCATGCCCAGCGCGCGCACCCGCCCGATGAGCGGGTCGAGGCCGTCGGGCCAGACCGTGGGGTCGACGTACCAGTCGCCGAGGCCGGCGGTGTCGTCGCGCCGACCGCGGAACCAGCCGTCGTCGAGCACGTAGCGCTCCACCCCGACCCCGGCGGCCAGCTCGGCCAGCTCGGTGAGGACCTCGAGGTCGTGGTCGAAGTAGACCGCCTCCCAGGTGTTGAGGGTGACCGGGCGGGGGTGCCTCGGGTGCTGCGGGCGCGAGCGCAGGTGGGTGTGGATGCGTGCGGTGACCTCGTCGAGGCCGGTGCCGTGGCTGCCGTAGAGCCACGGCGAGGCGTAGGACTCCCCCGGCGCCAGCCGGACCTCGCCGGGCAGCAGCAGCTCGCCTCCGCTGACCAGCGTCACCCCGGTCGTGGCCCGCTCCACGCGGCTGCGGTGGTCGCCCGACCACGCGACGTGGGTGGCCCACACCTCGCCACGGCGGAAGCCGAAGCCGGGCTCGCCGAGGGCGGTGAGCAGGGTGGCGTCGGTGCCGGTGCGTCCGCGG
Source organism: Nocardioides sp. Leaf285 (assembly GCF_001422955.1). Classification (NCBI taxonomy): domain Bacteria; kingdom Bacillati; phylum Actinomycetota; class Actinomycetes; order Propionibacteriales; family Nocardioidaceae; genus Nocardioides; species Nocardioides sp. Leaf285. Next base: position 849,058 of record NZ_LMNH01000003.1, on the reverse strand, counting down.
CGGCCCTCGCGCACGTGGGCACCCACGGTGACCGGGCGCCGCTGGGGGCTGCGCTCGCGTGCGTGGCGCCCGGTGAGGTCGAGCAGCTCCCCGGCCCGGGTCGGCACGGGCAGCGCCGGCTCGAGCGCGTCGAGGCGGTAGTCGCCCTCCCCCGTGCTGGTCAGCGTGGCCCGGGTGCGCAGCAGCCCGCTGGCCAGCAGCTCCACCTCGAGCAGCACCTCCAGCCCCGCGACCGCGTCGACGAGCTCGTACGTCGCGCTGCCGCCCAGCGCCGCCGGGTCCGCCGCGTCCGCCGCGGTGGTTGACACCCGGCGCACCCGCAGCACGGGCGACCAGTCCGCGCCGTCGGCGCGCGAGCCTCGCAGGCCGGGCGTGCCGGGCCAGCCCGAGGCGTGCTCGGGGAGCAGGCCGACCGGGCGCAGCTCGTCGACGGTGTTGGGGGTCAGCTCGCGGTGCCCGGCACGCACGACCTCCCCGCGGGCCGCCTCGTCGAGCGGACCCAGGTCGGCACCCCAGTGGGCCACCCACGGCCCGCCGTGGTCCACGTCGGGGTGGTGGGCCAGCAGCACGCTGACCCCGGCTGCCCGCAGGTGCAGGGTGGTGGGCGCGCCCACGGCGCGGTCGTCGGTCACGGTCGCCTCCTCGTCGGCGACAGACGCTAGCGGCGACGCCGGGCCGGCGAGCGCGCGGGCCCGGTGCGACGCGCCCGCCCGCGGGACCGGCCCGCGACGCTCAGGCGGCGCGTCGCCCGTCGACGACCAGGGCGACCGTGTTGAGCGCCGCCCAGCCGAGGGTCACGGCCATCACCTTGCCGCGCACCTGGGAGTCGGGGGCCTTGGCGGCGAGGATCGCGCAGTCGCCCAGGTCGCCGACGATGCGCAGCAGCATCGCGGTGCGCACGACCTTGTCGGAGCGCCCGAGCGCACCGGCGGCGCTGATGCCGAGGTCGCGGACGCCGTAGGTGCGGGCCAGCACGTCGTAGCCGCCCCGCTCGGAGCGGCCGGCCTGCATGGCCGAGCCGAGGTGGTCGGGCTTGAGCAGGGCGAAGGCGCCGTAGCCGGCGGTGGCGGTGGACATGAGGCGGCTCAGGGGATAGCTCATGCCTCCGGTCTACCCCGCGCCGGGTCTCCCCGGCTCACCCGCGCGGGGTGGTCGCCGCGCCCACGGGACCGTCCACGGTCGCTCCCGCGGGCAGTGTCAGCCGCATCCGGGCGCCCGCGCCGCCGGCGGGCTCGCGGCAGACGAGCTCGCCGCCGTGGGCGCGGGCCAGGCCGCGGGCGATCGAGAGCCCGAGGCCCGAGCCGCCCGCCCGGCGCTCGCGGGCGGGGTCGAGCCGCACCAGCCGGTCGAAGACCCGCTCGCGGTCGGCCGCGGGGATGCCCGGTCCGTCGTCGACGACCTCCACGACCGCCGCGTCCCCGTCGTAGGACGAGCGGAGCTCGACCTGACGCGCGCCGGCCTGCACGGCGTTGTCGACGAGGTTGCCCAGCACCTGCACGACCCGGTCGCGGTCGGCCACGGCCACCGCCGGGTCGCCCACGACCCGGACCACCGCCGGGCCGGGCCGCGGCGACCTCGCCACCTCCTCGGCCACCGAGCGCAGGTCGACCGGGCCCGTGACCAGGGCCAGACCGCGGTCGATGCGCGCCATCAGCAGCAGGTCGTCGACGAGCCGGCCGGCGCGCTGGGCCTCGCGGATCAGGTCCACCAGCACCTGCTCCCGCTCCTCGCGCGGCGGGTCGGCGCGCAGCACGTGCTCGGCAGCGGCGCGGATGCCGGTCACCGGGGTGCGCAGCTCGTGGGCGGCGTCGGAGACGAAGTCGCGCAGCCGGGCCTCCGAGTCGACCGCTCGGGCCTCGGCGCCCACCACCTCGTCGAGCATCTCGTCGAAGGCCAGCGCGGTGCGGCCGAGGTCGGTGCCGGGCGTGGTCGGGCGCAGCCGGCGCCCGCGGTCACCGCGGGTGATGCTGCGGGCCACGTCGGTGATGCGACGCAGCGGCCGCAGCGCCCCGCCCACCACCAGCGGCACGACGAGGGCGGTGGCGAGCAGCACCGTCACCGCGGTCACGAGCAGCACCAGCCTGACCTGGGCGACGGTGTCGCGGACGTCGCTGGCGTCGGCGAGCAGCAGCAGCGTGCTGCCGTCGGTGAGGCTGCGCGCGACCGCGAGCAGGTCGCCGCTCTCCTGCACCGCGGGAGTCGCGCCCGGCGGGTCGGGCGGACCCGGGTCCCCCAGCGGGCTGGGCACCGTGGCGGGCCCCCGGGGCCCGCCGTCGGCCGGCCCCTCGCCCGTGCCCGAGCCGCCTCCCGTGCCTCCGGAGCCTCCTGTGATCTCCTCGCCGTCCCCCGGGGCCACGCCGGCCGCCCCGGCCAGCGGACCCTCGGCGTAGACCTCGCCGTCGGCGGCCCGCACCACCGCCGAGACGCCCTCCCCCTCCAGGCGTCGGGCCAGGTCGCGGTCGTCGACCTGGCCCACGAGGGCGTCGGCCACCCCCGCGCGCTCGACGAGACGCTGGCGCAGCTGGTCGTCGAGCCGCTCGCGCAGCGCCAGCTCGGTGGCCGCGACCAGCACCACCAGCAGCACGGCCACCAGGGCCACCACGACCAGCGTCACCCGCCGCCGCAGCGACGGGGTGCGCAGGCCCGACACCGCGACCGGGCCGTGCGCCGCGCCGCTCACCGGGGCGCCCGCAGCACGTAGCCCAGGCCGCGCTCGGTGTGGATGAGACGCGGTCCGTGGACCTCCAGCTTGCGGCGCAGGGCACTGAGGTGCACCTGCACGAGGTTGTCGGCGTAGTCGTCGTAGCCCCACACCTGGCTGAGGATCTGGGCGTTGGAGAGCACCCGGTCGCGGTGGCGGGCCAGGTGGGCCAGCAGCCGCAGCTCGGTGGCGGTGAGCGCGACGTCGTGGCCGCCGCGCGTGACCCGCGCCGCCTCCTCGTCGACGACCAGGTCGTCGATCTCGATCGTGGTGGCCACGGCGCCGGTGCGGCGCAGCACCGCCCGCACCCGGGCGAGCAGCTCCTCCACCACGAAGGGCTTGGCCAGGTAGTCGTCGACGCCGACCTCGAAGCCGCGCAGGCGGTCCTCGACGGCCTCGCGGGCGGTGAGCATCACCACGGCGGCGTCACTGCGCCGTCGCACGACGCGCACCAACTCGGGGCCGTCGCGCCCCGGGAGCATCCAGTCGAGCACCACGAGGTCGACGCGGTGGGCCGCCAGCTCCTCCTCGAGCGCGCCGCCGTCGGCCAGCGCACGCACGGCGTAGCCCTCCGAGCGCAGCGACCTCGCCAGCGACTCGCGGATGACGTCGTCGTCCTCCACCACGAGCAGGCGGGCGGCGGCGTCACGGATCGGCACCTCGACAGTGTGCCGTCGCCGACCTGAAGACCACCTCAAGAACACCGCGTGCGGTCGCCGTCTTGAGGTGGCCCGCAGGTACGCCGCCCAGAGTCGACCCCGGCGGCCCCCACCAGGGGCCCCGACCGCCCGGCCCACCGGCCCGGCGCGTCCGGCCGTCCTCGACCCCAGGAGTACCCGTGCCACACCTCTCCGTCCCGGTCCCGTCCTCCCTGGGCCTGGTCGACCTGCTGGTCGCCCTCGCCGTCCTGCTCGCCGTGGTCGGCGCCCTGCGCACCGGTCGCGGACTCGTCCCGACGCTGCTGTCCGCCGTCGGCGCGGGGCTCGCCGCCCTCGCCGTCGCGTGGGTCGTCACCTCGGTCCTGAGCACCTGGGGCCGCCCCGCGTCGCCCGGGCCGTCGACCGCAGCGCGTTCGCCGCGGCCCTGCCCGCGCCCGACCGTGCCCTCGCCGAGCTGCACGAGCTGCACGAGCTGACCGGCGGTGGGCCCGGCCCCGCGGGCGACCGCGACGACGCACCCGGCCCACGCCCCTGACCGACCGGCCCCCCTGACCCGTCCCGACCTGTCCCGACCCGTCCCCGATCCCTGCACCGACGGCCGACCACGGCCGCGACACCGAAGGAGCACCCCATGACCCACGCCGACCAGCCCCGCCCGCACGACCCCCGCGACCCCGACCGGCGCGACCGGAGCGCCGCGGACCCGCACGACGACACCCGGCCACTGAGCGTCGGCGCCTGGTCGGCCGCGAGCCACCCCACCGCGCCGCCCCCTGCACCGGGTCGCGAGGAGGTCTCCGCTGCTCGCGCCGCGGACGTCGCCGGCCCGCCGCGGCCCCGCCGCCCCCGTCTCCTCGCCGGACTGGCCGCCGGCGCCGTCGCCGGCCTCGTGCTGGGCCTGGGGGTGCCGGCCCTCGCCGGGGGCTCCGGCTCGGGCGGCGGAGACGGTGACGCCGACACCGCGAGCGCCGCCATACCCGCGGTCACCCCCGGCGCCACCGGCGCCGACGCCGGCACCAGCACCGACGCCCCCGGCACCGGCACGGCGACCCCGCCGCAGGATCCCGGGGCCGGTGCGCCGCCGGCGACCACGCCCCGACCGGGCACGGCCCCGGCGCCCGACACCGCCCCCGCGCCCGGCGCCGTGCCGACCCCCGGAGGTCCGCTCTGCGAGGTCCCGGGCACGTCGGGCCCGTCCACCGAGCCCGGCGCGCCCGACGAGGACCCGCGGGCTGTCCCGACTCCCCGTGGCGGCCAGCACCCGACGCCGCCTGCTCCCCCGGCCCCGCCGGCCCCGCCGCACGACGAGCAGCCCGGCGCCGACGCTCCCGCTCCGCCCACCCGGCCCACCCCGCCGGCCGCCCCCGAGGCCAGCGACCGGATCGACCCGGGTGGCCGGCCCGGCTGACGACAGCAGCAGCGGGGCTCCGCGCTCCGGTCGTCAGGCGACGCAGAAGGCCCCGGCCCGCATCAGCGGGCCGGGGCCTTCTCTCTGCTCCCCCGGTTGGACTCGAACCAACAACCCTCCGATTAACAGTCGAATGCTCTGCCAGTTGAGCTACAGGGGATCGGTGCAGCGCGCACACATTAGCAAGCGTGGTCGGCGAGGTGAAATCGGCCTCCCCCGACCCGGCGGACCGTGCGGAGCGGCCCGCTCAGCCCAGCCCGACGGCGTCGCGCGCCGAGGCCAGCGCCTCGGCCGCCGCGGCCTGCACGACGGGATCGGTGGGATCCACGCCCTCGTCGTACTGGAAGACCCAGGTGACCTCGGAGCCGCCACCGGGAGCACGACGGGCCACGACCCGCACCCCGCGACGACCGGCGAGGGGCACGTGGCGCTGCAGCAGCACGCTCGCGGTGACCCGCTCGCGCACCAGCTCCAGCAGACGGGCGCCGTCGTCGAGGCAGAAGCGGTGCACGACGCGCGCGCCGGTGCGACCCGCGTCGTCGGCCTCGGTCACGGCCAGCGTGGAGGTCTCGGCGTCCCAGTCGGCCGCGTCCACCCGCTCCCAGCGCAGCCGCGCGGAGCGGGAGCCGTCGACGGAGACGTAGAGCGCGTCGCGGGTGCCACCGACGTCGCGGCCGTCGTCGGTGCGGGCCCAGGCCAGCAGCCGCTCGCCGCGGCCCACCTGGAGGTCGGGCCGGGGACCGTCGGCGCGGGTGCGCCACCACGGGCGGAACGCTCCGCGCAGCGCCCCGGCGAGGCTCACGCGCCCATCACCCGGTCGCGCAGGGCCCGACGGTGCTGCTCGAGGGCGGCCAGCTCGCCGAACATCCGGTTGTAGGCCTCAACGTCCTCTACCGGGTTGGTGCGCTGCAGCCGCGACTTGACCTCGGCGATGCGGCGCATCGTCGTGAGCTCGAGGAGGCGGAAGACGTGGTGGCCGACGTAGGCCGCGTCGGGCTCCTTCTCGGTGAGCAGCGGCTCGACGCCGAGCGCGGAGACCGCCGAGGAGACCTCCGGGTCGCTCGCCGCGTCGCGCAGCCGGGCGGCCCAGGCCGGGTCGCCGGCGCCCGTGGCGGTGCCACCGGCCTTCTCCACCAGCTCCCACACCGCGCGGTAGGTCGGGTGGGTGAAGTCGTTGGCGCCGATGTCGGCGGTGGTGCGGCCGATCGCCATCGGGTGCTGCACGACGAGCTTGAGCGTCTCGCGCTCCAGGGTGAAGCGGGGGTCGCGCAGGTCGGGCACCTGGCGCCGGGGCGCCGCGGGCGCGCTGTCGGCGGCGGCCGGGGACCGGTCGGCCCGGCGGTCCTGCCCCCGCCCGCCCGCTGCCGCGGCGGGACGGTTGGCGGCGCGGCGCACCTCGGCGCGCGCCTCGTCGGGGTCGACGCCGATCATCTGCGACAGCTCGCGGGCGAAGGCGTCGACCTTCGACTTGTCGCGCACGCTCGAGACCAGCCGGGCACCCTCGCGCAGGGCGTCGATGCGGCCGTCGGCGCGGTCGAGGTCGTACTTGCCGACCACGTTGCTCAGCACGAAGCGGTAGAGCGGCACCCGTCGCGCGACCAGCTCGCGCACGGCGGCGTCGCCGTCGGCGACCCGCAGGTCGCACGGGTCCTTGCCCGAGGGCTCGACCGCGACGTAGGTCTGCGAGACGAAGTTCTGGTCGCCGGAGAAGGCCCGCAGGGCGGCCTTCTGCCCGGCCGCGTCGCCGTCGAAGGTGAAGATCACCTCGCCGCGGAACTCCTCGTGGTCGTCGAGGAAGCGCCGCAGGATCCGCGAGTGGTCCTCGCCGAAGGCGGTGCCGCAGGTCGCCACCGCCGTGCCGACCCCGGCCAGGTGGCAGGCCATGACGTCGGTGTAGCCCTCGACGATCACCGCCTGGGAGGACCGCGCGATCTCGCGACGGGCCAGGTCGATGCCGTAGAGCACCTGGCTCTTCTTGTAGATCGGGGTCTCGGAGGTGTTGAGGTACTTGGCGTCGATGCGGTCGTCGTCGAGGATGCGCCGCGCGCCGAAGCCGATGGTGTCGCCGCTGGCGTCGCGGATCGGCCACATCAGCCGGCCCCGGAAGCGGTCGTAGGCCGACCGGCCTACGGCCACCAGGCCGCCGGTGACCAGCTCCTCCTGGCTGAAGGCCTTGGCGCGCAGGTGCTTGAAGAGGTCGTCGCCCCCCCGCGGGGAGAAGCCGATGCCGAACTGCTCGGCGGCGGCCTGGTCGAAGCCGCGCTCGGCGAGGAACTGACGGGCGACCAGCGCCTCGGGGGTGGCCAGCTGCTCGGCGTAGAACTCCTGCGCCTCGCGGTGGGCCTCCACCAGGCGGGTGCGGGACGGGCCACGCGGACGGTTGTCGCGCTCGTCGCCCTCCTCGCGGCGCAGCTGCACGCCGTACTTGTCGGCCAGCCGCTCGACGGCCTCCCCGAAGCCCAGGCCGTCGATCTTCATCACGAACGTGATGACGTCGCCGCCCTCCTGGCAGCCGAAGCAGTGGAAGAAGTTGCGCGCCGGGGTGACGTGGAAGGAGGGCGACTTCTCGTCGTGGAAGGGGCACAGGCCCTTCTGCGAGCCGCCGCCGGCGTTGCGCAGCGTGACGTACTGCGACACGACGTCGTCGATCCGGGCCTTCTCACGCACCTCGGCGATGCTGTCGTCTCGGATCCGGCCCACCACGGGTCGATCCTACGGCCGGGTCAGTACTCCCCCGACATCACGTTCACCAGCTCCTCGCCGGCGGCGAAGCGCTGCAGCTGCTCGCGCACCAGGCGGTGGGCCCGGGGCCACATCGCGCTACTCGCCCCACCGACGTGCGGGGTCATCAGCAGGCCCGGGGTCGCCCACAGCGGGCTGTCGGAGGGCACCGGCTCGTCCTCGAAGACGTCGCTGGCCGCGCGCAGCCGCCCCGAGGCCAGCTCGGCGAGCAGCGCGTCGGTGTCGACCACCGCGCCCCGCGCGACGTTGACCAGCAGCGCGCCGTCCTTCATGCGGGCCAGGAGGTCGGCGTCGACCAGGCCGCGGGTCTCCTCGGTCAACGGCACGACGAGGACCACGACGTCGACGTCGGGCACGAGGTCGGGCAGCTCCTCGAAGCCGTGGACGTGGCCCTCGGGCTCCTCGCGCGCCGCGCGGGCCACCCGCACCACCTCGCACTCGAAGGGCAGGAGGCGGGCCTCGATGGCCCGGCCGATGGCGCCGTGACCCACCAGCAGCACCCGCTTGTCGGCCAGCGACGGGCGCCAGCCGGCCGCCCACTCGCGCCGCTCCTGGGCGCGCACGAAGTCGGGCACTCCGCGCAGCGAGGCCAGCGTGAGGGTCAGCGCGAGCTCGGCGGTCGAGGTGTCGTGGATGCCGCGCCCGTTGCACAGCGTGACCCCGTCGGGCACGCGGCCGCGCACGGCGTCGACCCCGGCGGTGAGCAGCTGCACGACCTCGAGGGAGGACATGCGCTCCATGACCTCCACGATGCCCGAGCCCAGCTGGTAGGGCGGCACGTAGAACCGCACGTCGCCGACGGTGTCGGGCACCTCGCGGGTCGGGTCGACCCGCTCGTAGCGCAGCCCGGCCGGGGCCTCGCCCAGCTCGGAGACGTCGAAGGGCAGCCAGACGAGGGGTTCGCTCACGGCACCGACCCTAGCCACGACCCAGGAGCCGGCGGTGCCAGCCCACGGCGCTGGCGTCGGTGAGCGAGGCGACCTGGTCGACGACCACCCGCAGCCGGGCCGCGTCGTCGGGCGCCGCCGCCCAGTCGTCGGCGAAGGCCCGCTCCAGGGCGTCGGGACCGCGGTGGGCCACCAGCGCCACCAGCTCGGCCATCACCTCGCGCTGGCGCGCCATGACGGCGAGCCGGTCGTCGGTCTGCATCACGTAGTGCGCGGCCACGCCCTTGAGCACCGCGATCTCCAGCAGGGTCCGCCCGGGCAGCACCAGGTCGCCGCCGTGGCGCACGAGGGCGCCCGGCCCGGAGGCGAAGGTCGCCGCCTGCACCGCGCCGCAGAAGCGGCCGATCAGGTCGCTGGTGAGGTTCTTCAGCGCCGCCAGCGACCTCCGGCTCGCGTCGTACGGCGCGCTGGGCCAGCTCGCCTGCGCGACCAGCCCCGCGAGCACGTCGTCGAGCTCGTCGTCGTCGGCCTCGGGGAGGTACCACTCGCGCACCGTCTGCCACACCGCCGCGGTGTCGAGCGCGGTGAGCTCGATGCGCCCGACCACGATGCCGTCCTCCACGTCGTGCACGCTGTAGGCCACGTCGTCGGCGAGGTCCATCACCTGCGCCTCCACGCAGCGGCGCGGACCGTCGACACCGGCGCGCAGCCAGGCGAAGACCGGCGCGTCGTCGGCGTAGACCCCGAACTTCGGGTCGGCGGCTCCCCCCGGCCCGGCCCCGCGCGCCCACGGGTACTTGGTGCAGGCGTCGAGCGTGGCCCGGGTGAGGTTGAGGCCCACCGAGCGCCCCTCGGCGTCGGCCGACTTCGCCTCCAGCCGGGTCAGCAGCCGCAGGGTCTGGGCGTTGCCCTCGAAGCCGCCGCACTCGGCGGCGAGGTCGGCCAGCACCCGCTCGCCGTTGTGACCGAAGGGCGGGTGACCCAGGTCGTGGGCCAGCGCCGCGGTCTCGGCGATGTCGGGGTGGCAGCCCAGGGCGCGTGACAGGTCACGGGCCACCTGGGCCACCTCGAGGGAGTGGGTGAGCCGGTTGCGCACGAAGTCGTCGGTCTCGGGACCCACCACCTGGGTCTTCGCCGCCAACCGGCGCGACGCCGCGGCGTGGACCACCCGGGCGCGGTCGCGCTCGAAGGGGGTCCGCTCGGGGGCGTCGACCCGCTTCGGCGGCTCGGCCACCACCCGCTCGCGCGCCGACGCGTCGTAGCGCTCGAGCAGGTCGTCGGAGTCGAGGAGCCGGGGCACCGGCCCGACTCTAGCGGCGCTCAGTAGGTCGTGACGTGGACGTGGTCGTAGTGGTTGGCCGTGACCGAGCCACGGTCCTCCATCGCCCGCCACCCCTCGGAGGCGCGGTCGACCGACCAGATCTGCTGGGAGTAGATGATGTAGTTGACGCCCAGCTCCTGGTAGTTGGCCTGGACGAAGTCGCGCACCTGGTAGCCGAGGTCTCCCGACACCATGATGTCGATCGCGATGCCCTGGGCGTGCTCGCCGTCGCTGCGGAAGGTGCCGTAGGTGGTGATCGTCGGGAAGGCCGCGCACACCGCCTCGTGGATCGCGGCGATGTTGGGGCTGACCCCGCTCGGCACCGACGTGCCGTTGGTGCAGGTGGCGGAGCCGACGCTGCGGGCGGAGGCGACGTCGCTGGCCTCCTCGGCCACCGGCTTGTCCTCGGAGAGGTAGCCGGCGGTGACCCAGCGGGCCGACCCCTTGACGACGATCTCGACCCGGTCGCCCAGGGCGCGCCCGGTCACGAGGACCTTCTTCCCCTCGTCGAGCACACCGGTCTGGTCGGCCTCGCCGGTGGGACCGGTCCACAGGTTGAGGGGGGCGGTGCTCCACCGGGGCTGGTCGGCGCCGGCCACCGCGGCGCGGACGGCGGCGGGCGTCATCATCCGCTCGGCCGCGGTGGGCTTGGAGAGCGTCAGGCCCCGCTCGACGCGGTAGGCCGCCGTGCGGTCGGCGTCGCGGGACAGACCGCGGCCCTCGGCGAAGGCCTGGAGGGCGGCGACGTCGGTGGGCTGGACCGCCTCGGCGAGGTCGGAGGTGCCGGCCTGCTGCAGCGGCGCCGTGCCGGGGTCGGCGGTGGCGACGCCGAGGGCGACGACCGCGGAGGTGGCGAGGAGGGCGACGGGTCCGGCGACGAGGGCGGCGCGGGGACGCGGACGTCGGGTGGTGCTGCGGGCATTGGCGTCCCGCTTGTGGCGATGATCTGCCACAGCGCTGATCCTTTGCTGTTGCTGGCTCCTGCCGGGCGGTCGCCCGGCATGACGACGCCGTCCTGCGGTCGGCAGGGCGGCGGAGTTGTCGAGTGAAGCACAGACGGACAGCAGGCGACCAACCGTCGCGGGTAAAAACTGACGTGTCACCGGTCACGACCGTGCCGACCCCGACCGCCTCGACGCGACGCGGGCGGGCCGCCAGATCAGCCGCCGGAGCCCGCGTCGGCGTCCTCGGCGACCGCGCACCCGGCCCCGTCGGCGTCGTCGAGCCAGCCCTCCGGCAGCACCACCCGGGCCCGCGGCGAGCCCTGGCGCCCCCGGGGCGTGCCGAGCTCGGCCACCGGGAACGGCGCGTCGGGGTCGAGCTCGGCGAGCAGGCGGTCGAGCCCCACGAGGGTCTCCACCAGGGCCAGCGCCCGCCGCAGGTCGCCACCGGCCGGGAAGCCCTTGAGGTACCACGACACGTGCTTGCGGAACTCCTTGCAGCCGCGCTCCTCGCCCATGTGCTGGCACAGCAGCTCGGCGTGGCGGCGCATGACGTCGCGCACCTCGCCCAGGCGCGGCAGCGTCGCACGGAAGCCCTCCGCCGGCACGTCGCCGGCGAAGGCCGCGGCCAGGTCGCGGAAGAGCCACGGACGGCCCAGGCAGCCCCGCCCCACGACCACGCCGGCGGCGCCGGTGTGCTCGACCATGCGCAGCGCGTCGCCGGCCTCCCAGATGTCGCCGTTGCCGAGCACCGGCAGGTCGACGTGGGCCACGAGCTCGCCGATGGCGTCCCAGTCGGCCTGCCCCGAGTAGGCCTGCGCCACGGTGCGCCCGTGCAGGGCGATCGCGGCGCAGCCGGACTCCTGCGCGATCCGGCCGGCGTCGAGGTAGGTGAGGTGCTCCTCGTCGATGCCCTTGCGGGTCTTCATCGTCACGGGCACGTCGTACGCCGACGCGGCCCGCACCGCCTGCTCGAGGATCTGCGCGAGCAGGCCCCGCTTCCAGGGCAGGGCGCCGCCGCCGCCCTTGCGGGTCACCTTCGGCACGGGGCAGCCGAAGTTGAGGTCGATGTGGGCCACGCCGTAGTCGGCGCAGAGGATCTCGGCGGCCCGCCCGACGTAGACCGGGTCGGTGCCGTAGAGCTGCACCGAGCGCGTGGTCTCCAGCTCGTCGAAGACGAGCATGTCGCGGGTGTGCTGGTCGCCCTCGACCAGGCCGCGGCTGGTGATCATCTCGCAGACGTAGAGCCCGGCGCCCTGCTCGGCGCACAGGCGGCGGTAGGCGGCGTTGGTAATGCCGGCCATGGGCGCGAGCACCACCGGGGTGTCGACCCGCAGCGACCCGAGGGTCAGCCCCGGGTGGGGGCGGGTCGGCTGGGCGGTCATCGTCACCGGTCCATTGTCCGCCGCGCCCGCCGGGCGCCCCAAATCAGCCGTTGCCGCCCTGGCCGCCGCCCGCGCCGCCGTTGCCGCCCTGGCCCCCGCCGCCCTGGCCGCCCTGGCCGCCCTGGCCGCCGCCGTCGGAGCCCTTGCCGACGGTGGTGACGGGCCCCGACCACGTGATCGGGTTGAAGTCCTCGGTGGGCCGGAAGCTCACCGCCTCCAGCGAGCCGCCGTCGGGCACGAGGTAGACCAGGCAGACCTTCTCCTCGTCGCCGTTGCGGAACTTCTTGGGCAGCGGCGTGCTGGGGCAGGGCGTGAAGGTGCTGACGAACGACGAGGACTCGACGAGCACGTCGGCGTCGTCGACGGCGTAGAGCGGCACCCGGCGTCCGCCGAGGTCGCTGTCGCCGACGTTGGCCACGGTGGCCTGCACGAAGTAGGGCGTGGCCGCGCGGACCTGCTTGGTCAGCTCCCAGCCCTGGAAGGACTTCTCGAACGTCGTCCGCTGGACCTTCTCGACGGTGATGTCGAGGACCCCGACGCTCTTCTGGTCGGGCTCGTAGGCCACGACGGCCTCGTCGCCCAGCGAGAGCGCCGAGCCCTGCCCGGTCAGCTCGACGTCGTCGGGCACGGGCAGGTAGGGCTCACCCTCGGCCGGGGCCGAGGCACCCGCCGAGGCGCTGGTGCTGGCGGAGGCGGCGCCGGACGCCTCCGACGGCCCCGCCGCCTCGTCGGTCCCGCTGCACCCGGCGGCGGCCAGGGCGAGCACGGGCAGGACCGCGAGGGCGGCCAGGCGGGGGCGGCGGAGCGGCGGTCGAGCGGTCATCGGGTCATTGTGCACAGCGGGCGGCTCAGCAACCGACGAAACGCTGGGCGAAGTAGGCCGTGATGCCGTCGAGGCTGATGCGCTCCTGCGACATCGAGTCGCGCTCGCGCACGGTGACCGCGCCGTCCTCGAGGGTGTCGAAGTCGACGGTCACGCAGTAGGGCGTGCCGATCTCGTCCTGGCGGCGGTAGCGGCGGCCGATGGCGCCGGAGTCGTCGAAGTCGACGTTCCAGTTGCGGCGCAGCTCCGTGGCCAGGTCCTTGGCCTTGGGCGAGAGGTCGGCGTTGCGGCTCAGCGGCAGCACGGCCACCTTGACCGGCGCCAGGCGCGGGTCGAGGCGCAGCACCGTGCGCTTGTCGACGCCGCCCTTGGTGTTGGGGGCCTCGTCCTCGACGTAGGCGTCGACCAGGAAGGTCATCAGGCTGCGCGAGAGCCCGGCCGCGGGCTCGATGACGTAGGGCGTGTACCGCTCGCCGGCGGCCTGGTCGAAGTACGACAGGTCCTGGCCCGAGTGCTTGGCGTGGGTGGAGAGGTCGAAGTCGGTGCGGTTGGCGATGCCCTCGAGCTCGCCCCACTCCGAGCCCGCGAAGCGGAAGCGGTACTCGATGTCGACGGTGCGCTTGGAGTAGTGGCTCAGCTTCTCCTGCGCGTGCTCGTAGTGGCGCAGGTTGTCGGGGTCGATGCCCAGGTCGACGTACCACTGCGTGCGGGCGTCGATCCAGTACTGGTGCCACTCCTCGTCCTCGCCGGGCTTGACGAAGAACTCCATCTCCATCTGCTCGAACTCGCGGGTGCGGAAGATGAAGTTGCCGGGGGTGATCTCGTTGCGGAAGCTCTTGCCGATCTGGGCGATGCCGAAGGGCGGCTTCATGCGCTGGCTGGTCACGACGTTGGCGAAGTTGAGGAAGATGCCCTGGGCGGTCTCGGGGCGCAGGTAGTGCAGGCCCGACTCGTCCTCGATGACGCCGAGGTAGGTCTTGAGCAGCCCGGAGAACTGGCGCGGCTCGGTCCAGGCGCCGCGGGTGCCGCAGTTGGGGCAGGCCAGGGTGGCGATGTCGACCGTGTCGGGGTCGTCGATGCCCTTCTTCTCGGCGTACTGCTCCTGGAGGTGGTCGGCGCGGTAGCGCTTGTGGCACGACTGGCACTCGGTCAGCGGGTCGCTGAAGGTGTCGACGTGCCCGCTGGCCTCCCAGGTCTGGCGGGGCAGGATCACGCTGGAGTCGAGGCCGACCATGTCGTCGCGCATCTGCACCATGGACTTCCACCACTGGCGCTTGATGTTGTCCTTGAGCTCCACGCCCAGCGGGCCGTAGTCCCACGCCGACCGGGTGCCGCCGTAGATCTCCCCGCAGGGGTAGACGAAACCCCTCCGCTTGGCGAGGGAGACGACGTTGTCGACGGTGGACGGGGGCGGCTTGGCCACGGGTGCTCCTGCTCTCACGGACCGGCTGGCTGCCGGTCCTGGACGAAGCGCTCAGCCTAGCGATCGGGTCCGCTCGACATTGAGGTCGGTCCCGGGCTCGACGACCTCGTAGGCGCTCGGCTCGTCGAGGGCGCGGTAGAGCACCGGCACGGCGTGCAGCTTCACGTCGTACGACGACAGCGCCCGGCGGTAGGCGCCGACGTTCTCCCACCGCGTGGTCAGCACCCACAGCCCGGGGTCGTCGACGTTGCGGCCGATCGTCGCGCCGACGTGGCCGGGTCGCGCCGCGAGGGCGTCGCGGGCGGTCTCGAGCGCGATGCGGAACGAGCCCTGCTCCTCGGGGGCGACGCGGAAGCGGTTGACGACGATCACACCCCGACCCTAGGTCAGCCCTAGGTCAGCCCGGGGCCAGCCCGGGGCCAGCCCGGGGCCAGCCGGCGATTTTGACAATCGTTCTCAGTGGGTCGAGAATCGTTCTCATGACTTCGCGTGCCACCCGAGCCACCCGCCCCGTCCGACAGCGGCTGCTCTCCCCCGCGGTCGCCGGCGTCGCCGCCCTCGCGCTGAGCTCGTGCGCCGCCTTCTCCGACGACACGGGCACCGCCTCCGACGACGGCGACGTCACGGTCGCCGCAGCCTTCTACCCGCTGCAGTTCGTCGCCCAGCGCGTGGCCGGCGACCGCACCGAGGTCGCCAACCTCACGAAGCCGGGCGGCGAGCCCCACGACCTCGAGCTGAGCGTCGGCCAGACCGCCGAGGTCGCCGGCGCCGACCTGGTCGTCTACGAGGCCGACTTCCAGCCGGCCGTGGACGCCGCCGTCGAGCAGAACGCCGAGGGCGCCACGCTCGACGCCGCCGAGGTGGTCGGTCTCGAGCCCTTCGCCGACGAGCACGCCGAGGAGGAGCACGCGGACGACTCCCACTCCGAGGAGGAGCACGCGGAGGAGGAGCACTCGGAGGAGGAGCACGACCACGGCGACCTCGACCCCCACTTCTGGCTCGACCCGGCGCGGCTGGCCGAGCTCGGCGACGCCGTCGCCGAGCAGCTCGCCGAGATCGACCCCGACGGCGCGGAGACCTACACCGCCAACGCCGCGACCCTGCGCGAGGACCTCGAGACCCTCGACGGCGAGCTGTCCGAGGGCTTGGCCGACTGCGAGCGCTCGACCATCGTGGTGTCCCACGACGCCTTCGGCTACCTCGGCAAGTACGGCATCGAGGTCGAGCCCATCGCCGGGCTCTCCCCCGACGCCGAGCCCACCCCGGCCGACCTGGCCCGCCTGCAGCAGATCATCGACGAGGACGGCATCACCACGGTCTTCTCCGAGCGCCTGGTCTCGCCCGCCCTCAGCGAGTCGCTGGCCCGCGACAAGGGCATCGAGACCGCGGTGCTCGACCCGGTGGAGGGCCTGAGTGACGAGACCGCCGACGAGGACTACCTTTCCCTGATGCGTGAGAACCTCGCGGCCCTCCGGACCGCCAACGGGTGCCGGTGACCCCCGCCGTCCCGGCCGCACCGACGCCAGCGCCCGAGCCCGGGGCCGACCACACGGTCGGCCCCGGGCTCGAGGCCGTGGTGCGACTCGTCGACGGTGCCGTGGCCATCGCCGGTCGCCCGGTGCTGCGCGGCATCGACCTGACGGTGTCGCGCGGCGACTTCGTGGCGCTCATGGGCGCCAACGGCTCGGGCAAGTCCACCCTCGTGCGGGCGCTGACCGGCCTGCGACCGCTGACCACGGGCAGCCTGGAGCTCTTCGGCCACCCGTTGGAGCACTTCGACGAGTGGCGCCGCGTCGGCTTCGTGCCGCAGCGCACCGGCGCCGCCTCGGGCGTGCCGGCGTCGGTGTGGGAGGTGGTGGCCTCCGGGCGGCTCACCCACCGCCGCCTGCTGCGCCCGCTCGGGCGCGCCGACCGCCGCGCCATCGCCGACGCGCTCGAGGTGGTCGGCCTGGCCGACCGGGCGCGTGACGGCGTCTCGCAGCTCT
Organism: Nocardioides sp. Leaf285; assembly: GCF_001422955.1. Classification (NCBI taxonomy): domain Bacteria; kingdom Bacillati; phylum Actinomycetota; class Actinomycetes; order Propionibacteriales; family Nocardioidaceae; genus Nocardioides; species Nocardioides sp. Leaf285. The sequence continues at coordinate 832,783 of NZ_LMNH01000003.1, read as the reverse complement.
CCGGCGGCCAGCAGCAGCGCGTGCTCATCGCGCGGGCGCTGGCCGGTGAGCCGGAACTGTTCTTCCTCGACGAGCCCACGGCCGGGGTCGACCTGCCCAACCAGCACGCCCTCGCCGCGTCGCTGGCGCGCCTGAAGGAGCGCGGCGCCACCGTCGTGCTCGTCGCCCACGAGCTGGGCCCGCTGGCCCCCCTGGTCGACCGGGCGGTGGTGATGCGCGACGGGCGCGTCGTCTACGACGGCACCCCCCTGGCCGACCACGAGGTGCACCAGCCCTGGCTGGGCGAGGCCCACTCCCACCACCACGCCACGCACCGCGACCGCGCCCGTCACGACCACGCGCCCCACGTCGCCTCACCGCTCGGGACCCACCCGGAGGAGCACCACCGATGAGCACCCTCGAGCTGTTCTCACTGCCCTTCATGCAGCGAGCCCTCATCGCCGCGGTCTTCGTCGGGCTCGCCGCCCCGGTCGTCGGCACCTACCTGGTGCAGCGGCGCCTGGCCCTCATGGGCGACGGCCTCGGCCACGTCGCCGTCACCGGCGTCGCCCTCGGCCTGCTCACCGGCACGTCCCCGACCTGGACGGCCGTGGTGGTCGCGGTGCTCGGCGCGGTGCTGATCGAGGTGATCCGCGAGCGCGGCCACACCAACGGCGACGTCGCACTCGCGCTGCTCTTCTACGGCGGCCTCGCGGGCGGGGTGCTGCTGACCGGGCTCGGCGGCCAGAGCGCCTCGCGGCTCCAGACCTTCCTCTTCGGCTCGATCACCACGATCTCCGTGGCCGACGTGGTCACGACGATGGTGCTGGCCGCCGTCGTCGTGCTCCTCGGTGTCGGTCTCTCCCCGCAGCTCTTCGCGGTGGCCCAGGACCAGGAGTTCGCCCGCGTGGCGGGCCTCAACGTCCGGGCCTACAACCTGCTGGTGGCGGTGATGGCCGCGGTGAGCGTCACGGTGGCCATGCGCACGGTCGGCCTGCTGCTCGTCTCGGCGCTCATGGTGGTGCCGGTGGCCACCTCCCAGCAGCTCACCCGCTCCTTCCGCACCACCCTGGTCGCGGCCATGGCCCTCGGCACCGTCGCGTCGCTGGGCGGGCTGGTCGTCTCGGCGCTGGTGCCGGCCGGCACCTCGGTCTCCCCCGGGCCGACCATCGTGCTGCTCGCCCTGGCCGGCTTCGTGGCCACCTGGCCGGTGGGGGTGTGGCTGCGCCACCGCGAGCAGCTGCGGGCGCCCTTCCCGGTGGACCCCGACGCCCCCGACGGCGCGGTCGCGCCCCTGTGCCCCGAGGTCGTGCCCGGACCCGCCGACCACCGCCACGACGAGGAGCACGCCGACCACGACCACGGGCCCGACTGCGGGCACGTCGCCGTGCCCCACGGCGACCACGTCGACTACGTTCACGACGGACACCGCCACGCGCCGCACGGGAGGCACTATGACGAGCACTGAGCCCCATGACGAGCACTGAGCCGCCGACGACGGACCGCGCCGACCAGCAGACCGCCCAGGAGCCCGCCCAGGAGCCCGCCCAGGAGCCCGCTGCGAGGCCCGCGCTGCGCCCGACCCGCCAGCGTCGTGCCGTGAGCGAGGCGATGGCCTCCTTCGAGGACTTCCGCTCCGCGCAGGAGATTCACGAGCTGCTGCGCAACCGCGGCGAGGCGGTCGGCCTGGCCACCGTCTACCGCACGCTGCAGCGCCTGGCCGACGCCGGCGAGATCGACATGCTGCGCAGCGAGGACGGCGAGGCCATCTACCGCGCCTGCTCGACCACCCACCACCACCACCTGGTGTGCCGCTCCTGCGGACGCACCGTCGAGGTGGAGGGCCCCGCCGTCGAGCGCTGGACCAGCGCGATCGCCGCCGAGCACGGCTACGGCGAGGTCAGCCACACCCTGGAGATCTTCGGCACGTGTCCGGCCTGCCGCTAGACCCCGCGCCCGTCGAGGCGCCGCGCACCCCGCTCCAGGTCGTCGTCATGGGTGTCTCGGCGACGGGGAAGTCGACCGTGGCCCGCGGTCTCGCCGACGACCTGGGCTGGCCGATGGTGGAGGGCGACGACCTCCACCCCGAGGCCAACATCGCCAAGATGGAGGCCGGTGAGCCCCTGACCGACACCGACCGCGAGCCGTGGCTGGACCGCATCGCCGTGGCCCTGCGCAGCGACGTCGAGGCCGGTCGGCCCGGCGTGGTGACCTGCTCCGCGCTCAAGCGGTCCTACCGCGACCGGCTGCGCGCCGGCGCGCCCGACGTGTTCTTCGTGCACCTCCACACCGACCCGGCGGTGCTGCGGGAGCGGATGGCGCGCCGTGAGCGGCACTTCATGCCCACCTCGCTGCTCGACAGCCAGCTGGAGACCCTGGAGCCGCTCGACGCCGACGAGCAGGGCGCCGTGGTCGACGTCGCCCCGCCGGTCGAGGAGGTCGTAGCCGAGGCCGCCCGTGTGGTGCGGGCGCGGCTGTCGTCGCCGTGAGCCCGCGCTACCCCTCGGTCGGGTTCGGGAGCGCCCCGCCGTACCTGCGGTCGCGCGAGGCGTAGATCTCGATGGCCCGCCACAGGGCGCGGCGGTCGACGTCGGGCCACAGCACGTCGGTGAAGACCATCTCGGCGTAGGCGGCCTGCCAGAGCATGAAGTTGGACAGCCGCTGCTCCCCGGAGGTGCGCCACACCAGGTCGGCGTCGGAGAGCTCGGGCACGTAGAGGTGGCGGGCGAAGGTCTTCTCGGTGATCCGCTCGGGGTCGAGGCGTCCTGCGGCGACCTCACGGGCGATGGAGCGGGCGGTGTCGGCCAGCTCCGCGCGTCCGCCGTAGTTGACGCACATGGTCAGCGTCAGCACGTCGTTGTCGCGGGTCAGCTCCTCGGCGACCTGCAGCTCCTTGACCACCGAGCGCCACAGCCGCGGGGTGCGACCGGCCCACCGCACGCGCACGCCCAGCTCGTGCATCTCGTCGCGCCGGCGGCGGATCACGTCGCGGTTGAAGCCCATCAGGAACTTCACCTCGTCGGGCGAGCGTGACCAGTTCTCGGTGGAGAAGGCGTAGGCCGACACCGCCTTGACGCCCATCTCGATCGCGCCCTCGACCACGTCGAAGAGCGAGGACTCCCCCGCCTCGTGGCCCTTGGTGCGAGGCAGGCCGCGCTCCTTGGCCCAGCGCCCGTTGCCGTCCATGACCACCGCGACGTGGCGGGGCACCAGCTCGCGGGGCACGGCGGGGGGCCGGGCGCCCGAGGGGTGCGGGGTCGGGGGACGGACGTCGCGCTTCACGCAGCAGACCCTAGGACCCGCGGGCCCGGACACCGGTCGCGGCTCACCGCTCGACGTGCTCCATCGAGCGCAGCCCGCGCTCGAGGTGCCAGTGCAGGTACGCCGCGACCAGGCCGCTGGCCTCCTTGCGGGTGCGGGCGTCGGCGGCGGCGACGGCCGGCCAGTCACCGGCCAGCAGCGAGCCGAGCAGCTCGAGCGTGGCCGGCGCGGGGCTGGCCGACCCGGGCACCCGGCAGGTCGCGCAGAGCACCCCGCCCATCGCGTGGTTGAACCAGCGGTGCGGGCCCTCGACGCCGCAGCGGGCGCAGTGGTGGAAGGACGGGGCGTAGCCGGCCACCGACAGCGAGCGCAGCAGGTAGGAGTCGAGCACCTGCCCGGGCCCCCGGTCGCCCGAGACCATCGCCCGCAGCCCGCCCACGAGCAGCAGGAACTGCTGCAGCGAGGGCTCGCGCTCCTCGGTGGCCAGCCGCTCGGCGGTCTCGAGCATGACGGTGCCGGCGGTGTAGCGCTCGTAGTCCAGCCCCACACCCGCGGCGAAGGGGTCGAGGGTCTCGGCCTGGGTGATCGTGTCGAGGTTGCGCCCCTCGGCGAGCTGGAGGTCGACGTGGGTGAAGGGCTCCAGCCGCGAGCCGAACTTGGAGGTGGTGCGCCGCACGCCCTTCGCCACCGCGCGGACCCGGCCGTGGTGGCGGGTCAGCAGGGTGATGATGCGGTCGGCCTCCCCCAGCTTGTGGGTGCGCAGGACGATCGCCTCGTCGCGGTAGAGGGGCACGCCCCCCATTGTGCCCGCCCCGGGGTCGCCCGGCGCTCAGGCGCCCGGACGCGGGCGGGTGCGGCGCGAGGCGCGGGGGCTGCGCCAGCAGGCGGTCGCGAAGTCGGCCGCCGCCCGGTCGAGCCGAGCGGGGGCGACCCGCCACTCCAGGATGCTGCGGGCCCGCACGAAGGTGGCGTGGGGCATCTCCTCGGCCAGCATCGCCGCATCGGCCGCCGGGTGGATCGGGTCGGCGGGGTGGCCCACCACGAGCGCCGGCGCCTGGATGGCGCGCCGCTGGCGGGAGGAGGGCGCCACGCGGCCGAAGAACAGCCCGTGCACCACGGCGGCGACGCTGTCGGCTCGCTGGTCGAGGGTGTCGAGCACGATCCCGACCCAGAAGGGCACCAGGCCGCGCGGCACGGGGCGGGTCAGTCGCCGGACCCCGTTGACGGTGAAGGGCAGGAAGCGGGCGGCGAAGAGCACCGGGGCGAAGGCCAGGATGCCTGCCTCGACGGCGTTGTCGAGCACGGGCATCTCGAGGATCAGGCCGCGCACCCGGTCGGGGGCCTCCACCGCCACCTCGAGCGAGACGTTGGCCCCCAGCGACGTGCCTCCGACGACCGCCTGCGGCGCGCCGAGGTGGTCGAGCAGCGCCACGACCTGCTCGGCGAAGGCGGTCATGGAGTAGGCCAGCGGGTCGGCGGGCCGGTCGGAGCGGCCGTGGCCGAGCAGGTCGACGGTGACGACGTGGAGGCCCTCGGCGGCAAGCGCGCGCGCCAGCGGCTGCTGCATGCGCCGGGGCATGAGCTGGCCGTGGATCAGCACGACCCACGAGTCGCCGCCGCCGTACTCGGTGTACTCGATGCGGTCGCGGCCCGACTCGCCCTCGAGGAAGAACTGACCGATCCGCTCGGAGACCAACATGGCGCGAATGTACTGCGAGCGGCTCCGGCACCGGGAAGAATGCCCGCCATGAGCGAGCACGGCGGTCGACCCCTGACCCTGAGGGCGTCGGTCCTGCTGCTCGTGGCGACCTACGCCGCAGCCGTCGGGGCGGTCGAGCTCGCCCCCGCCGACCGCCCGGTGGCGGCGTGGTGGCCGGCCGCCGGCATCGCGGTCGTGCTGGTCGCCTGCGCACGTCCAGGCCGACTGGCCGTGCCGCTGACGGTGGCCGCGCTCGTGGTGGTGACCGCGGCCGCCAACGTGACCGGGGGCCGTCCACTCGACGTCGCCACCGCCTTCGGCGCCGCCAACGCCGCCGAGGCCCTCGTCGCGGGCCTCGTGCTGCGCCTGGGACGGGGCCGGGCGGGCGGGACCCCCGGGCTCGCGGGGGCCGACGACTTCGTGCGGCTGGTGCTCGCCGCCCTGGCCGGCGGGGCCACGGTGGCGGCGGGTGCCGCCCTCACGGTGGCCACGCTGGTGCCGGGCGGCTCCCCGGGCGAGGCCGCGGTCTCGGTGCTCGCCGCCCACGCCGCCTCGACCCTCGTGATCGCCCCGATCGCGCTCGCGGCGACGACGCGTCGCCGTCCGCGGGGGCGCAGCGAGGAGCTGGCGGTGCACGTGGCGGCGCTGCTGGTCGCCACGCTGGTCGTCTTCTCCCCCGCCCAGTCGCTGCCGCTGGCCTTCGTGCCCTTCGTGCTGCTGGCCTGGGCCGGCCTGCGCTTCGACCTCCGCACGGTCACCGTGGAGCTGGCCGGCTTCGCGGTGCTGACGACCTACGTCACCGACCTCGGGTGGGGGCCGCTCGGCAACGCCGCCGACGCGGCCGCCCTCGGTGGCCTCGCCGCGGCGACGCTCACCCAGGGCTACCTCGTCTGCGCCGTGCTCATCACCCTGCCCCTGGCCATCGTCGTCGCCCAGCGCGCCGACCTCCTCGAGCGGATCCGCTCCGACGGCCTGCTCTTCCGGCGCAACTTCACCGAGTCGCTGCTCGGCCAGGTGCTGCTGCGCGCCGAGGGCGCCGACCTGGTCGTCGTCGACATCAACGACGCCGCCGCGGCCGTGCTCGGCGCGGGCCGCGAGAGCCTGCTCGGTCGTGACCTGGGCGGGCTGCTGGTCACCCCCCAGTCGTTGCCCGACCTCGTCGTGGGGCTGAGCACCGGGCGCATCCGCAGCTGGCAGTCCACCGTGGGGGTGACCGGTCGCGAGGGAGCGCGGGTCGACGTCGCCCTGGGGGTGATCGACCGCGAGCTCGACGGGGGGCTGGTCTACTCCGCCCAGCTGCTCGACGTCTCCCGCGAGCACAGCGCCCGGCGCCAGCTCGAGGCCGCGCAGAAGCTCACCAGCGCCACCCTCGACACCACCGACGCGCTCATCCTGGTCACCGACCTCAGCGGCCGCGTGGTGCGCGTCAACGCGGCCACCACGCGGGCCACCGGCTACGGCGAGACCGAGCTGCTCGGCCGCCTCGTCGGGGAGACCGGCCTGGCTCCCGACAGCGGCGACCTCGACGCCCTCTTCGTGTGGCCCAACCGCTCCGGCGCCCCGGTGGTGCGCGAGGGCGAGGCCCTGACCCGCAGCGGCGAGCGGCGCCGCATCGTGTGGAGCAGCAACGTCGTGCGCGACGAGCACGGCTTCCCGGCCTTCGGGGTGATGACCGGCATCGACGTCACCACCGAGCGCGCCAGTGCGGGGCTGGTCAGCCACCTCATGCGGGCCCCGATCGGCACCGCACTGCTGGGCCTGAGCCCCGAGGGCTGCATCGAGGTGGTCAACACCGGCGCCGTGCAGCTGCTGGGCCACCAGCCCCACGAGGTGGTCGGTCGCCGCTTCGTGGACCTGCTCGACCGCGAGCAGCTGCTGGCCCGCACCGGCACCACCGACCTGCGGGCCGCCTTCGCCGCCCTGGTGGCGGAGGCCGGTGACGGGGAGACCCGCGCCCGCGAGTGGACCTTCGTCGGGGGCGACGGCAGCCCCCGGGTGATCTCGGTGACCCTGAGCGCGACCGACCCCTCGCTGTCGACCGGCGTCGGCTACCTCTGCGTGGGGCGCGACGTCACGCAGCAGCGCCGCAGCCAGGACATGCTGGCCGCGGCGCTCGACAAGGAGCGCACGGCCGTCGAGCGGCTGCGCGCCCTCGACGAGGCCAAGACCGAGTTCGTCTCCACGGTGTCGCACGAGCTGCGCACCCCCATCACCAGCATCGTCGGCTTCACCGAGATGCTGCAGGACGGCTCCGTCGTCGAGCCGCTGCCCGAGCAGCTGCGCCTCTTCGAGACCATCGCGCGCAACGGCGAGCGCCTCATCGCCCTGTGCAACGACCTGCTCATGCTCAGCGGCCTCGACAGCGACGACGTGACCTGGCGCAGCGAGGAGGTCGACCTGGCCGCCTGCCTGGGCCTGGTCGAGGACTCCGTGCAGCCGCTGCTGGCCGGGCGCGACCTCACGGTCACCTTCGAGACCCCGACGGGCCCGCTGCACGTGCTGGGCGACCGTCCGCAGCTCGAGCGCGTGATGGTCAACCTCGTCAGCAACGCGATGAAGTTCACCGAGGACGGCGGCGTCGTGCGCGCCCGGCTCTGCCAGGAGGGCGACGAGGCGGTGCTCAGCGTCACCGACACCGGTCTCGGGATCCCGCTCGACGAGCAGGAGGACCTCTTCAAGCGCTTCTTCCGCAGCTCCACCGCCCACACCGAGGCGATCCAGGGCACCGGGCTGGGCCTGGCCATCGTGGCCGCGATCGTCGAGGCCCACGGTGGTCGGATCCGGGTCCGCTCGGCCCACCTGGAGGGTGCCACCTTCACGGTGCGGCTGCCGCTCCTGCACAGCGGTGGCCCGAACCGCCCCGTGGGCGACCCGGGCCACCGGCCGGTGCCGGCCTGACTCGGCCGGCCTGACTCAGCCGGCGCGGTTGACGGCGCTCACCACGGCCTGCAGGGAGGCCGTGACGATGTTGGCGTCCACGCCGACGCCCCAGTAGATGCGGTCGCGCACCGAGCACTCGACGTACGCCGCGGCCAGCGAGTCGCCACCGGCGGTCAGCGCGTGCTCGGCGTAGTCGAGGATCCGCACGTCCCAGTCCTGCGGGAGCGCGTTGATGGCGTCGCAGAAGGCCGAGAGCGGGCCGTTGCCGGTGCCGTGCAGCGACTGGGCCTGCCCGTCGACGAAGACGTTCACGTCGAGGGCGTCCTTCTCCCCGGCCGCGGAGCTGGTGTGCACCGCGTCGAGGCGCAGCGGGGCCTCCCGGTCGAGGTACTCCGCGCGGAAGACCGCCCAGATCTCGTCGGGCGTGATCTCGCCGCCCTCGGCGTCGGTGCGCTCCTGGACCACGCGGCTGAACTCGATCTGCGCGCGGCGGGGCAGGTCGAGCTTGTGCTCGGCCTTGAGCACGTAGGCCACCCCGCCCTTGCCGGACTGGCTGTTGACCCGGATCACGGCCTCGTAGGTGCGACCGACGTCCTTGGGGTCGATGGGCAGGTAGGGCGCCTCCCAGCGGATCTCCCCGACGGGGTGGCCCTGCTCGGCGGCCTGGCGGTCGAGGTCCTCCAGGCCCTTCTTGATGGCGTCCTGGTGCGACCCGGAGAAGGCGGTGTAGACGAGGTCGCCGGCGTAGGGGTGGCGCGGGTGCACCGGCAGCTGGGTGCAGTACTCCACCGTGCGGCGCACCTCGTCGATGCCGCCGCCGACGGCGAAGTCGATCTGGGGATCGATGCCCTGGCTGAAGAGGTTCATCCCCAGGGTCACCAGGCACACGTTGCCGGTGCGCTCGCCGTGGCCGAAGAGACAGCCCTCGACGCGGTCGGCACCGGCCATCAGCGCCAGCTCGGTGGCCGCCACCGCCGTGCCCCGGTCGTTGTGCGGGTGCAGCGAGATGGCGCTCACCTCGCGCCGGGTCAGGCCGCGCGAGAAGTACTCGATCTGGTCGGCGTAGGTGTTGGGCGTCGACATCTCGACGGTCGCCGGCAGGTTGAGGATGATCTCGCGGCCCGGCTCGGGCTGCCACACGTCGGAGACCGCCTCGCACACCGACAGGGCGAAGTCGGTCTCGGACTGGGTGAAGATCTCCGGGGAGTACTGGTAGCCGAACTCCTCGATGGCCCGGCCCAGGTGCTGCTCGGCGTACTTCATCACCAGCTCGGTGCCGCGCACCGCGATGCTGGTGCACTCCTGCGGCGTCACCCCGAACACGACGCGACGGAACAGCGGGGCGGTGGCGTTGTAGAGGTGCACGGTGGCGCGGTCGGCGCCCACCAGCGACTCCACGGTGCGCTCGATGAGGTCCTCCCTGGCCTGGGTCAGCACCGAGATGCGGACGTCGTCGGGGATGCGGTCGCCCTCCACCAGCTGGCGCACGAAGTCGAAGTCGGTCTGGCTCGCCGACGGGAAGCCGACCTCGATCTCCTTGTAGCCCATGCGCACCAGCAGGTCGAACATCTCCAACTTGCGCGCCGGGGTCATCGGGTCGATCAGCGCCTGGTTGCCGTCGCGCAGGTCGGTCGAGAGCCACCGCGGGGCGTGGGTGATCTTGCGGGTGGGCCAGGTGCGGTCGGGCAGGTCGACGGGCTGGAACGCCTCGTAGCGGTGCACCGGCATGCCGCTGGGGCGCTGGGCGTTGTGGGTGTTGCTCAGGTCGATCCGGGTGCTGCTCATGGTCAGGTCCTCGCTGGGTGGGGCCGTGGGCGGCCGGCGCGCACTGGTGCACTCCGCAGCGAGGGGGTCCGGCTCTGGCTCAGACCTCGCTGCGGCAGCGAAGGAGGAGGAGCAGCTGTCGCGTCATGAGGCGACCACCATAGCCCAGCCCCGGGCGGGCCCGCGCTGGCACGGGCGTCGTCCCACCCCTCGGGCCGTTCGTCGGCCCGGCCGGCACCCACGGGCGGGTTCACGAAAATTTCACCCCTCCGGGCGAGGCGTCCCCATGTCACTCGTGTCGTGCTCACGATTAGGTTCCCGTTCCGTGACCGCACCACCTCCTGCTCCGTCCCGCGCGCGACCGCCGCTGCGCGTCGGGGTGCTGGCGGAGTCGGAGCTGGTGGCCGCGGGGCTGGTCGGGATGCTCGCGCCCTACCGTCACCGTGTCGTGGTCGACCTCCTGCCCGACGAGGTCCTCGAGGAGCCGAGGGCCCTGGCCGGCGTCGACCTCGTGCTGTGCGACCCCTTCACCCCCGGTCCGGGCCACGAGGCCCGGCTCCTGGCCTGGCTCGCGCACGCCCCCGGGGTCCCGGTGCTCGTCCACACCTGGCAGACCCACGCCTCGGCGGTCGAGCGCGCGCTGGACGCGGGCGCCGACGGCTGGGTCGCCAAGACCGCCCCGGCGGCCGAGCTCGTGGTCGCGGTGGAGGCGGTCCACCGCGGCGAGGCCGTGCCGGCCCAGGCGGGTCCACCGGCCTTCCCGGGCCTGTCGGGCCGCGAGTCGGAGGTGCTCGTCCTCCTGTGCCGGGGGCTGTCCAACAGCGAGATCGCCGAGGCCCTCTTCGTGAGCGTCAACTCGGTGAAGACCTACGTCCGCCAGGTCTACGCCAAGACCGGGGTCAGCCGCCGCACGCAGGCCGTGGCCTGGGCGCACCGCCAGGGCTGGACCGGCTAGCGCCGGGCCTCGCCCGGGCCGGCGGCGATGGCCAGCAGGTCCCTCACCGGCCCCGCCGGCGGTCGCGAGCTGCCCTGCCAGACCGCGGTCAGCACCCGGTGGAGGTCCAGCCCGGTGGTGGCGACCTCGACCACGTCGCCCGCCTCCACGTCGCGGCGCACCGCCCAGCGGCTGAGGAAGGCCGGCGGGCTGCCCGCACGCACGGCGGCCAGCACCGCGGCGTTGGTGGTCAGCTCCACCTCCGGCGCCGACGCCACGTGCCCCGCCGCGGCCAGGGCGTCCTCCAGCACGCGGCGGGTGCCGGAGCCCGGCTCGCGGGTGGTCAGCGCCCGCGCCGCGACCCCGGCGGCCGGCAGCGGGGTGCGCCGGCTCGCCCACGGGTCGTCGGGCGCCGCCACCAGCACCAGCTCGTCGGTGCCCACCGGCCGCGTGGCCAGCCCGTGGAGGTCGACCGGCCCCTCCACGAAGCCGAGCCCGGCGCTGCCGTCGCGCACCGCGGCGACCACGGTCTCGGAGTTGGTGGCGTGCAGGCTGACCGCCACCGGCGCGGCCGTCCCGGCCGCGCGCTGCTGGCGCAGCCGCACGAGCCAGCGCGGGAGCAGGAACTCCGCGGTGGTCATGCTGGCGTAGACGTGGAGCTCCCGCGCGCCCTCCGAGCGCAGGGTCCGCAGCGCGAGGTCGAGCTCGTCGGCCCGGTCGAGCAGGTCCTGGCTCCACTCCACGAGCAGGCGACCGTGGGCGGTGAGGGTCGAGCCGCTGGTGGAGCGCTGCACCAGCGAGAGCCCGGTCTGCGTCTCGACCGCCCGCAGCCGCTCCGACGCGCTCTGCTGGGAGATCCCCACCGCGCGTCCGGCCGCGCCGATGCTGCCCAGCCGGGCCACGTCGACGAGCAGCCGCAGCGCCGGCAGGTCGGGGAGGGAGCTCACGGGCAGCACGCTAGTGCCCGCGGCGCTGCCGCACCCCCGCAGCGCGGTGACCGGCCGCTACGGTCGGCCCATGAGCCGGCTCCTCCTCGTGCACCACGCCCCCACCGCCGTCGTCGCGGAGCTGGCCGACCGGGTCGAGGCCGGGGCCCACGACGAGGAGGTCACCGGCGTCGAGGTGGTCGTGCGCGACGCGCTGTCGGCGGGCCCCGAGGACGTGCTCGCCGCCGACGGCCTCGTGCTCGGCACCCCGGCCAACTTCGGCTACATGTCGGGAGCGCTCAAGCACTTCTTCGACTCCGTCTTCCTGGAGGTCGGCGGCTCGCTGTCCGACGACGGCTCCGCCGCCTCCGGCGCGGGCGCCAGCACGCCCTTCGGGCTGTGGGTGCACGGGCGCTACGACACCACCGGCGCGACCCGGTCGGTGCTCACGATCACCGGGGCGCTGCCGTGGCGGCAGGCGGCCGCTGTGCTGGAGGTGGTCGGCGACGTCGACCGACGGGCCCGCGACGCGGCCTACGAGCTCGGCGCCACGCTGGCCGCCCTGGTGTCGCCCGACGCCTGAGCCACTCCCGCCCCTCGCCGGCGCCCCCACCGGTAGCATCCCGGTGTCCGCCCCACCACCCGGCGTCGCGCCGGGCCGAGACCAGCACCGGAGGAGCGCGTTGCCCCACGCACCGCTGCCCCACGCCTCGCTGGTCCCCCGACGGCGCCCGCTCCCCGTGCCCACCGCCGTGCTGGCCGCCCTCGCCCTCGCCGCGCTGCTGAGCGCCTGCAGCGGGGGCGCCCAGGCCGACCCCGAGGTCGACCCCGCCCAGGTCGACGCCGTCGAGGCGCCCGAGCTGGGCGCGTGCCGCGTGCTCACCCCCGACGACGTCGCGCAGCCCTCCGACGCCACGCGCACCGTCGATTGCTCCGAGCCGCACACCGCCCAGACCTACGCCGTGGGCCCGCTGCCCGACGAGCTCTCCGACGCCGCCTACGACGACCCGCGCCTGGGTGCCTTCGCCTACGACACCTGCTCGGCCCAGCAGATGGCCTTCCTCGGCGCCGACGAGAGCACCGTCATGCGCACCGTGGTGGCGTGGGCGTGGTTCCGCCCGTCGGAGGCCGCCTGGGACGAGGGCGCGCGGTGGTACCGGTGCGACCTGGTCGGCGGCAGCGAGCAGAGCGAGGAGTACGTCGAGCTCCCCGAGACCGCCGAGGGTCTGCTGACCGGACGCGTCGACGACCGGTGGCTGGTCTGCGCCGACGGCGCGACCGTCGCCGGGTCGCCGCGGGTGCCGTGCAGCGAGCCCCACACCTGGCGGGCCGTCACCACCATCAAGCTCGGCGAGGCCGGCGACCCCTATCCCGGCGACCGGCTCTCCGAGGTCCGATCCCGCGACTTCTGCTCGGAGTCGGTGGGGGCGTGGCTGGGCTACCCGCCCACCTACGAGTACGGCTACACCTACTTCCACGAGGCCGAGTGGGACGGCGGCAACCGCCGCTCGGTGTGCTGGGCGAGGACCGACCGGTGACCCGCGCGCGCCGCCTGCGCACCCGTCTGGGCGCCCTCGCCCTCGTGCTCCCGCTCCTCGCCGCGTGCAGCGGCGGGTCCGGCGAGCCGCAGCCGTCGTCCTCCTCGACACCGTCGGGCTCCGGGTCGGCCTCGGTGAGCCCCACCCCGACCGCTCCGCCGACGGCCGAGCCGGTGGCGCGGCCCGCGGAGGGCGCCTGCTACCGCCTGTCGTACGCCGCGGCCCTGGCGCCGACCGTCGACGCCCGCCCGGTGGACTGCGGGGACGACACGGCGCGCACCTTCGCCGTCGGCACCGTCGACGCGCTCGCGGGGGGCCACCTGCTGGCCATCGACTCCGACCGGGTCCAGGCCGCCGTGGCGCGCACCTGCCCCGAGCGCCTGGCCGGCTTCCTCGGCGGCACGCAGGCCGACCGCCGGCTGAGCATGCTGCGCGCGGTGTGGTTCACCCCCACCGTGGAGGAGTCCGACGCCGGCGCCGACTGGTACCGCTGCGACGTCATCGCGCTGGCCGCCGACGAGCGGCTCGCCCCGCTCACCGGGGTCCTCGCGGGCGTGCTGGACACCGAGGCCGGTCGCGCGCGCTACGGCGTGTGCGGCACCGCCGAGCCGGGCACCGCCGGTTTCTCCCGCGTCGTGTGCTCGCGCCCGCACTCCTGGCGGGCGATCTCGGTGGTCGACCTCGGCACCGGCGCCTACCCGGGGGTCGACACCGTGCGCACCCGGGGGGAGGCGCCGTGCGAGGACGCCGGGCGCGACGCCGCGGCCGACCCGCTCAGCTTCCGCTGGGGCTACGAGTGGCCCACCGCCGAGCAGTGGGCCGACGGGCAGACCTACGGCCTGTGCTGGGTGCCGGACTGACCGGTCCGACGGACCGGCTCCGCGGCGGTGGGCTCAGAAGCCGAGCCGGCGCAGCTGGCGGGGGTCGCGCTGCCAGTCCTTGGCGATCTTGACGCGCAGGTCGAGGTAGACCGGGGTGCCGAGCAGCGCCTCGATCTGCACGCGGGCGTCGGAGCCGACCTTGCGCAGGCGCGAGCCCTTGTGGCCGATCATGATCCCCTTCTGCGAGTCGCGCTCCACGAAGACCGACGCGTGGATGTCGAGCAGCGGGCGGTCCTCGGGGCGGTCCTCGCGCAGCCCCATCTCCTCGACCACGACGGCGATGGAGTGCGGCAGCTCGTCGCGCACCCCCTCGAGGGCGGCCTCGCGGATCAGCTCGGCCACGATCGCCTCCTCGGGGGCGTCGCTGAGCTCGCCGTCGGGGTAGAGCTGCGGGCCGGTCGGCAGCAGCGCGACGAGCAGGTCCTGGAGCAGCTCGACCTGGTCGCCGGCCTGGGCCGAGACCGGCACGATCTCGGCCCACTCGATGCCGGTCTCGGCGCCGAGCGCGGCGATGTCGAGCAGGTGCTGACCGATCTGCTCGGGCGTGGCGAGGTCGGTCTTGGTGGCGATGGCGACCTTGGTCGTGCGACGCACCTTGGCCATCTCGGCGACGATGAAACGGTCCCCGGGCCCGATCTTCTCGTTGGCGGGGAAGCAGACGGCGACGACGTCGACCTCGGCCAGCGTGGTCTTGACCAGGTCGTTGAGCCGCTCGCCGAGCAGAGTGCGGGGGCGGTGCAGCCCCGGGGTGTCGACCAGCACGAGCTGAGAGTCGGGGCGGTGCACGATGCCACGCACCACCGTGCGGGTGGTCTGGGGCTTGGAGGAGGTGATGACCACCTTCGAGCCCACCAGCGCGTTGGTCAGCGTGGACTTGCCGGCGTTGGGCCGGCCCACGAAGGAGGCGAAGCCGCTGCGGAAGCCGGCGCTCCCGTCGGCGCCGCCGCCCGCGCGGTGGTCGTCGAGGCGCTCGCCGGACGTGCGGCCCGACCTGCTGCCGGGGGTCGTGGGGGTCTCACTCATGTCGCGCCTCGTCATAGTCGGCCCAGATCTGCTCGTCGGTCTTGCCCGCTGCCTTGCCGGCCCGCCAGATGGGGCCGGGGTCGACAGCGCGCGGCTGACGGGTGGCGCCTCCGCGCCAGTAGCCCATCACGTCGTAGGCCGTGCTGGGCAGCGACCGCTCGCGCATCAGGTGCTTGCGGATCGCCCGCATCTGCGAGGACTCCCCCGCCATCCAGAAGTATCCCTCGTCGGCGGGCCAGTCCAGCTCCTCGACGACCTCGGCCAGCCGGGAGCGGCCCTCGCCGGGCTGCGGCAGCCAGGTCACGTCGGGGCCCTCGGGCAGGTAGCCGGTCGGCACCTCGGGCACCTCGACCCAGATCCGGGTCGGCACCGCGGCCCTCGCGCCGTCGGCCCGGGTGGTCGTCTGGGCGATGCGGGCCATGGCCGGCAGGGCGGTGAGGTCGCCGACCAGCATCAGCCAGGCCGCTCCCGCCGGCATGGCGAAGGAGCCCTTGGGCTCGGTGACCGTCACGGTCTCCCCCACCAGCTCCTCGGCCGGCCGGGCCGCCCACTCGGCGACCAGGCCGACGTCGTGCACGACGACGTCGAGCACGAGCTCGGTGCCGTCCCAGGAGCGCACCGTGTAGTAGCGGCTCTGGAACTGGCCCGGCACCACGAGGCCCACCCACTCGTCGGGCACCCCGGTCGAGACGAACCCGGCCAGACCGGGCCCGCCGAGGACCAGGCGCACGAGGTGGTCGCTGCGCTGCTCGCGACGCAGCACCACGGCGGCGTACTGCTGGGCGCGGGTGCTCACCGGACGAGGTTAGTCACCAGGTGGGCCGCAGCGGCAATCCGTCGGAGCCGTCCTCGCCGGTGCGCACCGCGAGCACCTGGTGCAGCTGGATCTCGTTGCGCTCGAAGCCGAGCCGCGAGCCGGCCATGTAGAGCCCCCACACCCGGGCCGTGCCCTCGCCGACCTCGGCCACGCACTCGTCCCAGTGCTCGACGAGGTTGGCGCACCAGTCGCGCAGGGTCATCGCGTAGTGGCGGCGCAGGTTCTCCTCGTGCACGACCTCCAGCCCCGCGTCCTGGGCGGTGGCGATGATCGTGCCCGACCCGGTGAGCTCGCCGTCGGGGAAGACGTAGCGGTCGATGAACGCCCCGGTCTCGGTGACCGCGTTGTCGTGGCGGGTGATGCAGTGGTTGAGCAGCCGGCCCTCGGGGCGCAGCCGCTCGCGCAGGAAGGAGAAGTACGCCGGGTAGTTGCGCACGCCGACGTGCTCGAGCAGGCCGATCGAGCTGACCGCGTCGAAGTCGGTCTCGAGCACCTCGCGGTAGTCGCTGTGGCGCACCTCGGCGAGGTCGCCCAGGCCGTCGCGGTCGATGGCCTCCTTGGCCCACGACGCCTGCTCGCGCGACAGCGTCACGCCGAGCGCCTTCACGCCGTACTCCCGCGCGGCGTGGCGCACCATGCCTCCCCAGCCACAGCCCACGTCGAGCAGGCGCTGTCCCGGCTTGAGGTCGAGCTTGCGGCACACGAGGTCGAACTTCTCGGCCTGCGCCTCCTCCAGCGAGGCGTCGGCGTCGGGGTAGACGGCGCAGGTGTAGGCCATCGAGGGGCCCAGCACGTGGCGGTAGAAGGCGTTGGAGACGTCGTAGTGGTGGCTGATGACCTCGGCGTCGCGCGTCAGGGAGTGGCGCAGGCCCTCCACGGCGCGTCGCCAGCGCGGCAGGTGCTCCTGCGGCGGGGGCGGCGGCGGCTTGAGGTGCCCCAGGCCGAGCCCGCGCACGAGGGTCACGAGCTCGCCGGGGGTGGGCTTGCGGAAGCGCAGGTGGTTCTGCAGGAGCCGCATGACGGCGTAGGGGTCGCCGGGGTGCACGCCGTGCACGACCAGGTCGCCGGAGACGTAGGCGCGCGCCATGCCCAGGTCGCCGGGCGCGGTGAGCAGGTACGACAGCCCGCGCGGGGTGCGCAGCTCGAGGCCGAGCTCGGCGTCGGGCGGGCCCGCGACGGAGCCGTCGTAGGCCCGGAACCGCACCGGCATGCCGTCGCGCAGCAGGGTCTCGACCGCCTGGCCGATGGTGAGGGTGGATGTCGTGGGGCCGGTCACTGCCTGCGCACCGCCTTGTCGTAGAGGTGGGTGAGTCTGTCGTCGGGGTCGACGCGGGCCTTGACGGCGGCCAGGTGCGCCCCGTCGTAGAGCCGGTCGAAGGTCTCGCGGTCGTAGAAGGCCTCGGAGTAGAGGGACTTGTGCCCGCCGAGGCGGTGCACCTCGGCCTCGATGGCGCGGTTGGTCGGGCCGTCGTCGGCGTCGTCGCCGACGTGCACGGTGCCCCAGAAGCCGACGTTGACGTAGGTCTCGCCCGGCTCGAGGGGGTAGGTGGGCCAGCGCCCGCCGCCGCTGGTGCCGCGGGAGACCAGCGGGCACAGCCACACCGGGCGCATGCCGACCTCGTCGTCGAACCACGCCAGGAAGTCGGGCAGCCGCTCGACGGGCACCTCGACGTCCTGCACCACCCGCTCGCGGCGCGGTCGGCCCGCGCGGGCGTCGAGGCGGTCGACCAGGCCGAGGCGCTGGTCGAGGCCGACGAGGCGGTGGTAGACGTCGGAGCGACGCCAGCGCCGCGGCCACAGGCGTCGCACGACGGGGCGCTGCACCCCGAAGGCCCCCGAGCACCAGAACCAGTCGGTGTCCCAGCGCCAGAGGTAGTCCTCGGTGGTCAGCACGTCGTGCTCGCGCTGCTGCAGGGAGCGGTAGAAGACCTGCTGGCCGGTGTAGTCCGACGCGGGCCCGCCGGGTCGGTCGGTGAAGGTGGCCAGCGTGAGGTAGAGCTCGTCGGGGGAGAACGCGACCCCGTCGAGGCCGTCGACACGCACCCCGTCGTGCTCCCCCGACCCGACCACGGCCGCGATCCCCGCCGCCAGCTCCTTCGCGTTGGCGAAGCGCACGTGGCGCAGGGCCACGAAGGACGGCACCGCGACCAGCGAGATCCGCAGCCGCGTGGCGTAGCCCAGCGAGCCGTAGGAGTTGGGGAAGGTGTCGAAGAGGTCCTCGCCGGGTCGGGTCGTGACGATCTCGCCGGCGCCGGTGAGCACGTCCATCTCCAGCACCGACTCGTGGGGCAGCCCGTGGCGGAAGCTCGTCGACTCCACGCCCAGCCCGGTGACCGCGCCACCGAGGGTGATGGTGCGCAGCTGCGGCACCACCTCGGGCACGAGCCCGTGGGCCAGCGTGGCCGCCACCAGGTCCTCGTAGGTGCACATGCCCTGCACCTCGGCGGTGCGCCGCCCGGGGTCGACCTCGATCACGCCGGTCAGGCCCGACACGTCGAGGCCCGGCGACGTGGTCGCGGCGCGGGGCCGGAACAGGTTCGAGGTGCGCTTGGCCAGCCGCACGGGGGCGTCGGGCGCCAGCTCCGCGTACGACGTCAACAGGCGGGCGACCGCCTCCTCATGCTGTCTCCAAGCACCGCTCTCAGCCACTCGCCGCACGTTACTCCCGGGTCGTGTCGCCCAGGTGTCGGGTCCGTGTCGCCCCCCGTCGTACGGTGGCGGACGACACGGGGTGCCCGCCGACGCGGGCTGAGAGCAGACCCGTCGAACCTGATCTAGCTCGCACTAGCGAAGGGATGTCGCCGTGGACCAGCCACGCCCGATCCAGCCGGACCCGACCCGGCCCGACCCGATCCGGCCCGACCCCGCCCGGTGGCGCCCCGGCGGCGTCATGCTGGTCGCCGACACCGGTGCCTGCCGGCCGCGGGGCGTGGTGGCCACGGTGGCCGCCGCCCTCGACGGCGGGATGCGCTGGGTGCAGCTGCGCGCCAAGACCGAGCCGGACGGCGAAGTGCTCGAGCTGCTGGGCGAGGTGGCCGAGCTGTGCCGCGACCGGGCGCGCCTGGTGGTCGACGACCGCGTCGACGTGCTGCTCGCCGCGCGGGCCCGCGGCCTCGCGGTCGACGGCGTGCACGTGGGCCGGCGCGACCTGCCCGTCGACCTCGTACGCCGCCTCGTCGGCCCCGACGCGCTGGTCGGGCTGACCACCCCCACCCCGGCGCTGGCCGCCCGCGCGGGCGACCTGCCGCCCGGCACGGTCGACTACCTCGGGGTCGGCGCCTACCGCGCGAGCACCACCAAGGCCGACCACCCGCCGGTGACCGGCGCGACCGGCCTCGCCGCCGTCGTGGCCGCGGCCGGGCGGCTGCCCTGCGTGGCGATCGGTGGCATCGTCGCGGGCGACCTCGCCGCGGTGCGGGGTGCGGGCGCGGCGGGGGCCGCCGTCGTCGCGGCCGTCTGCGCCGCCCCCGACCCGCGCCTCGCCGCCGCGGCCCTCGTCACCGCCTGGGGCGCCCCGTGAGCCGCCCCGTCACCACCGCGGGGCGCCGGGCACGACCGGACCTGCGCGCCAGGGACCTGCCCCGCGTGCTCAGCATCGCCGGGAGCGACCCCAGCGGCGGCGCCGGCGTGCAGGCCGACCTCAAGAGCATCGCCGCCCACGGCGGCTACGGCATGGCCGCCCTCAGCGCCCTCACCGCGCAGAACACCCACGGGGTGCGCGCCGTGCACGTGCCCCCGCCGTCCTTCCTGCGCGCCCAGCTCGACGCGGTCTCCGACGACATCGTCGTCGACGCGGTCAAGGTGGGCATGCTGGCCCGCGCCGACGTGGTAGGCGAGGTCGCGGCGTGGCTCGGGCGGACGGCGCCGCCGCTGGTGGTGCTCGACCCCGTGATGGTCTCCACCAGCGGCCACCGCCTCCTCGACGCCGACGCCGAGGCCGCGGTGCGCGACCTGTGCGCCGGCGCCGACCTGCTGACGCCCAACCTCGCCGAGCTGGCGGTGCTGGTCGACCGGCCCGCGGCACCCGACTGGTCGGGAGCGCTCGCGCAGGCGGCCGAGCTGTCGGCGCGCACCGGCGCGGTCGTGCTGGCCAAGGGAGGACACCTGGCGCGCAGCGCCTCCGACCGCGGCGGGGAGGCCGGCTGTCCCGACGCCCTCGTGGACGCCGCCGCGGCGCCGGTGGTGCCGGGCGGCCTGCTCGAGCTGCCGGGACGGCGGCTGGCGAGCACCGGCACCCACGGCACGGGCTGCTCGCTGTCGGCGGCGATGGCCACCCTGCTGGCCCGCACCGCCGACTGGGCCGGCTCGGCGCGCACGGCCAAGGCCTGGCTCCGCGGCGCCATCGAGCACGGACCGGAGCTCGAGGTCGGCACGGGCCACGGGCCCGTGCACCACCTGCACGCGTTGTGGGCCGCGGCCCGGTGACCCCGGCCCCCGGCGCGGCTCAGGTGGTGGTGGTGCCCAGCAGGGAGCCGCGGGCGTCGCCGCGGTGGACCACGACCCCGGCCCCGGCCAGGTCGCGCACGGCGGCGAGGTCGGTGTCGGCGACCGCGTCGGCGTCGGTGAGCACGACGACGGCCTCCAGACCCTTCGAGCCCGAGGCCACGGCCATCGCCACGCAGACCCCGACGGCCGACACGGCCAGCGAGGGCAGCGCCACCGTCGCGGCGGCGTAGGTGCGTCCGTCGGAGTCGCGGACCGCCGCGCCCTCCGCGGCCCCGGTGCGGGCCCGGGTGGCGCGCGCCAGGGTCACCAGCTTGCGGTCCTCGGCGGAGGTCTCCTCGGTGCGGGTCTCAGTCATCGTGCTCCTCGTCGTCGTGGGCGGGGTCCTGCGGGGGCACGCGGCTGATCAGCACGGTGCCGATCCGGTTGCGCCGCCCGGTGGTCTGCTCGGCGGTGAAGCGCAGGCCGTGGGCCTCCACCTCGGAGCCGGCGATCGGCACCAGACCGAGGTGCTTGGCCATGAGGCCGCCGACGGAGTCGACGTCCTCCTCCTCGACCCGGTGGCCGAAGAGCTCGTCGAGGTCGTCGACGGGATAGCGGGAGGAGACCCGGAAGACGTCGTCGCCGAGCACCTCCACCTCGACCTCCTCGGCGTCGTACTCGTCGGTGATCTCCCCGACGATCTCCTCGAGGATGTCCTCGATGGTGACGAGCCCGGCGGTGCCGCCGTACTCGTCGACGACCACCGCGACGTGCTGGCGCCGCGCCTGCATCTCGGTGAGGAGCGCGTTGGCCGGCTTCGACTCCGGCACCCAGTGCACCGGGCGCATCACCTCGTCGATGCGCTGGGTGAGCGCGACCTCGGGGGCCTCGAAGTCGCGGCGCACGATGTCCTTGAGGTAGGCCATGCCGACGATGTGGTCGACGTTCTCCTCCACCACGGGCACGCGGGAGTAGCCCGAGCGCAGGAAGAGCGAGAGCGCCTGGCGCAGGTCCTTGTGGCGCTCGAGGAAGACCACGTCGCCGCGGGGCACCATGACCTCGCGCACCGTGGTGTCGCCGAGCTCGAAGACGGAGTGGATCATCTTGCGCTCGCTGGTCTCGATCACCGAGGACGCCTCGGCCAGGTCGACGAGCTCGCGCAGCTCGGTCTCGGTGGAGAAGGGACCCTCGCGGAAGCCCCGCCCCGGCGTGATGGCGTTGCCGACCGCGATCAGCAGTCGCGGCAGCGGGCCGAGGACACCCGTGATGACGGCCAGCGGGCCGGCCGACAGCAGCGCCACCGTCTCGGCGTGCTGGCGTCCCACCGTGCGCGGGGCCACCCCGACGGCGACGAAGGAGACCACCAGCATCACGAGGATCGCCGTGACGACGCTGCGCCACCACGCGCCGTCGTAGGCCTCGTCGATCTGGTCGGCGACCAGCACGATGGCCGAGATCTCGCACAGCAGCCGCAGCAGCAGGGCGGTGTTGAGGTAGCGCGGCGGGTCCTCGAGCAGGACGACGAGCCGGCGCGCGCCGGGGCGCCCCTCGGCGAGCAGCTCCTCGGCCCGGGCGCGGGAGAACGACGCGAGCGCGGCCTCGGCCGCGGAGAAGACGCCGGCGAGGACGACCAGGGCGGCCGCCGTCACCAGCAGCCCGAGATCGCCCGAGGTCACCGCCGGGTCACCGCGAGCGCCAGCCGGCGAGGAGCTCGTCCTGGAGACCGAACATCTCCCGGTGCTCCTCCGGCTCGGCGTGGTCGTAGCCGAGCAGGTGCAGGATGCCGTGGGTCGTCAGCAGCTCCAGCTCGGCCAGCGTGCCGTGCCCGGCCGTCTCGCCCTGCCGCTCCGCGACCACCGGGCACAGCACCAGGTCGCCGAGCACGCCCTCCTCGGGCTCCTCGTCGACCAGCCCCGGACGCAGCTCGTCCATCGGGAAGGCCAGCACGTCGGTGGGGCCCTCCTTCTCCATCCACTGCTCGTTGAGCTGAGCGATGGTGTCCTCGTCGACCGCCTTGATGCACAGCTCCGCGAGGGGGTGCACCCGCATGGCGTCCATGACGTAGCGGCTCAGCGCGGCCAGGTGCGCCACGTCGAGACCCCGGCCGGACTCGTCGAGGACCTCGATGCTCATCCCGCTCACCGCCCGGGGTGGCCCGCGCGGGACCGCTCGGAGCGCGCGCTCTCGGCGCGGGCGTCGAACTCGTCGTAGGCCGCGACGATCTTGCCGACCAGCTTGTGGCGCACGACGTCGCTGCTGGTGAGGCGGTTGAAGGAGATGTCGTCGACGCCGTCGAGGATGCCCTCGATGATCCGCAGCCCCGACTTCGTGCCACCCGGCAGGTCGGTCTGGGTGATGTCGCCGGTGACCACGATCTTCGAGCCGAAGCCCAGCCGGGTCAGGAACATCTTCATCTGCTCCGGCGTCGTGTTCTGCGCCTCGTCGAGGATGATGAAGGAGGAGTTGAGGGTGCGACCGCGCATGTAGGCCAGCGGTGCCACCTCGATGGTGCCGGCCGCGAGCAGCTTGGGGATCGACTCGGGGTCCATCATGTCGTGCAGCGCGTCGTAGAGCGGGCGCAGGTAGGGGTCGATCTTCTCGCTCAGCGTGCCCGGCAGGTAGCCCAGGTGCTCGCCGGCCTCGACGGCCGGACGGGTCAGGATGATCCGGGTGACCTCCTTCGACTGCAGCGCCTGCACGGCCTTGGCCATGGCGAGGTAGGTCTTGCCCGTGCCGGCCGGGCCGATGCCGAAGGTGATGGTGTGCTTGTCGATGGAGTCGACGTAGCGCTTCTGGTTCAGCGTCTTGGGCCGGATCGAGCGGCCGCGGTTGCTGAGGATGTTCATGCTCAGCACGTCGGCGGGACGCTCGGTGGTCTCGGCGCGCAGCATGCCGAGCACGCGCTCGACGGTCTCCGCGGTGACGCCCTGGCCGGTGCGGATGATCGTCACCAGCTCGTCGAGCAGGCGCTCGGCCAGCGCGACCTCGCCGGGCTCGCCGAGGAAGGTGATCCGGTTGCCCCGCACGTGGATCTCGGCGTCGAAGGCCCGCTCGATGAGCGCGAGGTGCTCGTCGCCGGCCCCCAGGAGGCTGACCATGTTGATGCTGTTCGGGACGACCACGGTGTGCCGGGTCTGGTGGGCGACGGACGGGCTCTGCGGGGCGTCGAGGTCGCGGGGGGTGCTCTCGGTCATGGATGCCCCGGTCGGGGCGCCTCTCGTGGTCGGCGGTGCGGCCGTTCCATCGTACGGCGCGCCGCCCGACCAGCCCAGCGGGTTCCTCGCTGGGAGCCGCGGGCGCGGCGTACGGTGGGCGCATGGCCGGTCCGGACGCGCACGTCGAGCAGTGGCCCGACGAGGACCCCGACGACCACGACGACGACACCGAGCCGTACTGGTTCCCCGGTCACCACCTCCCCGGCCACGCCCGCGGCATGGGGCTGACCCACCACACGCAGGAGGGGGCCCTGCTCGACTTCGCAGGCTCGCTCGACCCCAGCAAGCCGCTGCACAAGATCACCGCCTGGGTGATGCTCGTGGTCTTCGGCCTGCCGGTGTTCTTCTACGTGCTGCGCCTCGTGCTCGCCGTGCTGCCCGGCTGACCGGGCGCGCCGGCCCGGGTCCGCCCCGCCGACCGGCTCAGCCGGGCGGCCAGGTCATCGAGCGACCCGCGAGCAGGTGCAGGTGGGTGTGGAAGACCGTCTGGCCCGCGTCGGCGCCGGTGTTGAAGACCAGGCGGTAGTCGTCGTGGCCCGCGGCCGTGGCCACCGCGGCCGCGGTCGTCACCAGCTCGGCCGAGGCCTGCGGGTCGCCCGCGGCCAGCTCGGCGGCGTTGGCGTGGTGCTCGCGCGGCACGACGAGCACGTGGGTCGGCGCCTGGGGGTTGAGGTCGCGGAAGGCCACCGTGCGCTCCGTGACGTGCACCACCTCGGCCGGCACCTCCCCCGCCACGATCTTGCAGAACAGGCAGTCGGCCACGGGGCCCTCCGTCGGTGGGGTGCGTCGGGCCCCGGCGGGACCGCTCGGTCGTGCCGCCGGCGCAACCCCGGGGGCGCCCCGAGCGTCTCACCTGCGCCGACCCCGCACCAGCACCGACCCGACACGCGAGCCCCCCGCCTCCAGCGCTGGACCGGCTCCCACCCTGAGGATGGACCCATGACCGCTTCCCCCTGGACCCGTCTCGCCACCGTCGGTGGCACCCTCGCCCTCGGCGCCTGCGTGCTCGCGGGCTGCGGCGCCGACGACGACACCGCCGGCGACCCGACGGCCTCCGACAGCGCCACCGCCTCCACGACCCCCTCGGAGTCGCCCAGCGGCAGCGAGGAGCCCACCACCTCCCCCAGCGCCAGCGCCCCGACCGCCAGCGCCTCCGAGGAGCCGAGCCAGGACCCCGGCTCGGAGACGGTGCCGACCTACTTCGTGGCCGACGCCCCGCAGGGCCCGCGGCTGTTCCGCGAGTTCCACCAGGTCTCCGGCGACCCGCTCCAGGCCGCCGCCGACCTCGTCACCACCGGCGAGGCCACCGACCCCGACTACCGCTCGCTCGTGCCCGCCGGCACCTTCTCCTCCGTCTCCTACGACGGCGACGCCTTCGTGGTCTCCCTGCCCGACGCCTCGTGGGCCGAGCGCGGCGGCCTGTCGGCGCGCGAGGCCCGCCTCGCGGTGCAGCAGGTGGTCTACACGCTGCAGGGGGTGCAGCAGGAGCGGGCGCCGCTGCGCGCGGAGCTCGACGGCGAGCCCTCGACGCTCTTCGGGGTCGACACCTCCGCGGGCGTCAAGCAGGCGCCGCAGCTCTCGGTGCTGGGCCTGGTCAACGTCACGGCGCCCGAGCAGGGCGCGACCCTGTCGGGCACGGTCACGGCCTCGGGCCTGGCCAGCTCCTTCGAGGCGACCGTGCCGTGGGAGGTGCGCGACGCCTCCGGCGAGGTCGTGCTCGACGGGTTCGCCACCGCCGACGGCTTCATGGGCCGGCTCTTCCCGTGGACGACCGAGGTCGACCTGTCCTCGCTGGAGCCCGGCGACTACACCTTCGTCGCGTCGACCGACGACGCCGGCGGCGAGGGCCCCGGCCCCACCGAGGACTCCAAGGACTTCACCGTCGGCTGACCAATCCACCCGCAGCACGACTCCGAAGCACCAGGGCAGACGCTCCGGCCTCGTGGCGTGGGGGCCTTTTCCGGGTCCGGACCGTCTGCGGCGCTCGACCCCGGCCTCACACATCGAGGCCGGGGTCGAGCCGTCTCCGGAGCCCGCGCCGGGACAGAACCGGGGGAAGTCCGCCCAGGGCGGCGGAGACGACGGGGACGGTACCCCGCCGGCAGCGCGAGTACCCAACTTGACGTCGGCCCCGCGAGGTGGTGGGGCTCAGCCCCAGCGAGGCGTGGCCGCCAGCAGTGCCGCGACGGCGGCGAGCCCTGCGGTCGACGTGCGTAGCACCTCGGCGCCCAGGCGCACCGAGCGGGCGCCGGCCGCGACGAGGGCCGCGACCTCCTCCTCGGTCAGGCCGCCCTCGGGGCCGACGACCACGACGAGGCGACCGGAGGCCGGCACGCTCAGCGCCGAGAGCGCCTCGGTGGCCTCCTCGTGGAGCACCACGGCCAGGTCGGCCGCCGCGACGAGGGCGCAGACGTCCTGGGTGCGCGTGAGCGGGGGGACCTGCGGGTGCCAGGGGCGGCGCGCCTGCTTGGCGGCCTCCCGGGCCGTGGCCCGCCAGCGCGCCAGCGACCTCTCGGCCCGCTCGCCCTTCCACACCGCGACCGACCGCGCCGCGGCCCAGGGCACCACCTCCGCGACGCCGACCTCGGTCAGCACCTCCACGGCCAGCTCGCCCCGGTCGCCCTTGGGCAGGGCCTGCACCACCGTGACCGACGGCGCGGGCTCGGGGTGGTCGGCCACCTCCTCCACGACGGCCTCCAGCGACCGCTTGGCCGTGGCCGTCACGGCGGCCACGACAGTGCGCCCGCGGCCGTCGGTCAGCACCAGGCGCTCACCGACACGCATCCGGCGTACGGCGACGGCGTGGTGGGCCTCGTCGCCCTCGAGCGCGACGGGCGCCCCCACCCGGGCGTGGGCGAGGGTCTCGACGAGGTGCACCGGCAGCGACACGGCCGGCTCAGTGCGGGTTGAAGGCGTCGCGCAGGCGGCCGAAGACCGACTTGGTGCCGGGGCGCACCGACCCCGTGGGGGCCTCCTCGCCCCGCAGCGCGGCGAGCTCGCGCAGCAGCTCCTCCTGGCGCGCGTCGAGGCGACCGGGGGTCTCGACGGCGATGGTGACGACGAGGTCGCCCCGGCCGCCCCGCAGCCCGGGCACACCGCGCCCGCGCAGCACCTGCTCGGTGCCCGACTGGGTGCCGGGGCGGACCTCGATCTCGAAGCTGGTCTCCAGCTCAGTGGGCTCCTCGGGATCGGCCACGACGTCGGCCTCCAGGGTCGGCAGCGTGATCGTGGTGCCGAGCGCGGCCGCCGTCATCGGCACCGTGACGGTGCACTGGAGGTCGTTGCCGTGGCGGCGGAAGGTCGGGTGCTCGGCCACGTGGATCTCGACGTAGAGGTCACCGGCGGGGCCGCCGCCCGGCCCGACCTCGCCCTGCTCGGTCAGCTGCACGCGGGTGCCGGTGTCGACGCCCGCAGGGATCTTGACCGTCAGCGAGCGACGCGAGCGCACCCGGCCGTCGCCGGAGCACTCCCGGCACGGGTCGGGGATGATCGTGCCAAAGCCGCGGCAGGCCGCGCAGGGGCGCAGCGTGCGGATCTCGCCGAGGAACGACCGCTGCACCTGGGCGACCTCGCCCTGGCCCCGGCAGGTCTCGCACGGCACCGGCTGGCTGCCCGGTGCGGCGCCGTCGCCGTGGCAGGTCGAGCACAGCACCGCGGTGTCGACCTTGATCTCGCGGGTGACGCCGAAGGCGGCGTCGGCGAGGTCGACCTCGAGGCGGATCAGCGCGTCCTGCCCCCGACGAACGCGCGGGCGCGGACCACGGCCCTGGCCACCGCCCTGACCGCCGCCTCCGAAGAACGCGTCCATGATGTCGGTGAAGGAAAACCCGGCACCCTGCCCGAAGCCGGCCTGGCCGCCCCCACCGAAGGGGTCTGCGCCGCGGTCGTAGGAGGAGCGCTTCTGCGGGTCGGAGAGCACCTCGTAGGCCATCGAGACCTGCTTGAACTTCTCCTGCGACTCGGGGTCGGGGTTGACGTCGGGGTGCAGCTGGCGCGCCAGTCGGCGGTAGGCCTTCTTGATCGCGTCGCCGTCCGCGTCGCGGGCGACCCCGAGGAGGTCGTACAGGTCCTGGCTCACTGATGGTCCTTCGTCGTCGTCCGGGTGGTGCGTGCTGGTCGTGCGTCGTGCTCTGGCGTGCTGGTCTGGCGTGCTGGTCTGGCGTGCTGGTCTGGCGTGCTGGTCTGGTGGGGCGCGGGCGCTCGGGGGCCCCGGGTGCGGGGCGGGCCCGCGGGCCCGGCCGGCGAGGGCCTGCTCAGGCCTCGTCGAGGATGCGGGAGACGTAGCGGGCGACCGCGCGCACCGCAGCCATCGTGCCCGGGTAGTCCATGCGGGTGGGACCCACGATGCCGAGCGTGGCCAGCGACTCCTCGCGGGGGCCGTAGCCGGTGGAGACGACGCTGGTCGAGGACAGCTCCTCGTAGGGGCCCTCGGCGCCGATGCGCACCGTGACGAGCCCGCCGGTGCCCGACTCCCCCAGCAGCTTGAGCAGCACGACGTGCTCCTCGAGGGCCTCGAGCAGCGGGCGCACGGCGGAGTCGAAGCTGTCGCCGTACCTCGCGAGGTTCGCTGCGCCGCCGACGGCGACGCGGGCGTCGTTGCGGTGGTCGCTCATCGAGTCCACGAGCACCTCGACCACCTGCACGGTGGCTGCGCTCGGGCCCCGGCCGTCGGGGTCGCCGGCCTCGCCGAGGGCGCGCAGGGCCACGAGGGCCTCGGCGATGGTGGCGCCGGTGACGGTGCGCAGCACCAGCGAGCGCAGCTCGGCCAGCTCCTCGTCGTCGAGCTCCCCCTCGAGCTCGACTACGCGCTGCTCGACGCGCCCGGTGCTGAGGATCAGCACGACGAGCAGCCGGTGGGCGCCCAGGGAGACCAGCTCGACGTGGCGCACGGTGGAGCGCGACAGCGTGGGGTACTGCACCACGGCCACCTGCCGGGTCAGCTGGGAGAGCAGCCGCACGCTGCGCTGCACCACGTCGTCGAGGTCGACGGCGCCGTCGAGGAAGGTGGAGATGGCCCGGCGCTCGGCGGTGCTCATGGGCTTGACCGTGGTGAGCCGGTCGACGAAGAGCCGGTAGCCCTTGTCGGTCGGCACGCGGCCGGCGCTGGTGTGGGGCTGGGTGATGTAGCCCTCGTCCTCCAGCACGGCCATGTCGTTGCGCACGGTGGCCGAGGAGACGCCCAGCCCGTGCCGCTCGACGAGCGCCTTGGAGCCGACCGGCTCGTCGGTGGCGACGTAGTCCTCCACGATGGCTCGCAGCACGGCGAGCCTGCGGTCCTCCTGCATCCCGCCTCCTCCCGCCGGCCCGGTCCGGGGCCTCTGGCACCCGGCCGCGCTCGATTGGCACTCGATTCCGTGGAGTGCCAACTCTACAAGGTCGGGTCCCTCACGGCAGCCCGGGCGTGGACCGCGTCGGCCGCCGGGCGTCCGCGCTCCGGCGCGTGTGGCGGACCCGACTCGGAGAGCCCCTCCCCCGGACGACCCGAGTAGGTTAGGCTCACCTAACAACGACCACCCGTCACGGCGTCCGACCCAGGACCGCCCGCCGATCGGAGGCAGCATGACCGCCGAGAGCTCGACCCGTCCCCTCCACGACCCCTACCTGGTCGCGGCCGAGGCGCGCGCGGTCCTGTCGTGCGCCACCGACGCCGGGCTGGTCGTCGAGGGCGCCCCCGACGTGCTGCGCGACGACACCCTGGGCATGGCCGAGCGCGACGGCGTGCCGACCTTCACCTGCTCCCCCGCCGGCGACCTCGCCCTGGCCGCCGCCCGTGGCGCCGGGGCCGTGCTCACCGTCGACAGCGCCCTCGCCGGCCCCGCCGGCGCGCGGCCTCCCTCGGTGACGGTCTCGGGCCGCCTCTCCCTGGCCGGCCTGGAGGCCTGCCCCTGCTGCGAGGACGAGCGGCAGGTCGTGCGCTTGGTGCCCGAGCAGGTCGCCCTCCAGCTCACCGG
Source organism: Nocardioides sp. Leaf285 (assembly GCF_001422955.1). NCBI lineage: Bacteria > Bacillati > Actinomycetota > Actinomycetes > Propionibacteriales > Nocardioidaceae > Nocardioides > Nocardioides sp. Leaf285. Next base: position 803,490 of record NZ_LMNH01000003.1, on the reverse strand, counting down.
CCCCGACGGCGTCGCCACCTCGCTGGCCGTGCCTGTCGAGGAGTACGCCGCGCCCGCCCACGCGCTCAACCGCGGCTACCTGCAGCGCTGCGTGGAGCACGCGGGCCGCTGCCACCCCGAGGAGCTGCGCGCCTCGGTCGCCCTGGCCGCCGGCGTGCCCGTCGAGCGCCTCATCGCCGCCGAGCTGGCCGAGCTCACCGCCGGCGGGGTCGACGTGCGCTGGATCGACGACGCCGGCGCCCACGTCACCCGCCTGGTCTTCCCCCGCGCCGCGCGCACGCCCGTGGAGCTGGCCGCGATGCTGCGGCGCGAGCTCGGCGCCGGCATCTGCTGACCGCTCCGACCCTCGCGCGGTCGGGGTCGCCCGGTCGGAGCGGACAGCAGGGGTCCTGAGCCGCCGAACCAGCGCCATTGCGCAGCGCGCACGCCTCGGGGCTCGCCGGTCTGCGTGATCGGAGACCACCCCGGCGGCCCCAGCCTGCTCAACCAGCGCAATTGCGGAGGGGGCAGGGCGCAGGGCTCACCGGTCTGCGTGATCCGCGACCACCCCGGCGGCCACACCCTGCTGAACCAGCGCAATTGCGCAGCGCGCACCCCTCGAGGCCCACCGGTCTGCGTGATCCGCGACCACCCCGACGGCCCCAGCCTGCTCAACCGGCGCAATTGCGCAGCGCGCACCCCTCGACGCCCACCGGTCTGCGTGATCCGCGACCACCCCGACGGCCCCACCCTGCTCAACCAGCGCAATTGCGCGGCGCGCCCCGCACCCCGCACCCCGCTCCCCGCGTCCCGCGTCCCGCGCCCCGCGCCCCGCGCCCGGCTAGGTTGAGCCGATGGACTTCGAGGAGATCGCCGACCGCGTCTGGATCTCACGGCGCGCGTGGTGCGACGTCAACGTCACGGTGGTGCGCGGTGAGCGCGGCCTGGTGGTGGTCGACACGCACGGGTCGCTGGCCTCGGGCCGCGCGCTGGTCGACGACGTCCGTGCGCTCGGCCGGGGCGAGGTGGTGGCCGTCGTGACCACCCACGACCACTACGACCACGCCTTCGGCACCGGGGCGTTCCTCGAGGCCTGGGGGCCCCTGCCCGTGCACGCCCACGAGACGGCCGCCGCGCTGCTCACCGAGGCCGCCCGGCGCGGCACGGGCGACTACCGGGGCGAGCACGCCGAGGAGGTCCACGCGACCGAGGTGGTCGCGCCCGACCACGTGTTCTCCTCCGCCGCGGTGCTGGACCTGGGCGACCGCGCCCTCGAGCTGGTCCACCCCGGCCGCGGTCACACCGCGGGCGACCTCGTGGTGCGGGTGCCCGACGTCGACGTGCTGCTGGCCGGCGACCTCGTCGAGGAGGCGCCGCCCGCCGGTGCCGGGGACGGCGCGGTGCCGGCGTACGGCGCCGACTCGTTCCCGTTGGAGTGGCCCTGGAGCCTCGACGTCGTGCTGTCGCTGACCACCGGTCGCTCGGTGGTCGTGCCCGGCCACGGGTCGCCGGTCGACCGCGACTTCGTCGAGGTCCAGCGCAACGAGATCGGCCTGGTGGCCACCGAGATCCGCGACCTGGTGGCCCGCGGCGTGCCCGAGGCCGAGGCCCTGGCCACGGGGGCGTGGCCCTACCCGGCCGCGACCCTCGCCGACGCGGTCGCCCGCGGCTACTCCCAGCTGCCGCGCACCCCGCGCCGGCTCCCCCTCGTCTGACCCGCCCCCCAGCCCCGCCGCGGCACCACGCCGTCACCACCCCACCCCGTCACCACCCCGCCGGGCGGTCGACCGCCCGCCCCCCGCGCACTAGCGTCGCCCCATGAGCGAGACCCCCGACGAGCCCAGGACCGGCATCTCCGACGACCAGCTGCCCGAGGACCTCGTGCCCGGCGACGACAACCCCCTCGCGGAGGGCCTGCCCGCCGGCGAGGACGCCGGCGACCTCCTCCACGACGGCAAGCCGGCCGCGGAGGCCGACGGCGACGACGACGGTGAGGAACCCGACACCCAGCACTGACCGGCGCGCCGGGCCGGCTCGCGGCGACGGGCGTCCTAGCCTGCTGCGATGAGTGATCGGTACGGCGGCGACGTGCTCTCCGGCGACTGGCGCGCCCCGAAGCGGGGCCGCGCGGTCGAGGCGCCCGCGGAGCTCGGAGCCGTGGTCGAGGAAGTCACCACCGACTGGGTCGGCGAGATCGTCGCCGTCGACCGGGACCTGCACACGCTGACGCTGGAGGACCGCCGCAGCAGGCGGCGCACCTTCCCCCTGGGCCCCGGCTTCCTGCTGGAGGGGCGCCCCGTCATCCTCGTGGCCCCGGCCCGCAAGGGTGCCCCCGCCGCGCCAACGCGCACCGCGTCGGGCTCGGTCGCCGTGCCGAGGGCGAAGGCGCGCGTCGCGCGGCAGAGCAGGATCTTCGTCGAGGGCCGCCACGACGCGGAACTGGTGGAGAAGGTCTGGGGCGACGACCTGCGCATCGAGGGGGTCGTCGTGGAGTTCCTCGGCGGCGTCGACGACCTCGCCGACCACCTGGTCGACTTCAGGCCCGGGCCGCAGCGGCGCGTGGGCGTGCTGGTCGACCACCTGGTGCCGGGGTCGAAGGAGAGCCGCATCGCCCAGGGCATCGCGCGCTCGGCGGTAGGCAAGCACGTCCTGATCGTCGGCCACCCCTTCATCGACGTCTGGCAGGCCGTGAAGCCCGACCGCCTGGGGCTGGCGGCCTGGCCGACGATCCCCCGCTCGGTGGAGTGGAAGAAGGGCGTGTGCCAGCACCTCGGCTGGCCGCACCGCGACCAGGCCGACATCGCGCGCGCCTGGAAGCACATCCTGGGCAAGGTGGCCTCCTACGACGACCTCGAGCCGGCCCTGCTCGGTAGGGTCGAGGAGCTGATCGACTTCGTCACGGTCGACTGACCGCGACCGGCACCAGGAGGCCCCATGTCCCAGCCGCCCTTCGGCCAACCGCCCTACGGCCAGCAGCCCTACGGCCAGACCCCCTACGGCCAGACCCCGGGGCCCGACGGCCTGACCCCCGACGAGCGCACCTGGGGCGGCGCGGCGCACTGGTCGGCCCTCGTCGCGGCCTTCGTGGCCCTGTCGTTCCTCGGCCCGCTGCTCGTGCTGCTCCTCAAGGGCGGCACCTCGCCCTACGTGCGGCAGCAGTCGGTCGAGAGCCTCAACTTCCAGCTCTCCATCCTCATCTACGGCGTCGTGTCGCTCGTGCTCGCCCTGGCGCTGGTGGGCTTCCTGCTGCTGCCGGTGGTGGGGCTGGTCTGGCTGGTGTTCACCGTCATCGGCTCGGTGCGCTCGGCGCGCGGCGAGCTCTACCGCTACCCGCTGACCATCCGCATGGTCAGCTGAGCAGGTCGCGCACCACGCCGTCGGCGACGAGGCGCGCCGCGTCCTCGAGCACGACCCGGTCACCCTCGACCCGCACGAGGCCCCGCGAGCGCAGCCCCGGCACGGCGGCGGCGCCGGCGTCATCGAGGACGTCGAGCGGGAGGCCCTCGCGCAGCCGCAGCTCCAGCAGCACCCGCTCGACGCGACGGTCCTCCGGTGAGAGCACCTCGCGCGCGTGCGCCGGGCTCAGCCCGGCGCCGATCCGCTCGGCGTAGGCGACGGGGTGCTTGACGTTCCACCACCGCACGCCCCCCACGTGGGAGTGGGCGCCGGGACCGACGCCCCACCAGTCGGCCCCGGTCCAGTAGAGCTCGTTGTGGCGGCAGCGGTGGGCTCCGCTGGCCGGCATGCCCCGGGCCCAGTTCGACACCTCGTACCACCCCAGCCCGGCCGCGACCAGCCGCTCGTCGACGAGGGCGTACTTGTCGGCCAGGTCGTCCTCGTCGGGCATCGGCAGCTCGCCGCGGCGCACCCGGCGGGCCAGGGCGGTGCCGTCCTCGACGATGAGCGAGTACGCCGAGACGTGGTCGGGCTCGCAGGCCAGGGCCGCGTCGACCGAGGTGGCCCAGTCCTCCAGGCTCTCCCCGGGGGTGCCGTAGATCAGGTCGAGGCTGACCTGCTCGAAGCCGGCCTCGCGGGCCCACGCGACCGCCGCCGGCACGCGGCGGGGGTCGTGGGTGCGGTCGAGCACCCGCAGCACGTGGCCCACCTGCGACTGCATGCCGAAGGAGACGCGGTTGAGACCCAGCTCGCGCAGCCGAGCCAGGTCGGCGGCGTCGACGCTGTCGGGGTTGGACTCGGTGGTGATCTCGGCGTCGGGGGCCAGCCCGAACTCCTCGGCGACCGCCTCCACCACCGCCCCGAGGTCGTCGGGGTCGAGCAGCGTGGGGGTGCCGCCGCCGAAGAAGACCGTCGACACGGGCAGGTCGACCTCGCCGAGGACCCGTCGCGCCTGCCGGACCTCGGCCACCGCCGCGGCGGCGTACGTCGAGCGCGAGGCCCCCGGGGCGCCCCCGGCGGGGCCGAGCTCCTCGGCGGTGTAGGTGTTGAAGTCGCAGTAGCCGCAGCGCACGGCGCAGAAGGGCACGTGGACGTAGAGGCCGAACGGGCGCCGGCCCAGACCCGCCAGGGCGGCCTCGGGCAGGGACCCGTCGGCGGGGACGGGATCGCCGTCGGGCAGGGCGGAGGGCATCTGGCCATCCTCCCACCCGGGGCCCGGGCGGCTCGGCGGCGGCTCGGACCCGGAGGGCTCAGATGGGGACGTTGAGGGTCAGGGTGTAGCCCTCGGCCACCGACCCGGCCGCCTTCGCCAGCTGCAGCGAGTACCCGTCGGAGAAGACGTTGTCGCTGTCGAGGCTGGTCTGGGCCATGTTCGTGACGCTCTGCTCGTAGCCCTCGGCCTCGGCGTAGACGGCGTCGGCGACGTCCTGGGGGATGGCCAGCTGGCTGGTGCGCAGCTTGTTGGAGGCGCTCGTGGCGTCCTCGAGGCTGGGGTAGACCTCGAAGTGCACGTGGGGCCAGCGACCCGAATAGGCGGCGGGGAAGATGGTGGTGAACTCCACCCAGCCCTTCTCGTCGGTCTCCTGGACCCCGCGCAGGTAGTTCTCCTCCGCGATGGACTCCGAGTACATCGAGTACTCCCCGTCGCGGTCGCAGTGCCACACGTAGACCGCCGCCCCCGACAGCACCTCGGCCTCGTCGCCGGTGAGGTCGTAGACCTTGAGGCGCAGCGTCGTGGGCACCCCCTCGGCCACGCCCGAGGCGGAGCCGAAGCTGCGGGTGATGTCGGAGCGCACCACCCCCGACTCCGTCAGCACGTTGACGCCGTTGGACCCGTCACCGGGGTAGGGACCGGCGGTCTCCTCGGGGATCTCGCCCTCGGCGACCTCCACCTCGGACCCGGCGGGCGCCGCGCCGCCGGGCCCGCCCTCCGGCGGGGTGCCGCCCGCGGTGCCGCCACCGGCGCCGCTCGTCGAGTCGGCATCGGCGGAGCACGCCGCGAGCGCCGTGGCCGCGCCCACGCCACCCACCGCGGCGAGGAAGCGGCGCCGCCCGAGACGGTTGCGCTCCACGATCCGGGGCAGGTCGTGGCTCAGGCCCAGGTCGTGGTCCTCGAGGTCGCCCTGGTGGTCATGGTGGTGGTCGTGGCGCTGGTGCGGGGTCATGGCTCTCCTCGGAAGACGGAACGGGTGCCGGCGGTCTCCCGCCGGCACCCATTCGAGTCGTCCTGCCTGTGCGCCCCCTGTGGGGAGCCTGCGCTCAGGAGTAGAAGGAGGCGATCCTCTCGGAGTTGTTGCTCTCCACCACGTTGCGCTTGACCTTCATCGAGGGGGTCAGCTCGCCGGACTCGATGGTCAGGTCGTGGTCGAGTAGGTCCCACTTCTTGATGGTCTCCCAGCGGTTGAGCCGCTCGTTGAGCTGGTCGACGTAGCCCCCGACCATCGCGCGGACCTTCTCCGAGCGCACGATGTCGGTGTAGGAGGCGCCCGACATCCCGTTCTCCTCGGCCCACGTCGCCATCGCGTCGGGGTCGAGGGTGATGAGGGCGACCACGAAGTTGCGCTCGTTGCCGAACACGAGGAACTGGCTGGCGTAGGGGCACAGCGCCTTGAACTTGGCCTCGATGGCCGAGGGGGCGATGTACTTGCCGCCCGAGGTCTTGAAGAGGTCCTTGATCCGGCCGGTGATGGTGAGGAAGCCCTCGGCGTCGAGGCTGCCCTTGTCGCCCGTGCGCAGCCAGCCGTCCTCGGTGAACGCCTTGGCGGTCTCCTCGGGAAGGTTGTGGTAGCCGGCCATGATGTGGGGGCCGCGGATCTGGATCTCGTCGCCCTCCCCGATGCGGATCTCGCTGCCGGGCATGGCCTTGCCGACGCTGCCGATGCGGTAGTCGTCAGGGTGGTTGACCGCCGCGCCCGCGGAGTTCTCCGTCAGGCCGTAGCCCTCGAGGATGAGGATGCCGGCGGCGTGGAAGAAGTCGGCGATCTCGGAGTTGAGGGCGGCGGAGCCGGAGATGAAGAACTTCACGCGGCCGCCGAAGCGCTCGCGGACCTTGCTGTAGACCAGCTTGTCGAAGAGGCCGTGCTGCACCCGCAGCGCCAGCGGGACCGACTTTCCCTCGCGCTTGAGGCGGTCGACGGTCGTGCCGACCTCGAAGGCCTTGGTGAAGATCTTCTCCTTCGCGCCACCCTCCGCGGCCTGCATGGTGACGATGCGGGCGTGGGCCTTCTCGAAGATGCGGGGGGCCGCACCCATGAAGGTCGGCTTGACGACGCCGAGGTTGTCGACGATGCGGTCGACGCGACCGTCGATGGCGGTGGCGAACCCGCAGGCGAGCTGGGCCGAGAGCAGCACCTTGCCGAAGGAGTGGGCCATCGGCAGCCACAGGAACTGCAGGTCGGTCTCGTCGAGGATCCCCTGCTCCTTGATGAGCGCACCCTGGTAGACCCAGCCGCGGTGCAGCAGGCGCACGCCCTTGGGGCGCCCGGTCGTGCCCGAGGTGTAGATCAGCGTGGCCAGCTGGTCGGCCGGGATCGCCTCGGCGGTGCGCCGGATGACGTCGGGGTGCTCGGCGAGGTAGGCGTCGCCGCGGGCGGCGAGCTGGTCCATGCTGAGCACGCCCTCGCCGTCGGCGGCACCGTCGAAGGTCACGACCGTGCCGAGGGCCGGGAGCTCGCCGCGGTGCTCGGCGATCTTGGCCAGCTGCTCGTCGTCCTCGGCGAAGACCACGCGGCACTCGGCGTCGCTGAGGATGTACGCCGTGTCCTCGCTGTTGGTCGTGGGGTAGACCGTCGTGGTCGCACCGGCCGCGAGCATGATCGCGAGGTCGGCCAGGACCCACTCGTAGCGCGTGCTCGAGGCGATGCCGACGCGCTGCTCGGGCTCGATGCCCAGCGAGAGCAGGCCGGCGGCGAGCCGGGAGACCAGCTCGCCGGTCTGGCGCCAGGTCACCGACTCCCAGGCCTCGCCGACCGGGAAGCGGTAGGCCTCGCTGTCGGGCGAGGTGGCCACCCGGTCGAGGAACAGCAGGGCGACGTTGGGTGTGAGGTGATCGACGAAGCCGGGGTCGATGGTGGCGGGCATTGACGCTCTCCTGCGGTGGACGACGACAGTGCCCGTAACCTACGTCACGTCGTGACCCGTGAGTAACCGGATCCCCCCAGGCGGTCCGTGTCGGGCCAGGCTTTACCCGGGACGCGCGCCCCCGGCGACCCAGCGCTCGGCGGCGAGCCGCGCCTCCGGCACCAGGTCGGGCACCTCCAGCAGTCGGGGCAGCAGCGTCCGGTCGAGGTGCACGGCCCGGAACATCAGCGCGACGGTCACACCGTGCCCGGGCCGGTGGCGCACCCGCACCTCGTCGCCGGCGGCCAGCGTCCCCTCCCCCAGCACCCTGAGGTAGGCGCCGGGGCGGGCCCGCTCGGTGAAGCGCCGCAGCCAGGCCTCGGCGGGCAGCCCGCAGTGGTCCATCCAGCCGCTCAGGGTGCGGCACGGGGTGCGGGGCGAGCGCACCTCCAGCACGACCTCCCCCACCTCCCAGCGCTCGCCGATCTCGCAGGCGTCGACGTCGAGCCCGCTCAGCGTGAGGTTCTCCCCCAGCTGCCCGTCGGGCAGGTCGTGGCCCAGCTCCGCGGCCCAGTCGTCGATCGCCTCGCGGGCGTAGGCGTAGACGGCCTTGTCAGGACCCCCGTGGTGGCGGCGGTTCGACACCTCGTCGCCCACCAGCCCCGCCGCCGTGGCCCGCACCCGACCCACGACCGGGGTCTTGTCGATGGAGGTGCGCCCCGTGGTCGCCCACGACGCCGCACGGGGACGACCCACGTTGACCGACCGCACCACCGCCACGTCGCCATCGTGCCAGCCCGCGGTCCGGCACCCGGCGCCACACCGTGTGACACGTCACGCACCCCGGTGGTTTGGACCGGGCCCACCGGGATAGGTTGAGTGGTGTCATACCGGGGGGTATCAGTTACATGCGTCTTCACATGGACGACGTCGTGCCAGGACTGGCCAGCGTCACACCATTGCTCATCGCCGCCGACCTGCTGGCCGTCACGGGTGCCAGCCTCGTCGTCGCCGACTCCGTCACGCTCGTCACCGTGCTGTGCGCCGCCGTCGGCGGCGCCGTCGTCAGCCGGGGTCTCAGCCTCCAGCGCTCCCGACTCGTGCTGTCGGTCCTGGAGGACCTGCCGGCCTTGTGCCTGACCGCGATCGCCGCCACGCTCCTGCTGCTGGCCACCAGCGGCCTCGACGTGGGCGACGGCGGAGCGGTGCTCGGCCCGGTCGCGGCCTTCGCGGCCACGACGCTCGGCCTGCTGGCGACGCTGCGCGGGGTGGCGTATGCGCTCGTGCGGGCCGGGCGCCGGCGCGGTGTGCTCTCGCACCCCGTCGTCATCGTCGGCACCGACGGCGTGGCCCGGCGCCTCGCGGCGGCCCTGCTCGCCGACCGCAGCCTCGGGCTGCACCCCGTGGGGTTCGTCGACGACGACGTCGAGACCGCCCTCGACCTGCCCGTGCCCCTGCTCGGCGCGCTCGGCGACCTGCCCCACGCGATGCGGGCCCTCGACGTCAACGACGTCATCTTCGCCTTCGGCAACGCGCCCGACGAGCGGGCCCTGGCCCTGGTGCGCTACTGCCAGAGCCAGGACCACCAGGTCTTCGTGGTGCCGCGCTTCTACGAGATGATGGGCCTCGACCGCCCCAGCCGCATCGAGGTCGTGCGCGACGTCGCCGTCGTGCGGCTGCGCCGCTGGCGGGTGCGGCCCCACGCCCTGCTCGTCAAGCGGTGCTTCGACGCCACCCTGTCGGCGGCCGCCCTGGCCGCCCTCGCCCCCCTCATGCTCGGCATCGCGCTCGCGGTCCGGCTCGAGACCGGGCCGGGCGTCATCTTCCGCCAGGTGCGCGTGGGCCGCGGCGGTCGCACCTTCGAGCTGATGAAGTTCCGCTCGATGAAGCCCGCCGACCCCTCCGAGAGCGCCACGGCGTGGAACATCGACAACGACCACCGCATCGGCCCGGTCGGTCGGTTCCTGCGCCGCACCGGTCTCGACGAGCTGCCGCAGCTGGTCAACATCCTGCGCGGTGACATGAGCCTGGTCGGCCCGCGCCCCGAGCGGCCCTACTTCGTCGAGCAGTTCTCCCGCGAGACCCGGGGCTACGGCCACCGTCACCGGGTGCCGATGGGCCTGACCGGCTGGGCGCAGGTCAACGACCTGCGGGGCGACACCTCCATCGACGACCGGGTGCGGGCCGACAACTACTACATCGAGAACTGGTCGCTGTGGGGCGACGTCAAGATCGTGGTGCGCACCGCACGCACGCTCGTGCGACCCCAGCCCGCGGCCACGCCGGCCTCGATCGGCCCCACGACCGCCGACCACGGGACGGGGGACGACCGGGCCGCCGAGGTCACCGTCGACCCGGCCGTCGTACGTCGCATCGACGGCGCGCAGCGTCCGCCCGCCGGGCACCGGGGCTCCGAGGGGACGCCCGAGTCGGTGCGCCGCGGCGCCTGACCCGTCCCCCGGCGGGTCGTCCGGCCGCGCTCAGGCCCGGTTGCGTGACGCCATCAGGCCCAGCGACAGCCGGGCCACGCGCCGGGCGGCCTCGGCGGCGTCGCGCTCGGCGCTGACGTGGTCGTAGCCCGCCCACCCCTCGTCGTCGGCCCGCGCGGGGTCGAGGAGCCGCTCGGCCAGGGCCGCGGCGAGGGCGTCCGGGTCGCCGGGCGGCACGAGGGCCCCCACGCCGTCGACCACGCCCTCGGCGATCCCCGGGACGTCGGTGGCCACGACGCTGCGTCCGCTCGCCATCGCCTCGAGCGGCGCGAGGGCCATGCCCTCGTAGCGCGAGGGCACGGTCACGACATCGGCCGCCGAGAGCCAGTCGGGCACGTCGACGCGGGCGCCGGCGAAGACGACCCCGCGGAGGCCGCTGGCACGCCGGCGCAGGTCGGCCTCGTCGGGCCCGGCGCCGACGAGCACCAGCTGGGCACCCGGCACGGCCTCGAGGACCGACGTCCAGGCGTCGAGCAGCCCGTCCTGGCCCTTCTGGTGGCTCAGCCGCCCCACGCACACGACCGTCGGGGCCTCGCGCAGGCCCAGGCGCGCCCGCGCCTCGACCCGGTCCTCGGGGCTGGTCGGGCCGAAGCGGCGCAGGTCGACCCCGTTGGGCACCACGGTCACCTCGGCGCGCACGCCCGCCGCCTCGCCCACGAGCCGCTCCCCCTCGCCGACGCACACGACCTGGTCGGTCCACCGCACGGCGAAGCGCTCCCACAGCAGCGCCAGCCGGCTCGACGTGCCGGACCCGGCCTGGAAGGACCAGGCGTGGGGCTGAAAGACGGTGGGCACGCGCCGGCGCACCGCGAGCCGACCGGCCAGACCGGCCTTCGAGCTGTGCAGGTGCACCAGGTCGGGACCGAGCCTGGTGACCAGCGCGGACAGACGGGCGGTCTCCTCCAGGGTCCCGACGCCGGGCTCACGGCCGGCGCGCCACCACGCCACCTCGGCGCCGGCCTCGCGGGCCGCGTAGCCCAGCCAGCCCTCCGAGGGGCAGGCCACGCTCACCCGCCAGCCCCGGGCCAGCTGCTCGCGCACGTAGCCCAGCAGCACCTCGGCCGTGCCCTCGCTCGTCGGCACGCTGACGTGCAGCACGTGCGGACGGCCCGGCGTGGCCCCGACGGGGGCGGTCGCGGCGCTCAGGGCGCCAGCGCCTCGGCACGGTGCCCGACGAGCACGGTGCCGGCCAGGCGCACGCCGGCGACGACGAACCGGTCGGCGTAGGCGGCCAGCGCCTCGGGACTGATGACGCCCTCTACGACCCCGAGCAGCAGCGAGCCGCCCGCGGACATGACGAGCGCGTCGTCGCGCTCCTCCAGCGAGGGGGCGATGACCACCACGACGTCGAAGGTGCGGGTCAGGGCCTCGGCCAGCGCCCCGAACCTCCGCTCGAGCAGGTCGCCCGGCTCGGCGCCCGCGTCGGAGGCGGGCGCGCGACCGGGAGGCAGCACGCTGAGTCCGTCGACGGGGCCGGGGCTGACCGCGTGCTCCCAGGGCGTGCCGCGCAGCACGTCGTGGAGACCGGGGGTGTCGGGCTCCTCGGGCAGGGGCTCGTCGGCAGGGGTCGCGAGCCGCCCGTCGAGGAGCAGCACCCGGCGCCCGGCCGAGGCCAGGGAGATGGCCAGGTTGGCGCCGAGCCAGGCGTTGACGTCGCCCGTCGTCACCCCCGTGACGACGACCAGGCGCGGCGGGTGCGCCCGGTGCGAGGCCTCCAGCGACAGGCGCAGGCGGCGGAAGACGTCGGCGGCCGGCGTGCCGGTGAACATGGCCTGCAGGGTCGGCGACCGGGGTGGGGCCACGTGGGCGAGCACGGGGGCCCGCAGCGCCGCCTCGACGCCGTGGGCGTCCTTGACCGTGTAGGTCCGGCGGTCGCGGGCCAGGGCCGAGACCACCGCGAGCACCAGGCTCAGCAGCACGCCGACGCCGATGGCGAGCGGGAGGTCGGGGCTGGAGTAGGTCGCCGGCTCGACCGCGGGGTCGACGTCGGTGAACTCGAAGGCCCCGGTGGGGTCGCTCTGCTGCAGCGTGAAGGACGCGGCGTTGGCCAGGCCCGCCGCGTCGCGGGCCGACGGGTCGGCGACGGTGATCTCGATCAGCTGGGTGCCCTCGACCCAGCGCGCGTCGACCTCGTCGAGCAGCTGCCCCACCGACCGGTCGACCCCGGCGCGCGTGGCGGCCTGACGCAGCACCTCGGGCGTCGTGGCGGTCTCGGCCAGGGTCGCGCGCAGGTCGTCGAGCTCGGCCGGGGCGGGCGCTCCGGGCGCCGGGGCGGCCGACACCGTCGCGGTCGCGGTGTAGGTCTTGGTCGAGGACCACACCCCCACCGCGACGCCGATCGCCGTGACCACCACCACCACGGCCACCAGCAGACGCTGGCGCCACAGTGCGGCCCCCATGTCTCGCAGCTCCATGCCCACGCTCTCCGCGGTCGGTCCTGCCCGACCGTCCTCACCCGTGGCCAGGAGATCTTCCCGGCCCCGCACGCCCCCGAGCGGAGTGCTGCACGGTGGCACCCTGGTGCGGCCACCGCTTGAAATGTCTACCACCCGAGCGCACCACCCAAACCCGTCAGCAGCCTGCGGTAGAGGTCACGGTAGGCCGCGTGCATGGTCGCCGTGGCGAAACGCGCGTCGACGAGCCCGCGGGCCCGCGCCGTGCGCTCGGTGACCGCGCGGCCGCCGGCGAGCACCTCGTGCAGACCGGCCGCCAGCCGGGGCGCGGAGCCCGGCGCCACCCGCGTCACGGCATCGCCCAGGCTGGCCAGGCCGCCCACGTCGCTGGCGACCACGGGCACCCCGACCGCCATGGCCTCGAGCACGGCCATCGGCAGGCCCTCGCGGTCGCTGGGGAGCACCAGGACGTCGGCCGCGGCCAGCAGTCGCGCCACGTCGGCGCGCTCGCCGAGCAGGCGCACGCTCGCGGTGAGCCCGGCGTCGGCGACCTGCTGCTCGAGGGCTCGGCGATGCGGCCCCTCGCCGACCAGCAGCAGGGTGCCGAGCGCCTCCCCGTGCGCGCGCCCGTCCCCGTGCTGGGCCCTGCGCTCGGCCCAGGCCTCGACCAGCAGGTCCTGGCGCTTGGGCCCGGCCAGCCGGGCCAGGCAGAGCACCACCGGTCCCCCCTCGGGGAGCCCCAGGTCGCGCCGCGCTGCGACCCGGTCGCCGGCGCGGGCCGCCGGAGCCACCCGCACGGCGTTCTCGATGACCGAGAGCCGCTGCGGGTCGAGCCCGGCCGCCACGAGGTCGTCGGCGACGGAGTCGGAGACGGCCACGACGTGGTCGGCGCAGCGGGTCAGCACCCCGACGGCGCGGGGGTAGCTCTGCGGCGGGAGGCCGTGCACGGTGCTCAGCACCGGAGGTCCACCCGCGGGATAGGTCGCCATCCGGGCGACGAGGGTGGCCCGGACGTTGTGGGCGTGGACCAGGTCGGGGCGCAGGCGCTGGGCGTGCGCCGCGAGGCGTACGACGGAGCGCGTGCGGTCGAGGGCCGTGTCACGTCGCAGCGGCACGCGTAGCGTCTCGACACCGCCGATCCCGGCGACCTCCCGCTCCCGGAAGCCGCCGCTGCTGGCCAGGCTGACCTGGTGGCCCTCGGCGGCCAGGTGGGCGGCCATCTCCGCGACCAGCGTCTCCGCGCCGCCCGGTCCCATCTCGGCGATCGTGACCAGCACCCTCACGCCGTCACCCGGTCGTAGGTCCGCAGCAGTCCCGCGACGCAGTGCGACCGGGTCCACCCGGCCGCCACCCTCTCGCGCGCGGCCGTGCCGAGCCGCCGTCGCAGCCGCGGGTCGTCGCGCAGCCGGCGGAGCGCGCCCCCCAGGGCGTCGGGTTCGTCGACCGGCACCAGGAGGCCCTCGACGCCGTCGCGCACGACCTCCGGCACCCCGCCGACCGCGGTCGCCACCACCGGCAGGCCGTGGGCCATGGCCTGGAGCATCGCGAGCGGCTGGTTCTCGGCGGCGGAGGTCGACACGTAGACGTCGGCCGCAGCCAGCGCGGGGGCGAGGTCGGGCAGCTGCCCGACCACCTCGACGCCGCCCGGGCCGCGCCAGCCGGTCGCCGCCACGCGGCGCAGCAGGAGGTCGCGCTCCGGCCCCTCCCCCGCGATCACCACCGGTCCCAGCCCCGACACCCGCTCGACCGCGTCGAGCAGAGCGCCGGGCCGCTTGGCCGGCACCAGCCGGCCGGCCCACACCAGGGCCGGCGCCCGGGCGGGTCCGGCGGGTCCGACGGGGCCGACGGGCGGTACCTCGACGCCGTTGGGCACGACGTCGAGCAGGTCGGGGTCCACGCCGACGCGGTGCACCAGGAAGTCCGCGACGGCCCGGCTGGGCGTGACCACCCGCGTGCGCGTCCACCGGGCCGACCACCGGGTCGCCCACCGCTCGCCGGCGACGTAGTAGAGGTCGTCGCGCCGCCGGCGCGGGCCGACGAGGGCGTTGCCCGCCACCTGGTCGCTCAGGCCATCGGCGACCCCGTGCACGGTGTGGACCACGCCCGCCTGCAGGGCGGGGGCGGCGAGGCGGCCCACCCAGGCCGCCCGCCGGTCGTGGAGGTGGACGACGTCGGGGCGCAGGCCGCGCACGACCCGCGCCAGCGCCAGGGCCCCGGCGGCGTCCCGCTTGGAGGTCACCGCCACCGTGTGCCAGGCGGCCCCCGCCGCCCGCACCGTCTCCGTGCGCGGCGACGCCGGACCCACCACGTGCACCTCGATCCCCTGTCGGGCCATGGCGGCCGCCACCGCGGACACGTGGTCGGCCGGTCCGCCCCCCGGCTGGGTCAGCACGTGCACCACCCGGCCGCGCCACCGGTGCTCGGCGGGCACGTCCGACCTCGTCGGGCGGACCTCGTCGGGGTGCCTCATCGGGCGCGGCGCACGCGCGGTGGTCGCCGCGCGGGTGCGCGGTCGCCGACGGACACCGCGACGGCGAGGGCCGCCAGCAGCCACAGCGGGAGGTAGAACTGCTCGCTGAGGAAGGACGCGGCCACCCCGGTGCCCACCAGGGCGGTGCACACCCCCGCGGCCAGCGGCGAGCGGTCGCGCCGCCAGCGGGCCCAGGCGCCGGCGAAGGCGGTCCCGAGCACCGAGAGCAGGGCCAGCAGGCCGAGGAGACCGAGCTCGGCCGCCACCTCGAGATAGGTGTTGTGGGCGGTGTCGAGGTCGGCCACGGAGGCCCCGGCGTCGCCGGCGTAGTCCTGGTGCTCCTCGGCGAAGGACCCGGGGCCGTGACCGAGCAGCGGCGCGTCGAGGGTCATCCGCGCGGCCTGCTGCCACAGCTCGAGGCGCTGGGAGACGTTCTCCTGGGCCACCGCCTGCTTCTGCTCGAAGCTGACCCTCACCAGGTCGGCGTTGACCGACGCCGTGAAGGCGACCGCGGTGACCACGACCACCAGCAGGGCGCCGACGGCGCGCCACGGCAGCAGCCGCACCACGACGGCGACGCCCAGCGCGACAAGCAGCCCGAGCACGGCGCCGCGGGAGTAGGTGCCGGCCAGGGCGACCGCGCACACGACCGTGGCGAGGTCCCACGCGCGGGGTCGGCGGCTCTCCGCACGCACGGCCAGGCCGAGCGGCACCGCGGCGAGGAGGTAGAAGGCGAAGTCGTTCGGGTCGGCCACCGGCCCGCCGACCCGGCGGTCGCCGTCGGCAGAGGGGAAGACCACGAGGGCGCAGAGGGCCGCCAGGGCGCAGGACGCGACGTAGACCTCGGCGAGCACGGTGGGCGCCAGGCGCCCGCGCAGGCAGTCGGCGAGCACGACCAGCACGGCCAGGAAGCCGGCCCACCGACCCAGGGTGGCCACCGCGGCGCCGTCGGAGCCGGTGACCAGGGTCGACAGCAGCAGCACTACGACGAGCACGCCGGCCGACACCAGCACGGGGCTGCGCGGTGCGTGGTGGAAGGGCCGCGCGGCCCGGCGCACGGCCCAGGCGACCACCACCACCACGGCCAGCGTCTTGGTGGCGGCGGGCGAGACGAAGACCAGGTAGTCCTCGAAGACCGACGCCGCCACGACCACCAGGGCGGCGATCTCGATCTGGCCCAGCAGCAGCGTCAGCACGACGACGGCGAGCACGACCAGGCCGGTCAGGCCCGGGGCGAGACCCACCGACACGCCGCCCAGGAGGGCGAGCAGGACCGGTACGACGGTGTGCAGCCACGCCGGCCGGGTCCGCCGCGACGGGTCGTGCCGACGGGGGCGCCCCACCGACAGCAGGGCGCTGGGCGCCTCCCGGAGCATGAGGGTCATCGGGTCCGGCCCTCCCCCAGGAGCAAGCCGACGCGCGCGAGGGCCGCCAGGAGCACGGCCGCCGCCACGACGACCTGCGCCGCGGCGACGGCCACGACCCCGGCGGGAGCGAGCAGGAGCAGCGTCGGCAGCAGGAGCAGCAGGTGGGCCAGCCGCGCGAGCACCGCCTCGCCGGGACGGCCCATGGCGTGCAGCACGGTCAGCGTCACGTGGAGCAGCCCCGCCGCGAGGGCGTAGGCCGCGAGCACCCGGAGCACCGGCACGGCCGGTGCCCACGCGGGTCCCAGCAGCACCAGGCGGTCGGCCAGCAGGGCCAGCAGCCCGCAGACGGGCAGGAGCAGCGCCAGCGAGAGCCGCGCGAGGTCCGACACCGTGGCCCGCAGCTCCGCGCCGTGCCGGCGGCACAGCACGGGGAAGGCGGCGCTGGAGAGGACCACGGCCACCAGGAGGTAGGGCACCGCCGCCACCCGGAAGGCCAACGAGTAGTGGCCCAGCGCCACGGCGCCGAGCAGGTGGGCGACCACGACGTAGTCGAGGTTGACCTGGACGAGCTCGAGCAGGTGGGCCCCCGACCACGGGAGCCCGAAGCGCAGGAGGCCGCGCACGTCGTCGGCGTGCCAGCCCGGGCGCACGGGCGGGTGCACGCACCAGGCCAGCAGCAGCACCGCGACGCCCTGCACCACCTGGCCGGCCACCAGCGCTCCGACGCCCCAGCCACGCCCGACCAGCCACACCGCCAGCGCGGCCCCCAGCAGGGAGGCCGCGACGTCGGGCAGCACCCGGCGGCCGAAGGCCAGGCGCCGGCGCATCAGCTCGAGGGTGACCATGGCCGCCGCGACCAGCGGCGCCGTCAGCACGAGCCCGCGCACCGGGCCCACGGCGGCGGGCCCCGCCCCCAGCGCGGACACCAGCGCCGGCGCCGAGACCCACACCGCGAGCGTCGCCGCGGCGCCCGAGGCCAGCGCGAGGGAGACCGCGGAGCGGGCGGCCCGGTCGACGTCGCCCTCCCAGCGCACCAGGGCGGCGGAGGCCCCGAGACCGCTGACGAGCGCCACGGCGCTCGACACCAGCGTGGCCAGGGCGACGACCCCGAGGTCGGCCGGCACCAGGGCCGCGGCCAGGGCCAGCAGCACGACGGTCTGCCCGGCCTTCAGGCTCACGGCGTGCGTGGCGAACCACAGCGCCCCCGTGCCCACAGGACGCTCGCGGGGCGGGAGGGCGCGCGTCGGTGCGGCCACCACGGCACGCGCGACGTCGAACATCATCCCCCCGGACTGCGACCGGGACGTCCTCCCGATCGCCATGATCGTGCTCCGACGCTACCCCGGATGGTGTGTCGCCACACCCGCGAGGGCATCATGGGGGCCGGTCCACGCGTGTCGACGGTGATTCGGGGGAACACATGCGCACCCAGCCGGCCCGCCTCCTGGTGGCGCTCCTGCTGCCCGCTCTGCTGCTGGCCCTCGCCGGCTGCGCCGACCTGCGGGCCCAGGTGGCCGGCGCGGCCGACGCCCCCGCCTCGGGCGCGGCCGAGGCGCCCGACGTGCTGACCACCAGCGAGTGGGCCGTCACCGACGGACTCCTCTCGGTGCTGGTGCGCAACGAGGAGGACCGCACGCTGCGCACCGCCGAGGTCACCCTCGAGGCCTTCGACCGCGACGACGTGTCCCTCGGCACCTGGAGCGCCAGCGCCATGGTCGGGCAGGACGCCTGCTGCACCGTCACCGACCTGGCCCCCGGCGAGATCTACGGGCTCTACTTCCCCGTCGGCGTCGACGTCGGGGAGGTCGCCGCGGTCGACCTCGACTACCGCGACGTCGCCTGGCAGCCCGCCGCGACCGACCAGGACAGCTCCACCGCCTCGGCCACCGGCCTGGCCAGCGACCTCAACGCCAGCCGCACCGTCGTCAACGCCGACCTCACCGTGGGCAGCGCCGACATCCCGCAGGCCCTCGTGCAGGCCATCCTGCGCGGCGTCGACGGTCAGCTGGTGGCGGTCGTCACCGGGGTGTGGACCTGCCTGACGGCCTTCGAGGTGCGCCCGATCGAGATGCAGCTCTTCCAGGGCGTGCCCGAGGGCACCGTGGTCGACTCGATCACGGTGCGACCGCTCGACCCCTCGACCAGCCCCGTCGCACCGACCTGCGGCTAGCCACGCCCGCGAGCCCCGGGCGGCCCGGGCGCTGGAGGCGCCGAGGGCGCCGCGTGCGCCGCGGCCGCCCGAGCGGATCAGTGGCCGCGGAAGAGCCAGCCGAGCGGGCGGGCACCCGTGAGGGCCTGGTCGAGGTCGTCCTGCTCGCCGCCCGCGGCACGGGCGCCCGACGCCGTCCGCTGCGACGGGCCCGTCGCCGGCTCGGGCCGGGGCTCGGGCGCCACGGCCTCGTCCTCCCCCACGGGCACCGGGCCGGGGGCGGTCTCCGCGCCCGAGGTGGACCCGGGCTCCCCGTCGCCGTCGTCGGCCAGGTCGTCGGCCAGGTCGTCGGCAGCGAGGTCGTCGGCAGCGTGGTCGTCGGGACCCACGACCACGACCGGCAGCGCGGTGACCTCGCCCCCCGGGCCGGAGGGGCCGTCGGCGCCCTGGGGTGCGTCCGCCGTGTCGGTCGTGTCCGCCGTGTCGGTCGTGTCGGTCGTGTCGGTCAGGTCGGAGCCGACGGCGGCGTCGAGCTCGGCGGCCGCGGTGGTCACCGCGAGCGCCACCGTGCTGGCGCTCGCCAGGGTGGTGGCGAGACCGCGCAGGTCGGAGTCGATCCCGGCGATGAGCCGCTCGGCCTGCTGGCGCACCTGGGCCATCTCGGCGAGGGCCTCGGCCCGGGCCTCGCGGCGGGCCTCGGCGCGCGCGGCGTCGGCCTCGTCGCGCACCCGGACGGCCTCCGCCTCGGCCTCCTCCTTCACCCGGGTGGCCGTCGCCTCCGCCTCCGCCACCGTGCTGCGGGCCCGCTCCGCCGCGGCGTCGCGCTCGCGCTCGGCGTCGGCGCGGGCCTCAGCCACCAGCGTGGTGGCCAGCTCCTGGGCCTCGCGCACGAGGTCGTCGGCCTCGGCCACGGCCGCGTCGCGCACGCGCGTGGCCTCGGCGAGCAGCCCGCTGGCCTCGCGCCGCGTCGCCAGCTCCGCGCGCAGCGCCGCGGCCCGCGCCCCGACGTCACCCGCCGGGCCCGCTCCCGCGTCGCCCGCGTCGCCCGCGTCGCCCGCTGCGTCCTGCGACTGGTCCTGCGACTGGTCCTGATCGGTCACCGTCGTCCCCCTTTGCGCTGGTGTCCTGCCCCGAGGGTAACCCGGCTCAGCCCTGCACGGCCTTGGCGATCGTGATGCAGCGGGTCAGCCACTCGGCGTCGGGCGCTCCCGACTCCACCGACCACAGGGCCTGGTGCAGCATGCGCACGACGACCCAGTCGCGGGCACGGTCCTCGTCGAGACCGGCGGTGTCGATGGTGGTGTGGAAGCGGCGGCGCACCGCGTCGCGCACGTCGCCGGAGGCCAGGACCTCCTCCCAGCGGTTCCACAGCAGCGGCGCCACCTCGTAGTGCGGGTCGCCGCTGACCGGCTTCGGGTCGATCGCCAGCCACTCCGGCCCGTCGGAGCGCGAGGTGGCCAGCACGTTGGCGTAGTGCAGGTCGGTGTGGATCGTCGTGCCGGCGGCCGCGTGGTCGCCCAGCAGGTCGCGGCCCAGCGCCACCGCCTGCTCCACCAGGCGGTGCGGCACCCCGGCGTCGCGCGGCAGCCCGGCCAGCCGCTCGCTCCAGGGCTCGACGTACGACGCGAGGGTGCGCAGCTGCGGCGGGGCCGGCGTGTGGAGCGCGGCGTAGAGCCCGCCGACGACCTCGCAGGCCTCGACGTCCCAGGCGTCGGTGAGGTCGCGGTCCTCCAGGCGCTCCAGCAGCAGCGCGCGGCGGTGGGGGTCGGCGCGCAGCAGCCGCACGCTCGCGCGCCCGCCCCAGCGCTGGAGCACCAGTGCCTCGTGCTCGGACTCCTCGTCGGGGAAGGCGAGCTTGAGCACCGCCGGCGCGCCGCGGTCGGTGCGCACCGGCAGCACCCACGAGCAGTGCCCGGCGCGGGCCTCGCCGTCGGCGGCGAGCTCCCACGCACCGGCCAGCTCCTCGACCAGCCGCGGCAGCCGCTCGACGAAGGCCGCCCAGTCGGGCCCACGCGCGGCGAAGGCCGTGACCTCGGCCGGCAGCCGTGGCCTCACCGGGCCCGCACCTACTTCTTGCCGGTCTTCTCGCCGGCGACGGTCGGGCCGTTGGACAGCGCGGCGATGAACGCCTCCTGGGGGACCTCGACGCGGCCGACCATCTTCATCCGCTTCTTGCCCTCCTTCTGCTTCTCCAGCAGCTTGCGCTTGCGGGTGATGTCGCCGCCGTAGCACTTGGCCAGGACGTCCTTGCGGATGGCGCGGATGTTCTCCCGCGCGATCACCCGGGCGCCGATGGCGGCCTGGATCGGCACCTCGAACTGCTGGCGCGGGATGAGGTCCTTGAGCTTGCCGGCCAGCATGACGCCGTAGGAGTAGGCCGCCTCGCGGTGGACGATGGCGGAGAAGGCGTCGACCGGCTCCCCCTGGAGCAGGATGTCGACCTTCACCAGGTCGGCGGCCTGCTCGCCCGAGCGCTCGTAGTTGAGCGAGGCGTAGCCCTTGGTCTTGGACTTGAGGTGGTCGAAGAAGTCGAAGGCGATCTCGCCCATCGGCAGCGTGTAGCGCATCTCGACACGGTCCTCGGAGAGGTAGTCCATGCCCTTGAGCGTGCCGCGCTTGGTCTGGCACAGCTCCATGATCGTGCCGATGTAGTCCGAGGGGCTGAGGATCGTGGCGTTGACCACCGGCTCGCGGACCTCGGCGATCTTGCCCTCGGGGTACTCGCTGGGGTTGGTCACCGTCAGCTCGGTGCCGTCCTCCATGACGACCTCGTAGACCACGTTCGGGGCGGTGGAGATGAGGTCGAGGTTGAACTCGCGCTCGAGGCGGTCGCGGGTGATCTCCATGTGCAGCAGGCCCAGGAAGCCCAGGCGGAAGCCGAAGCCGAGCGCGCCGGAGGTCTCCGGCTCGTAGGTCAGGGCCGCGTCGTTGAGCTGGAGCTTCTCGAGCGCCTCGCGCAGGTCGCCGAACTGGTCGCCGTCGATGGGGTAGAGACCGGCGTAGACCATCGGGTTGGGGTGCTTGTAGCCGCCCAGGGCCTGGGTCGCGCCGTGGTGCTGGGTGGTGACGGTGTCACCGACGCGCGACTGGCGCACGTCCTTCACCCCGGTGATGAGGTAGCCCACCTCGCCGACGCCGATCTTGTCGGCCTTGACCTGCTCGGGGCTGATCACGCCGAGCTCGAGCAGCTCGTGGGTGGCGCCGGTCGACATCATCTTGATCCGGTCGCGGTGGCTGAGCTCGCCGTCGATGACGCGGACGTAGGTGACCACGCCGCGGTAGGTGTCGTAGACGGAGTCGAAGATGAGCGCCCGTGCGGGCTTGTCGGCCTCGCCCACGGGAGGCGGGGTCTGCTTGACGATCTCGTTGAGCAGGTCGGCCACGCCGACGCCGGTCTTGGCGCTGACCCGCAGCACGTCGGAGGGGTCGCAGCCGACCAGCCCGGCGAGCTCCGCGGCGTACTTCTCGGGGTTGGCGCTGGGCAGGTCGATCTTGTTGAGCACCGGGATGATGTGCAGGTCGGCGCCCATGGCGAGGTAGAGGTTGGCCAGCGTCTGCGCCTCGATGCCCTGGGCCGCGTCGACCAGCAGGACCGCGGCCTCGCAGGCCTCCAGGGAACGCGAGACCTCGTAGGTGAAGTCGACGTGGCCCGGCGTGTCGATCATGTTGAGCACGTAGTCGCCGGCCTCGGCGCCCTGCTCGTTGGCCGCCGGCACCGTCCACGGCATGCGCACGGCCTGGCTCTTGATCGTGATGCCGCGCTCGCGCTCGATGTCCATGCGGTCGAGGTACTGCGCCCGGGCGGCGCGCTCGTCGACCACGCCGGTCAGCTGCAGCATCCGGTCGGCCAGCGTCGACTTGCCGTGGTCGATGTGCGCGATGATGCAGAAGTTGCGGATGATCGCGGGCGCGGTCTGGCCGGGCTGCGGCAGAGGGGTGGGTGCCATGGTGCACCCATTGTCCCCAACGCCGCCACAGGCGCGAAACCCGTGCCGCGAGGTCACTCCGGAGCGGCGACGAACTCCTTGGTCTTGGCCAGCGCGAAGCCCCAGCCCTGCGCGACGGTGGGCGTCGGCGGCACGGCCACCTCGTCGGGGTTGGTGACCACGTCGAGGAGCACGGGCCCGGGGTGGGCCAGCGCCTCGCGCACGGCCTCGTCGACGTCGTGGGGGTCGGTGACCCGCACCCCGTGCAGGCCCACGGCCCGCGCCACCGCGGCGAAGTCGGGGTTGTGCAGGACGGTGCCGAACTCGGGCAGCCCCGCCTGCTCCATCTCCAGCTTGACCATGCCCAGGCGGCCGTTGTCGAAGACCACCAGCTTGACCGGCAGGTCGTGGGAGACGGCGGTGAGGAGGTCGCCCATCAGCATCGACAGGCCGCCGTCACCGCAGAAGGCCACCACCTGGCGGCCCCGGTCGAGGCCCTGGGCACCCAGGGCCTGCGGCATGGCGTTGGCCATCGAGCCGAGGTTGTAGCTGCCGAGCAGCCGGCGCGTGCCCGACATGCGCACGAAGCGCGCGAGCCAGGTGGTGGCCATGCCGGTGTCGGTGGTGAAGACGGCGTCGCTCGCGGCGTGGCGGTCCACGGCCGCGGCCAGCAGCTCGGGGCGGATCAGCGCGTCGGGGTTGTCGACGCGGCGGCGCAGCAGGCCGCGCGGTCGTCGGTCGTGGTCGGGGTCGGTCAGGCGCTGCTGCCGCTCGCGCCAGGCGTCGTACGACGAGCGCGCCGACTCCAGGTGCGACCGGTCGGGCTTGGCCGACAGCCGAGCGAGCAGGCCCTCGATGGCGAGACGGGCGTCGCCGACCACGGCGTGCTGCACCGGGATCCGCCGGCCGATCCGGGCGCCGTCGAGGTCGACCTGCACGACCGTCTTCCCCTCGGGCAGGAAGCCGGTGTAGGGGAAGTCGGTGCCGAGGAGCACCAGCACGTCGCAGCCGGAGAAGGCCACCTCGGAGGCGTGGTTGCCCAGCAGGCCCGACTGGCCGACCTCGTAGGGGTTGTCCTCCTCCAGCCCCTCCTTGGCCTTGAGCGAGAGCACCATCGGCGCGGAGAGCCGCTCGGCCAGTCGCAGCACCTCCGCGCGGGCGTGCCGCGCACCGGCGCCCACCAGCAGGGTCACCGCGGAGGCCGACTCGAGGGCGGTGGCGGCCTCGGCGAGGGCGTCGGGGTCCGGCGTGGCGACCGCCGGGCGGGCCACCAGGCGCGGCACCGGCGTGCCGGAGGGCAGGTCGAGCTCGCCGACGTCGCCGGGCAGCGTGAGCACGGCCACGCCGCGGTGCTGGAGGGCGGCGTTGCCGGCCCGCTCGATCAGCCCGGGCAGCTGCTCGGTGCTGGTGACGGTCTCGCAGAAGACCGAGACGTCGGCGAAGAGGGTGTCGTTGTCGACCTCCTGGAAGAAGTCGCTGCCCATGTCGCCGCGCGGCACCTGCCCGCAGATGGCCAGCACCGGGGCGCCGGACTTCTTGGCGTCGTAGAGCCCGTTGAGCAGGTGGATCGCCCCCGGGCCCACCGTGCCCATGCAGACGCCGAGCCGCCCGGTGAGCTGCGCCTGGGCCCCGGCGGCGAAGGCCGCGACCTCCTCGTGGCGCACCCCCATCCACTCCAGGCGCTCCTCGCGCCGGATCGCGTCGGTGACAGGGTTGAGCGCGTCGCCGACCACGCCCCAGACCTGGGTGACGCCGTGGTCGGCGAGGGACTCCACGAGCAGCTCTGCGACGGTGGTCATGGCCCCACCCTCCGCTCGCGGCACGACGCCCGGCTCCCCTCGCGGGGTGGGTCGCCGCCGACGGGCCCGGTGGCCGAGGATGGCCGCGTGCACCCCACGACGATCCCCCACGGCCGCACGGCGCGGCGCGTCGAGTGGTCCTTCCTGCCCCCGGCGCTGCGCGCCCAGGTCGAGCGGCGCCTCGGCTCCCCCGTGGTCGAGGCCCGCTCCCAGCGCGCCGGCTTCACCCCCGGCATGGCCTCGGTGCTGGTGTGCGCCGACGGCAGCCGCCACTTCGTCAAGGCGGCCTCGGTCAAGGCCCAGCGGCCCTTCGCCGAGGCCTACCGCGCGGAGGCCCGCACGCTGGCCGCCCTGCCCGCGGCCACCCCCTCGCCGCGGCTGCGGTGGGTCCACGACGACGGCGACTGGGTGGTGCTGGCCATCGAGCACGTGGAGGCGCGCGCGCCCCGCCGGCCGTGGACCCCCGCCGACCTCGACGCCGCGCTGGCGGCCCTGGCCCGCGCCGCCCAGACGCTGACCGCGGCCCCGGACGGACCGGCCGTCGTCGCGGGCGCCGCCGACTTCGCCACCGAGTTCGCCGGCTTCCCGGCGTACTGGGACAGCCTGCGGCGCAGCCTGCCCGACCTGCGCCACCGCGAGGAGGCCGCGCTCCTGGCCGGGCGCTTCCGCGAGGTGACCGCCGGCAGCACCCTGGTGCACACCGACGTGCGCGACGACAACCTGCTGGTGCGCCCCGACGGCAGCGTCCTGGTCTGCGACTGGAACTGGCCGGCGCTGGGGGCGCCGTGGATCGACTCCCTGCTGCTGCTCATCGGCCCCCGCGGCGACGGACTCGACGTGGAGGCCGTGCTCGCCACCCACCCGACCTTCGCCGGCGTCGCCCCCGAGGCCGTCGACATCGTGCTCGCCCTGGTCACCGGCTACTTCCTCAAGTCCGCCGGCGACCCCGTGCCCGCGACCTCCCCCCA
This sequence comes from Nocardioides sp. Leaf285, assembly GCF_001422955.1. Classification (NCBI taxonomy): domain Bacteria; kingdom Bacillati; phylum Actinomycetota; class Actinomycetes; order Propionibacteriales; family Nocardioidaceae; genus Nocardioides; species Nocardioides sp. Leaf285. Next base: position 778,495 of record NZ_LMNH01000003.1, on the reverse strand, counting down.
CCTGCGCGAGGCGCAGTGGTGGCAGGGCGACGTGTGCTGGCACTGGCTCAGCGAGCGGCGCGGGTGGGAGTGAGCCCCGTGACCAGTGGTTCGACGACTCCCTGGCCTCCTCGCCCGTCCGGCGCCTGGGGGTGTGACCCGAGGTGCGGGTGGTGCGATTTGGGGGCCCAGGAGCGCCGCTGTTAATCTTGCTCGTCGCGTGTCTGGCCGCAGCCTGCGCCGACCGCACCGCAGACCTGCAGCACCAGACCACCACACGTCGACTCGAAGCGAAGGCACATCCGTGGCGAACATCAAGTCCCAGATCAAGCGCAACAAGCAGAACGAGAAGGCGCACGAGCGCAACAAGGCGGTCAAGACCGGCCTGAAGACCGCCGTCCGCAAGTTCCGCTCCGCCGCCGACGCCGGCGACAAGGACACCGCCGTCACCGCCGGCCGCGACGCTGCGCGCATGCTCGACAAGGCCGCCTCCAAGGGCGTCATCCACAAGAACCAGGCGGCGAACCGCAAGTCGGCCATCGCCAAGAAGACCGCCTCTCTCTGAGTCGGTCCACCACGAAGGCGCCACCCCGGTCGGGGTGGCGCCTTCGTCGTTCTCCGGCCCAGCTGCGCGGCCCGACCGCGCGGTCCCGCTCAGCGCTGCGTGCGCAGGCCGGTGATCGTCAGCACCAGCCGCTCCAGCGTGTACGACGGGTCGCTGGCGGCGCCCTTGATGTCGGCGTCGGCGCGCGCGACCGCCCGGATCGCGCGGGCCAGACCGTCGTCGTCCCACCCGCGCAGCTGGTCGCGCAGGGTGCGCAGCTTCCACGGGGGCACACCGACCTCGCGCGCGAGGTCGGCCTCGCCGCGACCTCGTGCCGAGCGCAGCCGGGCCAGGCCGCGGGCGCTGCCGGCGAAGGCGGAGGTCACCAGCACCGAGGCCACGCCGTTGTCGAGGGCCCAGCGCAGCTCCTCGAGCGCGGCACGGGTGTGGCCGGAGAAGGCTGCGTCGGCGACAGCGAAGGACTTGGCCTCGGCGCGGCCGCCGAAGTACTGCTTGACCTTCTCGACGGTGAGGTTCTCGCCCAGGAAGTCGTTGGTGAGCTGGTGGGCCGCGGCGGCCAGCGAGCGGAGGTCCTGCCCGACGGCCTGCACCAGCACCGAGGCCGCCTCCTGGTCGATGCGCGCCCCGTGGGAGCGCACCTCGGCGGCCACGAACGAGGGGTACTCCGAGGCGCGCAGCTCGGCCGACTTGACCTCGGTCACCGCGGGCAGCTTGCGCAGCTTGGCCAGCACGCCCGACCCCTTCGCGCCGCCACCGTGCACGAGCACGAGCGCGACGTCCTCGACCGGGTCGGCGGCGTAGGCCAGCAGGCCGGCCACCGACTCCTCCGGGAGGTGCTCCAGCGCCCGCACCACGACGCAGCGCGTGCTGGAGAACAGCGAGGCGGCCGACATCTCCCCCAGGGTGGCGAGGGTGAGGTCGGCGGCGGGCGAGTCGGCCAGCTCGGCCTCGGGGTCGTGGGCCCTGACCGCGGCGCGCACGGCGACGACCGTGCGCTCGCCGAGGAACTCCTCCTTGCCGGTGACCAGGGTGACCCGCCCCAGGACGTCGGCGGCGCTCGGCCCCCGACCCCCGGCGGGTCGGGCGGCGGAGCGGGTCGAGGACGATGCGGCGGCCATGGTGGGACGAGCCTGCCACAGACCGGGGACACCGCGTGCGGGCGCATGGGCCGACCGCGTGCGCGCGGGGCTCAGCGGTCGCCGGCGCCGCCCGGCTCCGCCGTCGAGGCCGGGCGGAGCGGCTCGTGGGTGAGGGTGCCGAGAGCGCCGTCGGGGTCGACGACGACGGCCAGGTCGCCGCTGAGGTCGGTGCGCAGCACCCGCGCACCGGTGCGCTCCAGGTCGGAGACGACCTGCGGCGAGGGGTGGCCGTAGGTGTTGTCCTGCCCCACCGAGACCAGGACCAGGCGGGCCGCCAGCGACTCCAGGAAGGCCTCGTCCTGGTGGGCGCTGCCGTGGTGGGGCAGCTTGAGCACGTCGGCGCGCAGGCCCGGCAGGGCCGCGGCGAGCACCGCCTGGCCCGTGGGCTCGAGGTCGCCGGTGAGCAGCATCCTGACCCCGCGCACCTCGACGAGCAGCACGACGCTCGCGTCGTTGGCGGCGCTGGCCCCGGAGGGCACCGGCGGGGCCGGCACCGGTGGCCACAGCACCTGCAGCGTGGCCTCGCCCACCCGCGACGTCGCGCCGTGGGCCACGGTCGACACCGCGACGCCGTGCTCCGCGGCGACCTCCTGCACGTGCTGCACCCCGCCGGGCGGGTCCGGCACGGAGGTCACCTCGACGCGGTCGACGCGCCGGCCCTCGAGCACGCCGGCGAGACCGTCGACGTGGTCGGCGTGGAAGTGCGTGAGCACGACCAGCGGCACCTGCTCGACCCCCAGGTCGGTCAGGCAGCGGTCGACCGCCGCGGCGTCGGGGCCGGCGTCGACCACCACCGCGGCCCCCGGGCCGGTGCGCAGCACCAGCGCGTCGCCCTGGCCCACGTCGCAGGCCACCAGCACCCAGCCCGGCGGGGGCCACCCGGGCGTCGGGAGCCGCACCAGCGCGACGAGGACCACGACGCCGACCGCGACCGGGCCCAGCGCCCGGCTGCGCAGCACGCGGGGCGCCAGCAGCGCCAGGGCGGCGCAGGCGAGGACGAGCACCACCAGCGCCAGCGGGCCGGTGCCCCAGGCGACGGCCGCCGTGGGGAGGTCGGCCCCGCGACGGGCGACCAGCACGATCCAGGCCACGCACCACGCGGCCAGGGTGCCGATCACCGTGGCCAGCCCCGGCCAGACCAGCCCGACCAGCCCGGCCACGAGGCCGAGCACCGTCGCCGGGCCGACGACAGGGGCCACCAGCAGGTTGGCCACCACCGCGACCAGGCTGACCTGGCCGGAGACGGCGGCCACCAGCGGCGTGCAGGCCAGCTGGGCCGCGGCCGGCACCGCCACCGCCTCGGCCGCCCACCGGGGCAGCCAGCGCCGCAGCGCGTCGCGCCAGGTCGGGGCCAGCACCAGGATGCCGGCCGTCGCGAGCACCGACAGCGCGAACCCCACCGTGGTCGCGAGCCCGGGCGAGACGAGCAGCAGCGCGGTGACCGCCACGCCCAGGGCCCGGAACCCGCGCTGTCGGCCGTTGCGGCCCAGGCCCAGCAGCCCCACCGCCCCCATCGCGGCCGCGCGCACGACGCTGGGCTCGGTGCGCGCGAGCAGGACGAAGCCGACGATGCCGAGGGCGCCGACGACCACCAGCCAGCGCCCGCGCACCCCGACCCAGCGCGCCAGCAGGAGCACGAACCCCACGACGAGCGTGAGGTTGGTGCCGGACACCGCGGTCAGGTGGGTCAGCCCGGTGGTGCGGAAGTCCTCGGCGACCCCGGGGTCGAGGCCGGCGTCGTCGCCCACGACCAGCGCGGGCACGAGCACCCGCTGGGCCGCGGGACGGTGCTCGACAGCCGCCCGCAGCGAGGCCCGTACGCCGGCAGCGCCGCGCCACCACACGTCGGGGCCCTCGAGGGTGGCCACCGCGTCGGCGCCGACCAGCAGCGCCGCGACCTCGTCGCCGCCGCGGGAGTCGGAGGGTGCCAGCCGCCCGCTGGTGCTCACCCGCGCACCGAGCGGCACCGCGGCCCAGTCGGCGCCGCCGAGCACCACCACGGGCGCGGAGAGCCGCCACGCCCGACCACGCCCGACCACGCGGTCGACGTCGAGGCGCACGACCACCTGCTCCTCGAAGGCGCCCTGCACCGGGCGCGGGTCGCTGACCACCGTGCCCTCCAGGTCGACCACCGCACGCTCGGCGGCGAGGTCGGCCACCGGCCCGTCGCGCACGACCGCGGCCCGCAGCACCGCGACGACCCCGACGGCGACCAGCACGCTGAGCAGCGCCGCCACGAGCGCACGGGTGCCGGGGCGGCGACGGGCCAGCGCGGCTCCGCCGACGAGGGCCGCGGCGAGCACGAGCGCCGCCCAGCCGACCGTGAGGAGCGTGCCGGCGAGGGCACCGGCCCACGCCGCGAGCCCCACCAGGGCCATCCGGGGGTCGCGCACCTCAGAGGGTCACGTGGGGGGCGATCTGGGCCAGCGTGGCGTCGCCGATGCCGTCGACCTCGAGCAGCTCCTGCACCGAGGTGAAGCCGCCGTGCTCCTCGCGCCAGGCGAGGATGGCCTGCGCCGTCACCGGCCCGACCTCGGGCAGGGCCTCCAGCTCGGCCTGGGTGGCGGTGTTGAGGCTCACCGTGGCCACGGGCGCACCCGCCTCGGGCCCGGGGACCGCGCCGGGGGCCACCGCCGGCGCGGGTGCGGCCGCAGGCGCGACCCCCACGACCACCTGCTCCCCGTCGACGAGCACACGGGCCAGGTTGAGCCCCGCCAGGTCGACCCCGGGGCGGGCCCCGCCCGCGGCCTCGAGGGCGTCGACCACCCGCGAGCCCGCCTCGAGCACCGCGATGCCGGGTCGGCGCACCTTGCCGGTGACGTCCACGGTGACCGTGGCGGCCTCCCCCGACGCCTGCCCCGACGCCTCCCCCGACGCCTCCGTCCCGACCGCGCCGGTCGGGGCGGCGCCGAACGCCTCGGGCGCGGTCGGGACCAGCGGAGTGGGCGCCGCCCCGGGCCCGGCCGCGGCGGCAGGCGCCGCCTCCACGACCGGGTCGGACCGCACCACCCACCAGCACGTGAGCGCCAGTGCCGCCGCCACCATCAGCGCGAGGGCGGCCACGTGGCCCGGCTGCAGCGGGACCGCGGGCAGCCGCGCGGCCCAGGACCGGCCCACCCCGACCCCCGAGCGCCTCGCGGCGTGTCGTCCCGGCACCGGCACGACCACCGCACCGTCCACCGCAGCGTCCACATCAGCGGCCGCAGGAGGGGCAGCAGCACCGTCCGCAGGAGGGGCCGCCCCGGGCCACCGCCCCGGGCCGGGCTCCCGGCCCTGCGTCGGAGCCGGCACCAGCCGCAGCGGCGGCTGCTCCCCGGCGACCCGGGTGTGCCCGTCCCACCACGGCTGCTCCCCGCCGGCGGCACGCGCGGCGTCGAGCTCGGCGGTCAGCAGGGCCAGCCGACGGGCGACGGCCTCCTGGTGCTCGGGGCGGGGTCGGGTGCGCATGCCGGCACGCTACGAAGCCTCCGCGGCCCGTCGCGGCGACCGGAGGCCGACTGTGGACCAGCGGGCATCCCCGGCGCCCTGTGCACGACAGGTGGGCCCCCGCAACCGGCCGCGGGCGCGTGCGGACCTCAGCGGGGCGCGACGCAGACCGCGATCATGCCGGGCCCGACGTGGGCCCCGAGCACGGCGCCGAGCTCGCCGCAGGAGATCTCCTCCCCGGCCAGCTCGACGTCGAGCCGTCCGGCGAGCCGCTCCACCAGCTGGGCGGCGCGCTCGGGGTTGGCCAGGTGGGCCACCGAGACCTCCACGGGTCCGCCGGCCGCCGTGGCCGCCTGCACCGCGAGCTCCTCGAGGCGACCCAGCGCGCGGCCGGAGGTGCGCACGCGCTCGAGCGGCGACACCCGGCCCTCGGCGATCTGCAGCAGCGGCTTGACCGCGAGCGCGCCGCCGAAGAGTGCGGCGGCGGTGCCGATGCGCCCGCCGCGGCGCAGGTACTCCAGCGTGTCGACGTAGAACAGCGAGGTGGTGGCGCGGCCGCGCTCGCGTGCGGCCGCGGCGGCCGTCGCGGCGTCGGCCCCGCCGGCCACGGCACGGGCGGCGGCCAGGGCGGCGTAGCCGGTGCCGATGCCGACCTGCTCGGTGTCGACCACCTCCACCGGCACCGACGCCCGGCGCGCGGCCAGCTGGGCCGACTCCACCGTGCCGCTCATCTGACCCGACAGGTGCACCGACACGATCGCGTCCGCCCCGCCGCGCGCGGCCCGCTCATAGGTCTCGAGCAGCAGCTCGGGCGAGGGGCGCGAGGTCGACACCGGCGTCCACTCCCGCAGCGCCGCCGCGACCAGGGCCGGGGTCGCCTCGCCCTCGGCCTCGCCCTCGTCGTAGGCGCTGGCGCCGATCACCACCTGCAGCGGCACCACGACGATCCCGAGCCCGGCCGCCAGCTCCCCGGGGAGGCTGGCGGTCGAGTCGGTGACGACGACGACGCGACCGGCGGGCACGCGCTCAGACCACGATGTTGACGAGCTTCGGGGCCCGCACCACGACCTTGCGCACCTCGCGCCCGTCGAGGGCACGCTGCACGTCGGCGTCGGCCAGGGCCAGCGCCTCCAGGGCCTCGCCGTCGATGCCGGGGTCGACCTCCAGGCGGGCCTTGACCTTGCCCTGCACCTGCACGACCGCGGTGACCGACTGCTCCACCAGCAGCGCGGGGTCGACCTCGGGCCAGGCGACCTGGGCGACGGTGGGCTCGTGGCCCAGCCGCTCCCACATCTCCTCCGCGACGTACGGCGTGACCAGCGACAGCAGCTGCGCGACCGTCTCGACGGCCTCGCGCACCGCCGGGTCGGCCGGGCCGCAGCCGGTGTCGACGGCCTTGCGCGTGGCGTTGACCAGCTCCATCACGCGGGCCACCATCACGTTGAAGCGGTGGCCCTCGACCAGCTCGGCGGCGTCGCGGATCGTGCGGTGGGTCTGCGAGCGCAGCGTCGCGTCGCCGCCCGCGGGGTCGGTGCCCGGCGCGGAGGTGACGTCGCCGCTGAGGCGCCAGGCCCGCTGGAGGAACTTCTGCGAGCCCGACGGGGACACGTCGGCCCAGTCGATGTTGTCCTCGGGCGGGCTGGCGAAGACCAGCGTCAGGCGCACCGCGTCGACGCCGAAGGCGTCGAGCTGCTCGCCGAGGTTGACGCCGTTGCCCAGCGACTTGCTCATCTTGCGGCCCTGGTTGACCACGACGCCCTGGCCCAGCAGCGCCTCGAAGGGCTCGACGAAGTCGAGCATGCCCATGTCGTGCAGGACCTTGGTGAAGAAGCGGGCGTAGAGCAGGTGCAGCACGGCGTGCTCCAGGCCGCCGACGTACTGGTCGACCGCCCCCCACTCGCGCAGCTTCTCGGGGTCGAAGGGCCCCTCGGTGTAGCCCGGCGAGGTGAAGCGCAGGAAGTACCAGGAGGAGTCGACGAAGGTGTCCATCGTGTCGCTGTCGCGCTTCGCCGCGCCGCCGCAGGTCGGGCAGGCGACGTCGACCCACTCGCTGGCCGCGGCCAGCGGGGAGACGCCCCGTGGCTTGAGGTCGGCGCCCTTGAGCTCGGGCAGCTCGACGGGCAGCTGGTCCTCCGGCACGGGCACCTCGCCGCAGGAGGGGCAGTGGATGATCGGGATCGGGCAGCCCCAGAAGCGCTGCCGGCTCAGCAGCCAGTCGCGCAGGCGGTAGTTGACCGTGCCGGTGCCGGTGCCGCGCTCCTCGAGCAACTCGATGGCACGGCCGATGCCGGCGGCCTTGTCGGTGAGGCCGTCGAGCTCGCCGGAGGAGACGTAGACCCCGTCGCCGCTGGTGGCGACGCCGCTCTCGGCGGGGTCGGGCTCGCCGGTGTCGACCACGCGGCGCACCGGCAGGTCGAAGGCGCGGGCGAAGTCGAGGTCGCGCTGGTCGTGGGCGGGCACGGCCATGATGGCGCCGGTGCCGTAGTCGGCGAGCACGTAGTCCGACGCCCACACCGGCAGCCGCTCGCCGGTCAGCGGGTTGGTCGCGGTGACCCCGAGGTCGACGCCGCTCTTGGGCCGGTCGGTGGCCAGCCGCTCGATGTCGGAGGCCTTGCGAATCTCCTCCAGGTAGGCCTCGTAGGCCGGGCGCTGGGCGTCGCTGACCAGCTCGGCGGCCAGGTCGGCGTCGGCGGCGACCACCATGAAGGTCGCGCCGAAGAGGGTGTCGGGGCGGGTGGTGTAGACGGTGACCGGCTGCTCGCGGCCCTCCACGGCGAAGTCGACGTGGGCGCCCTCGGAGCGGCCGATCCAGTTGCGCTGGGCGGTGACCACGCGGTTCGGCCAGCGGTCGGCCACCTGGTCGAGGTCGGTCAGCAGCCGCTCGGCGTACTCGGTGGTCTTGAAGTACCACTGCGTCAGGTCGCGCTTGGTGACCACCGCGCCGCAGCGCTCGCAGGCGCCGTCGACGACCTGCTCGTTGGCCAGCACGGTCTGGTCGTTGGGGCACCAGTTGACCGGGCTCTTGCGGCGGTAGGCCAGGCCCCGCTCGCGGAACTTCAGGAACAGCCACTGCGTCCAGCGGTAGTACTCCGGGTCGGAGGTGTGCAGGCGGCGCGACCAGTCGAAGGCCAGGCCGTAGCGGCGCATCGAGGCGGCCTGGGTCTCGATGTTGGCGTAGGTGTAGGTCGCCGGGTGCTCGTCGTTGCGGATCGCGGCGTTCTCGGCCGGCAGGCCGAAGGAGTCCCAGCCCATCGGGTCGAGCACCTCGAAGCCGCGCATGCGCCAGTAGCGCGCGATGACGTCGTGCAGCGCGAACACCTCGGCGTGACCCATGTGCAGGTCGCCGCTGGGGTAGGGGAACATCGTGAGCGCGTAGCGCTTCTCGCGCGGGGAGTCGTCGTCGGCCCGGAAGGGGTCGAGCTCCTCCCAGACCCGCTGCCACTTCTCCTCGGTCGCCACGACGTCGTACGTCGCCGCCTCGGTCTCGGCGTGCGTGGTGCGGTCCTGCGTCATCGTGGTCTCCTGGTGCTGGCCCTGACGGCCGGGCCGGTGCTGGTGCTGAGGCTGGTCCTGGTGCTGGAGCTGGCGGTGTCGCCACATGAAAAAACCCCTCGCAGGGAGGGGTGGCCGCGCGATCGGTGGAAGATCAGCGCGGCTGGCCGAGAAGCAGGGTCGACGTGGTCATGGCCTCATCCTAGCGCCCCACGACGGAGCCGAGGAACTCCACCTGGGCGGCCACGGAGCGCTCGAAGGGCTCGCCGAGGTAGATGTCGAAGTGCCCCACGTCGAGGCGCTCCACGACCACCCGGCCCCGGGCCCGCTCGGCCACGCGCTCGACCGCCGCCGGGGGCGCGATGGTGTCGTCGGCGGCCACGAGCAGGAAGAGCGGCATCCGCAGCCGGCGGGCACGCGCGACGGGACGGTTGGTCGCGATCGGGAGGATGGCGCGCGCCGGCGTGTCGTTGCGGAAGCCGGGTCCGGCGATCGCGGCGTAGCCGTCGACCCCGTCGTGGGAGGTGATCGCGGCCAGCGACCCGGGCTCGCCCACGACCGCGATGCGGTGGTCGGGACGGCCCAGCGCGTGGCCGGCCGCGTCGCGCAGGGCGTGGCCGGTCAGGCGCAGCAGCTGGCGCGGGCCGGCGTAGCGCAGGATCTCGCGCACCGCCGCCAGCCCGTCCATGGCGGCGCCCTGGGAGACGACCGCCGCGATCCGGGGGTCGTCGGCGGCCACGGCGACGACGTGCCCACCGGAGTAGGAGCTGCCCCACAGCACCACGCGCTCGGGGTCGAGGCCGGGCAGCCCGCGCACGTGCGCCACGACAGCGGCGTAGTCCTCGCGGTGGCGCCGGTGGTCCACCAGCGTGCGCGGCTCCCCCGCCGAGGCACCGAAGCCGCGGTAGTCGAAGAGCACCACGTCGGCGCCGGCCGCGGCGAAGCGCTCGGCGAAGGGCATCAGGCCCGAGTCGCGGGTGCAGCCGAAGCCGTGGGCCATGACGACGACCGGTCGCCCGGCCGGCCCGGCCCAGGCCTCGGTGGTGGCCGGGACGTGCCAGGCCGCGAGGGACGTGCCGTGGCTGGGGATCGTGAGGTCGTGGCGCACGTCTCGGACCCTAGGCCACCGACGGCCCCGGTGTGCCTACGATCACGCCATGACCGACCCCACCACGACCGACCGCCCGCGCACCGTCTCCGACATGTTCCGCCTCGACGGCAGGGTCGCCGTCGTGACCGGCGCCTCGAGCGGCCTCGGGGTCGCCTTCGCCGAGGCCCTGGCCCAGGCCGGCGCCGACGTCGTGCTCGGCGCCCGGCGGGTGGACCGCCTCGAGGAGACCGCCGCCCTGGTGCGCGCCGCGGGACGCACGGCGCTGCCGGTGGCCACCGACGTGGCCGACCCCGCGTCGTGCGACCGGCTCGTGGCGCTGGCCATGGAGGAGTTCGGCCACGTCGACGTCCTGGTCAACAACGCCGGGATCGGCACCGCCGTGCCCGCCACGCGCGAGACGCCCGAGCAGTTCCGCGGCGTCATCGACGTCAACCTCAACGGCTGCTACTGGATGGCCCAGGCCTGCGGACGGGTGATGGGCCACGGCTCGTCGATCATCAACATCTCCTCGGTGCTCGGCCTCACCACCGCGGGTCTCCCCCAGGCCGCCTACGCCGCGTCCAAGGCCGGCCTCATCGGCCTCACGCGCGACCTCGCCCAGCAGTGGACCGGACGCAAGGGCATCCGGGTCAACGCCATCGCCCCGGGCTTCTTCGCCTCCGAGATGACCGAGCAGTACCCCGAGGGCTACCTCGAGTCGATGCAGCAGCGCATCCCGGCCGGACGCAAGGGCGACCCCGCCGAGCTGGCCGCCACGGTGGTCTGGCTGGCCTCGCCGGCCGGCGGCTACGTCACCGGCCAGACCCTCGCGGTCGACGGCGGCCTCACCATCACGTGAGCACCCCGCGCCCGCCCGGTGCCGCTCCGGACGGGCGCGAGGAGCGCCGTCAGGCCCGGCGGAAGGCGACGACCACCGACGGGCGCGGGAAGTCGTCGGTGTGGGGCCAGGTGCTCTGCGGGGCCTCGAAGGTGGCCGTGTCGGCCTCACCGGGGTGCTGCACGGCGAAGAACAGCGACCGGTTGCGATCGGTCACCAGCGGCCCGCAGGCCTCCGCGCCGCGCGGCACGGTGACGAACTGCTCGACCTTGCCGCGGTCGGGTCCCGTGGTCGGCACGCGGAAGACGCCGTCGTTGGAGCCGAGCACGTTGCCGTCGGTGGAGATCCACAGCGAGCCGTCGTCGGAGAAGGTGACGTTGTCGGGGCAGCTGATCGGGCTGACCTGCGACTTGTCGAAGCCGGCGAAGTAGGTCTCCTGCGCCGCGGGGTCGCCGCAGACCAGCATGAGGTCCCAGGTGAAGGTCGTGCCCGCGTGGCCGCCCCTGCCCGGCGTCATCTCCAGCACGTAGCCGTTGCGGTTGCCCGAGGCCTGCGTCAGCGGGGCGCCCAGCGAGGCACGGACCATCGAGGAGCCGACCGGGTTGGGCTCGTCGGTGGGCAGCGCGGCGGTGCCGCGGTTGGAGTTGTTGGTCAGCGCGGCGTAGACCTTGCCGTTGACCAGGTTGGGCTCGACGTCCTCGGGGCGGTCCATCCGGGTCGGGGCGACCTTGTCGGCGGCCAGGCGGGTGAAGAGCAGCACGTCGGCCACCGACATGCCCTCGACGAAGGACTCGGTGTCGCTGCACAGCGGGATCCACTCGCCCGTGCCGTCGGAGACGCCGTCCTCGGCGCCGTCGCCGGTGAGGCGCGCGACGTAGAGGGTGCCGGCGCTGAGCAGGCGCAGGTTGCGGCGCTTGGCCCGCTCGGAGCCCGCGTCGTCGAAGGTGCCGGCGGAGACGAACTTGTAGAGGTAGTCACCGCGCTCGTCGTCGCCCATGTAGGCCACGGCGCGACCGTTCTCGGCGATGACGACGTTGGCGCCCTCGTGCTTGAAGCGGCCCAGCATCGTGTGCTTGCGCGGGGCGCTGTCGGGGTCGAAGGGGTCGACCTCGACGATCCAGCCGAAACGGTGCGGCTCGTGCGGCTCGGCGCTGAGGTCGAAGCGCGGGTCCACCGTGTTCCAGCCCTTGCCCTTGCCGCTGATGCCGTAGCGGGCGTACTGCGCGGTGTAGCGCTCGTCGAGGCCGTCGGGGGCGTCGAAGTACTGGTTGAAGTTCTCCTCCCCCGAGAGCACCGTGCCCCACGGCGTCGTGCCGCCGGCACAGTTGTTGAGGGTGCCGAGCACCTTCGTGCCGGTCGGGTCGGCGGTGGTGCGCAGCCGCTCGTCGCCGGCGGCGGGCCCGTCGACGACGAAGGTGGTGTCGATGTGGAGGCGGCGGTTGTAGCGCGCCCGCCGCAGGTCGCTGACCGGCAGCCAGTCGCCGTCGACCTTGGCGCGCTTGATCTGCACCACCGACATGCCGTGGCTGGCCATGGCGATGGCCTTGACCTGGTCGGCGGTGTAGACGCCGGTCGGGAACATGAGGTTCTCGTCGGTGTACTCGTGGTTGACGACCAGGAGCGCCTGGTCGAAGTCGCGGGCCAGGTAGCCGTACTGCGTGCCGCCCTTGCCGCCCTTGCCCTTGCCCTTGCCCTTGGCGGGCAGCGGGAGCACGCCGACGTAGTCGCAGTTGTAGCCGAACTGGGTCTTGGCGGCCTGGGGGGTCTGGGCGTAGGCGTCGAAGCGCGGCGCGCCGGCCACGACCCGGTCGCCCCAGCTGATCACCACGGAGTGGTCGAAGCCGCGGGGCACGGTCACGGCGTCGCGCTTGTTGGGCCCGACCGGCGAGAACGCCGCGCGGGCCAGGTCGCCGCTCATCGGCTTGGCCGACGGCGCGGCGGGCGCGGCGGGGGCGGCCGCCGCCGCGCCGCCGAGGGCGCCGGCGGTGAGGCCGCCGAGCACGAGCGCGCCGGAGGTGGTCGCCGCGCCCTTGAGCACGGAGCGGCGGGCGACGGCCTTGACGATCTCGTCCTGCACGTGGCCGTGGCCGGTCTGGTTGGGCTCGGGGTGGTCGCAGGCCAGGCCGCAGCGGAAGAAGCACGTGGCGTAGCTGCGCGAGCCGTGGCGGGTGCCGGAGGGCACGGGCACGAGCGGCAGGCTGCGGCGCGCGGTCGGCGCGTCCGCGGCGGTGGGGCTGATCGGGCTGATCGGGCTGACCGGGGTGGTGGGGGTGGTCGTCATCGGGATGGGCTCTCCATGATCGATCGTCGTGGTGGCCCGCGGTGTCCGCGGGCGACGGCCGCACCCTAGGAAGGTCAGGTGGTGCGGGAGGGGGCCTGCAGGTGGGGTCGCGGTGACCTCTGGGTGAACGCAGGGTGCTCCCGGCGCGCGCTCGACGGGGGTCCGCCGGTCCAGCGGCGGTGCGCGTGGGTGAGGGCCGCGGTCTCGGCGTAGCCCAGCCGCCGCGCCACCTCGGCCACCGGCAGCCCGGCGCCCAGCAGCTCGGCGGCCAGCGGTGCCCGCACCTCCTCCAGCAGCTCGCGGTACGTCGTGCCCGCGGCTCCCAGCCGGCGCCGCAGCGTGCGCTCGCTGAGCCCGAGGGCCGAGGCGACCTCGGGCATCGGCGCTCCGGCCGCGAGGCGCTGGGCGATGAGCACGCGCACCTCCTGGGCCACGCCGGTGCGCTCGCGCCGGCGGGCCACGGCCTGCAGGCACAGCTGCTCGGCGAGCCGGTCGACCTGCGCGGCGGCGCGACCGGTGGGGCGCGGCAGCGGACGGGCGAGCTCGGCCGCGTCGACCTCGAGGCGGGCCCGGTCGGCGCCGAGGCTCAGCCGGGCGCCCACGCCCCCGGGCACCAGCGAGGCCAGGACGGTGTCGACGGCGGTGGCGTCGCGGGCGAGGAGGAACGCGCGCACGTCGGCCGGGAGCCCCGACCCGTCGAGGTCGACCACGAGCCGGCCGTCGACGAGCCCGGCGTGTGGGATCGCGAAGGCGTGGCTGAGGTCGACGTAGCGCAGCGCCACCTCGACCGCGTCACGCACGGTGCGGCTGGACAGCAAGGCCAGCCCGAGCACCCCGAAGGTGCGCGCGTCGTAGGATGCCCCCACCTCGGCCCCCGACCCCGGGCGGTGCCGCTGGAGCGTGCGCACCACCCGCAGCTCCTGCGCGGCGGTCACCACGGCCCCTGGCGCCTCGAGGTGGTCCACCGCCAGGCCGGTGCCGGCCAGGGCGGCCTCGGGGGCCAGCCCGGCGCGCACCGCGTGCCGCACGAGCAGCGCGACCCCGAGGGCCGAGCGCGGGAAGTCCCAGTCGGCGGCCGCGGGGGCGGGCAGGTTGTCCGGCATCATCAAGCCGATCCTCCCCGACCGCTCCCCCGGCGGCAACCGGCGCCCTAGCGTCGGGGCATGGTCACCCCCACGCCCGCGCAGGGCCCCCGTGCCCCCCGTGCCCCCCGTGTCCCCCATGTCCTCGTGGTCGGAGCCGGCTTCGGAGGCCTCGGCGTCGTGCGCGCCCTGCGCGAGCGGGGCCTCACCGACGTCACCGTGCTCGAGCGGGCCGAGGCCGCCGGCGGCGTCTGGCGCGACAACACCTACCCCGGGGCCGCCTGCGACGTGCCCTCGCCGCTCTACTCCTGGTCGTGGGCGGTGAAGACCGACTGGCGGCACCGCTACGGCACCCAGCCGGAGATCCTCGCCTACCTGCGCGAGACCGCGGCCCGGGAGGGGCTGCTCGACCACGTGGAGACCGGACGCACCGTGACCTCGCTCCGCTGGTCGGAGGACACGCGGAGCTGGGCCGTGGCGACGGCCGAGGGCGCGACGTACGAGGCCGACGTGGTGGTGACCGCCACCGGTCAGCTCTCCGAGCCGGTCGTGCCCGACCTGCCGGGCGCCGACTCCTTCGCGGGCCCGTCCTTCCACTCCGCGCGGTGGCGCCACGACGTCGACCTCACCGGCAAGCGCGTGGCCGTGGTCGGCACCGGCGCCAGCGCGATCCAGTTCGTGCCGGGCATCGTGGACCGGGTCGGCGCGCTGACGGTCTTCCAGCGCTCCGCGCCCTACGTCGTGCCCAAGCCCGACCAGGAGTGGGGCGAGCGGCACCACCGCGTCTTCGACCGCGTGCCGGCGCTGATGGGCCTCGAGCGGCGCTCGTGGTTCTGGCTCACCGAGCGGCTCAACGCCGCCCTCGTCGGGGAGTCGCCGCTGACGCCGGCCATCAACCGCGGCCTGCGGGCGGTCTGGCGGCTGCACCTGCGCCGCCAGGTGCGCGACGCCGCACTGCGGGCCCGGCTCGTGCCGGACTACCCGATCGGGTGCAAGCGGCTGCTCTTCAGCAACGACTGGTACCCCGCGCTCGACCGCGACCACGTCGAGGTGGTCGATACCGCCGTGGCCGGCGTCGAGCCGACCGGCGTGCGCACCGCCGACGGCGTGCTCCACGAGGTCGACGTGGTGATCTGGGGCACCGGCTTCGCCGCGACCCGCTTCCTCGACGGCGTCGAGGTCGTGGGCCCGGGCGGCCGGACCCTCGCCGAGCAGTGGCGCGGTGGCGCGCGCGCCCACCTCGGCGTGGGCGTGGCGGGCTTCCCCAACCTGTTCTGCGTCTACGGGCCCAACACCAACCTGGGGGGCAGCTCGATCATCACCATGATGGAGGCGCAGGCCGGGTGGATCGCCCAGGTCGCCCGCGGCATCGCCGACGGCCGCGCCCGCGGGGTCGCCCCGCGCGCGGAGGTCTACGACGCCTACGACGAGGAGATGCAGACCCGGCTGGCGCGCAGCGCCTGGGCCGGCTGCTCGAGCTGGTACGTCGAGGGCGGCCGGATCAGCACCAACTGGCCCGGACGGGTGCAGGAGTACCAGGAGCGCACCGCCCGCGTCGACTGGTCGCAGTTGGAGGACGTGTCGTGAGCGCGGCCGAGTCGGCCGGCGCCTACCCGCCCGAGCCGTGGGACCTCACCGGCACGGGCCGGCTCACCGCCTGGGCGGTGCCCGTCGGCGACCTGCCCGCACTGCCGGCGGGCGTGCGGCCGGTGGTGCTGCGCGGCCGCGCACTCGCGGCGACCGCCTTCGTGCGCTACGACGAGCGGGGCCTGATGGCCTACGACGAGCTGCTCGCCGCCGTGGTGGTGCGCCACGGCCGGGGGCTGGCGCTGTCGATCATCGACATCTGGGTCGACAGCGAGGTCTCGCGGGCCGGCGGCCGCGGCCTGTGGGGCATCCCCAAGGAGCTGGCCAGCTTCTCCTCCCCCGCGCCCGACCGGATCGGCGCACGCACCGACGACGGGCCGCTGGCCTCGGTCGAGACCGCGCCCCGGCGGCTGCCGGGCCTGCGACTGCCGCTGCCCCTGCGCTCCCACGTGGTGCAGACCCGCGACGGTGCCACCGTGGCCAGCCCGATCCGGGCCACCGGGCGGGTGCGCCCCGCCCGGGCCCGGTGGACCGTCGAGCCCGAGGGTGCGCTGGCCTGGCTGCGCGGCGCCTCGCCGGTCACCAGCGCGGTGGCCGAGGACTTCGCGATGCGCTTCGGCGCCGCTCCGGTCCCCCGGCGCTAGCCGCTCCCGAGCCCGCTCAGCCGTGCAGCGGGCGCGGCAGGCTGCGACCGGCGACGCGGTTCTCGGCGTCGATCATCCAGGCCAGCTGCTCGAGGCGCTCGATGACGGTGTGGAGGATGTCGGCGGTGGTGGGGTCCTCCGCGTCGACCTCGTCGTGGATGCGGCGCGCGGTGCCGGTGGTGGCGTAGATCGCGCCGGTGATGAGGTCGACGGTGTCGGCGGTGTTGACCTCGCCCGCGGGGAACTGCGGCAGGCTCGTCTGGGCGGCGACCGTCGCCGAGCGCCCGTCGGGGGTGATGTAGATGGCGCGCATGCGCTCGGCGACGGTGTCGGAGAACTCGCGGGCGGCGTCGACGACCTCGTCGAGGGCCAGGTGCAGGTCGCGGAAGTTCAGGCCGACGACGTTCCAGTGGGCCTGCTTGCCCTGCACGTGCAGGTCGATGAGGTCGACGCTCATCTGCTGCAGGTGGGCCGCCAGCCGCTCGGAGGCGGTGAAGGGGGGGCGGGCGACGTGGGTGGTCTCGCTGTGCAGGACGTCGGTCATGGGTGGTTCCTCTCCTCGGTGGTGTCCCCACTCAAGCAGGTTCTCTGGAATGGTTCCAGAAAGGTGAGCCTGACCTAAACGGCCGGCCGGTCGTCGGGGGGCTGCGGTCGCTGGCGCCCCAGCTCCCCGCCGATGCGCCCGTAGTAGGGCCGTCCGTGGTCGGCGTGCTCCTCGCGGTAGTAGGCCAGGTGGTGCGGCCCGAGGTCGACACGGGCGCCGCTGCGCAGCACCGACCCGAGCACGCGCGCGCCGTGGACCCGCACGTCGCCCTCGACCGCGCGCACGACGTACTCGTCCTCCTCGTCGTGCTCGACCCGGGCGTGCAGCGGCGCCAGGCCGCGCAGCACGACGTCGCAGCCGGGGTCGGAGCCGATGGTGACGCCGTCGCCGAGCCAGAAGATCGGCTGGCGCTCGCCACCCCAGACGTCCTCGCGCACCAGCACCAGGCGTGCCGAGCCGCCGCGGGCCGGGTCGTGGGTGCCCGTGACCCGCCGGCGCGAGCGCCGGGCGAAGGTCGGGGCGATCGGCCACATCGTGGCCGGCGGCAGCAGGGAGGCGCTCGGCAGCACCCCGGGGGCCCGTCGGGCACGGGCGCGGGCCGAGGTCACCGCGCCCCGCAGCCCGCCCAGGCGGATGCGGGCCGAGCCGGTGGCCCGGCGCTGCCACCACGGGGCCCTGACGGCGCCGAGGCACACCAGGAGCTGCCCGTCGTGGACCACGCGGACGACGACGCCGCGCGAGGCGAGGGCCTCCGCGAAGGCGCGCACGGCCGGGGCGTCGGCGGAGCCCGCGAACACGGCAGGGTCGCTGACCTCCATCGTCAGCCGGCTGTCGTGGCCCCGCAGGTGCAGCACGACGTCGTCCTCGCCGCCGGGGTCACCGTCACCGCGCTGCAGCCTGACCTCGAGGTCGGCCGCGACCCGCACGGCCACGGCTCAGCGCTCCCCGGCGGCGGAGGGGACGGCGGAGTCGGTCGTGGTGATGGTCAGGGTGCCGTGGACCTTCCAGGTCGCGCGGGGGGCGTTGGAGCCGGTGTCGCGCGGCACCTCCACGGCCATGTCCTCGAAGCGGTAGTGGATGGCCGCCTGCCGGCCGGTGAGGAAGTCCCACATGCTGCGCCCGAGGTCGGTCCAGTCGACGACCTCGCCGCGCTCGCCGTCGAGCGACTGGCTGCTGACGGGTCGGGGTCCGTCGGGGTGGATGGTGGTCATGACGCCTCCTGAGGGATGAATCTCAACACGATGTCGAGGTATATCTCCACAGAGTGATCCACTTCACCCGGGTCGACAAGGCGTCACCCCGCGCAGTCACCCACGAGGGGGAGAAATGACGAACGAGGCGGACCCCGGTGGGATCCGCCTCGTTCGTGTCGGTGGAGCTGAGGGGACTCGAACCCCTGACCCTCTGCATGCCATGCAGATGCGCTACCAGCTGCGCCACAGCCCCGCCGTCTCGAGCCGGGTTCCCCCGCCTCGGCGACGTCCGGAATACTAGCCACACGTCTTCCCGGATGTGAAATCCGGGTGTCGCCCGCGCGTCGCGCGGGCGCGGTGGTCGACGCGTCAGACGCCCTGACCTGCGGCGACACGGTTGTAGGCGTCGAGCGAGAGGCCACCGGCCGGGTGCTCCACGACCTCGACCCAGCCGCAGTTGCCCAGACCCCGCAGCGTGCGGAACTGCCCCGCGGGCCAGCCGAGCACCGCGCCGACAGCGACGCGTGCGGCCGCCCCGTGGGTCACGGCCACCCCGCACTCCCCCGGCGCCAGGGCGGCCAGCAGGTCCCCGAGCGCGGCGCGCATGCGCTCACCCACCTCGTGGGTCGGCTCGGCGCCCGGGGCGGCGTCGTAGTGACCGAGCCGGAACAGCGCGAACTCCTCCGCGTCGGCCGCGGCGTACTCGTCGTGGGTCAGTCCCTGGCGCTCGCCGAGGTGGAACTCGCGCAGCCGCTCGTCGTAGGACGGCTCGAGACCGGTCGCGGCGGCGACGTAGGACGCCGTCTGGCGCGCCCGGAGCAGGTCGGAGCTCCACAGCAGGCTCGGACGCAGCCGGGCGACCTCGGGAGCGGCCGCGCGGGCCTCCTGGTGGCCCACCTCGTCGAGCTCGACGTCGACGTGGCCCTGCACCCGGCGGGCTTGGTTCCACGCGGTGCGCCCGTGGCGCAGCAGCACCAGCCGCCGCGGGGCGGCGGGGCTCAACGCTGGGGGGAGGTGACGTCGGCCGGCAGCGCGATCGCGGGGCAGTCGCGCCAGAGCCGCTCGAGGGCGTAGAAGTCGCGCTCCTCCTCGTGCTGCACGTGCACGACGACCTCGCCGTAGTCGATGAGGACCCAGCGGCCGTCGCGCTCGCCCTCGCGGCGGATCGGCTTGGCGCCGATCTCGCGCAGGGCGTCCTCGACCGCGTCGACGATGGCCTTGACCTGCCGGTCGTTGGTGGCCGAGGCGATGACGAAGGCGTCGGTGATGGCCAGCTGCTCGCTGACGTCGAAGGCGACGATCTTCTGGGCGAGCTTGTCGGAGGCGGCGCGCGCGGCGGCGTGCACGAGCTCGAGGGCGTGGTCGGTGGCGGTCATGGGGCTCCGGACAGGTCGTGGGTGAGGTCGGGCTCGGGGTGGTCGGCGGTGCGACGCGGGGTCTGCTGGGGGTAGAGGTCGTGCTTGGCGACGTACTGCACGACCCCGTCGGGCACGAGGTACCAGACCGGCTCGCCCCGGCGCTTGCGGTCGCGGCAGTCGCTGGAGGAGATCGCCAGGGCGGGGATCTCCACCATCGTCACGCGGTCGGCCGGGATCGCGGCCAGCGTCTGGGCGTCCATCTCGTAGCCCGGCCGCGTGCACCCGACGAACTGCGCCAGGGAGAAGAGCTCCTCGGCGTCGCGCCAGGTGAAGATGTCGGCCAGCGCGTCGGCGCCGGTGATGAAGTAGAGGTCGGCGTCGGGGTGGCTGGCCCGCAGGTCGCGCAGCGTGTCGATCGTGTACGTCGGCCCGTCGCGGTCGATGTCAACGCGGCTGACGTTGAAGCGCGGGTTGGCCGCCGTGGCGATGACCGTCATCAGGTAGCGGTCCTCGGCCGGCGAGACGTCGCGGTCGGACTTCTGCCACGGGTCGCCGGTGGGCACGAAGAGGACCTCGTCGAGGTCGAACCAGGCCTGGACCTCCGAGGCCGCCACGAGGTGCCCGTGGTGGATCGGGTCGAACGTGCCGCCCATGACGCCGACGCGGCGCCGCCGCCCTCCGGGACGGGCGGTCATCGGGACAGCCTCATGCTGCTCAGCTGTGCTCGCGCCCGGCGCCGAAGGCGGCCAGCGCGAAGGCGAGACCCAGCAGGATGCCGAGGGTCAGCACGCCGATGCCCCAGGAGAGCAGGTGGTTGATCTCGTGCTCCTCCTCGGAGGCGACGAGGACGAGGTTCTGCACGAGCTGAGCGGCGGTCATGCCCCACAGCCTACCGGTCGGGCTCCGGGCTCAACGCACGTGGCCGTCACCGGTGACGACGTACTTGGTCGAGGTCATCTCCGGCAGCCCCATGGGCCCGCGTGCGTGGAGCTTCTGCGTGCTGATGCCGATCTCGGCGCCGAAGCCGAGCTCCCCGCCGTCGGTGAAGCGGGTGGAGGCGTTGACGAGCACGGCCGCGGAGTCGACGGCGGCCACGAAGCGGCGCGCCGCGCCCTGGTCCTCGGTGACGATGGCCTCGCTGTGGCCGCTGGACCACCGACGCACGTGGTCGACAGCCTCCTCCACCGAGCCGACCACGGCCGCGGAGATGTCGAGGGAGAGGTACTCCGCGGCGTGGTCCTCGTCGGTGGCGGGCACGACGCCGTCGAGGCGCGCCACCACCGGGTCGCCGTGCACGGTGACCCCGGCGTCCTGCAGGGCGCGCACGACCCGCGGCAGGAAGGTGTCGACCAGCGAGGCGTGCACCAGCAGCGACTCGGCGGCGTTGCAGACGCTGGGCCGGTGGGTCTTGGCGTTGAGCACGATCGCGAGGGCCTTGTCGAGGTCGGCCGCGGCGTCGACGTAGACGTGGCAGTTGCCGACGCCGGTCTCGATGACCGGCACAGTCGAGCCCTCCACCACGGCGGCGATGAGACCGGCCCCGCCGCGCGGGATCAGCACGTCGACGTGGCCGCGGGCCCGCATCAGGGCCGTGACCGACCCGCGGGTCTCCCCCGGCACCTGCTGGACGACGTCGGGGTCGATCTCGCCGCCTCCGGCGCGAGCGACCGCGTCGCGCAGCACCTCGACGAGCGCGGTGTTGCTGGCCCGGGCGCTCGAGCTGCCGCGCAGCAGCACGGCGTTCCCCGACTTCAGGCAGATGCCCGCGGCGTCGGCGGTGACGTTGGGGCGCGCCTCGTAGATCATGCCGACGACCCCGAACGGCACCCGGAGCTGGCGCAGCTCGAGCCCGTTGGCCAGCGTGCCGCCCCGCACGACCTCCCCCACCGGGTCGGGGAGCGCGGCCACGTCGCGCAGGCCCTGGGCCATGCCCGCGACCCGCTCCGGGGTGAGCCGCAGCCGGTCGACGATGCCCGGCGGCGTGCCGGCGGCCTCGGCGCGCGCCACGTCGGTGGCGTTGGCCGCCAGCACCTCCGCGGCGCGCGCGAGCAGGTCGTCGGCCATCGCGTGCAGCACGGCGTCCTTGCGGGCCCGGCCGGCCAGGGCGAGCGCGTGGCTCGCGGCGCGCGCCCGCCGCGCCACCTCGTGGACCTGCTCCACCGTCCGCTCGTCCGCCCCGCCGACTCCGCCGACTCCGCCGTCCCCGCCGACCTCGTGACCCGTGCTCATGGCGCGAGGCTAGTGCGCGGAGCGTGCCGGCGCCCGTCGCGACCGGTCGCTCTCGCGGGCCGGACGCACACCAGGGGCGGCCCCCGGGTGGGGGCCGCCCCTGGCGGTGTCGTGCGGGCCCGCTGACGCGGGTCGGGCTCAGCCCTTGCGCTGGTTGATCTCCTCGGTCGCGGCGGGGAGCACCGCGTGCAGGTCGCCCACGACGCCGAAGTCGACGAGCTCGAAGATCGGCGCCTCCTCGTCCTTGTTGACCGCCACGATGGTCTTGGAGGTCTGCATCCCCGCGCGGTGCTGGATCGCACCGGAGATGCCGTTGGCGACGTAGAGCTGCGGCGAGACCGTCTTGCCGGTCTGGCCCACCTGGAAGCTGTGGGGCATCCAGCCGGAGTCGACCGCGGCGCGCGAGGCGCCGACGGCCGCGCCGAGGGCGTCGGCCAGGCCCTCGATGGGGGCGAAGTCGCCGCCGGTGCCACGACCGCCGGAGACCACGATCGCGGCCTCGGTCAGCTCGGGGCGACCGGTGGCCTGGCGCGGCTGGGCGGCCACGATCTGGGCCTTCTTGGCCGCGTCGGAGACGGTGGCGGCGAACTGCTCGACCTCACCGGCGCCCGCGGTCTCCTCGGGGGTGGCGGAGTTGGGCTTGACCGTGATGATCGGGGTGCCCTTGGTGACCTTCGCCTTGACGGTGTAGTTGCCGGCGAAGACGCTCTGCGTGGTCACGCCGCCGTCCTCGACGTCGACGGCGTCGGTGATCAGCCCGGAGCCGGTCTTGATGGCCAGGCGACCGGCCACCTCCTTGCCCTCGTAGCCCGAGACCAGCAGCACGGCGGCGGGCGAGGTCTTCTCGACCAGCTGCTGCAGCGCCTCGGCCTTGGGAGCCACCAGGTAGCCCTTGATCTCGGCGTCGTCGACGACGTAGATCTTGTCGGCACCGAAGGCCTTGAGCTTCTCGGCGGCCGCGGCGGAGGCGTCGGCGCCGCCGAAGAACACCGCGGAGGGCGAGCCGAGGCGCTTCGCCAGCGCGATCAGCTCGAAGGTCGGCTTGCGGATAGCGCCGTCGACGTGGTCGACGACGACCAGGACCTCAGTCATGGGTGTGTGCTCCTCGTCCTCAGATGAACTTCTTGGAGGCGAGGAAGCCCGTGAGCGCCGTGGCGCCCGAGCCCTCCTCGTCGGTCACGATCTCGCCGGCGGTGCGCGGCGGGCGGGCCGTGGTGTCCTCGACCTCGCTCCAGGCGACCGACAGGCCGACCTCGCCGGCGTCGACGCCGATGTCGGACAGCGACCAGGTCTCCATCGGCTTCTTCTTCGCCGCCATGATCCCCTTGAAGGAGGGGTAGCGGGCCTCGCCGGTCTGGTCGGTGACCGACAGCACGAGGGGGAAGGTGGCCCCGATGACCTCGGTGGCGGTGTCGGAGTCGCGCTTGACGCGGATCTGGTCGCCCTGGGTCTCGATGACCGAGGCGAAGGTCACCTGGGGCAGGTCGAGACGCTCGGCGAGCATCGCCGGGATCACGCTGCCCGAAGCGTCGGTCGAGGCCATGCCGCACATGACCAGGTCGACGGCCTGCTCCGAGCCGGCCTTCTCGATGGCCTTGGCCAGCACCAGCGAGGTGGCGATGTAGTCGGAGCCGGCGATGGCCTCGTCGGTGACGTGGATGCCCTTGTCGGCACCCATCTGCAGCGCCTTGCGCACGGCGTCGACGGCCTTGTCGGGGCCGACGCAGAGGGCGGTGACGGTGGTGTCGTCGCCGGCCTTCTCCTTGAGCTGGAGCGCCTGCTCGACGGCGTACTCGTCGAGCTCGCTGAGCAGCCCGTCGACGCCCACGCGGTCCACGGTGTTGTCCGACTCGAACTGCCGGTCGGCAGTGGCGTCGGGCACGTACTTCACACAGACAATGATGTTCATGGCAGATGGCCTGGACGGCCCCTCCTGTGCACTCGATGTGACCTCGAGGTTACCGCCGAGTCACTTCCGGCGGTACACGCCTCACTGGTTGGCTATCTCACATGCCTGACAGCGTCGCTGTCAGGGTCCTGCATCGCTCTGCGGCCCTGCTCAGGGGCGGATGACGCGCTCGAGGACGCGGCCCACCACGAGGTAGGCGACCGCCCCGAGGCCCCAGTTGACCAGGGCGTTCTTGGTGCCGGCGTTCTGTCCGTCGAACTTCATGATGCCGTCCTCGCGGGAGAAGACCCCCAGGTCGACGGCGTCGGCGGTCTCCTTCACGAAGGACACCAGCCCGTTGTCGGGGTTGGCGTCGACCGCGATGAGGAGCGCACCCACCGCCAGCGCGAGGGCGCAGAGCACGAAGACCGCCCACACCACCTGGGCCAGGCGCAGCCGGACGGCGGCGACCGCGGCGCCGCGGTCGCGTCGCGGTGCACGCGCCGGGCTCTCGGCCGCGGCCGTCCCCTCCTGCGCCGCGGTCTCGCCCCGCTTGCCCCGTCGGTTGCCCAGTCGGTCGGCCAGTCGTGCCACGGGTGACTCCTTCGTCGGTCGGATCCTCGGGGAAGGATGGCACACCGCCCCCGACGGGGCCCGAGGGTCTCAGCGGGCTCAGCGGCCCTCGAAGACCGCCTTGCCCGGGCCCTGCTCCACGAAGGAGGTCATGCCGATCTCGCGGTCGCGGGTGGCGAAGAGCGCCGCGAACTGCTGGCGCTCGATCTCCAGGCCGGTCTCGAGGTCGGTCTCCAGGCCGCGGTCCACGCACTCCTTGGCCCCGCGCACGGCGTACGCCGCGGCCGTGCTGAACTGGCGCGCCCAGGCCACGGCCTCCTCGTAGACCGACGCGGCGGGGTAGAGCCGGTCGACCAGGCCGATGGCCAGCGCCTCCTCGGCCGCCACGAAGCGGCCGGTGAAGATGATGTCCTTGGCGCGGCTCGGGCCGACCAGGCGGCTGAGCCGCTGGGTGCCGCCGGCGCCGGGGATGATGCCCAGCAGCACCTCGGGCTGGCCGAGCACGGCGTCGTCGGCGGCGAAGCGGACGTCGGCGGCCAGGGCCAGCTCGCAGCCCCCGCCGAGGGCGTAGCCGGTCACGGCGGCGACGACGGGCTTGGGGATGCGGGCCACCGCGGTGACCGCCGACTGCAGGGGGCCCGACCGCTTGACCATGTCGACGTGCGACATGTCGGCCATCTCCTTGACGTCGTTGCCGGCGGCGAAGACCCGCTCGCCGCCGTAGACGACGACGGCGCGCACGTCGTCGCGGTCGGTGGCCTCGGCGGCCGCGGCGCGGATCTCCTCCTGCACCTGCACGCTGATGGCGTTCATCTTCGGCCGGTCGAGCCGGATGGTGCCGACGCCGTCGGCGACCTCCAGCCGCACGAGCTCACCCATCGTCGTCCTCTTTCCCTGTCGTCGTCCTGCGGTCGGTGCTGCGGTCGGTGCTGCGGTCGGTGCTGCGGTCGGTGCTGGGCCCGGGTTTGGGCGGTAGTCCTCCGGCATGCTGCCACCATCGGCGATGATGCATGCCGTGACACCGACCAAGTGGACCCACCTCGGCCAGACCTCGCCGGTCTGGCCCGGCCGCAACTGGCCCCTCGGCGCGACCTGGAGCCAGGAGTCGACCAACTTCGCGGTCTACGCCCCGGCGGCGACCGAGGCGTGGGTCTGCATCTTCGAGGACGGCCCCGAGGGCCCCGACGGACCCGGGCCCGACGTGGAGACCCGCTACCCGCTCACCGAGCGGTCGCTGGGCATCTTCCACGGCGCCCTGCCCGCCCTGCCGCGCGGCACCCGCTACGGCTACCGCGTCGACGGCCCGTGGGACCCCGAGCGCGGCATGCGGTTCAACCCCGCCAAGCTCCTGCTCGACCCCTACGGCCTGGCGGTCTCGGGCGACTACACCCCCGACGCCGCGACCTTCGGCTACGTCCGCGGCGCACCGTCGGAGCAGGACCACGAGGACTCCGCGCCCCACGTGCCGCGCAGCGTCGTCGTCGACACCTCCTTCGACTGGGAGGGCGACACGCCCATGCGGCGCCGCTGGCGCGACACGGTGATCTACGAGGCCCACGTCAAGGGCATGACGCAGCTGCACCCCCGGGTCCCCGAGTGGCTGCGCGGCACCTACGCCGGCCTGGCCAACCCCGCGGTCATCGACTACCTCAAGGACCTCGGGGTCACGGCCGTCGAGCTGCTGCCCATCCACGAGTTCGTCTCCGAGCCCGGCCTGACCGAGCGCGGCGCGTCGAACTACTGGGGCTACAACTCCATCGGCTACTTCGCCCCCCACCACGCCTACGCCGCCACGGGTGACCGCGGCGAGCAGGTGGTGGAGTTCAAGAAGATGGTCAAGGCCTTCCACCAGGCCGGCCTGGAGGTCATCCTCGACGTCGTCTACAACCACACCGCCGAGGCGGGGCCGCTCGGACCCACGCTGTCCTTCCGCGGCCTCGACGACCGCGGCTTCTACAAGCGGGTCAAGCCCACCGTGGACGACAAGACCGGGGCGTCGACCTTCGTCGACACCTACTGGGACGTCACCGGCTGCGGCAACACGGTCAACACCGACGACCCGCAGGCGCTGCGGCTCATCCTCGACTCGCTGCGCTACTGGGTCACCGAGATGCACGTCGACGGCTTCCGCTTCGACCTGATGTCGGCACTGACCCGCACCGGCTACGACATCGACATGCGCTGCGCGCTGCTCACCGCCATCGGCCAGGACCCGGTCCTGCGCCACGTGAAGCTCATCGCCGAGGCGTGGGACGCCTCGATGGACGGCTACCTCGTGGGCCGGATGCCCCCGCCGTGGGTGGAGTGGAACGACCAGTACCGCGACACCATCCGCGACTTCTGGCGGGGGCAGTCCTCGGGCATCCACCGGGTCGCGACCCGGCTCGCCGGCTCCTCCGACCTCTACGCCGACGACGGCCGCTCGGCCTACAACTCGGTCAACTTCGTCACCGCCCACGACGGCTTCACGATGCGCGACGTCGTGTCCTACGACCACAAGCACAACGAGGCCAACGGCGAGGACAACCGCGACGGCACCGACAACAACCGCTCCTGGAACCACGGCGTCGAGGGCGACACCGACGACGCCGAGGTGCTCGAGCTGCGCCGGCGTCAGGCCGCCAACATGATGGCCACGCTCTGCCTGTCTAACGGCGTCCCGATGATCACCGCCGGCGACGAGCGCGGGCGCACCCAGCGCGGCAACAACAACGCCTACTGCCAGGACAACGAGCTGTCGTGGATCGACTGGTCCGACGACGACGCCTGGCTCGACGTCCTGCGCGTCACGAAGGCCGCGCTCCGGCTGCGTCGCGACCACGCCGCGCTGCGCCAGCGGCACTGGTTCGAGGGGCGGCCCACCATCCGCGGCGGTCCGAAGGACCTCGCGTGGATCCACCCGACGGGCCGGGAGATGACCGACGCCGACTGGCACGACCACGGTCTGAAGACGGTCGCCCTCTTCCTCTCGGGCGCGCCGCTGCGCTCCCCCGGCCCGCGCGGGCAGCAGCAGTTCGACAGCTCGTTCATGATCTGGCTCAACTCCAGCTCGCGACCGAGTCGCATCGAGCTGCCGGTCAACGACTGGGTGCGCGCCGGGGAGGTCGTGGTGAGCACCGACGTCGAGCTGCCGGTCGGCACCGCGGTCAAGGCCGGCGACGGGTTGGTGCTGGGCAGCCGCTCGGTGCTGGTGCTCCAGCAGACCGAGTAGCCGCCGCGGCCCCGGACGCACCCGGGGGTCAGGGCAGGGCCACCACGCCCAGCTCGGCGACCGAGGCCAGCAGCGGGTGCCGCGGCACGACCCGGGCGGTGTAGCCGAAGGGCCCGGAGTGGTCGAGCACGACCTCGCCGTCGAAGCGGTGGCGGCCCCCCTCGTAGGTCTCGCCGACGGCGAGGTCGACGGTGACGGTGTCGACCAGCTCGTCCTCGCCGGTGGCGCGGCCGTGCACCAGCTGCACGGTGACGTCGTCGGGCGCCAGGTCGCCGAGGGCCACGAAGGCCCGCACGCTCAGCACCGCGCCCACCTCGGGGGCGTCGCCGACCCCGCTGGACTCCACGTGCTCGACGCGCACGCCCGGCCACGCCGCGCGGACCCGTGCCTTCCAGGTCGCGAGCTCCCGGGCCCCCGACTCGTCGGCGCCCAGCGCCCGGGAGGTGGCCGCGGCCGGGGCGTAGAGGGTGCGCACGTAGTCGCGCACCATGCGCGTCGCGAGCACCTTCGGCCCCAGCGACTTCAGCGTGTGGCGCAGCATCTCGACCCACCGGGTCGGCACGCCGGCGGCGTCGACGTCGTAGAAGCGGGGCGCGACCTCGTTCTCCAGCAGCGTGTAGAGCGCGTCGGCCTCGAGGTCGTCGCGGCGCTCGGTGTCCTCCACGCCGTCGGCCGACGGGATGGCCCAGCCGTTCTCCCCGTCGTACCACTCGTCCCACCACCCGTCGAGGACGGAGAGGTTGAGCCCGCCGTTGAGCGCGGCCTTCATCCCCGAGGTGCCGCAGGCCTCGTAGGGCCGCAGGGGGTTGTTGAGCCACACGTCGCAGCCGGGGTAGAGCGGCTGGGCCATGGCGATGTCGTAGTCGGGCAGGAACACGATGCGGTGCCGCACCTCCGGGTCGTCGGCGAAGCGCACCAGCTCCTGGATCAGCCGCTTGCCGCCGTCGTCGGCGGGGTGCGACTTGCCCGCGATCACCAGCTGCACCGGGCGGTCGGGGTCGAGCAGGAGCCGCCTGAGGCGGGCCGGGTCGCGCAGCATCAGCGTGAGTCGCTTGTACGACGGCACCCTGCGGGCGAAGCCCACCGTCAGCACGTCGGGGTGCAGCGCCGAGTCCACCCAGCCGAGCTCGGCGCGCGAGGCGCCCCGGTGCTCCCAGGAGGCGGCCAGTCGCCGGCGCGCCTCGTGCACCAGCCGCTCGCGCAGCTGCCGCTTGACCGCCCACATCCGCTCCGCCGGCACGGTGTCGACCGCCGCCCAGAAGGCGTCGGTGTCGTCGCCGTCGGGGTCGGCGCCCTCGCCGGCCGCGAGCTCGAGGATCTCCCGGGCCACCCAGGTCGGGGCGTGCACGCCGTTGGTGATCGACCCGATCGGCACCTCCGCCTCGTCGAAGGCGGGCCACAGACCGTGGAACATGCCGCGGCTGACCTCGCCGTGCAGCAGCGAGACGCCGTTGGCGCGCTGGGCCAGGCGGAAGCCCATGACGGCCATGTTGAAGACGCCGGCGTCGCCGCCGGGGTAGTCCTCGGCGCCCAGGGCGAGCACGCGCTCCACCGGCACCCCGGGGGTCGGGCCGGCGTCGGAGAAGTACTGCTCGACCAGGGTGCGCGAGAAGCGGTCGATGCCGGCCGGCACCGGCGTGTGGGTGGTGAAGACCGTCGAGGCGCGGCCGATCTCGAGCGCGGTGTCGAAGTCCAGCCCCGGTCCGGCGGGGTCGGCGGTGAGCTCGCGGATGCGCTCCAGGCCCAGGAAGCCGGCGTGGCCCTCGTTGGTGTGGAAGACCTCGGGAGCGGGGTGGCCGGTGATGCGGGCGAAGGCGCGCAGGGCGCGCACGCCGCCGACGCCCAGCAGCATCTCCTGGCGCAGGCGGTGCTCGCTGGTGCCGCCGTAGAGGCGGTCGGTGACGTCGACGTAGTGCTCGGGGTTGCCCTCGACGTCGGTGTCGAGCATGAGGAGCGGCACCCGTCCGACGGAGGCCACCCAGATCCGGGCGAGCAGCTCGGGTCCGTCGGGCATGGCCAGGCTGATGAGCGCGCGCTCCCCCGAGGGCTCGCGCAGCAGGGAGATCGGCAGCTCGTCGGGATCGAGCACCGGGTAGGTCTCCTGCTGCCACCCCTCGCGCGACAGCGCCTGGGTGAAGTACCCGTGGCGGTAGAGCAGGCCGACGCCCACCACCGGCACACCGAGGTCGCTGGCGGCCTTGAGGTGGTCGCCGGCCAGGATGCCGAGGCCCCCGGAGTACTGCGGCAGCACCGAGGTGATGCCGAACTCCGGGGAGAAGTAGGCGACCGCGCGCGGACCCTCCAGCGAGCCGCTCGCGGTGGCCCGCTGGTACCACCGCTGCGAGCCGAGGTAGGCCGCGAGGTCGGCACGGGCCTCCTCCAGTCGGGCCAGGAAGGCCTCGTCGTGGGCCAGCGCGTCGAGGCGGGCCCGCGAGACCGCACCGAGCAGGCGGACCGGGTCGCGACCGCTCGACTCCCACAGGGCGGGGTCGACAGCGGCGAACACGTCCTGCGTCGGCGGGTGCCAGCACCAGCGCAGGTTGCCCGCGAGCTCGCCGAGCGCAGCGAGGGACTCGGGCAGCACGGGACGGACGGTGAACCGGCGGATGGCGCGCATCCCGGCAAGGTAGCGGCTGGACTTGATCGTTCCAAGAGGCACCGCGTAGGTGGGGCCGCCCGGCGGCGCCGTGTCACGTTCGTGTTTCGTGGCGCGCCCGCGCATAACGTCGGGCCCGCACCCGCCGTTGTGCTGGCCATGACACCTCCCGCCAGGCGCCGTCGCACCACGGCCGCCCTCGCCCTGCTGACCGCGGCCGTGCTGCCCGGTCTCACGCAACTGCCGGCCGTCGCCGGCACCTCCCCGGTCGCGGCCACGGCCGACCCCGCCCTCCACCCCGACGACGTGGTCACCCTCGGCGACCCGGTCGCCGGACTGGCCGACCTCGACGTGCGCGACGCGGTCGCGCCCCTGGCCTCCCAGCGCGCCGCCGTCGCCGCGCTCGGCGACGTGGACCTGCGGTGGAACGCCTCCGGCACGCCCTCCTCCATCCTGCCCGCCGACGGCGTGCTCGGCCCCGACGCCGGCACCCCCGTGCAGACCGCCCGCGCCTGGCTGGCCGACCACGCGGGCCTCTTCGGGCTGCGCGCCGCCGACCTGGCCGGCCTGGTGCTGGTCAACGACCAGGCGATGCCCGACACCGCGGCCCGCGCCGTGCTCCTGCGCCAGGACTTCGGCGGGCTGGCCCCCGCCCGGGGCGGCCTGGTCACCGTCGGCATCGCCGCCGACGGCACCGTCGCCTACGTCTCCTCCTCCCTCGCGCGCACCACCGCCGCGCCCCCGGCCGCCTCCCTCAGCCCGCTCCAGGGCTGGGTGGCCGCGACCCGCGACGTGCGACCGACCTTCGACACCGGTCTGGTCGGCGACGTCGTCGACTCCGTCTCCGGCGGCTGGACGCGGCTGCGGGTGCCCGGCTTCGCCCAGGAGCAGCAGGTGCGCCTGCGTGCGCTCCCGATGCCCGACGGCACCGTGCGCGCGGTCCTCGAGGCCAACGTCGTCGACACCGAGGCGGGCGACGCCTTCGCCTACACCTCGCTGGTCGACGCCGTCACCGGCGACGTCCTCGTGCGGCAGAACCAGGTCGAGAACGCGATGTACGACGACGTGTTCACCGGCTCCGTCACCGCCACCGCGTGCGGGCCGACGCACACCTTCGAGCTCGACGACGACCTCACCCGCTCCATCAACGCCGTCGGCATCGCCGCGCCCACCGACGACATCACGGTCAAGCTCTTCGGTCCCGACGGCGAGCTGCTGCTGGCCCAGGACCTGCTGACCAGCCCCGAGGTGCTCACCTACACCTCCGAGGAGATCCCGGCCGGGGTCTACTCGGTGCAGGTGTGCCCCTTCGACGCGTCCTCGGTGGTCGTCGGGCAGTACGCCCTCACCGTCTCCACCAGCGACGAGGGCGCTCCCGAGACCGGCACCGGCCTCCCCGACCCGCGCTGGCGCTACTTCACGGCCAACCCCGCCATGACCAGTCTCGGCGAGGCCACGCCGACCAACTCCGTCATCGGCTGCTGGGTCCAGGGCGCCGGCTGCACCACGCCGACCGGCCCCTTCCGCAACCCCGCCTCGGTCGGGCCGTGGGACACCGTCGGCGGCACCGTGCCCACGCTGACCACGGTCGGCAACAACGCCAACACCCACGAGGCCTGGGCCAGCCCCCTGACCCCGGGCGGCTTCTTCCAGGCCCCGGTCTCCCCCACCCGTGACTACACCACGGAGTTCACCGACGCCTGGAACAACTCCCGGTGCGACCCCGCCCAGCTCGTGCCGGGCGGCAACGACATCGACGCCTCGGTGGGCAACCTGTTCGTCTCGCACAACCGCATGCACGACTACTCCTACTACCTCGGCTTCACCGAGGAGAACTACAACCTCCAGCTCGACAACCACGGCCGCGGCGGCGTCGGCGGCGACCAGGAGATCGGCAACGCCCAGGCCGGCGCCCTCACGGGCGCGACGTACCTCACCGGCCTCGGGCGCGACAACGCCAACCAGATCGCCCTGCAGGACGGCATCCCCGGCATCACCAACCAGTACCTCTTCCAGCCCATCGCCGGGGCCTTCTACGCCCCCTGCACCGACGGCGGGCTCGACATGGGCATCGTCGGCCACGAGTACACCCACGCCATCAGCAACCGGATGGTCGCCGGGCCCGACGAGGGCCTGACCTCCGAGCAGGGCGGCGCGATGGGCGAGTCGTGGAGCGACCTGGTGGCCGCGGAGTACCAGTTCAGCCACGGCTACGACAACGGCGGCAACATCTGGGCCGTCGGCGTCTACGCCACCGGCAACACGTCGGTGGCCATCCGCGACTACTCCATCGACAAGAACCCGCTGAACTACTCCGACTACGGCTTCGACACCACCGGCGCCGAGGTCCACGCCGACGGCGAGATCTGGAACGGCACCCAGTGGTCGGTGCGCCAGGCGCTCGTGCGCACGTGGAACGACCGCTTCCCCTACGCCGACCAGCGGCTCCAGCTGCGCTGCGCCCAGGGCGACCAGACCGTGTCGCCGCTGCCGGCCAACCTGTGCCCGGGCAACCGCCGCTGGGTCCAGCTGATGTTCGACTCCTTCCTGCTCCAGCAGGGCGCCACCTCCATGCTCGACGCCCGCGACGCGATGCTGGCCGCCGACCGGATGCGCTTCGGGGGCAAGAACCAGACGGTCATGTGGAAGGCCTTCGCCCAGCGCGGCATGGGCAAGGGCGCCTCCGTGCCCGACGCCGACTCCGAGGCCACCGTGCCCAGCTTCGCCTCGCCGCGGCAGAAGAACGGCACGGTGCGCTTCACCGGCGCCGCTCCCGACACCGAGGTCTACGTCGGCCACTACGAGGCCCGCGCCACCCCGGTGGCCGACCTGTCGCGGTCGACCCGGAGGCTGCGGGAGACGGCCGCCTTCGTGCCGGGCCGCTACGAGATGCTCGCGGTCTCGGAGAAGCAGGGCTTCCGCCGCTTCACGATGACGGTGCGTCCCGGTGCCCGGACCGT
The DNA here is from genome assembly GCF_001422955.1 of Nocardioides sp. Leaf285. Classification (NCBI taxonomy): domain Bacteria; kingdom Bacillati; phylum Actinomycetota; class Actinomycetes; order Propionibacteriales; family Nocardioidaceae; genus Nocardioides; species Nocardioides sp. Leaf285. The sequence continues at coordinate 745,820 of NZ_LMNH01000003.1, read as the reverse complement.
GCGGATCGGCGGGGCCACCAACCTCGCCGCGAAGGCCTCCGGGGCCACGGTCCTCGCCGCCACCGAGGGCTCGCGCAACGCCGCCTTCCTCATCGACGGCACCGAGGCCACCAACTGGGGCGGCGTGACCACGGAGAACGTCGACGTCTCCCGTCCCTCGGTGTCGGTGGACCTCGCCGGCGGCAGGCACACGATCCGCCGGGTCCAGGTCAGCGCCCTGCTGACCCCCGCCCCGGCCGACCCGGACGCGCTGCCGCTGGCCGTCGACGAGGACCCCGACTCCGGCTCCCGCTTCACCGCGCTGCGGAAGTTCGCGATCGAGGTGTGCACCTCGGGCTGCTCGGGCCCGCGGGCCACCTGGAAGCGGGTCTTCGTGTCGCGGGCCGACGCCTTCCCGGGCAGGCGCCCCCGCCCGGTCGCGCCCGACCAGACCATGCGCAGCTTCCGCATCGGGGCGGTCCAGGCCTCGGCCGTGCGCCTGGTGACCCTGGAGAACCAGTGCACCGGCTTCGCCGGCTACGCCGGTGAGTCCGACGCCGACCCGCTCAACGACACCGACTGCGCCACGGCCTCCGACCGCGGCACGATCGTGCACGCCGCGGAGCTGCAGGTCTTCACCCGCTGAGTCGCGCGGGCCCGGGCCCACCGCCGTACGTCGACACCCCTGCGGTCACCCGCAGGGGTGTCGACGCGTCTCCTGCCTTGCAACGCCGCGGGCAGGCCGGTTGGGTGGACGCATGGTCGGACGCATCCCAGTCATGAACGTCATGCCCCTCGTCGACCTCGGTCGGCTCCCCGCGAAGGCCACCGTGGGCGAGCCGATGCCGGTGTCGGCCACGGTCTTCCGCGAGGGCCACGACAAGCTCGGCGCCGAGGTGGTGCTGGTCGGCCCCGACGGGGAGCGCCGCGCCCCCGTGCGCATGGCCAAGCACCCCACGACGCCCGACCACTACGAGGCGTGGGTGACCCCCGACGCCGGTGGCGCCTGGTCCTTCGAGGTGCACGCCTGGTCCGACCCGATCGCCACCTGGCAGCACGCCGCGGGCCTCAAGGTGCCCGCCGGCGTCGACGTCGACCTGATGTTCACCGAGGGCCGCCTGCTGCTCGAGCAGGTGCGCGAGCAGCTGGCCGCCGACGACCGTCGGGGCGCCGAGCTGGTGGCGGCCGGGCTCGCCGCCGCGGTGGACGAGCAGCGTCCCGTCGAGGCGCGCCTGGCCGCCCTCCAGGACCCCGCCCTCGAGGCGGTCCTGCTGGCCCACCCCGTGCGCGAGCTGGTCACCGTCGAGGGCCCCTTCCCGCTCTACGCCGACCGCCCCCGGGCGCTCTTCGGCAGCTGGTACGAGTTCTTCCCGCGCTCGGAGGGCGCGACCCGCGACGCGACCACGGGCGCGGTCACCAGCGGCACGTTCCGCACGGCGGCGAAGCGGCTCGACGCGGTCGCGGCCATGGGCTTCGACGTGCTCTACCTGCCCCCGATCCACCCCATCGGCGAGGTCAACCGCAAGGGACCCAACAACACCCTGACCCCCGGCCCCGACGACCCAGGCTCGCCGTGGGCGATCGGGTCCAAGGACGGCGGCCACGACGCGGTCCACCCCGACCTCGGCACGCTCGAGGACTTCGACGCCTTCGTGGCCCGCGCGCGCGAGCTCGACATCGAGGTCGCCCTCGACCTCGCGCTCCAGGCGGCGCCCGACCACCCGTGGGTGACCACCAACCCCGAGTTCTTCACCACCCGCGCCGACGGCACCATCGCCTACGCCGAGAACCCGCCGAAGAAGTACCAGGACATCTACCCGGTCAACTTCGACAACGACCCCCGCGGCATCTGCCGCGAGGTGCTGCGGGTGGTGCGGCACTGGATGGCCCACGGCGTGCGGATCTTCCGGGTCGACAACCCCCACACCAAGCCGGTGGCCTTCTGGGAGTGGCTGCTCAAGGAGGTGCGCCGCACCGATCCCGACGTGCTCTTCCTGGCCGAGGCCTTCACCCGCCCGGCGATGATGCGCGGGCTGGGCGCCGTCGGCTTCCACCAGTCCTACACCTACTTCACCTGGCGCACCGCCAAGTGGGAGATCGAGGACTACCTGCGCGAGCTGTCCTCGGAGACCGACCACATGATGCGGCCGAACTTCTTCGTCAACACCCCCGACATCCTCCACGGCTTCCTGCAGTACGGCGGCCCCGCCGCGTTCAAGATCCGCGCCGCGCTGGCGGCCACCAGCTCCCCCACGTGGGGGGTCTACGCCGGCTACGAGCTCTACGAGCACGTCGCGGTGCGCCCCGGCAGCGAGGAGTACCTCGACTCGGAGAAGTACCAGATCCGCATCCGCGACTGGGAGGGCGCCGAGGCCGAGGGCCGCACGCTCGCGCCGTACCTCACGCGGCTCAACGAGATCCGGCGCGCCCACCCCGCGCTCCAGCAGCTGCGCAACGTGGTGATCCACGCCAGCGACGACGAGAACGTGCTCGTCTACAGCAAGCAGCTGCCCCCGGGCAGTGCCGCGGAGGCCGGTAGCGACGACACGGTGCTCGTCGTGCTCAACCTCGACCCCCACGCCACCCGCGAGACCACCGTCCACCTCGACCTGCCCGCGATGGGCATGGAGTGGGGCGACTCCTTCCTCGTCACCGACGAGATCTCCGGCGAGGCCTGGACCTGGAGCCAGCACAACTACGTGCGCCTCGACCCCCACCACGAGCCCGCCCACGTCTTCTCCGTCAGGAGGACCGCATGAGCACCAGCCCCGACACCCGCCCTGAGACCCGCACCGAGACCCGCACCGACCCGGTCGAGGACCAGCACGACGGCCCCGGCCCGGCGCCCGAGGGTCCGCCGCTGGGCGCCGACCCCGTCGAGGACGGCCACACCAGCTCCGGCGTCGACGCCGGGGAGGCGGCGTACTCCACGCCCGACTGGTTCAAGACCGCCGTGTTCTACGAGGTGCTGGTCCGCTCCTTCCGCGACTCCAACGGCGACGGCACCGGCGACTTCCGCGGCCTGGTCGAGAAGCTCGACTACCTCGAGTGGCTGGGCGTCGACTGCCTGTGGATCCCGCCGTTCTTCCCCAGCCCGCTGCGCGACGGCGGCTACGACGTCGCCGACTACACCGGCGTGCTGCCCCAGATCGGCTCGATCGAGGACTTCCGCTACTTCCTGGAGCAGGCCCACGAGCGCGGCATCCGCGTCATCATCGACTTCGTCATGAACCACACCAGCGACCAGCACCCGTGGTTCCAGGCCAGCCGCTCCGACCCCGACGGCCCCTACGGCGACTTCTACGTCTGGTCCGACACCGACGAGCTCTACTCCGACGCCCGCATCATCTTCGTCGACACCGAGCCCTCGAACTGGACCTGGGACCCCGTGCGCCAGCAGTACTTCTGGCACCGCTTCTTCTCCCACCAGCCCGACCTCAACTTCGACAACCCGAAGGTCCACGAGGCGATGATCGAGGCCATGTCGTTCTGGCTCGACATGGGCCTCGACGGCTTCCGGCTCGACGCCGTGCCCTACCTCTACGAGCGCCCCGGCACCGACGGCGAGAACCTCCCCGAGACCCACGACTTCCTGCGCACCGTCAGGTCCTACGTCGACGAGCACTACCCCGGTCGCGTGCTGCTGTGCGAGGCCAACCAGTGGCCCAACGACGTGGTGGAGTACTTCGGCGACTTCGAGTCCGGCGGCGACGAGTGCCACATGGCCTTCCACTTCCCGGTGATGCCGCGCATCTTCATGGCGGTGCGCCGCGAGTCGCGCTTCCCGATCTCGGAGATCCTCGAGCAGACCCCGGCGATCCCCCACAACTGCCAGTGGGGCATCTTCCTGCGCAACCACGACGAGCTGACCCTGGAGATGGTCACCGACGAGGACCGAGACTACATGTGGTCGGAGTACGCCAAGGACCCCCGCATGAAGGCCAACATCGGCATCCGCCGACGGCTGGCGCCGCTGCTGGAGAACGACACCAACCAGATCGAGCTCTTCAACGCGCTCCTGCTCTCGCTGCCCGGCAGCCCGGTGCTCTACTACGGCGACGAGATCGGCATGGGCGACAACATCTGGCTCGGCGACCGCGACGGCGTGCGCACCCCGATGCAGTGGACCTCCGACCGCAACGCCGGCTTCTCCTCGGCCAACCCCGGTCGCCTGGACCTGCCGGTGGTGCAGGACGCGATCTACGGCTACGAGTCGGTCAACGTCGAGGCGCAGCTGGAGAACTCCTCCTCGCTGCTGCACTGGACGCGCCGCATGATCCACGCGCGTCGCAACCACCCGGCCTTCGGCCTCGGCGACTTCCACGACCTCGGCGGCTCCAACTCCACGGTGCTCTCCTACGTGCGCACCCACGTCGCCGACGACGGCACCGAGGACACCATCCTCTGCGTCAACAACCTCTCCCGCTTCCCGCAGCCGGTCGAGCTCGACCTGCGCCGCTACGAGGGCTGCCGGCCCGTGGAGCTGCTGGGTGGGGTCTCCTTCCCCGAGATCGGCGAGCTGCCCTACCTGCTGACCCTGGCCGGCTACGGGTTCTACTGGTTCCGCCTGACACCGAGCGACAAGCCGCACGAGGGACAGCTGCTGTGAGCGACCCGACGACACCCCCGACCACGCCCCCGACCCACCTGGACCCCCAGGTCTTCGTCGACTACCTGGGCCGCACCCGCTGGTTCGCCGGCAAGGGGCGCCCGTTCACGGTCAGTGCGATCCGCCGCATCGGGATCCTGCCCGGCCAGGTGGAGGGCCCGCCCACCGTGGCGGTGCACCTGGTGGAGCTGACCTACTCCGACGTCGCCGCCGACGCGCCCGACGCCGTGGAGCTCTACCAGGTGCCGCTGGCCTTCTACACCGACCCCGAGCCCCGCCTCGACCACGCCTTCATCGGCTGGTGGGAGGAGCCGGGCCTGGGCTGGGTCCACGCCTACGACGCGCTCCACGACCGTCGCGCCATGGCGGGCTGGCTGCGCTCCTTCCACCAGGCCGCCTCGCGCCCCGGCGGCAACATGACCGACGAGCGCAGCACCATGGCCTTCCACCGGCTGCCCGGCCACGAGCTCGACACCGACGTGCACTCCACGCTCTTCTCCGGTGAGCAGTCGAACTCCTCGGTGGCCTACGGCGAGGACTCGCTGATGAAGGTCTTCCGCAAGGTGACCGTGGGCGTCAACCCCGACATCCAGGTGCACGAGGTCCTCACCCGCTCCGACAGCGACAAGGTGGCCTCCCTCTACGGCTGGCTGGACTGGATGGACGAGACCGCCGACGGCGGCACGGGCGCGGTGGTGCAGCTGGCGATGCTGCAGCAGTTCCTCCGCACCGCCAGCGACGGCTGGGACCTAGCCCTCTCCAGCGTGCGCAACCTCTTCGCCGACCCCGAGCTGCACGCCCACGAGGTCGGTGGCGACTTCGCCGGCGAGGCCACCCGGCTCGGCGAGGCCCTGCGCGAGATCCACGCCCTGCTGGCCGAGCAGTTCCCGACCCGGGTGCTGGGCGCCGAGGAGACCGCGGGGATCGGTGCGGCCATGACCGCGCGGCTCGAGGCGGCCACCGCGGTGCAGCCGAGCCTCGCGGCCCACGCCGCGGGCCTGCGGGCCGCCTACGACCGCGTCGCCTCGCTCGGCGAGGTGGAGGTGCAGCGCGTGCACGGCGACCTGCACCTGGGCCAGACCCTGCGCACCGCCAAGGGCTGGAAGATCGTCGACTTCGAGGGCGAGCCCGCCAAGCCCCTGCACGAGCGGCTGCTGCCCGACTCCCCCTGGCGCGACGTCGCCGGCATGCTGCGCTCCTTCGACTACGCCCCGCGCGTGGTCGAGCGCCAGCTGCTGGAGGAGGACCCCTCGGGCGCCGAGCAGCGCAGCGTGCGCGCCGCCGAGTGGGCCCACCGCAGCCGCAACCACTTCCTCACCGCCTACAGCGGTGGTGACATGAGCGAGGCCGAGCACGTGCTGCTCGCCGCCTACCTCGCCGACAAGGCGGTCTACGAGACCGTCTACGAGACCCGCAACCGTCCGGCCTGGGTGGACATCCCGCTCGCGGCCGTGGCTGAGATCGGAGCGGCATGACCCCGCAGAGCCAGCACCCCGTCCCCGTCCCCACCGAGGAGCTCGACCTGCTCGTCTCGGGGCAGCACGGCGACCCGCACGCGGTGCTCGGTGCCCACCCGGGCCCCGGCGGCGTGACGGTGCGCGCGCTGAGGCCGCTCGCCTCCAGCGTCACCGTGCGCGGCACCTGGGGCGAGACCGCGCTGACCCACGAGCACGAGGGCGTCTGGGTCGGCGTGCTCCCCGTCGACGAGGTGCCGGACTACCGGCTGCTGGTCGCCTACGACGGCGAGCCGCACGAGGTCGACGACCCCTACCGCTTCCTGCCGACCGTGCGCGAGATGGACCTCCACCTCATCAACGAGGGCCGTCACGAGCTGCTGTGGACCGTGCTCGGCGCCCACGTGCGCCACTACGAGGGCGGGGTGTCCGGCACGTCGTTCGCGGTCTGGGCGCCCGCGGCGCGTGGCGTGCGGCTGATCTCGGAGGTCAACGGCTGGGACGGCCGCCAGCACCCGATGCGCCAGCTCGGCACGTCGGGGGTCTGGGAGCTCTTCGTCCCGGGCGTCGGCAGCGGCACGGCGTACAAGTTCGCGATCCTCACCGCCGAGGGCCGCTGGCTGGAAAAGGCCGACCCGATGGCGGCGTGGGCCGAGGTGCCCGCCGCGACCGCCTCGAAGGTCTACGAGTCGACCCACACCTGGGCCGACCAGGAGTGGATGGAGGCGCGGGCCGCCAAGCAGCCGGTCGCCGAGGCGATGAGCGTCTACGAGATGCACCTGGCGTCGTGGAAGAAGCATCACGACGGCTCGATGTGGGACTACGACGCGCTGGCCGACGACCTGGTCGGCTACCTCGCCGACCTCGCCTTCACCCACGTCGAGCTGATGCCGGTGATGCAGCACCCCTTCGGCGGCTCGTGGGGCTACCACGTCACCTCCTACTTCGCCCCCGACTCCCGCTTCGGCGACCCCGACGGCTTCCGCCGCCTCGTCGACCGGCTGCACCAGGCCGGCATCGGCGTCATCCTCGACTGGGTGCCCGGCCACTTCGCCACCGACGAGTGGGCGCTGGCCCGCTTCGACGGCACCCCGCTCTACGAGGACCCCAACCCCCAGCGCGGCTGGCACAAGGAGTGGGGCTCCCACATCTTCAACTTCGGGCGGCCGGAGGTGCGCAACTTCCTCTACGCCAACGCGATCTACTGGCTCGAGGAGTTCCACGCCGACGGGCTGCGCGTCGACGGCGTCGCCTCGATGCTCTACCTCGACTACTCCCGCGAGGAGGGCGAGTGGACCCCCAACGTCCACGGCGGGCGGGAGAACCTCGAGGCCGTGCAGTTCCTGCAGGAGATGAACGCCACCGCCTACAAGCGGGTGCCCGGGATCGTGACCATCGCCGAGGAGTCGACCTCCTGGCCCGGCGTGACCCGCCCGACCTCCGCCGACGGCCTGGGCTTCGGCTTCAAGTGGAACATGGGCTGGATGCACGACTCGCTCGACTACGTCGCCCACGAGCCGGTGCACCGCGCCCACCACCACGGCGAGATGACCTTCTCCCTGGTCTACGCCTGGTCGGAGAACTACGTGCTCCCGATCAGCCACGACGAGGTCGTGCACGGCAAGGGGTCCCTGCTGCGCAAGATGCCCGGCGACCGCTGGCAGCAGCTGGCCAACCTGCGCGCCTACCTCGGCTTCATGTGGGCCCACCCCGGCAAGCAGCTGCTGTTCATGGGCGCCGAGATGGGTCAGGAGTCGGAGTGGGCGGAGTCGCGCGAGCTCGACTGGTGGCTGCTGGACCACCCCGAGCACCGCGGCGTGCACTCCCTGGTGCGCGACCTCAACCGCACCTACGTCGACACCCCGGCGCTGTGGGCGCTCGACCACGACCCGACCGGCTTCCGCTGGATCGACGCCAACGACGCCGGTCGCAACACGTTCTCCTTCGTGCGCCACGGCGGGGAGGGCGCGGCCGACCTGGTCTGCGTGACGAACTTCTCCGCGATCCCCCACCACGACTACCGGCTCGGGCTGCCCGAGGCCGGTGAGTGGGAGGAGGTGCTCAACACCGACTCCAGCGGCTACACCGGCTCCGGCGTCGGCAACCTCGGCTCGGTCGTCGCCGTGCCGGGCGAGCACGTCGGTCAGCCGGCCCACGCCGACGTCGTGGTGCCGCCGCTCGCGACCGTCTGGCTGCGCCGCCGGACCTGACCCCGAGCCGAGGTGTTACCCGCCCGCGACGCCCCGACACGGGCGGGTAACACGCACCTGGTGGGTTGTGGGTCATGACCACCTCGGGAACCCCTGACCAGCTGTCCTCCCTCGCCCGACGGGCCCTCCTGCGCGGGGCGGCCGCGGGCGCTGTCGGCGCCGGGGCCCTCGGCGCGACCGGCGCCCCGGCGGGTGCCTCGCCCGGACGTCGGGCGCCGGCGGGCGGACCCCACGGGCCGGTCCGCGTGCTGCAGCCCGGCACCGGTCCGACCCGCGGTCGCTACGTGCGGGCGCGCGCCGAGGAGGTGCTGTGGGGCCGGCTGCCCAACCGGCTCAGCGAGCCCGTCGCCGTGGTCTCCTCCGGCGACGTGGTCACCCTCGACACCCTCTCCCACGAGGGCCTGCTCGAGGACCAGGGCCAGGACCCCCGCGAGTACTTCGGCTCCTTCGGCGTGCCCGAGCGTCACGTGCTGCGCGACGCCGTCGAGGTGGCCGCCCGCACCCCGCACGACGGCCCCGGACCCCACGTCGTCACCGGGCCCGTCGCGGTGCGCGGCGCCGAGCCGGGCGACGTCCTGCGCGTCGACGTGCTCGACCTGCCCCTGCGGGTGCCCTACGGCGTGGTCTCCAACCGCCACGGCAAGGGCGCGCTGCCCGGCGAGTACCCCGAGCGGTTCGTGGGCGACCCGGCGCACGCGGCGTACGTCAACGAGGGCGGGAACATCAGCGTGTTCACCGAGGTCGTGAGGTCTCGCGGCGGGCTGCGCGGTCGCCTGCCCGGCGACGTGCCCGTGGGCTTCGACCTGCACCCGTTCCTGGGGATGATGGGCGTCGCCCGCGACACGACCGCCCTGGTCGACTCGGTGCCGCCGACCTACGCCGGCGGCAACATCGACATCAACGACCTCACCGTCGGCTCCACGCTCTACCTGCCCGTGCAGGTCGCCGGGGCGATGTTCTTCGCCGGCGACCCGCACATGGCCCAGGGGGACGGCGAGGTCGCCCTGACCGCGATGGAGGGCTCGCTGCGTCCCACCCTGCGCCTGAGCGTGGTCAAGCGCGGCAGCCGCGGCGCGCCCGCCCAGGCCTTCGAGCAGCCCTTCGCCGAGAACCGCGACTTCTGGATCCCCATCGGCCTCAGCGACCCCGACGGTCCCGAGGGCGGCGGCAACGCCACCAGCCTCGACCTGGCCATGAAGGACGCCGTGCGGCAGGCGCTGGCCTTCCTCGTCGAGGAGCGCGGCATGGCCGGTCCGGTGGCCTACGCCTACCTCTCGGCGGCCGCCGACTTCCAGTGCTCGCAGGTCGTGGACCGCACCACCGGCATCCACGCGCTCATCCGCAAGGCCGACTTCGCCTGACCGCGACCGACCGGCGGCGACACCCGCGGCTGGGCGGTCGCTCCTCCCGGGGCCTGACTAGGCTGGCCCGGTGAGCCAGGAACCGACCGTCCAGCCGAGCGTCGCGACCGTCGCCGAGGGCGTGGCCCGGATCAGCTGGGAGCCCGGGGAGAACGTCGACGTCGTGCGCCGCGAGGTCGCCGCCGCCCTGGTCGACCACCCGCGGGTGGAGGCCCTGGTGGACCCCGACGACGAGGGCGGCCAGCGTCTGGCCACCTGGTCGGGCATGCGCCGCGAGGGCGTGATGCGCGGGGTGACCGTCGACGGCGGGCCCGTCGACCGCGTCGTCTACGCCCGCCTGGCCACCGACACCCCGGTGCACGAGCCGGCCGGCTTCCGCGAGCTGCTCAACTCCTTCTTGCCGCGCAAGCGCGCCATCAGCCAGATGCTGGTGCGCGACGAGGAGGGGCGCGTGCTGCTGTGCCGCCTCACCTACAAGCAGGACTGGGACCTGCCCGGCGGGGTCGTCGAGGTCGGCGAGGCCCCCCGCGAGGCCGTCACCCGCGAGGTCGAGGAGGAGCTCGCGCTGCAGATCCCCGCCGGCGACCTGCTGCTGACCGACTGGCTGCCCCCGTGGAGCGGGTGGGACGACGCGCTCTGCCTGGTCTACGACGGCGGCGTCCACCCCGCCTCGATCACCGCCTCGATCGTCGAGCAGGCCCGCGAGATCCGCTCCGCGCAGTTCTGCACCCCCGCGGAGGTCCGCGAGCACTGCGCCGACTTCACCGCGCGCCGCGTCGAGGCCGCCCTGGCCCGCGTCGCCGACCCCACCGGTGCCCCGGCGTACACCGAGAGCGGCCGCTGAGAGCGGGCGCGCCGCTCCTGCACCGACCGCTCGTGGATCGCACGCACCAGGTGCGTGCGATCCACGAGTCAACGGGGCGGCGCCTCGCCCGGCGGGCACCGGGGGCACCGTCGTGACGCGCCGGACCAACCAGCGCGGCGCAGCAGCGCGGCCAGCTGGCCCGCCGTACGACACGGTGCTGCGGTCACCTGACCCCAGGTGAGCCGCACCGTGCTCCGCCCGGAGACCAGTGCCTCGAGGTCGCGCTGGTGGTCGGCGTCCCAGGCGGCACGGTCGGCGTGGAACGCCCGACCGTCGAGCTCGACCACCACGCCGAGCCCCAGGTACTCCACGTCACGCACGGTGGCGACCTCGCCCGCACCGGCACGAACCTGGCGTGCGCCCGTCGGGAGGCCGTGGGGCCGCTCCACCCGCTCCCAGAACGCACGCTCGAGGGTGGAGCAGGCGCCCGCGGTCAGGTCGTCCAGCATCGCCTCGATGACCCCGCGACCGCGCACCCTTCCCCGGGCGTCGAGCGCCGCCCTGACGCGTTCCGGGGTGGTCTGCCGGTCGTGACAGGCCGCGGCCAGCACGCCGAAGTGGCGGGCGGGGTCCTCCCCGGCGATCACGTCGATCACCGCGTGCTCGCGCCGGACCCGCGGCGGAGTCGCCTGCCAGAGCACGCGACCCTCCAGGTCCGCCGTGCGGTGCACCACGACACCGGCCAACGGCCTGACCGTGCGGCGGTGGTCGACCGCGATCTGGATCGGGGCGTCGGCCGGCGGTCCGGGCAGCGCCGACTCGCGCGCCAGGGCGGCCGGCCACCGTGCGTGCACCGCACACCACGCCCGTTGCCGCCAGGTGGGCAGCCCGGTGTGCGCCACGAACGCACCGGGGTGCACGGCCACGAGCTCATGTCGCCGGACCAGGCGGGCGATGTCGTGGTCGGCACCGCCGAGAGCCAGGATCTGCCGGCGCGAGACCGTGCGGTCCTGCACGCGGTCGAGCAGGTGGTCGAGCTCGTCCCGGTCCAGAGGCATGCCCCATGGTCGCCGAGGCGGACGACCGTCGCGAGCACGCTGCGCCTGGGCTGTGGACGAGCTGCGGCCTTCCTCAGCCGCCCACGGGGCGGGCGGCTGCGGCGTCGAGGGCGTCACGGGCCAGGCAGGTGGAGGCGACCACCGCGGCCGGCATGACGACCACGGCCCCCAGGGGCACCAGGAAGCACAGCTGGGTGGCGGTGCCGAGGCCGAGCAGCACGGCGCGGTGCTCGCGCAGCAGCGCCCGCCGCCCGTGCCGGTCGATGCCGCGGGCCTCCAGGGGCCGCGAGACCAGCTCGGCGGCCAGCAGTCGCCCGGAGACCACGACCCCGAGCACGGCGCCGACCACGGCGCCCACCACGGGCAGCAGGCCGATCAGCAGCACCAGCAGGCCGGTCACCAGGCCCAGCCCCACGAGCACGCCCGCATCGCGCGCGGAGCGCCAGAAGCCCAGCCCGTCTCCGGGAGCCTCGCCCCCGAGCATGGTCTCGGTCTCTCGCCAGATCCGCTCGTAGAAGGGGTCGCCGACCGCCAGCGTGAGGCCGGTGAAGGTCAGCGAGGCGACCAGCAGGAAGCCCAGCACCACCAGCACCCCGAGCCCGACGCGCAGCGCGACCCGGGCGGCGTCGGCCCAGCCGTCGGCGAAGGGCGTGGCCCACCCCACGAGGTCGTCGACGGTGAGCAGCAGCCCCACCAGCGCGGCGACCACCACGACGAGCACGATCAGCGCCGGCACCATGCCGAGGGCCATCAGCCCGGGCCGGCGCCGCCACATGGCGAAGCCGCGGCCGAGGTAGGCCACGCCCTGCCCGAAGCCCAGCGGGGTCACCGGCTCCTCGCCCCTCAGAAGAGGGCGTTGGCGAGGCCCTGGCGCCCGCGCAGCACGCGCGGGTCGTCGTTGCCCACGGCGGCGAAGAGCCCGAGGAGGTGCTCGCGCGCGGCGGTGCGCTCGTCGCCCGTCGTACGCCGCACCAGCTCGACCAGCCGCGCGAAGGCCTCATCGACCTGTCCCAGCACCAGGTCGAGGTCGGCGACGAGGGTCTGGGCGTCGACGTCGTCGGGGCGCGCGTCGGCGTCGGCGCGCACGGCGGCCTCGTCGACGCCCTGGGTGCGCTGGAGGACCGTCGCCATGGCCAGGCCGGCCGCGGCCTCGGCGTCGGCGGGGTTGGCCGAGACCAGCTTCTGGTACTCCGCGACCGCCCGGTCGACGTCGCCGGCGGCCAGGGCGTCCTGGGCGGGGGCGTAGCGGGGGTCGACGGCGGGCTCCTCCTCGCCCTCCGCGCCGGGCTCGGCCTGGGCACCGCGGGGCTGGTGGCGACCGGTCATGCCCTGGGCGGTGAGCTGCTGCACGACCTGGGTGAGCGCGGTGCGCAGCTCCTCGAGCGGCAGCACGTCCTGGAAGAGCGGCGCGGGGCGGCCGTCGAGCACGGCCACGACCAGCGGGATCGAGGGGATCTGCATGGCCTGGGCGATGCCGGGGGCGGCGTCGATGTCGACGAGGCCGGCGAGGAAGCGGCCCTCGAACTCCGCCGAGAGCGTCGCGAGGTCGTCGGCCAGCTGGCCGCTCTCGGGCATGCGGGTGCGGGAGTAGAAGACGAGCAGCACCGGCGCGGTCATCGACTGCTCGACGACGGCCTGGAAGCTCTCCTCGGTCACCTCCACGGCGTAGGACGAGCCGCCCGCGCCCCCCGCGGCCGGGCCCCCGGCACTGCCCGGGGCCCCGGGGGCGGCCGGCGCGGCGGGCGCCGCGGGCGCGGGCCGCTTGAGGGCCGAGAGGTCGATGGCACCGGGGCGGGAGAACGGCTGCTGCGTCATGGGGCCAATCCTAGGGAAGGCCGGTCTCAGTTGACGCGCGGGCCGCGCAGGCCGGAGCGCTGCACGACGCGCTGGATCGCGAGGTCGCGCTCGTCGGGGCGACCGACGTACCTCACGTCGCGCAGGCCCTGCTCCTGGGCCGCCGACTCGAAGACGAAGTGGCCGAAGCCGAGCAGCCGCCCGTGCAGCGGCTTGACCACGGTGATGTCGAGGATGCGGCTCAGCGGCATGGTGGCGAGGTTGCTCGAGAGCACCCCGTGGACGCGGAAGACGCGCATGTTGGTGATGACGAAGCGGTCGCGGTGCTCGCGCAGCACTCCCCACCCGGCCCGCAGCAGCAGCACGAAGGCCCCCACGAGCAGCACCCAGGCGGCACCCATCGGCACGAAGGCCGCCCCGACGAGCACCACGAGACCGAGCACCCCCTCGAGCACCGGGCGCACGTAGGCCGTCCAGTGGTGCAGCACCTCGTCGACGATGACCTCGCCCTCGTCGCGCAGGAGGTGCTTGTGGATCTGGGGGTCGCCCCAGCTGCGGAGCAGACCCACGGCTCAGCCCAGCTCGCCGACGAACCTGATGAGCGCGGAGAAGAAGTCGCCGGTCCACGCCGCGATCTGCCCCCCGGCGCCGCCGGCGGCGTCGGCCAGCCCGCGCGGGTCGGTGAACATCCAGAAGCCCAGGAACACCACAACCAGGGCGATGACCACCTTCTTCATCGTCGACCAACCTGTCTGTTCTCGAGCGGTGAGCGGCGGACGTCAGCGGCTCGGCGCCGCGCGTCCACAGGACGGCACATGCCTACCAGCAGCCACACCCGTCACGGAGCAGGCGCGCCGAGCAGCCGGTCGGCCGCGGCGTAGGGGTCGCTCTCCCCCGCGGCGACGGCCTCGGCGAGGGCGTCGAGCTCCGAGCGTCCGTCGACGTCGCCCCAGCTGCGGCGCAGCGCGGTGACGGCGATCGCGACGACCTCCTCGCGCGCCCGACGCGTACGTCGACGCCGCAGCTCGCCGGTCTCGTGCAGCCAGGCGTGGTGGCGGTCGAGCTCGGCGACGACCTCGTCGACGCCGTCGCCGCTGGACGCGACGGTGGCGACCACCGGGGGCCGCCAGGCGCCGGCGGGGCGGTCGGCCATCGACAGCATGCCCCGCAGGTCGCGGCGCACCTGGTCGGCGCCGTCGCGGTCGGCCTTGTTCACGACGTAGACGTCACCGATCTCGAGGATCCCGGCCTTGGCGGCCTGGATGCCGTCGCCCATGCCGGGGGCCAGCAGCACCAGCGTGGTGTCGGCGCGCGCCGCGACCTCGACCTCGCTCTGGCCGACGCCCACGGTCTCGACGAGCACCACGTCGCACCCGGCGGCGTCGAGCACCCGGATCGCCTGCGGAGTGCTCCAGGCCAGGCCGCCGAGGTGGCCGCGGGCGGCCATGGAGCGGATGTAGACGCCCGGGTCGGAGGCGTGGTCCGACATCCGGATCCGGTCTCCGAGCAGCGCACCGCCGGAGAACGGCGAGCTGGGGTCGACCGCGAGCACGCCGACCCGCTTGCCCGCGGCGCGCAGCCGCGTGACCAGCGCGTTGGTGGAGGTCGACTTGCCGACCCCGGGCGAGCCGGTCAGCCCCACGACCTGGGCGCGGCCGGTGTGCGGGGCCAGCGCCGCCATCACCTCGCGCAGCGCGGACGACTCGTCCTCGACCATCGAGATCAGCCGGGCCACCGCCCGGGGCTGACCCTCGCGGGCGGCCGCGACCAGGTCGGGGACCGACGCCGCGCGGCGCCGGCCCCCGGGTCGCGGGGCGACGGGGCTCAGCTGCTCGGGACGCGCACGATCAGGGCGTCGCCCTGGCCGCCGCCGCCGCAGAGCGCGGCCGCGCCGGTGCCGCCGCCGCGCCGCTTGAGCTCGAGGGCGAGGTGCAGCACCACGCGTGCCCCCGACATGCCCACCGGGTGGCCGAGCGCGATCGCCCCGCCGTTGACGTTGACCTTCTCGTCGGGCAGGCCCAGGGCGCGCGCCGAGGAGATGCCGACCGCGGCGAAGGCCTCGTTGAACTCCACGAGGTCGAGGTCGGTGGGCTCGATGCCCTCCTTGCGACAGGCCAGGGCGGTGGCGTTGGCCGGCTGGAGCTGCAGGGTGGAGTCGGGGCCCGCGACCATGCCGTGGGCGCCGATCTCGCAGAGGTAGTCCAGCCCGAGCTCCTCGGCCTTCGCCTTGCTCATCACCACGACCGCGCAGGCGCCGTCGGAGATCTGCGAGGCCGAGCCCGCCGTGACGGTGCCCGTCTTGGAGAAGGCGGGACGCAGGCGCCCGAGGGACTCGGCGGTGGTCTCGCCGCGCACGCCCTCGTCGGCGGAGACGACCACCGGGTCGCCCTTGCGCTGAGGGATCGAGACGGGCACGACCTCCTCGTCGAAGACGCCGTTCTTCCAGGCCGCGGCGGCCTTCTGGTGCGACAGCGCGGAGAACTCGTCCTGCTCCTCGCGGGTGAGGTTCTCGTCGGCGGCGTTGCGCTCCTCGGTGAGCAGACCCATCGCCTGGGAGGTGAACTGGTCGAAGAGGGCGTCGTAGGCCATCGAGTCGACGAGCTTGACGTCGCCGAACTTGATGCCCTCGCGCGACTTGGGCAGGAAGTGGGGGGCGTTGGTCATCGACTCCATGCCGCCGGCCACCACCACGTCGGCCTCGCCGGCGCGGACCATCTGGTCGGCCATCGCGATGGCGTTGAGACCGGAGAGGCAGACCTTGTTGATGGTGATCGAGGGCAGGCTCATGGGCAGCCCCGCGGCCACACCGGCGGTGCGGGCGGGGTTCTGGCCCGCGCCGGCCTGGATGACCTGGCCCATGATGAGGTAGTCGACCTGGTCTCCGGAGACGCCGGCCTTCTCGAGGGCGCCCTTGATCGCGACCCCGCCGAGGTCGGCGGCGCTCAGGTCCTTCAGCCCTCCCAGGAGACGGCCGATCGGGGTGCGGGCTCCCGCGACGATGACGGTCGGCGAGCTCGACGGGGCGGCGTGGTCGGACATGGGTTCCTCCAGCGGGTCGGTGCTCGGACCGGCGGAGACGGGCCCGATGCGAGCAAGATACCGACGAGTCACATCGGGGGCGAGGGTGTCCGAGTCCCCACCTCGTGAGGCGCGCGTCACAAGCGGTCGCGGCGCGCGGCGCGGCGTACGACCATGACGCCATGAGCCAGACCCAGGACAGCGGCGCCAGCCCGCTCGGCATCCCCGACCACCTCTTCACCGCCATCGACCACGTCGGCATGGCCGTGCCCGACCTCGACGAGGCCATCGCGTTCTACCGCGACACCTTCGGCATGCGCCTGGCCCACGAGGAGACCAACGCCGAGCAGGGCGTGCGCGAGGCCATGATGGCCGTGGGCGACTCCGGGTCGTGCGTGCAGCTGCTCGCGCCGCTCGACGAGACCTCCACCATCGCCAAGTACCTCGACCGCTCCGGCCCAGGCTGCCAGCAGGTCGCCTACCGCGTCACCGACGTCGAGGCCGTCAGCGCGGTCCTGCGCGAGCGGGGCCTGCGGTTGCTCTACGACGAGGCGCGCCGCGGCACCTCCGACTCCCGGATCAACTTCGTGCACCCCAAGGACGCCGGCGGCGTGCTCGTCGAGCTGGTGGAGCCGGCCGCGCGCCCGGCGCACTGACCGCACCGCGCTGCTCGGCGGGCGCCACCAACCGCCCGCCCACCTCGGCCCGCCACCCTGAGCGGGCCTGAGACCTCCAACACATCGGTCGCCTGACCGGTTACCGGACAGTAATGTTCGCCAGACGTCGACCCGCCCCCGGGTCCGACGCCGTCACCCGCACCTCCCCGACCCCGCACAGGAGCCGACGTGCAGAACATCCTCGACGCCGTCCTCGCCGGCGACACCGCCAGCGAAGACTTCGCCCACCTGCCCCTGCCCGAGTCCTACCGCGCCGTGACGGTGCACAAGGACGAGCAGGACATGTTCGAGGGCGTCGCGAGCCGCGACAAGGACCCGCGCAAGTCCCTGCACGTCGACGACGTGCCCTTCCCCGAGCTCGGCCCCGGCGAGGCGCTGGTGGCCGTGATGGCCTCGGCGATCAACTACAACACCGTGTGGACCTCGATCTTCGAGCCGGTCTCGACCTTCGGCTTCCTCGAGCGCTACGGCAAGATCTCGCCGCTGACCAAGCGCCACGACCTGCCCTACCACATCGTGGGCTCCGACCTGGCCGGCGTCGTGCTCGCCACCGGCCCCGGCGTGAACTCCTGGAAGCCCGGCGCCGAGGTGGTCGCGCACTGCCTGTCGGTGGAGCTGGAGAGCCCCGACGGCCACAACGACACGATGCTCGACCCCGAGCAGCGGATCTGGGGCTTCGAGACCAACTTCGGCGGCCTGGCCGAGGTCGCGCTGGTGAAGTCCAATCAGCTCATGCCCAAGCCGGCCCACCTGACCTGGGAGGAGGCCGCCTCCCCCGGCCTGGTCAACTCCACCGCCTACCGCCAGCTGGTCTCGCGCAACGGCGCGGGCATGAAGCAGGGCGACAACGTCCTCATCTGGGGCGCCTCGGGCGGCCTGGGCGGCTTCGCGACGCAGTACGCGCTCAACGGTGGCGCCACGCCGATCTGCGTGGTCTCCAACGAGGAGAAGGCCGACATCTGCCGCGCCATGGGCGCCGAGCACATCATCAACCGCTCCGAGGAGAACTGGAAGTTCTGGAAGGACGAGCACACCCAGGACCAGAAGGAATGGCGTCGCCTCGGGGCGAAGATCCGTGAGCTCACCGGCGGCGAGGACGTCGACATCGTCTTCGAGCACCCCGGCCGCGAGACCTTCGGCGCCAGCGTCTACGCCGCGCGCAAGGGCGGCACGATCGTCACCTGCGCCTCCACCAGCGGCTACATGCACCAGTACGACAACCGCTACCTGTGGATGAACCTCAAGAGCATCGTCGGCTCGCACTTCGCCAACTACCGCGAGTCGTGGGAGGCCAACCGCCTCATCGCCAAGGGCATGATCCACCCGACGCTGTCGCGGACCTACGGCCTCGAGGAGGTCGGCCAGGCCGCTCTCGACGTGCACAAGAACGCCCACCAGGGCAAGGTCGGCGTGCTCGCGCTGGCCCCCGAGGAGGGCCTGGGCGTGCGCGACACCGAGATGCGGGCCCGCCACATCGACGCGATCAACCGCTTCCGCGGCGTCTGAGGAGGCCCGTCGACCCGGCCCACCCCGACACGCGCTGAGTAAACGCTGAGCCACGCCGCGTCGGGGTGGGTTCGGGGCCTCGCATGCGGGAGGATGGGGAGGCACCAGCCCCCACCACCCGGAAGAGGTTTCCACCCATGAGCGACCAGGGCCTGTCCATCTTCGACGACGACTCGGAGCGCCGTTCCCAGGACGCCGACAAGACCCAGGTGATCCCGGTGGCCACGAACGCTCCCGGGTCGGCCCCTGGTCGCGCGACCGGTCAGGCGCCGCGCCAGGCCCCCCCGGCCGGCCAGCGCCCGGGCACCGCTCCGGCGGCCCCGCAGACGCAGCAGGCCCCGCCCGCACCGCCCGCCCGCCCGCAGGCGGCTCCCGCCCGCGCCGGCGCCAGCATCTCCTTCCCCGTCGTGCGCCGTGGGGGCTACGACACCGCGGCCGTCGACACCAAGGTCAAGCAGCTGGCCGCGGAGAAGGCCGGACTCGCCGGCAGCCTCGGCGAGTCCGAGCGGCGCGTCGTCGAGCTCGAGGCCCGCCTGGCCAGCCTGGAGCAGCAGGTCAAGGAGAACGAGACCCCCTCCTACGCCGGTCTCGGGGGCCGCGCCAGCGCCATGCTCCGCCTCGCCGAGGAGGAGGCCGACGAGATCCGCGGCACCGCGATGCGCGAGGCCGACGAGATCCGCGCCCAGGCGACCCGCGACGCCAAGCAGATCCGCACCGAGGGCCAGCGCGAGGCCGAGGACATGCGCATGGTGCAGCTCAAGGAGCTCGACGAGCACCGCGCCCGCACGCTCGCCGACGCCGAGCAGGAGCGCGAGCTGGCCCGCAGCGAGGCCGCCGACCTGATGGCCTCGGCCAAGCGGGAGTCCGACCAGCTGCGCCTGGCCGCCAAGCAGGAGACGACCGAGATGCGCACGGGCGCCCAGCGCGAGGTGGAGCAGGCGCGTGCCGCCGCCGACCGCGAGGTCACCGAGGCACGCCGCACCCTCGCGGTGGAGAAGGAGCGGCTCGCCCGCGAGGCCACCGACCACCACAGCAGCGCGATGGCCGAGACCCGCAAGCTGGTCGAGGAGGCCGAGCAGCGCGCCGCCGCTGCCGAGGCCCGGGCGCAGGAGGCCGCCACCCAGGCCGCCACCCAGCGCCAGCAGGCGAAGTCGGAGGCCGACGCCGTGGTCACCCGCGCGCGCCGCGAGGCCGAGCAGGTCGTGGCCTCGGCCCAGACCCAGGCCGACTCCATCACCTCCTCGGCCACCGCCGAGGTCGAGCGCGAGCTGGCCATGCTGCGCACCGAGGTCGCCCGGCTGGCCAAGCGCCGTGACGGCATCACCGCCCAGCTGGCGAGCCTGCGCGACGTCGTCGCCGGCTTCGGTCAGGACGACGAGGACGAGTGAGCGACCAGCCCGACCCGCCGGCGCCCGGCGCGGACCCGACGACGGTCGGGCCGGTCGTCGACCCGGCCGCCGCGGCGCCGGCCCCCGAGGTGCTGCCGGTCACCGGCGTGCCGCAGAAGGGCAAGCGGCAGGGGCTCGTCGGCGGGCCCGAGCACCTCGGCACCCCCGGGGCGCCGCTGGACCGCACGGCGCCGTACCTCATCGGGTTCCTGGGCGGGTTGGGCTTCGTCACCGCGTACTGGCTGGGCACGACGCTGCTGGCCATCGGCTCCACGCTGCTGCTGGTGGTGGTCGCGCTGTTCATCGCCGCCGGCCTCAACCCGGCGGTGGAGTTCTTCGAGCACCGCGGGCTGCGCCGCTCCTGGGCGGTGCTGGTGGTGACCTTGGTCTTCCTCGGCGCCATCGCCCTCTTCGTGGTGGCGATCGTGCCGGTCATCACCGACCAGGTCGCCTCGCTGACCGCCAACGCCCCGGTGTGGTTCGACCAGCTGCTGCAGAACCCCAAGATCCAGAAGCTCGACGAGGAGTACCAGATCGTCGAGAAGGCCCAGGACTACGTCGCCGGCGGTGACTTCGTCACGGGCCTGTTCGGCGGTGTGCTCGGCTTCGGGATCGCCCTGCTGGGCGCCCTCTTCAACCTCTTCATCGTGCTGGTGCTGACGCTCTACTTCCTCTCCGCGCTGGAGACCACCAAGGGCGCGCTCTACAAGCTGGCCCCCGCCTCGCGTCGCGACCGGGTCACCCGCCTCGGGGACCGGATCGTGGCCAGCATCGGGGGCTACGTGTCGGGCGCCTTCCTCGTCGCCCTCTGCGCGGGCCTCACGTCGCTGGTCTTCCTCTTCGCCGTCGGCCTCGGCGAGTACGCCGTGGCGCTGGCCTTCGTCGTGGCCCTGCTCGACGTCATCCCCATGATCGGCGCGACCATCGGCGCCACGATCGTCACCGCCATCGCCTTCGCCACCGATGTGCGCACCGGCCTGATCTGCGTGGTCTTCTACGTCGTCTACCAGCAGCTCGAGAACTACGTGATCTACCCCCGGGTCATGGCCTCCTCCGTCGACGTCCCGGGTGCCGTCACCGTGATCGCCGCCCTGGTGGGCGCCGCCCTGCTCGGCGTGGTGGGCGCGCTCCTGGCCATCCCCACCGCGGCCGCGGTGCTGATGCTGACCCGCGAGGTCTTCGTACGACGCCAGGACGCCCGCTAGACCCACCTGTCCCCGGGCCGCACCCCGCTCAGCCGGCGCGGACCAGCGTGGTCCAGCCGTGGGGGTTGGTCCAGGCGTAGGTGCCGTCGGGATGCCGGTGGTAGGTCCACGGTGGACTCCCGTCGGAGCCGGTGGTCTTGAGCCGGTGGTGGTGGCGGCACAGGGGCGCGAGATTCGACGGATGCGTTTGGCCGGGCTTCCCGCCGTGGTCGGGGTCTCGGTAGGGCTGGATGTGGTCGAGGTCGCAGCGTCGTGACGGCACGCTGCAGCCGGGGAACGCGCAGCGTGGGTCGCGCAGGGTGACGTGTTCGCGCATCCACGGTGGTGGGTCGTGCCGGTCCACGGCGCCGGCGGTGGTGGGGTCGAGGTCGATGACGGGTCTCACGTAGACCTTGGTGCCAAGGAGCCAGCGGCGCAGGGTGGTGGTGGAGACGACGCCGAGGCCCTCGACGACCGCGGTGCCGGGTGGTGGTCCGGTGCGGTCGATCTGGGACAGGTGGCTGGTCTCGTGGTGGCGATGGACCGCTGTGGGGCGCAGGTCGGGGCCGGTGGTGCGGTACGGGTCGCCCGCAGGCTGCTCGTCGGCGGGCTGCTCGTTCGCGGGCTGTTCGTCGGTGGCCGGGGCTTGGCTTCGAAACGCTCGCTGCGCTCGCTCCTCAGCCACCGGGGCCGTGGCCTGTCCGGCGGTGGTCTCGGGAGCTTTGCCCGCGGCGGGGCTTCGAGACGCTCGCTGCGCTCGCTCCTCAGCCACCGGGGTCGTGGTCTGTTCGGCGGGTGTGGTCTCGGGGTCGTTGTCGGTGGTCGCGGCGGGGCTTCGAGACGCTCGCTGCGCTCGCTCCTCAGCCGCCGTGGCCGCCGTGGTCGCCGCGGTCGCCGCGGTCNTCGAGACGCTCGCTGCGCTCGCTCCTCAGCCACCGGGGTCGTGGTCTGTTCGGCGGGTGTGGTCTCGGGGTCGTTGTCGGTGGTCGCGGCGGGGCTTCGAGACGCTCGCTGCGCTCGCTCCTCAGCCACCGGGGCCGTGGCCTGCTCCGCGGGGACGGTCTCGTGGTCGGCGGGGGTGGGGAGGTCCCGGGGGTCGGGCGGGGGCTCCATGGCCGGGGCCTCGGTGGGCGGCGGGGATTCCTGTTCGTCATGGGTGGCTTCGAGGGCGGCGAGGGTCTCGGCGCGTGCGAGGTCCTCGGGGCGCAGGTGGAGGTAGACCACCCGTTCCTTAGCGGTGGTGGGTTCGACGGAGTCGAGGGCGGTGAGGCCTTGGGCGCGGTCGGTGATGACGCCGATGGCGCGGGCCTTGCGGACCTCGAGGGACTCGACCACTGCTCCGGTCGAGGTCTGGTGGCGGCCGAGCTCGGCGGCGGTGGCGCAGATGAGGTCGTGGAAGCGGGTGAGGTCTTGGGTGTCGCCGGTCGCCTCGAGCCAGGAGGTGCCGGAGGCGGAGCCGCGGTCGATGTCGTGGGTCACCCGCACGTTCCACCCACCGCGTGCTCGTTCTTCGAGGGCGGCCTGGGCGTGGGGGTCGTGCCTGGCGGCCGCCTCGGCGACGAACAGCTCGATCCGTCGTGCCCCCAGGCTCTGCGCGCGGGGGCCGAGGGCGGCGACCTTGCGGTCGACGTACGCGGCACCGGTGTCGTTCAACACCTGGGTCTGGGAGGCGATCCGCCGCGCGCGCCAGCCGGGGAGGGTGAGGTCCTCGACCATCGCCCAGATGCGGGGCAGGCGGTGGACCAGCTCCATGACTTCCGCGAGGTTGCAGCCGGCGTTGACCGGCGACATCTCCAACGCCAGCGCGAGGGGTTCGGCGGCGAACTCGTCGAGGCCGTGGCGGATCATCCCCGGCACCGACCAGGCGTAGGCCCGGTCGGGGTTCAGGGCTCCCCAGCGGGCCATGACCCGCAGGGTGCGACGCTCGGCGGCGCGTACGGATCGGGCGGTGTCGGCGGCGTACTCCAGGACGTCGTCGGCCTCGAGGGAGTCGACGTCGACCACGGCGCCGGTGGTGTCGAGGTCGAGGAGCATGCGCTTAGTTTATTCGAACAGGCATTCGATGGCTAGGTGTATGGATCGATCTGTGGAAGGGGTTCTGCTGTCGCGTGAGGGTGGTTTCGAGACGGTCGCTGGCGCTCCCTCCTCAACCACCGTGCGGGGCCGTGGTTTCGAGACGGTCGCTGGGGCTCCCTCCTCAACCACCGGGGACGCTGGCGCTCCCTCCTCCACCACCGGGGTCCGCGCGGGCGCTCCCTCCTCGACCACCGTGACACTGGCGGCCGCTCCTCGACCACCGCCGGCGAGCGGCTCAGACCTCCGCGGCGGGCAGGACGGCACCGGGCAGCTCGAGCCACACGGTCGCACCTCCTCCGGGAGTACCCCGGAGACCGATCCCGCCGCCGTGCGCCTCGACGACGCGGCGACAGGTGGCCAGACCCATCCCGGTGCCGGCCACCGCGGTGTGCACGCGCTCGAGCGGCTTGAAGACGCGGTCGCGGTCGGCCTCGGCGACGCCCAGGCCGTGGTCGACCACCACGAGCCGCACCGAGCCCGGCTCGCTCGCGGGCTCGGTGCGCACCTCGACACGGGCGGTCGCGCCGGGCGCGACGTACTTGGCGGCGTTGCCGAGGAGGTTCTGGAGCACCACGCGCAGCTGCACCGCATCGGCGCGGACGTGCGGCAACGGGCCGACCACGACCGAGGCACCCTCCAGCTCGGTCGCCAGGTCCTCGCGAGCCTCGGCCACCAGGCGCTCGAGGGAGACCTCGGTGAGCTCGAGCTCCCCGCCGATGCCGGCGAAGGACAGGACGTCGGAGATGAGCGCCTCCATGCGGTGGGCGCTGCGCCTCGCTCGCACCACCAGGGCGCTGAGCTGCGCAGACCCGTCGGGTCCGCCCTCGGCCACGACGTCCTCCATCAGCTCCAGCGAGGCCGCGATCGCGGAGAGCGGGTTGCGCAGGTCGTGGGTGACCTGTCCGGCGTAGGCCGCGAGCTGGGCGTTCGACCGCTCGAGCTCGTCGCGCGAGGCGCTGACCTCGGCGAGCGCCTCGTCGAGCTGTCGGGAGCGCAGGGCGAGCTCCAGGACGTCGACGGCACGCTCGGCCAGGTTGGCCACGGCGGCGCGCTGGGCGGCATCGAGCTCACGCGGCGCGGAGTCGAGGACGCAGAGCGAGCCGAAGGGCACGCCGGCGGGGGTCCGCAGCTGCTGGCTGACGTAGAGCCGCGCGGGCGGGTCCATCTCCACGGCCGGGTAGCCGCTCCACTCCCCCTGCGCCGCCAGGTCCGCCTCGATCAGCGGCACCGGGTCGTGGAGCACGCGGTGGCACACCGAGGCGTGGTTCGGGACCGGTCCGATCCGGAAGCCGTGGGTGGCCAGCTGGTGCATCTCCGAGTCGGTGAAGAAGGTCAGCATCGCCTTCGGCGCCTCGCAGACCTGCGCGGCGAGCTCCACGATGGCGCGCAGCTCCGGGAGCCGGGTCAGCTCCGGCAGGCGATAACGACGCACCTCCGCGGCGCGCAGCGCCGCGCGCTCGGCGTTGCGGACCGGGTCGACGTCGGCCGCGACCCCGGAGGTCGGCACGACGACGTCGCCCGCACTGCCGGCGACCGACGGACCCACCACGCCCAGCGCGTCGTCGAGCCGGACATCGACGGGCACGCCGGCTGCGGCGGCGGCGGTGGCGACCCCGTCACGGCGCCCCGGTGTCCTCACCCGCTCATCGTAGGACGACCGGCGGCGGGCTTCAGGCGATCTGCGGATCCGGCCCCCGCGCCACGGGTCGCCTCACGCCGGCGTCGGCTCGACCCGGACGACGCCCCGCTCGCCGAGCTTCACCGCCACCACGCCGGCCAGGATGAGCAGGCCGCCGGCCAGCTGCACCGGGCGCGGCAGCTCGTCGAGGAGCAGCCACGCGAAGCCGACGCCGGCGAGCACCTCGAGGAGGGCGACGAAGGAGGCCAGCCGCGAGCCCAGGCGACGCCCGGCCGCGATGCCCGTGGTGTAGGCCAGGGCCGCCGTCACCAGGCCGAGCAGCACCAGCGGCACCCACCAGTCGACGGTGGTGGCGCCGTAGGTGACCGGACGCGTGGACCCGGCCATGGGCAGCACGCCGACCAGGCCGAGCAGGCCCAGGACCGCTGCCCCGACGACCAGGCCGCCGGCGGCCAGCGTCAGCGGAGGCAGCCCGTTGCCTTCGTCGGCGGAGATCACGAAGTACGACGCGGCCCCCACCATCGCCCCCAGCGACCACAGCACGCCCACCACGCTGAGGTCGGCGCCGGAGAGCAGGTCGAGCACCAGCACGAGACCGGCGGCGGCCAGCGCCGCGCCCAGCAGGGTGACGGGTCCGGGTCGCTGGCCGTGGCGCAGCCAGAGCCACACCACCACGGCCGCGGGCGCGGTGTACTCGATGAGCAGCGCCGGCCCGACCTGCATGTGCTGCACCGCGGAGAAGTAGCAGAACTGCGCACCGGCCACGGCGAGCACGCCGTAGGTCACCACGAGGGCGGCGTTGCGGCGCAGCAGCGACCACCGCCCGCGCAGCGAGGCCAGCCCGAAGGGCAGCACGACGAGGGCGGCCAGCCCCACCCTGACCAGCACGCTCGAGCCCGGCGTCCACCCGGCGTCGAGCAACCCACGGGCCAGGGCGCCCGACGCACCGAAGGCGGTCGCCGAGACGACGGCGAGCACGAGCCCCGACACCAGGCGGGAGCCATCGGCGGGACCGCCGGCCGACCGGGTGGCGTCATGAGTCATCGTCGTCATGATCCATGACGCTACGGGCCGTCGGGTAACCTGTCAACGTGGTTTTCGCCCATGACACCGAGATGTCGCTCCAGTCCGCCGTGGTGCTCGCCAACTCCGCCGAGCCCCCCGACACGCTGGAGAGCGTCGCCGACCTCGACCGGTTCCTCGCCGACTTCGAGTACTCCGGGCGCCACGACCGCACGCGCGCCGAGCTCGACGCCGTGCGCGCGCTGCGGCCGGTGCTGCGCGAGCTGCTGACCGCCGAGCGCGACCACGCCGTCGAGCTGGTCAACGCGATGCTGAGCGAGGCCCGGGCGCTGCCCCAGCTGGTGCGCCACGAGCCCTACGACTGGCACGTGCACGCCGTGCTGCCCGACGCGCCGCTCGTCACCCGGATCACCGTCGAGACCGCGATGGCCATGATCGACGTGATCCGCACCGACGAGATGTCACGGCTGGGCGTCTGCGCCGACGAGGACTGCGACGGTGTCGTGCTCGACCTCTCCCGCAACCGCTCGCGCCGCTTCTGCTCGACCACCTGCGGCAACCGCAACGCCGTCGCGGCCTACCGCGCCCGCCAGAGCGACGGCTGAGCCACCGGCTGGGCGACCGGCTGGGCGACCGGCTGGGCAGGGGGACTCGGCGGGAGGCCGGTCAGCACCACCGCGGGTCGTAGGCCGGCCGCAGCGGGCGGTCGCGGCGCACCACCGGCAGCGCGTCCCCGAAGCCGGCGCAGGTCGCCTCGAAGTCCCGGTCGCGGTACTCCACGACCACGACCTGGTCGCCGAAGACCTCGGTGTAGGCGTCGCACTCGTCGTAGCGTCCGCACTCCTCGGCCACCGCGAGGTCGAAGCCGATGCGGGTGCCGTCGTAGCCGGCGAGGTTCTTCTGGGCCACGGCCAGGCCGGACTCGTGGCCGCGCTCGACGAACAGCGACGCGAGCGCGAGGTTCTGTGCCCGCCTCAGCAGACCGTCGCTGCGCAGGAAGGAGTCGAGGTTGTCGAGCTCGACGGCCTCGAAGCCGTCGCGGGCGCAGCCGTCGATCCAGCGCCCCACGATGCGGGCCACGCGCTCGCGCTTGGAGGCGGTGCGCAGGTCGAGCAGCCACTCCCCCCAGGCCGAGTCCACGACCGGTCGGCCCCGGTCGTCCTTGAGCACCAGCGACCAGCGCTCGCGCCAGAAGCGCCGCGCGTCGGGCTGGGTCTGGAAGCCGTTGACGTAGCAGACGTCGTAGACCCCTGCCGGCTCCTCGGTGCGGTCGCGCACGACGATCCCCACGTGGTCGGGCACCTCGTCGACCCCGCCGAGCTGGTAGTCGACGTCGGTCGCCGCCGGGAGCGCCGGAGGCGCCGACGGCTCCTCGACGGCGCGCTCCCCCGCCGTCGGTGCGCCGGTGCTCGCACCCGAGGCGCCGCCCGGGGCGGCAGCGAGCAGAGGCCCGACGGTGAGACCGAGGAGCAGCACGAGGAGCAGCACGAGGAGCGGGGACGTCGTGCGCGGGCTCCGGGCGGTGGGTCGGTGCGACATGGGCGGCAACCTAGCAGCGGGCGGCGCTGCCTCCCGCCGTCCGTAGGCGTGCCTCAGGTCCCCGCCCCGACGGCCGATGGGGAGGACGAGGCGGGCGCGAGGCCCGCCCGTCCGAGGGGGGACGGACCCGAACGATGCGCATTCTGGTGGTGGACGACGATCCGGACCTGTCGACGCTGATGGAGATCTTCCTCGGCCGCGCCGGGCACGACGTGGAGCTGGCGCCCGACGGTCGCTGCGGCCTGCGGCGGCTGCTCGCGGGCGGCTTCGACGCGGTGGTGCTGGACTGGATGATGCCGACCCTCGACGGCCTGGGGCTGACACGGGCGGTGCGCAGCGACCCAGCGCTGCGGGGCCTGCCGCTGCTCATGGTCACCGCGCGCCGCGACCACGCCGCGGCCTACGCCGCCGGCGTCGACGAGGTGCTCGACAAGCCCTTCAGCGGGGCCGGCCTGGTGTCGGCGGTCGAGACGCTGGGGCGGCGTACGCCGGCCCGGGCGGGCTCGGCCTCGTGAGGAGCCCGGTCGTCGGCCCCGAGGTCCTGACCCCGGCGGCGACCTCCGGCGGCGACGCCGTGGCCGACCACGACGCCCGCGCCGCCCACACCGCGCTGCGCGCCCTCGCCCGGGCCGAGCAGCGGTGGCGGATGACGATGGACAGCTCCCCGCTCGGCATGGCCCTGCTCTCGGTGGAGGGCCGCTTCCTGCGCGTCAACCGCGCCCTGTGCGCCCTGCTCGGTCGCGACGCGGAGTCGCTGCGCGCGCTGGCCTCGAGCGACGTGGTCCACCCCGACGACGCAGCGGTGGCGGCCGTCGAGTCGGCGCGCTGCCTCACCGGCGAGCAGGAGTCCTCCCGGCTGCTGCAGCGCTGGCGACACGCCGCGGGTCACCACGTCTGGGTGGAGGTCACCGCCGCGGTCGTGCGCGAGGACGACGGCACGCCCATCCACGTCGTCGCCCACGTCGAGGACGTGAGCGCCCAGATGCAGGACCGGGCCCGCCTCGAGCACCTGCTCGGCGAGCTGGCCACCCGCACCACCGAGCTCGAGCGCTCCAACCAGGACCTGGAGCAGGTGGCCGCGGTGGCCTCGCACGACCTGCGCGGGCCGCTGACCGTGCTCACCGGCTGGCTGGAGATCCTCGACCACGAGTACGCCGGATCCCTCGGCCCCCGCGGGCGGGAGCTGCTGCGACGCGCCGACCAGGCGTCGGGACGCATGATGGACCTGCTCGACGCCCTGCTGCGCCACGCCCGCGTCGGCGGCCACGTGGTCGAGCGGCAGCACGTGGCGCTCGACGACGTGCTCGACCAGGTCGTCGTCGACCTGGGCGACACGGCCGCGCGCGGCCTCGTGCGGCGCGACCTCGCGGCCCCGACGGTGCGGGCCGATCCCGCGCTGCTGCGCCAGCTGCTGCAGAACCTGCTCGGCAACGCCGTGAAGTTCCGCTCCCCCGACCGCGCACCGCGGGTGGTCGTGACCTCGGCGGTGACCCCGCAGGGCCACGAGCTGGCGGTGGTCGACAACGGCCGGGGCATCGCGGCCTCCCAGCGGGCGCGCGTGCTCGACATGTTCGGCCGCGACGACAGCGATCCCGACCACGGTCACGGCATCGGGCTGGCCACCTGCGCGCGGATCGCGTCGCTGCACGGCGGACGTCTCCTCGTCGAGGACACCCCGGGCGGGGGCACGACCGTGCGGATGACCCTGCCGTCCTGACCGGGCTAGAAGTCGAAGCCGTCGAACATGTCGCCGAGGCCCTCGCCGACGCCGCCGACGGCCTCGCCCAGGCCCTCGCCGATCTCACCGATGGCGTCGAAGCCTCCGAAGGCACCGAACATCAGCCCCATGAACATGAAGTCCATGGTGGTGAACGACCCGAAGTAGCCGCGGGCGTAGGGCTGGTAGGCCGGGCCGCCCTGCCAGTAGGGCACCCGCTGCGAGCCGACCATCACCTTGCGGATGTCGGGGTCGGCGCCGGCGCGCACCCGCTCGGCGTCGAGGGCGCAGGCCGGCACGTCGCGCTGGGCTCCCCCGGTCGGCGTCCAGGGCACGTCGGTCACCGAGAGCCCGTGGCGGGGGTCGAAGAAGCAGGGCGGACGGCGCGTGGGCAGCGCCTCGCCGGCCACGCGGGCCTGGACGCAGGCGATCGCGTAGCGACCGTCCTCGAGGATCTCGGTGACGTGGCGCACGTCGTCGGGCCGCTCCATCGCGTCGGCGGCGGCCTTGGCCGACTCGTAGGCGTCGAGCGCGCGCTGGTAGTCGGCATTGGCGCCGGCGTCGAGCGGCTGGCCGGCCAGCTCGAGGTCGAGCTCCTGGAGCTCGACCCCGAGCGCGGTCACGTCCTCGGCCGCCAGCTTGCGCACCGGCGCGAGCTCGGCCTCCTTGGCCGCGAGCACCTTGCGCTGATGGCCCCGGCCGGCCAGCGCGGCGACGGCGATGGCACCGAGGACCAGGGCGAGGACGAGGAGGTACTCCATGTCCCCACTGTACGGAGCCCCCGAGGGACCGCCAGCCCCTCGCCCGCTGCCCTGCGGCTGTGCCTGTGCCTCAGCGGGCGGAGTAGTCGCGGAACCCCCGCTTGGTCTTGCGGCCGAGGTAGCCGGCGGTGACCAGGTGCTCGAGCAGCGGGGCCGGGGCGAAGCCCGGCTCGCGGAACTCGAGGTAGAGCTCGCGCTGGATGGCCAGCGACACGTCGTTGCCCACGACGTCGAGCAGCTCGAAGGGACCCATCGGGAGGGCACAGCCCTGCTTCATGGCCACGTCGATGTCGTCGGCGGTGGCGTAGTGGGCCTCGAGCATCTTGACCGCGTCGTTGAGGTAGGGGAAGAGCAGGGCGTTGACGATGAAGCCGGCCCGGTCGCCGCACGAGACCGCGACCTTGCCCACGGCCGCGCACAGCGCCCGCGTGGTCTCGGTGACCTCGTCGGAGGTGGCCACCGTGGAGACGACCTCGACCAGCTTCATCACCGTGGCGGGGTTGAAGAAGTGCATGCCGACGACGTCCTGCGGCCGGCTGGTCACCGTGGCCATGGCGATGATGGGCAGGCTCGAGGTGGTGGTGGCCAGGATCGCCCCCGGCTTGCAGATCTCGTCGAGGTTCTCGAAGAGGGTGGTCTTGACGGCGAGGTCCTCGGCGATGGCCTCGACCACCAGGTCCACGCTCGCCAGGTCCTCCAGGCTCGTGGTGCCGCTGATGCGGGCCAGCACCTCGGCCTTGGCCTCCTCGGTGGCCCGCCCGCGCTGGATCTGCTTGTCGAAGCTGCGGGTGACGGTGGCGCTGACGCCGTCGACCTTGTCGGCCGAGCGGCCCACGACGAGCACGTCGTAGCCGGCCTTGGCGAAGACCTCCACGATGCCGCTGGCCATGGTGCCGGTGCCGACGACGCCGACCTGGCGGATGTCGTGGCGCAGCTGCGGCAGCTCGTCGGCCGACGGGGTCGCGGCGTCGGCGACCACGACCGGGCTGTCGGGGGCCTCGTAGGTGTAGAAGCCGCGCCCGGTCTTGCGGCCCAGCAGACCGGCGGTGACCATCTGCTTGAGGATCGGGGCGGGCGCGTGAAGGCGGTCGCGGCCCTGGCGGTACATCGTCTCGAGGATCTCGTAGGCGGTGTCGAGGCCGATCAGGTCGAGCAGCGCCAGCGGGCCCATCGGGTAGCCGCAGCCGAAGCGCATCGCGGCGTCGATGTCCTCGCGCGAGGCGTAGCGGCCCTCGAACATCGAGGCGGCGTGGTTGAGGTAGCCGAAGAGCAGCGTGTTGGCGATGAACCCGGCCTTGTCGCCGCAGACCACGGGGCTCTTGCCCAGGCGGCCGAGCAGCGCCTGCACGTCGTCGAGCACGGCGGGCTCGGTGACGACCGTGCGCACCACCTCGACCAGCTTCTGCACCGGGGCGGGGTTGAAGAAGTGCACGCCCACCACGCGGCCCGGGCGCGAGGTGGCGCTGGAGAGCTCGGTGACCGAGAGCGAGGAGGTGTTGGTGGCCAGCACCGTGTCGGGACCGACGATCGCGTCGAGCTCGCGGAAGATCGCCTGCTTGGTCGCCATCGACTCCACCGCGGCCTCGACGACCAGGTCGACGTCGGCCAGGTCCTTCAGCGACGTGGTCAGGGTGACCCGGCCGAGCAGCTCGGCCTGCTCCTCCTCGGTCAGCTTGCCGCGGCGCACCGCACGCCCCGTGGAGTGCTCGAGGTACTGCCGGCCGCGCGCCACGCTCTCCTCGCTCAGCTCGACGCCGACGACCGCGAAGCCGTGCCGGGCGAAGACCTCGGCGATGCCGGCGCCCATCGTCCCGAGCCCCACCACGCCGATGGCGGTGAAGTCGCGGCCGGCGTCGGCGGAGGTGTCGGGAGTGGTCTCGAGGCTCGTCATGGGCGGCATCATGGCACGCGTCACCGACCCGGGCCGTGAACTAGTTCACTCACCGGTAACTTGAACGATCCAGACCCGCTCAGGCCCCACGACGTCCCAGCCGGCGAGACATCGCGACCCGCGGACCCGCGGCGACGGCGCCCCCGCGCTCGAGGCCCGCGGCCCGCTCGGCGGCCAGCGCGCGCGCCACGTACGCCGGCGGCCGCGCCTGCTCGGCGTACCCCAGGCGGGCGTAGAGGGGTCCGTTCCACGGCAGGTCGCGGTAGGTGGTCAGGGTCATCAGCCCGGCGCCCGACCAGCGCGCCTCCTCCTCTGCCGCGCGCACCAGCGCCGTGCCGATCCCGCGACGACCGTGCGAGGGCAGCACCGAGAGCTGCGCGAGGTGGACCGCCCCCGGTTCCTCGTGGCCGTGGTCCACGACGTGGGCGAAACCCACCACCTCCTGGTCCGTGCCGTGCACGGCCACGAGCACGGAGCCGGGCAGGGCCGCGCGGTCGAGCCCGGAGGGCGCCGGGGCGAGCAGCGCGGCCGGCAGGTCCTCCCCCAGGTGCGCGCGGAAGAGGGCTCCCCCGCTGTCCTCGACGGCGGCCAGCCGCCGCAGCTCGGAGGGGCGGGCGTGGCGCACGCGCCAGGCCGGGGGGAGCGGCGGGTGGTCGGACACGGGCGCCACTGTAGATTCCTGGCCCGTGAGACTCGTCGTTGCGCGCTGCCAGGTCGACTACGCCGGACGGCTGACGGCGCACCTGCCGATGGCCACGCGGGTGCTGATGATCAAGGCCGACGGGTCGGTGCTGGTGCACTCCGACGGCGGGTCCTACAAGCCGCTGAACTGGATGTCGCCGCCCTGCACGCTGCGCGAGGCCACCACCGAGGAGGGCCAGGTGGAGTGGACGGTGCGCAGCCGCGCGAGCGCCAAGGGGCCCGAGGACACCCTGCGGATCCTCATCGAGGAGGTCCTCCACGACTCCTCCCACGACCTCGGGGTCGACCCCGGCCTGCAGAAGGACGGGGTGGAGAAGCACCTGCAGGTGCTGCTGGCCGAGCAGCCGGCGACCCTCTCGCCCGGGCTCACGCTGGTGCGCCGCGAGTTCCCGACCGCGATCGGCCCGGTCGACCTGATGTGCCGCGACACCGAGGGCCGCAGCGTCGCCGTCGAGATCAAGCGGCGCGGGGAGATCGACGGCGTCGAGCAGCTCACCCGCTACCTCGAGCTGCTCAACCGCGACCCGCTGCTCGCGCCCGTGCGCGGCATCTTCGCCGCCCAGGAGATCAAGCCCCAGGCCCGGGTGCTGGCCACCGACCGCGGGATCGCCTGCGCCCTCGTCGACTATGACGCCCTGCGCGGCGTCGACGACCCCACCCACCGGCTCTTCTGACCGTGGCGACCTCCGCTGCGGGTGCGCCCCGGCTCTTCCACGTGGCGCTCGCGACCGACTGGGAGGCGGCCCGGGAGTCGGGCACCTACACGACCTCCACCCGCGGCGTGAGCCTGGAGCAGGAGGGCTTCGTCCACGCCAGCCGCGCCGACCAGTGGCGCGGGGTCCACGCGCGCTTCTACGCCGACTGCCCCGACGCCCTGGTGCTCCTCGAGATCGACCCCGCGCTGCTGGGGTGCGACGTGGTCGACGAGCCGGTGGAGCCCGGTCGGGCCGACGCCGAGACCTTCCCCCACGTCTACGGCCCCGTGCCCGCGGCCGCCGTCGTGCGGGTGCTGCCCCTCGACGAGGCGCTGCGCGAGGGTCCGGGCTGACCCCCCGGGCTGACCCTGAGCGCCCGCGCCGCTCAGGCCACCGGCTCCACGCGTGCCGGGAGCAGCACCGAGACCGTCGTGCCGACCCCGGGCTCGCTGTCGACCTCGATCCGGCCCCCGTGGGCCCGCACGATGCTGTCCACGATGGACAGACCGAGGCCCGCTCCCGGCACCTGGTCGCGCACCGCCCGCGGCGAGCGGTAGAGCCGGTCGAAGATCTGCGGCACCTCGACGGCCTCCATGCCCGTGCCGGTGTCGCTCACGCTCAGGGCCAGGTCGCCCTCGCGCGGCGCGCAGTCGACGAGCACCCGCCCGCCGGGAGCGGTGAACTTCACGGCGTTCGACAGCAGGTTGTCGAGCACCTGCCCGAGCCGCTGCTCGTCGCCGGTCACGAGCAGGGCACGCGCCCCCTCGGGGGCCACGCCCGCCGCGAGCGTCGAGGAGAGCTCCAGACCCCGGCCCCGGGCACCGACCCGCGCCCCGTCGACGGCGGCGCGCACCACCTCGACGAGGTCGACCGGCTCGGCGTCCATGTGCTCGCGGTCGTCGAGGAAGGCCAGGTCGAGCAGGTCGTTGACCAGCCGCAGCTCGCGGTTGGCGTTGCGCTCCACGATGGCCAGCATGCGGCGCGCCGCCGGGCCGACCTGGCTCTCGCCGAGGTCGAGCAGGAGCTCGGTGTAGCCGATGATCGACGTCAGCGGGGTGCGCAGCTCGTGGGAGACCGTGGCCAGGAGCTCCTCGCGCACCCGGTCGGACTCCTGCTGCAGCGCGAGGCGCGCGGTCACGTCGCGCACCGTGGCGCAGGTCAGCGGCTCCCCGTCGTGGGAGACCGCCGCCAGCGAGATCTCGGCCGGGAACTCGGTGCCGTCGGCGCGCACCGCCGCGAGCTGCAGCAGTCCCATGGCCCGGGCGCCGCCACCGCCGGTGAAGGCCCCGCGTCGCGCAGGGTGGGCCTCGCGCAGCCGCGGCGGCACGAGGACCTCGACGGGCTCCCCCAGCAGGTCGTCAGGGTCGTGCCCGAAGACCGCCGAGCACTGGGCGTTGGCGCGCACGATCCGACCGTCGGCGTCGATCACCACGATGGCGTCGGGCGACGCCTCGAAGACCCCGCGCATGAGAGCGCTCTCGTCGGGTGGTCGATCCTCCACGCAGCGACAATAGGCCGCGGGGGACGCGTGACGCGTCCCGCCTGATCCGTGGGTCGTACCGATTCGGTCACACCAGGGCGGCGACCTCGTCGGCGCACCCCCAGGAGAGCGTGACGCCGGCGCCCCCGTGGCCGTAACAGTGGACCACGTCGCCCACCCGCTCCAGGCGCACGTGCGGTCGCGCCGGCCGCAGCCCCACGGCGTGCCCGAGCACCGGAGCCGCCGAGATCCCCGGCACCAGGGCCTCCGCCCGCTCCAGCAGGCCTGCCGCCGTCGCGAGCGACGGGGTGCGGTCCCACACGCCCTCCTCCGCGGTGCCGCCCACCACCACGTCGTCGGCCCGGGGCACGACGTACGTCGGTCCGGTGCCGTCGAGCCACCACCGGTCGACCCCGGTCCGGGCGACCCGCACGACCTGGCCCCGCACCGGGGTCACCGCGAGGTCGCCGGCCAGCAGCCGGGCGCCGAGCCCTGCGCAGTCGACCACCAGCGCTGCGTGCGGGCCGCTCGCCGGCAGGGAGCCCAGCGCCAGCCGCGTCAGCGAGCCGCCCGCGGCCAGCACCTCGCGCTGCAGCCACCTGAGGTAGCGCGGCATCTCGACCACCGGTGCCGCGAACCGGTAGCCGTCGACGAAGCCCGCCGGCAGGTCCGTCGCCGTGGGTCGCGACAGGTCGGGCACCGCGCCGGCCCACCACGGATCGGGCGTCGCCGCACGGAGGACCTCGGTGCCCACGACGACACGCACCCCGGTCCGCTCCCCGTCGGGGTCGGCCGCGGCGAGGGCGACCAGCTCCTCGCGGGTGGTCGCCGCCCACCCGCTCACCCGCTCCTGCGGTCCGGCGCGGTAGGGGTACCAGAGCGCCGCCGCCACCGCCGAGGTCGTCTCGAGCGGCAGGTCGCGCGCGACCACGTCGACGCGGTGCCCGGCCTGGAGCAGGCGCAGGGCACAGGTGAGCCCGACGACCCCCGCCCCGACCACGACCACGCGCTGCACGCCCTCAGTGTGGACCACCGCGACCCCGTGCGGTGCCCGTCGAGGCGGGCGGACGTCAGCGACGTCACATACCGTCAGTACGCCACGACGGCCCTTGTTGAATTATGTTCAACACATGTCGCTCCCCCGCACGTCGCGCCCGATGGGCCGCCGCCCGCTGCCGGCGCTCGCCCTCGTCCTCGCCGTCGTCGCGGCGGTGCTCCTGCCGGTCGCGGCCGGCACCGCCGCGGTCGGTGACGGCTCCGGCGTCACGCGCACCGGGGCCGACCGCGTCGTGTCCCACCCGGTGCGCTTCGACCTGCGTAACCTCAACGAGACCTCGGTGCCCTGCGTCGCCGACGGCGAGGCCTACCCCGTGCGCGCACGCCTCGTCGGACCCCGGCGCGACGTGCTCGGCCAGACCGGCAGCACGCGGGTCAACGTCCTGGCGCACGACGCCGGCACCGGGTCGTGGTTCTGGCGCATGCCCGGGCGACCCGCCCTCGACTACGCCGCGGCACTGGCCCGGCGCGGCGAGACCTCGCTGGTGCTCGACCGCCTCGGCTACGACGCCAGCCCGCTGCCCGACGGCGACGCCACCTGCCTGGGCGCCCAGGCGACCATGCTCCACCAGGTCGTGCAGCACCTGCGCAGCGGGCGTTTCGTCTTCACCTCGGGCCCGGTGGGGAGCACTCCCCTGCACGCCGCGAAGGTCGTCGTGCACGGACACGGCACCGGCGCCGCGATCGCACAGCTCGAGGCCGCGGAGTTCACCGACGTCGACGGCCTGGTGCTGATGTCGTGGTCCGACACGGGCGCGACCCGTCGCGCCCTCGACGAGGCGGTGCGCCAGTCGTCGGCCTGCCTGGCGAGCGCCGGCGGCTACACGGCGTACGGCGCGAGCGCCCGCGACTTCCGCGACCTGCTGTTCTCCTCCGCGCCCGCCGCGGTCCAGCGCGCCGCCGCCGAGCGGCGCAACGCCGTGCCGTGCGGCGACGTCGCCAGCCTGGCCTCGGCGCTGGGCGCCTCCCTGGCCACGACCGACCGGATCGCAGAGCCCGTGCTCCTCCTCCACGGCAGCGAGGACCGGCGCTTCGACGCCGACTCCGCCGCAGCCCAGGCCGACCGGTTCTCCTCCAGCCCCGCGGTGGCGGTGCGCACCGTCCGCGGCGCCGGCAGCGCCCTGCCCCTCGAGGCCCAGTCGGCGCAGGTGCAGCGCGCGGTCCTGCGCTGGCTCGCACGCCGCTGATTTCGCGGCGCGGGCCGGTCGCGTCGTTCCACCCCGCCACGCGGTCCCGGCGGCCTACGGTGAGGGCCCGCTCCCGGCCCCGAGGTGGATCCGTGCCGCTCCGCTCCCTCCGCACCGGCACCGCCGCCGGGCTCGTCGCCCTGGCCACGGCCGCCGGCCTCACCAGCCCCGCCACGGGCCCGGCCCTCGCCGCGACCCCGACGGCAACGACGGCCACGACGGCCCACGGCGTGGAGCGCCGTCCGGGCGACGGCGGGTTCGGCGACACCGCCGTGCCCCTGCCCGACCGGGGCGACGACCCGGTGCTCACCGTCGTGTCGAGCCCCGACTTCATGAACGCCGACGTGGGCGACGTGTCGGGGCTGGCCCGCTGGGACGGCGTGCACAACTCGATCAACGACCGCTACGTCACGGCCACCGGCGTCGTGCTCGAGCAGCTGCGGGCCGAGGAGCCCGACGCCGTCCTGGTCGCCGGCGACCTGGTCGAGGGGCACTGGGGCGTCGACGTCGACCGCACGGGCATCTTCGGACCCGTGGACACCCCGGCGCGGGCGCGGGCGGCCGTCGGACGCGCCGGCGCGCTCTACTTCGGCGCCTGGGCCCGCCTCTTCGCCCGGCACGGCCTGCCGCTGCCCCACGTGGCCGTGGGCGACCACGAGATCGGCGACGACCCCTGGCCCGGCGGCTCCTTCGACCTCGCCGCGGTGCCGACCTACAAGCGGACCTTCGCCGAGGCCCTCGTCGGCGCCCGCTACGCGCGCTCGCACCGCCCCGTGGGCACGCCGTACGCCGCGACGTCGTACTGGACCGCGCTGTCACCCGAGGTCATGCTCGTCTCGGTCGACGTCTTCGAGCCACGACCCGCGACAGGCGCCGGACGCGACGGCATGCGCCTCGACCTCTCCGGAGCGCACCTGCGCTGGTTCCGGCGGACCCTGGCGGAGGGACGCGAGCGCTTCCGGTGGGTGGTCGTGCAGGGTCACGTGCCGGCGCTCGGCCCGGTGCGCACGTCCGGCTCCTCCGGGCTCCGGCTCGACGACGGCCCGCGGTCGAGGATGTGGCGGGCCATGACGAGCGCCGACGTCGACCTCTACCTGGCCGGCGAGGTGCACGACGTCACGGCCATCGCCCGCCGGGGTCAGCCGGTGCAGGTCACCCACGGCGGCCTGTTCGCCTTCGGCGGCACCACCTACCTGCGCCTCGACGTCTTCGAGGACCGTCTGGAGCTGAGCACCTACGGCTTCGACACCCGGGTCGACCGCGACAGCGGGACGTTGTGGCAGACCAGCGAGAAGCGCGCCGTGCCCCGCGACCTGCGCTACGAGCCCGGGCGCCGCCTGCGCGGCTCGGCCGTGCTCACGCCCACGGGCCGACTCGTGACGCGCAGCGGCGACCTGGCGCCGGCCACGGAGCTCGACGGCCGCTGACAGGGCGGGTCGGCTCAGGCGCCGGCGGCCCGGGGGGCCGTGGGGTCGGCGCCCTCGGCGCTCTGCTCACGCGCGACGTAGTCCTCGATGTCGTCGATGTCGTCGGCGTTGCGACGCACCACGGCGAGCAGGTCCGACATCGTCGCGACCTCCTCGACCTGCTCCTTGATGAACCACTGCATGAACTGCTCGGAGGCGAAGTCGAACTCCTCGCGCGCGGTGCGCAGCAGCGCGTTGATCTGCTCGGTCACGCGACGCTCCTGCTCCAGGGCGAGCGCGACCGGCGCCACGACGTCGTCGAAGGTCGGCACGGGCGCGTCCACACCGGGGATCGTCACCGGCGAGTCGGTGTCGAGGAGGTACTGCACCATCATCATGGCGTGCTCGCGCTCCTCGAGCGCCTGGCCGTAGAAGAACGCCGCCATCTGCGGCATCGTCTCGGCGTCGTAGTAGACCGCGCAGGCGAGGTACTGGTTGTGCGCGGCGAGCTCGTTGCCGATCTGGGCGTTGAGCTGCTCGACGAAACGGGCGGCGGGCACGGTGCCTCCTGGCGGGCGCGGGACGGACGGACGACGTGGCCGCGGGGCGTGAGGAGGGTCAGGCCGCCTTCGCGAGCTTCTTCTTGCTGACCTTCTTGCCGTCGACCCTGACCAGCTCGCGACGCTTGACCGTATACCCCTCGGGCAGGGTGCCCTCCTTGAGCATCCGCAGCGGGCAGCGCCCGCACTTGGACTTGGAGACGCAGCACTTGGTCTTGGGCAGCTTGGCGACCTTCGCGCCCTTGCCCTTCGCCTTCTTGCTCACGACCACCACGCTAGCACGAGGTGAGGGTAGCCTCACCTCATCTCGCCGGGCGGTCAGCCGAGCCCGTGGGCCTCGCGGATCACGTCGACGATGCCGCCCATGATCTCGGTGAGACCGAAGTCCTTCGGCGTGTAGACCGCGGCCACGCCCAGCTCGCGCAGGCGGCGGCCGTCGGAGTCGGGGATGATCCCGCCGACGATGACGGGCACGTCGTCGACACCGGCCTCGCGCAGCCCGTCGAGCACGGCCGGCACCAGCTCCATGTGCGAGCCGGAGAGGATCGAGAGGCCCACGCAGTGGACGTCCTCGGCCACGGCCGCCGACACGATCTGCTCGGGGGTCAGCCGGATGCCCTGGTAGACGACCTCGAACCCTGCGTCCCGGGCGCGCACGGCGACCTGCTCCGCGCCGTTGGAGTGGCCGTCGAGCCCCGGCTTGCCGACGAGCAGACGCAGCCGCCCGCCCAGCTCCTCGCCCGTGGCACGCACCCGGTCACGCACGGTCGAGAGCTCCGTGCCGGCCTCGGCGGCGCCGACCGCGCCGCTCACGCCGGTGGGGGCCCGGAACTCGCCGAAGACCTCGCGCAGCGTGCCGGCCCACTCCCCCGTGGTCGCCCCGGCGCGGGCGGCGGCCAGGGTGGCGGGCATGAGGTTCTCGTCGGTCTTGGCGGTGGCGGCCAGGGCGGCCAGCGCCTCGGCCACCGCCGTCTCGTCGCGCTCGGCCTTCCAGGCCTCGACCGAGGCCCGCGCCGACTGCTCGGCCTGGGGGTCGGCGGCCATGATGGCGCCGTCGAGGTCGGCGGTGAGGGGCGAGGGCTCGGTGGTCTCGTAGACGTTGACGCCGACGATCTTCTCCTCGCCGTTCTCGATGCGCCCGCGGCGGGCCGCGTGGGCCGAGACCAGCTCCTGCTTCATGTAGCCCGACTCGACCGCGGCGATCGCCCCGCCCATGGCCTGCACGCGGTCGATCTCGGCACGGGCGCTGGCGACGAGCTCGGCCACCTTGGCCTCGATGACGTGGGAGCCGTCGAAGATGTCGTCGTACTCCAGCAGGTCGGACTCGAAGGCCAGCACCTGCTGCAGCCGCAGCGACCACTGCTGGTCCCACGGGCGCGGGAGGCCGAGGGCCTCGTTCCAGGCCGGGAGCTGCAGGGCGCGGGCGCGGGCGTTCTTCGACAGCGTCACCCCGAGCATCTCCAGCACGATGCGCTGCACGTTGTTCTCGGGCTGGGCCTCGGTCAGGCCGAGGGAGTTGACCTGCACGCCGTAGCGGAAGCGGCGCATCTTGGGGTCCTCGACGCCGTAGCGCTCCCGGGTGATCTCGTCCCAGAGCTCGACGAAGGCCCGCATCTTGCAGGTCTCCTCGATGAAGCGCACCCCGGCGTTGACGAAGAAGGAGATCCGGCCGACGACCTTGCCGAAGTCGGCCTCCGAGACCTGGCCCGACTCCTTGACCTGGTCGAGCACCGCGATCGCGGTGCACAGCGCGTAGGCCAGCTCCTGGGTCGGCGTCGCGCCGGCCTCCTGAAGGTGGTAGCTGCAGATGTTGATCGGGTTCCACTTGGGGATCTGGTGGACCGTGTAGGCGATCATGTCGCTGATCAGGCGCAGCGAGTGCTCGGGCGGGAACACGTAGGTGCCCCGCGAGAGGTACTCCTTGATGATGTCGTTCTGCGTCGTGCCGGCCAGCTGCGCCGCGACGTCCTCGGGGGTGACCTCACCACCGGGCGCCGCGCCGGCCTGCTCCTCGGCCACGACCTGGTACATCGCCAGCAGCCACATCGCGGTGGCGTTGATGGTCATGGAGGTGTTCATCGAGGTCAGCGGGATGTCCTGGAAGAGCTTGCGCATCTCGCCGAGGTGCGGCACCGGCACGCCAACCTTGCCGACCTCGCCGCGGGCCATGACCGAGTCGGGGTCGTAGCCGGTCTGGGTCGGCAGGTCGAAGGCGACCGAGAGCCCGGTCTGCCCCTTGGCCAGGTTGGTGCGGTAGAGCGCGTTGGAGGCCGTGGCGGTGGAGTGCCCGGCGTAGGTGCGCATCACCCAGGGCTTGTCCTTCTCGGTCATAGACTGAGAGTAGGGCGAGATCTACCGCTTGGTAACCGGCGTCCGGTGTGGCACATGTGACACCCGCCACCGGCCGGCTCAGGCCGTGACGCGGTCGAGGTCGACGACGCGGATGAGGTGGGAGAGGTGCAGCAGCCGCCGCACGGCGGGGCCCGCGCCCCGCAGCACGAGGTGGTGGCCCTCGATCGAGGCCTGCCGGGTGGCGAAGGCGAGCACCTTCAGCGCCGTCACGTCGACGGTGTCGACGTCGGTGAGGTCGACGACCACCTGGCCGTGGGCGTCGAGGTGGTCGTAGAGCGCCGTGCGCACCCGGAAGGTGCTCCGCACGTCGAAGTCGCCGTGCAGCGCCAGCGTGGGTCCGTCGGTGGTGATGTCCATCGTCGCCCTGCCTCCCGAGCCGCGGCGCCGCCGTCGGCGCCGCTGTCACCTACCTTGACGCCTCCGGCGGGCGTCCGGTTGCACCGACCGGGTGACTTTCTGCGACGTGTCGGTAGGTGAAGCCTCAACCGGAGGCGGTCGCGGACCCCGACACACGGTCCTGGACCACCGCGAGGGCCCCCGTGGCGAGGCCGATGAGGGCC
Source organism: Nocardioides sp. Leaf285 (assembly GCF_001422955.1). Lineage (NCBI taxonomy): Bacteria > Bacillati > Actinomycetota > Actinomycetes > Propionibacteriales > Nocardioidaceae > Nocardioides > Nocardioides sp. Leaf285. Next base: position 704,133 of record NZ_LMNH01000003.1, on the reverse strand, counting down.
ATGCCCGCGACGCCCTCCGGGGCGAAGATGTGCCCGATGTGCACGAGGTAGGCCCCCGGCAGGAGCACGAGGCCCACCAGCGCGGGCACCCGCAGCCGCGCCAGCTGGTCGGCCGCGAGCACCGCCACGCACGCCAGCAGGGCCCACGACCCGATCTCGCCCAGCGGCGTGCCGATGCGGAACATCAGGCTCACCGCCGGCGGGCGGGGCACGCCGGGCCCGAGCTCGTGGGTCACCCAGCCGGCGCCGATGCCGCTGATCACGTCGAGCGCGGAGTAGAAGGTGGCGTAGACGTAGGCCGTCAGCCGCACCACCCACGACACCGGGTCGCGCCGGCCCCGCACGAGGGCGGCGAGCGCGGCGCCGACGAGGGGGAAGACCAGCAGGCCGGGCACGTGCAGCGCGAACCAGCGCCACGAGGTGTCGTAGCTGAGGCCGTGGGGGTGGAAGAGCCCGGCCGCCGCCAGCACGAGCCCGGGCAGGGCGAGCAGCAGGGGCCAGGTCACGCGACGACTCATGCCTGCGAACCTAGCCGGGCCCAGGTCGGACCGGCGCGGCCGAGGAGACGCCGGGCGGGCCGAGGGGGCCGAGCGGGCCGATAGGCTCGCTCCATGGTCAACCTCACCCGGATCTACACCCGCACCGGCGACGCCGGCGAGACCCGCCTGGGGGACATGAGCCTCACCTCCAAGAACGACCCCCGGCTCCACGCCTACGCCGACGTCGACGAGGCCAACGCCACCATCGGCGTCGCCGTGGCCCGCGGCGGTCTCGAGGACGACGTGGTCGCCCTGCTGACCCGGATCCAGAACGACCTCTTCGACGTCGGGGCCGACTTCTGCACCCCGGTCGTCGCCGACCCCGAGTTCCCGCCGCTGCGCATCGAGCAGGACTACGTCGACCGTCTCGAGCAGTGGTGCGACGCCTACAACGCCGACCTGCCCGCCCTGCGGTCCTTCATCCTCAACGGGGGCACCGAGGGAGCAGCCCAGCTCCACGTTGCCCGCACCGTCGTCCGTCGCGCCGAGCGCTCCGCCTGGGCCGCCTGGTCCGAGCACGCCGAGACCATGAACAAGGTCGCCATCACCTACCTCAACCGGCTCTCCGACCTGCTGTTCATCCTGGCCCGCCACGCCAACCGCCACCAGGGCGACGTGCTCTGGGTGCCCGGGGGCGAGCGTGGCTGAGCTGTCGCCCGACCGCTTCTGGTCCCTGGTCGACCTGCTCGGCGGTCGCGTCGACGCCGCGGGCGTGGCCCGCCTCGAGGAGGCGCTGCTCGCCGCCGACGTCGAGGAGACGCTGGGCTTCGCCGACGAGCTCGACGCGCTGGTCAGCGAGCTGGTGGTGAGGTGCACCGTCGTGCTCGACCCCGACGAGCAGCGCGTCGAGGTGCCCGACGAGGTCGCCGAGCCGGCCGAGCTCGTCGCCACCGCGGTGGTCGCGGCGGGCCGCGACACCCACGACCGGGTGCTCGGCGCGGGGCAGCCCCTGTCCTCGCGCGAGTGGGCGTGGCGCGAGGCCGCCCTCCTGCTCGAGGCGGGCATGGGCGATGAGCGCCTCGACGACCTCGAGGGTCCCGACGTGCTGCTGCAGTGGCGCACGACGCAGGTGCCCGACCGCGTCGACACCGACTGGGACGCCGACGCGCTCGGCGGGCTCGACCTCGGCGTCGACCCGACGCTCGGCGTGGTGCTGGCGCGCGACCCCGACCTCGAGGAGGCCCTGCTCCGGCTGCAGGCCGACCCGGAGTACCAGCGCCGCCGGGCGCTCATCGACGGCATCGACCTCCACCTGGTGGTCTCCGAGGTGGCCGAGCCCGAGCTCACCGCCTGGCCCACGCCCGAGGCGGTCGAGCACGCCGTGCTGGAGGTGCCCGTCGGCACCTTCGCCCTCGACGGCTCACCGCGCACCGACACCTACCTCGACCTTGTGGTCACCCTCGTCGTCTCGGTGCAGGAGCAGCTGGGCGACCCGGGTTAGTCGCGCGTCACGCCGGCGCCGGGCTCCCCCGTGCACCGGCACTCCTCGCGCTGGAGCCACCAGCCGTTGCGCACCACCGCGGAGTGGGTGCAGGTCATGCCGTGCCAGTCATGGCGGCAGCTGTCGCAGACGAGGCTCATGGTGACTCCCGAGGTTCGGTCGAGGTGGGGAGGCCTGGCCGAGATCCTGCCCTCCACCCTGCCCAACCGGACAGGTGGCCCCTGGTCACGCGGCGGTGGCAGCGACCTCGCTCACACCGGCCGGTCGCGTGTCGCGAGGACGGCCGCCGCCGCGGGCACCATCAGCACCGCGACGACGAGCAGGGAGTGCAGCGTCCCGACCACGTCGGCCAGCTGGCCGAGCAGCGGCGGTCCGGCGAGGAACGCGCCGTAGCCGATCGTCGAGACGACGCTCACCCGCGCCGCCGCCCGGGCGGGGTCGTCGGCGGCCGCGCTCATCCCGACGGGGAACCCGAGGGAGGCGCCCAGCCCCCAGACCACGATGCCGAGGGCGACCAGCGGCAGCGGCTCGGCCAGCACCGTCAGCACGGTGCCCGCACCCGCGGCCGCCGCGCTCGCCCACAGCACCGGGCTGCGTCCGGAGCGGTCGAGCAGCGACGTGCCCAGCAACCGCCCCGCGGTCATGGCGGTGACGAACGCCGCGAAGCCGGCGACACCCACCCACCGCGGCACGTCGTGGCCGTCGATGAGGGCCAGGGCGAGCCAGTCGTTGGCGGTGCCCTCGACCATGGCGAAGGCCAGGACCATGACCCCCAGCGCCAGGGTCCGGGGCTCCGACCACGCCGTGCGCGGCCGCCGCTCGCTGCGCGCCGACGGGGCCGCGGGGGGCAGGAACGAGGACGCGCCGCGCACCGCCAGCCCGACGGCCACGACCACGACCGCCCCGAGGTGCACGGGCATCGCGACGCCGAGGCCGCTCATCGGGATGCCGAGCACGGCGCCGCCGATGGTGCCGAGGCTGAAGCCGGCGTGGAAGCGCGGCATGACCGTGCGCGCCAGACGACGCTCGACCTCGGCGGCCTCGACGTTCATCGAGACGTCCCAGACGCCGATGCCGACACCGTGCACGAAGAGGCCCACCGCGGCGACGGGCACCGACTCGAGCCAGAACGCACCGCACGCGGCGAGCAACAGCCCCGTGCCGTCGACCAGGGCCCCGCCGCGCAGCACGGCGCCGGGGCTCCAGCGCTCGATGAGCCGCCCGGTGCTGGGCAGGGCGAGCACGGACCCCGCCGCGATCGCCAGCAGGAGCAGGCCGAGGTCGCCGTTGCCGAGGTCGAGGCGCGAGCGCAGGTCGGGGATGCGGGAGACGAGCGAGGCGAAGAGGAAGCCGTTGAGGGCGAAGCTGAGACCGACGGCGTTGCGGGCACGACGCACGGTGGGGTCGGGCGGGATCGTCGTGGTCGTCACGGCATCTGCGCGCCCGGGGGCTTCGCCTCGAGCCAGGACTGGAAGCCGGTCAGCGAGGCCGGGGCGAGGGCGAGCTCGACCTGCCCCGCCGGGGAGTCGCAGCACACGACGACGTGGTCGGGGTAGAGCGAGACCTGCTCGGTGCCGTCGGGCTCGCGTCGACCGACGAGCTCGAGGTCCTCGCGCTGCCACACGCGCTTGGGACGCGGCGAGAGGGAGAAGATGCGGAACCACTCGAGGGTCTCCCCCGAGTAGCGACCGATGCCGAGCAGCCACCCGCGGCCCGGGCGGTCCGTGCGCACCCGGTGGCTCAGCTCGAAGGTGCCTCCGTCGCGGGAGATGAGCCGGCGGCGCACCACCAGGGCGACGGCGTAGAGCAGCGCGAGGAGGAGCAGCAGCCCGAGTGCGTCGAGAAGCCACTGCCACAGCGGCATCCGCCCACCCCCACCCTGCGCTTGAAAGAGCAACGACCCGAGGCCCTCACCCTACTGGGGTGGGTGCCTCGGGTCGTGGCGGGGTGGTGCTGTGACGTGCAGGGAGGTGCTGGGCCTCAGCGGGCCTTCTCGACCGCACGGATGCGGGCCTCGGCCCGGCGGATCCGCTGCTCGGCCTCGTCGCTGGTCGGCAGGCCACGGGCCTCGTCCAGCTCGGTCCGGGCGTTGTCGACGTCGATCTCCTCCGAGAGCACGGCGTGCTCGGAGAGGACGGACACCCGGTCACCGGCCACCGACAGGAAGCCCCCGTCGACCGCGGCGACCACGACGCCCTCGGGCGCCGAGATCTCCACGACGGCGTCGGTGAGCAGCGAGAGCAGCGGCGCGTGACCGCGCAGCACACCCACGTCGCCCTCGACCGTGCGGGCGATCACCATCGAGGCCTCGCCGGACCACACGGTCCGGTCGGCCGCGACGAGCTCGACCTGCAGGCCGGTGTCGGACGACGCCATCAGAGGCTCTTCTGGATCTCGGCCCACTTCGCCTCGACGTCGTCCAGACCGCCGCACATGAAGAAGGCCTGCTCGGCCACGTGGTCGTACTCGCCGTCGGCGATCTTGTTGAACGCCTCGATGGTGTCCTTCACGGGCACCGTCGAGCCCTCGATGCCGGTGAACTGCTTGGCGACGTAGGTGTTCTGCGACAGGAAGCGCTGGATGCGACGGGCGCGGGACACGATGATCTTGTCCTCCTCCGACAGCTCGTCGACACCGAGGATCGCGATGATGTCCTGGAGCTCCTTGTTGCGCTGCAGGATCGCCTTGATCCGGATGGCGCAGTCGTAGTGCTCCTGCCCGATGTACTGGGCGTCGAGGATCCGCGAGGTCGAGGTCAGCGGGTCCACCGCGGGGTAGATGCCCAGCGACGCGATCTCGCGCGAGAGCTCCGTGGTGGCGTCGAGGTGCGCGAACGTCGTGGCCGGCGCCGGGTCGGTGTAGTCGTCGGCGGGCACGTAGATCGCCTGCAGCGAGGTGATCGAGTGACCGCGCGTCGAGGTGATCCGCTCCTGGAGCTGACCCATCTCGTCGGCCAGGTTGGGCTGGTAGCCCACGGCCGAGGGCATGCGGCCCAGCAGGGTCGACACCTCCGAGCCGGCCTGGGTGAAGCGGAAGATGTTGTCGATGAAGAGCAGCACGTCCTGGTTCTGCACGTCGCGGAAGTACTCCGCCATCGTCAGGGCCGAGAGGGCCACGCGCAGGCGGGTGCCCGGCGGCTCGTCCATCTGGCCGAAGACCAGGGCGGTCTGCCCCAGCACGCCGGCCTCCTCCATCTCCGCGATGAGGTCGTTGCCCTCGCGGGTGCGCTCGCCGACACCGGCGAACACCGACACACCGCCGTGGTCCTTGGCGACGCGGGCGATCATCTCCTGGATGAGCACGGTCTTGCCCACGCCGGCGCCGCCGAACAGGCCGATCTTGCCGCCGTTGACGTAGGGCGTCAGCAGGTCGATGACCTTGATGCCGGTCTCGAACATCGTGGTCTTCGACTCGAGCTGGTCGAAGGCGGGGGCCTTGCGGTGGATGCCCCAGCGCTCGGTGACCTCGTACTCCTCGCCCTCGGTGAGGTTGAGGACGTCACCGGTCGCGTTGAACACGTGACCCTTGGTGATGTCGCCGACGGGCACGGTGATGGGCTCGCCGCTGTCGGTGACGGTGGCGCCGCGCACCAGGCCGTCGGTCGACTGCATCGAGATGGCGCGGACCATGCCGTCGCCGATGTGCAGTGCGACCTCGAGGATCAGCGTCTTGGTCTCGCCACCCAGGGTCAGGTCGACCGTGAGCTTGTTGTAGATGTCGGGCATCGCGTCGACGGGGAACTCCACGTCGACGACGGGGCCGGTCACCCGAGCGATGCGACCGGTGCTCCCCGACGCCGTGGTCTGGGTCTCTTCAACGATTGCAGTCATGTCTCTCACTCAGCTCTGTTCACTCGTGGGAAGCGTTGGCGTCGGCCAGGGCGTTGACGCCACCGACGATCTCGCTGATTTCCTGTGTGATGCCAGCCTGGCGGGCCTGGTTGGCGATCCGGGTGTACTTCTTGATCAGCTCGTCGGCGTTGTCCGTGGCGGACTTCATCGCCTTCTGGCGGGCGGCGAGCTCGGAGGCCGCCGCCTGCAGCAGGCAGAAGAAGATCCGGCTCTGGACGTACTGCGGGAGCAGCCCGTCCAGCACGGCCTCGGGCGAGGGCTCGAACTCGTAGAGCGGCAGCAGGTCGGCGTCGGACGGGGTGTCGTCGTCAGCGGCCTCCACCACCTCGAGCGGGAGCAGCCGCGTCGCGGTCGGCTCCTGGGTCAGCATCGACACGAAGCGCGTGTAGACCACGTGCACCTCGTCGACGTCGCCCTCCTCGCCCTGCTCCTTGAGGAAGGACTCGATGAGCGCCTCCCCCACCTCGGCCGCGACGTCGTAGGACGGCTGGTCCGAGAAGCCCGTCCACGACCGCACCACCGGGCGCTGGCGGAACTTGTAGAACGCCTCGCCCTTGCGACCGCAGAGGTAGAAGTCGATCTCCTTGCCCTCCTCGCGCAGCCGCTCGGAGAGGCGCTCGGCCTCCTTGAGCACGCTGGCGGAGTAGGCCCCGGCCAGGCCCCGGTCGCTGGTGACGATCAGGACCGCGGCGCGCTGGGGGTTCTCCTCCTCGCGGGTCAGCGGGTGGTCGACGTTGGAGAACGTCGCCACCGCCGAGACCGCGCGGGTGAGCTCGCGGGCGTACGGCGCGGCCGCCTGCGCCCGCTGCTGCGCCTTGATGATGCGGGACGCAGCGATGAGCTCCATGGCACGCGTGATCTTCTTCATCGACTCCGTCGACTTGATCCGCGCGCGGTACTCACGCAGCGACAGGGCCATCGGTCAGCCCCGCTTCTGCTTGACGATCTGCTCCTGGCCGAGCTCGTCGTCCTCGAGGGCCTCGGCGGGGGCCTCGTGGCCCACCTTGATCGAGGAGCCGTCGGAGGTCTCGAACTGGTCGAGGAACGACTCGTAGGCACCGATCAGCGACTGCTCGGTGTCGTCCTCGAACTTCAGCGTCTCGCGGATGGTGGCGAGGATGCCGTCGTGCGAGCGACGCAGGTAGTCGAGGAACTCGTTCTCGAAGCGCAGGACGTCGTCGGTGGGGACCTTGTCCAGACGGCCGCTGGTGCCGAGCCACAGCGAGGCGGTCATCTCCTCGACGGGGTACGGCGAGTAGGCCGGCTGCTTGAGCAGCGCCATGAGGCGCTGGCCGCGGTCGAGCTGCTGGCGCGAGGCCGCGTCGAGGTCGGAGGCGAACATCGCGAAGGCCTCCATCGCGCGGAACTGCGCCAGGTCGACCTTGAGCGAGCCGGTGACGCCCTTCATGGCCTTGGTCATCGCCGAGCCACCCACGCGCGACACCGAGACGCCGACGTCGATGGCCGGGCGCTGGTTGGCCGCGAACAGGTCCGACTGCAGGAAGATCTGGCCGTCGGTGATCGAGATGACGTTGGTCGGGATGAACGCCGACACGTCGTTGGCCTTGGTCTCGATGATCGGCAGGCCGGTCATCGAGCCCTTGCCCATCTCGTCGGAGAGCTTCGCGCAGCGCTCCAGCAGGCGGGAGTGCAGGTAGAAGACGTCACCGGGGTAGGCCTCGCGGCCCGGCGGGCGACGCAGCAGCAGCGACACGGCGCGGTAGGCCTCGGCCTGCTTGGTCAGGTCGTCGAAGACGATGAGGACGTGCTTGCCCTCGTACATCCAGTGCTGGCCGATGGCCGAGCCGGTGTAGGGGGCGAGGTACTTGAAGCCCGCCGAGTCCGACGCGGGGGCCGCGACGATGGTGGTGTACTCCAGCGCGCCGGCCTCCTCGAGGGCGCCGCGCACCGAGGCGATGGTCGAGCCCTTCTGGCCGATGGCGACGTAGATGCAGCGCACCTGCTTGTCGGGGTCGCCGGTCTCCCAGTACTGCTTCTGGTTGATGATCGTGTCGATCGCGACCGTGGTCTTGCCGGTCGCGCGGTCGCCGATGATCAGCTGGCGCTGGCCACGGCCGATCGGCGTCATGGCGTCGATCGCCTTGATGCCGGTCGCCAGGGGCTCGTGCACCGACTTGCGCTGCACCACCGAGGGCGCCTGCAGCTCGAGCGCGCGACGACCGCTGGTCTCCAGCTCGCCCAGACCGTCGATCGGGGTGCCGAGCGGGTCCACGACGCGGCCGAGGTAGCCGTCGCCGACGGGCACCGAGAGCACCTCGCCGGTCCGGCGGACCGTCTGGCCCTCCTCGATCTTGTCGAAGTCACCGAGGACGACGACACCGATCTCGCGGGTGTCGAGGTTCAGGGCCAGGCCGAGCGTGCCGTCCTCGAACTCGAGGAGCTCGTTGGCCATCGCGGAGGGCAGGCCGCTGACGCGGGCGATGCCGTCACCCGCCTGGGCCACGGTGCCGACCTCTTCCTTGCTGGCGGCGTCGGGCTGGTAGTCGGCGACGTACTTCTGCAGCGCGTCGCGGATCTCCTCCGGACGGATGGAGAGCTCCGTCATCTTGGTGCCTTCTCTCTTGTCTCTTGCTTCAGGCGGTCTGGGGCGACTGGTCGCGGGTGGAGCGGTGGTGCGGGGTGCCGGTCTCCCCCAAGGGTGACCGGCGGGTGGTCATCCGGCGATGCGGCGGCGGGCGTCGTCGAGGCGAGCGGAGACGGTGCCGTCGATGACGTCGTCGCCGATCTCGACCTTCACACCGCCGATGACCGAGGGGTCCACCACCAGGTTGAGGTGGACCGGACGGCCGTACTGGCGGGAGAGGACCTCGGTGAGGCGCTCGCGGTCGGCAGCGGAGAGCTCCCGGGCCACGCGCACCGTCGCCACGCCCTGGCCGTGGACCTCGGCGGCGACCTTCTGGTACTCGGCGAGGGCGACCCCGACGGTCCGGTAGGTGCCGGCGAGCGACTGCTTGGCCAGCGCGGCGGTGGCGCCGAGCGCCTTGCCGCGCAGCAGGTCGTCGACCAGCGCACGCTTGTCGTCGACCGAGCGGGCGGGGTCGGACAGCGCGTCGCGCAGCGACGGGTTGTCCTTGACGGCCTGCGCCAGGGCGAAGAGCTCGTCGGCCAGGCGACCCGCGTCGTTGCCGGCGGAGGTCACCACGGCGACGACGCCGAGGTGCTCGAGCGCGTCGGGCAGGTCGCCCGAGGCGGTCCAGCGGCGCGAGGCCGCCGAGCGGAGCAGACCCAGGGTCTCCTCCCCGGCGCGGGATCCGAAGACCTCGCCGACGATGCCCGTGCGGGCCTCGGCCGGGATCGAGCCGTCGGTGACGAAGCGCCGCAGGGCGCCCTCGCCGCGCAGGGTCGCCGCGACCGAGAAGAGCTCGTCACCGACGGTGGCGGCACGCTCGGACGAGCCGGACACGGAGGTGCCCAGCTCGTCGGTGAGCGTGGCGACCGCGTCGACCGAGGCTCCACGGAAGTGCGACATCAGTTGACCCCGCTCCCGCCGGCCGGGGCGGAGCCCGACTCGAGGTCGGCCAGGAAGCGCTCGACGACACGGCTCTGGCGAGCGTCGTCCTCGAGGCTCTCGCCGACGATGCGACCGGCCAGGCCGGTCGCCAGGGCGCCGACCTCGGCCCGCAGCGAGGTGACCGCCTGCTGGCGCTCCGCCTCGATCTGGGCCTTGCCGTTGTCGACGATGCGGGTCGCCTCGGTCTGGGCCTGCTCGCGCATCTCCGAGATGATCGAGGCCCCCTGCTCGCGGGCCTCCTCGCGGATGCGCGCGGCTTCGTGCCGGGCCTCGCTGAGCTGCTGCTCGAGCTCGGCCAGCTTGGCGTCGGCCTCGGCCTGCTTGGTCTCGGCAGCGGCCAGCCCACCCTCGATCGCCTGGGTGCGGTCGGCGTAGGTCTTCTCGAACGACGGCACCACGAACTTCTTGACGAGCAAGAAGAGGATGCCGAAGACGATCAGCGACAGGACGATCTCGACGGCGTGCGGAACGAGCGGGTTGAGCTCGCCGTCCTCCGACGCCCTCACCACGAGGGGTGCGAACGGTGCTTGCATGGGCTAGTCCTTCCGGTCCTGCGTGAGCCCGACTCGGTCAGAGAACGAACGCGAGGGCGATGCCGATGATCGCGAGCGCCTCGGCGAGCGCGAAGCCCAGGATGGCGATCGACTGCAGGCGGCCCTGGGCCTCCGGCTGACGGGCCACACCGGAGATGTAGGCGGCGAAGATGAGACCGATGCCGACGCCGGGGCCGATGGCGGCCAGGCCGTAGCCGATCATGTTCATGGAGCCAGTGAGTTCCACGACTTTCCTTTCGGTTTGTACTACTTCGGGGTTCTGGGCGGGTCGTGCGGGTGGAGCAGTGGGGCCGACGGTCAGTGCTCGTCGGCGAGAGCGCCCTGGATGTACATCGCGTTCAGCAGGACGAAGACGTAGGCCTGGAGGAACTGCACCAGCAGCTCCAGGAAGGCGACGGCGATGAAGAGCACCCAGGCGAGGACGCCGACCGGCGCGTAGGCCAGCGACATCTCCGCGATGATGTACTCGCCGCCGAGGGCGAAGAGGATCAGCAGCAGGTGGCCCGCGAACATGTTCGCGAAGAGACGCAGCGCCAGCGTGACCGGGCGGACCAGGATGTTGGAGAGGAACTCCAGCGGCACCAGCAGCAGCAGGATCGGCCCGGAGATGCCGGCCGGCACCGACTGGAGCTTGAAGTAGCCCACGAAGCCGTGCTTCTTGATGCCCACCGCGTTGTAGATGATCCAGCTCAGCGCGGCCAGCCCGTAGACCATGCCCGCGCGGGAGAAGGTCGGGAACTGGATGAAGGGGATCGTCGCGAAGAGGTTGTTGAGCAGGATGAAGAAGAACAGCGCGAACAGGTACGGCACGAACCGCATGAAGTCGTGGCTGCCGATGATGTCGCGCGCCATCGAGTTGCGGACGAACCCGTAGGCCTCCTCGCCCACGAACTGCAGCTTGCCCGGCACCATGGCCCGCTTGCGCGAGGCCAGGTAGAAGAAGCCGAACACGAGCACCGCTGCCAGCACGAGCTGGAGCATGGGCTTGGTGACGGCCAGCAGCTGGGTCTGGCCGAGGAACTCGTAGGACCCGAAGTCGCCGCCGATTCCGGGCAGGTCGAAGTCCGCGGGACCCGGCGGGGTGAAACCCTCGCTGGCGGGGATGAGGCTGCTCAACGTGTCTCCTGTGTCTGCGTCAACGGGTGCGTCACTGCTGCGCCTGCTGGTCGTGCGGCTGCTGCTCGTGGTGCGGGGCGTGGTCCCGGGTGTCGGGCTGGGCGCCGGGCTTGACGTAGGGCTGCGGTCGGAACCGCGCCCAGGTCTGGTAGAGGCCCAGGGTGATGCCGGTCAGGATGCCGACGACGACGAGGAACTGGGTCCCCCACCACCGGTCGAGCCCCCATCCGATCCCGCCGTAGACGAGCACCCCCGAGACCAGGTAGCCGAAGGCCAGCCACGGGTCGCCCTGCACGTCTCCCGTGGGGGACGTGGTGGGGTCGGGGTCGCTCTGCCCGGAAGGAGAGTCTTCAGGAGCCATCGCGCGTCGGACAATAGCAGCCGCCATGGGTCAGCGATCACCCGCCCGGGCCGCACCGGACGCGGGCGTCCGGTGGTCGTCGGTGCCGGGCGGCGCCTCTGCGGTGAGGGCGTAGGCGGGGATCCGCAGCCGGGTGGTGAGGGCGATCTGGAGGACCACCCACGACAGGGTCCCGACGACGGCACCCGCTGCGACCCAGCCGGCGGCCAGGGTCTCCCCCAACGCGCCGCTGCGGTCGAGGGCGAGGAAGCCGACACCGGTCAGGACGACCTGCAGCAGGTACGTCGTGAGCGCCACCACGAGGGCGAGACCGGGCGCGACGGTGGCCACCGCGTCGACGGCCAACGAGCCGAGTGCGAAGACCACGACGACGAGCCCGGCACCCACGGCGGCGCCGTAGGCCGCCGGGGCCCCGGAGACGACGGCACCCAGGCCGGCCAGGACCAGGCCGGCTCCCACCGAGACCGCCGCGCCTCCGAGGAGCACGGGGGCCACGCTGGTGCGCGGGTCCTGCTGCGACTCGGTCGTCATCGTCGGCGGCCGTTCTCTGGGGGCGGGAGCGGGGGTCGAGAGGCGTTCTGCACGATCGTGACCGCGCTCGTGAAAACTATCACAAGGCCTCCCCGCGGACCCAAACCGCAGGTCAGACGGGGTCTGTGACGCCGGCCGGACGGTGCACACGGGGCAGGAGGAAGGTCAGACCCGCGGTGGCGGCGGTGGCGACGAGGAGCACGACCAGCACCCAGGCGCCGGTGTAGAGGCTGGCCAGCACGGTGCCGAAGGCGACCAGCGCGGCCCAGAGCCACATGATGAAGACCGCGCGCCGCTGCGAGTGCCCGATCTCCAGCAGCCGGTGGTGCAGGTGCTGCTTGTCGGGGGCGAAGGGAGAGCGGCCGGCCCGGGTGCGGCGCACCACCGCCAGCACCAGGTCGAGCAGCGGGATGACGAGGATGGAGATCGGCAGCAGCAGCGGCAGCAGGGTCGGCAACAGGCTGGCCTGACCGCCCGAGGCGCCCTGGGAGATGTCGGCGCCGGCGAACTGGCCGGTGAGGGTGACCGCGGAGGCCGACAGGACCAGCCCGATGAGCATCGACCCGCTGTCGCCCATGAAGAGGCGGGCAGGGTTGAAGTTGTGGGGCAGGAAGCCGGCGCACGCGCCCGCCAGGGCCACGGCCAGCAGGGCCGCCGTCGTGGCGCGAGGCGCGTTGTTGGCCACCGTGAGCTGGTAGCAGAAGGCGAAGAAGGCCAGCGCCCCGATGCCCACCACGCCGGCGGCCAGCCCGTCGAGGCCGTCGACGAAGTTGACCGCGTTGACGGTCGCCACCACCACGAAGCCGGTGAGCAGCGCCCCCTGGGCGGGGTCGAGGGAGAACACGGTGCCGTCGGTGGTCGGGAAGAAGTAGAACTGCACGCCGAAGGCGATGAGGAAGCCGGCGGCGAGCACCTGGCCGCCGAGCTTGGTGAGCGCGTCGAGCTCGAAGAGGTCGTCGAGGACGCCGACGGCGCAGATCAGCGCGCCGGCGATGAGCACGATGCCGGCGTCGCGGAAGACGAAGGCGCCGCTCGCGGAGAGGAACGGCAGCTCGCGCGCCACCAGGTAGGCCGCGACGAGGCCCCCGAGCATGGCCAGCCCCCCGAGGTAGGGGATCGGCTCGTCGTGGACGTCGCGGTCGCGCACCCGGGCGACGGCGCCCGTGCGCAGGGCGATCTCGCGGGCGATGACGGTGAGCAGGTAGGTGACCGCAGCGGCGACCAGGAAGACCAGGACGTACTCGCGCACGGCTCTCGTCAGTCCCCGTGGGTCAGGGTCGCACCGAGCGGCTCGAGCACCTCGTTGAGCTGCTCCAGCGAGAGGGCGCCGAGCCGGAGCACCCGACCCTGGGCGCCGGTGACGTCGACGATCGTGGAGCTCTCCCCCACCGGGGACTCCCCCGCGTCGACGATGACGGCGACGTCCTCACCGAGCATCTCCTCGGCCTGGTCGGCGTCGGTGGCCGCGGGCATCCCCGTCTTGTTGGCCGAGCTGACGGCCAGCGGGCCGGTGCGCTCGAGCACCTCCCGCGTCAGCTCGTGGTCGGGCATGCGCAGCGCGACGGTGGCCCGGGTGTCACCGAGGTCCCACTGCAGGGAGCCCTGCTGGTGGCACACCAGGGTGAGCGGTCCGGGCCAGAAGGCCTCGACGAGGGCGCGGGCGTAGCCGGGGATCTTGGTGGCCAGCGCGTCGATCGTCGTCGCCGAGCTGACCAGCACCGGCGGGGGCATCTCGCGACCCCGCCCCTTGGCGGCCAGCAGCTCACGGACCGCGGCCGGGTCGAAGGCGTCGGCGGCGATGCCGTAGACGGTGTCGGTGGGCAGCACGACCAGCAGGCCGCGCTGGACGGCGAGGGTCGCGGCCTCGACGGCCTCCTCGCGCTCCTCGTCGGTGGTGGTGGCGTAGCGCAGCTTGTCAGTCATCGCCGCTCATCGTGCCAGTCTCGCGGTCGTGAAGCGCGCACGCCCTGCCAGGTCGGTGTGGTCACGCACGTCGGCCCACCGCCCGGCGGCCACGAAGACGGCCGGCGCGGACTCCCCCTGCACGTCGGCGTGCTCGGCGCCCACGACGCCACCGGAGCGCAGCAGCTGGGCCGCCCGCACCGCGAGCACGCGCATCGCGTCGAGCCCGTCGTCGCCGGAGAAGAGCGCCAGGTGGGGGTCGTGGTCGCGGGCCTCGGGGGCCACCGACTCCCACGCCTCCAGCGGCACGTAGGGCGGGTTGCAGCTGATCACGTCGACGGTGCCCCGCAGGTCCTCGAAGGCCGTGGCCATGTCGCCGCGGCGCAGCTCCACCCCGGTGCCCGACAGGTTGCGCTCCGCCCAGGCGTGGGCGCCCTCGTCGAGCTCCACGGCGTGCACCCGCGCGCCGGGCACCTCGTCGGCCAGCGCGCGGGCGATGGCGCCGGAGCCCGTGCAGAGGTCGACCACCACGGGCTCACGGCCCTGCGCCAGCACCGCGCGGGCGGCGTCGACCGCCCACCCGGCCAGCAGCTCGGTCTCCGGGCGGGGCACGAAGACCCCGGGGCCGACGGCCAGCTCGACGTGGCGGAACGCCGCTGTGCCGGTGAGGTGCTGCAGCGGCTCGCGCGAGGCGCGGCGCGCCACCAGGGCGTCGTACGCCGCCAGGGCCGGGCCACCGACCCGGTCGACGAGCACCAGCCGGCCGCGCGTGGTGCCCAGCACGTGCGCCAGCAAGGCGTCGGCGTCGTGCTCGGGCGAGGCGACCCCCGCCTCGCGCAGGCGCGTGCAGGCCGCGGCGAGCACCTCGCGGCGCGCCCGGTCGGGCCCGGGGCCGGCGCTGGTCATCTCAGTCCTCGAGCGCGGCGAGCCGCGCGGCCAGGTCGGCCTCGACGCTGGAGGCGATGACGGGCTCGAGGGCGCCGTCGAGCACCTGGTCGAGGTTGTAGGACTTGTAGCCGGTGCGGTGGTCGGAGATGCGGTTCTCGGGGTAGTTGTAGGTGCGGATCCGCTCGGAGCGGTCGACGGTGCGGACCTGGCTGCGACGGGCGTCGCTGGCCTCGGCGTCGGCCGCCTCCTGGGCCACGGCCAGCAGCCGGGCCCGCAGGATGCGCAGCGCCTGCTCCTTGTTCTGCAGCTGCGACTTCTCGTTCTGGCAGCTGGCCACGATGCCGCTCGGCACGTGGGTGATGCGCACCGCGGAGTCGGTGGTGTTGACGCTCTGGCCGCCCGGGCCGCTGCTGCGGAAGACGTCGATGCGCAGGTCGTTGTCGTCGAGCTGCACGTCGACCTGCTCGGCCTCGGGGAGCACGAGCACCCCGGCGGCGCTGGTGTGGACCCGCCCCTGCGACTCGGTCACCGGCACCCGCTGGACGCGGTGCACCCCGCCCTCGAACTTCAGCAGGGCGTAGGGCGCCTCCCCCGGCTCCGGGGTGCCCTTGGCCTTCACCGCGACGGTGACCGACTTGTAGCCGCCCAGGTCGGACTCGGTGGCGTCGAGGACCTCCAGCGCCCAGCCACGGGTCTCGGCGTAGCGGGTGTACATCCGCAGCAGGTCGCCGGCGAATAGCGCCGACTCCTCGCCGCCCTCGCCGGACTTCACCTCCAGCAGGGCGTCCTTGTCGTCGGCGGCGTCGCGGGGCACCAGCAGCCGGCGCAGCCGCTCCTCGGCCACGACGCGGCGGGCCAGGAGCTCCTCGGCCTCCGCCGCGAAGGCGGGGTCCTCGGCGCCGAGCTCGCGGGCCGCCTCGGCGTCCTCGCCCAGACCGGTCCACTCTCGCCAGGCGGCGATGACCGAGGACAGGGCGGCGTAGCGCTGGTTGAGGCGCTTGGCCAGCCGGGCGTCGGCGTGGGTCTCGGGCGCGGCGAGCCGGCGCTCGAGCTCGGCGTGCTCGCCGAGCATGCCCTCGACTGCCTCGAACACGGAGCCTCCCGGGTGCTGTGAGCGGTGCTGGTGCGGCGTGGGTCGGAGAACCTGGTGGTACGACACGAGCGCCGGCCCCCGTCACGGTGGACGGGGACCGGCGCTCGAGGAGGACTACTTCTTGGCAGCCTTGGCGTAGCGGGCCTCGAAGCGGGCGACGCGGCCGCCGGTGTCGAGGATCTTCTGCTTGCCGGTGTAGAAGGGGTGGCACTGCGAGCACACGTCGGCGCGGATCTCGCCGGACTCCTTGGTGCTGCGGGTCGTGAACTGGGCGCCGCAGGTGCAGGTGACCTGGGTGTCCACGTAGGTCGGGTGGATGTCGCTCTTCATGCTGTCCTCATCTCCTGTTCCCGTCTCCGGGAGGGCGCCGGGTCGTCGGCGCGGGATGCGCGGACGTGAACCGGTGCCAGGTGGTCATTGTGCCAACGTCGGGCCCGGCGTCCCAATTCCCTGTCGCGCCGAGCGCTCGGGCAGGCGCACCACCACCGTGGTGCCGCGCCCCTCCTCCGAGGTGATCCGCACGTCGCCGCCGTGCTTGTCGACGATGGTCTGCACGATGCGCAGCCCGAGGCCGGTGCCGGCGATCTCGTTGTCGACGGCGTTGGAGGCGCGGAAGAAGCGGCCTCCCAGCTGGTCGACCTCGTCGGCGGGGATGCCGATGCCGCTGTCGCTCACCGTCACCCGCACCATGGCCTCGTGCGCGCCGGCCGCCACCGTCACCACCGAGCCCGGCCGGCTGAACTTCACGGCATTGCCGATCACGTTGAGGAAGGCCCGCGCCAGCATCGCGCGGTCCATCAGCACCCACAGCGGGTCCTCGGGCTCCTCGACCTCCACCCTCAGGTCGCGACCGGCCGCCGTGATGGCCACGTCGGTGAGCACGTCGCGCAGCAGCAGGCGCACGTCGCCCTGCTCGAGGCTCGTGCTGCGGGCCTCGGCCCGCGACAGCGTGAGCAGGTCGTCGATCAGCAGCCGCAGGCGGGCGACGTTGCGCGTGGTCGCCTCCAGCATGCGCTGGTGACGGGGGCCCATCGCGTCCTCGAACTCCTCGGCCACCATCTCCAGGTAGCCGCTGATCGTCGTCAGCGGCGTGCGCAGCTCGTGGGAGACGTTGGAGACGAAGTCCTCGCGCGCCGTGTCGAGCTCGCGCAGCTCGTCGTGGATGTGGGCCTCCACGGCCCGCGCCCGGGCCTGGGCGTCGGCGAGCTCGTTGAGCGCCGCCGCGACGGCGCGGACCTCGCGGGTGCCGCCGTCGCCGGCCCGCACCTCGAGGCGACCCGCGGCCATGTCCTGCACGACCGTCTCGAGGTCCTGCAGCGGCCGGGAGAGGTCGCGGCGCAGGTCACGGCGCGCGCGCGTCACCACCAGTCCGGCCAGGGCGGTGAGGAGCAGGGTCGCCGCGATGGTCGCGCCCACCAGCCACCAGGCCCGGGTGCGGGCCTGCGCGGTGAGGTCGTCGAAGGCCCGCGCGGTGACGGCGTGCTCCGCGCGGTAGCGGGAGAAGAGGTCCTGGCCCAGGGCGAAGCGCGCGGGGTCGAAGGTCTCGGGTCCGCCGGGGGCGGCGGCGCGCGGGTCGGCGTACTGGTCCAGCCAGCGCTGCCCGGCCTCGAGCTCCGAGGCCAGGAGCGGCTGGAGGTCGGGCTCGGAGGCCGCGAAGTCGGCGACGTCCCGCTCGTGGCCGGGCAGGCGTGCGGCGGCCTCGCGGTAGTCCTCCAGCGCCGCCGCGTCGCCGCTGCGCGCCCACGCACCGACCGCGGACTCCAGGTCGGTGAGGTCCTGGAGCACCTCCTGGTGGGACTCCGCCGCGGGAGTCACCTCCGAGGTCACGCGCGAGACCGCCTGGGCGGCCAGCAGCATCCCGCCCACCGCGACGACGGCCAGGGCCACCACGACGACCAGCAGCCGGCGCACCACCAGGCCGACGAGGTCCTCGACGCTCGCGGCGTGCGCCCCGCTCCGCCTCATCGGGTGCGGGTGAGCAGGGCCTCCACACGCGACGCCAGCTCGCGCGGGCTGAAGGGCTTGGTGATGTAGTCGTCGGCACCGGAGTCGAAGCCCGACTCGACGTCGGACTCCTGCGCCCGGGCGGTCAGCAGGATGACGGGCAGGTCGGCCAGCGACGGGTCGGCCCGGATGGACTTGATCGCGTCGAGGCCCGAGACCCCCGGCATCATGACGTCGAGCACGGCGAGGTCGGGGCGCGAGGCCTGGCAGGCGGCCACCGCGGCCGCGCCGTCACCGACGGCGGTGATCTCGTGACCGAGCATGCTCAGCTTGAACTCGACGAGCTCTCGGATGTCGACGTCGTCGTCGGCCACCAGGATGCGGGCCACGTGGTCAGCCTTTCGGGAGTTGCACGGCAGGACGGGTCGAGGGGAGCCGCCAGCGTAGCCGTCCCCGGCCCGGCGCGCGCCGGAACGTCCCTCCCCCGGCCACACGGGGCCGCTGGTCCGGACCGGTGACGGCCCGGACCAGCGGCCGCGGGCGCTCAGGCCCGGCCGCGACCGGTGGGAGCCGCAGCGGCGGTGCGCTGGACCTGCATGAGCAGCTCGATGTTGGTCGAGGTGCCCCGCAGCCGCTCCAGCAGCAGCTCCTGGGCGGCCTGCGGCTCGAGGGCGGCCAGCTCGTGACGCAGGGCCCACACGATGTCGACCTCCTCGGCGCCCATGAGCAGCTCCTCGCGCCGCGTGCCCGACCGCGCCGCGTCGACCGCAGGGAGCAGCCGCTTGTCGGCCAGGTCGGTGCGCAGCCGGATCTCGGCGTTGGCCGTGCCGGCCAGCTCCTCGAAGATCAGCTCGTCGATCGGGGAGCCGCTCTCCACGACCGCCGTGGCGAGGATCGTGAGGGAGCCGCCGTCCTCGACGTTGCGGGCGGCGCCGAAGAACCGCGTCGTGGGGTGCAGCGCGGCGGCGTCGACGCCACCGGGCAGCACCCGCCCGCTCGAGGGCAGCGAGAGGTTGTAGGCGCGCCCCAGCCTGGTCAGTCCGTCGAGCAGGACCACGACGTCGTGGCCGAGCTCGACGAGCCGCTTGGCCCGCTCGATCGCGAGCTCGGCGACCATCGTGTGGTCGCTCGGCGGGCGGTCGTAGGTCGAGGCGATGACCTCGCCCTTCACCGACCGCTCGAAGTCGGTGACCTCCTCGGGACGCTCGTCGACGAGCACGACCATCAGGTGGCACTCGGGGTTGTTGGTGCTCACCGAGCGCGCCACCGACTGCAGCACCGTCGTGCGGCCGGCGCGGCCCGGGGCCGCGAGCAGCGCCCGCTGCCCCTTGCCCAGCGGGGCGGTGAGGTCGAGGGCACGGCCCACGACGTCGGCACGGCCGGTCTCGAGCCGGAGCCGCTCCTCGGGGTGCACCGGCGTCAGCGCCGCGAACTCCACGCGGTGGCGGGCCGTGTCGGGCTCGGCGCCGTTGACGGAGTCGATGCGCACCATCGGGTTGAACTTCTCCTTGCGCTCGCCCTCGCGGGGCTGGCGCACCTGCCCGACGAGCGCGTCACCGCGTCGCAGCCCGAACTTGCGGACCATCGACAGCGACACGTAGACGTCGTCGGTGCCCGGCAGGTAACCGCTCGTGCGGACGAAGGCGTAGTTGTCGAGCACGTCGAGGATGCCGGCCGCCGGCACGAGCACGTCGTCGTCGAGCACCTGGGTGTCGGGCTCGTTGCGCCCGCCGCCCGCCGCGCGCGGACCCCGCTCGCGGTCACGTCCCCGGCGGCGGCGGTTGCGCCCGGTGCCGCCCTCGTCGTCCTGCTGCTCGGCGCCCTGGCCGTCGCGGTTCTGGCCGTCGCGGTTCTGGCCGTCGCGGTTCTGGCCGTCGCGGTTCTGGCCGCCCTGGTCCTTGCCGCCCTGGTCCTTGGCGCCCTGGTCGTGGCCGCTCTGGCCGCGCTGCTCCCTGCCTTGCTGGCGGTCCTGCTGGCGGTCCTGCTGGCGGTCCTTGCCGCCCTGGTCGTTGCCGGCCTGGCCCTGCTGGTCCTTGCCCTGCTGGTCCTTGCCGTGCTGGTCCTTGGCTCGCTGGTCCTGCTGACCCTTGCCGGACTGCTTGCCCTGCTGGTCCCTGCTCTGCTGGTCCTGGTCCTGCTGACCGCGGCCCGCCTGCTTGTCCTGACCGCGCTGCTGACGGTCCTGCTGGCGGTCCTCCTGGCGGTCCTGCTCCCGCGCGGCCGGGGCGTCCGGGGCCGGCTGGTCGGCCGCCCCGGTCGCGGCGCGCTCGGCACGCCGCTCGCGCACCCGGGCCGAGCGGCTCTCCTGGCGCACCTGGGTCGTGCCGCCCGGGCCGGCCTCGGCGGCCGCGACCGGCGCCGGGTCGGCGGCCGCGCCGTCGGTCGACCCGCCGGCGGCCGGTGCGCCGTCCGACGGGGCGGCCGTCTCGCCGGCGCCCGCCGTACGCCGCGAGCGCGTGGCGCGCGGCGGGGTCTGGGCGGGAGCGTCCGCCGCCGGGCCGGCCGCACCGGCCGACTGGGCCGACTGGGCCGAGCGGATCGCGTCGACGAGCTGCGCCTTGCGCATCCCGCCCGCGCCGGCGACGCCCATGCCGGCCGCCAGCGCCTTGAGGTCGGCGAGCAGCATGGAGTTGAGCCCACCTCCGCGCTTGCGGGGGGCGTCGCCACCTGCGGGCGCGGGCGAGGTGGGGTCCGGGGTGTCCGTCACGTGAAGGTCCTTGCCACGTATCGATGCGGGGTCCTCGGCCGGGCGCGGAGAGGCCGGCGACCGAGGGTCTGGCTCCCCCGTGGGGCGTCCGACGGCCGGGATCCGGTCGTGCGGACGATCCGCCGGTGAGGACGGGGATCGGGGGAGGTTCCGCGCCCGAGAGGCCGAGCAGGCTGGGGGCGATGCCCCCGGTGCCGGCCGAGAGAGCTGCGGCGTGCGGTCAATGTAGCACCGCGTCGGCCCCGCGGGGCCGGGGATCAGGAGACGCGGACCCCGTCACGGTCCACCGCGACGTAGGACGCCTCCCACCCGCGCGGCGCGCGGTCGAGCACGGCACGCACCGCGGCCGGGCGGCCCGCCTCCGCGAAGGCGAGCACGGTCGGCCCGGCGCCGGAGACCACCGCGGGCACGCCGTCGGCGCGCAGGGCGTCGACGAGCGCCACCGAGTCGGGCATGGCGGGCCGGCGGTAGTCCTGGTGCAGGTAGTCGCGCGTGGCCCGCAGCAGCTGCTCGGGCTGGCTGGCCAGCGCGGCGACCAGGAGCGCCGTGCGCCCTGCGTCGGCGGCGGCGTCGGCGTGGGGCACCTCGGCGGGCAGCAGGCCCCGGGCGACCTCGGTCGACAGCGGGGTCGGCGGCACGAGCACCACCGCGCCGACCCGCGGGTCGACCGGCGAGGTGACGGCGTAGAACCCCTCGTCGTCGTGACCGGAGATCACGAAGCCGCCGTAGAAGGCCGGGGCGACGTTGTCGGGATGGCCCTCGATCTCGGCGGCGAGACGGAAGAGCGCGTCGTCGTCGAGCAGCAGGGAGCCGCCGGCCACCAGCGCGCGGGCCAGGCTGACGCCCGCCACGATGGCGGCCGAGGAGGAGCCGAGACCGCGGGCGTGGGGCACGACGTTGCGGCAGGTCAGGCGCAGCCCCGGCGGCTCGGCGCCCATGAGGCCGAGCGCGGCCCGCATCGAGCGCACCACCAGGTGGGTCTCGTCGCGCGGCACGTCGGCCGCGCCCATGCCCTCGACGACCACCTCCAGACCCGAGGCCACGACCTCGGCGCTGAGCTCGTCGCGCAGGTCGAGCGCGAGGCCGAGGGAGTCGAAGCCGGGGCCGAGGTTGGCCGAGGTGGCCGGCACCGAGACGTGCACGGGCCCGTCGACGAAGCGGGTCACGCCGCCCTCAGGCCAGGCCGGCGGCCTGCGCCGCCGAGGAGACGTCGGCGTCGACCACGGTGTCGACCAGCGGACCCACACCCTCGAGGGCCGTCGCGGTGTCCTTGAGCCCGTGGCCGGTCACGGTGACGACTACCGTCGCACCCGCGTAGGACTCCCCCGCCTCGAGCTCCTGCAGCAGACCGGCCACGCCGGCCGCCGAGGCCGGCTCGACGAAGACGCCGTCGTGGGTGGCCAGCAGCCGCTGGGCGGCCAGGATCTGCTCGTCGCTCACCGCGGCGAAACGACCGCCCGACTCCTCGGCCGCGGCGACCGCGAGGTGCCAGGACGCGGGGTTGCCGATGCGGATCGCGGTCGCCTTCGTCTCGGGGGCCGGGAACGGCGACCCGGTCACCAGGGGGCTCGCGCCCTCGGCCTGGAAGCCGCGCATGACCGGGCGGCGGGTGGCGACGCCCTGCTCGGCGTACTGGCGGTAGCCGAGCCAGTAGGCGGAGATGTTGCCGGCGTTGCCGACCGGCAGCAGGTGGTAGTCGGGGGCGTCGCCGAGGAAGTCGACGATCTCGAAGGCCGCGGTCTTCTGGCCCTCGAGGCGCACCGGGTTGACGGAGTTGACCAGGGCGACGGGGTAGTCCTTCGCCAGCCCCTGGGCGATGGCCAGGCAGTCGTCGAAGTTGCCGCGCACCATGATGACCTGCGCGCCGTGGAGGATGGCCTGGGCCATCTTGCCGGCGGCGATCTTGCCCTCGGGCACGAGCACGAGCGGCTTGAGGCCGGCCTTGGCGGCGTAGGCGGCCATCGAGGCCGAGGTGTTGCCGGTCGAGGCGCAGACCACGGCCTCGGCGCCCTGGTGCTTGGCCACCGAGATCGCGGCGGTCATGCCACGGTCCTTGAAGGACCCCGTGGGGTTGTCGCCCTCGACCTTGAGGTGGACCTCGGCGCCGGTGAGGCCGGAGAGCCAGCCGGAGTGGACCAGGGGCGTGCCGCCCTCGCGCAGGGTCACCGCCGGGGTGCCCTCGGGGAGGTCGAGCAGGTCGCGGTACTCCTCGATCACCCCGCGCCACTGGT
This sequence comes from Nocardioides sp. Leaf285, assembly GCF_001422955.1. Lineage (NCBI taxonomy): Bacteria > Bacillati > Actinomycetota > Actinomycetes > Propionibacteriales > Nocardioidaceae > Nocardioides > Nocardioides sp. Leaf285. The sequence goes on along the minus strand of NZ_LMNH01000003.1, from coordinate 681,443 downwards.
GGGTGCGGACCGGGGTCCTGGGGGCCGTGGTCGTCATTCCGCAACTCCTTCGACACGCATGACGGAGGTGACGTCACGCACGATGTCCATGGTCCTCAGGTGCGCCACGGTGGCGCTGAGCTGGGCGTCGGTGGCCTCGTGGGACACCACGACCAGCTGGGCGTCGTCGCCGCGACCCTCCTGGCGCACGGTCTGGATCGACACGTCGTGCTCGGCGAAGGCCAGCGCGACCGTGGCGAGCACGCCGGCGCGGTCGTCGACGTCGATCGCCACGTGGTAGCGGGTGCGGCTCTCGCCCATCGACAGCACGGCGCGCGCGGCGTAGGCCGACTCCCCGGCGCCGCGGGTGCCGGCGAGGCGGTTGCGGGCGACGGTCACGAGGTCGCCGAGCACCGCCGACGCGGTCGGCGACCCGCCGGCGCCAGGGCCGTAGAACATCAGCTGGCCCGCGGCCTCGGACTCCACGAAGACCGCGTTGTAGGCCTCGCGCACCGAGGCCAGCGGGTGGGAGCGCGGGATCATGGCCGGGTGCACGCGCACCGCCACGGCGTCCTCGCCGCCGTCGGCACCCGGGCGCAGCTCGCAGATCGCCAGCAGCTTGACCACGCTGTCCATGTCGCGCGCCGAGGCGACGTCGGCCGCGGTCACCTCGGAGATGCCCTCGCGGTGCACGTCGGAGGCGGTGACACGGGAGTGGAAGGCCAGGGAGGCCAGGATCGCGGCCTTGGCCGCGGCGTCGAAGCCCTCGACGTCGGCGGTGGGGTCGGCCTCGGCGTAGCCGAGGTCCTGGGCCTCCTGGAGGGCGTCGCCGAAGCCGGCGCCCGAGGTGTCCATCTTGTCGAGGATGAAGTTGGTCGTGCCGTTGACGATGCCGAGCACCCGGGTGACCGTGTCACCGGCCAGCGACTCCCGCAGCGGGCGCAGGATCGGGATCGCCCCGGCCACCGCGGCCTCGTAGTAGATGTCGCGGCCGGCCTTCTCGGCGGCCTCGAAGAGGGTCGGTCCGTCCTCGGCCAGCAGGGCCTTGTTGGCGGTGACCACGCTCGCGCCGTGCTCCAGGGCGCTGAGGATCAGGCCCCGGGCCGGCTCGATGCCGCCGATGACCTCGACCACGAGGTCGACGTCGTCACGGGCCACCAGCGCCGCGGCGTCGGTGGTCAGGAGCCCCTCGGGCACCTCGACCTCGCGCGCCGCGTCGAGGCGCCGTACGGCGACCCCCACCAGCTCCACCGGGGCGCCCACGCGCGCCGCGAGGTCGCCCGCCTGCTCCTGGAGCAGCCGCACCACCTGCGACCCGACCGAGCCGCAGCCCAGCACCGCCACACCGAGCGACTTGTCGCTCTCCTTCACTCGAGACCACCCACGTCGGTTGCCAACAGATCGTCCTCAGTCTCGCGTCGTACGACGACGCGCGCGACCCCGTCCCGCACCGCGATCACGGGCGGGCGGAGCGCGTGGTTGTAGTTGGAGGCCATCGACCGGCAGTAGGCGCCGGTGCCGGGCACGGCCAGCAGGTCGCCGGGGGCGACGTCGCCGGGCAGGAACTCGTCCTTGACCACGATGTCGCCGGCCTCGCAGTGCTTGCCGACGACACGGGCGAGCACGGGCGGGGCGTCGGAGACGCGCGAGGCGAGCGTGCAGGAGTAGTCGGCGTCGTAGAGCGCCGTGCGGATGTTGTCGCTCATGCCGCCGTCGACCGAGACGTAGGTGCGCACCGCTCCCCCGTCGAGCCGCACCGCCTTGACCGTGCCGACCTCGTAGACGGTGCACATCGCGGGGCCCGCGATGGCCCGGCCGGGCTCGATCGACAGGTGGGGCTCGGCGATCCCCAGCGCGCGGCACTCGTGGGCCACGATCGCCGACATCTCCGCGGCCAGGCGTGCGGGCTCGGCCGGGTCGTCCTGCGTCGTGTAGGCGATGCCGAAGCCCCCGCCGAGGTCCATCTGCGGCATCGTCGCGCCGAGCTCGGTCGCGACCCGGGCGTGCAGGGCCAGCACCCGCTTGGCCGCGACCTCGAAGCCGGCGGAGTCGAAGATCTGCGAGCCGATGTGGGAGTGCAGGCCGAGGACCTCGAGCCCGGGGGCGTCGAGCACGCGGCGCACCGCCTCCAGCGCGTCACCGGAGGTGATGGAGAAGCCGAACTTCTGGTCCTCGTGGGCCGTGGCGATGTACTCGTGGGTGTGGGCCTCCACGCCCGCCGTCACCCGGACCATCACGCGCGCCGGCCGTCCCTCGCGGGCCACGACCGCCGCCAGCCGCTCGATCTCGTCGAAGGAGTCCACGACGACCCGGCCCACGCCCAGGCGCACGGCGCGCTCCAGCTCGCCGACGGTCTTGTTGTTGCCGTGCAGCTCGACACGCGCCATCGGGAAGCCGGCGCGCTCGGCGACGCTCAGCTCGCCGCCCGAGCAGACGTCGAGGCCGAGGCCCTCCTCGGCGATCCAGCGCGCGGCGGCGATGCTGAGGAAGGCCTTGCCGGCGTAGAAGACGTCGTAGTCGGCGAAGGCGTCGCGGAATGCCCGGGCCCGGCCACGGAAGTCGGCCTCGTCCAGCACGTACGCCGGGGACCCGTGCTCGGCCACGAGGTCGCTCATCGCGACGCCACCGACCTCCAGCACGCCGTCGCTCTTGCGCGCGGTGGTCGACCAGAGGTGGGTGACCAGGTCGTTGGGGTCGCTGGGCTCGCGCAGCCACGAGGGACCGCGGGGCCCCTCGGCGTGGGCCCAGCCGGCCTCGTGCGCCCTCACATCCGCTCCGGGGCGCTCACGCCGAGCAGGCCGAGGCCGTTGGCGAAGACCACCCGGGTGGCCGCCACCAGGGCCAGCCGGGCGCGGTGCAGGTCGTTGGGCTCCTCGTCGCCGAGCGGCAGCACCCGGCAGCTGTCGTAGAAGCGGTGGTAGACCCCCGCCGTGTCCTCCAGGTAGCGCGCGACCCGGTGGGGCTCGCGCAGCTCGGCCGCGCTGGCCACCACGCGCGGGAGCTCGGCGAGGGCGCGCAGCAGCTCGCCCTCCCGCTCGTGGGTGAGCAGGTGCATCGCGTCGCCGGGCTCGAGGCCGAGGGCCGCGGCGTTCCGCAGGATCCCCGAGACGCGCGCGTGGACGTACTGCACGTAGTAGACCGGGTTGTCGTTGCCCGACTTGGCCCACAGGTCGAGGTCGAGGTCGATGTTGGAGTCGGAGCTGTAGCGGGCCAGGGCGTAGCGCGCGGCGTCCTTGCCGATGGCGCCGACCAGGTCCTCCAGCGTGATGACCGTGCCGGCCCGCTTCGACATGCGCACGGGCTCGCCCTCCTTGAGGAGGTTGACCATCTGGCCGATGAGGATCTCCAGGTTCTCCCCCGGCCGGTCGCCGAAGGCGGCGCACATCGCCATCATCCGACCGACGTAGCCGTGGTGGTCGGCGCCCAGCATGATCAGGCAGCGGTCGAAGCCGCGCTCCCGCTTGTCGAGGTAGTAGGCGAGGTCACCGGAGATGTAGGCGCCCTGACCGTCGGACTTGATGATCACCCGGTCCTTGTCGTCGCCGAACTGCTCGGTGCGCAGCCAGACGGCGCCGTCGGCCTCGTAGGTGTTGCCCATCTCGGTGAGCCGCGCGATGGCCCGCTCCACGGCCCCGCTGCGGTGCAGGTCGTCCTCGTGGAAGTAGACGTCGAAGTCGACGCCGAAGTCGTGGAGGCTGGCCTTGATCTCGGCGAACATCATGTCGACACCGACGGCGCGGAACACCTCCTGCGCCTTCTCGTCGTCGAGGTCGCGCACCTCGGGCCGCTGCTCCGCCACGGCCGCCGCGATGTCGTGGATGTACTGGCCGCCGTAGCCGTCCTCGGGCGCGGGCCGTCCCTGCGCGCTCGCCAGCAACGAGCGGCTGAACCGGTCGATCTGCGCTCCGTGGTCGTTGAAGTAGTACTCCCGGGTGACCTCGGCACCGGTCATCGTGAAGATCCGACCCAGGGCGTCACCGACAGCAGCCCAGCGCACCCCGCCGATGTGGATGGGGCCGGTGGGGTTCGCGGAGACGAACTCGAGGTTGATCCTCTCGCCGGCGAAGGCCTGGCTCGCGCCGTAGCGGTCGCCGGCCGCGAGCACGTCGAGGGCGACACGGCCCTGAGCACCGGCCTCCACGGTGATGTTGAGGAAGCCCGGCCCGGCGATCTCGACCTCGCCGACGCCGTCGACCGCACCGAGGCGCGCGGCGACCAGCTCGGCCAGGGCCCGCGGGTTGGTGCCGGCCCTCTTGGCCAGCTGGAGCGCGACGTTGGTGGCGTAGTCACCGTGCCCCTTCTGCCGGGGTCGCTCCACCGTGACGCTGGTCGGGACGCCCTCGGGGAGGGTCAGCGAGCCCTCGTCGACGAGGGCCGACAGGACGTCGACGATGGTGGCGGAGAGCTGCTCGGGAGTCACCGGTCAAGGGTAACGAGGTCGGGCGGTCGACCCGACCACGGTCTCGCGGGCCCGTGGCGGCCCGGCTTCGACGCCGGGCCGGCCTGGTTGTAGGGTTCGGAACCGCGCCGCTGGTCGGCGTGAGCGCCTCCGTAGCTCAGGGGATAGAGCACTGGTTTCCGGTACCAGGTGCCGCAGGTTCGAATCCTGCCGGGGGCACACCTTCTCTTCTTTCGTCTCGTCCGGTTCTCCCCGGGCGCGGCACCGTCGTGGTCTGGACCGCCGGACGTGTGACCTAACTTCCACGTCAGCCCGGCGTTCACTCAGCAACGAGGGGTCTCGGGGTCCCTCGGCCCGGGAGGCGCACGCGGCCGCACGGCCTCACGCGCCCCTCCCGGCCGGCCCCCACTCGCTGACGAAAGCAGGAACAGTGAAGACGACCCTTCGACGGGCGGTCGCGGTCTCCGCGGTCTGCGCCGCCGGCCTCGCCGGCACCCTGACCACCCCCACGACGGCCACGGCCGAGGACGCCCCCTCCGCCCGGGCCGAGCGCCGGCTGACCGACTTCGGCATGAAGGCCAACGTCTACGGCACCAAGGTGCTGCTGGGCGGCGTGGAGCTGAAGAGCCTCAAGGACGCGCGCGCCAACCAGCCCTGCACCCGCACCGCCGGTCTCTCCGACGTCGTGGGCTCGCTGCTCAGCACCGACACGCTCCCCGTCCCCGACGACCTGGTCCACCTCTCCCCCAGCACCAGCAGTTACGAGACCTACGAGACCGCGGGTCGCACGGGAGTGCGCGGCATCAACACCATCGCCGACATCGCCATCGGCGGCGAGGTCGTCGACGACCTCGCCATCCCGACCCTCAGGATCGAGGGGCTGCGCTCGGTCGCCGACTCCTTCTACGACCCCTCCGCCGTCGACGCCCGCGGCGCCCGCGGCGCCTACGGCACCGACCACTCCTTCGGCTTCGAGGGCATCTCGTTGGACTACGACGACACGGTGGTCGAGGGCACCCCGCTCGCCGACCTGCTCGACATCGTCAACGACGCCACGGCCCCCGTCTCCCAGGTCGTCGACCAGCTCGTCGAGCTGCTGTCGTCGGTCGCGGGCAACACCGTCGAGATCCCCGGCCTCGGCTCGATCGGGCTCGGTCGCTCCGGCGGCACGGTCGGGAAGACCTTCGCCACCTCGGAGACCTACGCGCTGAAGATCGACGTCGACCCCAGCGACGCGGCCAACGACTCGGTGACGACGCTCCAGCTGGGCCGCGCCAAGACCCGCATCTCCAGCCCCGTGCGCTCGGGCGTCTTCCGCTCCACCGTCATGGGCCTGGACCTCTTCGCGGGCAACGACCTGCTGCACATGGGGGGCATCGGCACCCAGACCATCCCCTGCGAGGGCACCGGCGGCGACGTCCGCACCAAGACCGTCGAGCAGGCCCAGGTGCTGCTCGGGGGCCTGGTCACCCTGACCGGGCTCGAGTACAAGTACTCCGGCGAGCAGCTGCCCCGCGGACGCGCGCGCTCCATGGTGGCCAGCAACCTCGGCCGGCTCGAGATCCCCTCGGCCGGCCTGGTCATCACCGGCATCGGCTCGCGCATCGACCTGCTGGGCAAGGGCGCCGGCACGAAGGTCGCCCGCACGGTCGAGGTCAAGGTCGCCGACATCCTGCTCGACGGCGAGTCGATCAAGCCCGACGACCTCTCCCTCGGCGACCAGGTGCTCTTCGGCGACAACGGCGTCATCACCTTCGGCCGCATCCCCGCCGGCGGCAGCAACTTCTACGGCACCGAGGTCAGCGCCATCTCCGTGCGGATCCCCGGCGTCATCGACCTGATCGACGTCGGCTGGGCCGGGTCACGCATCTACCCGCGCTGACCCTGCCCCGCCTCCCGACAGCACACCGGCAGCACACCGGCATCACACCGGCAGCACCCCAACAGCACCCCGACGCCGGGGCGGCACCGCCGCCCCGGCGTCGCTGTGTCCGGCACCGTCCCCGCACACCCGCCCGGGGGAGCCCCGCGCCGGCTCCGGTGCGGGTATCGTTCGACCATGCAGGAGCGCCCCTTCACCAGCACCCTCGACTCCGGTGTCCTCACCGTGAGCGGGAGCATCGACGAGTACGCCGTCATGACGCTGCGCAACCAGATCGCCGCACACTCCGCCGACTACACCGGCCGGGTCGTGATCGAGCTCAGCGACGTCGACTACCTCCCCAGCGTCGCGATCGGCGTGCTGGCCAAGGCCATGTCGCAGGCCCGACGCGCCGGCGGGTCCGTCGAGCTGGTCGCCCGGCGCGACACCCTGGCCCAGAGGATGCTCACCGTCGTCGCCCTCCCCTACCGGGAGTCGCCCGACGACGAGGAGCCCGACCCGTCAGGCGCCCCGGGTGCCGTCGCCTGAGCCAGTGCGGCCACCGGTCAGGGCGCAGCTCGCCCTGCCCTTCACCGTCGACTCCGTCACCGAGGCCCGGCACCGGCTCGGTGACCAGCTCGAGGCCGCCGGGGTCAACCGTGTGACCGTGCAGACCGCGTGCGTCATCGTGAGCGAGCTGGTCGCCAACGGCGTCCGGCACGGACGCGGCGGGGCCAGGCCGGCCCTCGAGGTCGCGTGGGAGACCCGCGGCGAGGACCTCGTCATCTCGGTGGCCGACGGCGGGGGTGCCTCACTGCCCGTCGTGCGACCGCCCGACCTCGACTCCGACTCCGGGCGCGGGCTGATGATGGTCGCCGGTCTGAGCCGACGGTGGTCCTACGACACCTCGCGCGGCACCACGGTGCGCGCCGAGATCGAGCTGGGCTGAGCGCGGCCCACCGGCTCAGCAGCCGCGGGGCAGGGTCGCGTCCTGACGGGCGGCGTCACCGAGCCGGCGGGCGACCGGCACGGAGGGCAGCACGACGCTGGCCGCTCCGACCTGACCCAGGGCGCCCGGCACGACGCACGTCGTGATCCTGCTCCGGTCGACCTGCGCCACCGCCTGCGCCAGGCGGAACAGCTCGACCGGAGAGGCGTCGGTGGCGGTGTGACGGAGCACCGTCGCGACACCGCGCTCGAGGAAGCCCGGCCGGTCGGCGCGCTCCGCGATCGCGGCGTGGATGCCGCGGAGCACCCGCTGCTGGTTGGCGGAGCGGTCGAAGTCGCCGCCCGCGAGACCCTTGCGGATCCGGGCGAAGGCCATCGCGCCGTAGCCGTCGAGGCGGATGCGGCCCGCCTCGAAGCCGAGGGGCTTGAGGTCGGGGTCGGAGAAGGCGCGCGGGTTGCCCACCTCGATACCGCCGATGTCGTCGACCATGTCCTCGAAGAAGGGGAAGCGGGTGACCATCACGTAGTCGGGCTCGATCCCGACGAGGTCGCCCACCGTGCGGGCGAGCAGCTGCGGGCCGCCGTAGGTCAGCGCGGCGTTGACCCGGTCGGAGCCGAAGCCGGGGATCGGCACGTAGGAGTCGCGCGGCACGCCGATCGACGCGGCGGCGCCGGTGCGGGTGTCGAGACCCACGAGCTGGAGGGCGTCGCCGCGCACCCGGGTCATGTCCTCACCGGGCCGCGCGTCGGAGCCCACGGCGAGGATCCACACGACATCGGGGGTGAGGTCGACCGCCTGGGCGCGCCGCACCTCCACGAGCACCGCCTGCGGGCTGCTCACCGCCGAGCCGGGCACCGTGAGTGCGGCCAGCACCAGCACCGCGGCCAGCACCACCCGGCGCCAGCCGCGTCGCGCGGCCCCGCCGGCCGACCTCCCGACCTGCTCCTGCGAGCCCGTCATCGCACACCCTTCCCCTCACGCGCCGGCTCGCGCGCCGGCTCACGTGCCAGGCGCCCCTGGGTCAGGTCGTAGGCGAAGACCCGCCAGGCGTCACCGTCCCAGGTCAGGGAGAGCCGCCCCTGCACGCGACGCGCGACCTGCTCGTCGGCGCCGCTCAGCGGCACGTAGTCGAGCAGGACCCGTGCGGTCGCGCCGCGCACACGTCCGCCGTGGGCCAGCAGGTCCACCACGACCCGCTGCCGCGCGGCACGGACCGCGTCGACCCCCTCGCCCAGCGAGGCGGCACTGGTGCGGGCCCGCTCCGCCCGCGCGGCCTCGCGCGCCCCCGCGGTGAAGCCGGGGAAGGCGTCACGGACGTCGGAGCGGGGCCAGGGACCGTCGAGGAAGGCCGCGGCGTACCAGTCGGCCACGACCTGGCCGACCCGCTGCACGACACCCTCGCGGCGGGCCGCCGGCAGTCGTCCGACGACCTCCCCGGCCCGCACGACCACGGGCGCCGACGCGGGGCCGGTGGCTCCCGGGGCCGACGACGCACCGGCGGCGGGCGGGTCACCGCCGTCGGGGGCCTCGTCGGTGCAGGCCCCCGTCGTCAGCAGCAGGGCGAGGGCGAGCGCCCCGGCGGCCCGACGTGCGGACCGCGCTCGGCGCGCGCGCCCGGGCGGCCTCGGCGACACGCCGGGGGCCGTGGGCGGGAGGGGCATCATCGGGTCGTCGTCCTCTCGTGGGCGCCGTGGTGGCGGGGCGCGCGTCGTCCAGTGACCCCGGGCCGGGTGTGGTGCGGCTAACACCCTGCCCGAAAGGTGACCTCAACCTCGGCATTTGCCGGGTCGGGGGACTAGCCTGGACCACGGAAAACCCACCCACCCCGCGCGCTCCCGGAAGAGGCGAAGCAAGTCGTGCCGCAGTCCCCTGGCAACAAGTCTCCACACCCCACCACCACCACGGAGCCGCCTGCGGACTTCGGCGCCAACGAGTGGCTGGTCGAGGAGATGTACGACCAGTACCAGGCCGACCCGTCGAGCGTCGACGCGACGTGGGTGACGTTCTTCAAGAACGGCGGCGCCGAGGCCGTGCTCGGCAACGGCAACGGCTCGAGCAACGGCGCAGCAGCCGCGAAGGCGCCCGCCGAGAAGCCCGCCGAGAAGGCTCCCGAGAAGGCCGCCGCGCCCGCCCCGGCGAAGGCCCCGGCCGCCGCGCCGGCCCAGCCCGCCGCGAAGGGCTCCGACTCCCCCGCCCCGGTCGCCAAGCCGCGGCCGGCCGGCAAGGCCGCCGAGCCCGCGAAGGGCACCAGCAGCCCGGTGCCGAAGGAGTCGCGCCCGGCGGAGCCGTCGCCGGCCAAGGACGAGCCCACCTACACCGTCCTGCGCGGCGCCCCCGCGCGCACGGCGCAGAACATGGACGTGTCGCTGACCGTCCCCACCGCCACCTCCGTGCGCTCCGTGCCGGTCAAGCTGCTGTGGGACAACCGCACCGTCATCAACAACCACCTCGCCCGCGCCCGCGGCGGCAAGGTGTCGTTCACCCACCTGATCGGCTACGCCCTGGTGCAGGCGGTGAAGTCGATGCCGGAGATGAACGTCGGCTTCGACACCGTCGACGGCAAGCCCAACCTGATCACCCCCGCCCACATCAACCTGGGCCTGGCCATCGACGTGCCCAAGCCCGACGGCAGCCGTCAGCTGCTCGTGCCGGCCATCAAGGCCGCCGAGACCATGGACTTCGCCGGCTTCTGGACCGCCTACGAGGACATCGTCGCCAAGGCGCGCGACGCCAAGCTCACCGTCGCCGACTTCCAGGGCACGTCCATCTCGCTGACCAACCCCGGCGGCATCGGCACCAGCCACTCCGTGCCGCGCCTGATGAAGGGCCAGGGCGCCATCATCGGCGTCGGGGCCATGGAGCTCCCCCCGGAGTGGCAGGGCGCCTCCGACGAGGCCATCAGCCGCAACGGGATCAGCAAGGTCATGACGCTGACCTCGACCTACGACCACCGCGTCATCCAGGGCGCACAGTCGGGCGAGTTCCTCAAGCGCGTGCACGCCCTCCTGCTGGGCGGCAACGACTTCTACGACGAGATCTTCCGGTCGCTGCGCATCCCCTACGAGCCGATCCGCTGGAGCAAGGACATCTCCACGTCGCACGACGACGAGATCTCCAAGCAGGCGCGCATCCTCGAGCTGATCCACGCCTACCGGGTGCGCGGCCACATGATGGCCGACACCGACCCGCTGGAGTACCGCCAGCGCAGCCACCCCGACCTCGAGGTCGAGTCGCACGGGCTGACCCTGTGGGACCTCGACCGCGAGTTCGCGACCGGCTCCTTCGGTGGCTCGGGCCGTCGCTTCATGAAGCTGCGCCAGATCCTGGGGATCCTGCGTGACTCCTACTGCCGCACCACCGGCATCGAGTACATGCACATCATGGACCCCGAGCAGCGCCGCTGGATCCAGGAGCGCGTCGAGGTGCCCCACACCAAGCCGCCGCGCGAGGAGCAGCTGCGCATCCTGCTCAAGCTCAACCAGGCCGAGGCCTTCGAGACGTTCCTGCAGACCAAGTTCGTCGGGCAGAAGCGCTTCAGCCTCGAGGGCGGCGAGACCACGGTGCCCGTGCTCGACGAGATCTGCGAGGCCGCGGCCGAGTCGGGCCTCGACGAGGTCGCCATCGGCATGGCCCACCGCGGCCGGCTCAACGTGCTGGCCAACATCGTGGGCAAGAACTACTCCCAGATCTTCCGCGAGTTCGAGGGCAACATCGACCCGCGCACGGTCCAGGGCTCCGGCGACGTGAAGTACCACCTCGGCGCCGAGGGCGAGTTCGAGTCCGGCACCGGGGAGAAGATCAAGGTCTCCGTCGCCGCCAACCCCTCCCACCTCGAGGCGGTCGACCCGGTGCTCGAGGGCATCGCGCGCGCCAAGCAGGACGTGCTCGACCAGGGCGCGGCCTACCCCGTGCTGCCCCTGCTGGTGCACGGCGACGCGGCGTTCGCGGGTCAGGGCGTGGTGGCGGAGACGCTCAACCTGTCCCAGCTGCGCGGCTACCGCACCGGCGGCACGATCCACCTGGTCGTCAACAACCAGGTCGGCTTCACCACCTCGCCGGGCTCCTCGCGCTCCTCGCTCTACTGCACCGACGTGGCCCGGATGGTCCAGGCGCCGATCTTCCACGTCAACGGCGACGACCCCGAGGCGTGCATCCGCGTCGCCCGACTGGCCTTCGAGTACCGCCAGGCCTTCAACAAGGACGTCGTCATCGACCTGGTGTGCTACCGCCGCCGCGGCCACAACGAGGGCGACGACCCGTCCTACACCCAGCCGCTGATGTACGACCTGATCGAGCAGAAGCGCTCGGTGCGCAAGCTCTACACCGAGTCGCTCATCGGTCGTGGCGACATCACGATCGAGGAGGCCGAGCAGGTCCTGCGCGACTACCAGCAGCAGCTGGAGCGCGTGTTCACCGAGGTGCGCGAGGCCACCGGCCAGCCCTCGGAGTGGACCACCGTGCCGGACTACCCGGACAAGCCCGCCGGCGAGACCCAGACCGCGGTCACCCTCGAGGTGCTCAAGCGGATCTCCGACGCCTACGTCACCCCGCCCGACGGCTTCACGGTCCACCCGAAGGTCATGCCCCAGCTCCAGCGCCGGGCCAAGGCCATCACCGAGGGCCCCATCGACTGGGGCACCGGCGAGATCCTCGCCTTCGGGTCGCTGCTCATGGAGGGCCGTCCGGTCCGCCTGGCCGGCCAGGACTCGCGCCGCGGCACGTTCGTGTCGCGCTTCGGCACGATCATCGACCGGGTCAACGCCAACGAGTGGACGCCCCTGGCCAACCTCACCGAGGACCAGGCCCGCTTCTACCTCTACGACTCGCTGCTCAGCGAGTACGCCGCGCTCGGCTTCGAGTACGGCTACTCCGTGGCCCGCCCCGAGGCGCTCGTGCTGTGGGAGGCGCAGTTCGGCGACTTCGTCAACGGCGCGCAGACCGTCATCGACGAGTTCATCAGCTCGGGCAAGACCAAGTGGCGCCAGGAGTCCGGCGTCGTGCTCCTGCTCCCCCACGGCTACGAGGGACAGGGACCCGACCACTCCTCGGCGCGCATCGAGCGCTTCCTCACCATGGCCGCCGACGAGGCCTTCGTCGTCGCCCAGCCCTCGACGCCCGCGTCGTACTTCCACCTGCTGCGGCAGCACTCGCTGGGCTCGACCCACCGCCCGCTCATCGTCTTCACGCCGAAGTCGATGCTCAAGCGCAAGGAGGCCGCCTCGCGGCCCGAGGAGTTCACCGAGGGGTCCTTCCGGCCCTTCATCCCCGACGCCGAGGCCGACCCCGAGAAGGTCGACACGCTGCTGCTGTGCTCGGGCCGTGTCACGTGGGACCTCATGGTCGACCGGGCCAAGCGCGAGGGCGCCGAGCGCTTCGCGATCGCCCGCGTGGAGCAGCTCTACCCGCGCCCCGAGGAGGAGATCCGGGCCGAGATCGCCCGGTTCCCCCGCCTCAAGCAGGTCCGGTGGGTGCAGGACGAGCCGCTCAACAACGGCCCGTGGCCCCACTACGCCCTCAACGTGTGGCCGGGCGTCGACGCCCAGGTGGAGGCCGTCACGCGGGCCGAGTCGTCCTCGCCGTCGGTCGGCACCGTCAAGCGCCACATGGCCGAGCAGAAGGACCTGCTCGACCGCGCGTTCGCCTGACATGTACTTCACCGACCGCGGGATCGAGGAGCTCGAGCGGCGCCGGGGTGACGAGGAGGTCACCCTGGCGTGGCTGGCCGAGCGGCTCCAGGAGTTCACCGACACCCACCCGGAGTTCGAGACCGCCGTGGAGCGGTTCTCCACCTGGCTGGCCCGTCTCGACGACCCCGACGACTGAGCGGCACGACGAAGGGGCCCGATCCGGTGACGGATCGGGCCCCTTCGTCGTGAAGGCGGGTGCCGGACTACCGCTCGTCGACCTCGGGGAAGGGCTCGACGTGCTCCGCCGAGGCGCGGCGAGCGGCGTCGCGCAGCTCGAAGACCTCGGTGGCGAGCCCGCCCAGGGCACCGGCGACGTCCTTGACGGCGCCGGTGAGGATGGTCGCCACCTCACCGACGGTCGTCGCGGTCGCCTCCACGGCGCCCTGGAGGGCGTCCTTGCGGATCTCGCTCTTGCTCAGCTGGTCCTTCATGGGCCCGGTCATGCTCCCTAGTCTGACCCGAGGAGCCTCAGGCGGCCAGGCGGCGGCGCAGGAAGCCGGGCACCAGGGCCTTGAGGTCGGACGGGGAGTCGGGCAGGGCGTAGCGGCAGATCTTCTTGGCCACGCTGCCCAGCTGGCGCCCGAGCGGCCCGGTGTTGTAGTCGATCCCGTAGCGCTCGCAGATCTCGCGCACGTCCTCGGCGATCTCGGGGTAGCGGCGGGCGGGGATGTCGGGGAAGAGGTGGTGCTCGATCTGGTGCGACAGGTTGCCGGTCATCACGTGGAAGAGCCTGCCGCCGGTGATGTTGGCCGAGCCCAGCAGCTGGCGGTAGTACCAGTGACCACGCGACTCGTCCTCGCACTCCTCCTCGGAGAAGGTCGCCACCCCGGCCGGGAAGTGCCCGCAGAAGATGATGTTGAAGGCCCACACGTTGCGCACCAGGTTGGCCACGGCGTTGCCGGCCAGCGTCATCGGGAAGAGGGGGCCGGTGAGGGCCGGGAAGAGCAGGTAGTCCTTCAGCGCCTGGTTGCGGACCTTGCGCATCAGGCCGGGGTAGATCTTCTTGTTGTCCTCCAGCGTGCGCTTGCCGGCCACGAGGTTCTCGACCTCGAGGTCGTGCATGGCCACGCCCCACTCGAAGAAGACCATGAGCAGCGCCGCGTAGACCGGGTTGCCCAGGTAGTAGGGGTGCCACTTCTGGTCGTCGTCCATGCGCAGGATGCCGTAGCCGATGTCACGGTCCTTGCCCAGGATGTTGGTGTAGGTGTGGTGGATGTAGTTGTGCGAGTACTTCCACTGGTCGCTGGGGCACACGTTGTCCCACTCGTACATGCGCGAGCTCAGGCCGGGCTCGTTCATCCAGTCGTACTGCCCGTGCATGACGTTGTGGCCGATCTCCATGTTGTCGAGGATCTTCGACACGCTGAGCGCGGCCACGGCCAGCGGCCACGCCGGCGGCACGTAGAACAGCGCGCGCCCGGCGACCTCGAAGCCCCGCTGCACCTTCACGACGCGGTGGATGTAGTCACGGTCCTCGTCGCCCAGCGAGGCCAGCACGCGCTGGCGGATGGCGTCCATCTCGTCGCCGAAGTCCTTGAGCTGGGCCGCGGTGAGGCGGTGGAACGCGGCGTCGCCGGGCACGACGGGGCGCTCGGCGCGGGCGGCGCTCGCTCCGCTCGTGGTCGCGGTGGTCACGGGGGTCTCGTTCAGGGTGGCGGTCATGGTGCGGTCCTTCCTCAGAGGTCGACGACGCAGTCGCCGACGGGGGCGGAGACACAGATCTGGATGTCCTCGTCGGGCAGCGAGGACTCGGCACCGGTGACGACGTTGCGCACGGTGCCCTCGGTCTTGCGGGAGGTGCAGGAGAAGCAGATGCCCATGCGGCAGCCGAACTCGGGCCGCAGACCGAGCGCCTCGGCCTGCTCCAGCAGCGAGGCACCGGTGTTGGCGGCCTGCTGGCCCGACCGGGCGAAGGAGACCTCGCCCTCGGCCGTGCCCGAGGCGGTCATGGGGGGCTTGAAGTACTCCACGCGCAGCCGGGGGCTCCCGGCGTACGCCGCCTGGACCAGCTCGATCATGCCGGCCGGGCCGCAGGCCCACGTGTCGGTGTCCTGGAAGGCCGGCACCAGCTCACGCAGGGCGGCCTCGGAGAAGCGGCCGCCGTCGGTCTCGTGCACCAGGTGCACGTCCACGTGGTTGTCCCCCGCAGCGATCTCGGCGAGCTCCGCGGCGAAGATCTGGTCCTCGGCGCTGCGGGCGTAGTGCAGGAAGGTCACCTTGCGGTGGGCGCGGCCGTCGTAGCCGTCGCGCAGCAGGGTGCGGACCATCGACATGGCCGGGGTGATGCCCGACCCGCCGGTGATGAAGAGCAGGTGGTTGTTGGTCGGCGTCGCCGGGCTCTCGTGCATGACGAAGTCGCCCTCGGCCTGGCCCAGGTGGACCATGAGGCCCGGGCGGGCCTGCTCGACCAGGAACCTCGAGACCACGCCCTCCGCGTGCGAGCGCACCGTGAGCGAGATCCGCTCCCCCGGCGCCGACGCGGGCGAGGACACCGAGAAGCAGCGGGTCGTGCGCCGACCTCCGGGCAGGTCGACGCCCACCTGGACGTACTGGCCCGCACGGTGTCCGCGCCACGTGCTCGTCGGCTGGAGCACCATCGTGGCGACCGGGTGCTCGCCGTCGGTCTCGCGACGGACCTCGACGACGCGGGCGCGCACCTCGTGGGCCGCCCACATCGGGTTGACCTGCTCCAGGAAGCGGTCGACGCCGTGGGGCGAGGTGAGGGCGGCGACGGCGCGGGACCGGAGGATGGAGCCCGTGATGCTCATCGGAGTTGCTCCCGTCAGATTCGGTGAACGAATGTTCACTCAAAGTCTCCGGGGTCGGCGCCGCGAGGTCAACCGGAACGGCGGGTGACGCCGCCCACCCCGTCCTGGCGGTCGTGCGCCACTCGCGTGACGGTGCACACATGTGCTCCCGGACCGGCCCCAGGGGTCCGGGGCGCGCGAGGTCGGAGCACGCTGCGACGGTGGCCTAGGATCGAGGGATGACCGAGACCCGCGGCGAGCGCAAGGAGCGCACGCGACGCGCCATCCTCGACGCCGCACTGGCGCTGCTCGAGGAGAGCAGCCTGGTCGCGCTCTCGCTGCGCCAGGTGTCGAAGCAGGTCGGCATCGTGCCGACCGGCTTCTACCGCCACTTCGACTCCATCGAGGACCTCGGCATGGCCCTCGTGGACGAGTCCTTCGAGTCGCTGCGCGCCATGCTGCGCGACGTGCGGCAGGGACGCGAGGGCGGGGCACCGGGCTGGATGGACATCGTCGACGACTCCATCGGGATCCTCGACGAGCACGTGCACCGCCAGCGCTCCCACTTCGCCTTCATCGCCCGAGAGCGGACCGCAGGGCCGCCGCTGGTGCGCGAGGCGATCCGCCACGAGATCGAGCTGTGCGAGCGCGAGCTGGCCACCGACCTCGCCCGGCTGCCCGGCACCGACCGCTGGTCGACCGAGGACCTGCGCGTGCTGTCGGGTCTCATCGTCACGGCCATGGTCGCCTTCGCCGAGAACACCCTCCACGCCGTGGGTCGCCCGGGCGCCGAGAAGCTCGTCGTCGAGAACGCCCGCACGCAGCTGCGGATGGTGCTGGTGGGCGCGCTCAACTGGACGTCCCGGCCCTGAGGGGTCCCGCGACCGCAGCGGCCGGCTCGGGGCCGGGGCTCAGGCTCGGGGCTTGAGCACCAGCTCGGTCAGCGTGGCGTCCTGCGGGAGGTCGAGCACGCCCACCACGGCCTCGGCCACCGTGACGGGGTCGATCCAGCGCGAGGCGTCGTAGTCCTTGCCCTCCTGGGCGTGCACCTTCTCCTGCATCGCGGTGGCGGTGCGTCCCGGGAACAGCGAGGTGACCCGCACACCGTGCTGCGCCTCCTCGGCGCGCAGCGCGTCGGCGAGGGCCTTCAGGCCGTGCTTGGAGGCGGCGTAGGCCGACCACTGCGGGTGGGCGAACAGCCCGGCACCGGAGTTGACCAGCACGACCGTGCCGCGCGCCTCGCGCAGCGCCGGCAGCGCGAGGCGGGTCAGCACCGCCGGGGCCACCAGGTTGACCGCCAGCTGCTCGGTCCACGCCGAGGCCGTCAGGTCGGCGACGGCACCGAGCTCCACCACGCCGGCCGCGTGCACGACGGAGTCGAGCCGGGCGGGCAGGCGGCCCTGCAGCCGCTCGAGGGCGGCGGCGTCGGCGAGGTCGGCCACCAGCACCGACGCGCCCGGGTGCTCGACACCGAGCTCCTCGGCCCTCGCCTCGGAGCGCGCCACCAGCACCAGGTCGTCGCCACGCGCGCGCAGGCGCCGGGCCAGCTCGGCGCCGATGCCCGCCCCGGCGCCCGTGAGCAGGTGGGTGCGAGCCATCAGCGGGTGAAGACGATCTTGCCGAAGACGTCGCCGCCGGCCATCGCGGCGAAGCCGTCGGCGGCCTGCTCCATGGGCAGCACCCGGTCGATCAGCGGGCGCGTGCCGGTGGCGTCGAGCAGCGAGACCAGGGACGCGAGCTCGTCGCGGGTGCCCATCGTCGAGCCGACCACGCTGAGCTGGAGGAAGAAGATCCGCGTGAGCTCGGCGTCGTCGAGGTCGGCCCCCGACGTCGTGCCCGAGACCACGATGCGCCCGCCCGGCTTGAGGGCCCGCACCGAGTGGGCCCAGGTGGCCTTGCCGACGGTCTCCATCACGGCGTCGACCTTGACCGGGAGGCGCGCCCCGGACTCGAAGACCTCGTGGGCGCCGATCTCCAGCGCACGGGCCCGCTTGCCCTCGTCGCGGCTGGTGGCCAGCACCTTGAGGCCCGCAGCCCGGGCGAGGGTGATGACGGCGGTGGCGACGCCGCCGCCCGCGCCCTGCACCAGCACGGTGTCACCGGCCACGAGGCCGCCGCGGGTGAAGAGCATGCGGTAGGCGGTGAGCCACGCGGTGGGCAGGCAGGCGGCCTCCTCGAAGGACATCGAGGCGGGCTTGGCCACGACGTTGGCGCGGGGCACGACGACCTTGTCGGCGAAGGTGCCCTGGTGCCGCTCGGAGAGCAGCGAGCGGCGCGGGTCGAGGGTCTCGTCGCCGCGCCACGCGGGGTCGCTGACGACGGCGTGCACCACGACCTCGTTGCCGTCCTCGTCGAGTCCGGCCGCGTCGCAGCCCAGGATCATCGGCAGGGCCTCCTCACGCAGGCCCACCCCGCGCAGCGACCAGACGTCGTGGTGGTTGAGCGAGGCGGCCTTGACCGTCACCGTCGTCCACCCGTCGGGGGCCTCGGGGTCGGGCCGCTCCCCCACCGTCAGGGCGGAGAGCGGGTCGTCGGAGGAGAAGCGGTCGGCGTAGACGGCGAACATGGGGACAACCTAACGGGGAGTGGCTGGACGGGCGGGGCGCGCCGTCTCAGCGGCGAGCGACGCCGTCCTGCCGGGCGGCGGCCGCGACCGCGGCGGAGACGGCCGGGCCGACGCGCGGGTCGAACGGCGAGGGGATGACGTACTCCTCGGTCAGCGCCTCGCCCACCAGGTCGGCGAGCGCGCGGGCCGCGGCCAGCTTCATGCCCTCGGTGATGGCCGTGGCGTGGGCGTCGAAGGCGCCGCGGAAGATGCCGGGGAAGGCCAGCACGTTGTTGATCTGGTTGGGGAAGTCGGAGCGTCCGGTGGCCACGACGCGCGCGTGGCGCCGGGCCACCTCGGGGTGCACCTCGGGCGTGGGGTTGGCCAGACCGAAGACGATGGCGTCGGGCGCCATCGTGGCGACGTGCTCCTCGGGCACCGTGCCGCCGGAGACGCCGATGTAGACGTCGGCGCCGTCGAGCACGTCGGCCAGCGAGCCGGTGCGGCCCGTGACGTCTGCGGTGAGCTCGGCCAGCGAGCGCTTGACCGCGGTGAGGTCGCCGCGGGAGGAGTGGATGACGCCCTTGCGGTCGGTCACGGCGAGGTCGGTGATGCCGGCCTCGAGCAGGATCTTGGCCACCGCCACGCCCGCCGCCCCCGCGCCGGAGATGACCACCCGGGTGCTGCCCGGGTCGCGGCCGGTGAGCGTGAGAGCGTTGGTCAGGGCGGCGAGCGCCACCACGGCGGTGCCGTGCTGGTCGTCGTGGAAGACCGGGATGTCGAGCATCTCCTTGAGCCGGTCCTCGATCTCGAAGCAGCGGGGCGCCGAGATGTCCTCGAGGTTGACCCCGCCGAAGCTCGGCGCCAGCCGGGCCACGGTCTCGATGATCTCCTCGGTGTCGGTGGTGTCGAGGCAGATCGGCACCGCGTCGACGCCGCCGAACTGCTTGAACAGCACCGCCTTGCCCTCCATCACCGGCATGGCGGCGGCCGGCCCGATGTCGCCCAGGCCGAGCACGGCGGTGCCGTCGGTGACGACCGCGACCGTGTTGGGCACCCAGGTGTAGTGCTGCGTGAGCGACGGGTCGGCCGCGATCGCCTCGCAGACCAGGGCCACGCCGGGGGTGTAGGCCAGCGACAGCTCCTCCGCGCCGGCCAGGGCCACGGAGGACTGGATGGACATCTTGCCGCCGAGGTGCAGGTCGAAGACGGGGTCCCCGGCCCGCGGGTGCGATGGCGAGGCCGACGGGCCGTGGCCCGCAGGGCCGGCGGTGGTGGCAGGAGACGTGGGAGAAGCAGTCATCACAGGACTTTCCAGGACGAGTCGGATGGGCCGGATCGTGCCCGGGACCACTGCTCGACGCGAGGGGTTGCCGCGGAGCCGTGACGCCCGGAGGGCTGTCCCGCCAGTCTGGCACAGCGCACGGATACAGGACGCCGGCGTCCGCAATGCTCTACGTCACAGCGCCCGCGAGGCAGCCGTGCCCGGTCCTGCGCCCGCCCTGAGCAGGCAGGGACGCGGCCAGACGCGGCACAGCGCCACGGCCAGCACCTGGTCCTCGGCGACGGGCCCGCGGTGCCGGGAGTCGACGCCCACCGACGGGTCGTCGCTGAGCAGCCACCAGCCGGGCGAGCCGCCGGCCGTCGTACGCCGCTCCACGGCGCGCTTGACCGCCAGCGTGCCGTCGGGCAGCCGGGCGACCACCACCCGCCCCGGCACGACCCGGGCGCCGTGCAGCACCAGCAGCCGGTCGCCCCCGCGCAGCGTGGGCGCCATCGACGCCCCGCGCACCAGGGCCCACCCGGGGCGGCGCGGGCCGTGCAACCCGCCGCGGGCACGAGCCAGCCACCCGATGGGGTGGCTCGAGGGGGAGACACCTCGTGCGGGACGCGACACGCGGAGTAGTGTCGCAGCCGAGCTCAGCAGACCCCTGAAGGACCACGAGAGGAACCGCATGTTCGCGCGACTGTTCGCACCCACCGTCGAGGTCTCCGCCCACTGCGACCTGCCCTGCGGCGTCTACGACCCCGCGCAGGCCCGCATCGAGGCCGAGTCGATCAAGGGCATCATCGCCAAGGTCGCCGACAACGACGACCCCGACTTCCGCACCCGCGCCATCCTGATCAAGGAGCAGCGCGCCGAGCTGGTCAAGCACCACCTGTGGGTGCTGTGGACCGACTACTTCAAGCCCCCGCACTTCGAGAAGTACCCGCAGCTGCACGTGCTGGTCAACGAGGCCACCAAGCTCGCCGGCGCCTCCGGCGCCAAGGGCGCCCTCGACGCCGACGTGGCCGACCAGCTGCTGGCCAAGATCGACGAGATCGCCGAGATCTTCTGGGAGACCAAGAAGGCCTGAGCGACGCAGCCGGCGCGCCGCCGCCGCGGCGGGCGCCGCCGACCGTTTGTCGAGGCCGGTCCCGGGGTAGACCCCCGGGACCGGCCTCGCTGGCGTTCCAGGCGGCACACATGGGGCGCAGCCGAGCACCAGCCGAGCACCGGACGGCCTCCCACCCGGGGAGCCACCGCGTCACCTAGAGTTCGACCACTTCCTCCGCACCTGCCACGAAGGACGGCCCCATGTCCCAGCCCGGTCCGACGATCGACCCGATCCGCGACCGCTCCGATGTCGAGCTGCGACTGCCCGCGGACGGCGCCTACGTGTCGGTGCTCCGCACGACGACGGCGTCGCTGGCCGCGCGCCTCGACTTCACCATCGACGACATCGAGGACCTGCGCATCGCGGTGGGCGAGGCGTGCGCGCTGGTGCTGCCCGAGGCCGACGCCGGGGCCGACCTGGTCGGACGCTTCTACCTGCGCCCCGCCGAGCTGACGGTGTCGGTATCCGTGGGCGCCGCCGACGCCGGCGAGCCCGACCGTGACAGCTTCGCCTGGCAGGTGCTCGACACGCTGGCCTCCGAGGTCGGGGTGCGGATCGCCGAGGGCGAGCTCGCCGTCGCGCTCACGCTGCGCTCCACGCACCTGGGAGCCGGCCTCTGAGATGGACCACCCCCTCCCGAGCGACGACCCCGCCCCCAGCGCGGCGAGCGAGGCGACCGACGCCCGGCGCGCGGGCGTCGAGCTCACCCGCCGGCGCAGCGCCGAGCTGTTCCTGGCCTTCCACGACCAGCAGGGCAGCGAGGCCGGTCGCGAGAGCGCGCGCGACGCCCTGGTGCACCTGCACCTGCCGCTCGTCGAGCACTGCGCACGGCGCTTCCGCAACCGCGGCGAGCCGTTCGAGGACCTGGTGCAGGTGGGCACGATCGGGCTCATCAAGTCCATCGACCGCTTCGACTCCGACCGGGGCGTGGAGTTCTCGACCTACGCCACGCCGACGATCATCGGCGAGATCAAGCGCTACTTCCGCGACAAGGGCTGGGCGATCCGGGTGCCGCGGCGGCTCCAGGAGCTGCGCATGCAGATCGGCTCCGCGACCGCCGAGCTGACCCAGACCCTCGGCCGCTCCCCCACGGCCCGCGAGCTCGCCGAGTGCATCGGGTGCACGGTGGAGGAGATCGTGGAGGGCATCGAGTCCAGCAACGCCTACTCCACCCTCTCCCTCGACGCCAGCGACGACTCCGACGACGGGGCCGCCACGATGCTCGACGCCATCGGCATCGAGGACGCGGGCCTCGAGCACGTCGAGATCCGCGAGTCGATCAAGCCGCTGCTCGACCAGCTCGACGCGCGCGAGAAGAAGATCCTGCTGCTGCGCTTCTTCCGCAACATGACCCAGTCGCAGATCGCCGAGGAGATCGGCGTCTCGCAGATGCACGTCTCCCGGCTGCTCAACCGCACCCTGGAGCACCTGCGGCGCTCGCTGCAGGAGCAGGACTGAGCCCTCTCCGCGCCCCCACAGTGACTCCCCCGGGGCCGCTCAGTCCTCGCGCATCGGGTCGTCGGCGAGAGCCTCGAGGCTCGCGGGGTGCAGCATGCCGGCCAGCACGACGGCGGCCACGACGACCAGGCCCAGCGCGATCAGCTGGGTGCCCCGGAAGCTCCAGGCCAGCCCGAGGGCGATCAGCTGGGTCAGCAGGATCGGACCCCGGGTCCAGGCCTGCCCCCGCGTCACCGCCCAGGCGCAGGCGATGACGGCCACGCCGAAGAGCGCGAAGAACGCCGCCACGGTCCATCCCATCGTGGTGCGCCCCTCGGAGAGGTCGGCGAGCTGGGCGCCGGCGAGGAGCAGCAGGACCAGCCCCTCGACCGCGGCGAGGGAGGCCGCGACGACCAGCGGCGGCGGGTTCTCGGATCGGGTCACGACGCCGAGGTTAGTGCGCCCCCTCCACACGGGACGCCTGTGACGCAGGAGACCAGCGATTTGGCTTGTTTAACGGTCCAAAAGTTGTCAGTGTGTGCGGAGCGCTCGTGGCCGAGTCCACTTCGTGGTGCCATCGCACCGGGCGCTGCCGCAGGCTTGCGTTGCCCCTGGCCTGCACATTTCGCTTGAGGAAAAGAGGGATCGCCCAGCCATGGACTGGCGTCACCGTTCAGCATGTCTCGACGAGGATCCGGAGCTGTTCTTCCCGATCGGCAACACCGGCCCGGCCATCCTGCAGATCGAGGAGGCCAAGCAGGTCTGCCGACGCTGCGACGTGCGCGAGCAGTGCCTCGCCTGGGCCCTCGAGGCCGGCCAGGACCACGGCGTGTGGGGCGGTCTGAGCGAGGACGAGCGTCGTGCGCTGAAGCGCCGCAACGCCCGGGCCCGCGTCCGCACCGCCTGACCCACCGCCTGACCACGGCACCGCCGCAGGGCCGGTCAGGTCAGCGGGTCGAGGGGGACGTCGACCACGGCACGGGTGCCGTGGTGCGAGGGCACCGGCCCCATCTCGAGCCGACCACCGAGCTCTGACTCCACGAGCGTGCGCACGATGGAGAGACCCAGGTTGGTCGATCCCTCGAGGTCGAAGCCGTCGGGCAGGCCGCGGCCGTCGTCGTCCACGACCAGGTGCAGCCGGCCCGCGGCACGGTGCACCCCCACGCTGACCTCGCCCAGCAGCCCGCCGGCGAGGATCTCCTCGGTCGAGCGGAGCCCGGCGGGGTGCTCGTCGGGCACCTCGTAGCCGTGCTCCACCGCGTTCTGCAACAGCTCGGTCAGCACCATGGCCAGCGCGGTCGCCGACTCCGAGGTCAGCTCGCCGAAGCTGCCCGTGCGCCGCACCCTCACCCTGCTGCCGACCGCGCTCACGTCGGTCACCATGGCGCAGAGCCGGTCGGCGATCTCGTCGAAGAGCACCGTCTCCTCCACGGCCTGGCTGAGCGTCTCGTGGACGATCGCGATGGTCCCGACCCGCCGCACGGCCTCCTCCAGAGCGGCCTTGGCGTCCTGGGAGCCGATGCGGCGGGCCTGGAGGCGCAGCAGGGCGGCGACGGTCTGCAGGTTGTTCTTCACGCGGTGGTGGATCTCGCGGATGGTGGCGTCCTTGGTCACCAGCTCACGGTCGCGGCGGCGCAGGTCGCTGACGTCGCGCACCAGCACGAGGGCACCGATCCGGGTGCCCTGGGGCCGCAGCGGGATGGCGCGTGCGATCAGCGTGACCTCGTCGGTGCCGAACTCGGTGTCGCGGTGCGTGCGGCCGCCCATCACCGCGCTGAGGGTCTCCTCGTCGGGGCGGCGCCGCGACGGCACCAGCTCGCGCACCAGGTCGGGCAGCGCGAGCCCGGCCAGGTCGCCGGAGAGACCGAGACGGCGGAAGACCGACAGCGCGTTGGGGCTGGCGTAGACGACGTGGCCCTGGGCGTCGACGCGCAGGAAGCCGTCGCCCACGCGCGGTGAGTCGGCGTGATCGCTGCGCTGGCCCTGCGCGGGGAACCAGCCGCCCGCGATCATCTGGGTCAGGTCGGCCGCGGTCTGCAGGTAGGACAGCTCCAGGCGGCTGGGGGTGCGCACGCCGAGCAGGTTGGTGTTGCGCGTGACCACCGCGATCACGCGACCCTCGCGGCGCACCGGGATGCTCTCCACGCGCACCGGCACGTCGTCGCGCCACTCCGGGTCGCCCTCGCGCACCAGGCGCTGCTCGGCGTACGCCGCGTCGAGGAGGGGGCGTCGCCCGCGGGGCACGAAGGTGCCCACGACGTCGTCGACGTAGGACGTCGGGCCGGTGGTGGGCCGCATCTGCCCCACCGCCCAGAACCCGCTGCCCTCGCGGTCGGGCAGCCACAGCACGAGGTCGGCGAAGGACAGGTCGGCGATGATCTGCCAGTCGGCCTGGAGCAGCTGGAGCCACGCGACGTCGTCGGGTCCCAGGTCGGTGTGGCTTCGGACCAGCTCGCTCATCGACGGCACCCGCCGAGCCTACGGCGAGCGGCAGGGGTGGGCGCACCGTCGGCCCCGACGTCCGACGGGCGGGCACGCGGTCGCACCGTGAGCCCGTGCACACCTGGCCCGCACCGGGAACCCACCGGGCCCGCCCCTCCCCGCGGGCCCGCCGGACCGACCGGTCGGGCCCTCCCCCGACCGTGCGCGGACCCCGGGGAGTTTGGCAGGATGACGGCCATGTCGGGCGCGTATTGGAGACAGGTGCACGCCGACGGCCTCGCGGTGCCGTCGGACCGCCCCCTCGACGACCTGACCGCGGAGCTCACCCGCATGCTCGGCGACACCGACCCCGAGACCCGCGACGGCACGGCCTACCCGACGCTGGCGACCTGGGTCGAGCGGGGCGTCTACGACGACCTCCTGGCCGGTCTCGGCGACGGCATGGCCGCCGGGCTGACCACCGGGCTGGGCGAGGTCGGCACCGACTCGGTCTTCCGCCGCAGCTTCTCGGTGCTGGTGCTCGCCGAGTGCATCGCCCGCGACAACGAGCGACCACTGGTCTCCGGCGGCAAGGTGCTCGACTGGGGCGACCGGATCGCGACCTGGCTGCTGCGCGAGCGCGACCTGCGCGGATTCGTGCCGGGCAAGGGATGGGCCCACGCGGTGGCCCACGGCGCCGACGCCCTCGGAGCGCTCGCCGCCTCCCCCCACATCGGCAAGGCCGAGCTGACCGTCGTGCTCGACGTCGTGGCCGACCGGGTGCTCATGCCCGTCGACGCGCTCTTCGCGCACGGCGAGGAGGACCGCCTGGCCCACACCACCCTGTGCGTGCTGCGCCGCGACGTCGTGCCGCTGAGCATCCTCGAGCCCTGGATCAACCGCCTCGCGTCGGCCGCCGGGGAGCGCGCCGTGCACGGCGAGCAGGACCCCTTCCTGCGCGGCGGCAACGCCGAGGCCTTCCTCCGCGCCCTCTACCTCCAGCTCGCGCTGGGCCCGCGCCCGCCGGCGGTCCGCTCCGACCTGCTGCTGGTTGTCGTCGAGGCGCTGCGGGCCAGCAACCCGCACTTCCTGCGCGACTGACGGCTCGGGTGACCCGTGGGTAACCTGCGGGCATGACGCAGACCACACCCGACCCGCAGCAGCCCGCGAGCCCCGACGCGCACCCGGAGGGCCACCTCGAGGGCCACGCCGGCCAGCTCGCCGTGGCGGTGGCCCGAGCCCACGGCGTCGAGACGATGTTCACGCTCTCGGGCGCGCACGTCTTCCCCATGTACGACGGGGCCGTGAAGGCCGACCCGCCGATGCGCCTGCTCGACGTGCGCCACGAGCAGACCGCGGCCTTCGCGGCCGAGGCCACGGGCAAGCTCACCCGGGTGCCCGGCCTGGCGGTGCTGACGGCCGGGCCCGGCGTCACCAACGGCGTGAGCGCCATCGCCCAGGCGCAGTTCGCCGGCTCCCCCATGGTGGTCGTCGGTGGCCGGGCCCCGCAGAACCGGTGGGGCAGCGGCAGCCTCCAGGAGCTGGACCAGCCGCCGATCGTCGCGTCGGTCTCGAAGCTGGCGCGCACCTTGCCCACCGCGGGCGACGTGCTCGGCGGCATGCACGAGGCCTTCAGCGCGGCGGGGTCCAGCCACCGCGGCCCGGTCTTCGTCGACGTGCCGATGGACGAGTTCTTCGCCTCCGCGTCGGGCTCCCTGCCCACGGTCGGTGCGGGCCGGGGCGAGGCTCCCGACACCGACGCGATCGACCGGATCGCGGCCCTGCTGGCCGCCAGCGAGCGCCCCGTGCTCGTGCTCGGCACCGACGTGTGGGCCGACCGTGCCGAGGTGGCGGCCCTGCGGCTGGTCGAGGAGGCGGGCCTGCCCGCCATCACCAACGGCATGGGCCGCGGGCTCGTGCCCGGGGGGCACCCGCTGCTCGTGACCAAGGCCCGCGGCGCCGCGCTCGGCGGCGCCGACCTCGTGGTCGTCGTGGGCACCCCGCTGGACTTCCGTCTCGGCTACGGCGTCTTCGGCGGCAAGGACGGCGCCACCCCGGCGCGGGTCGTGCACGTCGCCGACTCCGCCGGGCAGGTCTCCACCCACGCCGATCTCGCCGCGTCGGTCTCGGGCGACCTGACCTCGGTGCTCGACGGGCTGCTCGCTGCGCTCGAGCGCCACGACCGCCCCGACCGCAGCGCGTGGGTGGGCGGGCTGCAGGACACCGTGCGCGGCGCCACCGAGCGCGACCGGGCCCTCCTCGGCGCCGAGGCCGACCCCATCCACCCCGCCCGCATCTACGGCGAGCTCGTGCCGCGTCTGGCCGACGACGCCGTCGTGATCGGCGACGGCGGCGACTTCGTGAGCTTCGCCGGCAAGTTCGTCGAGCCGCAGCGCCCCGGCGGGTGGCTCGACCCCGGGCCCTACGGCTGCCTGGGCGCCGGGCTGGGCGCCGCGATCGCGGCACGGATCGCCCGGCCCTCGGCCCAGGTCGTGCTGCTGCTCGGCGACGGCGCGGCCGGCTTCTCGCTGATGGACGTCGACACGCTGGTGCGCCACGGACTGCCGGTCGTGATGGTCATGGGCAACAACTCCGCGTGGGGGCTGGAGAAGGGCCCGATGCAGATGCTCTACGGCTACGACGTGGCCGCCGACCTCGCCCCGCAGACCAGGTACGACGAGGTCGTGCGCGCCCTCGGCGGCGCCGGTGAGCGGGTCACCGACCCGCATCAGATCGGACCGGCGCTCGACCGGGCCTTCGCCTCCGGCGTGCCCTACCTGGTCAACGTGATCACCGACGTCGACGCGGCCTACCCGCGCGCGACCTTCGGCGTCTGAGTGGCCGACCACGCGGCGGGGCCCGGGCCGCACTGGGCGCTGCGGCGGGCCCGTGACGAGGACCTGCCGGCCGTGGGCGAGGTGACGCTCGCGGCGTACGCCCCCTTCACGCGGGGGCCCGACGACCCCTACGTCGCGCGGCTTGGCGACGCCGGCCCGCGGCACCGTGAGGCCGAGCTCTGGGTGGCGGTCGGGCCGGCCGGGCGCGTGCTGGGGTCGGTCACCGTGTGCCCGCCCGGCTCACCGTGGCGCGAGGTGGCCCGCGACGGCGAGGGGGAGTTCCGGATGCTGGCCGTGGACCCCGCGGCCCGCGGCAGCGGGGTCGGGCGGGCGCTGGTGCGTCACGCCGTCGACCGGGCCCGCGAGCTCGGCGCAGGGGCCGTGGTCATCTCCAGCCTCACCGCGATGACGACCGCGCACCGGCTCTACGAGACCCTGGGCTTCGTGCGCGACCCCGGGCGCGACTGGCGCCCGCTGCCCGAGGTCGACCTCATCGCCTACCGACTGGAGCCCTGATGACCACCTTGCACGCCGAGCTCGACTTCACCGTCGGTGAGGACGACACCGCCGCCTCGCTGGGGTCGGGCTCGCTGCCCGTGCTCGCCACGCCCCGCCTGCTGGCGTGGTGCGAGGCCGCCACGTGCGCGGCTCTCGAGCCGGTGCTCGCGCCCGGGTCGACCAGCGTCGGGACCCGGGTGTCGCTGGAGCACCTGGCCGCCTCGGCGGTGGGTCGCCGGGTGCGGGTCAGCGCGACCTCGGCCTACGCCGACGGGCGACTGCACCGCCTCGCCGTCTCGGCGCGTCACCTGGGTCCCGACGGCGAGCCCGTCGGCAAGGTCCTCGCCTCGGGCGAGGTGACGCGGGTCGTGGTCGACCCGGAGCGCTTCCTGTCCAGGCTGTGACACGGACCCGATTTCCCCGGCGCCGCACGATTTGAGAGACTGCCTCCTGGCCCTTCGACGGGTCGCCACCGATTCGACGAGGAGAACACCATGGGCAAGACCGGCCGCAAGCGCCGCGCTCGCAAGAAGAAGGGCGCGAACCACGGCAAGCGCCCCAACGCCTGAGCGCAGGCACCGTGCACTGGACCCCCGAGCCTCCGGCCGGGGGTTCGTTGCTTCTCGGGGTCCGGCAGGATCGCGGCATGGACCACTCCTCCCAGGCCGGCGTCGAGCGCCTGCTCGCGCACGCCGCCGAGGTCGACCCCCTCGTCCGCGCCGTCTGCACCCCCCACCCCGAGGCCCTCGCCCAGGCGGCCCGCCTCGACGCCGAGGCCGCCGCGGGCCGCTCGCGCGGGCCCCTGCACGGGCAGGCGGTGCTGGTGAAGGACAACGTCGACACCCACGACCTGCCCACCACGGCCGGCTCGCTGGCGCTCGCCGACGCACCACCGCCGCGCCGCGACGCCGACCTGGTCGAGCGGCTGCGCGCGGCCGGCATGGTCGTGCTCGGCAAGACCAACCTCTCGGAGTGGGCCAACTTCCGCGACGAGTCGTCGACCTCCGGCTGGAGCGCGTACGGCGGCCTGACGCGCAACCCCCACGCCCTCAACCGGTCGGCCGGCGGGTCGAGCTCCGGCAGCGGGGCGGCCGTGGCGGCCGGCCTGGCCGACTTCGCCGTCGGCACCGAGACCGACGGGTCGATCACCTGCCCGGCGGCCTTCAACGGCTGCGTCGGCCTCAAGCCCACCGTCGGTGCGGTGCCCACGCGCGGGGTGGTGCCGATCGCCGCCTCCCAGGACTCCCCCGGCCCCCTGACCCGCACGGTGGCCCAGGCCGCGGCCCTGCTCGACGTGCTCAGCGCGACCACGCGCGACCCGCACGCCGCCCACGCGGTGCCGGGCCGGCTCGCCGGCAAGCGGATCGGCGTGCCGCGCGCGACCTACTGGGGCTACTCCCCCCACGCCGACGCCGCCGCGGAGCGCGCGGTGGCGCTGCTGGCCGCGGAGGGCGCGGAGATCGTCGACGGCACCGACCTGAGCGGGCTCGACGCCCGCAGCGAGCAGGTGGGCGCCGACGAGCTGCTCGTGCTGCTCGCGGAGTTCCGGCAAGGCGTCGAGGCCTACCTCGCCACCCGCGAGGGCGACGTGCCCCGCAGCCTGGCCGAGCTCGTGGCGTTCAACACCGCCCACGCCGGCACGGAGCTGGCGCACTTCGGCCAGTCGCTGCTCGAGCGGGCGCTCGAGGCGCCGCAGGTCGGTGGCGCGGAGCACCGCGCCGCCCGCGGGCGCAACCTGCTGGCGACCCGCACCGAGGGCATCGACCACGTCCTGGGCGAGCACCGCCTCGATGCGCTAGTGACGCCGTCCTACGCCCCGGCCGGCCCGATCGACCTGGTCAACCCCGAGGTCTTCCCCGGCTCGTGCAGCGGGCCGACGGCGATCGCGGGCTACCCGCTGCTCACCGTGCCGACCGAGCTGGCGGCCGGCCTGCCCGTCGCGGTGTCCTTCTGGGGCACCGCCGGCAGCGAGCGGACGCTGCTGGAGGTGGGCGCGGGCTACGAGGCCGCGCGCGACCGCACGAGCGGTCCGCTGCCGGAGCCGGCGTACGCGCCCTGGGTGTGAGACCGACGGCGGCCCTCGGGCCGCTGGAGCAGGCGGCTCAGGACTCGCTGAGCCGCAGCTGGACCTCGCGCACGCGCAGCATCACGCGCTGGCGCAGTTCGTCGGGCGCCGACTCCGAGCAGGAGCGGGCCACGATCTGCTTGACGGTGCGCTGGAGGTCGTACTTCTCCAGGCACGGGTTGCACGTGTCGAGGTGCACCTGCACGGCGGCGCAGTCGGCGGCGTCGAGCTCGTTGTCGATGAAGTAGACGATCTGCTCGAGGTAGTCGGCGCAGTCGCTGGCCGACACCTCCTCGGGGCCGGCGTGGTCGTGCCCGGCGTGCTCCTGCGTCATGCCTTCTCCCCCTCGAGGCGAGCCGCTGCGGTGAGGTCGCGCGAGCGGGCGTAGTCGGTGAGCATGTCGCGCAGCTGGCGACGGCCGCGGTGCAGTCGCGACATCACGGTGCCGATCGGCGTCTCCATGATCTCCGCGATCTCCTTGTAGGCGAAGCCCTCCACGTCGGCGAGGTAGACCGCGAGGCGGAACTCCTCGGGCAGGCGCTGCAGGGCGTCCTTGACCTGCGAGTCGGGCAGGTGCTCCAGCGCCTCGGTCTCGGCCGACTTCAGCCCGGTGGAGCTGTGCGACTCCGCGCGGGCCAGCTGCCAGTCCTCGACGTCCTCCGACATCGACTGCTGCGGCTGGCGCTGCTTCTTGCGGTAGATGTTGATGAAGGTGTTGGTGAGGATGCGGTAGAGCCAGGCCTTGAGGTTGGTGCCGGGCTTGAACTGGTGGAAGGAGGAGTAGGCCTTGGCGAAGGTCTCCTGCACCAGGTCCTCGGCGTCGGCGGGGTTGCGCGTCATGCGCATCGCGGCCGAGTAGAGCTGGTCGAGGAAGGGCAGGGCGTCGCGCTCGAAGCGCGCGGAACGCTCGGTCTCGGTCTCGGTGGCGAGGTCGACCGGCGCATCGGCCGGGCTCTCGAAGGTGTCGGTCATCGCGTCCCAGACTAGGCCCCCGGCGGTAGGCCGCGGGTCGCGGGACGGCCGCGTGGCGGGAGGTTCCAGAAGTGCGATCACGTCGGGTGGAACGCCCCGCCCCTGCCGCCCATTCCCCGTGCCGACGCTCGGTTCCACCCGCGGGGCCGCCTCGCGGCGGTGGCGAGGCGGGCTCAGGCCCGCACGACCCTGCCCAGCCAGGCCACGACCTCGTCGACGACCAGCTCGCCCGCCTCCTCCTGGCCGAGGACGGCGCGGGCCGGCACCTTCAGTCCGTGGTCGCCACCGGGCACGACGACGGTCTCGACGTCGGGGGGCAGCTCCTCGGGGCGGCCCATCGGGTCGCGCTCGCCCTGCACGACCAGCAGCGGCAGACGGGCCCCGCGCAGCTCCGGCAGGCGCGAGCGCTCGGGGCGACCGGGCGGGTGCAGCGGGAACGACAGCGCCAGCACCCCCACCGCGCCCAGGCCCCGGGCGCAGCGTGCCGCCGAGCGCGCCCCGGCCGAGCGGCCGCCGACCAGCAGGGGCACGCGTCCGCGCAGGGCGTTGGCCCCCGCGACCAGCCCCTCGTCGAGCGTCGGGGGCGGCGTGGCGATCCGGCGGCCCGCGACCTTCCAGGGCTGCTCGAGCCGCACGACGGTGAAGCCTCGTCGCGGCAGCCGGTCGGCCAGCAGCTCGAGGTCCCAGGTGTCGATGCCCGCGCCCGCGCCGTGGCTGAGCAGCAGGCTCGCGCGGGGCTTGCGGGCGCGGTCGGTGACCAGCCTGGCCTCGCCGTGCGGGGTCGCGATCCGCCGCTCGGTCCTCGTCACCGACGCGTCACCGGCCGTCCTGCTCGCGCAGGTCGTCGGGCACGTCCTCGAGGGGCAGCGGTCGCACCAGCTCGGGGCCGTTGTTGCGCACGTTGGACACCAGCGTCGAGACGGCGACCGCCTCGAGCTCGCCCGGGGCGGCCGGCACGAGCAGCTCCCGCGGGTCACCCGCACCGCCACCGGAGGGGTCGAGCCAGGCGTCGCGCCGCTCCCGCGGCACCATCA
This sequence comes from Nocardioides sp. Leaf285, assembly GCF_001422955.1. NCBI lineage: Bacteria > Bacillati > Actinomycetota > Actinomycetes > Propionibacteriales > Nocardioidaceae > Nocardioides > Nocardioides sp. Leaf285. The sequence goes on along the minus strand of NZ_LMNH01000003.1, from coordinate 649,634 downwards.
GGGGCATCCGGTCGTGGATGTGGCCCAGGGCGTCCTCGGCCGCGGTGGTCAGCACGGTGCAGGTCCAGCGGAAGCGCTCGGGGTCGTCGTCGGCCCGGTCGGGGTCGCGCCAGATCTCGTAGAGACCCGCCATGGCGAGCACCGAGCCGTCACGGGGGCGGATGAAGAAGGGCTGCTTGCGCGCCTTCCCCGCGGGCGACGTCGCCCGGGTGGCGTACCACTCGTAGTAGCCGTCGGCGGGCAGCAGGCAGCGACGCGCGGCGAAGGCGCGGCGGTAGGCGGGCTTCTCGGCCACGGTCTCCATGCGTGCGTTGATCATGCGGTTGCCGATGGCGGGGTCCTTGGCCCACGACGGCACCAGCCCCCAGCGCAGCGCGCGCAGCTGGCGCACCTGCGGGCGGTCCTCCTTCGCCGGGCGCTCGAGCACGGCGTAGACCTCCTTGGTGGGGGCGACGTTCCAGTCGGGGTCGAGGGGCGCGGCCAGCAGGGCGTCGGCGACCTCGAACTCGTCGACCAGGTCCTCGGGGCGTCGACTCGACGCGTACCTGCCGCACATGGGGCTCACTGTAGGCACTCCCCCGGCTCCGGCCGCCACCCTCGGGGTGAGGACGTGGGCGGCGACGGTGCGGTAGGAAGGGCCCATGAGCCTGAGCCGACTGATCGCCCGTCCCCTCCTCGCCGCCGGTGTCGTCTACGGCGCCCAGACCGCGCTGCGCAACTCCTCCGCCCTGGCCCCCAAGGCGGCCCGCGTGACCGACCGGGTCGTGCCCGCCGTGCGCAAGGCCGTGCCCGGCGCTCCCATCCCCACCGACACCGCGACCCTGGTCAAGCTCAACGCCGGCGTGCAGATCGGCGCCGCGCTCGCCCTCGCCACCGGTCGCGCCCCCCGCCTGGGCGCCGGAGTCCTCGCGGCCTCCCTGGTGCCGACCACCATCGCCGGTCACGCCTTCTGGACCGAGACCGACCCGGCCGCCAAGCAGACCCACACGCTGCAGTTCTTCAAGAACCTCTCGCTCATCGGCGGCCTCATCATCGCCGCCGGCGACACCGACGGCCAGCCCGGCGTGGCCTACCGCGCGCGCCGCGTCGCCAAGGACACCCGCCGCGAGGCCAAGCACCAGGCCAAGCTGATCGCGACCGCGGCGCGCCAGGAGGCCCGCGTGGCCAAGGCGAAGGTCTCCTGACCGAGGCCGCGACACCGGGTCTCGGTAGTCTCACGCGGGTGAGGACCACCCCCGACGAGGCCGACGACCGCACCGCACCCGACCGCCCCACCGACCTGTGGCCCGCTCCGCGCGCGACCGGCCCGGTGGAGGCGGTCGTGTCGCTCCCCGGCAGCAAGTCGATCACCAACCGCGCCCTGCTGCTCGCCGCGATCGCCGACGGCCCGTCGGTCGTGCGCCGCGCCCTGCGCTCGCGCGACACGACGCTCATGGCGGCGGCGCTGACCGGCCTCGGCGCCACGGTCGACACCACCGGCGAGGACTGGACCGTGACGCCCGGCGACCTGCGCGGCCCGGCCCACGTCGACTGCGGCCTGGCCGGCACGGTCATGCGCTTCGTGCCCCCGGTGGCGGCTCTCGCCGACGGCACGGTCACCTTCGACGGCGACCCCCACATGCGCACCCGCCCGGTCGGCGGGGTGCTCGACTCGCTGCGCACCCTCGGCGCCGACATCGACGACGGCGGGCGCGGGGCGCTGCCCTTCGCCGTGCACGGCACCGGCGCCGTGAGCGGCGGCACGGTGCTCCTCGACGCCTCCTCGTCCTCGCAGTTCGTCAGTGCCCTGCTGCTCGCCGGGGCGCGCTACGAGCGCGGTGTCGACGTGCGCCACGACGGGGAGCCGGTGCCGTCGCTGCCCCACATCGAGATGACCGTCGCGATGGTGCGCGAGCACGGCGTGGAGGTCGACGACAGCGAGCCCGACCGCTGGCGCGTCGCGCCCGGACCGGTGGCCCCGGTCGACCGGACGGTCGAGCCCGACCTGTCCAACGCCGCGCCCTTCCTGGCCCTGGCCGCCGTCACCGGCGGCACGGTGACGGTGCGTGACTGGCCCCGCCGCACCACCCAGGCCGGCGACGCGCTGCGCGAGATCCTGGCCCTGATGGGCTGCGAGGTCGAGCTGGGCGGTGCGGGCCTGCGCGTGACCGGTCCCACGGCGCTGCTGGGCATCGACCACGACCTGCACGACGTCGGCGAGCTCGCCCCGGCGGTCGCCGCCCTCTGCGCGCTGGCCACGACCCCCTCCCACCTGCGCGGGATCGCCCACATCCGCCACCACGAGACCGACCGGATCACGGCCCTGGCGACCGAGCTGACGGCGCTGGGCGCCGACGTGAGCGAGCACGCCGACGGGCTGTCGCTCCGCCCGGCGCCGCTGCACGGCGGCACGTTCCACACCTACGCCGACCACCGCATGGCCCACGCCGCGGTGATCGTGGGTGCGGCCGTGCCCGGTGTGCTGGTGGAGGACGTCGCCACCACCGGCAAGACCTTCCCCGACTTCGCCGGCTTCTGGTCGGACCTCTTCCGGTGACCCGGGGGGCCGCGGCGTGAGCGGGCGCTACTCCGAGCACGACCACGAGCACTACGAGCGCCCACGGCGCCGCACCCGCCCCCGCACCAAGGAGCGGCCCTCCTACGACGACGCCGTCGACGGACGGGTCGTCACCGTCGACCGGGGTCGCTTCACCCTCCTCGTCGACGAGCACCGGGTGATGGCCATGAAGGCCCGCCCGCTCGGGCGCAAGGGGGTGGTCGTCGGGGACCGCGTGCGGGTCGTGGGCGACACCTCGGGCGACGACGGCAGCCTGGCCCGCATCGTGGAGGTGACCGAGCGGCTCACCACCCTGCGCCGCACCGCCGACGACGACGACCCGGTGGAGCGGGTGATCGTCAGCAACGCCGAGCAGCTCGTGGTCGTGGTGGCCCTGGCCGACCCCGAGCCGCGCACCGGCCTGGTCGACCGCGCCCTCGTCGCGGCCTACGACGCCGGCATGGCGCCCCTGCTGTGCCTGACCAAGGCCGACCTGGCCGACCCCGAGGCCTTCCTGTCCACCTACCGCGCCCTCGGCGTGCCGTGGGTCGTCACGCAGCGGGGTGGCGACGTCGGCGTGCTGCGCGAGCGTCTCGCCGGGCGCACCAGCGTGCTGGTCGGCCACAGCGGCGTGGGCAAGTCGACCCTGGTCAACGCGCTCGTGCCCGACGCCGGGCGCGCGGTCAGCCACGTCAACGCCGTCACCGGCCGCGGGCGGCACACCTCGACCTCGGCGTACATGCTCGCGCTCCCGCCGTCGGACCCCGGCGGCCCCGACGACCGCGGCTGGATCATCGACACCCCCGGCATCCGCTCCTTCGGCCTGGCCCACGTCGAGCCCGAGCACCTCATCGAGGCCTTCCCCGACCTCGACGAGATGACCGAGGACTGTCCCCGGGGCTGCACCCACGGCACCGAGGAGCCGGAGTGCGGGCTCGACGAGGCGGTGGCCGCCGGGCAGGCCGACGTCGAGCGCGTGGAGTCGTTCCGCCGGCTGCTGGCGGCCCGCAGCCACCACGACTGGTGAGCGCCCCGCACCCCTCGCCGGGGGCCGGTGGCGTGGTCGCGGCACCCCCGCACGCCGCCGGACCGTAGCCTGTCCCCCGTGGCCACCTCCTCTGACACCGCGCACCGCGACTACACCGACGACCTGCGCCTGGCCCACGTGCTCGCCGACGACGCCGACTCGCTGACCACCGACCGCTTCAAGGCGCTCGACCTGCACGTGATGAGCAAGCCCGACCTCACCCCGGTCACCGACGCCGACCAGGCCGTCGAGGAGAGCATCAGGCGCACCCTGTCGAAGGTGCGCTCCCGCGACGCCATCACCGGCGAGGAGCAGGGCTCCACCGGTCACAGCCAGCGCCGGTGGGTCATCGACCCCATCGACGGCACGAAGAACTTCGTGCGCGGCGTGCCGGTGTGGGCCACCCTGATCTCGCTGGTCGTCGACGACGAGGTGGTGCTCGGGGTGGTCTCGGCGCCGATGCTGCAGCGACGCTGGTGGGCCTCCAGCGGCAACGGCGCGTGGACCGGTCGGAGCCTGCTCAAGGCCACCCGCTGCCAGGTCTCCGACGTGCGCCGGCTCGAGGACGCCTCGCTGTCCTACTCCTCGCTCTCGGGATGGGAGGAGCGCGGTCGCCTCGACGACATGCTCGCGCTGACCCGCCGCTGCTGGCGCACCCGGGCCTACGGCGACTTCTGGTCCTACATGCTGCTCGCCGAGGGCGCCGTGGACCTGGCCGCCGAGCCCGAGCTCGAGGTCTACGACATGGCCGCCCTCGACGTGATCGTGCGCGAGGCCGGCGGCCGCTTCACCGCCCTCGACGGCACCGACGGCCCCTTCGGGGGCAACGCCCTGGCCTCCAACGGACACCTCCACGAGCCGGCGCTGTCGTTCCTGGCCTCGCTGCGCGACGACCCCGAGGGCACCGAGGACCCCGACTGGCCCCGCTCGGGGCCGGGGTCGGTCTCCGACCTGCGGGTGCGCCGCGCCCGCGTGGCCGACGACGGCCCGGTCTACGACCAGTAGACCCGACCGTCGGCCCTGGCCAGGTGACCTGCGTCACTCGTAGAGTCGGCTCACGCCGACCCGAGGAGAGCGCATGCACGTCGCCGAGATCCTGGCCGCCAAGGCCCCCGCCCCCGTGGTCACCGTCGCACCCGACGCAGGGGTGCGCACCCTGCTCGCCCTGCTCGCCGAGCACAACATCGGAGCCGTCGTGGTCAGCTCCGACGGCACCGCGCTCGACGGCATCGTCAGCGAGCGCGACGTCGTGCGCCACCTCCACTCCGACGGCACGGTCGTGGACAACACCGTCGGCGCGATCATGACCGCCGTGGTGGAGACCTGCACCCCCGAGGACGACCTCGACGCGCTCATGGCGACCATGACCGAGCGCCGGATCCGGCACGTCCCCGTCGTCGCGGAGGGCCGCCTCGTGGGCGTCGTCAGCATCGGCGACGCCGTGAAGCACAAGATCGGTCAGCTGGAGTTCGAGCGCGACCAGCTCGACAGCTACGTCCGCCAGGCCTGACCCGGACCTGCTCCGGCCGCGGCCCGGTGACGCCGGGCTCAGTCCTGGAGGGCCCGGTCGAGGGCGTCGAAGGCCTCGGGCCGGTGCAGCACCGAGAACCGGTCGGCGGGCCAGACCCGTGCGAGCACCTTCCCGACGACCAGGTCGGTGGGGACGTACTCGTCGCCCTCCTCGCAGCCGGTGTCGGGGTTGCGGCAGATGTGGAAGCTGGAGTCGGCGGAGTCGTCACGGTGGTCGCCCATCACGAAGACGCTGCCCTCCGGGACCGGCCCCACCTCCCAGTCGGAGCGGCACTGGTTGACCATGGGCCCGTCGCAGTCGGCGCGGTTGCGCGTGAAGTCGGAGGAGTCGAGCGGCACGCCGTTGATCGTGAGGCGGCCGTCGTCGTCGCAGCACACGATGACGTCGCCGGCCACGCCGATGACGCGCTTCACCAGGTGGCCGCCGGTGGGGTAGAGACCGATGCGGCTCATGACGGAGGTCAGGGTGTTGCCGGGGCCGACGTCCTCCTGCGGGCCGAGCCAGTCGCCCGGGTCCTCGAAGACGACCACGTCGCCGCGCTCGGGGTCCCCGCCACCCCAGTAGGACACCTTCTGCACGAGGATGCGGTCGTTGAGCACGAGTCCGGGCTCCATGGAGCCCGAGGGGATGTAGAAGGCCTGCACGAAGAAGGTCTTGACGACCAGCGCCAGGGCGAGGGCCATAACGAGCAGCAGGATGGACTCCTGCCACACGGGCAGGCGCCGGGGACGGCGGGCCGGCCCGGAGTCGTCGGCGCCGTCGGGGGCGTCGGCGCCGTCGCTCGCGCCCTGCTCGTCGTGCTGGGCCACGGCCCACCCCTCTCGGTCCCGCCTCGCGGGGTCCTTCCGGTGCCGCGCGGCTGCTGCCTGCGCGCCGCGACCCTACCCCGGTGTCCCTACGGTCCCCCGCACCCGTGGCGCGGTCGGTGCACGCGGTCGGGACACGCGGTGGCTAGGCTCCCACGGTCGGTCCGACCGGGCCGGCCACCAGGTCACCGAGAGGACACCGAGCACCATGGACAAGCCCGAGATCGACTTCCCCGACTTCGAGCCGCCGAAGGACCTCGAGATCACCGACCTCACGGTGGGCGACGGCGAGGAGGCCGCCGCCGGCCAGACCGTCTCCGTGCACTACGTCGGCGTGGCCCACTCCACCGGCGAGGAGTTCGACGCCTCCTACAACCGGGGCGAGCCGCTGCGCTTCCGCCTCGGCATCGGCCAGGTCATCTCCGGCTGGGACACCGGCGTGCAGGGCATGAAGGTGGGCGGTCGGCGCAAGCTCGTCATCCCGCCGCACCTCGGGTACGGCGACCGGGGCGCCGGCGGGGTCATCAAGCCGGGCGAGACGCTGATCTTCGTCGTCGACCTGCTCGCGGTCTCCTGACGACCCGCGCCACCGGCGACCGTGACGCACTTCGGCGACCACCAGACCGCGATCTACGCCCAGGGCATGTTCCTGGGCCAGACCCCCGCGATCACCACCGACCTCGCGGGGCTGGAGGCGCGGGCCGCCGAGGTGCTGGAGCCGGCCGCGCTGGGCTACGTCGTGCCCAGCGCGGGCGGCGGCTCCACCGCCCGCGCCAACGTGGCCGCCTTCGAGCGGTGGCGGATCGTGCCGCGCATGCTGCGCGACCACGCCCGGCGCGACCTCGCCACCACCGTGCTGGGTACGTCGATGGCCGCACCGGTGCTGCTCGGCCCGGTGGGGGTGCAGACCCTCGCCCACCCCGACGGCGAGCTGGCGAGCGCGCGGGCGGCGACCGCCCTGGGGCTCACCTACGTGCACTCCACGCAGGCCAGCCACTCCCTGGAGGAGGCCGCCGGGGCCTCCGGCGACGGGAGCCGGTGGTACCAGCTCTACTGGCCCTCCGACCCCGAGCTGTGCGAGAGCTTCCTCGACCGGGCGCACCGCGGCGGGTACACCCACCTGGTCGTCACCGTCGACACCACCCTGCTGGGGTGGCGGCCCGCCGACCTCGACCGCGGCTACCTCCCGTTCCTGGCCGGCGAGGGCATCGCCAACTACACCAGCGACCCGGTCTTCACCCGCCGCCTCGAGCGGCCGGCGTCCGAGGACCCCGGCGCCGCGGGCCTGGCCTTCGCCTCGGTCTTCCCCCACCCCGGTCTGTCGTGGGACCGGCTGGCCTGGCTGCGCGAGCGGTGGGCCGGCCCGATCGTGCTCAAGGGCGTCCAGCACGTCGACGACGCGCGGCTGGCCCGCGACCACGGCATGGACGGCATCGTGGTGTCCAACCACGGCGGGCGCCAGGTCGACGGGGCGGTGGCCTCCCTCGACGTGCTGCCCGCCATCGCCGAGGCCGTGGGGTCGGACCTGTGCGTGCTCTTCGACTCCGGGGTGCGCTCGGGGCCCGACGTGCTCAAGGCCCTCGCGCTGGGCGCGGAGGCCGTGCTGCTGGGGCGGCCCTACCTCTACGGCCTCGCCCTCGGCGGGCAGGCCGGGGTGGAGCACGTGCTGCGCTCCCTGCTGGCCGAGCTCGACCTCACCCTGGCCGGAGCGGGGTGGTCGTCACTGGCCGACCTCGGACCGCACTGCGTCGTGCGGGCCTGACCCGGGGCGCGGCGGAGGCCGCGTTCCTCCCGTCCCACCAGGGTCCTCCCCGGGTCCTACCAGGGCAGGCCGTCGTCGAAGGCGCCCCCGTCGGCGACGCGCGCGGCCCGGCCGCGCAGTTCCACCACGTCACCGGCCACGAGCTGGCGCCCGCGACGCGTGTCGACCTCGCCGTTGACGCGCACGTCGCCGGCCGCGACGACCTCCTTGGCCTCGGCCCCGCTGTCGATCAGGTCGGCCAGCTTGAGGAACTGTCCGAGCCGGATCACCTGGTCACGGATGGGGACGTCGACGGGCTCGGGCACGACGTCAGTCAACCACCCGCCACCGCCCGGACCGCCCGGGCCCCGCGGGTCAGCCGATCAGCACGCTCACGGCGTGGATCAGCACGCCGACGAGCCCGCCGACGACCGTGCCGTTGATCCGGATGAACTGCAGGTCGCGCCCCACGTGCAGCTCGATGCGGTCGGCGGCCTCCTTGCCGTCCCAGCGCGCGATGGTGCTGGAGATGATGGTGGTCACCTCGTCGCCGTAGCGGTCGACGGCGAACACGACGGCATCGGCGATCGTCGAGTCGAGCGAGGCGCGCAGGTCGGGCTCCTCGCCCAGGCGCCGCGCGAAGCGGGCCACCTCGGCCAGCAGTCGCTCCCGCACCGCCCCCTGGGGGTCCTGGAGCGACGAGGTGAGCACGCGACGCAGGGCGTCCCACAGCGACACGGCCGTCGCGACGACCTGCGGCTGGTCGAGCAGGCGGTCCTTGAGCCGCTCGGTGCGCTCCTGGGTCTCGGGGTCGTCGAGGAGGTCGTGGGCCAGCTGGACCAGCATCGAGTCGAGGGCCCGACGGGCCCGGTGCTCGGAGTCGTCGCGGATGTCCGCGACCCAGCGCACCAGCTCGAGGTGGATGCGCCCGGTGATCTTCTCGTTGATGCTGGGCGGGGCCCACCAGGGCGCTCGCTCCTCCAGCACCTGCGAGACGGTCTCGGGGTTCTCCAGCAGCCAGCCGTGGAGCTCGTCGAGGACCAGGTCGACGACGCCGTGGTGGAGGTCGTCGCGCATGACCTCCTCCAGCAGCTTGCCCAGCAACGGCGAGATCGGCTCCTCGTGGAAGCGGGGCACGAGCGCGTCCTGGACCACGGCGCGCACGTGCTCGTCCTTGACCTTCGCCAGACCGGTCGCGACGACCTCGGAGACCTCGTCGACCACCGACCGGGCGTGGTCGGGGTCGGAGAGCCACCGCCCCACGCGCGCCGAGACCTCGGCGGCGCCGATCCGCTCGCGCACGATGGACTCCTGCAGGAAGTTCTCCCCCACGAACTCCTCGAGGCCCTTGCCGAGCTCGTCCTTGCGTCGCGGCACGAGGGCGGTGTGCGGGATCGGCAGGCCGAGGGGGTGACGGAAGAGCGCGGTCACCGCGAACCAGTCGGCGATGGCGCCGACCATCGAGGCCTCGGCGCCGGCGTTGACGAAGCCCCAGAAGCCGTCCTGGCCCAGCGTGAGGACGTAGACCACGGCCGCGAAGGCGAGCAGGGAGCCGGCCACCACCCGCATCCGGCGCAGGCCCTGGCGGCGCAGGGCGTCGGCGCCGGGGTCGACGGCGGGCAGGGGCAGGCCGGAGGGGCCGGAGCCGGTGGCCTCGGACGTGGCGGTGCTCGTCGGTGTCGTCATCTCGCACACGATTCTCACCTACCCCCGCCGGGTGCGAGACTGCCGCCCATGCCCGCGCACCACGAGACCGCCACCAGCACCGTGGCCCCGCACGACGAGCGCCCGCGCACGGTGATCACCTTCGGCACCTTCGACGTCTTCCACGTCGGCCACCTGCGGGTCATCGAGCGGGCCGCGGGTCTCGGGGACCGGCTCGTGGTCGGCGTCTCCGCCGACGCGCTGAACCTGCGCAAGAAGGGTCGCGAGCCGGTTTTCAGCGAGGGCGAGCGGCTGGCCATCGTGGCCGCCCTCAAGCCGGTCGACGAGGCCTTCCTCGAGGAGAGCCTCGAGCTCAAGCGCGACTACATCGTGCGCTACGGCGCCGACGTGCTGGTGATGGGCGACGACTGGGCCGGACGCTTCGACGAGTTCCGCGACGTCTGCGAGGTCGTCTACCTCCCTCGCACCCCGGCGATCTCCACGACCGCACTGATCGAGAAGATCTCCGGCACCTCCTGAGGCGACCAGCGCGTCGGGTTTGCCCAGCGCTCGACACGGGGCAGGCTGACCGGGCCCGCTCCCCGACCTGATGAGGACTCCCCCATGCGCCGTACCCTCGCCGCCGCCGTGGTGGCGCTGAGCACGGCCCTCACCGCCGCGCCCGCCGCCTCGGCCACCACCCCCACCGTGACGGCGCCCCGCGCCGCCACGGCGGGCGTGGCCTCCGCCGACCGCGAGGCGACCGCTGTGAAGGCCCGAGCCGCGCTCGCCACCGCCAGCGACCTGGTCACCGGCGACGCCGCCCCCTCCGACGGCGTCCGACGCGTCGACGCGACCCTCGCGCTGACCGACCTCTTCGCCCGCCTCGACCACCTCCGGGGCCCTGAGCGCACCGCCGCCGAGGCCCTACTCGCACGCCCCACCGACGGTGCCGGCGACGTCTACGGCGACGGCTACACCGTGCGGTCGAAGAAGAAGTGCGCCGGCAACTTCTGCCTGCACTGGGTGCCGACCACCGCCGACGCCCCGCCCGGCATGACCTGGGTCAACCGCAACCTGGCCCTGCTCAACAAGGTGTGGCGCTTCGAGGTCGGCAAGCTCGGCTACCGCAAGCCCGTCAGCGACGGCTTCGTGAAGGGCCGCAACAACGGCGGCAACGGCAAGTTCGACGTCTACCTCGCCGACGTCGGCAGCCAGGGTCTCTACGGCTACTGCGCCCCGGAGTACGTCCGCAAGAGCAAGCCGCGCCTGGCCACCGGCTTCTGCGTGCTCGACAACGACTTCTCCCGCGACCAGTTCTCCGCGCCCCCGCGCGACAGCCTGCGGGTCACGGCCGCCCACGAGTTCTTCCACGCCATCCAGTTCGGCTACGACTACCTCGACGACCGCTGGTTCAAAGAGTCGACCGCGACGTGGATCGAGGAGCGCTTCGCCGACGACGTCAACGACAACCGCAGCTACCTCGTCGCGAGCCAGGTGCAGCGCCCCGGCTACTCGATGGACGTCTCGGGCGTCTCCAACTTCCAGCAGTACGGCAACTGGACCTGGTGGGAGTACCTCACCGTCCGCTACGGCGCCGGCATCGTGCGCAAGGTGTGGAACGGCGCCGGCCAGTTCAAGGGCGCGGGCCGCACCTACTCCACCAAGGCGCTGACCCGGGTCCTGGGCAGCCGGGGCGGCTTCCGCGCCGTCTACAACCGCTACGTCGGCGCCAACGTCGCCCCCGGGCGCTTCTACCCCGAGGGCGGGAGCTGGCCCTCGGCGAAGATCGGCAAGACCTGGAAGCTCACCGAGGACCAGCGCACCGCCTCCGGCGTGGCCACCCTCAACCACCTCGCGGCGCGCAACTTCGCGGCGGTGCCGGGCGGCTCGCTGGAGTCGGGCCGGTGGCGCGCGAAGATCACCGTCGACGGCCCTGCGGGCAGGACCTCACCGGCCGCCTACCTGACGGTCAAGAACACCCGTGGCGCCTGGGTGGAGAAGGCGATCCGGCTCAACCGTGACGGTCGCGGCAGCGTGGTCCTCCCGTTCTCCGCGAGGAAGGTGCGCGAGGCCGTGGTCTCCACCGTCAACGCCTCCACCCGCTTCGCCGACTGCGGCGGCGGCAGCATCTACTCCTGCGGCGGCACCCCGCGCGACGAGGGCAAGAAGTTCCGCGTGAGCGTGAAGGTCTACAAGAAGTCCCGCTGACCGACCTCGCGACGCACGAAGGCCCCCTCCCTCGGGAGGGGGCCTTTGTGCGTGCGGGCCGGGGTGCCGGGTCAGGAGCGCCCGAGCACCGCGGCGTCGGGCTGGAGCGCGTCGTCGGATCCCGGCGCGGGTGCGTCCTCGGTCTCGGTCTCGGGCTCGGGGGCCGGCTCCGTCTCGGGGGCCGGCTCCGGGTCGGCCTCGACAGGAGCCGGGTCGGGCTCGAGGGCGTCCACCACGTCGGTGACCTCGTCGACGACGTCGGGCAGCCCGCCGAGCACCGGGTCGACGACCGGGTCGAGCCCGTCGTCGCCGTCCACGTCGTCGACCTCGTCGACGATCACCTCGACCACGGGGTCGACGATCACCGACACGACGCCGTGGCCCTTGCCGGGGCTGCTCCCCCCGTTGCCGTTGCCGTTGCCGTTGCCCGGGGAGGCCGACGGACCGTTGCCGTTGTCACCCGGCGAGGTGGACGGGCCGTTGCCGTTGCCGTTGCCGTTGGCGTTGCCGTTGCCCGGGACGGGCTGGCCGCCGTCGGGCTGGGCGGGCTGGGCGGGCTGGGCTCCGGTGCCGGCCTCCGCCCCGATCGCCTGCTGCGGGGACCGGACCGGGTCGGTGCCGTCGTCGGCGGGCTGGTCGGTCGCGGGGGCGGCCGGCTCGGCGCCGGCGCCCGTCACTCCGGTCCCGACATCGGATCCGGTGGCGGACCCGGTGACCGACCCTGCCTCGGACCCCGCCTCGGACTCGGGGGCGTTGCGGTCGGAGCCCCCCGCGCCCGCGGACGGGGCACCGGAGCGGTCGCCCCGCGCAGGCTCGCGCGGGGCGTCGTCGTCCCCGACCGGGGCCGACGGCGTGACCGGGGCGTCGAGGGGCCGCAGCACCTCGGCGCCGATGACCTCCTGCTCGGGCCCGGCGGCGGTCGGGGCGACCAGGGTGGGCGCGACCTGCGTGATGACCAGCGAGGTCACCAGCACGCACACGAAGGCCAGGGCTCCCAGCGCGAGCGCGCCGTAGCCCAGGTGCAGGTCGAGCCTGCGACGCGCGATCGCGGCGCGTAGACGTGGTGACACCGGGCTCTCCTCATCGACGGTGATGACGCGTTGCCCCACCCCCCGAGGGACAGGACGACGCTAGTGGACGCGGGGCCGCGTCCGTGGCGTTTTCGCACAGGTGGCGCCGGGTGGTCCGGACCGCTGCGCGGCACGGACCGGCAGCCGGTCGCGATCAGGCGCCGACGAGACCGGCCCCCTCGGCGATCAGCAGGAACCCGAAGACGGCGAAGGCAGCGGCGGCGCCGTAGGTGATGGCCTTCTCCGGCAGCTTCTTGCCGAGCATGGCGCCGACCACGATGGCCAGCGCGTCGGCCGCCACCATGCCCAGCGTGCTGCCGATCCAGGTGCCGAACCAGCCCTCGCGCGTGGCCAGGGTGATGGTGGCCAGCATGGTCTTGTCGCCGAGCTCGGCGAGGAAGAACGCCACGCCCACCGCGAGGATCGCCGCGCCCTGGCTCGTGCGCGCCTTGTCGGCCTCCTCCTCGGTGAGCTCGTCGCCGCGCAGCGTCCACAGCGCGAAGCCGAGGAAGGCCACACCGGCGACGATGGCGATGGTGTCCTGGTACTCGGCGAAGGCGTCGCCGATGAAGTAGCCGATGCCCACCGACGCCAGGTGGACGATGGCCGTGGCGACGGTGATGCCGATGAGGACGTCGCGCGCGCGGTAGCGCGCGGCGAAGGTCATCGCCATCAGCTGGGACTTGTCGCCGAGCTCGGCGACGAAGATGACGGCGGTGCTGATCAGGAAGGCTTCCATGGGTTCCTCTCCGCGCCGGGCCGAGGAAGCGCCAGGGAGCCGGACGCGCCTTCGACCAGGCGCGACCGGTTGACGGGTCGTGGCACTGGTCGAAAGTCTCGTCCGCCCGCCGGCTCTCGCCGGCTGGCCCGCTGCACCGGTCCCGCCGCGAGGCGGGGCAGTGTGTCGACGCAGCTGTTGGGGACTACTCCCTTTCGGTGACCGAGCCTAGTCGCTGCGGCCCCGCGGGCACGAATCGGCTCACCCCAGGCTGCGGTCGAGGTTGAGCGCGGCACTGATGAGCGACAGGTGGGTGAAGGCCTGCGGGAAGTTGCCCTGCTGGTTGCCGGCCAGCCCGACCTGCTCGGCGTACAGACCGAGGTGGTTGGCGTAGGTGAACATCTTCTCCAGCGCCAGCCGCGCCTCGTCGATGCGACCGAGCCGCGTGAGCGCCTCGACGTACCAGAACGAGCAGAGCGAGAAGGTGCCCTCGTCGCCGTCGACACCGTCGCTGGTGGCGTCGAGGTCGTAGCGGAAGACCAGGCTGTCGGAGACCAGGCGGCGCTCGACCTCGGCCAGGGTGGACACGAACCGGGGGTCGTCCGGTGCCACGAACTTCACCATCGGCATGAGCAGCACCCCCGCGTCGAGGGTGTCGGAGCCCTCCGACTGCATGAAGGCCCCGACCTCGGGATCCCAGCTGTGCTCCATGATCCGGGTGAAGATGCGGTCACGGACCTCGCCCCAGCCGGCGAGGTCGCCGGGCAGCCCGCGCTGGCGGGCGATGCGCATCATCCGCTCGATGGCGACCCACGACATCAGCCGTGAGGTCGTGTGGGCCTGGGGGTCGTCGCGGATCTCCCACATGCCGGCGTCGTCGCGCTCCCAGTTGTCCATCAGCCAGGTCAGGGCACGCGTCAGGTCGGTCCAGGCGTCGTAGCTGATGCCCGTGCCGTACTTGTTGTAGAGGTAGACCGAGTCGATGAGCTCGCCGTAGATGTCGAGCTGGAGCTGACCCACGGCGGCGTTGCCCACCCGCACCGGCCGGGAGTCGAGGTGCCCGCGCAGGTGGTCGAGCTCGTGCTCCTCCACCGGCACCTCGCCGTCGATGTCGTAGAGCACGCGCAGCGGGCCGAGCTCGTCGTCGCCGTCGTCGTCGCGGCGCAGCCGGTCGGAGAGCCAGCCCATGAACGCGCCGGCCTCGTCGGTGAAGCCGAGGCGGAGCAGGGCGTAGAGGCTGAAGGCGGCGTCGCGGATCCAGACGTAGCGGTAGTCCCAGTTGCGCTCGCCCCCGATCTTCTCCGGCAGGCTGGTCGTCGGGGCGGCGATGATCGCCCCGGTGGGCTCGTGGGTCAGCAGCTTGAGGGTCAGCGCGGAGCGGTCGACCATCTCGCGCCACCGGCCGGTGTAGGTGGACTGGGAGAGCCAGTCGCGCCAGAAGCGGGCGGTGGCGTCGAAGAGCGCGGCGGTGTCGTCGCAGTCGCCCGTCGGGAGGTCCTGGTCGTCGTCGAGCACGTGGAGCACGAAGAGCGCCTCCTCGCCTCCCTCGAGCGTGAGGTCGGCCCGCACGCACCCCTCGTCGGTGGTGAGCGGGGCGGTGGAGGTGACGCCGAGGCGCAGGTCGGCGCCGGTCAGCAGGACTCCCCCGTCGGTCTCCTCGACCTCCGGCACGACCCGGCCGTAGTCGAAGCGGGGCGCCATCTCCATCCGGATGCGCGTGGCTCCCCGCACGCACGCCACCCGGCGCACCACGCGCTGGCGGTGGTCGGGGTCGTGCGGCCGGACGACCGGCATGAAGTCGTGCACCTCGGTGACGCCCTGCTCGGTGAGGAAGCGGGTGACGAGGATCGTGGAGTCGGGGAGGTAGAACTGGTGGGTCGTCGTCGCCCCGTCGACGGGCTCCATGCGCCACGCGCCGCCCTCGCCGGGGTCGAGCAGGGCCCCGAAGACGCTGGCCGAGTCGAAGCGGCGCGGACAGAACCAGTCGATCGTGGCGTCGGTGCCGACCAGCGCGCAGGAGCGCAGGTCGCCGATCAGCCCGTGGTCGGAGATGGCGACGAACCCCTCGGCGTCGGCCGGGCCGCCGCCGTGGGGCACCTCAGCCACCGAGCCGCCACCCGCCCTGCGGCAGGTCGAGCGCGGCCTGCGGGCCCCACGAGCCCTTCTCGTAGGGCTGCACCGACGGCGGGTTGTCGAGCACCGGCTGCACGACCTGCCACAGCCGG
Source organism: Nocardioides sp. Leaf285 (assembly GCF_001422955.1). NCBI lineage: Bacteria > Bacillati > Actinomycetota > Actinomycetes > Propionibacteriales > Nocardioidaceae > Nocardioides > Nocardioides sp. Leaf285. The sequence goes on along the minus strand of NZ_LMNH01000003.1, from coordinate 634,125 downwards.
TCGACCTCGTCGGAGCGGGTGAAGAGGGTCTGGTCGCCGCGCAGCACGTCGAGCAGCAGCCGCTCGTAGGCCTCGAGGGGATCGCCGTCGGGGACGTCGTCGACCAGGTCGAGACGCAGCCGGGCCTCGACGAGCTCCATGTCGGGTCCGGGCTTCTTGGCCTGGAGCTCCACGGTGATCTTGGGGTCGTCGGTCAGCTCGAGCACCAGGTCGTTGCAGCCGGCCTGGTTGGAGAAGATCTTGGTGGCGGGCGTGCGCAGCCGCAGCGTGATCGTGCGCCTGCCCTCGGCCAGCGCCTTGCCGGTGCGCAGGTAGAACGGCACGCCGCGCCACCGGTCGTTGTCGACGAAGGCCTCGATGGCCACGAAGGTCTCCACCTCGGAGTCGTCGGCGACGTCGTCCTCGTCGCGGTAGCCCTCGAACTGTCCGTAGACCACGCGCGCGGGGTCGAGGGGCCGCATGGCGGCGAAGACCGCGGACTTGGCGTCGCGCAGGGTACCGGCGTCGAAGTCGACGGGGTCCTCCAGGGCGACGAAGCCGAGCAGCTGGCTGAGGTGGGTCGAGACCATGTCGCGCAGCGCCCCGGTGGACTCGTAGAAGCTGCCGCGGCCCTCGAGACCGAGCGCCTCGGGCACGTCGATCTGCACCGAGGAGACGGTCTCGTGGTTCCACGCCGGCTCGAAGAGCCCGTTGGCGAAGCGCAGGGCGAGGATGTTCTGCACGGCCTCCTTGCCCAGGAAGTGGTCGATGCGGAAGACCTGGTCCTCGTCGACGACCTCCTTGAGGCTGGCGTCGAGCTCGCGGGCCGTCTCGAGGTCCAGCCCGAAGGGCTTCTCGATGACCAGGCGGGCCCGCTCGGTGAGCCGCTCGCGACCGAGCATGGCGATCATGCCCTGCATGGCGCCGGGGGGCACCGAGAGGTAGATCAGGCGGCGCACGTCCTCGACGTCGGCGTCGAGCTCCTCCTCGGCGCGGCGCACCGCGGCGGCGAGGTCGGAGCCGTCGTCGGCGTGGGAGGTCTGGAAGCTCACCCGCGAGACCAGGTCGTCGAGGATCTCGGCGTCGGGGTGCTCGACGACGTCCTCGAGCCCCTGGCGCACGCGGTCGCGGAACTCCTCGTCGCTGCCCGGGGAGTGCCGACCGCTGCCGATGAGGCGGAAGTCGGCCGGGAGGCGGCCGTCCTCGGCGAGGCGGTAGAAGCCGGGGAAGAGCTTGCGGGCCGCCAGGTCTCCGGTGGCACCGAAGAGCACCATCACGTGCGGCGGCAGGTGCTCGCCGGCGGAGTCGGGTCGAGACGTCACGGTGGACCTTTCGTGGACGGGTTCGTGGGCGCGGTCGTGTGCGCCACGAGGTCAGGACTACCAGCCCACCTGTAGGGGTGACCAGGCCCGCGCCACCGACCGGTCGGCACCTGGCTAGGCTCCCCGGGTGAGCGCAACCCTCGTCGCCAAGGACCTGGCCGGGGGCCACGCCCACCGCACCCTCTTCGAGGGCCTCGACCTCACCGTGGCGCCGGGCGACGTGGTGGGGGTCGTCGGTGCCAACGGCGCCGGCAAGTCGACGCTCCTGCGCCTGCTGGCGGGGCACGACGCCCCCCTCGCCGGCTCGGTCTCGACCGCGCCGTCGGACGCGTTCGTGGGCTGGCTGCCCCAGGAGCACGAGCGCGTCCCCGGGGAGAGCGTGGGCGCCTACCTCGCACGACGCACGGGGGCGGCGGCGGCGACCGAGCGGATGGAGGCCACCGCGGCCGACCTGGGCGCGCAGGCGCCCGGGGCCGACGACGCCTACGTCGCCGCCTTCGACCACTGGATGGCCAGCGGCGCGGCCGACCTCGAGGACCGCACCGGGGCGGTGCTGGCCGACCTCGGACTCGACCTCGGCGCCGACACCCCGATGACCGCCCTGTCGGGCGGACAGGCCGCACGGGTCGCGCTCGCCGCCCTGCTGCTGAGCCGCTTCGACGTGGTGCTCCTCGACGAGCCCACCAACGACCTCGACCTGAAGGGCCTCGAACGGCTCGAGGGCTTCGTGCGCGGGCTGCGGGCCGGGGTCGTGCTGGTCTCCCACGACCGGGAGTTCCTGGCGCGCTGCGTGACCCGCGTCGTGGAGCTCGACCTGGCCCAGCACCAGGTGGCGGTCTACGACGGCGGCTACGACGCCTTCCTCGAGGAGCGGGCCGTCGCCCGGCGCCACGCCCGCGAGGCCTACGAGGAGTTCGCCTCGACCAAGGCCGACCTCGTGGCCCGCGCCCGCACCCAGCGAGAGTGGAGCAGCCAGGGGGTGCGCAACGCCCTGCGCAAGAGCCCCGACAACGACAAGATCCGTCGCCGCGCCCAGTCGGAGTCCTCGGAGAAGCAGGCGCAGAAGGTGCGGCAGATGGAGTCGCGCATCGCCCGCCTCGACGAGGTGGAGGAGCCGCGCAAGGAGTGGGTGCTCCAGCTCGAGATCGCCGCCGCGCCCCGGTCCAGCGCCGTCGTCGCCAGCCTCGACGCGGCGACCCGCACCCTCGGCGACTTCCGCCTCGGACCGGTCACGCTCCAGGTCGACGCCGGCGACCGCATCGGCATCACCGGGCCCAACGGCGCGGGCAAGACCACGCTGCTGCGCCTGCTGCTCGGCCACGACCAGCCCGACTCCGGCCGCTCCTCGCTGGGCGCGAGCGTAGCGGTCGGCGAGATCGACCAGGCACGCTCCGGCCTGGCCGAGGACCAGCCGCTCGGAGCGGCGTTCGAGGCGCTGGTGCCGCAGTGGAGCCAGGCCGAGGTGCGCACGCTGCTGGCCAAGTTCGGCCTCAAGGCCGACCAGGTCAGCAGCCGGGTGGGGCGCCTCTCCCCCGGCGAGCGCACCCGGGCCGCCCTCGCGCTGCTCCAGGCGCGCGGGGTCAACCTGCTGGTGCTCGACGAGCCCACCAACCACCTCGACCTGCCGGCCATCGAGCAGCTGGAGCAGGCGCTGGAGTCCTACACCGGGGCGCTGCTGCTGGTCACCCACGACCGACGCCTGCTCGACGCCGTGCGGCTGGACCGACGCTGGGAGGTCGAGGCAGGCGTCGTCACCTCGGTGCTGGGCTGAGCCGGGACGGGATCAGGGCTGAGACAGGGCCGGAGAGGGCTCAGCCCACGCGTTGGGGGCGGTCGTCCAGCAGCCGGTTGACCAGGAGGGCCGCCTGCGCCCGTCGCTGCAGGCCCAGCTTGGCCAGCACGTTGGAGACGTAGTTCTTCACCGTCTTCTCGGCCAGGAACATGCGGTCGCCGATCTGGCGATTGGTGAGGCCCTCGGCGATCAGGTCGAGGATCCGACGCTCCTGCGCCGTCAGCGTCCGCAGCTCGGCCGGCACCTCGCGCCGCGGCGCCGGTGTGCGCTCCGCGGCCCGGCGCACCAGGGCGGGGTCGATGAGCGTGCCGCCCGCGGCCAGCACGGCTACCGCGTCGAGCAGCTCGGTGCCGGTGACCTGCTTGAGGACGTAGCCCGCAGCCCCGGCGTGCACGGCGGAGTAGAGCGCCTCGGCGTCGTCGTAGGAGGTCAGCATCAGGCAGGCGATGCTCGGGTCGACCGCGCGCACGTGACGGCAGACCTCGATGCCGGTGCCGTCGGGCAGCCGCGCGTCGAGGATGGCCACGTCGGGTCTCAGCGCCGGGATGCGCGCCATCGCGGTGGCGGCGCTGCCGGCCTCCCCCACGACGGAGTAGCCCTCGACGCTCTCCAGCAGGTCGTGCAGGCCCCGTCGTACGAGCTCGTGGTCGTCGAGCAGAAACAGTGTGGTCACGGCGATCCCCCCTCAGGTCGGCCGAGAACGGGCATGTGGTGCTCCCGCCACACAGTGTGACCGCGACGACAGCGATCGACCAGGGACCAAAGTCCCGACACAGGTCCTCTCCCGCGGTGCATGATGACGGTCCACGGCCGGGGGGACGGATGGATCGCGACGACAACGACGAGGTGCCGGCACTCGGCTTCGACTCGCTGCTGCTGCAGCTGGTCGACCGCGCCGGGGAGCTGATCGGCGCGCGGGACCGGCTCAAGTCGCTCGTGCGCGCCAACCACGACCTCGTCACGGCGCTCGACCTGCCCACCGTGCGACGCCGGGTGTGCTCGGTCGCCGCCGAGCTGGTCGACGCCCGCTACGCCTGGCTCGTGGTGTGGGACGACGACGGCGAGCTCGAGGACTTCGTGCACCACGCGGTCGACGAGGGAGTGACCGGCTCCCTGGGCGGGGCGGTGGACCGCCAGCGGCTGCTCTCCGACGTGATGGCCACCGGCCACCCCCACGGCCTGGTCGCGGCCTGCGCCCCGCACTGCTCGTGCGGCACGCCCGAGCTGCACGAGCCGGAGGGCGGGCTGCTCGTGGTGCCGATCCGTCCTCGCCAGCAGCTGCTCGGCACGCTCTACCTCACCGCCAAGCGCACCGGCACCTTCACCGCCGACGACGAGGAGCTCGTGCACGCCCTCGCCGTCACCGCGGGCATCGCCATGACCAACGCCCGGCTCTTCGACGACCTGGCCTACCGCGAGCAGTGGTCCTCCGTGCTGGCCCAGGCCTCCCGTGACCTGTCGGTGCAGGAGGGCGAGGAGGTCACCGCCCTGCTCACCGGCGCCCGCGACCTGGCCGGCGCCGCGGTGGCCGCGGTGACCGCGCCCGGTGACGACCCGGCCACCCTCGTGACGACCCACGCGGTGGGGCTGGCGGCCGAGGCGTCGATCGGCCTGGTGCTGCCCACGTGCGGCACCCTCGCCGGCAAGGCGGTGACCTCCGGGGTCGCCGCGGCCGCCGACGGCGTCGACCAGCTGCAGCCGCACGGCTACCGCGGCATGGGCGAGCTCGGCCACGCCCTCGCGGTGCCCTTCGTCATCGAGGACCGCGGGGTCGCGGCGCTCGTGCTGGCCCGGGAGCGGGGCGAGGGAGGCTTCCTGGGCCGCGACATCGAGATGGCCGAGGCCTTCGCCGCCCAGCTCGGGGTCGTGCTGGCCCAGGCCGAGGTCCGCGCCACCCGCGAGCGCCTCGGTCTGGTGGAGGACCGGCAGCGCATCGCCCGCGACCTCCACGACCACGTGATCCAGCGCCTCTTCGCCGCGGGGCTCGGGCTCGACGCCGTCGTGCTCCAGATCGGCCCGGGGCCGGTGGCCGACCGCATCGCCCTCATGAACGAGGAGGTCAACGCGGCCATCAGCCAGATCCGGCAGAGCATCTTCTCGCTGGGGGCCACCTCCCGCCCCACCTCGCTGCGCGGGCGGGTGGCCGAGGTCGTCGGCACGACGGTCGGCTTCGCCGTGCCCCCGGCGACGACCTTCGCCGGCCCGGTCGAGCACGTGACCCAGGAGTCGCTGGCCCAGGACGTGGCCGCGGTGGTGCGCGAGAGCCTCGCCAACGCCGTGCGGCACGGGCGCGCCGGCACCGCTCACGTGCACGTCGCGGTGCGCGAGGGGTGGCTCGTCGTCGAGGTCGCCGACGACGGCAGCGGGGCCGTCGACCTCACGCCCCGCGCCGAGCGGAGCGGCCTGTCCAACATGGCCGAGCGCGCACGGAGGCGAGGCGGGTCGATGACCGCGGAGGTGGTGCCCCGCGACGACGACGGCGCGGGCGGCGCGGTCGAGGGCGGGGCGCCCGGCGACCCGCAGGCCGCGGCCGGTGGTGTCGTGGTGCGGTGGTCGGTGCCCCTCTGAGGCACTCCCGACGCCGTCTCACGAGTCCTCCAGGACCGCGGCGTAGAGCGCCACCGCGGCCAGCTGCGAGCGCACGTGGAGCTTGCGCAGCACCGCGCGCACCTGGGTGCGCACGGTCGCCTCCGACACCCCGGCGGCGACGGCGATCTCGGCCACGCTGGTGCCGGCGAAGAGGGAGTCGAGCACCTCCAGCTCGCGCGGCGAGAGCTGAGCGATGCGCCGCTCGACCGACGTCCGCTCCCGCCTGACCCGCGACCAGGCGGCCACCAGCTCGGCCACCGTCTGCGGCTCCACCGACCGGTGCCCGGCCGCTGCCAGCCGCAGGGCGAGGTCGACCTCGCGCAGCGACGACGTGCACTCCACGACCTCGCTGGCGCCCGCCTCGAGAGCCGCGCCCCACCACGGGCCGCGCTCGGTCGTCGTCACCAGGACCCAGGGCGTGCCGACGCCGGCGACGGCGGTGCGCAGGGCGCCGAGGCGCCGCGGACTGCCCACGTCGGCCACCACGAGCACGACGTCGGGCCGGCCGTGCTCGGCGGCGGACCCGAGCACGACGTGCTCGGTGAGGAAGCCGCGCCGACGCAGCGCCGAGGCCACCGTCTCCGCCACGAGACCCTCGTCGGCGACGACCAGCACCCCCGGCCGCGACGGGGCGGGGCGCGACGTCGCCTCCGCGACGAAGGGCGTCACCACTGCCCGCCTCCCCGGCAGCGGGGCGGGGCGGCGGAGCCGGCCGGGCCGGCGGGTCTCGTGGGGCAGACGACGGCGTCTGTGCAGGTCACGGGCCCACAGTGGGGTGTGGACGGGTCGCCGGTGAGACGTCGCACCCCCGCATCCTGACTATTGGGCACGCGCAGGCGCAGCCGCCCGGCGGACCGACCGGTCGACTCGTCAAGCTTGGGTAGGGACCTAAGTCCCTGTGAGGACCCTGAGGGCCGTTCCTAGGCTCCGACCAGTCGCACGCACCGGGAGAGCCCGCGTGGTGCCGACTGCTGGAGGGGGGCCCAGTGAGTCAGTCTGTCGTGCCGCGGAGTGGGTTCCGCGTGCTGATCATCGAGAACCACGTCCTGTTCGCCGAGTCGCTCGAGCTCGCGCTCGGGGTGGAGGGCTACGACGCGCGCCGGGTGCGCCTGGACGACGTCGCCGGCGCGCCCGGGCAGCTGTCGAGCACCCTGGCGCGGCTGCGTCCGCGGATGGTGCTCATCGGGCTCGACCCGGGGCCGCTGGGCCAGGCGGCCCGCGTCGTGCGCACCATCGCCGCGACCGGCACGCCGGTCGTCGTCGTCACGTCCTCGCCCGACCGCGCCACCTGGGGGGAGTGCGTCCGGCTCGGTGCACGGCAGGTCGTGAGCAAGACCCGGCCGCTCAACGACCTGCTCGCCGTCGTGCGGCGACTGCACCACGGGCTGCCCGTGCTGCAGGTCAGCGAGCGCGAGGAGCTGCTGCGCCTGTGGCAGGAGCAGCGTCACGACCACGAGGACCTCCGCCGGCGTCTCGAGCTGCTGACGACGCGCGAGCAGGAGGTGCTCCAGGGGCTGATGCGCGGCTCGCTGGTGCGCGACATCGCCCGCGAGTCGGTGGTCTCCGAGGCCACGGTGCGCACCCAGGTGAAGTCGATCCTGGCCAAGCTCGGGGTCTCCTCCCAGCTCTCCGCGGTCGGCATCGCCCACCGTGTCGGGTGGTACTCCGCCGTGGGCTGAGCCGGCGTCGGGGCGGCCCGCATTTGTGCCGTATTTGCGGGATGCCCGCCCCCAGAGCCCTCCCTAGCGTGGAGCGCGATGAGCGGCCCGTGAGGGCGACTCGAGGGGGTAGCAGATGTCGAGCATCGAGCTGGAGCACGCCGGGCCCGAGCCCGGGTCACCGAGGGCGGAGCTCGCCCGGGTCGACGTGACGGGGGACGGTGGTCTGGTCGACGTGGGACTGGTCGACGTGGGACTGGTCGACGTGGGACTGGTCGACGTGGGACTGGTCGACGTGGTGCCCGAGGGTCTGCCCGAGCTGGTGGCCGACCTCGGTGCCGACCTGGCCGCCGACCTGGCCGCCGGGGAGCGGTGGCTCGGCTCACAGGCCACCCGGGCCTGCCGGGCGGCCTGCGACCTCGCAGGTCGCGCGGCCGCACTGCTGCTGCTGCTGGGCGTGCTGCCGCTGCTGCTGGGGCTCGTGGTCGCCGTGCGGCTGGACTCGGCCGGCCCCGCGCTCTTCCGCCAGGTGCGGGTGGGGCGCGGGGAGCGTCCCTTCATCATGCTGAAGCTGCGCTCGATGGAGGTCGCGGCCGAGCTGCGCCTGGAGGCCGTCGCCCACCTCGACGAGGGCAACGGGGTGCTCTTCAAGATGCGCCGCGACCCCCGCGTCACCCGGGTCGGTGCCGTGCTGCGGCGCTGGTCGCTCGACGAGCTGCCCCAGCTGTGGAACGTCGTGCGCGGGGACATGGCCCTCGTCGGACCGCGGCCCGCGCTGCCCTCGGAGGTGGACGCCTACGACGAGCGGACGCGACGACGTCTGCGGGTGAAGCCCGGGCTGACCGGCCTGTGGCAGGTCTCGGGCCGCTCCGACCTGTCGTGGGACGACAGCGTCCGACTCGACCTGACCTACGTCGACCAGTGGTCGCTGCGCCTGGAGGCCTCGATCCTCCTGCGCACCCTCGGCGCCGTCGTCGGCCGCCGCGGCGCCTACTGACGCGCGCGAGCCACGGCCGCCACCCGCTCGGGTGCGGAGCGGTCGGCCGTCGGCGGTCGGCGGTCGGTCCGACCCCGCAGCACCTCGCCCCGCTCCGGGACCCAGCAGCCGGACCGGCCCGCGGATCCGCTGGCCAGCCGGCCCGGGGCGGGCCCCGGGCGACCGGAGGCTCATCCACACCGGCAGTGCCCGACCCGCTCCGGGCGCCGGACACCAGCAGCCCGGGCGACGCCCCCACCGACACCCCTCCCCCGCCTGCCCCGCCCCCTGCCCCACCCCATGCCCGGCAACGGTCCTGGGTTGATCGAACATTCGTTCAACCCAGAAAGGCCTCGGCCCGCCCAGGACATGCAGCCCCACGAACAGCCACGACACCACCGACACCACCGGGCCGCCAGCAGCTGGCCGTTGGCAGTCCTGGGTTGATCGAACGTTCGTTCAACCCAGAAGGACCTCGGCCCGCCCACGACACGCAGCCCCACGAACAGCCACGACACCACCGACACCACGGTGCCGCGAGCAGCTGCCCGCTGGCAGTCCTGGGTTGATCGAACGTTCGTTCAACCCAGAAGCGCCTTGGCCCGCCGAGGACACGCGAGCCCACGACGGCGCCGACGCCACCGGCACCTCGACGCCACCGGCACCCTGGTGCCGCCGGCCGCCGGCCGCCGGCCGCCGGCGGCCTGTCGCCGATCGCCGGTCGCCGGTCCGCCCGGTCGCCGGTCGCTGGTCGCTGGTCGCTGGTCGCTAGCGGTCCTCCGTCGACCCGACGTCCGATCACCCAGGAGGAGCTGCGAGGCCACGAGCGTGGACCGACCGACGTGGCGCCGTCAGCGCGGGCACCGTCGCGCGGTGCGACGCCGGCCGCACCCGCGGGCACCGCGCCGAGCCGGGCGGCTGGCACCGCTGGATCGATCCTCCGACGGCGCCGACGGGCCCGGGAACGACGACGCCCCACCCCGCTGCGTGAGCGGGGTGGGGCGTCGTCGTCGGGTGACCCCCCTCCCCCCAGAGGGGTGGGCCCGTGTCGGGGGCGGGCGGTCAGGCCGGTGAGCGGGCCCGGCAGGCGGCCCGGGTCACCGGCGGACCGCCGGCGGCCACGGGAGCGTCGGCGGAGCGCCGGCGGCGGCGGCCACGGGAGCGTCGTCGGAGCGCCCTCGAGGGTCACCGGGGGTCATTGGAGGGTCACCGTGCGCCAGGCCGTGCGGGCGGAGACGTTGCCGGCCCCGTCGGCCGCGGTCACCTGGTAGCCGTAGCGGCCCGCCGCGGGCGGGGCGAAGGTGTAGGCCCAGGTGGCCGTCGGCACGCCGGGCGAGACCCCGGCGGCGACGGTCGTGTAGGGACCCCAGCCGCTGCCGTTCCACCACAGCTTGCTGACCGTGTCCTGCACCGCGACGCGCACCGAGGTGACCCCGACGGCGTCGGTGGCGTCGCCCGAGAGCACCACCGACGGCATCGACGCGGTGGCGTTGGTGGCGGCGGGTGCGAGCACCCGTGCCACCGGTGCGGTCGTGTCGGGTGCCCCGCTCAGCGTGAAGGAACGGGTGGCCGGGTCGGCGTCGGGCGTGCCCGACGCGTCGGTCGCGGTCGCGGTGACGGCGTAGGAGCCGGCCGGTGCTCCCGGCAGCGTGTAGCCCCAGGTGGCCGACGGGGTGCCCGAGCCCGTCAGGGTCGCGGCCACGGTGGCCGGCGCGGTGGTGAAGGCGGTGCCGTTCCACGAGCGGCCGGAGCCGTCGGTGATGGCGAGGCGCACGCCCGCCACCGCACGGTCGTCGGTGGCGGTGCCGCTCAGCGCGACGTTGCCGCTGGGCAGGCTCGCCCCCGCCTCCGGCGAGGTGATCGTGGTGTCGGGGGCGACGGTGTCGGGCGCCTCCGTGGTCACGGTGAAGGGCACCGAGGGCCGGGAGCCGTCGATGAGCCCGGCGGCGTCGCGCGCCTCCACGGTGATCGTGTAGGAGCCGGCCGCCCGTGGCGTCCACTCCCACGACCAGCCGGTGCTCGTCGCACCGGGCGCGTCCAGCGTCGCGGGCCACGACGTGTACCCCGTGGAGAAGCCGGTCGACCCGCTCCCGCTCCACCAGCGCCCGGTCGCGTTGTCCTTGAGGGCCACGCGCACCCCGGCGACGCCGACGTTGTCGGTCGCGGCGCCGGCGAAGCGCACGGTGCCCAGCGGCAGCGCCGCTGCGGGAGCCGGCGGTGGGGCGGGGAAGGTCAGCGTGCCGTCGGGGCGCGTGGTGTCGTTGGTGGTGGGCGGCGGCAGCGGCGGCGGGGTGGCGCCGGTCATGGCGAAGGAGCGCACGACCGCGGACCCGGCGTTGACGTTGCCGTTGTGGTCCACGGTCCGCACCGTGGCCAGGTAGCGGCCACGGGCGCCGACCCCGGGGAAGACGAAGCGCCACGACGCCGAGGTCGCGGGCGCGGCGCTCGAGGTCCACGAGGCCATCGACCACGTGGGGGCGGCGTCCCAGCTGGCGTCGGAGGAGTTCCAGTAGAGCCCGGTGTCGGCGTCCTGCACCGACAGCTCGACGTTGCCGACCGACTGGTTGTCGGCGGCGGTGCCGGTGAGGGTGACCGAGGCCAGCGGCAGCACGCTGCTCTGGGCGGGTGCGGTCACGACCGGGGCCGAGGGCCCGGTCGACTCGTAGGTGCGCGCGGCGGCCGTGTCGTAGACCTGGATCCGGTCGTTGCCGGAGTCGGCGACGTAGACCCGGCCCTGGCCGTCGCAGTCGACGCCGGCCGGGCCCCGGAAGGAGTAGGGGTCCTGGCCGTAGGTGGAGCCCCACCGGGTCACGAAGGTGCCGTCGGGGTTCATGACGGTGACCTTGGCGGCCTGCTCGTCGACGATGTGGACCTGGCCGCCGCAGAAGGTGAGGTCGGCGATGTCGCGGAACTGGCCGAGCGCCGTGCCCGAGGCGCCGAAGGTGGCCAGTGCGTTGCCGGCCTGGTCGTAGGTGCGCACCCGCGTCCCCGAGCCGATGTAGATCGTGCCGGTGGAGGGGTCGACCGCTGTGCCGCTCGCGGTGACCGGGATGAAGTTGGCGTCGGGGTCGTCGACGGTCGGGCTGGCGTCGAGCTCGGCGAAGGTGACGGCGTCGAGGATCTTGACGCTGGCGGCCATCCGGTCGGTGATGATCGCCACCTGCCGGCCGTCGGGTCGGGTGTAGAACTCCACGTCTCCGGGCCAGCGGAAGTGGCCGTTGTCGGTGTCGTCGGAGCCGATCTGGCCGACCTGGCGCACGTAGGTCGGGCTGCCGCCGGCGGTGGTCGGGGCGTTGTAGACCTGGAGGTGGTGGCCACGCTCGTTGACCACCCACAGCCGCTTCGGCGTGGTGGCCGTCGGCGGCTGCACCGCGATGTGGCGCGGGTAGTTCATGTCGAAGGCACCGCCCGGTCCACGACGGCCCCAGGCGCCGAGGGAGGCGCCGGTGGAGCTGAAACGCTGGAAGCGCTGGGCCCAGGCGTCGGCCACCCACACGTCGCCGGTGGCGTCGTCGACCGACACGTCGCGCGGCTGCGCGAGCATGCCCACGGGAGGTCGCCGCGATGGGCTCGGGGCCCGCAGCAGCGGGGTGCCGCCGGAGGTGTACTTCTCGACCTCGAAGCCCCCGAAGTCACCGACCCAGACGTTGCCCTCGTCGTCGACGTCGACCTGGCGCCCGCCGCCGGAGAACTGGCCCGGTCCCTCCCCCTCCCCGCCGAAGCTCCCGACGTAGGACCCGTCGCGGCGGAAGACGTCGATGTCGGAGTTCTCCGCGTCGACGAGGTAGACCCGCCCCGAGGCGTCGTCGACGGTGATGCTGCGGTTGTCGCCGCCGGTCTGGGTGGTGGCGAAGGTCGACAGGTAGGTGCCGTCGCGTCCGTAGACGTAGGCCCGGCGGTTGAAGGCGTCGGTCATGTAGACCTGGTCGTCGTCGGTGATGTCGATGCCGTAGACGCGCGCCTGGTTGGTCTCCGACGTGCCGGGCGGCGTGATGGCCCACGAGCCGAGCTCGTCGACGGTCTGGGTGGCGTCGTTGAAGTGCAGGTGCAGCAGGCGCGGCGGGTTGGCCTCGTCGAGGGTGTTCGCGGTCACCGACAGGTTCTGGTAGTGGCTGTCGAGCACCCACACGTCCCCGGTGTCCTCCTCCACCGTCATCCAGACGGGGTAGAAGGCACGGAAGCGGTTGCCGGTCGAGGAGCTCAGGCTGGCGTCGGCGGTGTAGAGGAAGTTGCCCGCCTTGTCGTACTTGGCGATCGCGGCGGTGAGCGGGTTGTCCTTGAGCTCCGCGACGTAGACCGCCCCGTCGGTGGGGTCGGTGGCGATGCTGTAGGGCTGGCCCAGCGGGTTCGGCCGGTAGAAGTCGCCCAGCGGGTTGCCCTGCTTGTCGTAGCGGCGCACCGAGAAGTTGAGGTAGTCGCCGACCAGCACCTCCTCGGTCACGGGGTTGTACTGCACGCCCCAGGCGAAGACGCCCGGGCGGCCCTGGCCGCCGATGGAGCGCAGGAAGCGGGGCTGCTGGCCCGAGGCCACCGCCGCGTCGGCGGTCGAGCCGGTCGTCGTCACGACCAGCAGGGCCGGGGCGAGCGCCACGGTGAGGGCGAGCAGGAGGCGGGCGGCGGCGACGCGCAGGCGGCTGCGCCGCCCCGGCGTACGGCGCGCAGCGCGCGGTCGGGTCTCGGACGGGTCGGTCATGGTTGCTCCTGGTGCGAGGGACGCCGCGGCGCCGGGGTGTCAGCGGTAGCCGAGGGCGAGGAGCTGGGCGTCCAGCACCTTGTCCAGGGCCGCGACGTCCCCGGTGGCGAGGTCGTCGCGGAAGGCCTCCGAGCGGGCCGGGTCGAAGTGGTGGCGGGCCAGTCCCCGCTCGAAGGACCGGCTGCGCGCCAGTCCCACGTGGTCGAGCACGGCGCCGAGCGTGCCGTGCGGGTCGGCGACGACGTCCTCGTGCCGCACCCGGATCCAGGACCCGGCCGGTGCGAGGGCGCGCGCGTCGTCGTAGGCCTCCATCAGCGAGCGCCAGGCCAGGCCCGCGAGCACCGGGAAGCTCTCACCGTGCTCGCGCCACAGCTCGTGCAGGTCGGGGCGCAGCGGGCCGAAGAGCAGCCGGCCGGCGCCGCGGTGGCCGTCCCACCACGGCATCTGCAGCCACGAGCTGGCCACCGCCCGACCGTCGCGCACGACCTCGACGACCAGGGCGTCGGGGAAGCACTCCAGCAGCAGGCCGGCGCGCGGCCAGCCGGTGAGCTTGTGCAGGAAGACCGGGGCGCCCAGCGCCTCGGCCCGGTCCTCCACCAGGTCGACCAGCCGCCGCCGCAGCCACGGGGTGGCGTCGGCGGCGGTGAGGTCGCGCGCGGGGTCGACGAGCAGCGGGGACACCTCGCGGGCCAGCAGCCGGTAGGCCTCGCTCGGCGCGAAGCGCGCCCCGCCCTTGCGGGTCACCCCGGCGGGCAGGCGCCGCCAGGCGACGTTGTGGGCGTGGCGGCTGCGCAGCACGCCGAGGTCGTCGAGGTTGGTCACGAAGCCGGTGTCCTCGTGGCGCGCCAGCACCTCGTGCACCAGTGTCGACCCGCAGCGCCCCGTGCCGAGCACGAAGACCGGTCTCGCCCTCACCGTCGGCCCCTCACCGGTAGCCGTGACGGGCCAGCGACGGCGCGAGGATGCGGGCCACGCCCACCGGCACCTCGCGTGTCGAGCGGTTGCGGTCGGGGTAGCTCAGCCGGCGCAGCTCCTCGGCCCACGCACCGTACTCGCCCAGCCCGGCGAAGCGGGCGGTCGCGCCGAGGACCGCGACGGGGTCGCGGACCAGCTCCTCGTAGCCCACGTGGCGCACGCGGCCCGGGTCGAGCCCGGCCAGCCCCGCGTCGAGGGCCTCGGTCTCGTGGAGCCAGTGGCGCGCGGCCAGCTCGGCGGGGTCGGCGCCCTGCGCCACCCGGTCGAGCACCCGCGCCCCGCCGTCCCACCACAGCTCCAGGTCGGGCCACCAGTCCACGCCGGTCAGCGAGCGCGTGACGGCACGGCCGTCGCGCGTCACGACCACGAAGCGCGCCCGCGGGAAGGCCTCGGCCAGCAGCGGCACCCGGCGGTTGTGGTCGATGCGCTTGGAGACCACCACCGCGGCGCCGGCGCTGCGGCGCAGCCGCTCCAGGTCGCGCACGAGGCCCGCGACGTCGACGGCGGGGTCGCCGGGGGCGGCGCCGGGCAGGGCGCCGCGGCGCACGAACACCGGCTCGCCCTCCACCGGCTGCGGGAAGAACCGCTCGGCGAGGCTGCGGCGCGAGGCGTAGCGGTAGGCGTCGTCGCCCCCGGGGCCGAACCACACCGCGCGGCGCCGCTCGGGCGCGAGGCGGGCCACGCGGCCCAGGGCCCCCAGCTCCGGCAGGGCCGGGAGCCGGCGGTGGTAGTTGCTGACCCAGCCCGCGCGCGGGTGCAGGGCCAGCGCGCGGTAGACCAGGCTCGTGCCCGAGCGCGGCGCGCCCAGCACGAACAGCGGCCCCGCGTCACCGCGGTCGTCGGGCCGGGCCGGACGGGTCGGCCGGGCTGCGGCGTACGACGTCATGGGGCTCCTCGGGTGGACGTTCTGACCCTCGGAGTCAAGCGAGCCGCGACCCCGTGCAGCGGGGCCCGGCGGGCACGTCCCCAAGAGTGGTGACGGCCCGTCGGGGCGGGGTCGGGGACGCTGATCGCTGCCTAGGTTCGGCGCCATGCAGCTGACCGAGCTCCTCACCGCCGCCGGCCGCGCCCGGTGGCTCCTCGTCGTCCTCCCCGTGCTCTGCGCCGCGCTGTGGGTGGGGGTGCACGCCGACGACTCCCCGCGCGCGACCTCGCTGGCCACCGTGGCCGTGGTCGTGCCCGAGACCGACACCAGCGCCTCGGCCGTGGCCCAGGCCGTCGAGGCCTTCCGCTCGGCGCTGGTCTCGGAGACCGCGGTGCAGGACGCCGGCGACGCCGTCGGCGTCGAGCTGGTCGTCGACCGCGACGTCACCGCCGAGCGCGTCGGCACCTCGAACCTCCTCGACGTCGAGGTGCGCACCCCGCCGGGCACCGACGTCGCGGCCGTCGTCGAGGCCCTCGTGCGCAGCACGGCCCAGGAGCTCTACGTCGCGCCCGTGGGCATCGCCCAGGCCCGGCTCGACCGCGCCGACGCCCGCTACGCCGACGCGCTCGAGCGCCGCGAGGGGCTCACCGAGCGCTCGGGGCTGCTGCTGCCGATCGAGGCCTACCGCGCCAAGGAGAGCGAGGCGACCCAGCTGCGGGTCGCGCTGACCACAGGCCTGGCCAACGGCACGGTGGGCGGCGCAGGGGCCGCCGCGCTCCAGGAGGCCCTGGACCGCGCCGAGGCCGACCTGGCCCGGATCGGCACCGCCGTCGACCGCTACGAGCCGGTGCAGGACGAGGTCGAGCGCTCCCGCGCCCTGCGCGCCGACGCCCGTGCCGAGCTCGACGCCGTGCTGGTGCGCCAGGACGCCGCCGTGCAGCCCGAGACCCTCGACGTCGGCGACCCCGTCACCGAGAGCCGCCGCACCCTGCTCGTGCGCGCCGGGGTGACGGGCGCCGTCGGCGGCCTGGCCCTGGCCGCGGCCGTCGTGCTGGCCGCGGGACTGCTGCGCGACCGCCCGCGCACCCACCGCTCGGGGCCGGCCCCGGCGCCGGCCAGGGGCGAGCCCGGGCCCGCGTCGACCCCCCGGCGCGAGACCCGGCGGGCGCGCCGCCGGCGCTCGGTCTCGGCCCCGCCCGCCCCCGGGGCCGACGCCCCGGACCAGGACCCCGAGCACGACGGCCCCCGCACCCCGACCCCGGTCGGTCGGCGATGAGCGTCGAGCCCGCCGCGGGCCCGCGGCCGGCCACCGGCCCCAACACCGGCCACACCACCGGACCGACCACCGGACCGACCCGCGTGCTCTACGTCGCCGGCACCGGGCGCAGCGGCAGCACGGTGCTGGCCAACCTGCTCGGCGGTGTCGACGGCTGGGTCAGCGTCGGCGAGATGCGCTTCGTCTGGGAGCGCGGCCTGCTCCAGGACCGCCTCTGCGGCTGCGGCGCCACCTTCTCGGCCTGTCCGTGGTGGGGCGAGGTGCTCGACCTCGCCCTCGGCCCCGGCCCCGGCGCGGAGCGACGGGCCCTGGCCGAGCGGATGCACGCAGAGCTCACCGCGCGCACCCGTCTGCGCACCCTGCCCACCCACGTCGTGCACCAGCGGGCGCGGGTCTCCCTGCGCCCCGACGGCGAGCTCGAGCGCCTCACCGGGCGTCTCTACGCCGCGGCCGCCGCCGTGGCCGGGGCCTCGGTGGTCGTGGACTCCTCCAAGCTGCCCACCTACGCCGCCGTGCTCGACGCCCTCGAGGACGTCGAGCCCCTCGTGGTGCACCTGGTGCGCGACCCGCGCGCCGCGGCGTACTCCTGGACCCGCGTGCGGGCCCAGCCCGACCTCGGCGCCGGCGCCCTGATGGAGCGGCGGGGCGCGTGGAAGAGCGCGGCGCTGTGGCTGCTGTGGAACCGCGGCATGGAGGCCCTCGTGCCGGCCGGGTCCGCCCGCTACGTGCGGCTGACCTACGAGGACCTGCTCGCCCAGCCGCGCGAGCAGCTCGACCGGGTGCTGCGCACCCTCGGGCTCGACGGCGGCGACCTCGGCGCGCTGCTGCCCGAGCCGGGCGTGGCGCGGCTCGGGGTGCACCACACCGTCGCCGGCAACCCCGCGCGCATGCGCAGCGGCCTGGTGCTGCTCACCCTCGACGACGAGTGGCGGCGCTCGATGCCGCGGGCACAGCAGCGCGCCGTCACCGCCCTCACCCGGGGCACCCTGCGGCGCTACGGCTACCGGCTGCGCCCCGGCGCCCCGGGGCGGTGAGCCGGCGCCGGCCCCTCGGGGGCGTCTGCGCGTCACCGGGTCGGCCCGCGTCACCGGTCGTGCTGCTCGTCGTCGCCCTCGCGCTGGGCGGCTGCGGCGGGACCGACCCCGCCGCCCGGGAGCCGGCCGCGCCGACCGCGCTGCCCGGCGCGACAGGGACGCCGGGCGCTGCGGGGGGCCGGCCCACCACCACCGGCTCCGCGACGCCCGCCCCGGTGCTCCCGGTCGACCCCGACGCCCGGGTCAGGGCGGGCGCGGCCGGGTGGCTGGGCCTGAAGTGGAGCCGGGCCCAGCCCGGCACCTTCGGCTACGTCGCCGACTTCCCCGCGGGCCTCACCTTCGCCGAGGTCGAGTGGTGCGACCTCGAGCCCCGCCCCGGGGTCCTCGACTGGACCCGTCTCGACGCGCTGGTCTCCGACGCGGTCACCCTCGGCCACGCCCCGATGCTCAAGCTGCGCACCGGCCAGTGCTGGGGCACCACCCCGCCGCGGGTGCCGCTGCCGCCCGGCCGGGTCGGCGACGAGGCGGCGGGCAAGCAGACCTCGACCCCGCCGCGCGACCTCGACGCCTACCTCGCGCTCGTGCGGCGGGTGGTGCAGCGCTACGCCGCGCGGGGCGTGCACGTGTGGGCGGTCGAGAACGAGACCGACGTGACCGGCTTCTGGGCCGCCTCCCCCGCCGCCTACGACCGGCTCGTGCGCCGGGTCGCGCCCGTCGTGCGCGCCGCCGACCCCCGCGCGCGGGTGCTCGACTCCGGTCTGTCGAGCACCGGGTACGGCGTCGTGCTGGCCGCCCGGCTGCTGGCACGCGACCGCGACCGGGCCGCCCTGGCGGCGTACCGGCTCCACTACGGGCGCCGCATCGAGGGCGGCGCCAGCCGGTGGCCCGCGGTCGAGCGGGTCGGGGGGCGCGACGGCCTCGCGGCGGTCCTGCGCAGCGAGCCCGCCCGGCGGGCCCGGCAGACCTGGCGCCACGCGCTCGCGCTGGTGCGCGACGGGGTCGTCGACGCCTACCAGCTGCACTTCTACGAGGCGCCGGAGGCGCTGGCCCAGGCGCTGCGGGCCGTGCGCGGCGCTCTCCCGCCCGGCGCCCGCGTCGAGGCGTGGGAGGTCGGCACCGCCTGGCCCGGCCCGCGGTGGGACGCCCGCCGGCAGGCCGGCGACCTGTGGCGCTCGACCGCGCTGCTGCTGGGCTCCGGGGTGCGCGTGGTGGTGCAGCTGCCCGTGGCCTGGACCCCCGATGCGGACGCCCAGGTCTTCCGTGGGCTGACCCGCCCCGACGGCCGCGTGCTGCCGGCCGGACGCGGCTGGGCGGTGCTCGCGCGGGCGCTCGCCGGCGCACGGCCCGGCACCGTGGCCCCGGTGCGGGAGCGACGCGGGCTGCGCGGGGTGCGGTGGCTCGCCGGGCCGGCCGGGTCGCCGCGGCCGTGGCGGGCGGTGGTGTGGTCGGAGACCGGCCCGAGCCCCGCGCCGCGTGCGTGGCGGCTGCGCGCAGCCACCGGTCGCCGGCTCCCCGTGGGGTCCGACGTCGGGGCCGCGCCGGTCCTGGTGCGCTCCCCCGGCCCTATCCGCTGAGCGCCGCCCGGACCGCGGCCTCAGGACCCACCGGACCCACCGGGCCCACCGGTCCGTGGCGGCGGGCGCGGGCGCGGCGGTAGACGGCCTCCAGCAGGTCGGTGGCGACGTCCCAGTCGTAGCGGCGCACGGCGTCGGCGCGCAGCTGGTCGGCACCGGCCTGACGGGTGGCGGCCGGCCGGTCGAGCTCGCTCTGCAGCACCCGGCGCAGGTCGTCGCCGTCGCCGGCCCGGAAGACGGCCCGCCCCGGGGCGGAGCCGCCGAGGATCTCCAGGTGCGGGGCGATGTCGCTGGCCACGACGGGCCGGGCGTGCGCGGCGGCCTCGAGCAGGGCGATCGGCAGGCCCTCGAGGAGCGAGGGCTGGGCGACGAGCGTGGCCCCGGCCTGCAGGGCGGTGAGGTGGGCGCCGTACTGGTAGCCGATGAGGTGCACGCGGGGGTCCAGGGCGGCGGCCGCGCGCAGCTGCTCGACGTAGGCGTCGGTGTGGCTGCTGTCGCCGACCAGCACGAGCCGCTGGTCGGTCGCGACGTCGCGGAAGGCGCGCACCAGGCCGAGCGGGTCCTTCTCCGGCACCAGGCGCCCGACGAACGCGACGTAGCCGCCCGGGCGCAGGCCGAGCCCGGCGAGGAGGTCGAGGTCGGCGGTCGGCACGACGGGCACGCCGTTGCCGATGTAGGTGGTGTAGCGGCCCAGCTCGTCGCGGTAGTGCTCGGCGAGCGCGCGGGAGACCACCACCACCTCGTCGGGCACGTGGGCCGACAGGGTCCGGCCGGCACGCAGCACGCGCTGCGCCCCACCGCCCCACTTGTCGCGCTGGTCGTCGAGACCGTGCACGGTCTGCACGACCGCGGCGCGGCTCAGCGAGCGGGTCAGCGGGGAGAACAGACCGGGACCCAGGGCGTGGTAGTGCACGACGTCGAGGTGGGCGCCGGCCGCGACGAGCGCGCTGAGCGCGCTGTGCACGAAGGCCTCTCCCCCGGCGTGGCGCACGGTGGGCAGCGAGGCCAGGTGCACCCCGTGGTAGCTGCGGGTCGTGCGCTCGGCGTAGCCCGGACGGCAGTAGACGGTGACGTGGTGGCCCCGGGCGGCCAGCCGCGTGGCGATCTCCTCGACGTGGCGCTCGACGCCACCGGCGCGCGCGGGCAGCCCGCGCTGCCCGATCATGGCGATGCGCAGCGGGCCGCGCGGGTCGCGACGGGGCCCCGCCGGCTCTCCGGCGGCTCCCGGTGCGCTCGGGGCGCTCGGGGCGGGCAGGGTGAGGGGCGTGCCGGGGCGGCTGGAGACGACGGTCATGACGCGCTTGCTTCCTGGTAGTGCCGGACGACGGAGCGGAGGTGGGTGCGGGGGTCGTGGTCGCGGGCGACCCGGGCCCTCCCGGCCAGGCCGCGGCGCCTGGCGCGGGCGGGGTCGGCGAGCACCGCGCCGAGCACCTCGGCGAGCCGGGCGGGGTCGTCGGGCGGCACGAGCCAGCCCGTGGTCTCATCGACCAGCTCCGGCAGCCCGCCGAGCGTGGTCGTCACGACCGGCACCCCGAGGGCCTGCGACTCCAGCACCGACAGCGGCTGGTTCTCGTGCCAGCGCGAGGGCACGACCGACGCGGTGGCGCCGGCCATCAGCGCGTGGAGCTCCTCGCGGGCCAGACGCCCGTGGAAGCGCACGCGCCCCGGGGCGACGGCCGCGGCGAGCCGCTCGAGCTCGGCACGGGCGGGCCCGTCGCCGGCGACGTCGAGCACCGGCCCCGCGGGTTGCCCGGCGCCCCCGGCGACCCCGGAGGAGGCCAGGTCGAGGGCGCCCACCGCGCGCACCAGGGTGTCCACGCCCTTCTCGCTGGACAGGCGCGCGGCCACCACGAGCCGCGGGTCGGCGGGCGGGCCCTCCGGAGGCGCACCGAGCACCGCGAAGTTGGGCTGCACGCGCACGCGCCCCGCCTGCACGCCGGCGGCGGCCACCTGGTCGCCGAGGAACCGGCTGGGGGCCAGGAAACGGTCGACGGCGTCGTAGGCCCCGAAGCGGCGGTGCAGGTCGACCTCGAGCGCCGCGGCGGCGCTGGCCGCGCGCGAGCCGCCCTGGCAGGAGCGCCGGGCGGCCTCCCACGGGCCGCGCGTCACGCACGCGGTGCAGGGCGCGTCGTGGTCGAGGAAGCGGTAGGTCGGACAGACCAGCTTGTAGTCGTGCAGGGTCAGCACGACCGGCACCCCGCGCGAGGAGGCCGCGTGGAGCACCGAGGGCGAGAGCTGGTGGTAGACGTTGTGGGCGTGCACGACGTCGGGGCGGAACTCCTCGATGGCCGCCGCCATGCCGCGGGCCGCGGGCACCGACCAGACCATGCGCCCGAGCAGCCCGAGGCGGGCGACCGTGCCGGAGGGCGCCGGGTCGAACTCCACGTGGCGCGGTGGGCGGCCGACCGAGGCGACGTCGTTGTCGGGGTGCTGCATCCCGAAGAAGGCGACCTCGTGGCCGTCGACCCGTTGCAGCTCGGCCAGGTCGAGCATGTAGCCCTCGGCCCCGCCGCGGCGGTGCAGGAACTTGTTGACGTGCAGGACGCGCATCTCACTCTCCCCCGGTGACGGCCTCCCCGGCCGCGCTGGCGCGACGGCCGGTGCCGGGCTCCACCGTGCCGCCCGTGGGGTCCTCCTCGGCGCGAGGCGGCCGGCCGTGCTCGTTATTGGGGACGGGTCCGGTGTGGAGGGCGGGGTGGAGCGCCGGGTCGAGGGCCGGGTCGAGGGCCGGGTCGAGGGCCGGGTCGGTGCCGCGCTGCACCATCGCCGAGACGCAGCCGGCCAGCGCGGCGAGGTAGACCCCGACCACGACCTGCGACATCAGGTTGGCCACGGCGCTCATCAGCACGTAGCCCGCGGCGACCCCCGCGAAGGCCGCGGCCAGGGCACGGTCGGCGACCGGGCCGCCCCGGGCGCGGGCCCAGCCGCGCACGGCGGTGCGCGCGAGCTGCGCCACGAAGAGCGTGAAGGCGAGCAGCCCGAGCAGGCCCATCTCGACGTAGGCGCGCAGGAAGTCGTTGTGGGGCTGCTTGCCCTCGAGGCTCTCCCCCGCGACCTGCTTGAGACCGATGCCGGTGACGGGGCTCTCCGAGGCCAGGTCGAGCGCCTCCGACCAGTACTCGAAGCGCCAGGTCAACGAGTTGCCCGGCTCGCCGCGCAGGCTCTCCTCGTCGCCGAGGTCGCCGAAGCGCTGGGCGATGCCGGGCACGAGCAGCAGCACGACGACCAGCGCGCCGGCCACGCCGAGGAGCAGCCGGCGCTGCCGCAGCGCCACCACGACCGCGACGCCCAGCAGGGCGGCCAGCCAGGCGCCGCGGGTGTAGGTGGCCAGCAGGCCGAGCGAGGCGAGCACGGCCACGGCGGCGCAGACCAGGCGCAACCGGGTCTCGCTGCGGTGCACGACCTGGGCCAGCGCCACGACGACCACGATCGAGAGGTAGGCCGCGAAGGGGTTGGGGTGGGTGAAGGTGCCGACCGCCCGGTCGAAGCCACCCGCCTCGAAGAGGCCCTCGCCCCGCACGACCTGCACCGCGGCCGTCGACAGCGGCACCACCGCGGCCAGCAGCAGCACGAGCACGAGACGGCGCCGGAAGGTCGCCGAGGCGGCCAGGCGCTCCACCACCAGCAGGGTCACCGCGATGCTGGCCAGCCTCGTCCACTCCACCAGCGCCACGGCGTACGCCGGGGCCACCGCGACGCCGACGAGGCCGGCCCCGGCGAAGGCCAGGGAGGTCAGGGCGAGCGGGGAGAGCCGCGGCCAGCCCTCGCGGCGCCAGGTCGCGAGCAGCCAGGTCGAGGCGGTGCCCAGCAGCAGGATGCCCAGGAGCGCGGCGGGGTCGAGGCCGGCCGGCCCCGGCACCCGCACGGCGTCGAGGGAGGTGCGCACGAGCAGGACGACGAGCACGAAGAGGTCGATGCGCCGCAGCGCGAGGCCCACGAGGAGCACCACGCCGAGGCCGACCACCAGGCCGGTCACGACCCGGCCCCCCCGGTGCGCCGGTGGCGGCCGCCGGTCGAGGCACGGCGCTGCACGACGACGGTGAGCACGAGGACCACGACGCCGACCGAGCCCGCGACCACGAGGCGCAGGGCCGAGCCCGGCAGCAGCGGGGCGAGACCGCCGCCGAGCGCCCAGGCCGCGCCGGCGGCCGCGGCGACGGCGAGCGCCCCCACCACCGACCCGCGCAGCGCCGCGGCGTCGAGCCGCGGTCGGGGCAGCTCGGAGCGCACCAGGCAGTGGTGGGCGTGGACCACGTTGGCGAGGTTGCCCGCCACGAAGGCGGCGGCGACGCCGAGCACCTCGTAGCCCGTGCCGAGCAGGGGCAGCACCGCCACCGGCAGCAGCGCCAGGTCGACGGCGACGCCGACGACCGCGTTGCGCAGCGGCACGCGGGTGTCGCGCGCGGCGTAGTAGGGAGCCAGCAGCGCCCGCTGCACCGCCGAGGCCGGGAAGGACAGCGCGAGCACGACCACGCACAGCCCCAGCAGCCGGGCGTCGGACTCCCCGAAGCGGCCGAGGCCGAAGAGCAGCTCCACGCCCGGCACGGCGAGCACGACGGTGAGCGCGGTCAGCGGCAGCGAGACCGCCACCATCAGCCGCAGGCCGAGGGTGGCCAGGGCGGCGGCCTCGTCGCGGCGGCCCGCGACCTGGGCCCGGGTCAGCCGCGGCAGCACCGCGACCATCACCGAGCGGAAGAGCACCGTGCCGCCGACGGCGGAGACCAGCCGGTTGCCGTAGTGCAGCACCGTCGCCGACCCGGGGGCCAGGAAGGACGCGATGGCGGTCTCGGCGACGCGGGCGAGCGGGTTGAGCCCGGCCGCGGTCGAGGGCCGGGCCAGCAGCCGCGGCAGCGCCACCAGCTCGGGGTCGCGCCAGCGCGGGCGGGCCACCCGGAAGCCCCGCACCACCGCCCAGGCGAGCACCAGCAGCAGCTGGCAGGCCGAGCCGACGACGTAGGCCAGCGGCAGCACCCGGACGTCACCGGGCCAGGTGAGCACCAGGCCGGCGGCCACCAGGTTCATCACCACCGTCATGGCGGCGGGCACCACGACCTGGGCGCGGGCGTTGAACCACGAGCGCAGCACCTCGCAGCCGGCCGCCAGCGGCAGCGTCCAGACCATCACCCACAGCAGCGAGGCGGTGAGCGCGGTCTGCTCGGCGTCGAAGCCCGGCGCCAGCACCCGGGCCAGCAGCGGCCCGAGCGCGCCGAGGGCCAGGGCCAGCGCGGCGCCGATGCCCACGGCCCCCAGCAGGGTGCCCGTCACCAGGCGTCGCATCCGCCGTGCCTCGAGGGTCACCGCCCAGGTGGCGAAGGTCGGCACCAGCACCTGGTTGCCGAGCAGGAGGAGCACGGCGGTGCCGGCCAGCGGCAGCCGCGCGGCGGCGACGAAGGCGTCGGTGTCGCGACCGGCCCCGAAGGCGGCGGCCGCCGCGACGTCGAGCAGCAGCCCGGCGCCGAGGGCGAGGGTGGCGACCGAGCCGCTGAGCGTGCTCTGGCGGGCCACGCCGCGCGTGCCGGTCGGGGGCGCCCCCGCGACCGCGGTCGCGGGCGCGACCGACCCAGGACCCACCCTCACCGCCGGGGGTCCCGCGGGGCCTGCCGCCGCAGCGACACGTCGGCCGCGGCGGCCAGGTCGGTCTCCAGCGCCGTGCACGCCGCCCGCACGCGCGGGTCGAGGTCGAGGCGGCGTGGACGCACGCTGCGCGCGTCGACGTGGGACCACAGCCCCGGGGCCGGCTCGAGGCCGAGGAAGCGCGCCATCGCACCCACCGACGGCTCGGGGTCGGCGACGGTCCGCTCGTAGGAGACCACGTGCACGTCGCGGCGCCGGTGCAGGCCACCCTCGAGCAGCAGCCGGTTGCGCACCACCCACAAGAGCGCCGCGGCCGACCAGGGGTCGAGGCGGGCCGGGTCGAGGGAGCGCACCAGGTCGAGGGAGGCCGGCGAGAGGCCGCGCTCCTGCCAGCGGCCCGTCCGGCGCCCCTCGGCCGCCGCGGCGGCGATCTCGGCCAGCACGCGGCGGTTGACGTCGCCGAACTTCGCGACCGCCGAGGCGGCGCGACCGTCGACGTCGCGGTAGACCCACACGGCGCGGCTCTCGGGCCCGAGACGGTCGAGCAGCTGCGCGGTGCGGTCGCTGTCGCACAGCGCCTTGAGCAGCACCACGGCGTGGCGGCTGTCGCCCACCACGCCGCGCACCACCGCGTCGTCGCGCAGCTGGAAGCGGGCGAAGGCGCGGCGGTCGTTCTCGTTGTGCACCTCGACCGAGGGGTCGCGCTCGATGCCGCGCACGACCATGTTGGTGCCCGAGCGCTGCACCCCCACCACGAGCACCGCGCGCGCCGAGCCGGCCGGGCGCGGGTGCGCCCGCCGCCACCGGTACGCCGACACCGCCCCGGCCAGCCGCTCGCGCGGGTCGAGCCCGTCCTCCTCCACGAGGCGGCCGAGACCGTCGCGGCGGGCCCAGGCCACGTGGCGGCCCGCGCGGGCGCGCAGCCGCGCGGCGGGCGAGGCGTCCTCGGGCAGCGGCGCGGCGGCGAGGGCGTGGACGGGCCCTGACGCGGTCTCGAGGGGGGCGTGGGAGTGGGACAGCGGGTCAGGACACACGGAAGACCTCCACCCGGTCGTTGCCGGTGTCGGTGACGTAGAGCCGGCCCTGGGGATCCAGGGCGAGCGCGGTGGGCCGTCGGAAGCGGCCGTGGGCGCGGCCGGGTCCGCCGAAGGAGCCCACGAAGGCCCCGTCGAGGCTCAGCACGCTGATCCGGTTGTTGTCGGTCTCGGAGACGAAGAGCCGGTCGCCGCGCACGGCCACGCCGTAGGCGCCGTCGAGCTGCCCGGGCCCCGTGCCGTGGCTGCCGAGCTTCGCGAGCAGCACACCGGTGGAGGAGAACTTGTAGACCACGTCCTCGGTGGGTGCGGCGGCGTAGACGTTGCCGGCGGCGTCGCGGTCGACCGAGGTGCAGCCGAAGAGGACGTAGTTGCCGGTGAGGGCGCCCTGGCCGCACGGCGCCGACCAGACCAGGTCGCCGGAGCGGGTCAGCACCTGCAGGCGACGGTTGCCGGAGTCGGGCACGTAGAGGAGACCGTCGGTGCCGACGTGGATCCCGCGGGAGTAGTAGAGCTGGTCGGGAGCGGCTCCCTGGCTGCCGAAGGAGCCGAGGGGGCCACCGTCGGCGGTGTAGTGCTTGACGTCGGCCGAGCGGGTGTTGTTGAGCCACACCGTGCCGTCGGCGGGATCGACGCCGACGCCGCGGGGGTAGTCCATGGCCGTGCCCGTGCCGCGGCCGCGGTAGCCCCAGGAGGTCTGGTAGCCCCCCGCGCGTCCGAAGCGCTGCACGCGGTGGTTGAAGGTGTCGGCGACGAAGACCTGACCGGTGCCCTGGTCGACCGCGACGCCCTCGGGCTGGTTGAAGCCGCCGGGCGGCGCGGGCTCGGGCACCGCCGGCACCTCGCGCACCAGCGCGCCAGACGGGCTGAAGACCAGGACCCGCTGACCGGTGTAGTCCATGACGTGGAGCGCGTGGTCGAGCCCCACGGTGAGCTCCCGGGGCCCGCCGGTGGTGCCCGGGTCGGGGCCGGGCACGGTGAGGGTGGCCACCGGTGTGCCGTCGAGGGTGAGCTTCTCCACCGTGCCGTCGGAGGCGTCGCTGACGTAGACCCAGCCGTTGTCGAGGTCGAGGGCGAGCCCGCGCAGGTCACCGCCCAGGAGGCCGGGTCCGGCACCCGGCGTGCCGAAGGTGCGCAGGTAGGCGCCGTCGCGGTCGAAGACGAGCACCCTGCGGTTGCCCGCGTCGAGCACGAAGACCTGCTCCTCGGGGCCGATCGCGATCCCGCGCAGGCCGAGGGTCTCCCCCGGCCCGGTGCCCGTGCGGCCGAAGCGGAAGAGGAAGGCCCCGGTGCGGTCGTAGACGTTGACGGTGTGCGGGCTGGTCCGGCTGATGCTCTGCGAGTTGACGGCGTAGACCCAGCCGTCGTGGTTCACCGCGAGCCGGGTCGTGTAGTAGCCCCCGGTGGGGTCGATGTCCCACGTCGCCCGCGGGGTGCCGTCGGGGTCGTAGACCTCGATCTCGCGCGGGATGGTGTCGGCGACGTAGAGCACGCCGGACGTGGGGTCGACCGCCAGGCCGTAGGGCTGGTTGGTCTGCCCCGGCCCGCTCCCCTTGCCCCCGATCACCTGGAGCAGCTCGCCGTCGGGTGAGTAGCGCTTGACGTCGTAGTTGTTGTAGTCGCCCACCAGGATCGACCCGTCACGGGCCGTGGCCGCGCCCCAGGCGTAGAGCCCGGCGTGGCCCGGACCGCCGATCTGGCGCACCCAGGTGGCGGTGACCGCGGCCTGCGCCGGTGGCAGGGGCAGGCTGAGCGTGCCGGCAGCGACCGCCGCCAGGGCGGCGACGACCGCCACGAGGGCCGCGGCGCCTCGGCGCCGCCGGCGCGACGGGGTGGGACGGGACACGGTGACGACCTCCTCAGGGAGCGACGGTGAAGGAGCGGAAGGCTTGCGTGGTGGGGTTGCCGGCGGCGTCGGAGGCCCGCAGCTGGTAGCCGTAGGACCCCGGGGCCGCGGCCCAGGGGCGCGACCACGTGGTGCTCGCCGCTCCGGGCGGGGCCAGCGCCGCCGGGAGCCAGCTGAAGGCGCCCCAGGAGCCGTCGAGGCGCAGCCACCGGCCCGTGGTCTTGTCCTTGAGCGCGACGTCGACCGAGGCCACCGCGCGGTCGTCGGTGGCGGTGCCGCCGAGGGTGGCGGCGTCGGCGGTCACGGTGGAGCCGGCGGCCGGCTGGGAGTCCGAGAGGACCAGTGGCGTGGTGTCGGGCGGCAGCACGCCGGTGAGCGTGAAGGAGCCGACCACGGCGACGGCACCGGCCCCCAGCACGTCGGTGGCGCGGGTGGCGACCTCGTAGCCGTCGGGCGACGGGTCGGCCCACGACCAGCTCCACGCGGTCGAGCCGGTGGAGGGGTCGGAGAGCGCGGCCGGGAGCCAGGCGGCGGTCGTCGAGAACGAGCCGTCGGGCTGCAGGAACTGCCCGGTGCCGCTGCGGCGGATCCTGACCTCCACCGACTCCACGCCGGTGTCGTCGGCCGCGTCGCCCGACACCACCAGCGGCGGCTCGATGGCCACGCTGTCGTCGGGCGAGGGGTTGGTGAGCACCGTCTCCGGGGCCACGGTGTCGGTGGTGGTCTCGGGCACCACCGTGAAGTCGACGGAGGTCGGGGGCGAGGCGTTGCCGGCGACGTCGACGCCGCGCACCTCGGCGTGGAAGCTGCCGGAGTACTCCACGCCGATGAAGCTCCACGCCCAGGTCATGCTCCGGGCGGTGTCGCCGACCAGCGGGCTCAGCGCCCAGGTCTGCGTCGTCGACCAGGTCGAGTTGCCCGCGTCGAACCACAGCCCGGTGCCGGTGTCCTGCACGGCCACCTGCACCGAGGCCACCCCGGTCTCGTCGGTCACGGTGCCGCTGAGGCGCACCGGACGGGCCGGCACGGTGGCGCCCTGACCCGGGTAGGCCAGGGTCGTGGTCGGCGGCGGCCAGGCGCTGCCGCCCCGGGCCCTGGCGGGGTCGAAGACCATCACGCGGTCGTTGCCCGCGTCGGCGACGTAGAGCAGGCCCTCGTCGTCGGTGGCGATGCCCGAGGGGTTCTTGAACTGGTAGGCGCCCTGGCCGTAGCCGCCCCACTTGCCCAGGAAGGTGCCCGAGGTCGTGAAGGCCTGCACCCGCGAGGCCAGGTCGTCGGTGACGTAGAGCACGCCGTTGCTGACGACCATGTCCCAGATGTGGCGGAACTGCCCGTCGCCGGTGCCGGACGTGCCGAAGCTGGTCAGCAGGGTGGTGCCGGTGGGGTTGTAGACGTAGACCTTGGTGCCGTCGGCGAGGAACACGTTGCCGGTGGCCGGGTCGATCGCCCCACCGTGGTTGCCGGCCCGCGTGATCTGGCCGATCTCCGTGCCGGAGGCGGCGTCGAGGATCTTGACCTTGCTGGAGTTGCGGTCGGTCACGATGGCCCGCCCGGCCTGGAACTCGATGTCGAGCGGCCACCGGAAGGAGCCCGGGTCGGCCGAGTCGCTCTCGGCGCTGCCGAGCTGGTCGACGAAGGTGCCGTCGTACTCGTAGCGCTTGATGTGGTGCCCGCGCTGGTTGGCCACCCAGACCCGCCGGCTGACGGGGTCGACGCCGATCCCGCGGGGGTAGTTCATGCCGTAGGTCGGCGAGGCCGAGCGGGTGCCCCAGGTGCCGATGAAGGCACCGGTCGGGGCGAAGCGCTGGAAGCGCTGGTTCCACGAGTCGGCCACCCACACGTCGCCGGTCTGGTCGTCGACGTCGACGTCGCGCGGCTCGCCGAGCTGGCCGGCGACGGCCGGCTGCGCGGGGCGCGGGAAGAAGCCGGCGTCCTCGCCGGTGGCGGTGAAGCGGTGCACGCGGGCGTTGCCGTACTCCGCGACGTAGACCGTGCCGTCGGGCGCCACCGCGGGCTGGCGCGGGCTGCCCAGGTTCAGCGGGCCGGTGCCGGCCCCGGCGCCGAGGGTGTCGACGTGGTTGCCCTGCAGGTCGAAGACCTCCACCACGCCGGTGGTGGGCACCGAGACGTAGAGCCGGTTGCGCGCGTCGTCGACGGCCATGCCGCGCGCGTCGCCGCCGAGCACGTCGGCGCCGTAGGTGGCCAGGTAGGAGCCGGTGGGTGAGTACTTGAGGATCCGGTTGTTGAAGGTGTCGGTGAGCCAGAAGTTCCCGGCCGCGTCGGTGTCGATGCCGTAGATGCGCGGGATGGTGCTGCTCGTGGTGCCGGGCGGGAGCACGTTGAAGGTGCGGGTGTTGCGCCCGTCGGAGAGCCGCCAGACCCGCACGGCGGGCGGGTTGGTCAGCGAGTTGGCGTAGTGGCTGTCGGCCTGCACCAGGTTGCCGGCGGCGTCGATGCTGATCCAGGCCTGGTAGTCGATGCCGTTGAGGGTGAGCTGGCGCAGGAACGCACCGTCCTTGCTGTACTGCGCGACCTTGTTGCCCGGCTGGCCGTCGGCGATCTCCGGCACGTAGATGTCGCCCTGGCGGGGGTCGACACCGATCGAGTACGGCTGGCCCGTCGCGTTGGCGCGGTAGAACGAGCCGAGGACCCGCCCGGCCGGCGTGTAGCGCCGCACCTGGTTGTTGAGGTAGTCGCCCACCACGACCTCGCCGTTGACGGGGTTGACCTGGACCCCCCACGGGAAGACACCGGGGCGGCCGTTGCCGCTGATCGAGCGCACCAGCGCCGGGGCGCTCCACGCCGCCTGCGCCGGCGGGCTGCTCAGGCCCACGAAGACCAGACCTGCGGCGACGACGGCCAGCGCCAGCACCACCGGGGGCACCCGACGCCGCGCCGTGCTCACCGGGGCGCTCACGGGGTCACCGTGAAGGACCGCCAGCCGGGCTTGCCCGTGCCGGTCGCGAGCCGGCCCGCGGTGTCGGTGGCGTCGGTGGAGAAGCCGTAGCCGCCCGGGGCGACCCCGGCCAGCTCGTAGGACCAGGTCGTCGAGGCGCCGCCGGGCGCGGCGAGCACGGCGCTGACCTTGGTGGCCGCGGCCTGCCAGGTGGTGCCGTTCCACCACAGGCCGGTCGAGGACTGCTTGATGCCGAGCTTCACGGACGCGACCCCCCGGTCGTCGCTGGCCGAGCCGGTGATGCTCACCGGCGCGGGCACGGAGGCGCCCGCGGCGGGCGCCGTGATGGTCACGACCGGCGTGGCGGTGTCGCTGCCGCCGCTGGTCGCGGTGAAGGACGTCGCCGGTCGCGGCGTCGGGTTCTGGTTGCCGCTGGCGTCGTCGACGCGCACCTGCACGGCGTAGCCGGTCGCGCTGGGCAGCGTGAGGCCCAGCGACCAGCCGGTCGAGGTCGAGCCCGGGGCGGCCAGGGTGGTGGGCACCCAGGTGAAGGCGCCCCAGCTGCCGTCGGGGCGCAGCCAGGTGGAGGTGTCACCACGGCGCACGGCGACGTACGCCGCCGCGACGGAGCGGTCGTCGCTCGCGGTGCCGGTCAGGGTCACCGGCCCCACGGGCACCTGCTGGCCCGCGCTGGGCGAGGTCAGCGAGCCGCTCGGCGCGGTCGTGTCGGGCGGCGGCGAGGCGCCCATCGTGTAGGTGCGCACGACGTCGGCGTAGGTGTCGGCGAGGTAGATGGTGCCGGTGGGCCCGACCTCGACCGCCGAGGGGTGGTGCAGGCCGCCGACGGTGGCCTCGACGCTGCGGTCGGGGGCCAGCACGACCATCTCGTCGTCGCCGCTGTCGGCCACCACGACACGGCCCGTGGGGTCGACGCCGACGCCCTCGGGGGCGTCGAGCGTGCCGCCCGCGGTCCAGCTCCGCACGGGCGCGAAGCCCGCGGCCGGCGAGTAGGTCAGCTCCTGCACCCGGTTGTTGCCGCGGTCGGCGACGTAGACGTGGCCGTCGGGGCCGACGGCCACCGCGCTGGGGAAGCGGAAGTTGGTGGCCCCGGCGCCGCGGGAGCCGAAGACGTGCACGGGCAGCGGGCCCTTGTTGTCGGTGCCGAAGACCGCGCCGGCGACGTCGTAGGCCTTGATGCGGTGGTTCTGGGTGTCGACGACGAAGGCGTAGCGGTCGGAGGCGCGGATGGCGATGTCGTAGGGCCAGTTGAAGGAGCGGGTGTCGGTGCCGGCCGGGGCGTTCTTGACGAAGCCGATGCCGGTGCAGCCCTCGTCGAGCACCTGCAGCTGGTGCTGCTTGGTGTCGGCCACCCACAGGTCGCCGGTGGCGGGGTCGACCGCGAGGCCGCGGGGCCAGTTGAACTGCCCCAGCTGGGTGCCCTCGGCGGCGCGCTGGCCGCAGTGGCCGACCAGGGACCCCGAGGCGTCGAAGCGGCGGAACTGGTGGTGCACGGTGTCGGAGACCCACAGGTCGCCGTCGGGTGCGAGCGCCATGCCGCGCGGCTCGTGGAAGACCGCGGTGGAGGTGGCCTCGGGCATCACCGCGCCGATGGTGCGGTCGTAGGAGAAGCCGGTGTCGGTGCGCTCCCAGCGCTCGACCCGGTCGCCCCACAGGTCGGCGGCCCACACGTCGCCGCTGCCGTCCTGGGCCACCGCGACGCGGCGCATCGTGGTGAACGTGCCCACGGTGGTGGGCTCGCCGTAGGTGCCGAAGGCGGTGACGAACGTGCCGGTGGTGGTGAAGACCTGCACCCGGTTGTTGAGCCCGTCGGCGACGTAGACCAGCTCCTGGCCCGTCACCGGGTCGAGGGCGGTGGCGATGCCGTAGGGGGTGCGGAACTTGCCCTCCGCGGTGCCGGTGCCGCCCCACGTCGCCAGGCAGGTGCCGTCGGGGGCGAACTTCACGACCTGGTTGGTCTTGTAGCCGGCGACGTAGATGTTGCCGGCGCTGTCGGCCTGCGCGTCGCGGTTGTCGTTGATGTTCGTGCAGGCACCGTTGGCCACGACGGTCTGCAGGACCGCCAGGTCGTCGTCGAGCACGACGACGCGGGCGCGGCCGGTGTCGCCGACGTAGACCTTGTCGCCCTTCGCGGAGACCCCGAGGGGGAAGGAGAAGGCGGTGGCGGGTCCGGTGGTGGAGCCCAGCCAGGCACCGCTCGGGGAGAGCTTGACGATGCGGCTGTTGCGGGTGTCGGCGACGTAGACGTTGTTCTGGGCGTCGACGCCCACGTCGCGGGGGTTGTCGAACTGTCCGGTGCCCGCGCCGTAGGTGCCCACCGACCACACGAGCGTGCCGTCGGCGGTGTAGCGCGCGACCCGGTTGTTGCCGGTGTCGGCGACCACGACCGTGCCGTCGGGCGCCGTCTCGACCCCCGAGGGGTACATCTCGGCGTGCAGCGGCCCGCCGAGCACCGGCCCCGGGTCGGCGGGGCCGGCCGAGGCGGGGGCCGCGACGACGAGGGCGGCGCTGAGCACCAGCCCGGCCAGGGCGGCCAGGACGGCCAGCGGTG
The DNA here is from genome assembly GCF_001422955.1 of Nocardioides sp. Leaf285. Taxonomy (NCBI): domain Bacteria; kingdom Bacillati; phylum Actinomycetota; class Actinomycetes; order Propionibacteriales; family Nocardioidaceae; genus Nocardioides; species Nocardioides sp. Leaf285. The sequence continues at coordinate 601,473 of NZ_LMNH01000003.1, read as the reverse complement.
CGGGGGTGCGGCGGGTGGTGGGCATCGGGTCCTCGTGGTGGTGTCGGGTGCAGGTGCCGCCGGGGCGGGCGGGCGGAGCCGTCACGGGGTGACGGTGAAGGTGCTGCGGGGCTTGGTGGGGTCCTGGTTGCCGGCGGCGTCTCGGGCGATGGCGGTGACGGCGTAGGTCCGCGCCAGCGGCGGCTGGAAGGTGAAGGCCCAGGTGGTGCTCGTCGCACCGGGGGCGGCGAGGACGGCGGTCACGGTGCGGTAGGACGCCCCGAAGCTGCCGTCGGGGCGCAGCCACTCCTTCGACACGGTGTCCTGCACGGCCAGCAGCACCGTGGCGACCCCGGTGTCGTCGGTGGCGCCGCCGCGCAGCGGGACGGCCCCGAGCGGCACCTGCGCCCCCTGGGCCGGGCTGGTGACGGTGGCGTCGGGGGCCACGCTGTCGCTCGCGCGCACCGTGACCTGCCGCGAGGCGGGGGTGGCGTCCTGGTTGCCGGCACCGTCGCGGGCCCGCGCCGTCAGCAGGTACCTCCCCGTCGCCAGCGGCACGTCGAGGGACCAGCCGGTGCTCGCGGCGCCGGGCGCTGCGAGGTCGGCCAGGCGCTGGGCGCCCGCTGTGGTGCTCCCCCAGCTGCCGTCGGCCTTGAGCCACAGCCCGGTGTCGCGGTCCTTGACCAGCACCGTGACCGAGGCGACGCCCGACCCGCCTGCGGGGTCGCTGGCGGTGCCGGTCAGCGACAGCGTCGGCGGCGCCACGACGGCGTCCTGCGCCGGGGAGGTCACGACCGTGTCGGGCGCCCCGGTGTCGGCGCCCGCGACCGTGAAGGACCGGGTCGCGGTGGCCGGGTTGGCCGCCTGGTCACGGGCGGTGACGCTCACGGTGTGGCCGCCGGCGGTGCCGGCGACGAAGGACAGCGAGAAGCCGGTCGAGGTGGACCCGGGGGCGGCGAGGGTCGCGTCGAGCTCCTGGCGGGTGCTCCCCCACGCCCCGGAGGCCTGGAGCCAGCTGCCGTCGGCGCGCTGCACCGCCACGGTGACCCCGGCGACCGAGGTGTCGTCGGTGGCCGTGCCGGTGACCGCGACGCTGCCCGCCGGGAGCGAGGCACCCGCGGCCGGTGCCGTGACCGTCACGCCCGGGGCCGTGGTGTCGGGCGGCGGCGGGGTGCCCTGGGGGTCCCACAGCGAGACCCGGTCGTTGCCGTAGTCGGCCACCGCGAGGTCGCCGTCGGTGGGGTCGACGGCGACCCCGCGGGGCTGCTCGAGCTGACCGCTGCCCGACCCCGTGGAGCCGAAGGCGGTCTCGACCGCGCCGGTGGCGTCGAGCACGACCACGCGGTCGTTGCCGGCGTCGGCGATGTGGAGGCGCCGGTCGGCGCCGGTGCCGGTGACCAGGAGGCCGCCGGGCTTGCGCACCTGGCCGCTGCCGGTGCCGGAGGCGGCCACGGTGGCGAGGAGGGCGCCGGCGGTGGAGTAGCGCTCGACGCGGTTGTTCTGGGTGTTGGAGACCAGCAGCGTGCCGTCGGCGTCGACCGCGACGCCCTCGGGCCTGCTGGCCGCCGCGGCGCCCGCGACCGGGAACGTGCCCAGCACGGCACCGTCGGAGGCGAGGTGCACGACGCGGTTGTTGTTGGTGTCGGCGATCCAGTAGCCGCCGCTGCCGTCGAGCGCGGTCTGGTGCGGGCGGCTCAAGGTCGTGCCGGCCGGGGGCTTGACCTGGCGCACGAAGGCGCCGGCGGCGGTGAAGACGTCGATGCGGTTGTTCTCGCTGTCGGTGACGACGACGTCGCCCGCGGCGGTGACGAGCAGTCCGCGCGGGAAGATCAGCGAGCCGTTCTGCGGCCCGTAGCCGCCCCACTGCGAGACGTAGGAGCCGTCGGGCGCGAAGCGCTGGACGCGGTGGTTGAACCAGTCGGCGGCGTAGAGCGAGCCGTCGGGGCCGTAGGCCACCGCGAAGGCGCCGTTGAAGCCGCCGGCGGTCGGCTTCGTGCCCCCCACCGTCCGGTCGTACGCCGGGGACGCGCCGGCGCCGTCGTAGACCGCGAGCCGGAAGTTGAACGTGTCGCACACCGCGACCTCGGTGGTGCCCGGCAGCCGGGTGACGCAGTGCGGCGAGCGGAACTGCTGGGCCCCGTCGCCGTAGGCCGCGACGGGGGTCGCGCCGAGCGAGCCGCCCGTGGCGGTGAGGTGCTGCACGCGGTAGTTGAGCGCGTCGGCCACCCACATGCCGCCCGCGCCGTCGGAGGTGACGCTGCGCGGCGACTTGAACTGCACCGCCCCGGTGCCACGGGTGCCGAAGGTGCGCACGCAGGCGCCGGTGGCCGCCTCGAGCACCACGATCCGGTCGTTGTCGGTGTCGGCGACCAGGACCCGGCCGTCGTCGGCCAGTCCGACGTCGCGGGGGCGGGAGAAGGCGGTGCCGCCGCAGGTGGTCTGGGTCCAGGCCGTCGCCCCGGTACGGGTGAGGGCCCGCACGCTGTTGGCGTAGGTGTTGGCGACGTAGACCCGGGTGGCGTCGTTGGCCAGGCCGTAGGGCTGGGTCAGCCCGCCGATGGTGCCGAGCTGCTGGCCGGTGCGCGAGAGGCGCACGACGCGGTTGCCGCCGGTGTCGGTCACCCACAGCGCGGTGGGGTCGGCCGCGTCGAGCTCGAGGTCGCGGGGGTCGGTGAGACCGGTCGTGGTCAGCGGCGTGACGGTGCCGGTGGCGGGGTCGAGGGTCACGACCCGGCTGCCCCCGGAGTCGGCGACGTACCAGGTGCCGTCGACCACGGCGAGGCCGGCGGGGTAGACCGGGGCGCGACCGCCGGGGTCGGAGAGCTGGTCGCGGTAGACCGGGCTCAGCGGCTCCTGCGGCGGGTCGACCGGGCCGGGGGCGGCGAAGACCTGGACGCGGTCGTTGTAGGTGTCGGCGACGTACATCCGGTCGTTGCCGAAGGCGAGGTCGTGGGGGTCGAAGAACTGGGTGTCGCCGTTGCCGCGCGAGCCGAAGCCGTCGCCGAGGTCGACGAGGTCGGCCGAGAGGTGCACCAGGCGGCTGTTGCCGGTGTCGGCCACCCAGACCGAGCCGTCGGGGGCGACCTCCAGGCCCTGGGGGCCGAGCAGGCCGGTGGCGAAGGAGGCCAGCGGCGTGCCGTCGAGGGCGAGCTTCTGCACCCGGTCGTTGCCGGTGTCGGCGACGTAGACCGCGCCCGGCGTCACCGCCACGCCCATGGGGTCCTGCAGCTGTCCGGGGGCCGCGCCCTGGGAGCCGACGGTGGCGAACGTGCCGCTCGCGGGGTCGAAGGTCTGCAGGCGGTGGTTGCGGGTGTCGGCCACCCAGACCAAGCCGTCGGCGCCGACGTCGGCGTTGGAGGGGTAGTTGAAGCGGCCCGTCTCGCTGCCCGTGGAGCCGTAGGACGGCACGCCGGTGGGCGACAGGTCGGCGGCGAAGCGCTCGATGCGGTCACCGCGCGTGTCGACGGCCCACACCGAGCCGTCGGGCCCGGTCGTCACGCCCTCGGGCCAGGAGAACGTCGCCGGCTGGGTGCCGCGGGCACCGACCCGGTCGACGTACGTGCCGTCGGGGCGGAAGCGCTGGATGCGGTGGTTGAGGCGGTCCATGACGTAGACCTGGCCGCTGGGGGCCACGTCGACGGCGTAGGCCTCGGCGAAGCCGGGGGCCGGTGCCTCGGCGCCCTCGATGGAGCGCACGGAGGCGCCCGCGGGGCTGAAGACCTCCAGGCCGCCGCCCCAGAAGTCGGCGCCGTAGACCGCGCCGTCGGCGTCGACGGCCACGCGTCGCAGGTGGTTGAACAGACCCGCGTCGGCCGGCGGGTCCTCGCAGGGCTGCGGGTGGTTGCTGCAGCGCCCACCGAAGGGCGGCAGCCACTGCGGCGTGGGGCCGGAGAGGTCCCAGCGAGCGATGCGCCCGTTGCCGGTGTCGGAGACGTAGATCGTGTCGCCGTCGGCGGACCAGACCGTGTTGTAGGGGAAGTTGAGCTGACCCTCGCCGCTGCCCGAGGCGACGCCGTCGCCGAGCACCACCGCGGGGGTGGTGCTCGCCCACACCCCGGCCGCGGACACGTCGTAGGCCTTGACCTGGTGCTGCTTGTAGGCCGTCAGCCAGATCCGGCCGTCGGGGCCGCGGGCGACGTCGCGGATGCCGTTGGCGCCCAGCGCGGTGCCGGTGGGCGACTTCCAGCGGAAGACCCCGTCGGCGTCCCAGGCCTTGACCAGCGACTGACCGGTCGAGGCGACGAGCAGCACGTCGTTGGCGGCGTCCCAGGTGACGCCGATGGGGGTGTTGAGGGTCTCGTTGCCGGTGCCGAGGCCGCCGCGCTGCCACAGGAAGGTGCCGGTGGAAGTGAACTTCTGGATCCGGTTGTTCTCGGCGTCGGCGACGTAGACGTCGCCGGCCTCGTCGACCGCCACGTCGCGCGGGCTGGCCATCTGCCCGGGCTCGGTGCCGTAGGTGCCGAAGCCGCCGAGCTTGGTGCCGGTGCGGCTGTAGAACAGCACGCGGTCGCGGCCGGTGTCGGCCACGACGAGCCGGTCGTGGACCGCGTCGACCTCGAGGCCGGAGGGGTACATCGCCGCCTGGGAGGGCCCGGCCAGGGTGCCGAGGAAGTCCGGCGGTGCCGCCGCGGCCAGCCGGGCCGGTGCGGCGCTCGCCGCGGGCTCGGCGCCGCGGGCGCTCGCCGCCAGGGCCAGGCACGTGGTCAGCACCAGCGCGAGGGTGAGCAGGGCCGCGGCGATGAGCACGGCCTGCTCGCCGTGGGTGCGCTGTCGTTCGATCCGGTGTCGGGCCACGAGGGCGATACGACCAGCGACCGCCCGGCCCCCCGGGCCCCGCAGGGCCTTTTGCCTCATTGTGGGGACCCCCGGCGGCGTCGCGCCCGCTCCCCACATTTGAGGACCCCCGCACAGGCCGTGGCGAGGGGGGCCCGGAGCGACGGAGGCTCGCCCCATGACGACCGCTCACGACGCTCCCCCGAGCCCTGGAGCACCGGCCGACCCCGCCGGCCCCCCAGCCGGCCCCCCGGCCAGCCGCCGCGCCCGCGCCGCCATCATGGTGGGCTGCACGGTGCTCACCACGGTGCTCGCCGCGGTGGGCACGCTGCTGGTGGTGCAGTCGCACCTGGCCGGGCAGGTCGACCGCGTCGACGGCGTCTTCACCGGCCTCGAGGACCGGCCCCCGCGCCCCAGCAGCGGCCCGGCGGCCGACTCGATGAACATCCTGGTCATGGGCACCGACCGGCGCGCCGACGGCCTCACCACCGGCACCGAGGCCGACCTCGAGGGCTGGATCCCGGGCGCGGGTCGCTCCGACGTCATGATGCTGGTCCACGTCGACGGCGACCGCGCCGGCGCCTCGGTGGTCGCCTTCCCCCGCGACTCCTGGGTCGACGTGCCGGGCTGGGGCTCGCACAAGATCAACGCCGCCTACTCCTACGGCGGCCCGCGCCTGGCCGTCCACACCGTCGAGGAGCTCACCGGCCTGCGCGTCGACCACGTCGCCATCACCGACTGGACCGGCTACGGCTCGATCATCGACGCCGTCGGCGGGGTCACCGTCACCGTGCCCCGCACCGTCACCGACACCCGGCACGACGTGGTCTGGGCCCAGGGTCGGCAGACCCTCGACGGGCGCCAGGCGCTGCTCTACGTGCGCCAGCGCTACGGCCTGCCCGGCGGCGACCTCGACCGCATCCGCCGTGAGCTGGCGGTGGCGCGCAACCTCGCCCGCGGGGCGCTGCGCGAGCTCGGCGGGCCCGCTCCCTGGGACGTCTACGACCTGCTCGACACCGTCACCCGCAACGTCACCGTCGACAGCGGCTGGGAGGTCTCCGACATGCGGGCCCTCCTCACCGAGCTGCGCGGCATGACCAGCGACGACATCACCTACCTCTCGGCCCCGGTGTCGGGGCTGGGCCGCGAGGGCGCGGAGAGCGTCGTCTACCTCGACCGCGCCCGGGCCGACACCCTGTGGGAGGCCCTGCGCACCGACACCGTCGAGGCCTGGGCGGCCCGGCACCCCGAGCTCACCACGGTCGGGCCCGTTCTCTGAGGCACCGTGCTCCGAGGCACCGTGCTCCGAGGCACCGTGCTCCGAGGCACCGGCCGATCCTCCAGATCGGTGATCCCGAGCAAAATCCGGAGACCTCCCCCACGCTCTTGTCCAGGGTCATGGGTCCCACGCGGCCCTGATTACCCCACTTTGCTGATGGATCGGCCACGGGGTCTGCCGATGCTCTAGGGGCACGGACCGACCCGGTGGTCCGCGCCCGGCACCCCCGCCGGCGTCCCACGGCCCCCCGCACTCCCCCCGGAGGCACCCTCCTCCCCCTCGCAGGTCCCGCGGTGGTCGTGGTCCCCACCCACGCCCAGGAGCTCCCCCATGCCCCCCAGCACCCCCCCGGCACGACCGCGCGCCCGCACGCGCCGCGCCCTCGTCGGCGTCCTCACCCTCCTGACCGCCGTCGTGGCCTCGCTGCTCGTCGGCGCCTCGTCCTCCCCCGGCTGGTCGGCCGACCTGTCGGGTCGGCTCACCAGCCAGAACCCGTCGCGCACCTACGACGTCGACACACCGGCCGGCACGCTCGCGGCCCGCGTGGACTTCGAGCTGCGCCGCGACTCCGGCCGCCTGGCGCGGCGCGCGGCCCGCGTCGCCCCGCCGACGCTGACGGTGTCGCTGCGCCGACCCGACGGCTCGGTGGTGATGAGCGACTCCGGCACGAGCCCGGTGCGGATCTCCGGCCGGGTCGCCGCGGGCTCCTACCGCCTGGTCGTGCGCACGTCGTACCCCCTCAGGGACCGCTACCTGGCCTACACCGCCGACCTGACGGTGCCCACGGCCTCCGCGACGCCCACCCCGACGCCGACCCCGACCCCGACCGCCACCGCGACGCCCACCCCGACACCCACCCCGACCGCCACGGCCACCCCCACGCCGACCCCGACCCCGACGCCGGTCACCACCGACCTCGCGCAGGAGTCCTGCGGCACCTGGGTGCTCTACCAGGTCTCCTCGGTCACCGACCTCGAGCGGCTGCGCCCGCGCATCGAGGCCGCCCTGGCCCTGCCCGGCGTCGTCGGCTTCTCGGTGCGCTTCCCGTGGGACGCCGTCGACCTGACCGGCACCCAGACCACCCACCCCGTGCTCGACCTCGCCGACGAGATCGCGCGCAGCGCCGGCAAGGCCCTCTCGATCCGCTTCATGGCCGGCGCCCACACCCCGGCGCGGGTCTTCGACGCCGGTGCCGCGAGCTACCTGGTCGACGGTGCCCGCGTGCCGCTGCCCTGGGACTCCACGACCGGCACCAACGACGTCTTCCTGCGTGAGTACGCCGCCTACGCCCGCAAGCTCGCCGCCTGGTCGCGCGCCCACGACGTCCACCTGCTGCACCTGTCCTGGTACGGCCTGGACTGGGCCGAGCTCAACCACGGCGCCGAGGTCCGCGCCGCCGCCGGCTACACGCAGACCGCCTGGCTCCAGGGCCACCGCGAGCTGATCGACGTGGCCGCCTCCCTCGCCTCGGCCAGCCTGGCCGTGGAGCTCCCGCTCTCGGGCTACGGACCCCTCTCGGGCGGGCAGTCGGCCGCGCTCGCCGACCACGTCGTCAGCCTGGTCGGCGCCGACAGCGACCGGTTCTTCGTGCAGGCCAACGGCTGGGACGAGACCCGCGAGTGGGGCTCGCCCGACATGACCGTGGAGGGCCAGTTCGACAGGATCTGGTCCAAGCCGGTCGAGCGCGGCCTGCAGATGATCCAGCCCGACGGCTACGACTGGGCGCCGGTCTTCGACCGGCTGCGCACCACCGGCGCCACCTACGGCGAGGTCTACCTGCCCAGCTTCTGGCAGGTGCCCGGGCCGACCCCGGCCTACGACAACAACACCGAGGCCCGGATCGCGCAGCTGGAGAAGGAGATCGCCGCCTTCGGCGCCACCTGCTCCTGACCGGGCCGGCTCAGGTCGGCGCCGCCCGGCTCCCCACCGGGGAGAGGGGCCGGCGGCGCTGCACCTCGGCGGCGACCAGCTCGTGCACGGCCCTCAGGCTGGCGGCGTAGCCCGGTGTCGCGTGCTCGGGCACCGGGTGGGCCAGCAGGCGGGCCAGGTCACGGCCCGGCAGCTCACGCAGCGCGGCGGCCACCTCCAGCGGCGAGGTGGCCGGGTGCAGCGCCCAGGCCAGGGAGCCGCGGGCCCGCAGCGACGCCGCACGCCGACGACGTCGGCGGTGCACCAGCTCGGTGAGGGTCATCGCTGCTCCTGGGGGCGTGGTCGGGGGGCCGACGGGGGCCCCTCGGGCCGGACCGGGGAGATCTCGAGGCTCGTTGGCGTCGCAGCGGCTGACGCCGACCCCCGTCGACGAGGTCCATCCCAGCCCAGCCGTCACACCCCCGACAGGGTCCAAGGTCCCTGCTTCCCGCGCCCGGCCGCTCGCCGGCCGCCACGGCGCGGGACCGGGGACGGGGGTCTCCGGTCCCGCGCGCGGCGGACCTTCGCCCCTGGGCACGACCCTCGCCGCGACGGTGGACTGGCGCACGTCCCCGCACGTCCCCGCACGCCGCCGCAGGCCAGGAGCCCCCATGGACCACCCCAGCGACCCCGCCGCCCACCTCGCCCCCGAGCCCACCCTGCGCGACCTGACCGCCCGTGAGTGCTGGGAGCACCTGGCCCGTCAGCCCGTCGGTCGGCTCGCCTGCGTGCTCGGCGGCAGGGCCGTGCTGCTGCCCCTCAACCACCGGGTGCACGACCACGCGGTGTGGTTCCGCACGGCCTCCTGGAGCCGCCTCGGCGTGCACCTGCCCGGCCTCGAGGTCGTCTTCGAGGTCGACGACGCCGACCCGCGCACCCGCAGCGGCTGGAGCGTGGTCGCCCGCGGCACCACCGAGCACGTGCTCACCGGCGTGCCCGGCTCCCCCGGGGCCGAGGACCACGGCGATCCCGCGCCGTGGCCCGGCGGCCCGCGCACCATGCTCTTCCGGCTCGTGCCCACCGAGCTGACCGGGCGGCTGCTGCGACCCGCGGCCGTCGTGGCGCCGGTCGGCGTACGTCCCGGGTCGGTGCAGCGCGACCCCGGTCACGTCGCCGTCGCACCGCGCTGAGCCGGGCCCGGCCCGGTTGGTCGGGGCGCCTACCGTCGGTGGGATGGACACCACCACCGACCTCCCCACCGCCGACCCCGCCGACGGGCCCGCCGGACACGACGCGGGCACCGCGCTCGTCGTCGGCGCCACCGGCATCGCCGGCTCCGCGCTCAGCCGGCTGCTCGTCGACCAGGGCTGGCGGGTCCTCGGGCTCTCCCGGCGCTCGGCCAGCGACGTGCCCGGCGTCGAGCCCGTGCAGGCCGACCTGACCGACGCCGCGGCCCTGGCCGCCGCGCTCGAGGGGCACCGCCCCACCCACGTCTTCCTCACCGCCTGGGCGCGCCAGGACACCGAGGCCGAGAACATCCGCGTCAACGCCGCCATGGTGCGCGACGTGCTCGCCGCCGTGCGGCCCGCCGGCTCCGTGCGCCACGTCGCGCTGCTGACCGGCCTCAAGCACTACCTCGGCCCCTTCGAGGCCTACGGCCAGGGCGAGGTGCCCGACACGCCCTTCCACGAGGACGAGGAGCGCCTGCCCTACCCCAACTTCTACTACGCCCAGGAGGACGAGCTCTTCGCCGCCGCCGGGCGTGACGGCTTCACCTGGAGCGTGCACCGCGCCCACACCGTCATCGGCTACGCACTGGGCAACGCCATGAACATGGGCCAGACCCTCGCCGCCCAGGCCGCGGTGTGCCGCGAGCTGGGGCGGCCCTTCGTCTTCCCGGGCTCGCAGACCCAGTGGGACGGCCTGACCGACATGACCGACGCCGGCCTGCTGGCCGAGCAGATGCACTGGGCCGCCACCACCCCGGCCGCCGCCGACACCGCCTTCAACACCGCCAACGGCGACGTCTTCCGCTGGCGCTGGCTGTGGCCCCGTCTCGCCGCCCGCCTGGGCGTCGAGCCCGAGGGGTACGCCGACCGGCCCCGGCCGCTCGAGCAGCAGATGGCCGACGCGGGTCCGGTGTGGACGGCGCTGGCCGAGCGCGAGGGCCTCGCCGAGCCCGACCTCGACCGGGTGGCGTCGTGGTGGCACACCGACGGCGACCTGGGCCGCGACATGGAGTGCCTCACCGACCTGGCCCGCAGCCGCGCCGCGGGCTTCACCGGCTACCGCTCCACGCTCCAGGCCTTCCTCGACCTCTTCGACCGGCTCGAGGCCGACCGGGTCGTGCCGCGGGTCGGGTGACCCGCGGCACGCCCGGCCGCGGCGCGCGGGTCAGCTGGTGGGCACCATCCAGCCCAGCACCGGGGTGGACTGCAGCCCGACGATGACGCAGACCAGCAGGAGCAGCCCGAGGCTCCAGCCGATCACCTTGCGGAAGATGTCGCCCTCGCGCCCGGCCATGCCCACCGCGGCGGCGGCGATGGCGAGGTTCTGCGGGCTGACCATCTTGCCGAGCACGCCGCCGGAGGTGTTGGCGGCGGCCATGAGCAGCGGGTCGAGACCGGCCTCGCGGGCGGTCTGCACCTGCAGCGCGCCGAAGAGCGCGTTGGCGGAGGTGTCGGAGCCGGTGACGGCCACGCCGATCCAGCCGAGGATCGGCGAGAGCAGCACGAAGGCCCCACCGGCGCCGGCCAGCCAGGCGCCCAGCGAGGTGGTCTGGCCCGAGAGGTTCATGACGTAGGCCAGGCCCAGCACGGCCATGACGGTGACGATGGCCGAGCGCAGCTCGACGTAGGTCTTGACGTAGGTGCGGGCGGCCTCGCCCGGCGAGACCTTGAGGATCGCGGCGGTGATGACACCGGCGAGGATCATCAGCGTGCCCGCGGCCGGGAGCCAGTTGAGCTTGAACAGCGTGGCCACCGGGTCGCCGGCGGGGTTGGTGATGTCGAGGCCGGGCCAGGCGAAGGAGTAGGTGAAGGGCTCCTCGGCGAGCGCGTCGACGACGGCGGGGATGCTGACGATCGAGAAGATCGCGATGATCACGAGGTAGGGCGCGTAGGCCTTGGCCACGTCGGCGCCGCTGTCGCGGGGCGCCTCCCCGGCACGCGATCCCGGCGAGGTGCCGCCGGGGCCGCTGGTCGCGCCCCCTCCGGCGGGGGCGCCGCGGCCGGTGGAGGCGGTGACGGTGGTCGAGAGGCCGTTCGGTCCCCGGCGGGTCGAGGTCGCGCGGGCGTCCTCGACCTCGTCGTCCTCGGCGGCGGCCTGCTCGGCGGTCAGCACGTCGGCGGGCGTCCAGACCCGCAGCAGCAGCACGACGGCGGCGGCGCCGACGAGGGCGGCGACGATGTCGGCCAGCGGCACCGAGATGTAGTTGGCGGCCACGAACTGCGCGACGGCGAAGGCGCCGCCGCAGACCAGCGCGGGCAGCCAGGTGGCCTTGAGCCCGCGGCGGCCGTCGACGACCAGCACCAGGATGAGCGGCACGATGACGGCGAGGATCGGGGTCTGGCGGCCCACCATGCCGCCGAGGCCGTCGACGGTCAGGCGGGGGTCGTCGCTGACCGCGGAGGTGACCGAGGCGAGCGTGACGATGGGGGTGGCCAGGGCGCCGAAGGCGACCGGGGCGGTGTTGGCGATGAGCGCGACGGCGGCGGCCTTGATCGGGCGGAAGCCGAGCGCCATCAGCATCACCACGGTGATCGCCACGGGGGTGCCGAAGCCGGCGAGGGCCTCGAGCAGCGCGCCGAAGCAGAAGGCGATGATGATGGCCTGGATGCGCTGGTCGGGGCTGACCTTCTCGAAGGAGCGCCGCAGCACGTCGAAGTGGCCCGAGGCGACGGTGAGGTTGTAGACCCAGATCGCGTTGATGACGATCCACAGGATCGGGAAGAACCCGAACGCCGCCCCGTCGAAGGCCGCGAGCGCGGCCTGGCCGACGGGCATGCCGAAGAGGGCGACGCCGATGACCAGGGCGACGCCGAGGGAGATCAGGCCGGCCAGCCACGCCTGGAGGCGCAGCCCGCCCAGGAGCACGAAGAGCGTGAGCAGCGGCAGCGCCGCGCACAGGGCGCTGAGGGCGAGCGAGTCGCCGACGGGTTGGAGGTCTTGCTGGAACATGCGGGCTCCCGAGGGTGCGGCAGTGGGGGACGGATCCGGGGACGGAGCCCAGGACGGGGTGGTGCGGAGGGTCAGCGGTGGGACGGAGGGGTCAGCGGGCGGCCGGGGTCGGGGCGAAGACGCCGGCGCCGGCGCCCTGGATCGAGGCGTCGAGCACCTCGATGGTGTGGGCCATGCCCATCGGGTGCCCGGAGCGCTCGATGGCCGAGGTGACCTGCATGAGGCAGCCGGGGTTGGCGGTCACCAGCACCTGGGCGCCGGTGGCGACGATGTTGGCGGCCTTGCGGTCGCCGAGCTCGCGGGCCGGCTCGGGGTTGATGATGTTGTAGATGCCCGCCGAGCCGCAGCACAGCTCGGCCTCCGCGATCTCCTTCAGCTCCAGGCCGGGGATGGCCTCGAGCAGGCGCCGCGGCTGCGCGCGCACGCCCTGGGCGTGGGAGAGGTGGCAGGCGTCGTGGTAGGCCACGCTCATCTCCAGCGGGTGGCGGGGGGCGACCGGTCCGAGCTCGTCGAGGATCTCGGAGACGTCGCGCACCTTGTCGGCGAAGGAGCGGGCGCGCTCGGCGTAGGCCGGGTCGTCGGCCAGCAGCGCGGCGTACTCCTTCATCGTCGAGCCGCAGCCGGCGGCGTTGACCACGACGTAGTCGACCCGGGCGACGTCGAAGGCGTCGACGAGGCGGCGGGCGTAGTCCTGCGCCTCCTCCTCGCGCCCGTTGTGGGCCGACAGGGCGCCGCAGCACCCCTGGGCCTGGGGCACCACGACGTCCATGCCCTCGGCGCGCAGCACGCGGGCCGTGGCGGAGTTGACGCCGGGGAAGAAGGCGCCCTGCACGCAGCCCGTCAGCAGGCCGACCACGGCGCGGCGCTGGCCGATCGCGTCGATGTAGGGCGGCAGCGGCTCGGGACGGCCCAGCCGCGGGGCGAGGCTCTCCATGGCGGCCAGCTGGGGCGACATCCGCTCCAGCAGGCCGGTGCGGCGCAGGGCGCGGTCGAGGCCGGTGGCCTGCATCGCGCGCAGCGGCCCGCGCATCAGCCGCAGCCGCTTGGGGTGCGGGAAGAGGGCGAAGATCAGCCCGCGCAGGGCCTTCTCCCCCGCGCTGCGCTCGTGGTGGCGCTCGACCTGGTTGCGGGTCTGCTCGATGAGGGTGTCGTACTGCACGCCCGAGGGACACGCGGTCACGCAGGCCATGCAGCCCAGGCAGGCGTCCCAGTGCTCGACCATGGAGTCGGTCATCGGCTCGCCCTCGAGGCCCTGCTTCATGAGGTAGATCCGCCCGCGGGGGCTGTCCATCTCCTCGCCCCACAGCGCGTAGGTGGGGCACGTCGGCAGGCAGAAGCCGCAGTGCACGCAGTCGCCGATGAGGGCGGAGTCGGGCGGGTTGTGGTCGTCGAAGGCGCCGCCGGGGGCGGGCATGCCGAGGTCGACGATGCCGCCCATCTCCCCCAGGGTCTCGCCCTGCCGCGGGCGGGGGTCGCCCCCGGCGCGGGTGTCGTTGCTGGACGTGTCGGTCATCAGATGCCTCCCACGAAGCGGCCCGGCGCGAGCCGGTGGTCAGGGTCGAGCTGGTCCTTCACGCGGCGCATGAGGTCGAGCGCCGGCACCGGTCCCCACACGTCGAGACCGGCCTTGAGGTGGGCCGGGGCGTCGACGACGACGGTGCTGCCGCCGCGGGCGGTGGTGGCACGGCGCAGGCCCTCGACGGCGGCGCGTGCCTCGTCGGGGCCGGTGCCAGGGGGCAGCGCGGCGTAGACGACACCCGCGCCGGCCGAGCCGCGCACGTGGGCCCCGGCGCGCTCGGCCGCGCCGAGCACGTCGGCGAGGCCGGAGAGCGCGAAGGTGCACTTGAGGGCCACGGAGCGCTCGTCGCCGCGCGCCGCGGTGTCCCAGGGGTACGCCGCGCCCGCGGCCGGGGCGTCGGTCGACTCCGAGGCCGCGGCGCCGAGCAGGCCGCGCACGGTGGCCGCCCGGGCGGCGACGCCGTCCTCGCGGCCCTCGAGCAGCACGCTCACGACGCCTCCGCTGCCCTGCGCGTCGCGGGGCCACTCGACCTCGATCGCGCCGGGCACGGCCTGGGCGTGGAGCACGGCCTGCGTCAGGCGCTGCGCCTCGGCGGGAGTGGCGGCGGGGACGCTGACCCACCGGTGGGCGGCGGGGCGGGGGTGGAGCCGGAAGGTCGCGTCGACGACGACCGCGAGGGTGCCCAGGGAGCCGATGAGGAGCTTGCCGAGGTCGTAGCCCGCGACGTTCTTCACCACGCGCCCGCCGGCCTTGGCCACGACGCCGTCGGCGCGCACCACGGTGACGCCGATGAGCAGGTCGCGGGCGCTGCCGACGGCGACGCGTCCGGCGCCGCTGGTGTTGGTGGCCAGCAGCCCGCCGATGCTGGTGCCGGGCACGGTCTCGTCGAGGGCCAGGCGCTGGTCGGCGGAGCCGGCCACCTCCTGCACGGCGCTGAGCCGGGCCCCGGCCTGGGCGGCGACGATGAGGTCGCCGGCCTGGTGGTCGAGCACGGCGTCGAGGCCCGCGAGGTCGAGCAGCACGTCGGCGCGGGTGGGTGGTGCCCCCCAGGTGAGCTTGGTGCCGCGGCCCCGCGGCACGACGACGAGGTCGTGGGCGGTGGCCGCGCGCATCACCTCGGCGACCTGCGCGACGTCGGTGGGTCGGGCCACGAGGCCGGGGCGCACGCCGTCGACGTCGTCGTGCCCGTCGTGCCCGTCCGGGTCGGCCACCTCGGCGCAGGCCGAGGCCAGGGCCTCGCGGGCCGGGGTGTCGAGGGTGGGGGCGCTCATCAGAACACCTCCGCGAGGCCGGCGTCCTGCAGCGGGTGGGCGCCCTTGTGGCGTCCGGGCACCTCGCCGCACAGCCGCGGGGTCGGGAAGACCTTGCCGGGGTTGGAGATGTTCTGCGGGTCGAAGGCGCAGCGCACCATCTGCATGGTGTCGAGGTCCTCGTCGGTGTACATCCGCGGCATGTACTTGGCCTTGTCCATGCCCACGCCGTGCTCGCCGGTGATCGAGCCACCGTGCTGGATGCAGAGGTCGAGGATCGCGCCGCTGACCTCCTCGGCGGCCTCGCCGGCGCCCTCGACGGCGTCGTCGAAGAGCACGAGGGGGTGGAGGTTGCCGTCGCCGGCGTGGAAGACGTTGGCCACGCGCACGCCCGAGGAGGCCGAGAGCTCGGCGATCGCGGTGAGCACCTCCGGCAGGGCGGTGCGCGGGATGACGCCGTCCTGGACGATGTAGTCGGGGCTGATGCGGCCCACGGCCGCGAAGGCGGACTTGCGGCCCTTCCAGATCAGGGCGCGGTCGGTGGGGTCGGTGGCCAGGCGCTGCTCGAAGGCGCCGTTCTCGGCGCAGAAGCGCTCGACCTCGGCGTACTCCGCCTCGACCTCGCCCGAGGCGCCGTCGAGCTCGATGACGAGCACGGCGCCGGCGCCCTCGGGGTAGCCGCAGTGGGTGGCGGCCTCGGCGGCCTCGATGGCCAGCGCGTCCATCATCTCGATCGCGGCGGGCACGATGCCCGCGGAGATGATGGCCGAGGTGGCGGCGCCCGCCTGGTCGGTGGTCGCGAAGCCGACCAGGATCGTGCGCACCTCCTCGGGCAGCCGGGTCAGCCGCACCGTGGTGGAGGTGACCACACCGAGGGTGCCCTCGGAGCCGACGACGGCGCCGAGCAGGTCGTAGCCGGGCGTGTCGGGAGCGTCGCCGCCCAGCGCCACGACGTCGCCGTCGGAGGTGACGAAGTCGGCGCCGACGACGTGGTTGGTGGTGAAGCCGTACTTCAGGCAGTGCGCGCCGCCGGAGTTCTCCGCGACGTTGCCGCCGATGGAGCAGATCTGCTGGCTGGAGGGGTCGGGGGCGTAGTAGTACCCGTGGGGGGTGGCGGCGCGGGTGACGTCGAGGTTGATGACGCCGGGGTCGACCACGGCGCGCTGGTCCTCGGGGCGCATCTGGGTGATGGAGCGCATCCGGGAGGTCACGACGAGGACGCCCTCGGCGTGCGGCAGCGCGCCGCCGGACAGGCCGGTGCCGGAGCCGCGGGCCACGTAGGGCACCCGGTGCTCGGCGCAGGCACGGACGACGGCGGCCAACTGGGCGGTGTCCTCGGGCATGACCACGAGCGCCGGGGTGACGCGGTAGTGCGCCAGTCCGTCGCACTCGTAGGTGCGCAGCCGGGCGTGGTCGCTGATCACCCCGTCGGCGGGCAGCAGCCGGCGCGCCACCTCGGCGACGGCCTCGATCCCCGCCGCCGTGGCCGCGGTGGGCCCGGGCTCCTTGGTCGTGGTCATCGTTCGTCCTCCGTGCTCGTGTGCTGCTGGGGGGTGCCTGCTGGGTGCCGCTGGGTGCCGCTGTGGGGTGGGCCGGGGTGGGCCGGGCGCCGGTGCGCCGGCGACCTCAGTCGGGCTGGGCGGTGAGGCCCGCACCCTCGATGCCGGCGACCGCGGCGGCCTCGTCGTTGTCGGAGGTGTCGCCGGTGACCCCGACGGCGCCGAGGAGCGCGCCGTCGGCGTCGCGCACCAGCACCCCGCCGGGCACGGGCACCAGCGCCCCGCCGACCGCGGAGGTGACCGCGGCGACGAAGTAGGCCTGCTGCTCGGCGCGCGCCATGATCGAGCGCGAGCCCATGCCCAGGGCCAGGGCGCCGTGGGCCTTGCCGAAACCGATCTCGAAGCGGCCCATCGAGGAGCCGTCCTCGCGCTCGACGGCGACCACGTGGCCGCCGGCGTCGAGCACGACGACGGTCATCGGCTTGAAGCCGGCCTCGGCGGCGTGCGCGCGGGTGCCGGCGACGATGCGGCGGGCGGTGTCCAGGTCCAGGCTCATCGGGTGCTCTCCTGCGTCGTGGGGGTGGCGGCCTGCGCCTTCCGGGCGGCGCGGCGGCGGTGGAGGATCGGCTCGGTGTAGCCGCTGGGCTGGGCCAGGCCCTCGGTGACCAGCTCGCGGGCGGCGAGGAACGCCTCGCCGTCGAAGTCGGGCGCCATGGGCGTGTAGGTCGGGTCGGAGGCGTTCTGTTCGTCGACCACGGCGGCCATGCGGCGCAGGGTCTCGTCGACCTGCTCGGCGCTGACCACCCCGTGGTGCAGCCAGTTGGCGACGTGCTGGGCGGAGATCCGGCAGGTGGCGCGGTCCTCCATCAGCGGCTCGCCGGTGATGTCGGGCACCTTGGAGCAGCCGACGCCGGCGTCGACCCAGCGCACGACGTAGCCCAGCAGGCTCTGGATGTTGTTGTCGATCTCGGCCTGGCGGTCCTCCGCGCGCCAGCCGGCGGGGTCGCCGAGGGGCACGGTGAGCAGGTCGGCGCGGCTGGAGCGGCGGCCGCCGGCGCGCAGCTCCTCCTGGCGGGCGCGCACGTCGACCTGGTGGTAGTGCAGGGCGTGGAGCGTGGCGGCGGTCGGCGAGGGCACCCAGGCGCAGCTCGCGCCGGCCTGCGGGTGACCCACCTTGGCCTCGAGCATCGCCGCCAGGCTGTCGGGGGCGGCCCACATGCCCTTGCCGATCTGGCCGTGGCCGAGCAGGCCGCACTCCAGGCCTACGTCGACGTTGTTGTCCTCGTAGGCCGTGATCCAGGTCTCGCCCTTCATGTCGTTCTTGCGCACGACGGGCCCGGCGAGCATCGAGGTGTGGATCTCGTCGCCGGTGCGGTCGAGGAAGCCGGTGTTGATGAAGACCACGCGCTCGCGGGCGACCTCGATGCAGGCCTTGAGGTTGAGGGTGGTGCGCCGCTCCTCGTCCATGATGCCGACCTTGATGCTCAGCGGCTCGAGGCCGAGCACGCGCTCGACGCGCTCGAAGAGGTCGACGGTCAGGCGCACCTCGTCGGGGCCGTGCATCTTCGGCTTCACGACGTACATCGAGCCGGTGCGGGAGTTGGCCAGCTGAGACCGCCCACTCAGGTCGCGCATGCTGCCGACCGCGCAGACCAGGGCGTCGAGGATGCCCTCGGGCACCTCGCGGCCCTCGCGGTCGAGCACGGCGTCGGACGTCATCAGGTGTCCGACCTGGCGGATGAAGAGCAGCGAGCGGCCCGGCAGCACGACCTCGCCGCCGTCGGGTCCGGTGTAGGTGCGGTCGGGGTTCATGGCGCGGGTGAAGGTGCGCCCGCCCTTGGTGACCTCCTCGGCCAGGGTGCCGTCCATCAGCCGCATCCAGTTGCGGTAGCCGACGACCTTGTCCTCGGCGTCGACCGCGGCCACGGAGTCCTCGAGGTCCATGATCGTGGAGACCGCCGACTCCAGCAGCAGGTCCTTGACCCCGGCCCGGTCGGTCGCGCCGACGGCGTCCCCGGCGTCGACCTGGACCTCCACGTGGAGGCCGTGGTGCACCAGCAGGACGGCCTCGGGTGCCGAGGCCTCGCCGCGGTGGCCGACCAGCTGGGCCGGCTCGGCCAGGCGGAGCACCTCGCCGCCGCCGACGGTGACGGCCAGCCCGTCACCGTCCACCGCGTAGGAGGTGGCGTCGACGTGCGACCCGCCGCTGAGGGGGAAGTGCGCGTCGAGCAGGGCGCGACCGCGGGCGATGACCTCGTCGCCGCGCACGGTGTTGTACTCCCCGCCCGGCGCGAGGTCGCCCTCGCGGGGGACGGCGTCGCTGCCGTAGAGGGCGTCGTAGAGGGAGCCCCAGCGGGCGTTGACGGCGTTGGTGGCGAAGCGGGCGTTGAGCAGCGGCACGACCAGCTGGGGGCCGGCGGTGAGCGCGACCTCGTCGTCGACGCCGGAGGTGGTCACCTCGACCGTCTCGGGCTCGGGCAGCAGGTAGCCGATCTCGGTGAGGAAGGCGGTGTAGGCCTCGGCGTCGGGGGTGCCGGGGTGGTCGCGGTGCCACTGGTCGACCTGCGCCTGCAGCTCGTCGCGGCGCGCGAGGAGCTCGCGGGTGCGGGGGGCCAGCTCGTGGACGACCTCGCCGGCGCCCTTCCAGAACGCGTCGGGGTCGACCCCGGCCGCCGGCAGCGCCTCCTCGGTGAGGAACCGGTGGAGGCTCTCGGCGACACTGAGGCCGCCGACCTCGACCCGTCCGCCCCGGTGACCTGTCTGCCCGCTGGTCTCGTCCGCCATGCCGCTCCCTCGTCGTCCGTCTCGCCGGAGTGCCCGATAAGAGCACTCTTGTCAGTTTTTCCGCATTGTGGAACGCTTGGTTCTCATCACGAAACTAGGCAGTGCGCCTGTGTGATGTCAACCACCCGGAGGGAGACCGTCGTGGCGACACCGGAGGACCGCGAGCGGCAGGACCAGCAGACCGGCAAGCAGGGCGGGGTGCAGTCGGTGCACCGGGCCCTGGATCTCCTCGAGGTCGTGGCGGGCCGCGGCGGGCACCTGACCATCGGTGAGATCGCCGCCGCGACCGACCTGCCCGTGCCCACGACGCACCGCCTGCTGCGCACCCTGGTCGACCGCGGCTACATGCGCCAGATGCCCAATCGTCGCTACGCGCTCGGCTTCCGGCTCGTGCCGCTCGGCGCCACCGCCGGCTCCACCGTCGGCGTCGACACCGAGGGCGTGCTCTCCGGGCTCGTCGACGCCCTCGGCGAGACCGCCAACCTCGCCGTGCTCTCGGGCTCCCGGGCGCAGTACGTCGCCCAGGTGCCCTCACGCCACACCATGCGCATGTTCACCGAGGTCGGTCGCCAGGTCGACCTCCACTCCACCGGGGTGGGCAAGGCCCTGCTGGCCCAGCTCGACGACGACCGGGCGCTGGAGCACGTGCGGCGGGTGGGCCTGGCCCCGCAGACCGAGCACACCCTGGCCACCGAGGCCGACCTGCTCGCCGACCTCGCCCTGGTGCGCGAGCGCGGCTACGCCCTCGACGAGCAGGAGCAGGAGGCCGGGGTGCGCTGCGTCGCCGTCGCGGTCGGCCCCGGACCCACCTCGTGGATGGCGGTGTCGGTGTCGGGGCCGGTCACCCGCATGACCGACGACCTCGTCGCCCGCGCCGTGCCGCTGCTCCACGCCGCCGGGCGCCGCCTGCACTCCCCCGCCACCTGACCCACCACCCGACCCGCCACCTGCCCCGCCACCCGACCCGCCACCTGATCCAGGAGACCCCCGTGTCCCTCCCCCCGCTCCCCACCCTCGTGGTCCTCGACGTCAACGAGACGCTGTCCGACCTCTCCCCGCTCGGCGCGGCGTTCGCCGCCGCCGGGCTGCAGGAGCACGAGGCCGAGCCGTGGTTCGCGGGTCTGCTGCGCGACGCCTTCGCCCTCACCGCCGCCGGGGCGCACCCGTCGTTCGGCGAGCTGGCCCGCGAGTCGCTGCTGGTGCGCGCCCACGGCCGGGTCGCCGACCCCGACGCGACGGCCGAGCAGGTGCTGGAGGCGGTGCGCGGACTCCCGCCGCACCCCGACGTGGCCGACGGGATCCGCGCCCTCGCCGGTCTCGGCACCCGAGTCGTCACCCTGAGCAACGGCCCCGCCGCCACCGCCGAGGCCCTGCTCGGGCGCGCCGGTGTGGCCCACCTGGTCGAGCGCACGCTGTCGGTCGACGACGCCCCCGCCTGGAAGCCCGACCGCCGCGCCTACGGGCACGCCCTCGACGCCTGCGGTGTCGGCGACGCCGGCGAGGCCCTGCTCGCGGCGGTCCACCCGTGGGACGTCGACGGCGCCCGGCGCGCGGGCCTGCGCACGGCGTGGGTCGACCGGCGCGGCTCGCGCTACCCGGCGTACGCCGCTCCCGCCGACCTCACCGTCACCTCGCTGGTGGACCTGGCCGACCACCTGCGGGCGCGCTGAGGCCTCACGGCTCGACGCTCCCCGCGGGGTGCACGACGTCGCCGTCGGGTGAGGACACGGTGACGGCGGCGAGGTCGTCGGTCGGGGCGAGGAACACGTAGAGGACTCCCGGCCACGTCGCCGCCCGCACCGGGTCGACCGTCGTGGTCGCGCCCGCGCGGTCTCGCCACGTCACGCCGGTCACCGCACCCTGGCCGTCGTAGACCACGACCAGGCGCTGCGCCGAGGCCCGCCCGACCACGTCGTCGGGGTCGCTGAGCTGCGAAGTGCGGTCGAGCGGGGTGGGGTCGTCGGGGCGCAGCCGTGAGCGGGTGATCGTGTCGCCCCTGCTGCCCGCGACCAGGCAGACGCTCCGGCCGCAGGGCACGGCCCACACCGTGTGCCGCTTCACCAGCCCCACGGTGTCGTAGCTGGCACGGTCGACCACCCTCACCGCCCCCTCCCCCACGTCGGCCGCGCTGAGCAGGCCGGGCGAGTCGGGCAGACCGGGGGTGAGCAGCCGCGAGCCGTCGCCCACGTCGACGCACCGCTCCACGGAGACCGGCCGGAAGCCGGAGCCCGAGGCACGGAAGGTCACCACGCTGGCCAGGGCGCCGCCGGCGTCGCCGAGGCGGAGCAGGGTGGTGCCGTCCGGACCCTCGGCCACCTCCCACCGGGGCGCCGCGGTCGCCTCGCCGGCGGGACGGAGGTCGTCGGTGAGCTCGGGCAGGAAGGAGTCGTCGGCGCTGCCGGGTCCGAGGTCGACGCTCTCCTGCGCGGGGCAGGCGAAGCCCTCGGCCACACCCCCGCGCCCGGCGGGGCGCTCGCCGGGGTCGACACCCCGGTCGGCGTCGCCGGGCAGCACGGGCAGGCCGGCCAGCAGCGCCGCACCCAGCGCCCCGGCCAGCCCGACGCCCGACAGTCCGGCCACCCAGGTCACCCGGGTCCGCGCGGCCCGGCGCGGCGTGCGCCAGGCACGCTCGCGTCGGGTCAGCTCGTCCCTGACGGCTGCGTGGAGGGCGGCGACGTCGACGTCGCGGGCCTCGGCGGCGTGCTCGAGCGCGCCGCGCACCCGGTCCTCGGTGCTCATCGGCGGCCTCCGTCGTGGTCCTCGGGGGTGGCTGCGCCGTCGTGCGAGTCGGCCCGCAGGTGGGCCTCGACCGCCGCGAGGGCGCGGGAGACGTGCGACTTCGCCGTCCCGAGCCGCGTGCCCATGGTCTCGGCGACCTCGGCCAGCGGCAGGTCGAGCCAGAAGCGCAGCACCAGGGCCTCGCGCTGGCGGTGCGGGAGGGCGGCGATCGCGCGGACGACCTCGTCGCGCTCGGCGACGCCGAGGGGGTCGGCGGCGACCTCACGCGTGGCGACGAGGTGCCGGTCGCGACGGACGACCTGGCGGTGCCGGTGGCGGTCGCGCACCTCGTTGACGACGGCACGCTTGAGGTAGGCGCGCAGCCGGTCGTCGTCGTGGAGCCGGGCGCGGCAGGCGTAGACGCGGCAGAAGGCCTCCTGCACGACGTCCTCCGGGTCCTCGGCGCCCAGCAGGGCCGCGAGACGCACCAGGCGGCGGGCCTCGGCGTGGAAGAGCAGGGCGAAGCCGGCCCCGTGCACGGGCTCCACGGCATCCACGGGGTCCACGGGCCTCCCCGCCTCGTCGGTCGCTGTCCTCACGACCTTCCTACGCCCCGACCCCCGGAAAGGTTGAGAGGCGCGGCGGTCCTACTCCCCCGGCGCCGGCGCGCCAGCGCCGAGGGTCACCAGCACCGTGCTGCTGCCGGCGTCCTCGACGGTGGTCACGACGGCATCGACCACGGCGGCGGCCGCGACGCCCTCGGGCAGCTCGAGCGGGCTCGGGTTCGGTCCGAGGTCGGCGGTGCACAGCTGCCCCTTCGGCACCGTGGCGTCGACGTCGACCTCCAGGGTGTCGGAGTCGAGCGCGCGCACGGCGGTGACCTCGGCCGGGCAGCCGCTGCTGCCGTAGGTCGTGAGCACCAGGGCGTCGCCGTCGAGGGTCAGCTCCGGGTCGAGCTCACCGGCCGGGGGCGCGTCGACCTCGACCTGCTCGGGGACCTCGCCCGGGCCCGGCGACGCGCCGGAGGTCGCCGACGGGGCCGGCGCCGGGTCGGTGGCCTGCTCGCTCCCGCCGTCGCCGCACCCGGCCAGCAGGCCGGCGGCGGCGAGGGCGGCCAGGGCCGCGATCGGACGGGGGACGGTGGCGCGGGTGCGGGTCATCGCTCTCCTCGAGTAGGGCGGCGTGGTCGCCAGCCTCTCCGACGCGGCCGCTCCCGGGTCGGTTCCCACGCCGCCCCAGGACCGCCGGGGCCCGTCCGCCCGCCTCCTCAGCGCCAGCCGAGCGCGGGGGCGACCTCGGTGAGCAGCGTGTCGAGCACGTGGGCGCAGTAGTCCACGCCGAGCTGGTTGGGGATCGTGAGCAGCAGCGTGTCGGCGGCCGCGACCGCCTCGTCGCGCGCCAGCTCCTCGACCAGCCGGTCGGGCTCCCCGGCGTAGGTCTTGCCGAAGCGCGCCTTGCCGCCGTCGAGGAAGCCGACCTGGTCGCCGCCGGAGCCCTGGCCGCCGAAGTAGGCGCGATCGAGGTCGGAGACGATCGGGAAGATGCTGCGGCTCACCGAGACGCGCGGGGTGCGGTCGTAGCCCGCGTCGGCCCACGCCTTGCGGAAGCGCTCGATCTGCTCGGCCTGGAGCTCGTGGAAGGGCACGCCGGTGTCCTCGCTGAGCAGGGTCGAGCTCATCAGGTTCATGCCCTGCTGGGCGGTCCACTCGGCGGTCTGGCGCGTGCCCGCGCCCCACCAGATGCGCTCGCGCAGCCCCTCGGAGTGGGGCTCGAGGCGCAGCAGCCCGGGCGGGTTGGGGAACATCGGTCGCGGGTTGGGCTCGGCGAAGCCCTCCCCCTCGAGCACCCGGAGCAGCACGGCGGTGTGCTCACGCGCGAGGTCGGCGTGGTCCTGGCCCTCGCGGGGCTGGTAGCCGAAGTAGCGGTAGCCGTCGACGACCTGCTCCGGTGAGCCGCGGCTCACGCCGAGCTGGAGCCTGCCGCCGGAGATGAGGTCGGCGGAGCCGGCGTCCTCGGCCATGTAGAGCGGGTTCTCGTAGCGCATGTCGATGACGCCGGTGCCGATCTCGATGCGGCTGGTGCGCGCCCCCACGGCGGCCAGCAGCGGGAAGGGCGAGGCGAGCTGGCGGGCGAAGTGGTGCACCCGGAAGTAGGCGCCGTCGGCGCCGAGCTCCTCGGCGGCCACGGCGAGGTCGATGGACTGCAGCAGCACGTCGGAGGCCGACCGCGTCTGCGACTGCGGCGAGGGCGTCCAGTGACCGAAGGACAGGAACCCGATCTTCTTCATGCAACTTTCAACGACTCGGGCGGCCGCCCTGTTCCCGACCGACACGCGGACCACCTCCCCTTAAGTCGAGTCATCTGGTCTACTTTGGGTCGCCCACCCGCCCGAGGAGTCGTCGTGCCCCCAGTCCAGCGCCCGGCCGAGCCGACCAGCGCCGTGCCGAGCAGCGCCGTGCCGCCGGCCGTCGACGTGCACCAGCACCTGTGGCCTGAGCCCCTCCTCGACCGGCTCCGCGCCCGCTCCCGCCCGCCCTACCTGCGCGGCTGGACCCTCCACACCGCCGCCGAGGCGCCGTACGACGTGCGCGCCGCGGACCACGACGTGGCGAGCCGCGTCGCGGCCGACCGGGCCGCGGGCACCGGCCTGGCCTGCGTGTCGCTCTCCGCGCCGCTGGGCGTCGAGTCGCTGCCCCGGCCCGAGGCCGACGAGCTGCTCGCCGCGTGGCACGACGGGGCGGCCGCCCTGCCGGGCCACTTCGCCGCGTGGGCCTCGGTCGCCGACGTCGACCCCGACCTCGAGGACCTCGCCGCCCGGCTGGCTCCCCGTGCGGGCGGGTTCGTCGGGGTGCAGCTGCCGGCGACCTCGCTGGGCACCCCGCAGGGCTGGGACCGTCTCGACGACGTGCTCGCGGTGGCCGCGGCCGCCGACCGGCCGGTGCTCGTCCACCCCGGCCCGGTCGCGGCCTCCCCCGCCGACGCGCCGGGCTGGTGGGCCCCGGTGGTCGACTACACCGCCCAGCTGCACGCCGCGTGGTGGGCCTGGCACGCCGCCGCCGTGCGTGCCCGGCACCCCGGCCTGCGCGTCGTGCTCGTGGCCGCCGCGGGCCTCGCACCGCTGCACCACGAGCGCCACGCCGCCCGCGGCGGGGACCCCGCCCCGGTCGACCCCGACCTCTTCGTCGACACCTCCTCCTACGGCCCGCGTGCGCTCGACGCCGTGGTGCGCGCGCTGGGCGTCGACACGCTGGTGCTCGGCTCCGACCGGCCCTACGCCGAGCCCCTGGCCCACCTGCTGGGCGACGCGGCCACCCACGCCGTACGCGTCGTCAACCCGCGGCGCCTGCTCGGCCCGCGAGGTCCCGCCCCGGCCGCCGGTGCCGCCCCCGATCCCGACCCCGATCCCGACCCCCGCCACCACCGACCCCAGGAGGGCCCGTCATGACCGCACTGCCGACCGACCGGCCGCTGCCCGCCCAGGACGCCGCCGCGATCCCCGACGTCGTGCGCGACCCGCTCGCGCTGACCGACCTCCCCGGGCGTGACCTGACGCCCGACGAGCTGGCCCGCCTGGCCGCGGGGATCGCCGCCGACCCCGCCTCGTGGGCCCACCTGGTGGGCTTCGACGACGACGAGCGGGTCTTCGCCTCCCTGCACCGCGACGCCCACGTCGACGTGTGGCTGCTGTGCTGGACCCCCGACAACGACACCGGCTGGCACGACCACGACACCTCCTCCGGCGCGGTCGCGGTGGTCAGCGGCGAGCTGGTCGAGAACAACCTCACCCTCGCCGCCGGCGCCCTGGAGACCCGCGTCGGCGCCGGGCGGGTCTTCTCCTTCGGCCCCGACCACATCCACCGGCTCAACGGCGCCGAGCGCGGCTCGGTCTCGGTGCACGCCTACAGCCCGCCGCTGTGGCGCATGGGGCAGTACGCCGTGAGCGACGCCGGCGTCCTGCGCCGGGTCTCGCTGTCCTACGCCGAGGAGCTGCGCCCCCTGGAGTGAGGCCGGAGTCGGATCCGCTCAGGCGTCACCGGCCACGTCGCGGCCGTCGGCGGTGTGGGGGTCCTCGTCGATCGCCTCGACCGCGGCGGTCGGCTCGGTCTCCACCCCGGGCGGACGGCGGTCGAGGTGGACCCCGGCGATCATGCAGCGCACCGACCCGCCGGCCAGCTCGATGGTCGGGATGTCGACCGCGACGATCTCGCAGGACTCCTCGATCGCCGCGACCTGCTCGGGGCGCAGGCTGCGCCGCGCCCGCGCCGACATGGCCATCACGTAGCGCCGCCGGCCCTCGGGGGTGCGACCGCACAACTCGACGGCGTTGCCGGCGAACTCCCTGACCTGCTCCTCGGTCAGCTCCACCACGCGCCGGCCGTTGACCGTGAGCCGCTCGCGCACCTGCTCGCGGCGCGCGACGTCGGGGATCATCTCGAGCGCGATGAGGGCCACGTCGGTGCCGATGCAGGCGATGACGTTGGTGTGGTAGACCGGCACGCCCGCGGAGTCCACGGCGTCGAAGGCCATCGGCTCGTAGCCGAAGTCGGTGCAGAAGCGCTCGAGCACGTGGGTGTCGGCGCGGTGGCTGACCGCGGTGTAGGCCACCCGCGAGACGTGGTCGAGCACCATCGCGCCGGTGCCCTCGAGGAAGATGCCGTCGGGCTCGAGGCCGGAGTAGTCGATGATCGTCTGCACCCGGTAGCTCGACTTCAGCATCTCCAGCACGTCGGAGCGCCGCTCGTGACGACGGTTGGAGGCGTACATCGGGTAGACCCCCACCACGCCGCCGGCGTGGGTGGAGAGCCAGTTGTTGGGGAAGACGCTGTCGGGTCGGGTGTGGTCGTCGTCCTCGAAGACGTGCACCCGCACCCCGGCCCCGCGCAGCGCGTCGGCCACCGCGTCCATCTCGGCCACCGCCCGGGCCGAGATCACCTCGTCGGGCTCGCCCTCGGGGGCCTCGGACTGGAAGGCGTTGTCGGCCGCCGTCGCCGGGTTGGGCAGGAACTTCGCGGCGCGGACCAGGATGACTGCGGACGGGGCTTGAGCACTCACAGGGCCGCAATCTAGGCCACCCGCCGGACCCCTGCGGCATCCAGGGTGGGGCCGCGCGGCCGCGGGTTTCGCCAGCCGACCGGTGAAACCCGCACCTGTCGGCCCACGCACGGGCCGACAGGTGCGGGTCCGGGCCGACAGGTCCAGCGATCGCCCGGGCGCACGGGGCCGCGAGGAGCCCGACAGGGTCGTTCGACCGTGGTGCGCGTCGACCGACGCCGTCATGCTGGGCGACGGTCGAGGGGCCCCGTGCCGGTCCCGACCCCCGCGTCCTCCACGACACCGGCGCTCCGCCGACGCCCCGCACGCGGCGCACCGCGCGCCGCGGTCCTCGCCATCGCGTCGTCCGAAGGGGCCGACATGACCGCCACGACCGCTCCACACCGCCACACACCCGCTCATGCCTCCGGCACCCGCTCGCCGGGGCCGCAGCCACGGTGGCGCCCCTCGCACGACGTCTTCGGGCAGACGTACTACGTCCTGCGCTGGAGCATGCCGGTGCTGCTCGTGTGGCTGGCGGTGGCCATCGCCACGGCCTGGCTGGACAGCGGACTCGCCCTGCCGATGACCTCGATCAGTGCGTACTACTACACCGACGTGCACACGGTGTTCGTCGGAGTGCTCATCGCCCTGGGCGTGCTCCTCGTGGTGATCCAGGGTCGGACGCCGTGGGAGGACGCGCTGATGAACACGGCGGGGGCTCTGGCGCCCTTCGTCGCCCTCCTGCCCACGCCGGTGACCGCCAGCGACACCTGCATCGCGCCCTACTGCACCTCACGCATGCTCGATGACGTCATCCCCGACAACCACGAGATCATCGCCTTCAACGTCCTCACCGCGATCCCCGTCTGGCTCATCCTGTGCGCCTACCTGACGCGCAGGGCCTGGACGATGCGACACGGCGAGCCCCGCGAGCGCCACTCGTCGATCTTCAGCGCCGCGACCACCACCGTCTTCGGCGCGGCGGGGCTGCTCGTCTGGTTCGACGACGGCACGCGGCAGCTCTTCTACGACCGGGCCCACCTGACGTCCGCGGCGCTCATGGTGACCATGCTCATCGCCTCCATGGTGCCGTTCGCGATGTGGATGGGACCGAGCACGCGGTGGCCCTTCACCCGGGGGCCCTTCGCGCGGTGGCCCGGTCTGCTCGGCAACGAGTTCTGGGTCGTCCTCTGGCTCACCCTGCTCGGGCTGGCGGCCTGCGGCCTCGTCTACGTCGTGAAGGACCAGTGGGACCACACGGTGCTGGTGGTGGAGATCGCGGCCATCGTGCCGTTCTTCCTCTACTGGGGCCTGCAGGGGCTCGCTCTCGGCCGACGGGACCGCAACGGTCCGCCCGTCGAGCGGTCGGCATGAGCGAGGGGTCCGACCAGCAGCGGCCCGCGCGACCCGGGTCGGCAGCACGGACGCGGCAAAGCTCCTTCTCTGCTCCCGTGGGAGCCGTGGCGCTGTGGCTGCTGGTCGCCTGCGGGATGACCGAGCCCGACGGGGGTTTCACCGGCACGGTCGTCACTCCGCCCGTGGCGGCGATGAGCTGCCCCTACGCCGAGTTCACCCAGGACGTCGCACCGCCGAACTGGACGGCCGCGGTCGTCGACGTGTGCGTCACCCCGGAGCGCGACCGGGTCCTGATCATCAACGTCTCCGGTCTCGCCCTCGACCTCACCCCGGCCCTCGGCTCCGCGCTGGAGGAGGCACACCACCCGCAGCCGACCTCGTTCCCGGGCGCGGTCGACCTGGCGATCCTCCGTGCGACCGCGCCGGAGAGCGAGGTCGACGGGACGGGTGTCGTCCTCCCGCCGGGCAGCTGGGTGATCGGCTCGGGGAGCCCGGCAGCGGTGCTCGTCGCACAGACGACGACCACGCTCGCCACGACCTACGCCGCGGACAAGCTCACCGCCTACGTCGAGTCGCGTCTGGCCGACCCCACCGCCGCGCGGGCGGAGCAGGTGGCGGCGTGCGCCCAGGAGGTCGCCGCGGACTGGTCGACGCTCCAGGACCCCTCAGCCGGCCTGGACCGCCTGCTCGCCGATGTCCTCCTCGGCGTCGGCATCACCTGCCGGTCCCTCGTGCAGGAGGTCGCCGACCTGGCGGGCGACCCGCCGCCCCAGGTCGGCACGCTGGAAGCCGAGCTCACGCGGTTCCGCACCGGCGTCGGGGCCAGTGCCGTCGACGACCTGCTGCGTCTGGTCCGCGCATCTGTGGGGGTGGTGCGCTGACCTCCTGCCCGCACCCCCCGGCTCCCCCGGCCTCAGGCGCGCGGGTCGTCGAGCACGTCGCGCCAGGAGTGCTCCGGCTCGTAGCCGAGCATCCGGCGGGCCTTGTCGATGGAGTAGAAGGTCTCGTCGCGGCCCATCTCCTTGCGCACCTCGACGCCGGCGTAGAAGCGCTCGATCACCTCGTCGGTGGTCGCGGCGACCGACATGTCGGCGTTGGCGACGTTGAAGACCTCGAAGCCGAGCCCGTCGGTCTCCAGGCAGCGCTGGGTCATCTGGCCCAGGTCGCGGGTGTCGATGTAGGCGAAGACGTTGCGCCGGCGCAGCGCGGGGTCCTCGAGGAAGGCCGGGAACATCTCGGCGTACTCGTGGGGCTCGATGACGTTGTTGATCCGCAGGCCGTAGATGTCGGCGCCGGTGCGGGCGTGGAAGGAGCGCGCGGTGACCTCGCCGGAGACCTTCGACATCGCGTAGGAGTCCTCCGGCACGACCGGGTGCTCCTCGTCGACGGGCACGTAGAGCGGCTTGCGCTCGCCCTGGGCGAAGCAGATCCCGTACGTCGTCTCCGAGGAGGCGAAGACGACCTTGCGGATGCCGAGCCGGGTCGCGGCCTCGAGCACGTGGTAGGTGCTGAGCACGTTGATCTCGTACGTCGCCGCGTCGGCGCGGATCATCGGCGCCGGGATCGCCGCGTAGTGCACGACCGCGTCGTAGGCCGAGCCGCGGGTCAGGTCGAGGTCGGGGTCGTCGAAGTCGGCCTGCGTCGGCACGCCGGCCATCGCGGAGTAGGTCTCCCCCGCGTCGGTGAGGTCGACCCGCAGGTCGGTGACGTCGGGGTGCCCGAGCGGGGTGAGGTCGGCGTTGGTGACCTGGTGGCCCTGGGCCGCGAGGTAGGGGGCCACGTGGTGTCCGGCCTTGCCGCTGCCGCCGGTGAAGAAGATGCGCATGCCTCCACCCAACCACCCGGGGCCGCGCCGTCCGCCCACCCCAAGGGGCCAGTGCCGGCCCCGGTCACATCCCCCCGACGCTGTCGCCCTCGGTGAGGAAGGTGGGCCAGCGGCCCGACGCGTCGTCGTCGGTGCGCACCACCGGGCTGACCGGCGCGCACGCCAGCGTCACCACCTCACAGGAGACGACCTGCTGGGCCCGCAGCGGGTCCAGGACGTGGCGCGGACGGATCTGCTGCGCGACGCCGAAGAAGGTGTCCTCGTCGCTGAAGGCCACCAGGGCGACGTGCCGCCAAGGCGCGTCGATCTCGCGGCGCTCGCCCGTCTGGGCGTCGTAGGCCACCGCGGGTGTGGGCCAGACCCCGACGTCGAGGAGGACGGTGCGGTCCGGCGAGAGCCGGCCGGTGCTGAAGTCCGTGGCCCGCCCCGGGAGCCGGGTGCGGCCCGCGCCCCGCACGTCCACGTGGTAGCCGTCGGCGAAGACGGTCTCGTCGAGGCCCTCGAAGGCGGGGACCCCCAGCGGGGCCTCGCCGGCCTCCGTGCTGGAGCCGTCGGCGAGGTCGATGGTCGCGTCGTCGTAGAAGAGCCGCTCGTCGCTGACCCCGCGCAGCAGCGGCATGATCTCGCCGTAGAGGTCGGCCAGGTCGTCGCCGCTGTCGGGCTCCTCGTCGGGTGTGCGGTAGAGCTGCTCGCCGGTGCGGGTGTCGAAGGCGGCGACCTGGAGCACGTGGGTGCCGTAGTCGTCGGTGGGCCCGCGCGACTGGTCGACCGTGGCGAGGACCGAGCGGTCCGCCGACACCGCGAGGTTGCCCCAGCCGACGTCCTCGACGCGCTGGGTCGCGCCCTCCGCGCTGGTGAACATCAGCGTCGACCCGCGCATCCAGTAGGCCCCCGTCGCGCCCAGCACGTACTGGTCGACCTGCCGCCCCAGCCGCACGCTGCTCTCCCCCACGTGCAGCGTGCCGTCGTGGAGCCACGAGGGCGCCGTGGCGTCCCAGGTGCTCGACCCCACCGGCAGCTCGAAGGGCGGCGCGTACGTCGCACCCGTCGACGTGCCGCACCCCGCGAGCAGCAGGGCCGACCCGACGATCCCGAGCGCTGTACGGCGGATCTCCACCACGTCATGGTCGCACGCCCCGGGACGGGACGTCCGCAGACAGCAAGAGGCCCTCACAGCGAGCCGTGAGGGCCACTTGGCGTTGTAGCGGGGGGACTGCGCACACCTGCGCTCGTCCCGGTGACCGTCGCCACTCCCCCGCTGCGCAAGGCACCTGCCAGGGCATCTGCCACCCGGTACTCATCGCTGGATCGAAGCACGTGGCGCGGACATGCCTACGCCCGTACGGTCGAGACCCTGGCTCAGCCTGGGGCGGCGTCGTCACCAGTCCCTCTGATGAGCTTCGCCGGGACGCCGCCGACGATCGTGTGGGCCGCTACGTCCGTGGTGACCACTGCGCCGGCAGCCACGATCGCACCGTCTCCGATCGTGACACCAGGGACGACTGTCACGGAGGCACCGAGCCAGACCTGGCGACCGATCACGATCGGCGCTGGGACCATGTCTGCGCGCCGCGCAGGATCGACGCTGTGGTTCAGGGTGGTCAGCGTGCTGCCGTGGCCGATGAGTGTGCCGTCGCCGATGGTGATGCCGCCGGTGTCCTGGAAACGGCAGCCGATGTTGATGAAGACATCCTTCCCGAGGGTCAAGTTCTTGCCGAACTCGCTGTAGAACGGCGGGAAGAGGGCGACCGACTCGTCGATGTCCTTGCCGGTGAGCTCTGCCAGCAGGTGTCGCACCTCCGCGGGTGTGCGGTAGCCGGTGTTGAGGTCGGCGGTGATCCGCAGGGCGTCTTGGGCTGCGCCGTGCATGAAGAGGTGTTCTGCTGAGCCCCCTTCGATCAGCGCCTCGCGGTTCACGTGGTCGAGGAAGTCCTGAAGGTCCATCTCAGTCACCCTGTACCTCGACGATCGCCGTGACCGGGCCGTCCAGCTCGGAGATCCGCTGAGCGGCGTCGCCGTCCAGCCTGCCGAGGACCACAATGCCCGGATAGTAGGACTGATCGCCGTAGTAGAGGACGAGGTCGTTGCCAGGGGCGTAGTAGCCCAGGTCACCCACGTCGGGGTCCGCGCCCTCGGGCTGACCGGCCAGGGAGAGCGGCGACGGGAGCGGCCCGGTCTTCTCCACGTTGCCGTGGTCCATCATGTCGATGGTCACGGGCAGCTGAGCGACCAGGTCCCGGGCGGCCGAGCTCTCGGCGAGGGTGGACTGGAAGCGCTGCCCGCCGATGGTGATCTGGATCCTCATCCTGCTCTCCTCTTCCTTGGCCGAGGCGGTGCTCTCCGTGTTCAGGGACGTCGTTGGGCTGTTGCTGGCAGGCGCAGTTTGCGGGCGCGTGTCGTCGCCGGGCTCGGGACGGCCGCAACCCTCGCCGGTCACTGCGATGGCGGTGGAGAGCACCACCGCCCCCAGTGTTCTCGACATCGGGATCGCGATCACAGCGTGAGCAGGACCTTGGTCGCCGTGCGCTGGTCCATGGCCCGGTACCCCTCGGCGGCCCTCTCGAGCGGGAGGGTGAGGTCGAAGACCTTGCCGGGGTCGATCGTGCGGTCCCAGATCAGCTGGATCAGCTCGGGCAGGAAGCGCCGCACCGGGGCGGGACCCCCGTGGAGGTGCACCCCGGCCATGAAGAGCTCGTCGCCGGGGACGGCGATGTCGTGGGAGACCCCGACGAACCCGACGTGCCCGCCGGGGCGGGTGGAGTGGATCGCCTGCATCATGGCCTCCTGGGTGCCGACCGCCTCGATGACCGAGTGTGCGCCGAGTCCGTCCGTGAGCTCCTTGAGCCTGGCGACACCGGCCTCGCCGCGCTCCTCGACGATGTCGGTGGCACCGAACTCGCGCGCCAGTGCCTGACGGTCGGCATGGCGGCTGAACGCGATGATCCGCTCGGCACGGAGCTCGTGGGCCGCCAGGATCGCGAGCAACCCCACCGCGCCGTCACCGACGACCGCCACGGTCTTGCCCGGTCCCGCCTCAGCCGCGACGGCGGCGAACCAGCCGGTCCCGAGCACGTCGGAGGCTGCCATCAGGGACGGGATGAGGTCCGGCTCCGGCATCCCCGGAGTCGCGACCAGGGTGCCGTCGGCGAGGGGGATGCGGGCCAGCTCGGACTGCGTGCCGAGCGTGCCCATCATGACGCGGTGCGTGCAGTACGCCTGGTAGCCGGCCAGGCAGATCTCACAGGTGTTGTCGGATGCCCAGAAGGAACCGACGACGAAGTCACCGACCTTGATGGTGCGGACATCGGCCCCGATCTCCTCGACGACGCCGACGTACTCGTGGCCCATCACCTGGTGGTCGACGGGCTCAGCTCCCCGGTAGGGCCACAGGTCGCTGCCGCAGATGCAGGTCGCCGTCAGGCGGAGGATCGCATCCGTGGGCTCGGTGATCTTCGGGTCCTCGCGGTTCTCGACCCGGACGTCCCCGGGACCGTGCATGACTACTTGACGCATCGCGGCGCACTCCTCTTCGTTGCTTGTGTTCGTTGCTTCTGTTCACGTGGTGGTGGCACCGACGCTGCGCCACGACGTCGAGTGAACCTGCTGTCCTGATCCGCTGGAAGTCACTGTCGAGAGGTGTACTGACAGGGCATCCCTCGTGGCTCTCCTCCGCGCCGGGAGCGGCTTAGGCTCGATGACGTGGACCAGCCCCATGACGTGCGCCAGGAGGTGCGTGAGTTCCTCACCACACGCCGCGCTCGGATCACCCCGGACCAGGTCGGCCTCCCGATCACCGGCACTCGGCGCGTGCCCGGACTACGCCGCAGCGAGGTCGCCGCCCTGGCGGGTCTGAGCGTCGAGTACTACGCCCGGCTCGAGCGCGGGCAGATCACCGGCGCCTCCACCGGCGTCCTCGACGCCCTGGCTCGCGCCCTGCAGCTCGATGAGACCGAACGCGCCCACCTGCTGGACCTGGCGCGCGCCGCCGACGGCATCCCGACCTCGGGACGCGCACGCCGTCGTACGCCGGGCAAGGCCGCCTCGCGACTGAGCCTGCAGTGGGCGCTGGAGGCGATCACCGACGGCGTCGCGTTCGTGCGCGACCCCCACCAGAACCTGCTCGCCACGAACGCGCTCGGTCGTGCGTTCTACTCGCCCGTCATCGGCGACGGCGGGCGGATTCCCAACCTCGCCCGTTTCCAGTTCCTCGACCCCGCCTCCCGCGACTTCTACCCCGACTGGGAGCTGTTCGCCCAGATGTGTGTGGGGATCATGCGCGCCGAGGCGGGCCGAGACCCCCACGACCGGGGACTGCAGGACCTCGTCGGAGAGATCGCCACCCAGAGCGAGACCTTCCGTCACCTGTGGGCCGACCACAACGTCCGCTCCCACGGTGCCGGCACCAAGCGCTTCCAGCACCCGGTCGTCGGCGAGCTGACCCTCGCCTACGAGGAGCTCGCCATCACCGCTGAGCCTGGGCTGGTGCTCATGGTCTACACGGCCGAACCTGACTCCCCCTCGGCCCAGCGTCTCCGTCTGCTCGCCTCCTGGGCAGCACCCGCAGACCCCTCTCGACCACCGCTCCACGAACACGTAGAAGGAACCTGATGCAGATCACCCGCAGCTCGATCGACACCGCCCGAGGCCCGGCTGACTGGTTCACCGGCGACGTCTACATCGACTCCGTCGCCGCCGCACCGTCCCCGTCACGCGTCACCGCCAACCTGGTCCACTTCATGCCCGGGGCGCGCACCCACTGGCACCGTCACCCGCTGAGCCAGACCGTCTTCGTCACCGAGGGCGTCGGCCTGTGCCAGCGCCGCGGCGGACCGGTCGAGATCATCCGACCCGGCGATCGTGTCCTGTTCGAGGCCGGCGAGGAGCACTGGCACGGCGCCGCCCCGAACCGGCTCATGGTGCACCTGGCCCTCAACGAGGGCGACGACCAGCATGACGTCGTCCACTGGCTCCAGCCCGTCACCGACGCCGAGTACACCGCAGCACCGGTGGCTCAGGACTGAGTGGAGTCGATCTCGCGGGAGCGGGGCTGGGTGTCCGTCCGACCCTGTCTGAGCGCTGGGAGGCCGACCTGGCCAGCGCGCCAGCCGTTTAGCGGCCGGCGCAGGTCCACAGCCTGCCCGCGATGCGCCCCGACCTGCAGCAATGCGTGTCGGGGCGTTGTTGTGCCACGAACGTGCTAGCTACCGGCGCCGCAGCGCCACAATGACCCATGGCCGTTCGGAGATTGCCCGACCTCACGCCGGCTCAGGTCTTGCGTTTGCAGGACGCTCTGCTGGCGAATGCCGATGCGCTGCTCACATCGGCACTAGCCGTCCTGGACCTAGGACACGTGGCGCTTGCCAGATCGCTAGCGATCCTGGGATTGGAGGAATCCGGGAAGGCGGTCGCAGTCCACGAGCGCCGCCTACTGATGACGAGCTTGCCCGAGGGTGAGCCGTTCCGGTGCGACGAGCTAGACGAGCTGTGGGCAAGTCACGAGCGCAAGCTAGAGACGGTTCACCGCTTCCTCCTGCATGAGCCCTACTGGTTCGGGACCGAAGCGCCGAACCCTGACGAGAATGCGGCGGTCCTAGGCGCCATCAAGTCGTGGGCGCGGCGTCAGGACAAGTCCAAGCAGCGCGGTTTCTACGTTGGCTTGAGCCGCAACGGCGAGGCGATGGCCCCAACTGACGTGGCCGATGCGCAGTCACTGCGCGAGATCATCGGGCAGGTGCACCAGATCGGTTGGCAGCTTCGCCTGGGCGAGCACATCGAGGGCAAGCGCCAAGACGAACAGGAGCGCGGCCTAGAACCAGTGAGACCTGAGGACCTGGACTGGCTCGACGCGGACCCCGAGACCCCTGCCTACCTGCGGCGCTTGGGAGCGCGCATGCGTGCGTCACTCGCGCACGGGCTCGACGGTCGGCCCCTGTCGAACGCTGCCTACCGGTTCAACCCGCCCGGGGCGGACCGATCACCATTCCGAAACCTTGGTAAGCCAGGCTATGAGGCCGAGACGCGCGAACTGATGACGATGTACGAACGCCTGGCGCCCACCGACGGTGACAACGCTTCACAAGCTGATTCCGCGGAGTGGCTGTCCCGCGACGCCGACTGAGCAACTGCCCGCGAGCTGCAAAGCCGCAGGTCAGCTTGCCCGACTCGGGCCGCTGCGTCGGCTGTGCCACGAACGTGCCAGCGAACGTCCGTTGCGGGCTGAGTCGGATGGAGAAGCGCCCGCTGTGCGGCATGGTCGGGCGGAGCCGGCAGGGCGGCATGGTCGGACGGTTGAAGGCATCCGCCGGACTACGCCGTACCGCGCACTGCGTCCTCCACGATCAAGTCCGATTCGCTCAGGACTATCGCGGTCTCGAGCTAGCTGCGCTGCTCGAGCGGGAGCGTCGTGGTGTGAGGCCGTCTAGAGCTGGTCCTGCTCGCGGACGTGGGCTGATGACGGCTTGCACGGACGCCGCATCTCGGTCTCTCCGCCTGGGACGGGAGGGTCAGGGCTGCGGACTGGCGAGTGCCGCGGTGCGAGCGAAGTTGACCGCGAGGCGCTGCGGCGGGCCGTCGTCCTGCATCGCTGCTTCGAAAACTGGCTCGGGCACGTTGAGGGCCCAAGCGTTCATGGCTTCGAGGACGCCTCGAAGTTCCAGGCCCACGGGGGTGAGCTCGTAGACGACTCGCGGCGGGATCTCGGCGTACGCCGTGCGGGTCACCAGGCCGTGGGTCTCGAAGCGACGCAAGCGGCTGGTGAGCGTGTGTGCGCTGATGCCCGGCAGGGCCTGCATCAGCTCGGTGAAGCGCAGCGGTCCGTGCATCAACTCCCGCACGACCAGGGTGGCCCATGGGCCGTCGAGGAGCATCAGGAAGCGGGAAACTCCGCACTCGGGCACGCAGACCTTGTTGATCGTCACGATTCGCACGATATGCCATTACTGCAGTTGACGTAACCGATGTAGTAGATGCACTAATGGCCGCATGACCTATCTCGTCCACGGCGCCTCCGGCGCTCAAGGCTCTCCTGTCCTCTCTGCTCTGCGCGCCACCGGCCACGACGCCACCGCTGCGGTCCGTGACCCTTCCTCGATCGTCGGCGCGGCAGTCGCGGTCGACTACAGCTCGGTCGACTCCCTCGTCTCGGCTTACCGCGACGCGTCCGGCGTCTTCGTCCACGTCCCCGTCGGCAGCCCCCAGCACCAGTCCGAGGTGGCCAGCAACGTGGCGATCGCCCTGGCTCAGGCCGGTGTCCGCCGCGTCGTGATGTCCACCAGCGGCTACACGCTCGAGGCAGACAGCGGACCCGCGATCCTCGCCGCAGCGCTGGAGTCCTCAGGCGCCTCGTACGCGATCCTCGAGCCCAAGCTGTTCCTGGAGAACCTGCTGCTGCCCCCGGTCCTGGGACCGGCGCGCTCCGAGGGAGTGCTGCGTTACCCCGTGCGAGCCGACTACCCACTGTCGTGGGTCTCGCACCTCGACGTCGCGGACGCCGCCGTCCGGCTCCTCACCGACGCGTCGGTCACCGGACGCGTCACGATCGGTGCGCTGCCTGCGCTGCTCGGAAGCGACCTCGCCGATGGTTTCAGCACGTACTTCGAGACGCCCGTCGTGTTCGAGGCACAGGACCCCGAGGAGTTCGGACGACAGATCATCCCGATGTTCGGCGAGCAGGGCGCTCGCCCCGTCATCGACTCCTACGTGTGGCGTCAGACCCAGGCCTCCGAAGTGATCGACGAGGAGCCCTCGGCCCAGCGCCTCCTGGGACTCTCGCCACGCACCGTCGCACAGTGGCTCGAGGAAGCCGCCGTCTGAGCGCCACCCACTCGACGCCCGGACCGGCGGCTCTTTCGGCCGCCCCCTCGACCTTGTGATGGCCGGCGCACATGGTCGAGTCTGTGTGGGTCGCACCGGCCCGTCCACGACAGCGAGGTCACCTATGGCACCCGACAGGTCCCTGCAGGACGTCTACTTCCCGGAGCTGCGCTGCTTCGGGTGCGGCCCGGCCAATGCCGACGGTCTCCACCTGCGCAGCTTCGCCGACGGCGACGGCCGGGCGGTCGCCCGGTTCACCCCGTCGCCGCACCACGACAACGGTCTCGGCTACCTCAACGGCGGCATCATCGCGACCCTGCTCGACTGCCACTCGGCGGCGGTGGTCACGCACGAGGCGCACGAGCGCGGCTGGCCGCCGCTCCCGGGCGCCGCCCTGCCCTACGTGACCGCCGGGCTCGACGTCTCCTACCTGCGGCCCGCGCCGCTCGAGCACGCCGTCGAGCTCAGCGCGAGCGTCGTGTCGGCCACCGAGGCGGAGATGACCGTCGAGGTCGTGCTCGCCTGGGACGGCCGCGACCGCAGCCGGGCCACGGCCCTGTGGAAGCGCTGGCGACCGCGCTGACCGTTCGAGTCATCGAACCCGCGTCGCAGCTACAACGGCGGCCGAGGGAGCCCGATACGTGGGCCGCTGGCGGCATCACTGCTCAACCAGCGGCGTAGACGCCTGCGAGCCACGGGGCAACGACCCGTCACGAGAGGCCCACCGGCAATACGTTCGGGATTTCCTCGCCATGGTCGACCCGACGACGGGCTTCATAAAAGACAACTAGGGCCTTCGTCGCGCAAGCCCGCAGACCTGGCAGCGCTATCGATGGGTGACGACCTCGTGGCGAGGCTGACCGCTTGGAACACGGCCTACTCGGAAGACAAGGTGCCTATCGAAGGCTCGGGCGACGAGGCTTGGCTGAGCGAAGGCAAGCGTTTACTCGGCGAGGTCCGCTCTGCTTTGCAGGACCAGCACCAGGTGGTCGTGACTGAACCGTGGTGGGGTGAGGAGCCGACCTGAGCCATGACCGCTCATCGGCAGAGTCGAGCGTATCCGAGGAATCTCGTGGCACGGCGCCACGGCTGCCGGCATCGGCCAGAGCTTCGTGGCACGTTCGTGGCACGGCCCTAAAACCAGAAACCGCCGCTGACCTCATTCCTCAGGTCAGCGGCGGTTTCTTACTTGTAGCGGGGGCAGGATTTGAACCTGCGACCTCTGGGTTATGAGCCCAGCGAGCTACCGAGCTGCTCCACCCCGCGCCGGTGAACAGAACATTACAGACGTCGCCCGGGAGGCACAAATCGGGGCCCGGACGACGTCGTCCGGGCCCCGATCGGGTGCTGCTGGTGCTGCCGTCAGGAGGTCGGCGAGGCGCTCTCCGACGGGCTCGCCGAGGCGTCGGCCGAGGGCTCGTCGCCCGCGGTGTCGCCCCCGTCGGAGCCGTCGGAGCTGTCGGAGCCCCCCACGCCGCCGGGGCGCGACTGGGCCAGGGTGATGGCCTGGCTGATGAGGTCCTGGGCCTCCTGGTTCTGCGCCTGGTACTCCGCGAGGTCCTGCTCGGCCAGCGCAGCGTCGGCGGCGTCGAAGGCCTCCTGGGCCTGGTCGAGCAGCTGGGCGATCTGCTGGTCGACGGTGAGGTCCTCCCCGCCGCCGTTGCCGCCACCGTTGCCCCCGTTGCCCCCGTTGCCGCCGGGGTCGACCGGGTCGGGCAGCTCGGTGTCGTCGACGCCGAGGGCGACCTGGAGCGCGTCGGTGAGGCTGCGTCCGACGCCGACCTCGTCGCCGTAGGAGACCAGCACGAACTGCAGGATCGGGTAGCCCGAGCTCGACGCCGAGCGCACGGCGTAGACCGGCTCGATGTAGATCAGGCCGTCCTCCACCGGCAGCGTGAGCAGGTTGCCGAAGATCGGGTCGGAGGTGCCCTGGGAGTAGGGCAGCAGCGCGTCGCGCACGCCCTCGTCCTGGGCGAACTCGTTGGCGATGAGCCCGGGTCCGGGCGTCGTCTGGTCCTGCAGCTCCAGCACGCTGAGCTGGCCGTAGGTGTCCGACGTCGCGTCGGAGTCCACCGACATGAAGGAGGCGAGGTTGTTGCGCTCGAAGGGCACGAAGACCGAGGTCAGCGACCACTCCCCCTCGCTGGTGGTGCTGCCGTCCTGGTTGGCGAAGAGCCGGTAGGGCGGCTGCAGGCTGGTCGAGGCCGAGTTGGGGTCCTCCGGCACCTCCCAGCGGTCGTTGCCCTGATACCAGTCGTTGGCCTCGGTGACGTGGTAACGAGCGAACTGGTAGCGCTGGACCTTGAAGAGGTCCTCGGGGTAGCGCAGGTGCTCCATGAGCTCCTCGGAGATCGAGTCGTAGGGCTGGACGGTGCCCGGGAAGGCGCCCTCCCAGGCCCGCAGGATCGGGTCCTCGGTGTCCCACTCGTAGAGCGTCACGGTGCCGTCGTAGGCGTCGACGGTGGCCTTGACCGCGTTGCGCATGTAGTTGATCTCGTCGGTGGGGATCGGCTGCAGGCCCACGTTGTCCTGGAGCGAGTCGTCGATCATCGTGGCGAACGACTCCTTCTCCGCACCGGGGAACCGGTCGGTGGTCGTGTAGCCGTCGACGATCCACTGCACCCGACCGTCGATCAGCGCCGGGTAGGCGTCGCTGTCGATGGTCAGCCAGGGGGCGACCTTCTGGACCCGCTCGCTGGGGTTGCGGTCGTAGAGCACCTTGGAGTTCTCGTTGACCCGGCCCGAGAGCAGGAAGTTCGGCTCGCCGTACTTCACCGCGAACATCAGCTGGTCGAAGGTGTTGCCGATGTCGACGCCGCCGTCGCCGTCGTAGGTGGTGCGCTGGTCGGTCTCGCTGTCGTTGGCCAGGCCCAGCTCGACGTCGGCGTCGTCGGCGTCGGCCTTGCCAACCACCGAGTAGTCGGGGCTCTGCTCGCCGAAGTAGATCCGGCTCTCGTAGCCCTCGTCGCCGAGGTTGGACAGCGTGTCCTGGCCGGCCTGGTTGCCCTCGGCCCACACGATGCCGCCGTCGTTGTCCTCGCTGGCCGCGACCGGTGCGTTGGTGGCGGTGCGCTGGTTGGCGAAGGCGGCGATCAGGCCGTTGCCGTGGGTGTAGGTGGTGTGGAGGTTCGACCAGTTGCGGTCGCCGGCCGGGATGCCGGACTGGTCGAGCTCGCGCACGCCGAGCACGAGCGCGCGGTCGACGCCGTCGATCTCGTAGCGGTCGACGTCGAGCACGGGCGCCACCGAGTAGTAGGCGCGACCCTGCTGGGTCTGCTCGAAGGTGTCGCGCACCAGCCGCGGGTCGATGAGCGGCACCGAGGTGACCTGACCGTCGACCTGCGAGAAGTTGCCCGCGTCGGCGGTGGCGGTGCTCT
The DNA here is from genome assembly GCF_001422955.1 of Nocardioides sp. Leaf285. Taxonomy (NCBI): domain Bacteria; kingdom Bacillati; phylum Actinomycetota; class Actinomycetes; order Propionibacteriales; family Nocardioidaceae; genus Nocardioides; species Nocardioides sp. Leaf285. The sequence continues at coordinate 560,241 of NZ_LMNH01000003.1, read as the reverse complement.
GGTACTCGGTGGTCTGCACGTCCTCCAGGTCGTACGCCGTGCGCGTGGCGTCGATGTTGGCCTGGATGTACTCCTCCTCGCGGTCGGCCTCGGAGGGGTTGACCTGGAACTGCTGGACGATGCCGGGCCAGATGATGCCCAGCAGCACCGCCGACAGCGCGAGCAGCGCGATGCCCACCGACGGCAGCGTCCAGGTGCGGCGCCACACGTTGAGGAAGAACAGCACCGCGCAGATCACCGAGATGCCGATGAGGATGTTCTTGGCCGGCAGCACGGCGTTGGCGTCGGTGTAGGTGATGCCGGTGATCAGCCCGCCGGCGTCGGTGGCCAGGTCGAAGCGGTCGAGGTAGTAGTCGCCCGCCTTGGCCAGCACGAAGAGCCCGAGCAGCACCGAGAGCTGGGCCTGGGCGGCGCCGGTGAGGCGCTCGCTGGGCACCTGCAGGCGGATACCGCCGTAGAGGTAGTGCGTCAGCGCCGCGGCGAGCAGGGCGACCACGAAGGTCGCCATCGCGAAGTCGACGAGGTAGTGCAGCCACGGCAGGTCGAAGACGAAGAAGCCGGCGTCGCGGCCGAAGTGCTCGTCGTCGTAGCCGAACTCGCCGCCGTTGCGCCACAGCATGAAGGTGCGCCACTGCCCCGCGCCCGAGGTGCCGGCGAAGACCAGCAGCACCGCGCCGACGGCCAGCACGAGCCAGCGCCGGATCGGGTTGACGGCCTCGCGGTAGCGGTCGAGGCCGTTCTGGTCGGGCATGCTCACGAAGAGCGGGCGGGTGCGGAAGGCGATCACCACGTTGACACAGACCACGAGCGCCATGAGCAGCCCGAAGACCGCGAACATGCCGACCCGGGTCCACAGCACGGTGGTGAACACCGAGGTGTAGCCGACCGAGCCGAACCACAGCCGCTCGGTGTAGAAGCTGGCGAAGGCGGTCAGCGCGAAGAACGCGACCACCAGCACCGCGCCGGTGATCACCAGCGCGCGCGATCGACTCCGTGGCCTGGGCGGCGGGGAGCCCTGCTGCTCCTCGTCGTACGTCTCACTCACCGTGGGTCCCTCTCGTCACTGCGGTCGTTGCTCATGTCGGTACTCGTGTCGCTGCTGGTGTCGGCCGGGTCCGGGGCGGAGCCCGGGGCCGGGTCGGCGCCCGGTTCGCCGGGGTCCTCGAGGAGCGTGGCGGCCAGCAGCTCGACGAGCGCGGGCACGAGGTCGGCTCCCCCGACCACCTTGGAGTCGTCGTCGTGGCTGCGGAAGCGCATCGCGCAGTACGCCGACCCGTGCCGGGTCACCCCCGCGGCGATCCGCAGCTCCTGGCGCTCCGGATGGGTCCGGGCGAACTCGGCCGCCGCGTCGGGGTCGGACGGCACGTCGGCGTCGGCGCCCGGCGGCAGCACGAAGCGCTCGACGACCGCGGCGCAGCCGGCCACGTCGGCGGGCCACACGATGGTCTCGAGCACCTGCTCGAGCAGCTCGTCGGGGCGCAGCTGGTCCTGCTCGATCGCGGTCAGCGAGCCCTGCTCGGTGGAGGCGTCGAGGCCCATGGCCGCGGCGAGCGCCGGCTCGTGCTCGACCAGCTGGCCGGTGTCGACGAGGGCGAAGAGGTGCGCCGGCTGGTCCCAGCCGCTGGTGGCGACGTGCTGCTCGATCTCCAGCACGGCCGCGGCCAGCGCGGGGTCGACGTCGAGGTCGCTCAGGTCGTCGAGCAGGTCGTCGCCGGGAAGGTCGTCACCGGGCAGGTCGCCACCGGGAAGGGGGTCCTCAGGCGTCATCGGGCACGTCCTCACAGCTGGGAAGGGCGGCGTCGGGGTCCTCGACCCAGTCCTGGATCGCCGCGAGGGTGGAGTCGAAAGTGTCGGCGCGCAGCAGCCGGATGCCGTCGACGTCGGCGCCGAGGGCCTCCTCGCAGTTGTCCGGGGGCACGAGGAAGAGGGTGGCGCCGTCGTCGGCGGCGCCGGCGATCTTCTGCTGGATCCCACCGATGGGGCCCACCGAGCCGTCGAGGGCGACGGTGCCGGTGCCGGCGATGACCTCCCCTCCGGTCAGGGAGCCCTCGGTGAGGGTGTCGTAGATGCCCAGGCTGAAGACCAGGCCGGCGCTGGGGCCACCGATCTTGGGGTCGATGGCCACCGAGACCTCGAAGGGGAAGCGGTAGCCCTCGCCGGGCACGACGCCGATGCGGGGCTGGCCCTCGACCTCCTCCGGGGTGATGCTCACCTCGCGGCGCCGACCGTCGCGCTCGATGACGACGGCGAGCGGCTCGCCGGCCTCGGCGCCGGAGACGGCCGCGACGAGCTGACGCGGGGTGCGCACCGGCTCCCCGCCGACGCTGCGGATGATGTCGAGCGGCTCGAGCACGCCCTCGGCGGGTGTGCCCTCGTCGACGAAGTAGACCTTCACGGCGCGCTCGACGTCGTAGCCGAGCTTCTCCAGGGCCACGGCGGTGGCGACGTCCTGGGAGGTCACCATCGAGATGGCGCCCTGCTGCTGGTCCTCCTCGGCGCTCTCGTTGTCGGGGTGGATGAAGTCGTAGGGGTAGACGGCGTCCTCGGGGTCGGCCCAGGCCCGCAGCAGCGTGAAGAGGCTCGACCCGCCGGTCTGGCCGGGAGGTACCGCGGCCGAGACCGAGACGGTGGTCATGCGCAGCTGGCCGGTGTCGCGGTAGGTCTTGGCGCCGCGCACCTGGATCGTCTCGTTGCCCTCGGGCTGGGCGAGCACGTCGACGGTGGTGCCGGGGGCGTAGGTGCCGAAGGGCAGCCGCACCAGCGAGGTCACGAGGAACAGCGCGAGGACCAGCGGCGCGGCGATGAGCGCGGCGATGGAGCGCTGGGTCATGGCGCCAACTGTCTCATTGGTCACCAACCGTCCCGTCCACCGGCTCGCGTGCCGTGAGCCAGGGCGGACCGCCCGGTCGGTCGGGCGCTCGGGTCAGGACGCCCGGCGCGACTCGCCGGGGCGCTGCGAGGCCGCGGGCCCGCGGGGCGCGCGCGAGGGGCGCACGGCGATGCCGGTGCTCCGGTCGCGCTCGGGGGCGGGGGCGGCGTAGCCGGCGCGGTCGGGCCGGGCCAGCGCGCCGGCCATGCGCTCGAGGGCGGCCTCGCGGTCGACCTGCTCACGCGGCTCGCGACCCACCCAGCCGACCCAGGCCATGGCCAGGACGGCCACGACGGCGGCAGGCGCCAGCCAGAGCAGGATCTCCACCTGTGCAGGGTAGGTCGCCCGCGGGCCGCGGCGGCGCCGAAACGCCGGGCGCCGGCTCGGGCAGTGGTCGCCCGGGCACCGCTCAGGGGGTGCCGACCCACTCGTCGGTGCCGTCGACGAAGCGCTGGTGCTTCCAGATCGGCACCTCCGCCTTCAGCGTGTCGATCAGCGCCCGCGAGGCCGTGAAGGCGTCACCGCGGTGGGCGGCGACCGTGGCCACGACGACGGCGATGTCGCCGATGGCCAGCGACCCGGTGCGGTGCACCGCCGCCACGGCCTGGACGTCGTGGTCGGCGGCGACCTGCTCGCAGACCGCCTCGAGCCGCGCCAGGGCGGTGGGGTGGGCGCTGTAGTCGAGTCCCACGACACCCGCGCCGTGGTCGTGGTCGCGCACGCGGCCCACGAAGAGGGTCAGGCCCCCCGAGGTCGGGTCGTCGAGGGCGTCGAGCACCTCGGTGACGTCGAGCGGGTCCTCGCGCAGGGCGGCCAGGCGGACGGCGGGATGAGCCATGGGCGCGACCCTACTCACTGTCCCACTCACCGCCGGCGGGTTGGGGCTCACGGCGTACCGTGGGGCCATGAGCAACGACTCCGGCGACACCCCGAACGACTCCGGGAACGGCCCTGACGACAGCGGTCAGAACCCGTTCAAGGGCACGCCGTTCGAGCAGTTCTTCAACCAGCTCGGCGGGATGGGCGGGGGCGGCGGCGCCACGCCCGGCGGCTTCGGGTTCGGCTTCGGCACCGGCGGCTCCGGCGCGAGCGGTGGCGGAGCGGGCGGGGCTGGCGGCTTCCCCGGGTTCCCCGGCATGGGCGGCCCCGGCGGCATGCCCGACCTCAACCAGCTGTTCGGCCAGATCCAGGCCATGATGCAGCCCTACGACGGCCCGCTGAACTGGGACGTCGCCCTCGACACCGCCCGCAAGGCCGTCGCGCAGCAGCCCGACCCCTCGCCCACGCAGCGCCAGAAGGACGCCGTGGCCGACGCCGTGCGCCTGGCCGACCACTGGCTCGACGACACCACCGCCTTCCCCTCCGGCGTCACCTCGACCGCCGCCTGGAGCCGCGCGGAGTGGCTGGTCGGCACCGTCGAGGTGTGGAAGGTGCTCGTCGAGCCGGTCGCCAAGCAGACCGTCGACTCGTTGAGCTCCGCCCTGCCCGAGGAGGCCCGCGCGGCCTCCGGCCCCCTCCTCGGCATCATCGGCAAGGCCGTGGGCGTCATGCTCGCCAGCCAGGTCGGCTCCGGCCTGGGCGCGCTGGCCTCCGAGGTGCTCACCGCCTCCGACGTCGGCCTGCCCCTGGGCGCCGCCGGGCGCGCCGCCCTCGTGCCGGCCAACGTGGAGGCCTTCGCCGCCGGCCTCGACGTCAGCACCGACGACGTCCTGCTCTACCTCGCGCTGCGCGAGGCCGCCCACCAGCGGCTCTTCGCCCACGTGCCGTGGCTGCGCGAGCACCTGCTCGGCGCCGTCACCGCCTACGCCCGCGGCATCGAGATCAACGCCGAGGCCATCCAGAGCCGCATCGAGGAGCAGATGCGCGGCGTCGACCCCACCGACCCCGAGTCGATGCAGCGCCTGCTCGAGGGCGGGCTCTTCGACATGCCCAAGTCCCCCGCCCAGGAGGCCGCGCTGCTGCGCCTGGAGACGACGCTGGCCCTGGTCGAGGGCTGGGTCGACGAGGTCGTCGGGCAGGCCACCGCCGAGCGCATGCCCGCCGCGGCCAAGATGCAGGAGGCCGTACGCCGCCGCCGCGCGGCCGGCGGCCCGGCCGAGGACACCTTCGCCTCGCTGGTCGGCCTCGAGCTGCGCCCGCGCCGGCTGCGCGACGCCTCGACCCTGTGGGGCTCGCTGCGCACGCGTCAGGGCACCGAGGCCCGCGACGGGGTGTGGATGCACCCCGACCTGCTGCCCAGCGCCGCCGACCTCGACGACCCGCTGGGCTTCCGCGAGGACGCCGCCGCCCCGGCCGAGATCAGTGAGTCGGACTTCGACGCCGAGCTGGCCAAGCTCCTCGACGGCGACCTGCCGGACGGTGACCAGCCCGGTGACCAGCCCGGTGACCAGCCCGGTGACCAGCCCGGTGACCAGCCCGGTGACCAGCCCGGTGACGGCCCGACCCCGGCGTGAGCCTGCACGCCGACGCGCTCGCGGCCCTCGAGGCCTGGGCGGCGCCCGACGCCGCCCAGGAGGCGCTGCGAGTGCGCTACGTCGCCCACCTGCGCGCCCATCACGACGGTCTGGAGCGCGGCTGCCGGCCCGACCACCTCACGGCCAGCACGCTCGTGCTCGACCACGACCGCGCCCACGTGCTGCTCACGCTGCACGCCAAGGCGCGGGAGTGGTTCCAGCTCGGCGGCCACTGCGAGCCCGGTGACGCCACGCTGGCCGGCGCCGCGCGGCGCGAGGCCACCGAGGAGTCGGGGCTGCGCGACTTGGTCCTCGACCCGGTGCCGGTGGAGCTGAGCGAGCACCCCGTGCCGTTCTGCGGCCCGCGCGACGGGGTGCTCGTGCACCACCTCGACGTGCGCTTCGTCGCCGTGGCCGCCCCCGGCGCGCAGGTCGCGGTCAGCGAGGAGTCGCTCGACCTGCGCTGGTGGCCGGTCGACGCGCTGCCGTCGGGCCCCGACGGGCGACCCGACCCCGACATCGCGGCCCTCGTGGCCCGCGCCCTGCACCGGGCGGGTCAGTCGACGCCGTCGGCGCTGCCGTCGGCGGGCGGCTCGACCCGCGCCGCGGCCGACCAGCCCAGCAGGTAGCCCTTGGCCCGCTCGGCCTGGGGGTAGCGGTCGACCCACGCCCAGAAGCGGGCGTCGTGGCCGGGCTCCAGCAGGTGGGCCAGCTCGTGGACCAGCACGTAGTCGATGACCCACGCCGGCATCCCCTGCAGCCGCGCCGAGAGCCGGATCGAGCGGTCGCCCGGCGTGCAGGAGCCCCAGCGCGAGCTCTGGTTCTCCACCCACCGCACCGTGTCGGGCACGGCCATGCCGCCGAGGTAGCGGTCGTTGAGCGACACCGCCCGGGTCCGCAGCTCCTCGTCGCTGGGCAGGCGGCGGCGCTCGGCGCGCTCGAGGCGGGCCAGCATGGTCTCCACCCACTCGGCCTCCTCGCTGGGCGAGAGGGTGTCGGGCACGAGCACGACGATCCGGTCGCCGTCGCGGTAGGCCGAGACCGTGCGCCGGCGCCGCGTCGAGCGGCGTACCTCCACGTCGGGGCGCGCCCGCGAGCCCGCGGGGTCGCTCGTCGGCGGCGGTGACATGGACGACAAGTTAAGCCTTGGCGCCCGCCCAGGCGAGGAGGCGCTCCCGGGGCCAGGTCGTCACGATCCGCTCGGGGTCGATCCCCGCGGCCTCGGCGCGCTCGGCGCCGTGGTCGAGGAAGTCGAGCTGGCCAGGGGCGTGGGCGTCGCTGTCGATGGAGAAGAGGCAGCCGATGTCGCGGGCCAGCTCCAGCAGCCGGGTCGGCGGGTCGCGGCGCTCCGGGCGGGAGTTGATCTCGACCGCGACGTCGTGCTCGGCGCAGGCCTCGAAGACCGCCCGGGCGTCGAACTGCGACTCCTTGCGGGTCCCCCGCCCGCCGGTCACCAGCCGGCCGGTGCAGTGGCCGAGCACGTTGGTCCAGCGCTGACCGACCGCCGCCACCATGCGGCGGGTCATCGCGTCGCCGTCCATGGCCAGCTTGGAGTGCACGCTGGCCACGCGTACGTCGAGCCGCGCCAGCATCGCGTCGGTCTGGTCGAGCGAGCCGTCGTCGAGGATGTCGACCTCGATACCCTTGAGCAGCGTGAAGCCGCCGGCGGGTCCCCCGAGGTGGTCGTTGACCGCGTCGACCACGTCGAGCTGGCGGGCCAGCCGCTCGGCGCTGAGGCCGCGGGCCACCTTCAGCCGTGGCGAGTGGTCGGTCAGGACCTGGTACTCGTGGCCCAGCTCGATGGCGGTGAAGGCCATCTCCTCGATCGGCGAGCCGCCGTCGGACCAGTCGGAGTGGGAGTGCAGGTCACCGCGCAGCAGCGCGCGCAGCTCCTGCCCGCCCGTCGCCAGCGGACCCGCGTGCTCGGCCTCCAGCCGCGCCAGCCGCTCCGGCCGGATCCCGCGCACGGCGTCGGAGACCACCGCGGCGGTGCTGGAGCCGATGCCGGGCAGGTCGGTGAGGGTGCCCTCGTCGACGGCCCGGGCGACCTCGTCGTCGTCCATCGTGAGCAGCGTGGCCACGGCCCCGCGGTAGGCCTTGACCTTGTAGGTGTCCTCCCGGCCCCGCTCGAGCAGGAAGGCGATGCGGCGCAGTGCCGCGACCGGGCCGTCCGTGTAGGCCCCGTCCTCGGCCATGCTCAGCGACCCTGGAAGTGCGGGCGCCGCTTCTCCTGGACGGCGCGGATGCCCTCCTGGAGGTCCTCGGTGGCCATGGTGACCGGCTGGGCCAGCGCCTCCCACTGCAGGGCGTGCTCGAGGTCGGCGTGGCCGCCGCGCAGGGCCAGGGTGGTCAGCCGCGCGGCCACGGGGGCGGAGGCCGCCACGCCGGCCGCGGCGTCCAGCACCTGCTCCAGGAACGTCTCCTGCTCCACCACCCGCGAGACCAGGCCGAGTCGCAGCGCCTCGTCGCCCTCGACCAGGCGCCCGGTGAGGAAGAGGTCGCGAGCAGCGGCCGGACCGACGACGTCGGGCAGCAGCCAGGTGCCGGCCATGCCCGGGTGCAGACCGAGCTTGAGGAAGGGCACGCCCATCCGCGCCCCGCGCGCGGCCCACCGCACGTCGCAGGCCAGGGCCAGGCAGAGCCCGGCACCGATGGCCGGGCCGTTGACCGCGGCGAAGGTGGGCACCTCGAGGCGCCGGATCGAGAGCCAGGCGCGGTAGAAGGCCATCATCCGGGTGCGGTGGCGGTCGACGCCGGCCTCCGGCTCGCTGGCCAGCCAGCTGGTGACCCCGCCGGAGGTGAAGGCCGAGCCCTCCCCCGTGACGACCACCGCGCGCAGCGACGCGTCGCCGGCCAGGTCGTCGACCGCGCGCACCCACGAGGCCGTCATCTCCTCGGTCATGGCGTTGCGCTGCTCGGGGTTGTCGAGCACCAGCAGGGCGACGCCCTCGCGCGGGCGCTCCACGCGCAGGTGCTCGTAGGTCGTGGGCTGGTCCGAGGTGAGGTCGGTCATGGCCCCGAACATAGCGGCCGACCCGCCCGCGCGGAGCCTGTGGACGACCGCCGGCCGACCGGGCCGAGCGGGGTAGGAGCGCCACGTGCCCTCCCACACGACGTCTCCCCCGGCCGCCCGGCCCACGCTCCTGCCCGGCCTGGTCGTCGCGACCCGTGAGGCCGGCCGCCTCCAGGTCGGTCTCGACGAGCCACGGCGGGTCGTGCTCCCCGACCACCCCGACGTACGCCGGCTCCTCGCCGCCCTGCGCGACCGCACCCCGCCGACTCCCACGACGCCCGAGGGCGTGCGCGCGCTGACCGCCCTGGTCGGGGCGGGCCTGGTCGTCGACGCCGACCTGCTCGACGCCGCCGGCGCCGGCACCGCGGGTCCCGGGGCCGTGGCCGCGGCGTTCGCGGCCCACGGCGACGCCGCGGCGCTGCTGCTGCAGCGGCGCTCGGAGGCCGTGGTGGCGGTCGAGGGCGGTAACACCGTGCCGGTGGCGGCCACCGACCTCGCCGTGCGACTGCTGCGCGAGGCGGGGGCGGGGGTCGCCGACCCCGGTGAGGCCCGGGGAGCCGGCGGGGGCCGGGCCCGACGGGCGGGCGCCGCACGAGCCCCGGCGACCAGGCCCGACGTCGTGCTCCGCCTCAGCGCGGGCCCCCCGGCCCGGGCCGGTCTCGACCCCCTCCTGCAGGAGGCGCAGCCGCACCTGCTCGTCGTCGGTGGCCCCGACGGCGTCGTCGTCGGCCCCTTCGTGGAGCCGGGGGTCACCGCCTGCCTGCGGTGCGTCGACGCCGCCCGGGCCGAGCACGACCCCCGGCGCGGGCTCGTGCTCGAGCAGGTCGCCGCCGCGCCGGCACCGGTCGCCCCGCTCGACCCGGCCCTGCTGCACCTCGCGGTGTCGTGGGCCGTGCGCGACGTCGTCACCTACCTCGACGGCGGCACCCCGTCGACGTGGTCGACCACGGTCGAGGTCGACGAGCTGCTCTCCTGCCGGAGCCGTCGCTGGCTGCGGCACCCGCGGTGCGGCTGCTCCTGGGACGGCGCGCAGGTGGTCTGACGGTGACGACGTCGGTGAGTGGCGGGAGACGACGCCTGCGGCGGCCCTCGACCTGTCGTACGCCGCCACTTCTCGGACGGGCCGGCCGGCGACGGCACACAGCCCCGCCCGGCGGGATCCGGCGCTGGCGGCGCCCGCAGTGACCGAACGTGCGGCAAGTGGCGGAAGACGACACCTCCAGGCGCCCTCGACCGGTCGTTTCCCGCCACTTCTCGGGCCGGCCGGCGACGGGACACAGCCCCGCCTGGCGGGGCGGCGCTGGCGGCGCTCACGGTGACCGAACGTGCGACAAATGGCGGTAGACGACACCTCCAGGCGCCCTCGACCCGTCGTATCCCGCCACTTCCCGGGTCAGCCGGCCGGCGACGGCACACAGCCCCGCCCGGCGGGATCCGGCGCTGGCGGCGCTSGCGGTGACCGAAYGTGCGACAAATGGCGGGAGACGACACCTCCAGGCGCCCTCGACCCGTCGTATCCCGCCACTTCCCGGACCGGCCGGCCGGCGACGTGACCCAGCCCCGCGCGGGGCCGGCGCTGGCGGCGCTCGCGGTGACCGAACGTGCCGTAAGTGGCGGGAGACGACACTCCCGGCGGCCCTCGACCGGTCGTTTCCCGCCACTTCTCGTCGCCGGCCGGCGACGAGACACAGCTCCGCGCGGCGGGGCCGGCGCTCGCGGTGACCGAACGTGCGCGAAGTGGCGGGAGACGACACCTCCAGGCGCCCTCGACCGGTCGTTTCCCGCCACTTCTCGGGCCGGCCGGCGACGGGACACAGCCCCGCCTGGCGGGGGCCGGCGCTGGCGGTGCTCGCGGTGACCGAACGTGCGGTGAGCAGCGGGAGACGACGCCTCCGGGCGCCTTCGACCGGTCCTATCCCGCCACTTCTCAGGCCGGCCGGCCGGCCGGCGACGGGACTCAGCCCCGCGTGGCGGCAGCGCTCGCGGGGGTCGACCGTCCGAGGCGGGGTGCCCGAGACCTCCACCGACCACTCGAGCACCGACGGGGCACGACGTGACGATCCCGAGGACCGTCCGGGCCCGCGCCCGGCCGGGGCGTCTACCAGTGCTCGGAGTCGAGCTTGCCCTCCAGGGCGCGCAGGTGGCGACGCGCGCAGGTCACGCAGAGGTCCTGGCGGCGTCCGCGCTCGAACGACACCGTCCAGGCCAGCAGCCGCTGCGGGTCGTCCTCGACGGTGCCGCACAGGTCGCAGGTGGTGCTCATCCCCCGACCCTAGACCTGTCGCACGCGCCCGAGCCGGGCACGACGAGGTCGTGCCCGGCTCGGGTCGGTGTGCCGCGTGCGCTCAGAGCGCGCGGGCGAGGGCGAGGCGCGCCTGCTGGGCGGCCGCCTCGGAGCGGCGGGCCAGCCGCTTGGCCTTGGCCAAGCGCTGGTCGCGGCGGGTGTGCGCCTCTCCCAGGCGCTCGGACATTTGTATGCGTGCCAGTTCTTCGTGCATGAGATTCATCGTGGTGCTCCGGTTCGGGTCGCTGTGGGTGTCGGTGCGGGGGTCGGCGTGGCTGCCTGCGCGGATCGCGGCGTCGAGCCGGGTCGTGGTCGGGGTGGTCATGGTCGTGGTGCCTCCTGGTCGGGTCGGTGCGCTCAGAGCGCGCGGGCGAGGGCGGTGCGGGCCTGCTGGACGGCGCGCTCGGCTCGCCGGCTGCGACGGTGCACCCGGGCCAGCTCGTGGCCGCGGCGCTGACGCTGCGCCTCGTCGAGGCGGGAGGTGACCTGGGCTCGGGCCAGGTGGTCGTTGAGCGGGTACATCACGGGATCCTTCGGGTCTCGGGTGGTGCCGGGTCGTGCGGACGGGGTGGAGCAGGACGGTGCCGGCGGCGGTCAGGCCGCCACCTCGCTCTTGCGAGGACGGCCGCGGGGCCGCTTGCGGGGGATGACGACGCCCTGGAGGAAGAGCTCGCCGCCCCAGACGCCCCAGGGCTCGCGCCGCTGCAGCGCACCGTCGAGGCAGAGGTGCCTGACGGGGCAGCTGCCGCAGAGGGCCTTGGCGTGCTCGACGTCCTGGGGGGTCTCGGCGAACCAGAGCTCGGGGTTGTTCGTGCGGCACGGCATGAGTGCGTCGTCGACGTCGACGGCGCGGTCGTGCAGCAGACCGAGGGTGGGCTCGACCGTCTCGTGGCGGTGGAGGTCGCTGATGGTCATGTGTGTCACCTCCTTGTCCTTGACCGGTCGCTGGGTGGTGCGGGGGTTCGTGGGGCCCGGGGTTCCCGGGGTCCTGGGGGAATGCAAAAGGCCGCGGATCCCGGGTTACGGGTTCCGCGGCCTGGAGGCTGCCGAGCTGTCGAGGATCAACAGGTCGGTGGACTCCAGGCGTGGACACCCGGGATGAAGGCGTGGCCGAAGGCCAGATCGCCCGCGACGACGCCCTGGCGCTCGGCGGCGACGGACACGACGGCGGTGGACACGACGGCGGAGGACACAGTGGTCCCCTGGGTCGACGCGGTGAAGGCGATCGTGCGGCCGCAGACGGGCAGGGCGGAGCGGGACGGGGTCTGAGCCGTCATCCAGAGCTTGGTGCTGGCCATCGAGGCCACCTCCTTCGGTGCGTCGTGCGCCGGCTTCGTCAGGGCCGTGGTGCGCTGCTGGTCGTGTGGTGAGGAAACTACCGGGCTGCTCCTGTAAGGAGCAAACCATTTTATGACTATTTCCCGGTTTTCTTCCGCGGCCCGCTGATCAGGGCTGCGGGGGCGCCCACGAGGGGGCTGCCGAGGGGCTGCCGAGGGGCCGCGCGGGGCGGGTCAGGACAGCAGGGCGAGCACGTCCTCGCCGTACTTCTCCACCTTGGACCGGCCGATCCCGCTGATGCGCAGCAGCGCCTCAGGGGTGCTCGGGCGCAGCTCGGCGACCAGCTGCAGGGTGGCGTCGCTGAAGACCACGAAGGCCGGCACGCTCTCCTCCCCCGCCCGCTCGCGACGCCAGTCGCGCAGCCGCTCGTAGAGCGCCTCGTCGTAGGAGGCGGGGCAGTCGACGCAGCGCCCGGTCTTCTTCTCCGCCGCGGTCGACAGCGGCTGGCCGCACTCGCGGCACGTCATCGCCTTGCGGGCGCGGCCGGGCCCGCCGGTCGGGCGCGACTGGTCGGGCAGGAGCGGGTCGAGGAAGCGCGAGGGCTTGCGCGAGGCCCGGCCGCCGGGGTTGCGGGCCAGCGACCACGACAGGCTCAGCTCCGCGCGGGCGCGCGTCATGCCGACGTAGAGCAGGCGGCGCTCCTCCTCGACCGCCTCGGGGGTCTCGGCGTAGGTGATCGGCATCGTGCCGTCCTGCAGGCCGCACAGGAAGACGGCGTCCCACTCCAGGCCCTTGGCGGCGTGGAAGGTGGCCAGCGTGACCCCGTCGGCCACCGGCGCGTGCTGCTCGGCCGCACGTCGGTCGAGGTCGTCGACGAAGGCCCCGAGGGAGGCGCCGGGCTGGCCGGCGTGCTCGGCGGCCTGGTCGACGAGGGCCTGCCACGACTCCCACCGGTCGCGGGTCTGCCCGCGGGCGGTGGGCGGCTGGTCGGTCCAGCCCATCGCGGCCAGCGTGGCCCGCACGACCTCGACGATCTCGTCGGGGTCGGTGACCTCGGCGCTGGAGCGGGCGGTGCCGCGCAGCCGGGTGACGGCCTCGCGCACCTCGGGGCGGTCGAAGAACCGTGCCGCGCCGCGCACGACGTAGGGGATGGAGCGCGCCGAGAGCGCCTCCTCGTAGGCCTCGGACTGCGCGTTGATGCGGAAGAGCACCGCGACCTCCGACATCGGGTGGCCGCTCTCGCGCAGGGCGAGGATGCGGGCGGCGGTGGCCTCGGCCTCGGCGACCTCGTCGGGGTGGGGGGCGTAGCGCACGGCGGCGCCGCCCGGGCGCTGCGCCTGCAGCGAGACGCCCTCGCTGTCCGACCCGGCCAGCAGGGTGTTGGCCGCGCCCACGACCTGCGGCGTGGAGCGGTAGTTGCGCACCAGCTCCACCGACGTCGTGCCGGGGTGGCGCTGGGGGAACTCGCGCAGGTAGCGCGCGTCGGCGCCGGCGAAGGAGTAGATGGTCTGGGCGGGGTCGCCGACCACGCACAGCTCGTCACGACCGCCCAGCCACAGGTCGAGCAGGGCCGACTGCAGCGGCGAGACGTCCTGGAACTCGTCGACGACGAACCACTTGTACTGCCGGCGCACCTGGGCCGCGACCCGCTCGTCCTCGGCGAGCAGCCCGGCCGTGAGCAGCAGGATGTCCTCCATGTCCATGCGGCCCTGCCCGCGCTTGACCTCCTCGTAGCTGGAGAAGATCCGTCCCACGGTCTCGGCGTCGTGGCCGGTCACCGTGCGGCCGCGCTGGGTGGCGACCCGGGCGTAGTCGTCGGGGTGGACGTTGCTCACCTTGGCCCACTCCACCTCCGAGGCCAGGTCGCGCAGCAGCGCCTGGTCGGCGTTGATGCGGTGGCGTCGCGCGGCGCCCGCGAGCAGGGGGATCTTCGACTCCGTGAGCGCCGGGAGCTCGGTGCCCTGGACCTGGGGCCAGAAGTAGCGGAGCTGGCGCAGCGCGGCGGCGTGGAAGGTGCGCGCCTGGACTCCCCCGGCGCCCAGCACGCGCAGCCGCTGGCGCATCTCCCCCGCCGCGCGGGTGGTGAAGGTGACCGCCAGGACCTCGGTGGGCACGTAGACCCCCGAGGCCACGCCGTGGGCGATGCGGTGGGTGATGGCCCGGGTCTTGCCGGTGCCCGCGCCGGCGAGGACGCGCACCGGTCCGCGCAGCGTCTCGGCGACCTGGCGCTGCTCGGGATCGAGGGCGTCGAGGAGGTCGGCGGGGCGGGTCACGAGGGGAACAACTCCTGGGGCAGGCTGGTTGACGACAGGTACGACGACGCCCGCCTCGGGCGTCGTGACCACCCTAGATGTCGGAGGCGACAGTCCCAGATGAGCTCGTTCACGATGTACTCCACCCCCTGGTGCGGCTACTGCCACCGCCTCAAGAGCCAGCTGGACCGTGAGGGCATCTCCTACGACGTCGTCGACATCGAGCAGCAGCCCGACGCGGCGCTGATCGTGGAGCAGGCCAACAACGGCAACCAGACCGTGCCCACGCTGGTCTTCAGCGACGGCACGTCCCAGACCAACCCCTCGCTGGCGCAGGTCAAGGAGAAGCTGGCCGCGCTGGCCTGAGCGCGGAGGCGGACCACCCGCCCGGCCGGCTCACCACTGGCCGGGCAGCGGACCGCCGTACCAGTGCTCCACGAGGGAGCGGCTGATGGAGACCCCGCCGGGCAGCACGAGCGTGCCGGCGCGGGTCTCCTCGATCATCTGGGCGCGGGTGAACCAGCGCGCCTCCTCGATCTCGACCTCGTCGACCTCGATCCGCGTGCTCGTGGCGCGGCCCACGAAGCCCACCATGAGGCTCGCGGGCATCGGCCAGGGCTGGTTGCCGAAGTAGGACACCTCGCCCACCTCGACCCCGGTCTCCTCGGCCACCTCGCGGCGCACGGCGTCCTCGAGGCTCTCCCCGGGCTCGTAGAAGCCCGCCAGGGTCGAGAAGCGTCCGCGTGGCCAGACCCGCTGGCGCCCCAGGAGGCACAGCTCGTCGTCGGCACCGGGCTCGCCGTGGGTGACCAGCATGATCACCGCGGCGTCGGTGCGGGGGAACTGGGTGCGCCCGCAGCGAGGGCAGGTGAGCTCGTGCCCGGCGGCGCGCGGCTCCAGCGGGGTGCCGTCACGGGGGCAGAAGCGGGTCACGGCCAACCACTCGGCGATGCCGAGGGCGTGGAAGAGCAGCGGGGCGTCGGCGCGCGACTCCGGGGCGTCGCCGGCCAGCAGCGGGAGCAGGTCGCGCAGCCCGGCCCACCCCGGCTCGTCGGGGTCGGGACGGTCGGTGACCAGGGCGAACCACGCCCGGTCGTCGCGCTCGCCCAGCAGCACCCGCAGCCCGTCGGGTGTCTCGTCGGGCCGCACCCAGTCGATCCGGCCGCCCCGCGGGCGCACCTGCGCGCCCGCCACCACCAGCACCCGGGTCGCCGGGTCGGCCCACTGCCGCTCGAGCCAGGCCTCGTCACGTCTGCGCACCGACGCCCGGTCGTGCGCGTCGACGGTCAGCAGCGTGTGGGGAGCGGTCACGCAGCGACCCTAGGCCGCCCGGACAACCCGGGAAGTGTCGGGCCCGTCGCGGCGTTCTCCCGACATGGCAGCGCCCGTGACCCTCCTCGACGCGGTGGTCGTGGGCGCCGGCCAGGCCGGCCTGTCGGCCTCCCACCACCTGCGCCGGCTCGGTCTGCGCCACGTCGTCCTCGACGCCGAGACCGCGCCCGGCGGTGCCTGGCAGCACCGTTGGGACACCCTCACCATGCGCGACGTGCACGGCGTGGCCGACCTGCCCGACTCCCCCGCGCCGCGGCCCGGCGAGGAGCGCGCCAACGTGGTCGTGCCCGCGTGGTTCGCCGCCTACGAGCGTGAGCAGGCCCTGCCCGTGGTGCGGCCGGTGCGCGTCGAGCGCGTCGAGCCGGCAGACCCCGACGACCCCGGCGGCCCGCTGCGGGTCGTGGCCGGCGACCGCACCTGGACCACCCGCACCCTGGTCAACGCGACCGGCACGTGGAGCCGACCGTTCGTGCCCGCCTACCCCGGCGCGCGGACCTTCCGCGGGCTGCAGCTGCACACCCACGACTACCGCGGGCCCGAGGCGCTGCGCGGGAGGCGCACCGTCGTCGTCGGCGGCGGGGCCTCCGCGGTGCAGCTGCTCGGCGAGCTCGCCCCGGTCACCGACACCCTCTGGGTCACCCGCCGCCCCCCGGTCTGGCGCACCGACGACCTCACCCCGGAGGCCGGCCGCGCCGCGGTCGCCCTGGTCGAGGAGCGCGTACGCCGCGGGCTGCCCCCCGCCAGCGTGGTGAGCGTGACCGGGCTGGCCCTGCGGCCCCAGGAGCAGGCGGCGGCCGCGCTCGGCGCCTACGAGCGACGGCCGGTGTTCCGCAGCATCGAGCCCGACGGGCTCCGCTGGGCCGACGGGTCCTTCGAGCCGGCCCAGGCCCTCCTGTGGGCCACCGGCTTCCGCGCCGAGCTGTCCCACCTCACGCCCCTGGGTCTGCGCGGCGCCGGCGGCGGCATCGCCGTCGACGGCACCACCGTCGTGACCGATCCGCGGGTGCAGCTGGTCGGCTACGGGCCCTCGGCCAGCACCATCGGCGCCAACCGTGCCGGGCGGGCCGCCGCACTCGCCGTGCTGCGTCTGCTGCGGAGCCGGGAGGCCGGCGCAGCGCTCACCGCGACGGGCTGAGCAGCGCCTCCAGCTCCTCGCGGCCGGGCAGGTCGGCGGGCTCGACCACGCTGCCGGTGCGCACGAGGTAGAACGCGGCGCGCACCTGCTCGGGCGCCACGCCGTGGAGCTCGGCCCAGGCCAGGCGGTAGAGCGCGAGCTGCATTGGGTCGGTGGCCTCGGCGCGACCGGTCTTCCAGTCGACCAGCAGCCAGCCCCCGTCGGGCTCGGCGTAGACGGCGTCGATGCGCCCGCGCACGACCTGACCGGCCAGGACCAGGGCGAAGGGGGCCTCCACCTGGTGGGGCACCCGGGTGGCGAAGGGACCGGACTCGAAGGTCGCGACCAGCGCCTCGAGGTCGGCGTCGTCGTCGATGCCCGCGTCGGCGCGCCCGGGGAGGTCGCCGTAGTCGAAGAGGTCCTGCTGGCCGAAGCGCGCCTCGACCCAGGCGTGGAAGCGGGTGCCGAAGCGGGCCGCGGCCGAGGGCGGGCGCGGCATCGGACGGGCCAGGTCGCGCGCGAAGGCCTCGGGGTCCTCCCGCAGCCGGGAGACCGCCGTGGCCGACAGGCTCGAGGGCATCGGGACCGCGACGTGCTCGGAGCGGTCGCGCCGGGCCTCGGCGAGCAGCCGGTCGAGCTCGGCGTCCCACTCCGCGACCCGGGCCGCCTCGATCATGTCGAGGCCGAGGTCGGGCGCGCCCACCACGGCCGTGCGCACCCGCTCGGCCGCCTCCCGGCGCAGGGCTGCCTCGCGGCCCACGGCGGTGCTCGGCCACGGGCGCGACGGGTCGACCGCGTCGTAGGGGTTGGGGTCGCCCTTCGCGGGCTTCTCCCGCCACGGCCGCGGCGGCTCGCCCCAGGCCTCGACCCTCTCGGCGACCACCCGCTGGTAGGCCGACGGTCCGAAGGGGGTCGTGCGGGAGGTCCAGCAGTAGCTGGTGACCGACAGCACGTGCGCGGCGCGGGTGAAGGCGACGTAGCCCAGGCGCAGCTCCTCCTCGGCGTCGTGGGCGCGTGTGGCGGCGCGGTAGGCGTCGAGGGCCGCCTTGTCGTGGCCGGCGAGCTGCGGCAGGTCGGGAGCGTCGCCGCGCAGCGGGGCGGGCAGCACGCTGGGCGAGGAGGTCCACAGGGTGCGTGAGCGGTTGGAGGGGAAGCGGGTCTCGCAGACCCCGACGAGGAAGACCGCGTGCCACTCCAGACCCTTGGAGCGGTGCACCGTGAGCAGCTTGACCGAGTCGGCCAGGGTCGGCGTGGCGACGTCGAGGCCGTTGCCCTGGTCGTCCTCGGCGGTGAGGTAGGCCAGCAGCGCCGGGAGGCCCACGTCGCCGTCGACGGCCTGGAAGTCGGCCACGGCGCGCACGAAGAGGTCGAGGTTGTCGCGCCGCGAGAGGGCGGCCGGGTCGACGGCGGAGGCGAGCTCCACGTCGACGCCCGTGAGGTCGACGATGCGGCGCACGACGTCGAGCAGGGGCTCGCCGACGTGCGAGCGCAGCAGGCGCAGCTCCGCGCCGAGCAGCGCGAAGCGCTCGCGGGCCTCCGCGGAGAACGGCAGGTCGCCGGGGTCGGCCAGGGCGTCGTCGAGGCAGGCCACCTCGGCGGGGTCGATGCCGTCGGCGATGTCGAGCAGGTGGTCGGTCACCGAGCCGGCCTCGGCCCCCCGCCCGCCCCGGCCGGCGATCTCGTCGGCGCGCTGGCCCAGCAGGCGCAGGTCGCGCGCCCCGATCGCCCACCGCGGCCCGGTGAGCAGCGTGAGCAGCGCGGCGTTGGCGGTCACGTCGTGGAGCAGGTGCAGCACCGCGACCACCTCGGCCACCTCGGGCAGCCGCAGCAGGCCGGAGAGACCGACGATCTCGACGGGCACCCCGGCCCCCGACAGGGCGTCGAAGACCTCGGCGGCGTGGGCGTTGTCGCGGGTGAGCACGCCGATGTCGCTCCAGGTGGTGCCGCGCTCGCCGCCGTGGACCGCCTGCACGTCCTCCACGAGGCGGGCCAGCTCGTCGGCGTGGGTCTCGAGCACCTCGGCGCCCACGGCGCCGGGCTCCGCGCCGGGCTTGGCCTGGAGCGGCTCCACCTGGTCGTAGCGCTCGTACAGGGGGGCCGCCAGCGCGTTGGCGACCTCGAGGATGCGCGCGTCGGAGCGCCGGTTGACCGTCAGCGGCAGCACCGGCACCGCGCCCCCGCGTGCCGCGGGGAAGGTGTCGGCGAAGTTGAGGATGTTGGAGACCGACGCGCCGCGCCAGCCGTAGATCGCCTGGTTGGGATCGCCCACCGCGGTGACGGCGTGCCCTCGGCCGCGGGCCTCGTCGGGCCCGGAGAAGAGCCGGGAGAGCATGGTCGCCTGCGCGACCGAGGTGTCCTGGTACTCGTCGAGCAGCACGACCCGGAAGACCGCCCGCTGCGCGAGGCCCACGTCGGGCTGCTCGCTGGCCAGCCGCGCCCCCAGCTCGATCTGGTCGGAGAAGTCCATCAGGCCGAGCTCGGCCTTCAGCCGACGGTAGCCGGCCACGAGCTCGAGCAGCTCGCCGCGACGGTCGATGGCCGAGAGCGCGGCCTCGACGGGCTTGCGGTAGGTCGTGCGGTCCTTGCCGGCGCGCTCCGCGGCGAGGGCGGCCGCGAACCCCGCCCGGGCCTCGGCGTCCACCCGGCGGACGTCGTCGGGGCCGACGAGGTGCTCGCTCATGGCGCTGTCGAGGGCGAGGAGGTTCTGGATCGCGGTGGGCGGGTGGTCGGTGAGCTGGTGGATGTCGCCGGTGAAGCGCTCCACGACCCGGGCACCGAGCTGGTAGCGCGCGGCGTCGGTGATGACGCGGGTGTCGGGCTCGTGGCCGATGCGCAGGCCGTGCTCGGTGAGCAGGTTGGCGGCGTAGGCGTTGTAGGTGAGCACGCTGGGCTCCAGGACCTCCTCGACGGCGTCGTCGTCGCGCGCGCCGCCCCGCGGCAGCGGCTCGTCGAGCACGCCCGCGGTGCGCAGCGCGGCCCGGATCCGCTGGCGCAGCTCGCTGGCCGCCTTGGTGGTGAAGGTCAGGCCCAGCACCTGCTCGGGGCGCACCTGCCCGGTGACGACGAGGTAGACCACCCGCGCCGCCATCAGGGTGGTCTTGCCCGACCCGGCGCCGGCGATGACGACGCCGGGGGCCAGCGGGGCCGAGATCGCGGCCCACTGCTGGTCGCTGGGCGCGTAGTCGGTCTGCATCACCCGCTGCAAGTCGGCCGGGGTGTCGATGCGCAGCGGCGCACGGCCCGTGCCGGGGGTCGGGGGGATCGGCGGGATCGGGGGGATCGCGCTCACGAGGCGGTCACCGCCCCGGCGCCCTTGATCGGACAGATCGCGACGAAGTCGCAGTCGCGGCAGTGCTGGCCCACCACGGCGGGGAAGGACTCGCGCCGCAGCATCACCGCGCCGTGGGCGAGCTTGTCGCGCAGGGCCTCGCGCCCCCGGCTGCCGGCGGGCTGGGGGTCCTGCGGCTGGACGACGGCGTGCTCGGTGTCGTCGAGGGCGCCCAGCTGCACCAGCTCGGCACCGCCGGCGACGCCGTGCCCCTCCTCGGGCAGCACCGCGTCGACGGCGCCGCTGTCCACGGCGTACTGGTAGAGGGCCAGCTGCACGTGCTCCTGCACCGAGGAGGTCGAGGGGGCGGTGCGCCCGGTCTTGAGGTCGACCACGACGACGCGCCCGTCATGGTCGAGCTCGAGACGGTCGGCGTAGCCGTTGAGCAGCACCTGCTCGCCGTCGGGGAGGTCGACGACGGTGGAGAAGCGCGCCTCGGTCCGCAGCAGCCGCCGGGCGTTGGTGTGGTGCCAGCGCAGGAAGCGCGCCAGCGCCACCCTCACCCGGGCGTGCTCGCGCGCCCGCGACCACGGGGTGCGGAACTCCAGGCGGCCCCACACCGCGTCGACGTGGGTCATCAGCAGGTCGACGTCGTCGGGCCCCGCCGCCAGCTCACCCGTGGCGACGCGCTCGGCCAGGGCGTGGAGCATCTTGCCCAGGTTGGCCGACTGGTGGGAGCGAGCCGCTCCCCCGGCCTCGCGCTCCAGGAACCACCGCATCGGGCAGGTCTGGAGGGCCTCGAGCACGCTCGCCGAGATCGGCACCGGCCGGTCGGGGTCGCGCACCGGCTGCACCGAGCGGGTGGCGGCGCGGGTGCCCCACCAGCTCGCGGGATCGGCGTGCGGGGCGAGCGGCCGGGTGCCGGCGCTCTCCCCCGCGAGCCGCGCCAGCCGTCGCGCGGCGGCGTCGCGCAGCGCGGGCGTCGTCGCGGGGTCGGCGACGGTGCGTCGCAGCTCGCTCACCAGGCCGTCCATCGACAGCGGGCGCTCGGGTCGCCCCACCACGGCCTCGACGCTGACGCCGAGCTCGTCGAGGAAGCGGGAGGGCTGCTCGCCGTCGTCCTCCGGGGAGGCGACGGCGGTGACCACGAGCCGCTGCCGCGCGCGCGTGCAGGCGACGTAGAAGAGGCGACGCTCCTCGGCCAGCAGCTCGCGCGCGGAGACCGGCGGCACGAGCTCGCCCTCGCCGATGCGGTCGGCCTGCAGCAGGGTGGTGCGCCGCCGCAGGTCGGGCCAGGCGTCCTGCTGCACGTGGGCGACCACGACCAGGCGCCACTCGAGCCCCTTGGAGCGGTGGGCCGTCAGCAGCCGCACGGCGGCGCCCCGGGTGCCCTGCTCGGCGAGGGTGTCGGCCGGGATCTCCTGGGCCACCAGGGTGGCGAGGAAGGAGCGGACGCCGCGGTGGTCGCGCTGCTCCTCGGCGCGCGCGGCGACGTCGAAGAGGGCGCACACCGAGTCGAGGTCGCGGTGGGCGCGACGGGCCGGGGCCCCGCCCTGCTCGACCGCGCGTCGCAGCCGGGCCGGCCAGCCCGTGCCCGACCACAGCCCCCACAGCAGCTCCTCGGCGCTCACGCCGGCCTCGAGGTCGTCGTGGGCGGAGGCGAGCAGCGCGTGCAGGGCCCGGGCCCGGGTGACCTCGCCCCCCTCGAGTCCGTCGAGGAACCCCCGCTCGACCAGGGCCAGCCGCACCAGCTCCCGGGAGGGGCGGGGCGCCCGGTCCTCGGCCAGCGCCCGGTGCTTCTCGCGCACCCGCAGCTGACGGCCCAGCCGGCGCACGTCGCCGGCGTCGAGACCGCCCAGCGGCCCCACGAGCAGCGCCTCGACCCGGCCGGGGTCGAGGTGGTCGGGCGCGGTGGGGTCGGCGACCTCCAGGTCGACCACGGCGCGCAGCGCGTCGAGCAGCGGCAGCACCGCGGGGTCGCGCACGAGCGGCACCTCGTCGCTGGCGACCTCCACCGGCACGCCGGCCGCCCCCAGCGCCCGGCGCAGCGGGGGCAGCGAGGTGCGGCCCGAGCGCACGAGCACCGCCATGTCGTCCCACGCCACGCCGTCCTCGAGGTGCGCGCGCCGCAGCAGGTCGGCGAGGTGCTCGGACTCGGCGCGGTCGGTGTCGAAGGTGCGCACGACGACGCGGCCCTCGCCGAGCCGACCCGGCTCGGCCACCGGGTGCAGGAAGGCCTCGCGGGCCTGCTCGTCGATGCTGCCGGGGAGCCCGAGGCGCCCGGCGACGCGCTGGGAGGCGACGAGCAGCCGCGGGCCGAAGCGTCGGGTGGTGCGCAGGGCGACGACCTCGGCCGGGCTGCCGTCGCGGCGCGGGAAGCTGGTGGGGAAGTCGAGGATGCCGCGCACCTCGGCGCCGCGGAAGGCGTAGATCGACTGGTGCGGGTCGCCCACCACGGTGAGGTCGCGACCGTCGCCGGCCAGCGCCCGCAGCAGCGCCACCTGACCGGGGTCGGTGTCCTGGTACTCGTCGACGAAGACGTGGGAGAAGCGGCGCCTCAGCTCCTCGCGGTGCACCTCCGCCTCCAGGGTCGCCCGCCGGATCAGGTCGGAGTAGTCGGTGGCGCCCTGGGTGTCGAGCACCGTGAGGTACTGGTCGAGGAAGAGCCCGGCCGCGGTCAGCTCGGGGGCGCCGTGCACCTGCCCGAGGCGGGCCAGCTCCGCGCCGTCGAGACCCTTCTCCCGGGCCCGCGACAGCACGGCGTGCACCTCGCGTGCGAAGCCGCGGGTGCCGAGCGCGCGCTGCAGCCCCTCGGGCCAGGCCACGGCCTCGGGGGTCGGCACCAGGAGCTCGCGCAGCACGACGTCCTGCTCGGGGGCGCTCAGCAGACGCAGCGGGGCGTCGTAGAGCTCCGCCGGCGCGTACTGCCGGATCAGCGCGTAGGCGAAGGAGTGGAAGGTCGAGCTCAGGCTCGTCGCCATGGTGCGCCCCAGCCGCGCCGTGACCCGGTCGCGCAGCTGGTCGGCGGCCTTGCGCGAGAAGGTCAGCGCCAGCACCTCGTCGGGCCGCGCCCCGTCGTCGACGCGCCGCACGATCGCCTCGACCAGCGTCGTGGTCTTGCCCGTGCCCGGCCCGGCGAGCACCAGCAGCGGCCCGCCGGCGTGGTCGACCACGCGCTGCTGCTCGGCGTCGAGACGCGGCACCGGGGCCTCCGCGTGCTCGTGCACGAGGTGGTAGCGCGGGGTGGCCGGACGGTCCGGGCGGGGCGGGCGGGTCACGGGCCCCATCTCAGCACCCGGCGCCGACAGCCGTTCGCGCGCCCGCCCCCGACCCGTCACCACCGGGCCACCGCCAGGGCCCCGGGGGTCGACAGCGTGAGCCGCGCCGACATCCGCACCACCCTCTCGGGAGCACCCAGATGAACGCCTCACCCCGCCCTGCCCTCACCGGGCCCGCCCTCACCGACCCCGCCCTCACCGGCCCCACCCGCCGCGCCGTCGTGGGCACCGCCCTCGGCGCCGGCGTCGGGCTCACCGCCACCCTCACCGGCACGCTGGCCCCCGCCGCCTGGCTGCCCGGGGCCGCCGCCGCCCCGGCCCGGCCGCTGAGCCGCGACCCCTTCACCCTCGGCGTCGCCTCCGGCGACCCGCTGCCCGACGGGGTCGTCCTGTGGACCCGGCTGGCCCCCGAGCCGCTGGCCGCCGACGGCCTGGGCGGCATGCCCGCCCGCGAGGTCGCGGTGCGGTGGGAGGTCGCCACCGACGAGCGCTTCCGCCGGGTCGTGCGCCGCGGCGTGGCCCGCACCGGCCCCGACGCCGGCCACAGCGTCCACGTCGAGGTCCAGGGCCTCTCGCCCGCCCGGCCCTACTGGTACCGCTTCGCGGCCGAGCGGTGGGTCTCCCCCGTGGGCCTGACCCGCACGGCCCCGGCGTACGACTCCTCGCCGGCCTCGCTCAGCATGGCCTTCGCCTCCTGCTCGCAGTACGAGCACGGCTTCTTCACCGCCTACCGGCGCATGGCCGAGGAGCAGCCCGAGCTGGTGCTGCACCTCGGTGACTACCTCTACGAGTACACGAAGGACGACTACGTCGTGGCGCCGGGCAACGTGCGCGACCACGAGGGCCCCGAGACCGAGACGCTGGCCGGCTACCGCCAGCGCCACGCGCAGTACAAGACCGACGCCGACCTGCAGGCCGCCCACGCCGCAGCGCCCTGGGTCGTGGTGTGGGACGACCACGAGGTCGACAACAACTGGGCCGACGAGGTCCCGGAGAAGCCGGCGGTGCCGCAGCCGGGCTTCCTGGCCCGTCGCGCCGCCGCCTTCCAGGCCTACTACGAGAACATGCCGCTGCGCCGCACGTCGGTGCCGCAGGGCATCGACCTCCAGCTCTACCGCCGCGTGCAGTGGGGCGACCTGGCCACCTTCCACATGATGGACACCCGGCAGTACCGCGACGACCAGGCCTGCGGCGACGGCACCGCGGTCGACTGCCAGGAGGCGCTCGACCCCTCGCGCACCCTCTGCGGCGACGCCCAGGAGCGGTGGCTCGTCGAGGGCCTCGCCGCCTCCACCACCACCTGGGACCTGCTGGGCCAGCAGGTCTTCTTCGCCCGCCGCGACTTCACCGCCGGCCCCACGCGGTCGCTGTCGATGGACGGCTGGGACGGCTACGCCCCCGCCCGCCAGCGCCTCGTCGACGCCCTGCCGGCCGACGCCAACAACGTGGTGCTCACCGGCGACGTGCACCGCCACTACGCCAACGACGTGCTCGCCGACTTCGACGACCCCGACTCGGCCGTGCGCGCGGCCGAGCTGGTGTGCTCCTCGGTCACCAGCGGCGGCGACGGCTCCGACACCACCGCCGCGACCGACACCCAGCTGCGCGAGAACCCGCACATCAGGTTCGCCAACAGCCAGCGCGGCTACGTCATGACCGAGATCGGCCGCGACAGCCTGCGCGCCGACTTCAAGGTCCTGCCCTACGTACGCCGCCCCGGCGCCCCGGTGTCGACGCGGCAGTCGTTCGTGGTCGAGGCCGGCCGCCCCGGCCTCCAGCGGGCCTGAGCGCACGCGCCGGGAGCCGGCACCCCGCGTGGGGTGCCGGCTCCCGGTGTCCTGCCTGCGTCGCGGTGCGCGCCCGGGTCAGGGCAGGCGCACCACCACGGCGCGCGAGGCGCTCCGCTCGACCTGCTCGGTGGCCGGGAAGACCGCCCGCAGCACGTGACGACCGCGCCCCAGGCGCACCGTCACCTTCTTGGAGCCCTCGTCGGCGCGGGTGATCCGCACGGTGCGCACGACACCCTCGCCGCGCTCGCGCAGCTGCACGGTGCCCACGGCCTCGCCGAAGCTGAAGGACAGCCGCACGGTGGCCGCGGCCTTGACCGCGCCGGCCTTGCGCGCGGTGAGGCGCGTGGTCGACGTCGCCCTGGCCGGCGCCACCTCCTCACCGGCGGGGGCGGCCCAGAACAGGCCGCGGGCGGCCTGGCTCAGCCCGCCCTTGGGGTGGGTGCGGAAGAACACCGAGGTGCCGAAGACCATGCCCTTGGCGCCGCTGGCGGCCTCACCGGAGATGACCGAGGCCTTGCCGGCCGCCTCAGCCGGACCGCCGGCGGGGCTGCCCTCGGCCGTGGGGCGCCAGTGGCCCGCGAGCAGCGGGTCGGCGGCGTAGGTCTGCTCGGCCGTCGTGCCCTCGCCGAGGTCGGCGAAGGACAGCGCGGGGTAGATGAACGACGCCTCCTGCGCGTACGGCGCGAGCGCCGAGCCGGCCGGGGTGTCGACCGCGACGATCCCGTTGCCCGAGCGGTTGCCGGCGACCGGGGTGGCCGAGACGAGGCCGAGCAGCGCGGCGGCGTTGTAGCCGGCCGTGCCGCGACCCACGACGCCGTGGCCCTCGTCGAGCCAGGCCTGCAGCGCGGTCAGGCCGGGCGCCTGGGGCTCGGTGAAGCTCAGCGCCCCGCCGACCCAGAGCACGTCGGCGTCGGCGAGCACCGAGGCGTCGGCGGCCAGGCCGGCCGCGGTGACCGGCACGAGGTCGTCGAAGCCGAGCTCGAGCAGCGAGAGCTTGTCGTCCTGGGTGCCGGTGTAGGCGACGGTGAGGTCGTCGAGCCCCCGGGTGGCCCCGTCGTCGAGGGCGTCGAGGTCGGCGGCGCGGGCGCGGGTGAAGCGCACGCCGAGGTCCTCGGCGACGTCGGCGGCAGCGGCACGGTCCTCGGGCCCGACGACGGCGGAGCCGTCCTCGAGCATGGAGACGGTGACGCCCTCCTCCAGCAGCGCGTTGAGCGCCTGGAAGTCGGCGACGCCCGCGACGTCGAGCACGAGGTGCTCGCCCTCGGCCGGCACGGAGCCGGTCGGGGTCGCGTCGGTCAGCGGCGTGGTGGCACCGAGGGGCGCGTCGGTGGTGAGGCCGACCTTGTCGACGGTGGCACCCCACAGGTAGGAGTAGCTCCAGGCGGAGATGTCGTACATCGACGGCACCTTGTCGGAGATGTCGGAGCCCAGGTCGAGCAGCACGTTGGCCATGCCGCGCAGCGGCTGGTGCATGTCGACGACGTAGGAGCCGGCGGGGTAGGTCGTGCCGTCGACGGTGGTGGCGCGGTCGAGCGTGCCGACCTCGACGCCGTTGAACCGCAGCTGCTCCACGACGCGCGCGGCGTCGCTGCGCGAGCGCTGGGCGGCGCCGACGGGGATGACGTAGGCGCGCGGGAGCACGACCGGGTCCTGGTCGTCGACGGAGTCCCACAGCGGCTTCCACTCGTCGGGGCCCTCGACGGCGTCGACGGTCTCGGTGGTCAGCGACTCCTTGGGGGCGCCGGCCGCGCCACGGCGGAACATCTCGATCTGGTTGGCCAGCATCGCGTCGTCGTTGGCCACGACGTAGTCGACCATCGACTCCATCGTCTGCTTGGCCACCGCGGTGTTGATGACGGCGTCCTCGGGTGTCGTCACCGACGCGAAGGGCGTGCCGGGGGTCGAGGTGCGGCCCTTGGGCAGCTCGACGGTGCTGGTGACGGCGCCGTGGAAGGCGGCGTACTGCGCGGTGAAGATCGGCGGGAAGTCGTCCCAGCCGTCGGGGGTGTCGCGGTAGGGGATCTTGATCTTGCCGGTGTTCTCGGTGGTGTCGTCGTCGGTCGCCGGGTCGTAGTAGGTGTTGCCCGGGATCTCGGCGGCGACGACGTCGTCCTCGACCTGGCGCGCGACGGCGTAGCCGTGCGGGATGAAGAGGTCGTACTCGTAGTTCTCGCCGTGCGGCGGACCGCAGGGCTCGACCTGGAGCACGCCGGTGTAGCCGTGGAAGTCGGCGGCGTAGAGCGCCTGGAGCGCCTGCGCGGTCTTGACGAAGGAGACCGACTCGGGGGTCTTGCTGGTGATCATGTCGCGGTTGGGGTCCAGCGAGAGCGCCGTGGCGCGGGTGGCCTTGGTGCGCCCGTCGGGGTTGAGCGAGAGCGAGAAGTAGAGCCGGTGGCCGGCCAGCATCTCCCCGACCTCCTCCTCGGGGGCGGCGACGAGGTCCTCGATGACCTGCATGGCCGCGTCGGTGCCCTCCCACTCGTTGCCGTGGATGTTGGCGCTGAACCAGATCGGCGTCTTGTAGCCGGCCGCGAGGTCGGCGTCGGCGGCCGCGGCCTCGGGCGCGGTGCGGATCTTCTCGCGCCACGCGGTCTGCTGGGCGGTCTGCGCCTCGGTCTCGGGCGCGGTGAGGGTGACCAGGTAGAGGTCGCGGCCCTCGGTGGAGGTGCCCACCAGCTGGGTCGAGATCCGGTCGCTGGAGGCCATCAGCTCGTTGAGGCGCGGGGCGAGGTCGGAGTAGGAGATGGTGCCGTTGACCGTGGTGGCGTCGGGCACGGTCGGCGTCGGCTCCTCCAGCGTCGGCTGGGCGGGGTACGACGAGGGCATCGTGATCGGCTCGCCGAACGACTCGGCGGCCGCGGCGAGCTTCGCGGCGGCCGCCGTGCTCGGGCGCGCGGCGCTCTGGTCGGGGGTGACGCCCCGGCCGCCGGCGGCGGACGTCAGCGCGGAGGACCCGCTCGGGCCCGAGGGCTCGGCGGTGGCAACGGGGGCGAGGAGCGCGAGGGTCGTCGCAGCGACAGCCATGGTGCTCAGGCTCGCGAGGGTGCGGTGGCGCAAGGGGATTCGCTTCCTGTCGTGGGGGCCTCCGCGACAGGAGGTCGTCGCGGTGGATCGTCAGAATGTCTGACGATCTTCAGCGAACCGTGTCCTGAAACACAACGGTTACCGTCTGTCCGTCATGTGGACGGGCGTTCCGCCAGGCGGACCCCGGAGTCAGGCCGGCGGGGTCCGCTCGTTGTAGGCCCCGGCCTCCTGCTGGCCCGAGAGGGCGGCCACCGCCCTCATGACCTCGTCGGTGAGCTCGCGCCGGGCGCGACCCGACGACATCCCCGCGAACCGCTCGCCGGCGACGATCGGCTCCCCGAAGCGCACCGTCACCCGGACCAGGCGCGGCCAGGAGCTCCCCACCGGCTGCAGCCGGTCGGTGCCGACGAGGCCGACCGGCACCACAGGCGCTCCGGCGGTCAGCGCGAGGTGGGCCACCCCGGTGCGCCCGCGGTAGAGCCGGCCGTCGCGTGAGCGGGTGCCCTCGGGGTAGAGCCCGAAGGCCTCGCCCCGACCGAGCACCTCGAGCGCCACGTCGAGGCTGGCCAGGGCCGCCCGCGGGTCGTCGCGGTCCACGGGCAGCATGCCCAGACCCTCGAACCACGCCCGCTGCGCGCTCCCCCGCAGCCCCGTGCCGGTGAAGTAGTCCGACTTGGCCAGGAAGACCACCTTGCGCGGCGCGGTCACCGGGATGACGACGGAGTCGATGAAGCTGAGGTGGTTGCTGGCCAGGATCACCGGGCCCGATCGCGGCACGTGGTGGAGCCCCTCGATCCTCGGCCGCCACACGGCGCGGGCCAGCGGGGGGACGACGGAGTGGAGCACGCGGTAGAACACCTGGCCAGTGTCGCGGTTACCGGCCGGTCAGCCGATCCGGTGTCCACCGGAGCCACCCGGCGGCCTCCAGTACGCCGAGGCCAGCTCGACGCGCAGCGCACCGGCCCCCGTGCTGCGGGTCGGGGTGCCCTCCTCGCGGTAGCGCGCCACGGCCTCCCCCTGGTGGCTCGGCGGCAGCGTGCCGTCGGCGCGCACGACGCGCCACCACGGCACCGGACCGCCGTGCTGGGCCATCACGTTGCCCACCCGCCGCGGGCCGAAGCGCCCCACCGCCTCGGCGATCGAGCCGTAGGTCGTCACCCGCCCGGGCGGCACCTGCTCGACGCAGGCCAGCACGGCCTCGACGTAGTCCTCGGGATGGTGCACCCCGCCATTGTCGCCCGCCGCCGGTCGGGCCCGGACCGGACCCGGGTCAGGCCCGGGTCGGCCTCACAGCGGCGGACGGAAGGGCTCGGTGCCGGGGGCCAGCCGCAGACCCTCGATGCCCGACGTGCGCCGGGCGAAGGCCAGCTCGCGGGCCAGGTCGCCCAGGCCGTTGGTGCCGGCCAGCGGCGCGAGCGCGATCGTCGACAGCGTGCCGAAGGCCCGGCCCTCGGCGTCGAGGAAGCCGCTGCCCGAGTCGCCCGGCACACCGGGCGTCAGCGTCAGCACGTCGGAGCTCCACGGGCTGGTCGCGCCGAGCGACGTGCCCACCTTGGGCGAGAGCAGCGTGGTCGGGCGCAGGCTCGACTGGCCGTAGCTGCGCACCACCTCGCCGGCCGCCGGGGAGGAGTCGGCCAGGCCCACGGGGCCGCCGGAGAAGGGCACCGACGGGTTGACCTCGCGCACGTCGGCGGCGTCGACCTTCACCAGCGCGAAGTCGTTGAAGGCGCAGGCATCGGCGTTGCTGGTGCCCGCGGCACGCATCGCCCGCCAGGAGGAGTAGGCCAGGCGTCCGCGACCCAGCGTGGTGCCGCCCCCGGCGAGGGTGGCGCCGGTCGCGAAGCGCACCCGCGTGCCCAGCGGCACCGAGGCGGTGCTGCAGCCGTCGGTGTCGGTGGCCTCGCCGAGACCGGCGCAGTGGGCGGCGTAGCCGACGTAGACCCCGCCCCGGGCATCGGTGAAGACGAAGTTGCCGGTGCACTGCGCACCGGAGGTGAACATCTGCACGCCGGGGTGGATCGTCGCGGTCTCCGCCGGCGCCCAGGAGGTGACCCGCGCGCGCCGGTCGGCGGCCTCGGCGCCCGGGGTGGCCACCAGCCCGGCGACCAGGGCCAGCAGGGCCAGCAGGGCCAGCAGGGGACCCGCCCCGAGCGCCGGGGCGAGGTCGGGGCGGGAGGGGCGCAGGCTCGCTCGGGAGAGGGACATGACCCCCCAACGAGCGACGACCCCGTCCGGCTACGCGGACGGGGTCGTCGGATCGGCGGCGGCTGGCCGCCTCAGGGCACCGGCCTCAGAGCACCGGGTCGAAGGGCTCGGTGCCGAGCACGAGGTCGAGGCCGTCGATGCCGGAGTGCTGCTGGGCGAAGGCCAGCTCCTTGGCCAGGTCGCCGATGTTGTTCGAGGCCGGGAGCGGCGCCAGGCCGAGGGTCGACAGCGTGCCCACCGCGGTGCCGTCGGCGCTGAGGAAGCCCGACCCCGAGTCGCCGGGCACGCCCGGGGTGACGGTGTAGAGCGGGTGGGTCCAGCCGTCGGTGGCCGGGTCGTCGCCCAGGCTCGCCCCGGTCTTGGGCGAGAGCAGCTCGAGGCCACCGCGCAGGCTCGAGTTGCCGTAGGAGTGGACCCGGTCGCCGGCGGCGGTGCCGTCGGTGTCGATGCCGGTCGGGCCCCCGAAGAACGGCACCGAGGGGTTGACCTTGCCCACGTCGGCGGCGTCGACCCGCACGAGGGCGAAGTCGTTGTAGGCGCAGGTGTTGGCGTCGCTGGTGCCGATGCGGTCCATGGTGTCCCACGAGGAGTAGGCCAGGGTGCCGGCGCCGAGCCGGGTGCCCTCCCCGAGCAGGCTGCCGCCCTCGTTGAAGGTGACGCGGGTGCCCAGCGGCAGCGAGTCGGCGAGGCAGCCGTCGGTGTCGGTGGCCGCACCGGTGCCGGCGCAGTGGGCGGCGTAGCCGACGTAGAGGTTGCCGGCGGCGTCGTCGAAGACGAAGTTGGAGGTGCACTGGGCGCCCTCGGTGTACATCTGGGTGCCCGGCGTGATGGTGGCCTCGGCGGCGGGCGCGAAGGCGCCGGGGTCGGTCTGCGCCGACGCGGTCGTCGAGGTGGCCAGGGCGGTGCCGAGCGCGGCGCTGCCGAGCAGGGCCACGGCGGCGGTCCGGCGCGAGCCGGGGCGGGTGGTGCGGGGGGTCGGGGTCCTCATCGGGCTGGGTGCCTCCTGTGGTGGGTCGCGGCCACGCGGAGGTGACCCACGACACGGTTGGGTACTCCTCCAACGACCCTGGCCCGTCCGGGTCACGCGCCTGGCCCGGACGGGCCAGGCGGCGCTGGGGGCCGCACGCGCAGCGGCGCCCGCCCCCGGGCCGGGGACGGGCGCCGCTGCAGGCTCACCCGGCGGGTGCGCCGGCGGTCAGTACGACGGCTGGCTCGGGTCGATCTGGTTGACCCAGGCCACGACTCCGCCGCCCACGTGCACGGCGTCGGAGTAGCCCGCACCCTTGACGATGGCCAGCGTCTCGGCCGAGCGCACGCCGGACTTGCAGTGCATGACGACCTGCTTGTCCGACGGCAGCTGCTCGAGGGCCGAGCCGTTGAGGAAGTCGCCCTTGGGGATCAGCACCGAGCCGGGGATCCTGTTGATCTCGTACTCGTTGGGCTCGCGCACGTCGACCAGGACGAAGTCGCGGCTGCCCTCCTCGCGCTCCTTGAGCATGTGCTCGAGCTGGGTCACCGAGATGGTCGACCCGGCGGCGGCGTCGGCGGCCTCCTCGGAGATGGCGCCGCAGAAGGCGTCGTAGTCGATGAGGCCGGTGACGGTGGGGTTCTCCCCGCACAGCGCGCAGTTCGGGTCCTTGCGCACCTTCAGCTTGCGCCACTCCAGCTCGAGGGCGTCGTAGATGACGAGCTTGCCGACGGCGGGGTCGCCGATGCCGGTGAGCACCTTGATGGCCTCGTTGACCTGGATCGAGCCGATCGCGGCGCAGAGCACGCCCAGGACGCCACCCTCGGCACAGCTGGGCACCATGCCCGGCGGCGGGGGCTCGGGGTAGAGGCAGCGGTAGCAGGGCGCCTCGGCGCTGGTGCCGTCCTCGAGCCGGGCCTGGGGCCAGAAGACCGACGCCTGGCCGTCGAAGCGGTAGATGGAGCCCCACACGTAGGGGATCCCCAGGAAGTACGCCGCGTCGTTGACCATGTAGCGAGTGGCGAAGTTGTCGGTGCCGTCGACGATGAGGTCGTAGCCCTCGAAGACCTGCATGACGTTGTCGTTGTCGAGGCGCTCCTCGTGCAGGACGACCTCGACGTAGGGGTTGGCCTCGGCGATCGACTCCTTGGCGGAGACCGCCTTGGACTTCCCGATGTCGGACTGGGTGTGGATGATCTGGCGCTGCAGGTTCGACTCGTCGACCTCGTCGAACTCCGCGATCCCGAGGGTGCCGACGCCGGCAGCGGCGAGGTAGAGCAGGGCCGGGCTGCCGAGGCCGCCGGCGCCGATCACGAGCACCTTGGCGTTCTTGAGGCGCTTCTGCCCCGTCATCCCCACGTCGGGGATGATCAGGTGGCGGCTGTAGCGGCGGACCTCGTCGATGGTCAGCTCGGGGGCCGGCTCCACGAGAGCTGGGAAGGACACAGGGGCTCCTCGGACGGTCGGTGGTGGACGAGGGTCAGAACGCTTCGACGCCCACGCGTGTTCCCGGCCATGCTCCCGGCCCGGTGGGCGGCTGCCGCGCCGCGTCCCGTCATCCGGACCGAGGTGACCTGCGGGTAGCATCGCGCCCTGCACGAGTGCGGCGCCGGGCGCCGCGGGACCTCAGCGAGCAGGAGCACCGCGTGACCACAGGCCAGCACCCCTCCGACACGGCGCGCGCCGACGTCGACCAGGCCCGTCCCCGCGGGGGCCGGATGCCGCGTCGCGAGCGACGCACCCAGCTGCTGGGGTCGGCCCTCGAGGTCTTCGTGGCGCAGGGCTACCACGCCGCCGCCATGGACGACATCGCGGAGCGCGCCGGGGTCTCCAAGCCGGTGCTCTACCAGCACTTCCCCGGCAAGCTCGACCTCTACCTCGCGCTCCTGGACTCCTCCTGCGACGCCATCATCGACAACTGCCGCCAGGCGCTGCTGTCCACGCAGGACAACAAGCAGCGCGTGGCCGCCGCGATCGACGTGTTCTTCGAGTACGTCGCCGCCGAGTCGGGCGCCTTCCGGCTCGTCTTCGAGTCCGACCTCACCAACGAGCCCGCCGTGCGCGAGCACGTCGACCGCGTGACCACCGAGTGCGCCACCCTCATCGCCGAGGTGATCCGCGACGACACGGCGCTGCCCGACCCCGCCTCGCGCCTGCTGGCCGTGTCGCTGGTGGGAATGGCGCAGGTCAGCGCGCGGTTCTGGCTCACCGAGGCCGGCGGCATCGACCGACCCGACGCCGCGGCGCTCGTGGCGGGCCTGGCCTGGCGCGGGATCCGGGGCTACCCCAAGGCCGACGAGGCCTGATCCCCACCCGGGTGGGAGCATCGAGCCAGCACGTCCCCGCACACCCCACCGCAGCACCCAGACGACTCACAGGAGGACCCGTGGAGGTCAAGATCGGCATCCAGCAGGCAGCACGCGAGCTGGTCGTGGAGACCGACGAGAGCGCCGAGGCCATCGGACAGCTCGTCGCCACCGCCGTCGACGCCGGCGGCGTCGTCACGCTCCGGGACAGCAAGGGCCGCACGGTCATCGTGCCCGCCGCCAAGCTGGCCTACGTCGAGATCGGCAACAGCGTCGCCGGACAGGTCGGCTTCCGCAGCTGATCGCGAGGAGGGGCCGGGTGCCCGTTGCCCCGGCCCCCCACGGAGGAGGACCATGAGCGTCGTGGACGTCGATGCGATCCTGTGGTCCCTCGTCGGTGGCACCGTCGTGGCGCTGCTGGCGCTCTGGATCGCGCGGGGCGGCCGCGACGACTCCCCGCTGTGGCTGGTCGTGCTGGCCGGCATCGCCGCCGCGGCCCTGGGCACCCTGGCGCACGGCGCGGTCTACAACCGGGCCGTGACCGGCTTCGACTGGTGGCGCCACGCCTGGCAGCTCGCGGCCTCGGCGATCGGGGTGTCGCTCACCCTCGCCCTGCTGCGCGGTGAGCGCACGCGTCACCGCGCCGCTCGCTGAGCGCCCGGGCCTCGCTCAGCTCTCGAGGCCGAGCTCGGCCATCCGCTCGGTGTGCCGCTCGGTCAGCCGGGTGAACATCCGCCCGATGGCGGCGAGGTCGAGCCCCGGCACGTCGGCGCCGCCGGCGAGCAGCGACGACAGGGCGTCGCGCTCGGCGGCCACGCGCTGGGCCTGGGTGAGGGCCTCCCCCATGAGCCGGCGCCCCCACAGCGCGAGCCGACCGCCGAGGCGCGGGTCGGCGGCGATGGCCGCGCGCACCCGGTCGACGACGAAGGCGGCGTGGCCGGTCTCCTCGACCGAGGCCAGCACGAGGTCGCGGGTGTCGGTGTCGAGGAAGGCGGCGATCTCGCGGTAGAAGTCGTCGGCCAGCCCGTCGCCGACGAAGGCCTTGACCAGACCCTCGTACCAGTCGGCCGGCGCGGTGTGCTCGTGGAAGAGCTCGATCGGCTCGCGGAAGGGGGCCATCGCGGCGAAGGGGTCGGCGCCGAGCGCCGTGATCCGCTCGTGCAGCGGGGCGACGCGGGTGAACTCCGCCGCGGCCTTGCCGGCCACCGCCACCTTGTCCTCCAGCCGCGGGGCCAGCTTGGCGTCCTCGGCCAGCCGCTCGAAGGCGGAGATCTCGCCGTAGGCGATGGCTCCGAGCAGCTCGACGACGGCCTCGCGGTAGGCGGGGTCGTCGAGTGCGAGCGGGGTGTCCTCGCCGCCCGGGGCGCCGGCCGGGTCCGGCCGGTCTGTCGATGGGGGCATGGTCGCACCCTACCGATAGACTCGGGGGCAGGGCGCCGTGCCCGCCGGGCGCGAGCGGCCCACGTATGTGCGCGGCTGACGCTGTCGAGAGCTACCTGCACCGTTGACTGGGGCAGCCCGACGAGTCCGCCGCATCCGGACTCCCGGCCCCTCACCCGCGCCGGGCTCACGAAAGCGATGAGATCACTGACCACGTTCCGAGAGCTCGGGGTCCTCCCCGACATCTGCGACGCGCTCGAGCGCGCCGGCATCACCACCCCCTTCGCCATCCAGGAGATGACGCTGTCGGTCGCCCTCATGGGCACCGACCTGATCGGCCAGGCCCGCACGGGCACCGGCAAGACCCTCGCCTTCGGCATCCCGGTGCTGCAGCGCAGCGTCGCCCCCAAGGACCCCGACTACGCCGAGATCCCGCAGGGCAAGCCGCAGGCGCTCATCGTCGCGCCCACCCGCGAGCTGGCCCTCCAGGTCTCCAGCGACCTCGCCATCGCCAGCAAGGACCGCGGCCTGCGCGTCCTCACCGTCTACGGCGGTGTGGGCTACGACGGCCAGCTCGAGGCCCTCGAGGCCGGCGTCGACGTCGTCGTCGGCACCCCCGGGCGACTGATCGACCTGGCCAACCGCAGGGCCCTCGACCTCTCCCACGTGCACGCCCTGGTGCTCGACGAGGCCGACGAGATGCTCGACCTGGGCTTCCTGCCCGACGTCGAGCGCATCCTGCGGATGACCCCCGAGACCCGCCAGACCATGCTGTTCTCGGCCACCATGCCCTCCGCGATCGTCGCCCTGGCCCGCACCCACATGCGCCACCCGATGAACATCCGCGCCGAGTCCTCCTACGACACCACCCTCGTGCCGGCGACCGCGCAGTTCATCTACCAGGCCCACGACCTCGACAAGCCCGAGATCATCGGGCGCGTGCTCCAGGCCGAGGACGCCGAGAAGATCATCGTCTTCACCCGCACCAAGCGGCAGTCGCAGCGCATCGCCGACGACCTCGCCGAGCGCGGCTTCAGCGCCAGCCCGCTGCACGGCGACATGGCCCAGGTCGCCCGCGAGAAGGCCCTCGCCAAGTTCCGCGAGGACAAGATCCGCGTGCTCGTCGCCACCGACGTCGCGGCCCGCGGCATCGACGTGCGCGGCGTCTCCCACGTCATCAACTACACCTGCCCCGAGGACGACAAGACCTACGTCCACCG
This sequence comes from Nocardioides sp. Leaf285, assembly GCF_001422955.1. Lineage (NCBI taxonomy): Bacteria > Bacillati > Actinomycetota > Actinomycetes > Propionibacteriales > Nocardioidaceae > Nocardioides > Nocardioides sp. Leaf285. The sequence continues at coordinate 524,208 of NZ_LMNH01000003.1, read as the reverse complement.
CATCGGCCGCACCGGCCGGGCGGGGGCGACCGGCACCGCGATCACCTTCGTCGACTGGGCCGACGTGCAGCGCTGGAAGCTGATCAACAAGACCCTCGACCTGCCCTTCGACGAGCCGGCCGAGACCTACTCCACCTCCCCGCACCTCTACACCGACCTCGGCATCCCGGCCGGCACGAAGGGTCGCATCGTCGACCCCGCCCCGGTCGAGCGCAAGCCCCGCGAGGAGCGCGGCGGCGACCGCGGTGGACGTGGCGGCGAGCGCGGTGGACGTGGCAGCGACCGCGGTGGAGACCGCGGTGGAGACCGCCCCGCGCGCAACCGCAGCCGCACCCGCTCGCGCGGTGGCGACTCCGGCGGCTCCGCTGCGACCGCCGCGCCGACGACGGGCCCCGCCACCGACGCGCCCGAGGGCTCCGCCGAGGGCGGTGCTCCCCGCGCCCGTCGCCGCCGTCGCAGCCGCGGCGGCTCCGGCCAGGGCGGCCAGGGCGAGAGCCCGTCCCAGGCCGCGGCCGAGACCGCCTGAGCCAGCAGCACCACGCACGGCCCGCCGGTTCGCCGGCGGGCCGTGCGGCGTTCCGGGTGCAGGCCGGTCGGGCCGGTCAGGCCGTGACGACGACCTCGGTGCCCAGCGGCGCGAAGGCCCACATCAGCCGCGCGTCGGAGCGCTGCTGCCGGATGCACCCGTGCGACCGGGGGGTGCCCAGGTCGAGGCGGCTCTGCACGCGCTCGCCGTCGTCGACCGGGATGTCGTGGAAGCCGATCGCGGCACCGCTCGGGCCGCGGGTGAAGCGCACGAAGTAGCGCATCGTGCCGGAGTCGTCGATGCCGATCGCGTCGAGCGAGCGCGACCACACCTCGTAGGTGCCGGGGTCGAGGTTGTCGGTGAGGCTCCCGGAGACCAGGTACGTCGACGCCACCGCGCCGGAGCCCTCGACCAGCCAGACGCGCTGGCGCGACTCGCTGAAGACCACGCGCCGCCCGCTGCCCGAGCGCGCGGGCAGGGTGTCCATCGCCCGCCGCAGCGGGGCGGCGCCCTCACCCCACGCGGCCGCGGGCGCGCCGGCCACCGCCGGGTCCTCGGGCTCCGGCTCGGCCCCCGCCCGCGGTGGAGCGCTCTCGAGCGCGACGACCGGCGCCTCCTCCTCCTCGGCCGACGAGGGCAGCACACCCGTGCCGCCCAGGACGGCCACGGCCGTGACGAGGAGCGAGGAACCGAGGGCGGCGAGGCGCCCGTAGCGCGGGCCGCCCTGGCCGCTCCCGGTCCGCCGGCCGGTCATCTCAGGACGTCGCCTTCGGGCGCTGCGAGCGGGTCACCAGGTTGGCGGCGACGGCGCGGTAGGCCTGGGCGCCCTTGCTCGTGCGGCTCGTGGCCAGGATGGAGCGGCCAGCGGCGGGCGCCTCGGCGAACTTGATCGTCTTGGGGATGGGGGGCTCGACCACCTCGAGGTCGTAGGTCTGCGAGATGGTCTCGAGCACGGTGCGGGCGTGGTTCGTGCGCCCGTCGTAGAGGGTGGGGAGCACGCCCCAGACCTCGAGGTCGCGGTTGGTGAAGCGGCGCACGTCGTGCACGGTGTCGAGCAGCTGGCCCACGCCGCGGTGCGACAGGGTCTCGCACTGCAACGGCACCAGCACCCCGTCGGCGGCGGTGAGGGCGGCGACGGTGAGCACGCCCAGCGAGGGCGGGCAGTCCAGCAGCACCCAGTCGTAGCCGGCGTCGGCCTCCTCGAGGGCCTCCACCACCCCGCGCAGCACGTGCTCGCGCCCGGTGCGGGTCAGCAGGTCGGCCTCGGCCCGCGCCAGCTCGATGGTGGCCGGCAGCAGGTCGACGCCGTCGTCGGTCTCGATGACGACCTCGAGCGGGTCGACGCCCTTGGTGAGCACGTGGTGCACCGACAGCTCCAGCACCTCGGGGTCGATGCCCAGGGAGAAGGTCAGGCAGGCCTGGGGGTCGAGGTCGACCAGCAGCACCGCGTGGCCCAGCTCGGCGAGCGCCGCACCGATGGAGGCGACCGAGGTGGTCTTGGCGACGCCGCCCTTCTGGTTGGCGATCGCGAGTGTCGTGGTCATCACCGCCCATCATGCCGGACGCGGGCCCGCCCGTGTCGGACGCTCGCCTGCCGTCGCCGGCCTGCTGTCGCCGGCCCGCTGTCGCCGGCCTGCTGCCCCGCGCCTGCTTCACTGGGCGCCATGTCCTCCCCGCAGCCCGACCGCCCCGCGGGCACCGCCCTCGTCACCGGACCCACCGCCGGCATCGGCCGCGCCTTCGCCGAGCAGCTCGCCGCCCGCGGTCACGACCTCGTGCTGGTCGCCCGCGACACCGCCCGCCTCGAGGGGGTCGCCGCCGAGCTGTGCGCCGCCCACGGGGTGGCGGTCGAGGTGCTCACCGCCGACCTCGCCGACCGCGGGCAGCTGCTCCGCGTCGAGGAGCGCCTGGCCGACCCCGCACGGCCCGTGGAGCTGCTGGTCAACAACGCCGGCTTCGGCCTCAAGCACCGCTTCCTCGACAACTCCGCCGACGCCGAGACCGCGATGCTCGACGTGCTCGTCACCGCGGTGCTGCGGCTCAGCCACGCCGCGCTGGGGCCGATGGCCGAGCGTGGCCACGGCGGGGTCGTCAACGTCTCCAGCGTCGCGGCCTTCCTGCCGCGCGGCACCTACTCGGCCGCCAAGGCCTGGGTCAACCAGTTCGGCGCCTGGGCCTCCCACGAGTACGCCCCGCGCGGCGTGCGGGTCATGACGCTGTGCCCGGGCTTCGTCAGGACCGAGTTCCACGCGCGCATGGACGTCTCGCGCGGCTCCGCGCCCGACCTGCTGTGGCTCGAGGCCGACCGGCTCGTGCGGGACGCGCTCGCCGACTACGACCGCGGCCGCAGCCTCTCGGTGCCCAGCGCGCAGTACAAGGCGATCACCGCGCTGGCCCGGGTCGTGCCCGGCGGCGTGCTGCAGCGCTTCCAGGGCCTGGGCCGGCGCTGACCGGCACTGACCGGCCCGGTCAGGGCAGGAGGAGCGGCTGCGGGGTCGCGCGGCCCGAGCGGGCCGCGGCCGCGGCCGCCAGCTCGAGCAGGCGGTGCAGCTGCTCGGGGGGCGTGGTGTGGCAGCCCAGGTCGTGGTCGACCTTGCCCGTGCCGTGGTGGTCGCTGGACCCGGTGGCGACCAGGCCGAGGTCGGTCGCGATCGCGCGCAGCCGCTCCCGGGCCGCCGGCGCGTGGTCCTGGTGGTCGACCTCGATGCCGGCCAGGCCGCGCTCGGCCAGCGCCGCCAGGGTGGCCGCGTCGGGGCGCTCGTCGCTGCGCCGGCCCCACGGGTGGGCGATCACGCTGACCCCGCCGGCGCCGGCCACCGCGTCGATCATGTCGGTCAGCGGCGCGGCGTAGCGGTCGACGTAGGCGGGACGGCCGGGGTTGAGGAAGCGGGTGAAGGCCTCGGTGCGGTCGCCGACGACGCCGCGCTGCACGAGGGCGTCGGCCACGTGGGGCCGGCCGCTGGCCGCGCTGTCGCCGGAGACGGCGGCGACGTCGGCCTCGGTGATCTCGATGCCGAGGGCGTTGAGGCGGGCCACGACGTCGGGCACGCGCGACACCCGCCCCTCGAGGATGCGGGTGAGCCCCTCGGCCAGGGGCGGGTACGTCGGGTCCGGCAGGTAGGCCAGCAGGTGCACCGACTGGCCCTCGTGGCGGGTGCTGATCTCCATGCCGCGCACCAGCCCGATGCCGACGTCGGCGGCGGCGCGCTCGGCCTCGGCCCAGCCCTCGGCGGTGTCGTGGTCGGTGAGCGCCACCACGTCGAGGCCGGCGGCCGCCGCGGCCCGCACCAGCTCGTCGGGCGACTGGGTGCCGTCACTGGCCCGCGAGTGGGTGTGGAGGTCGATGCGCACGCCCCCACCCTAGGACCACCCCACCGACAGGGCCGTCGCGTCCGGGCATGATGACGCCCATGGGGAGTCACCGAGCCGACCGCACGCCGCCCCGCTTCCCCGCCGCCACCGCCGCGGCCGTGGAGTCGGGCCACGGCCACTCCCACGGCGGACCTCCCCCGGCGCTCGACGTGGGCCTGCGCGCGCGGGCGGTGCTGCTGGGCCTGCTCGCCGTGGGCGCCGTGGTCACCCTCGTCGGGCTGGTCGTGCTGTGGCCCGCGTCCTCCGACGCGCCCGAGGAGGTCGACTTCCTGCGCAGCGGCACGACCACCCTCACCGCCCCCGTCGTCGACGTCGGTCCCTCCTGCCCGGTGCTGGTCGACGGCGAGCAGGGCTCGCGCGAGCCGCCGCCGGAGGACTGCGACACCCTCACCGCCGACGTCGGGGGCGAGGACGTCACCCTCGGCGTCCCGCCCTACGTCGGCCGCTCGGGCCTGGTGGCCGGCGACACGGTCCGTCTCATCCGGCTGCCGGCCTCCAGCACGCCCGACGGCCAGGTGGGCTACGGCTTCGCCGGGGTCGAGCGCACCCTGCCGCTGGGGCTGCTCGCGGGCGCCTTCGTGGTCCTGGTCGGCCTCGTCGCCCGCCTGCGCGGACTCCTCGCGCTGGTCGGCCTGGGCCTGGCCGCGCTGGTCATCGCCCGCTTCCTGCTGCCGGCGCTGCTCGCGGGCGGGTCGGGCTGGGCCGTGGCCGCCGTCGGCTCCGCCGCGATCATGTACGTCGTCCTCTACCTCGCCCACGGCCCCTCGCTGCGCACCAGCGCGGCCCTGCTCGGCACCCTGGCCGGCATCGCGGCCACCGCCCTCCTCGGCGTCTGGGCGGTCGGCGCGGCGCGACTCTCGGGCATCAGCGACGAGACCGGGGAGGTGCTCGCGACCTACGCCCCCGCCCTCGACAGCCAGGGCGTGCTGGCCTGCGCGGTGATCATCGCCGGGCTCGGGGTCCTCAACGACGTCACGATCACCCAGTCCTCGGCGGTGTGGGAGCTGCGCGCCGCGGCGCCGGAGCTCTCGCGGCGCCAGCTCTTCGGCAGCGCCATGCGCATCGGGCGCGACCACATCGCCTCGACGATCTACACGATCGTCTTCGCCTACGCCGGCACCGGCCTGGCCGTGCTCATGCTGCTCAGCCTCTACGACCGACCCTTCCTGGAGCTGCTGGCCGACGAGTCCATCGGGGTGGAGATCGTGCGCACCCTGGCCTCCGCGGTCGGGCTGGTGCTGGCCGTGCCCCTCACCACGGCCGTCGCGGCGCTGACGGTCGGCGGGGCCGTGGTGCCCGAGGACGCCTGACCCGCCCCCTGCTGCCCCGCCGCGGCTCACCAGGCCGGGGCCGGCCCCCCGAAGGGCAGCTCGACCAGGCCGGGGCCGAGCGCGGAGACGTCGCGCAGGTGCCACTCGCCGTGCAGGAGGAGCACCGCCGGCGCGGGCCGCACGACCACCCACAGCCACCTCCCGTGGGCCTCGCCCGCGAGCACCGAGCGGTCCCACTCGCCGTCGGCCGCGCTGGTCGAGACCGCCCACAGCGGCACCTGCTGGCCCTCGACGCGCAGCCGCACCACCGGCGCGGCTCCCCCGATCTCGTAGCCCGGGTCGGTGTGGGGTGCGCCCGCCACGCGCGCCCCGAGGCCGGTGCCGGCCTCCTCGGTGACGACCACGACGTCGACCGGGCCGTCGGCCTCCGTGGTGCCGGTGCAGGCGGTGAGCACCGCCCGCGCGGCCCCCGGTCGGGCCGCGACCACCCCGAAGCCGGTCACCGACCAGTCGGGCCCCAGCGGCCAGGGCAGGAGGCTGGGCAGGTCGCCGGCCATCTCGAGGTGGTCGGTGAAGTCGGCGTAGCCGACCTCCGAGGGGCGCCACAGCGGGGCGGCGGCGCCGTGCTCGGGGCAGGACCAGAGCCCTGGGCCCTGCTCCGCGGGCAGCGGAGCGACGGGGGCCGGGCAGCGGGGGCAGGCTGCGGAGAGCGGCACGCAGCCACGGTGACCGCCCTCGGGCCCCGCCGTCAAGGGCCGTCAAGGGCCGCCAAGGGCCGCTCAGGCGTTCCACCGCAGGACGACGGGGGTCTCCCGCTCGTGGCCGAGCACCGAGACCGTGGCGGTGTCGAGGCGCAGCAGCCGGCCGTCGGCCACCGGGAGGTCGAGCCACCGCGCCGCCAGGGCGCGCAGGGAGTGGCCGTGGGCGAAGAGCAGCACGTCGCCGTCGACGCCCCGCGCCCGCGCCACGACCCGGTCCAGGCGCCGCGACACGTCGGCGGCGTCCTCGCCGCCGGGGCAGCCGTGGGTCCACACCGTCCAGCCCGGCACGTCCTCGCGGATCGCGGGGGTGGTCACGCCCTCGTAGTCGCCGTACTCCCACTCGCGCAGGTCGTCGTCGACCTCGGCCGAGGCCCAGCCGGCCAGCTCCGCCGTGCGCCGCGCGCGCAGCCGCGGACTGCTCAGCACCAGGGCGAAGTCGCGCCGCAGCCGCCCGGCGAGGCCGGCCGCGACCTCCTCGCCCTCGGGCAGCAGCGGCAGGTCGGTGGTCGAGGTGTGCCGACCCTCCCGGCTCCACTCGGTCTCCCCGTGCCGCACCAGCCAGACGTCGCCCATGGCGCCATCCTGTCAGCCAGCCCCGACGCGGCCCCGGCGCGGTCACGACTCGGCCAGCACCACCACGCGGTCGCCGGGGAGCACCGTGAGCAGGTCGGACTTGGCCGGGTTGAGCCGGACCCCGAAGTCCTCGCCCCGCACGGCCAGCGCCGTCGACGTCCAGCCCAGGGCGGTCTCGCCGCGGCGCGACGCACCGGCCACCACGCTCGCCCACGCGACCGGCGCGCCGGGTGCGACGTACCAGTGGGCCGGGCGCAGGTAGACCTCGCTGCCCTCGGAGCCGAGCAGCTCGGCGAAGACGTCCTCGAGCCGACCGTCCTCGGAGAGCTGGGTGACGATGAGGCTCACGATCTCGCCGCTCACCACGACGTCGTCGATGTCGGCGACCTGGGCGAGCAGGCGGTTGCGGTCGTCCATCATCTCGCTGACCACCGCGGTCGGGTGCTCCCGGCGCGAGAGGATGTCGCGCACGTGCAGCAGCGTGACCAGCGTGCGGGCGTCGGCGGCCTGCGCGTCCAGGTGGTCGGAGTAGCACAGCACCAGCACCTGGTCGAGGCCCTCCACGACGTGCTGCTCCAGCACGGCGCGGTCGGTGGTGCCGGCGCGCACGACGCTCACCGCGAGGTGCTCGAGGTCGGCGGGCAGCACCGGGTCTCCGTGGGTGGTCACCACGGTCAGCGTCGAGCCCGGCTCGGCGTAGTGGTCGAGCTCGCGCAGCATGATCGGGGCGCGCTCGTTCCACCCCAGGAGCAGGGCGCGGGTGGGGTGGGCGTCGGTGCCGTCCTCGACGCCGAGCACCGCGGGGTCGGGACGGGTCCGGGCGACCTCGGCGCCGGCGAGCACGCCGTCGTCCTCGGCCACCACGATGAGCGTGGCCGTGCCGACCACGGCCGAGGGCGGCGGGTTGAGGCGCGTGACGCCGCCGTCCAGCAGGCCGATCACGGTGGCCCGCTCGTAGAACAGCTGCGCCTCCTCGTACGTCGCGCCCGCCAGCCCGTGGTCGGTGAGGAAGTAGATCTCGTCGCCGTCGTAGTCGAAGAGTTCGGTGTAGACCGCGGCGGCGCCGGACTGGCGCGAGGTCTGCACGACCAGCTTGGCCACCGTCTCGCGGATGTCGAGCAGCGAGGTGCGCCGGGCGCCGACGAGCCGGGCGACCTCCAGGTTGGCCGGGTCGCGGATCTCGGCCACGATCCGGGGCCCCTCGGAGCCCTCGTGGGTGAGCGCCAGCAGGGTCTTGACGACCTCGCTGTCGGGGTCGTCGGAGTCGGGCGCCAGCAGGATGACCGAGCGCGCCGTGGCGTGGCTGCTGACCGCGAGCTCGTCGACGTCCATCGGCGACCCCGACCGGCACACCACCCGCGTGCCGCGCAGGTCGGGCACCTTGGCGCGGATCTCGTCCTCCATCTCGACCTTGTCGCGGTCGGCGAGCACGACCACCACGGGTCGTCGCCGGCTCTCGTTGGCCAGGGCCAGCTCGCGCAGGATCGTGAACACCGAGTCCGACCAGCCCAGCACCACCGTGTGGTCGCGCTCGAGCACGATCGAGCGCCCACGGCGCAGGTCGGCCAGCCGCGCGTCGATCCCGGCGGCGATGACGCCGATGAGGGCCGAGACCACGAAGAGCCCGGCCACGGTCAGCAGGAGCATGGCGGCCACCAGCCGCCACGGCGCCTGCTCCTCCCCCGCCACCGTGCCGGGGTCGAGGGCGTGCAGCAGGGCGGAGAAGACCTCGTCGGCGAAGCTGCGGTCGGCGACCGGGTCGTCGGAGCCGCGCAGGCCCAGGAGGCTGACGGCCGCGGCGAAGGCCACGACCAGCACGGCGGTGCCCGCGGCCAGCCAGCCGACCAGCGCCGGCGTGCCGCGGGCCATCGAGTTGTCGAACCGGTAGCGCAGGCGCTCGCCCGGCCGGGGCGGACGGGTGCCCCGCCGGGTGGCCGGGGCGGTCCCGGCCACCCGGTCGGTGGGCGCGGCGGCGGTGCGACGCCTCAGCTGCGGTGCGGTGCGGGCCATGGTGGGGATGGTGCCCCACCCCGCCGGTCGTCGGCAGCGGAACGCCGTGGGTCAGGCCTGTGGTCCGGCCCAGTTCTTGTCCGGCTGCGGCACGGGGCGCCCGGGCTGCTCGCCACCGCGCTGCGTGAGGTAGTTCTCCTTCGGCACCATCACCTTGCGCCGGAAGACGCACACGACCTTGCCGTCCTGGTTGTAGCCGATGGTCTCGACGTGGACGACGCCACGGTCGTCCTTGCTCGTCGACTCGGTCTTGCCCAGCACCGTGGTCTCGCCGTACAGGGTGTCGCCGTGGAAGGTCGGCGCCACGTGGCGCAGCGACTCGACCTCGAGGTTGGCGATGGCCTTGCCGGAGACGTCGGCCACGCTCATCCCCAGCAGCAGGGAGTAGACGTAGTTGCCCACGACGACGTTCTTGCCGAACTGCGTGGTCTCCCCGGCGTAGTTGGCGTCGAGGTGCAGCGGGTGGTGGTTCATCGTGAGCAGGCAGAACAGGTGGTCGTCGTACTCGGTCACGGTCTTGCCGGGCCAGTGCTTGTAGGTCGCTCCGACCTCGAACTCCTCGTAGCTGCGGCCGAACTGCATGGGCTCTCCTCTGGCTCGGGCGTCGGGCGTCGTCGTGCACCCGCTCGCGGTGTCGCACGCCATGGTGGCGCACACCGCACCCGGGCGGCCGGGTGCCCGCCGTGGGTTTCGTCACGCCCCGGCGGTGGGCCGCCTACACTTCCCCCGTGCCGTCCCTCCCGCCGACCGACGACCCCCGCCACCTCGCGCCGGGCCCGCGTCCCCTGCTGACGCTGCTGCCGGTGGCGGCCGTGCTGGCCAGCGTGGCGCTCGTCCTGGCCCTCACCGGCGGGCTGCCCCCCGGTGACGACGGCAGCGCCGACCTGCGCGCGGCGGAGGCCGGCACCACGCCCACCGCTCCCGTGGCGGCCACCACGCGCCCGACCCAGGAGGTGCTGGAGGCCCCCGCCGCCATCGAGCCCGCCCCCGGGCAGCGGGCCCAGCAGCTGCGCGCCGCCCTGGAGCCGGACACCGCGGTGCCCGGCCGGCAGACGGCCCTGCCGGTGCGACGCCTCGCGCGCCAGGTGGAGGAGCGCACGACCTGCCAGCCCGAGACCGTCGAGCGCGAGCTGACGGTGCTGTCCTACAACATCAAGTCCGGCTTCGCGAGCGGGCGAGGGCTGCAGCTCGACGACTACGCCCGCGCGATCGCCGCGACCGCCGCCGACGTCGTGCTGCTCCAGGAGGTCGACCGCAACCGTGCCTTCTCGCGGCGCACCGACCAGCCCGGGATCCTCGGCGCACAGCTGGGCATGCAGAACGCCTTCGGGGCCAACGTGCTGCGCAGCGGGGGCAGTCAGTACGGCACCGCGATCCTCTCGCGCTTCCCCATCGAGGAGTCGGCCAACCGCCTGCTCCCGTTCCTGCCGGGCAAGGGCATGCAGCAGCGCGGCCTGCTGCACGCCACGATCGACGTCGACGGCGTGCCGGTGAGCCTCTACAGCACCCACCTGCAGAACCGCTCCGAGCCCTCGCGGATGGCCCAGGCCCGTGCGATCAACCAGGTCATGGCCGCCGACCCGCTGCCCAAGGTGCTGGGCGGCGACATGAACGCGCACCCGACCTCGGCGCCGATGCGCACGCTGGCGGCCACCATGGTCGACAGCTGGCCCTCCTCGGGCGCCGGGCCCGGCTTCACCCACCCCTCGGTCAACCTGCGCGGCCGCATCGACTACCTGCTGCACGGCGGGTCGGGCATCACGCCCCTGGCGAGCTCGGTGCCGGCCGTCACGCTGTCCGACCACCGGCCCGTGCGCACGACCTACCAGGTGCAGGGCGTCGTCGAGACCTGCTGACACCCGGCGCCGGCGTCGCGGTCAGTCCACCACCTGCGAGGCCACGAGACCCGCGAGCGCGACCAGGGCGGCCTCGCCCACCTCGACGGCGTCGATGCTGGAGGGGTGGACCCCGGGGACCTCGACGGGGGTCAGGTCCTCCCAGGAGCCGACCAGCCTCGTGCCGGCGTCCCGGAGCACCGCCACGGTGTCGGCCGCCTGCTCGACCACCCACGGAGCCACCGGCAGACCCAGGCGCGGCTCCTCGGCCCGGCGCGCGGCCAGCACCGTCTTGGCGAGCACCTGCTTGCGCAGCCTGGCCCCGGTCGGGAAGGTCAGGCCCTGGGCGTCGAGGAGCTGGTTGACCCGCTGGAGGACCAGGGTCGACGTCAGCCCGAGGGAGGCGTTGGCCCCACCGGTGCCCTCGTGGACGGGCACCGCCACGCCCAGCACCTCGCCGAAGCGGTGCGCCAGGGTGTCGCGGGGTGCGCCGGGCCCCGGCACGGTGACGACCTGCACGTGGTCGTGCCCGACCGCGCGCGACCAGGAGTCGACGACGCGCGGCAGGTGCTGCTGACGCCAGAACGTGCCTCCCGCGGTGACCCGGTCGGCGACCCCGGCGCCGCGCCCGGGCCGCTTGGCGGCCACGTCGGCGACGTACTCGTCCCAGCCCCAGCTGCGGCCGTTCTGGATCGTCTCCTGCCACAGCGACGCGACCGAGCGGTTGAGGTCGCGGGCCGTCACCACCACGTCCACCACGGCGCCGCCGCCGAAGGCTCCCACCACGCGGTCGACCTGGTCGGGCCCCGCGGGGCCGAGGAACTCCATGGACACCACCGCGGTGCCGTCGTGCCCGTCGATCTCGTCGACCATCCGGCGCCACGGGCGCCCGGGGCTCGCGGACAGCGCGTCCTTGACCGCGGCGACCTGGCGGCCCCAGCCCGCGCCCGGCACGAGCACGCCGTGCGCACCCAGCTCCGCCTTGGCGGCGAAGAGCAGGTCCTGCACGAAGCTCGTGCCGGACTTCATCAGTCCGACGTGGAGGACCACCCGCTGCGCCATGTCGCGAGACCCTAGGTCACCGCTCAGCGCAGCCGATAATCCTTCAGCACGGCCCGGCCGATGATCATCTTCTGGATGTCGGCGGTGCCCTCGCCGATCAGCAGGAACGCCGCCTCGCGGTAGAGCCGCTCGATCTCGTACTCCTTGGAGTACCCGTAGCCCCCGTGGATGCGGAAGGACGCCTCCACCACCTCGTTGCAGTACTCCGCCGCGAGGTACTTGGCCATGCCGGCCTCGACGTCGTTGCGCTGCCCGCCGTCCTTGGACCGCGCCGAGCGGACCATCATCGCGTGGGCGGCCTCGACCTTGGTCGCCATCTCGGCCAGGCGGAACAGGATGGCCTGGTGCTCGACGATGGGCTTGCCGAAGGTCTCGCGCTGCTGGGCGTAGGCGATGGCGAGCTCGAAGGCGCGGTTGGCGACGCCGGTGGCGCGGGCCGCGACGTTGACGCGACCGACCTCGACGCCGTCCATCATCTGGTAGAAGCCCTGGCCGGGAGCGCCGCCCAGGATCTGGTCGGCGGAGATGCGGTGACCCTCGAGCACCAGCTCGGTGGTGTCGACGCCCTTGTAGCCCATCTTCTCGATCTTGCCCGGCACCGTGACGCCCTGGGCGGTCTCCCCGAAGCCGGCCTCCTTCTCGACGAGGAAGGTGGTCATGTTCCGGTAGACCGAGTCGGCTCCCTCGTCGGTCTTGACGAGCAGCGCCACCAGGGTCGAGGAGCCGCCGTTGGTCAGCCACATCTTCTGGCCGGTGATCTCGTAGCCCTCGTCGGTCCTGACGGCCTTGGTCTTGATGGCCGCGACGTCGGAGCCCAGGCCCGGCTCCGACATGGAGAACGACCCGCGCACCTCGCCGGTCGCCATCCGCGGCAGGTACTTCTGCTTCTGCTCCTCGGTGCCGTGGTGCATGAGCAGGTAGGCCACGATGAAGTGGGTGTTGATGACCCCGGAGACGCTCATCCAGCCGCGGGCGATCTCCTCGACGACCAGGGCGTAGGTCAGCAGGGACTCGCCCAGACCGCCGTACTCCTCGGGGATCATCAGGCCGAAGACGCCGAGCTCCTTGAGCCCCTCGACGATGTCGGTGGGGTACTCGTCGGCGTGCTCGAGCTCGGTGGCGACGGGGAGGATCTCGGACTCCACGAAGGAGCGGACGGCCTTCAGGATCTCGGACTGGTCCTCGGTGAGTCCCTCGGTCTGGCACAGGCGGGCCATCGGCACGTGCTCCTTCGTCTCGGCGCGGCGACGCGGCGGCGTCGGTCGTCGGACCCAAAGTAACCCGTCAGTAGCCTAGGGTCACTTGTGGGGAACGCCACAGCACCGGCCGGGTCTCACCCGTCCGCGCGCCTGGGCAGCAGCCGGCGCAGCGCACGGCCGGCGCGACCGGCTCGGCCGGGAGCCGGGCCGGGTGGGGCGGCGGCGCGAGCAGGCGCGGTGCTCGCGTCGGGGTCCGGCGCCGCGCGGTCGCGCAGCTCGCCGACGAGATCGGCGACCAGCGCGACGGCGACCTCGGCGACCTCGGCGTCGGTCACGGAGTCGGGGTGGCGACGCGGCGGCACGACGTCGGGCACGAGCAGCGAGTCGAGGTCGCCACGGACGTCGTAGCCGCCCGCGCGCACCGCCGCCACCGCCCGCAGCCCGCGGGCGCGGCAGTCGGCGACCTGGTCCTCGCCGGGCCAGAAGGGCTCGCCCGCGCGGGGCGCGAGCAGCTGGTCGGCGAGGTGGCTGCGCAGCCACCTCCCCCGGTCCTGGGCACCCCAGGGACCGCTCAGCGCGGCGTTGACCCGTCGCAGGGTCTCGGCCTCGACGACCCCCATGCCGGTGTTGGCGAAGCGTCCGCTGGTGTCGACCACCGCGGGGTCGAGATCCAGCAGCGCGGCGAAGCGGTGCCACAGGTCCTCCCGCGGCTGGTCGCGTCCCGGCACGGGGAGCACGTGCACCCGCTCCGCGGGCACCGCACCGCCCCAGCGCTCCAGCACCAGCCCGAGGTCGAGGGCACGCCAGTCCCACACGTCGCGAGGGTCCTCGGACTCGCCTCGTCCGTAGTCGGCCAGGGCCGTCGTGCCGCGGTTCTTCAGGTGCTCCTGCCAGCTCGACGCGAAGAGCGAGAGCGGCTCGCGGGCGGTGACGACCACGTGGACCTCGTCGGCCGGCAGGGCCTCCACCGCGCGGCGCGCCTGGGCGGCGCTGGCGGCGCAGAAGAACTCGTGCGAGACCAGCACGTCGCCGCTGTGGGCGGCCGTGTCGGCGAGGACGACGTCCCAGGCCTCGGCCGCGCCGGGCCCGCGCCGGCGTACGCCAGGGTCCTCGCGCACGACCAGCGAGCTCAGCAGGTGGTCGCGCTTGGCCCGCCCGGGGAGCAGCAGACCCGCTTCCAGCAGCGCGGCGCGGTGCGACCACCACCCGGCCTGCAGGTAGCTGGTGCCCGTCTTGGGCAGGCCGATGTGCAGGAAGGCCCGACGGCTCATCTGCCGAGCTCGGCGGAGTACCGGTCGAGCACCTCCTGCGCCCGGGCCGGGTCGCTGGAGGCCAGGGGCAGCAGGAGCTCCTGGACGACGTCGGTCAGCTCGGCCAGGCGGAGGTTGAGCCGGCGCAGCTCGCCCACCTCCTCCTCGAGGTCCGCCACGCGTGCCCGCAGGGCCTCGAGCCCGTCGGGGCCCTCGCTGGCGACGGCCGGGCGCGAGCGCAGGCCGGGGGCCAGCCGGCGCAGCCGGTCGACCGGGCCGGCCGGCCCGGGGTCGGGGCGTTCGTCGGGTGCGTTCATGCTCTCCACTCCATCACCATGCGGTAGCCCCGCAGCGGGGTCTCGTCCTCGATGCCGCCGGCCGGCGGCTGACCGGTGTGCGTGACGTCCACGGCCCCCTCCTCCACGACGCGTGCGCCGCGTGCGAGGACCTCCGAGCGCACCTGGTCGGGCTCGAGGCCGTGCAGCAGCAGGTGCTGCGGCAGGGGCGGGTCGGCCGGCGGCAGCACGAACTCGAGGTAGAGGCGCCCGCCGCCGGACAGCGCCATCTCGGCCAGGCGCCACAGGTGGCGTCGGCCACGGTCGCTGGTGGCGTCGGCGACATGACGCGCGAGGAGGGCCCGGGGGCCCTCGCGACGGGCCAGGCGCGCGCCCCAGAGCATGACCTGACGCAGCTCGAGCAGGTTCATCGAGGCGAAGTCGGCGCCCCACCCCTCCTCCTGCGAGCGGGCGTGGAGCCGGGCGAACCCGTTGGGTGAGAAGTCCAACCCCAGCACCGGGTGACCACGCCGGGCCAGCCACACGGCGTCCTGACCGCGCCCGCAGCCCACGTCGACGACCTCGCAGTCCGCCGCCTCGCGCCGGTGCAGCAGGCGGGCCAGGTCGTGCGGCTTGCGGACCGGGCCGTGGTGGACCGCGTCGGAGTAGCGCCGGTCCCAGTGGTTGCGCGCCGCGCGGGTGCCGCGGAACCAGCCGTCGAGACGGCGGGTCGTGGCCGCCGGGGGCGCGTAGGCGAAGGCGGGGTCGGGCCGTCGCCAGGAGGGGCCGTAGGTCGCCGCCAGGAGGGCCTCCGGGTCGGCCGGGGCCGGCAGCGAACGCCCCTCCAGGACCACCGAGCTCCGCGGCAGCAGCGCGGAGCGGTCGTAGGGCACCCACAGCTCGCCCATGAGCATGAGGTGACCCTCGACGAGGGCGCCGGCGAAGACGTCGATGGTGCGGCGGGTGCCGTCGGAGACGGTCAGGTCGACGCGGAAGGCGGCCCCGCTGTAGCGGGTGGTGTCGTGGCCGGCGCGGATGAGGTGACGCTGGACCCGGTAGGACTCGAGGATCACGTCCACCGGGTGCTCGTGGGAGCTGAGGTAGGCCAGGTCGACGTCGTTGTCGTGCCCGACGAAGCTGCCCTCGCGCACGGCGCCGAGCAGGGTGCCGTAGGCCACGAAGGGCTCCACGCCGGCCTCCTCGAGGTCGGCGAGGAGCCGGGCCGTGGCGTCGAGGAGGAGCGCGGTCGCCTCCTCCCCCTGGTCGCCGAAGGCGACCGCGAGCCGGCCGTGGTTGTCGACGACGAGGTCGCGGCCCTCCCGGTCGACCAGGCGCACACGGTCGGGGCCGGGCCCCATCACGACCTCGCGGTCCAGCAGCACGGTCTCGCCGCAGGAGACCGTCATCCGCACGGGCCCGTCGAGGGCCTGGGCCAGCTCGCGCGGCCAGGGCACCGCGACCGCACCGGGCGGCCCCGAGGGGGACGGCGTGCGACCCGCGACCCGCTCGGTCCACAGGGACCACACCCGACGACCGTCGAGGAGCACGTCGAGGAGGACGTCGTCGCTGTCGCCGAGCAGGAGGCCCGCACGATCGACGTCGACGACCTCGGGCAGCCGTGGCACCGTCGTACTCCCTCCCCCGTCGTGGAACGGCGAACCTACCAGTCGCGGGCGCCCCCGCGACGTCGGCTCACACGAGGTCGCGGAACCGCCGGGGCACGCGCACCAGCGGCTGGCTGCGCATCGCCTGCACCTGCCCGGCGCCGGTCGCGCGCCACATCGCGCCCTGGCGCTGCACGATGCGCTCGAGGCGCGCCGGTCGCGGACGGAAGCGCTCGACCTGCTCGAGGTCGATGTCGGCGGTGATCTCGTCGAGCAGGTCGACCATCTCGTCGGCCGGGCGCTCCCAGCTGGTGCGCGCTGCGCGGCCGTCGTCACGGAACGCGGCGTGCCGCTTGGCCGCGGCGTCGGCCAGGTGGTCGCGGTCGGCGAACTTGAGGTGGAACATGAACAGCTCCGGGTCGACCGCGTAGGGGCACTCGATGCCGTGGGAGGCGTGGGCCCAGCGCGCGGGCACCCACTTCAGGCTCGGCTTGCACATGAGGGGCGCGAACTTGGCCAGCGCGCGCTGCGAGAGCACGGGGACGTCGTCGCGCAGCGGCCCCTCGCGGGAGACGTCGTGGACGACGTTGAGGGCCGTGACGCCCACCGCCTGCCGCCCGGGCCGCGCCGCGACGTAGTGGAGCAGCGAGGCGTGGTGGTCGGGGTCGGGCACGATGAACTCGTCGGTGTCGCAGAACACCACCGCGTCGTAGGCCGCGAGCAGCCCGGCCGAGAGCCCCGCCATGACCTCCATCCGCGACGGCTCGAAGCCGCGCTTGCGCAGCGGGGGGATCCGCAGCACCGGCCCGGCCAGGTCGTCGGTGGACCCGTCGGTCGTCTGGTCGTCGACCACGTAGACGTGCTCGGCGCCGACCTGGGCGGCGTAGTGACGCACCCAGCGCCCCAGCATCGCGCCCTCGTCGCGGGCCATGGTCATCACCGCCACGCTCGGCAGCTCGCCCTCGGGGGCGGCCGACACCAGGTGGGAGAGGTCGGCAGGGTCTGCGGGGTCCTCCGGCGCCGGGAGCGGGCGCGAGGGGTCCGACGGGTCCGCGGACCCCGAGGAGCGGCGGCGCAGGAGCGCCATCAGTCCTCCTCGCCCCGACCGGCCGGCCCGGAGCCCTGCCGGCGCGCCGCGCGGCGCTGCTTGCGCTCGCTCTGGCCCCACTCGCGCACGAGCAGCTCGAGCCCGTCGACGGCGGCGGCCAGCTGGTCCTCGGCGGAGATCTCGTCGGTGTGCACGCCCGGCACCCGCACGGGTCGGAGGTCCTCGAGGTCGCCCACCACGCGGTGCCCGGCGCCGGCGAGGCGCTCGACCTGCGCGTGCGCCTCCTCGCGCACCCACTCCTCGTCCAGGCCCAGCCGGGGCTCGAGGGGGGTGCGGGCCACGAGACCGCGCTTGGCCAGGGAGTGCTTCACGAACCGGTCGTAGCCCTGCGGGACCGCTCCGTCCACCACCATCTTCTCGTTGAGGCGGCGCAGCACCATGGCCGTGGCCGGACCGATGGAGCGGTTGGACCGCACCTCGAGGTCGTAGCCCGAGGGGTCGACGCCGAGCACCTCGGCGAAGCGCCGCCAGAGCAGGTCGTGGGGCGCGCCCGAGGGCGGCACCGTCACCAGGGTGAGGCGCCCCTCGCCGAGCACCCGCGCCCAGCGCTCCGCGATGACCGGGAGGTCCTGGTGGCGCCAGAAGTTGCGCGCGATCGGCGAGTCCCTGTCACGGTCGCGCACCGCAGCCAGGAAGTCGGGCCAGGTCGCCGACGAGCCGTTCTGCATCGACTCCAGCCACATCGCCGGGATGTTGCGCGACAGGTCGCGACACGTCATCACCGCCTCGACGGTGGTGTCGGGGAAGGCGGCGAGGATCTGCTCGATCTTGGCCTCGCTGCGCGGGCCGAGGAACTCCATCGAGACGACTGCGGTGCCCTCCCAGCGGCTGGCGTCCTCGACGACGGCGGCCCACGACCCGTCGAGCGGCATCGGACGCTGGCCCGGCCCACCGCGCTCGATCAGCTCCCGCACGGCCTTCACCTGCTCGCGCCAGCGGCTGCCGGCGAAGAGCACGCCCGACTCGGCGAGACGCTCCCGGTGGTGGCCCAGGACGTTCTGGACGAAGCTCGTGCCGGACTTCATCGAGCCGATGTGCAGCACCAGTCGTCGCGCCATGGGCATGCTCCTCCGAGAGGTCGTCGGGTGGGGCACCGGCCGGACGGGAGCGTCAGGGAAGCGTGACGCGGGAGACCGGCACCCAGTGATCCGTCGCCAGCCTCACCAGCGGGATGCGGCTCGGAGCATACCCGTCCCAGGTCGCGTCGCCGGGACCGAAGAGCCAGTCCACCCGCATCGTGCCGCGCGGCGGGGTGCAGCGGCCGTCGGCGTAGCGCCCCCCGGTCGCGCTGCGCAGGGTGGTGCCGGCCATGACCTTGCAGACGATGGTCTCCTTCTCGTTCATGTCGCCCACGTAGAAGACGGGCACGCCGGTGGCCTCGAGCTCGTTGATCCGGGCCAGCTGGGCGCGCACGGCCTTGTCGCGCTTGGCCTGGTACTCCCAGGGCGCGTTGTGGACGGCCATCACCCAGATGCGTCGCCCCGTGGCGCGGTGCTCGAGGAGCACGACCGGCCGGTCGAGCTCGCGGCTGATGAACTGGGTCCGGATGACGGTGCGCTCGATCGGCTTCCACACGTCGCGCCGCCACAGCAGGGCCGACTCGACACCCAGGTCGCCGGACGCCGGGGTCTGGAAGCTGGCGTACTCGCCCTCGCCGGCGGCGAGGATCGCCGCGAGCTGCTCGGCGGTCTGCTCCTGCACGCCGACGACGTCGGCGTCGAGGGTGCGCAGGGCCCGGGCGGTCCACTCCGCGCGCATGCGCGCGGGGGCCAGCTGGTCGTCGTGGGCGTAGGGCCGGGTGTGGCCGTTGCCGACGGTGTTGAAGGTGGCGATGCGGAAGCTGAGCGGCCCCTCGCGGCGCGTCACCGTCGTCGGCTTCGTGCTCGGAGCCTGCCGCGCGGCGGTCCCGGGCACGGCGGTCTGGCCGCGCTCGTCGTTGCCGACGCAGGCGCGCTGGCCCTCGCTCGTGCGGGCGCACCCGTGCAGCCAGCCCAGGCTGAGGTCGGTGTAGGTGCCGGGGCCCACGACCGGCACCGGGCTGCTCCCACCGGGCGCCGAGCCGTCACCGAGCTGGCCGTAGACGTCGGATCCCCAGCACCACCGTCGCTGCGCGTCGTCGATCAGGCAGGAGCTTCCCTCGCCCACGGCCACCCGCCTGGCGACGTGGCCACCGGACACGGCGACCGGCGAGGTGGACCCGGCGAGGGTGCCCGTGCCGAGCTGGCCCTGGTCGCCCCGGCCCCAGCAGCTCACCGCACCGGCGCCGGTGCGGGCGCAGGCGTGGGTCCACGAGACCGACACCCCGCTCCAGGCGGTGCCGGTGCCGACGCGGGTCGGCTCGGCGCGGTCACGGTTGTCGCCCACGCCGAGCTGGCCGAAGAGGTTGCGGCCCCAGCACCACAGCGAGCCGTCGCCCTTGACCGCGCAGGTGGACCAGCCGTTGACCGAGACGCGCTTCCAGTCCGACCCGGGCACCCGGGTGGGCGTGGTCCGGTCCTGGTCGCCGGGCACGCCCAGCTGACCGGCGGAGTCGTCGCCCCAGCACCACAGGGTGCTGTCGGCGCGGGTCGCGCAGGTGTGGAACCAGCCCGTCGAGACCTGCTTCCACTGCCTGCCGGCCACCCGGGTGGGCTCCAGGCGCACGTCGCGGGTGCCGTCGCCCAGCTGGCCGCGGTGGTTGACGCCCCAGCACCACAGGCTCGCGTCGGTGCGGGTGGCGCACGTCGAGGCGCCGCCGGCCGACACCGTGGCCCACGCGGTCGAGCCCCCCACCTGCTCGGGGATCGCGGTGCCGGGGCCGGTGCGGTCGAGGCCGAGCTGGCCGTAGGTGTTGCGTCCCCAGCACCACAGGGTGCGGTCGCCGCGGATCTCGCAGGAGTGCTCGCCGCCGGCGGCGACCCGGCGTACGGCGGGTGCCCGGCGGGCCGGTGCGTCGGCGACCGTGACCGCGGCCGACCTCGCCGAGGCGCCCGCAGACCGCGGCTCCTCGGCGGCCCCGGCCACCGTGCCGGCGCCGGCCAGCAGGGTGGCCACCAGGACGACGAGGGCGGCCAGGACGACCAGGGCACCCGTGGGGGCGTGCGGGCGCAGGGGAAGGCGCATGACGTGCTCCGACTCGGGGAAGAGGAGGGGGGACCGGGGAAGGCTAACCTCCCCCGGTCCCCCACGTCCCGCGATCGGGCGAGGCGCCTCTCGCGCCCCGCCCGCCACTCACGTCACAGACGTCCCGGACGTCACTGCGTCAGCAGCCACGCCTTGGCGTAGGGATCGACGTCGGTGGCCGTGCGACCGGCCACGACCCGGCTGACCGGCGGGTTGGCGAACAGCGTGTTGGCCCAGGAGATGTACTGGCGCACGATGCCGTCGCGCGTGATGATCATGCCCTGCTCGTCGGACTTCAGGCTCGAGCCCGACCAGTTCGCCGAGCCGTTCAGCACGATCCGGTCGCCACGGCTGCCGCCGTAGTTGCCGCTGATGGCGATCGACTTGATGTGCAGGTAGCGGTCGTAGACGCCGTCGCCGTCGGGGTCCTGCACGATGTGGCGCCGCGGCACGGGGCCCAGGATGTCGCGGACGTTCGGCGTCATCACCGAGTAGTTGATGCGGATGTTGCACCCGGCGTTGTACTTCTGGCGGATCGCCCGCGCGACCGCCTCGCCGCGCAGGCCGTTGAAGACCGACTGCATGATCCGGATCTGGGTCCGGCCGTTGATGCCGAAGCCCTTCCGCACGTTCTTGCACCGGGTCTTGCCGAGCATGTCCACGACCTGGTCGGAGCGCCCCAGGCGCGGGTAGAACCACGAGCGGTAGTCACCCTCGGCGAAGGTGTCGAACGTCGGGCGGTGCAGCTTGTCGCGCGAGGCCTGCGTGAAGATGCGCTCGTAGCCCCGGTAGGTCTTCTCCCGCCCGGCGAGCGTGATGAGGTCGTCCCACTGGTTGTTGGCCGCCGACTCGGTGAGGTTGCCGGAGCCCTGCATCACGACGTGTCGCGACTTCCCCACCTTGCTGAAGAGGAAGAACTTCGAGTGCACGATGCCCGTGCCGGCCTTGCCGCGGCAGGAGTTGTTGCAGACCCGGAACCAGCTGCGCATGCCCGCCTTGCGGGACTTGTTGCCGACCGCGAGAGCCCGCTTGAGGGTCCGGTAGGACCCGTCGGGCTGCTGCTGGGCGGCCAGACCGCCCGACATGATGACGCGGACGCTGACGCCGCGCTGGTGCGCGGCGCGCAGCGAGCGCACGAAGAGCTCGCTCTTGAAGTTCCACGTGATCATCCGGATCCGCTCGCCCGCGGGCGTGCGGGCGATGGCCTCGCGGATGTGCTTGTTGATGACGTGCGACCGGTCGTTGAGGGGGTTGTTGAAGAGCAGTCCCTGGGGCACGGTGTAGCCGCCCGCCCGCTGCCGCGACGGGCCCGAGGCCGACGCGTAGCGGTCGACCGACGACACCTCGACCGACGCGGTGGTGGCGCTGGGCGCGGCCTGGCTCGGCACGGCGACCGCACCGCTCAGCAGCAGCGGCAGGCCCACGAGGGCGCCCACCAGCATCCGGCGTACAAACATCCTTGCTCCATTTCCCGACCCGCGGTGGCGGGTCGTTCGCCTGCCGACGGCAGGCGTTCGCACCCTTGATCAGCCTTGGCAGCTGCGCAGAGCCCGACGGTACTCGGGGCTCGACGCGAGGCTCTCGGTCTCGTTGACGACGTTGCCGGGGACGGCGTAGAACCGGCCCGCGTGCTCCACGATGGTCTGGCCGAACTCGCAGCGACGGCGCTCCGGCTCCTCGACCCGACCGTCCTGCACGCACCCGGCGTACCCGCGTGGCAGGTCCTGGCCCGCCACCCAGACCGCGTCGCACTCCGGGAGGCCCGAGCCGGAGGGCGACGTGGAGGACGAGGTGGAGGTCGAGGTGGAGGACGAGGGAGACGGGTCGGTGGCCTGCTCGGCCGGGCCGGCCGAGCCGCCGTCGGACCCGCAGCCGGCGAGGAGCACGACGAGGAGGGCCCCTGCCGACGGCACGAGGGCCCGGCGTCGTCGTCCGCGGTCGCTCACCCCAGCAGGGTAAAGCATGCCCGGGTCACCGGGTCCCGGCCACGGCGCGCAGCAGGGCCGCCGACTCGGCCACGAGCCGGTCGACCTCGCCTCCCGGGCCGGGCGGGCCGGGCGGGTCGACCGACCCGGCCCCCGTCGCGGCGACCAGCGCGGACCGCGCGTGCTCGCGCAGGGCCCGGGCGGCACGCAGCACGTGGGCCGGGTCGGGCGGGCTGACGGCGTCGGGGTACTCGGACGGGTCGGCGTCGACCGGGAGGTCCTCGAGGTCGCCCGTCAGGGCGACGCGCCCGCCGGTGACGAGCGCCCGGATGTCGGCGTTGCGCCGCGCGGCGGCCGCGGCGGCCGTGCGGTCGAGGACCGGACGCTCCTCCAGGGCGCGCAGCGCCCCGAGCGGGCCGAGCGCCGCCTCCCGCACGAGCGCGCGGTAGACCGGCCCGGGCAGCCCTGTGAGCAGGGTGTTGGCGCGGCGCAGCACGTCGCAGGAGGCGTAGCCGAGCGAGTCGTTGCGCCGGGCCACCGACGGGTCCGCGATCGAGGCGTCGAGCCCCGCGGCGGTGGCGAAGCGCCGCCACAGCTCCGAGGCGGGCGCGTGGCCCGGCACGGTCACCAGCCCGACGCCGGCCACGGCCGGGTGGTCGCCCCACCGCGCCACCACGACCGGCACGTCCTGGGCCCGGTGGAAGACCCGGTGGGCCCGCGAGCCGCCCTCGGGGTCCTCGATGAGTCGCAGGTAGCTGGCCCAGTCGTCCTTGCCCTGGTTGCGGGTGAAGGTCTGCCACTGGGCGGCCACGGCGCGCAGCTGGTCGCGCACGGTCACGACGACGCTCACCTCGAGCCCGCGCAGGGGGCTCACCAGCTCCTCGACCTGGGCCTCGGTGGCGAAGCCGAGGAACTCCATCGAGACCACCGACACCTCCGCCGGCGAGGCGTGGACCCGGGCCGCGAGGTCGAGCCACCGGGCCCGGTTGCGCCGCGGGGCCTCGGGAAGGCGCAGCATGCGGCGCACCGCGCGGGTCTGGACGCCGAAGCCGCCGACGAACTCGGCACCCGAGGCGAGCAGCTCCTGCTTGTGGCCGCCGAGGATGGACTGCACGTAGCTCGTCCCGGACTTCATCGTCCCCACGTGGAGCACGACTCGACTGCTCAACGGGCCTCCCGGGGAGATGGAGCCGATCTGGCGCGGGAGCACCGTAGCACCGCGTCCCGACCGCGCCGCCGCCCCGCGGCGCGGGTCAGCGCCACCACCGGCGCCGGGGGCGCACGGCGACCTCCCCGGCTGCGCCCGCGGCGTCGAGGAGCCGCTGCGCCACCGCGGCCGGGTCGACGCCGGGGACGGCCTCCACGTCGGGCGTCGGGTCGCCGGGGCGGGCCAGCACCGGGTCGAGGTCGGCCGGGTCGCCGTGCACCGACCAGCCCGCCGCCGCGACCTCGTCGAGCCAGGCCCGGGTGGCGGGCACGAGCACCTCGGCCAGCCCGGCCGGTGCCAGCGGCCGCGCCGAGCCGGTGGCGGCCAGCTCGCCCTCGGCGTACCCCTGCTTCACGACGCGGGCGCGGACGCGGGGATCGAGACGGTCGCCCAGGGCCCGGTTGACCGCCCGCAGGAGCGCGGTCTCGGGCGCGCCCAGCGAGGCGTTGCCCGGCAGCGACAGCGCGGGGTCGACCAGTGCGGGGTCGACCCCGGCCGCCTCGGCGAAGCGCTCCCACAGCACGGCGGCCGGCGCCCCCGGCGGTGGGCACAGGACCAGGTGTCCGCGGTCGGGCCCCAGCCGCGCGGTCCAGCGCTGCAGCGCGCCGACGAGGTCCTGGGCGTGCCAGAAGTGGGGACGCGACCCGCCGTCGTCGGGGCCGGCGGGCTCGCGGCCGGTGTCGGCGCGCAGCTGCTCGCGCTCGAGGTCGGCGAAGGACCAGGTGGCGCCGAGCTTGACCTCCTCCTGCCAGTGCGCCGTGGCCTGACGGCCGAGGTCGCGGGCGGTGACGACCACGTGCACCTCCCGCCCGGCCAGCGGTGCGAGCGCCCGCTCCACCTGGTCGGGCGCCGCTCCCCCCAGCACCTCGTGGCTGATCACCGCGGTGCGGCCACCGGCGTCGAGGAACTCCCCCGCGCGGGCGCAGACCGCGGCCCACGCGCCCTCGACCTGCTCGGCGGCGAGCCCGAACCGGGCCCGGCTCCCCCTCACCTCGACGGCGCCGTGGAACATCGCCCCCGGCCGGACGAAGGGGTAGACCACGCCACCGGCCCGCAGCTCGTCGCGGTGCGCGGCGAGCAGGGCCTGCAGCCAGGTCGTGCCGGTCTTGGGCAGGCCCACGTGGAGGACGACCCTGCCACCGCCCGGGCGGGCCGACCGGGTGTCGCGGGGCTGCTCGGGAGGCACCCGCCCATGCTGCCACCGCCCCGACCCCGACCGGGGCACTAGCCTCCTCCTGTGAGCTCCGCCCCCTCCCGCGTCTACGCCGCCCGCCTCGTCGGGCTGCCGATCTTCGACCCCCAGGGCGACCAGGTCGGCAAGGTGCGCGACCTCGTGGTGTCGGTGCGCTCGGAGACCAGCCAGCCGCGCGTGCTGGGCCTGGTCGTCGAGGTCTTCGGCCGGCGCCGGATCTTCGTGCCGATGACCCGGGTGACCCACATCGACAGCGGCCAGGTCTACACCACCGGGCTGCTCAACATGCGCCGCTTCGAGCAGCGCTCCACCGAGACCCTCGTCATGGGCCAGATGCTCGACAAGACCGTGCGCATCGCCGGCTCCGGGGTCACCGGCACGGTCTACGACGTGGCGATGGAGCAGGCCCGCAACCGCGACTGGGTGCTGTGCCGGGTGGCGGTGCAGGAGCCGGCCAAGGCCCTGCGCCGCAAAGGCCAGACCCACGTCGTGGAGTGGCGTGACGTCGAGGGGCTCACGCTGCGCGAGGAGGCCCAGGGCGCGACGCACCTGGTGGCGGCGCTCAACGAGCTGCGACCCGCCGACGCCGCCACGATGATCCACGAGCTGCCGGTCGAGCGCCGCTCGGCGGTGGTCGCCGCCCTCGACGACGAGCGCCTCGCCGACGTGCTCGAGGAGCTCCCGGAGGAGGACCAGGTCGAGATCCTCAGCCACCTCGGCGACGAGCGCGCCGCCGACGTGCTCGAGGAGATGTCGCCCGACGACGCCGCCGACCTGATCGCCGAGCTGCCGCCGGAGACCGCGGCCACCCTGCTGGAGCTGATGGAGCCCGACGAGGCCGAGGACGTGCGGCGCCTGATGTCGTACGTCGAGGACACCGCGGGGGCCATGATGACGCCCGAGCCGGTGATCCTCGGGCCCGACGCGACGATCGCCGACGCGCTGGCCCACGTGCGCAACCCCGACCTCACCCCGTCGCTGGCCGCCCTCGTCTACGTGTGCCGTCAGCCGCTCGAGACCCCGACCGGGCGCTTCCTGGGGGTGGCCCACATCCAGCGGCTGCTGCGTGAGCCCCCCTCGACCCTGGTCGCGGGGGCCCTCGACGACTCGATGGAGACGCTGCCACCGGAGGCCACCATCGACCAGGTGGCGGCCCACCTGGCGACCTACAACCTGGTGGCCGCGCCCGTCGTCGACGAGAACGGTCACCTGCTCGGCGCGGTGACGGTCGACGACCTGCTCGACCACATGCTGCCGGAGAACTGGCGCGACCAGGGTCTGCGGCCGCGACGTCGCCGGGGGGCCGCTCGTGGCTGAGAGCCGTCGCGCGCGTCTCGACACCCCCACCGAGACCCGGCGCCAGCTGGTGCGGCGCCCGTCCTACGACTCCGACACCTTCGGGGTCTTCGCCGAGCAGTTCGCCCGCTTCATGGGCACCGCGAAGTTCCTCATCTACATGACGCTCTTCGTCGTGGTGTGGGTGGTGTGGAACCTGCTGGCGCCCGCCGAGCTGCGCTGGGACGACTACCCCTTCATCTTCCTCACCCTGATGCTCAGCCTCCAGGCCTCCTACGCCGCGCCGCTGATCCTGCTGGCGCAGAACCGCCAGGAGACGCGCGACAAGGTCGTCGCCGAGCAGGACCGGCAGGCCAACGCGCGCGCCCACGCCGACATGGAGTTCCTCGCCCGCGAGGTCGCCTCGCTGCGGATGTCGGTGGGCGAGGTCGCCACCCGCGACTTCCTGCGCTCGGAGCTGCGCTCGCTGCTGCACGAGCTCGAGGACCGGGCCGGTGACCGGGCCAGCGACCGGCCCGGCGAGCGACCCGGCGACCGGGTGGCGGGCGACGACCGTCCCGCACCACCCCTCGCCTAGGATCGGGGATCATGAGCACCTCCCTCGTCGACCAGGTCAACGCCGCGCTCGCCACGGTCAACGACCCCGAGATCAAGCGCCCGATCACCGACCTCGGCATGGTCGACTCGGTGGCGGTCGACGACACGGGTCTGGCCAGCATCACGGTCCTGCTCACCGTCGCCGGCTGCCCGCTCAAGGACACCATCAACCGCGACGTCACGGCCGCCGTCACGAAGGTGCCCGGCATCTCGGGCGTCGACCTGACCCTCGGGGTGATGACCGCGGAGCAGCGCGCCGGCCTGAAGGAGATCCTCAGCGACGGCAAGGCCCAGCGCGAGATCCCCTTCGCCCAGCCCGGCTCGCTCACCAAGGTGTTCGCGATCGCCTCGGGCAAGGGCGGGGTCGGCAAGTCGTCGGTCACCGTCAACCTCGCGCTCGCCATGGCCAAGCAGGGCCTCAAGGTCGGCGTGGTCGACGCCGACATCTACGGCCACTCCGTGCCGGCGATGCTCGGCGTCGCCGACTCCCGCCCCACCCAGGTCGACGACCTGATCATG
Organism: Nocardioides sp. Leaf285; assembly: GCF_001422955.1. NCBI lineage: Bacteria > Bacillati > Actinomycetota > Actinomycetes > Propionibacteriales > Nocardioidaceae > Nocardioides > Nocardioides sp. Leaf285. The sequence continues at coordinate 497,524 of NZ_LMNH01000003.1, read as the reverse complement.
CCGGTGCCGACCTCGTCGGGGGTGTCGGTGATCTCCATCGGCATGCTCAAGCCGCGCCGCGACCAGGTCGTGGCCTGGCGCGGACCCATGCTCGACCGGGCCCTGGTGCAGATGCTCGCCGACGTCTACTGGGGCGACCTCGACGTGCTCCTGCTCGACCTGCCGCCCGGCACCGGCGACGTGGCCATCTCGCTGGGCCAGCACCTGCCCGGGGCCGAGGTGGTCGTCGTGACGACCCCGCAGGAGGCCGCGGCCGAGGTCGCCGAGCGCGCGGGCACCATGGCCTCGATGATGCACCAGCGCGTCGTCGGCGTGGTCGAGAACATGAGCTTCCTGCCCTGCCCGCACTGCGCCGCGGAGGGCACCGAGCACCGGCTGGAGATCTTCGGCTCCGGCGGGGGCGCCCGGGTCGCCGAGACCCTGTCGTCGCGGTTCGGCTACGACGTGCCCGTCCTGGGCCGGATCCCCCTCGACGTCTCGCTGCGCGAGGGCGGCGACGTCGGCAAGCCGATCGTCGACGCCGACCCGACCGCCCCGGCCGCGGAGGTCCTCACCGCGGTGGCGACCCGCCTGGCCGGTCGCGGTCGCGGACTGGCCGGCATGCAGCTCGGCCTGACCCCGACCGCTAAGTTCTAGTCCGTGCCTGGATTCGCCGAGCTGGCCGTCATCGCGCTGGTCGCGATCCTCGTCTTCGGCCCCGACCGTCTCCCCGACCTGGCCAAGCAGGCCGGGCAGATGGTGCGCAAGGCCAAGGAGTTCGCCAACTCCGCGCGCGACGAGCTCCGCGACGAGCTCGGCCCCGAGTTCTCCGACCTCGAGCTGCGCGACCTCGACCCGCGCGCGATCGTGCGCAAGCACATCATGGAGGCGATGGAGGAGGCCGAGCAGGAGGAGAAGCGCCCCAAGCGGCCCGGCCTCCGGCCCCTCGCCGACGGCGAGCTCCCGCCGTACGACGTCGACGCCACCTAGGCGGGCCCACCCGCGTCAGTCGCGGCTCTGGACGGCCGCGAGCGCGGCGAAGGACACCAGCGCCGTCCGGTCGACCCCGGTGAGGACCTCGGCGAAGTCCGACCCGACCCGCTGGAGCACGCCCTCGTGCCGGGCTCCGTCGACCAGGTGCAGCAGGCAGCGCTCGCGCGCGCCGGCGAGTCGGCGCAGCGGCGAGCCGAGGCCGAGCCGTGAGACGGGCGACCAGGCCACCTCAGGCACCGAGCGCGCCGAGGCACCGCGCACGACGTCGACGGCCCGGGTGAGCACCACCCAGTCCTGGGCCGCGCCGCCGACCACCACCCAGTCCGCCGCCACCCGCTCGAGCACCCCGGTGACCGCTCCGACCCCGCGCACCTCCAGCGCCACCGGCAGTCCCACCGAGGCCATGAGCCGGCTGGCCAGCGTCACCTGCTGGTACTCCGCCCGGGCACGGTCGGCCAGCTCCACGACCCGCTCGGCGTCGTAGGCCGCCTCCGCCTGCTGCTCGAGGTCGTCGAGCACCGCGAAGAGCTGCTCCTCCCAGGACACGAGGCAGATCCTGCCCCACCCGTCTGTGGAGCGACGGTTGACTAGACCACGCAATCGACGTCAAATGATGCAAACAGACGCAAACGCAAAGGTCTCTCGGGATGTCCTCGTCGTCGATCGTCCGCTGCACCGTGGTGTGGGCCCTGGTGGCCGCCACCACCGTGGCGCTCACCGCAGCCCTGCTGCCCGGTCTGCTGCCCGGTCTGCTGTCCGGCGTGGTCCGGCCCGCCGTCTGGGCCGACCGGGGCTTCGAGGACCTGCTCGTGGCCGGCTGCAGCCTGGCGCTGCTGGGATGCGGCTGGTGGGCGCTCCTCGCGACCACGGCCGTGGTCACCGACGTGCTGCGCGGGCGGGCCGGGCACCGCACCCGCGGCGTGCCCGACGTGGCCCGCCGCTGGGTGCTCGCGGCGTGCGGGCTCGCCCTGGCGGGCACGACCGCCGCCGGCACGCTCGTGCCCGCCACGGCCGCACCGGGCGCCGACGTGCCCGGGCGCCAGGGCCAGGCCCAGTCCGCCCAGACCGCCCAGACCGCACCGACCGCACCGGGCCGCGGCCCCGCCGACGAGCGTCTGCTCACCGGGCTGCCCCTGCCCGAGCGGGCGGTCGGCACGCTCGCGGCCCGCCTCGGCGGCTCCGCGCCGGCGTCCGTGACCGTCTCCCCCGGTGACAGCCTCTGGACCCTCACCGCCTCGGCGCTGGAGCGGGCGGGCCGACCGGCCACGCCCGCCGCCGTCGCCGCCGCCTGGCCCCGGGTCCACGAGGCGAACCGCAGCGTGGTCGGGCCCGACCCCGACCTCATCCACCCGGGCCAGCGCCTCGTGCTGCCCGCACCCCCGACGAGCCCCGGCCCGACGCCGGGTCAGTGAGGAGCACCGCCATGACCGGATCCGTCGCCCGCAGCACCAGCAGCCGGCCCAGCACCCGTCACAGCACTGTCGTGCCGCTGCGCGCCCCCGTGCCGGTGGAGGCCGTGCAGGGCACCCTCGCCCTCGACCTGGCCCCCGACGACCTGCCGCCCACCGCGCCGCGGAGCACCCGACCCGCCACCGCCTCGCCCGCGTCGGTCCACCGTATCGACCAGCGCGCCCGCCGGGAGGCCGAGCGCTGGGCGTGGCGCTACGTCCAGGCGGTGGTGGAGATCGTGGGCGGCGACCGGCCGGTCTCCCAGCTGCTGTGCTGGACCGACCGTCAGGTCTACCTCGACCTCGCGCGCCGGGCGCTGCTCGTGGCGCGCGCCGGGGACCACCAGCCCGGGGTGGCACGGGTCCAGCCCGTGCGTCCCCAGGTGCGCAGCGTGCACGCCAGCGACGTGCGGCCCGGGGTGATGGAGGTCAGCGCCCACGTGCGGTACGGCGCGCGCTCCCGCGCGGTCGCGGCGCGCTTCGAGGAGCGCCGCGGCCGCTGGACCTGCACGGCCCTGGAGTTCGCCTGAGCCCGGCCCGCACGGGCCGGGCCGGCTCAGCCGTTGACCCGGGTGGTCAGGCCCGTGGGCCCACCCTCCGCGCCGTGGCACTGCTTGAACTTCTTGCCCGAGCCGCAGGGGCACTTGGCGTTGCGCCCGGTGCCGGCGAACTCGTCGTCGCCCGCGGGCCCGCTGACGACCTCGGCCTCGCCGTCCTCGGCCGGCGCGGAGTACGCCAGTCGCTGCGGCGTCGTGGGCTCCAGGCCCTTGGCCCGGATGTGCGGCCGCGCGGCGGCCTCGGCCTCGGACTCCTCCTGCGCCGGGGCGCCGGCGGTCACGGGCGAGCGCAGGCCCTCGGCCACGCCGAGCACGGGGGCCGCCGGCTCCTCCTCGACGGTGACCTCGAGGTTGAACAGGAAGCCGACGGCCTCCTCCTTGATGCCGTCCATCATCGCGGCGAACATGTCGAAGCCCTCGCGCTGGTACTCCACGAGCGGGTCGCGCTGGGAGTAGGCGCGCAGGTAGATGCCCTCGCGCAGGTAGTCCATCTCGTAGAGGTGCTCGCGCCACTTGCGGTCGAGCACCGAGAGCAGCACCCGCCGCTCGAGCTCGCGCATGACCTCGCTGCCGACCTGGGCCTCGCGCTCGTCGTAGGCGGCGTGCGCGTCGGCCTTGAGCGCGGTGACGAGGTCGTCGCGGTCGATGTCCTCGCGGCTGCCGGCCTGCTGCTCGAGGTCGGCGATGGTGACGCCCACCGGCCAGATCTGGCCGAGGTCGGTCCACAGCTGCTCGAGGTCCCACTGCTCGGAGAAGTCCTGCGTGGCCCCGGTGACGTAGCCGGTGACCACGTCGTCGAGGAAGGTGCGCACCTGCTCGGCGAGGTCGGCGCCCTCGAGGACCTCGCGACGCTCGCCGTAGATGACCTGGCGCTGGCGGTCCATGACGTCGTCGTACTTGAGGACGTTCTTGCGGGACTCGAAGTTCTGCGACTCCACCTGGCCCTGGGCGTTGGCGATGGCGCCGGTGACGCGCTTGTTCTCGATCGGCACGTCGTCGGGGATCCGCAGCACCTGCAGCACCCGGTCGACCCACTCGGACTTGAACAGCCGCATCAGCTCGTCCTCGAGGGAGAGGTAGAACCGCGACTCCCCCGGGTCGCCCTGGCGACCGGAGCGACCGCGCAGCTGGTTGTCGATGCGGCGCGACTCGTGGCGCTCGGTGCCGACGACGTAGAGGCCGCCGAGCTCCTTGACCTCGTCGTGCTCGGCCTTGACCTGCTCGCGGATGCGCTCCACGGTGCCGGGCCAGGCGGCGTCGTACTCCTGCGCGGTCTCGCCGGTGGGCTCGAGGCCCTGCTTGCGCAGCGCCTCGTCGGCGAGGAACTCCACCGAGCCGCCGAGCATGATGTCGGTGCCTCGCCCGGCCATGTTGGTGGCGACCGTGACGGCGCCTTTGTGACCGGCCAGCGCGACGATCTTGGCCTCGTCGGCGTGGACCTTCGCGTTGAGCACCGAGTGCGCGATGCCCAGCTTGGTCAGCTTCTTGGACAGGTGCTCGGACTTCTCGACCGACACCGTGCCGATCAGGACCGGCTGGCCCTTCTCGTGCCGCTCGCGGATGTCGTCGGCGACGGCGTCGTACTTGGCCTCCTCGGTGCGGTAGACCAGGTCGCCCTGGTCGATGCGCGCCATGGGGCGGTTCGTCGGGATCGGGACCACGCCGAGCTTGTAGATCTTGTCGAACTCCGAGGCCTCGGTCATGGCCGTGCCGGTCATGCCGGAGAGCTTCTCGTAGAGGCGGAAGTAGTTCTGCAGGGTGACGGTGGCCAGCGTCTGGTACTCCTCGCGGACCTGGACGCCCTCCTTGGCCTCGATCGCCTGGTGCAGACCGTCGTTGTAGCGGCGCCCCGCGAGCATGCGGCCGGTGTGCTCGTCGACGATGAGCACCTCGCCGTTCATGACGACGTACTCCTTGTCGTTGTGGAACAGCTCCTTGGCCTTGATGGAGTTGTTGAGGAACGAGATCAGCGGGGTGTTGGCCGACTCGTAGAGGTTCTCGATGCCGAGGTGGTCCTCGACCTTGGTGATGCCCGGCTCCAGGACCGAGATGGTGCGCTTCTTCTCGTCGACCTCGTAGTCGACGTCGCGCTCGAGGCGGCGGGTGATCTTGGCGAACTCGCCGTACCACTTCACCTCGTCCTGGGTGGGGCCGCTGATGATGAGCGGGGTGCGGGCCTCGTCGATGAGGATCGAGTCGACCTCGTCGACCACGGCGAAGAAGTGGCCGCGCTGCACGCAGTCCTCGATGGAGGAGGCCATGTTGTCGCGCAGGTAGTCGAAGCCGAGCTCGTTGTTGGTGCCGTAGGTGATGTCGCAGGCGTAGGCCTCGCGCCGCTGCGCGGGCCGCATGTCGGGGAGGATCACGCCGGTGGTCAGGCCCAGGAAGTGGTGGATGCGGCCCATCTGGTCGGACTGGTACTTGGCCAGGTAGTCGTTGACCGTGACCACATGCACGCCCTTGCCGGCCAGCGCGTTGAGGTACGACGGGAGCACCGCCACCAGCGTCTTGCCCTCGCCGGTCTTCATCTCGGCGATGTTGCCCAGGTGCAGCGCCGCGGCGCCCATGACCTGCACGTCGAAGGGGCGCATGCCGGTGACGCGGCGCGAGGCCTCGCGGACCGTGGCGAAGGCCTCGGGCATGATGTCGTCGAGCGTCTCCCCCGCGGCGAGTCGCTCCTTGAGCTCCACGGTCATGTGCTGGAGCTCGGCGTCGCTCATCGCCTCGAAGTCCTCCTCGATGGCGTTGACCGCCTTCGCGACCGCCTCGAGCTGTCGGAGGATCTTGCCCTCGCCGATGCGAAGGAGCTTGTCGAGGATCACGGGCACCGGGGTTCACTCCTAGCTGGGGCCTAGCGGTAGTCACAGGCGGATCCACCTTACCCAGGGGGGTGGCTCGTCCCTAACCGGCCAGGGCCGAGCGCAGCTCACCCGCGAGGTCCCCGAGCTCGCCCACGACGACGTCGGCCAGGCCGAGCCAGCCGGCCAGCGCGCGCAGCTCGGCCGCGAGCTCGGCGGCGGTCTCCTCCGGGGCGCCGGGCTCGGCCCACGCCGCGGGCACCCGGAGCAGCCCCGCTCCCCCGGCTGCGCGGCGGTCGGCCTTGAGGTCGACCCGCGCGACGATCTCGTCGCCGAGCAGGAAGGGGAGCACGTAGTAGCCGTGGCGCCGCAGGTGCGCGGGCACGTAGATCTCGATGCGGTAGTGGAAGTCGAAGAGCCGCTCGGTGCGCTCGCGCTCCCACACCAGCGGGTCGAAGGGGCTCAGCAGCGCGCGGGCCCGCACCGCACGGGGCCGCCGCGCGCCGACGTGCAGGTACGCCGGGCGCGCCCAGCCCTCCACGGCGACGGGGAGCAGCTCGCCGCTGTCGACGAGCGTCTCGACCGCGGGGCGCACCTGGTCGACGTGCATCCGGTAGTAGTCGATCAGGCAGCGCTGGGTCGCCACGCCGTGGGAGCGCGCGGCGCGGCGCACCAGCTCGAGGTGCTGCTCGGCCACGGGCGGCGTCGGCAGCGCGAGGACCTCCGGCGGCAGCACCCGCTCCGGCAGGTCGTAGAGCACCTCGAACTGCCGGGTGCGCCCGGCGATGGCGACCTCACCGGTGGTGAACAGGTAGTCCAGGACCCTCCGGGTCGAGGACCAGTTCCACCCCCAGTGGTCGCGGCTCTCCGGGCCGGCGTCGCCGCGCCAGCCGGCCAACTGACGGGCGGTGGCGGCGCCGTGGGCGGCCAGCCGCGCCAGCACGTCGGCCTCGAGGCCGGGGTTCTCCTCCAGCACGCTCCACTTGCCGCGCCGGGCGCGGTAGTGCGCACGACGGTGGGCCATGTGCGGCCACAGCTCGACCGGCATGAGGGCCTGCACGTGGGCCCAGTACTCCACGACCCGGCGCGGGCGCTGCTCGGAGGCACGGTGCAGCAGGTCGGTGTCGTAGGCGCCCATGCGTGACCACAGCGGCATGTAGTGGGCGCGCTGGAGCACGTTGACCGAGTCGACCTGCAGCACGCCGGTGCGCTGCAGGGTGCGCTGGAAGGTGCGCATGGTCGGCACGGCGGGCCGCGGGTCGAGGAAGCCCTGCGCGGCCAGCGCGATCCGGCGGGCCTGGGCCCGCGACAGCGAGTCGGTCACCGGCCTCAGGGCAGGTCGAGGAGCTTCTCGCGCACGGCGTACATGACCGCCTCCATGCGCGAGTGCAGCTGGAGCTTCTCCAAGATGTTGCGCACGTGGTTCTTCACCGTGTTCTCGGAGATGAACAGGTTGCGGGCGATCTCGCGGTTGTTCATGCCCTTGGCCACGAGCCGGAGCACCTCGAGCTCGCGCTCGGTCAGGCGCAGGCCCGGCACGTGCTCGCGCTCGGGGCGCGACATCTGCTTGAACTCGTCGATCAGCTTGACCGCCATCGACGGGGAGATGAGGGACTGACCGTCGGCCACGACCCGGACGGCCTGGGCGACCTCCTCGATGGAGGAGTCCTTGAGCAGGTAGCCCGAGGCGCCGCTCTTGACCGCCTCGTAGAGGTCGGCCTCCTCGTCGGAGACCGTGAGCATGATGATCTTGGCCGACGGCACGGCCTCCTTGATGGCCAGGCAGGCCTCGATGCCCGAGCGCTTGGGCATCCTCACGTCGAGCAGCACGACGTCGGGCGCGACGGTCGAGGCGACCGTGGTGCCCTCGACGCCGTCGCCGGCCTCGCCGACCACCTCGATGCCGTCCTCGATCGCGAGGAGCATGGTCAGGCCCCGGCGGAAGAGCTCCTGGTCGTCGACGACGATGACCCGGACGTCCTCACGGGGGGCTGGGGTGGGGTCTGGCACGAGCGCATCATGGCACGTCCGGGCCCCTCGCGGGGCCCGGACGGACCAGGTGGGCGGGTGCTCGGGGCGGGCGGGGCTCAGGCCTCGCCGAGGTCCTTCCCGAGATCGAGGGAGATGACGCCGTAGTCGTAGCCGCGACGGCGGTAGACGACCGCGGGCCGCTCGCTGTCCTTGTCGACGTAGAGGTAGAAGTCGTGCCCCACGAGCTCCATCTCGTAGAGCGCCTGGTCGAGGGTCATCGGGCTGGCCGGGTGGGTCTTCTCGCGCACGACGAGCGGTCCGTCGCCGGTGACGGTGATCGGGCCGACCTGCCGCTCCTGCACGGCCTCGTCGTCGGGGGCGAGGGTCTCGGGCTCGGTGACGTCGGCGAGGGCCTGGCCCACCGAGACCGGGGTGCGGCGGCCGCGGTGCACCCGGCGCCGGTCGGCGGCGCGGCGCATCTGGGCGGCCATCTTGTCGAGGGCGAGGTCGAGGGCACCCATCTTGTCGTCGGCCGCGGCCTCGGCGCGGATGACGGGGCCCTTGGAGAAGGCGGTGAGCTCGACGTGGACGGCCCGGTCGTGCTGCCGGGGGTTGGGCTCGCAGTCCACCTCCACGTGGACCCGCATGATCCGGTGGTCGTGCTTCTCGAGCCGGGCGAGCTTCTCGGAGACGTGACTCCGGAAACCCTCCTTGATCTCGCAGTGACGTCCGGTGACCACAACTTCCATGTGAACCTCCTTGTGCGCGCCCGGGGGCGCGCCGTTGGTGTTGCTCAGCTCCTGGGCACGCCCTCCTGGGGGCAGGCGGACGCCCGGGGCCCGCGGGCCCCGGTGCGCGAGACGGGCTCTCGCCCCAGGGATGGAGTCCGCCCGGCCGACCTGGTCTTCGACCCCACACTCGCCTGCTGAGGCTCCCGCAGCTTCTCTGCCACTACCGGCCTTCTCCCGCCGACGGCCGCATCTGACGGCCGGGACGAGGCAGGACTTACGACTAAGCCGCACCGTGCTCGTCGCCGCGCCGGGGGCGGACCCCCGGACGACGACTTACGTGGACCGTTTCGCCTGCGACTGGCATCGGCTTGCCGCTGACGCGTCCGGGCTGACCGGAGCGTCCTTGCGACGCAACCACGGACCCGGGCGGACTCCATGACGAGACACTAGGGGAGGCCGGGACCCGACGAAAGGGACGATCGGTCGAGTTCAGCAAACTCTTCGGATCGGCCCCGACGAGCCGGAGCCCGGCGGCGGGTCGCGGCGACGGTCGCCACCGCGGCAACGCCGACGCCGACGGCCTCCAGCGCCCGCTGCGCCTCCCGCGCGGTGACGCCCGTGGTGAGCACGTCGTCGCACAGCACGACGCGCACCCGGCGCGCCCCCACGCGGACGCCGAGGCGGCGCAGCCCCGGCGTGGGGCAGGTCAGCGACCCGGCGAGGTTGGCCGCCCGCTCGGCGGCCCCGAGGCCGGCCTGGTCGACCAGGCCGGGGCGGGTGCGCAGCAGGGGTGCCACCTCGACCCGCGCTCCCCCGCCGCGCAGGGCGGCCGCGGCCACGCGCACCATGGCCAGCGTGGGGTCGTGCCCGCGGGCCCGCACGCTGGCGGGGCGCGAGGGCACCGGCACGAGCACGACCACCGCGTCCGCAGCGTCGGACGCACCGGGGCCGGACCCCAGGGCGGCGGCCGCGGACCGCGCGAGCAGCCGCCCCAGCGGGGCGCGCAGCGAGAGCAGCCCGCGCTCCTTGTGCCCGAGCACCAGCTCGCGCAGCAGGTCGGCGTAGGCGCCGCACGCCCAGGGGGTCACCAGCCCGGGCGGCACCGGGTCGGGCCAGGTCACCGCGGCCGCGGTGGGCAGGGTCGCGCCGCAGGGCGCGCACAGCAGCCGCCCCGGGCGCGCGCAGCCCACGCAGCTGCTGCCCAGCAGCAGGTCGGTGACGGCGTCGCGCAGCAGCACCCCACGATCGCACCAGCCGCGAGGGCGGCGGGCAAGCGCGACCGGGCCGGCCTGTGGAGGACCCGCGGGTCGCGCCGCGCTAGCCGACGTAGGCCAGCGAGCCGACCCCGTCGGCCAGCGGGCGGGCCGCGGTCGGCAGGCCGGTCAGGTCGACCAGCCCGTCGGGGGTGAGGGCGTAGAGGACCTCCCCGGTCACCGGCGACCCGGCCAGCCCCGACGCGCGTCCGAGGGTCACCGACAGCCCCTCGGGTCCCGGGGGCGACCCGTCGACGCCGACGGCCCCGACGCGGGTGGTCTCCGGGCCCAGCCGCTGCATCACCGCCACGCTGGTCGGGCTGCGCCAGGCGACGTCGACGATGCGGCCCCGGCTGCCCTCGTCGGGACGCAGCTGGACCGGTCGGGTCACCCGCAGCACCTGGCCGCGGTCGTCGTAGCGCACCCGCGAGACCAGCAGCCGGTCGCGCTGCGGGCCGCGCACGACCGCCACGACGCGGCTGGCGTCGCGCGAGACGAGGAAGCGGCGTACGTCGGAGCCGCTCACGCCCGGCACGGTGACGCTGCGGCGGCGCTCGCCCACGAGCACGGAGACCTCGGCGCCGTCGGCGCCACGGTCGACCAGCCAGAGCCGGTCGCTGTGGTCCCAGGCGGGGGCGAGCAGGTCGGTGGCGCCCGGGACGACGCGCACCACCTTGCCCGAGCCGCGCACCGGCGCGGTGACCAGCGAGGTGCCGCCGTCGACGACGCCGGCCACGGTGGTGGCGGTGAGGTTGACCGCCACGCTCGAGACGCCCACGGCCCGCGAGCCCAGCGGGCCGTCGACCGGCGCGAGCGTGTCGGGGCCGCCGGAGACGAGCAGGCCGTCGCGCAGGCCGTAGAGCAGCGAGCTGGACTGAAAGCCGACCGGGGAGTAGAGCGCCCCCTCGGTGACGCTGAAGCGGCCGTCGCCGCCGGGCAGCCGCACGGGCTGGCCGTTGACGCTGAGCTGCACGGCCTCGATGCGGGGGTCCTGGCGCAGGGTCCAGGCCAGCTGGGCCAGCAGCAGCTCGGTCTCGCGCTCGGAGGTCGGCGGGGTCGCGGGACCGGTGAGCGACACCTGCGCCACCCCGTCCTCGGAGACCGGCACCGACAGGTCGACCTCCAGGCCCGGGGGCAGGAAGGTGCTGCTCACCCCCGACGCGCCGCGGCCGGGGCCCTCGACCAGGCCCTCGACCAGGGAGCTGGCGAAGGTGTCGTCGACGGGGGCGTAGACGGGCTCGGGCACCAGGATCTCCGCCAGCGGGTCGACGAAGTAGAGCGAGACCTGGCGAAAGCGCTGGTCGAACCAGCTGTCGGGCACCACGAGCGCGTCGGGCGGGTCGCTGATGCGCAGGTCGCCGTCCTCGACGCGCACGGTGAAGGCCAGCTGAGAGCGCGCGGCCGAGAGCCGGCCCTGCCAGGCGCCGCGAGCGTCGAGCTCGGCGGCGCCGGTGAGCGCGACCACGACGCGGGTGCTGCCCTGGGGCAGCTGGCGGTCGTCGTAGGTGATGGTCGCCTGCTGGGGGTTCCAGGCCGCGGCGGCCTCGCGGGTGAGGTACTCCGAGGCCGTGGCGGTGTCGATGGGGCTGGCCTGCATGGCCGCGAGGAAGCCCTCCACCACCTCGGCCGCCGACATGCCCGGCTGCGGGGCGGGCGGGTCGATCGCCGGGGCGGCGCCCTCGTCGGAGGTGCTCGACCCCGTGCCGGCCTCGACGACCGGGCCCTCGTCGGGCAGCCCGACGCAGGCGGTGGCCAGCGGGCCGACGAGCAGCAGCGCGAGCACGGCGAGGAGCGCGCGCGCCCGGCTGGTCACCGGGCGGACCCCTGGGCGGATCACCGGGCGGTACACCGGGCGGTTCACCGGGCGGTTCACACCGTCTCCACGGCGTCGTCGGGGATGAGCACGATGGGGCTGCGGCGCAGGGACGCGCCGGCGTGACGGGGCAGGGTGAGGCGGAAGTGCGCCCCCTCCCCCGGGCGGCCCCAGGCCTGGAGCCAGCCGCCGTGCAGGTGGGTGTCCTCCAGCGAGATCGACAGCCCCAGGCCGGTGCCGCCGCTGGTGCGCGCGCGGGCGGGGTCGGCGCGCCAGAAGCGGTTGAAGACCATGGCCGACTCCCCCGGCGCCAGGCCCACGCCGTGGTCGCGCACCGCGACGGCGGCGGCGTGGTCGTCGGCGGCGACGCGCACGACCACCTCGACCGGCCCGCCCGGGTGGCGCGCGCCGGCGTGGTCGATGGCGTTGGTGACCAGGTTGCGGACGATGCGCTCGACCCGGCGTACGTCGGCCTCGGCGAGGCAGGGGTGGTCGGGGGCCTCGACGAGCAGCACGACGTCGCGCTGGGCGGCGAGGGGGCGGGTGGCCTCCACCACGCGGTGGGCGACGTCGACGAGGTTGACGTCGTCGAGGTCGAGCACCGCCGCGCCGGCGTCGAAGCGGCTGATCTCGAGCAGGTCGACCAGGAGGGTCTCGAAGCGGTCGAGCTCGGTCTGGAGCAGCTCGGCGGCGCGACCGGTGACGGGGTCGAAGTCCTCGCGGGCGTCGTGGAGCACGTCCCCGGCCATGCGCACCGTGGTGAGCGGCGTGCGCAGCTCGTGGGAGACGTCGGAGACGAAGCGTCGCTGCACGCGGCTGAGCTCCTCGAGCTGGCGGATCTGGCGCTGCAGGTTGGAGGCCATCTGGTTGAACGACGTGGCCAGCCGCGCCAGGTCGTCCTCCCCGGTGACGCGCAGGCGCTCCTGGAGGCGACCCGCGGCGAGCCGCTCGGCCACGCGCCGTGCGAGCCGGATCGGGGTGACGACCTGCCGGGTCACCAGCCAGGTGACGCCGGCGACCAGCACCAGCAGCAGCGCGCCCGCGGTGAGCAGGGCGCGGGTGACCAGCGCCAGGGTGTCCTCCTCCTCGCTGAGCGGGAAGAGGAAGTAGAGGGTGTAGGTCTCACCGTCGGCCGGCAGCCGCACCTGCGAGCCCACCACGACCCCCGGCTCGCTCGACACCGGCTCGCCACGCTCGTCGAGGCGGGTCAGCTCGGTGTAGGTCCAGGCGATGCTGGAGGAGGTCGCGAAGTGCCGCACCAGCGAGTCGGGCACGCTGTCGCGGTCGAGCCAGGGGGTGTACGTCGCGCCCGCTCCCGTCGGGTCGGCGCCGACCGGACCCGCCAGCACCACCGCGAAGCCGCGGGTCTCGCCGCGCGAGATGATCGGCTGCACCAGGTCGCGCTGCTGGCCGACGGCGTCGAGGTTGAGGTTGATGGCGGCCTGCAGCCGCTCGTCGGCCTCGCCGGTCTCGCTGCCGACCTCGGCGAGCACGGCGTCGACACGGTTCTCCAGGAGCCCGTCGCGGGTCTGCTGCAGCAGGAACCATCCGACCACGCCGACCACGGCGGCCGAGAGCAGGACCGTGCTGACCACCACGCGGGCCTGGATCGAGCGGCGCCAGAAGGTGAGCGCGTGGCGCAGCCCGACCGGCAGGCGGGAGGCCGCCGGCAGGCGGGGCCAGGAGGACGCCACGTCGGCCCTAGGCCGTGCCGGCCTTGTAGCCGACACCCCGCACGGTCACGACGATCTCGGGGTTCTCCGGGTCGTGCTCGACCTTGGAGCGCAGCCGCTGCACGTGCACGTTGACCAGCCGGGTGTCCGCGGCGTGGCGGTAGCCCCAGACCTGCTCGAGCAGCACCTCGCGGGTGAAGACCTGCCAGGGCTTGCGGGCCAGGCAGACCAGCAGGTCGAACTCGAGCGGCGTGAGGCTGATGGGCGCACCGCCGCGGGTGACGGCGTGGCCGGCGACGTCGATGGACAGGTCGCCGATGTCGAGGGTCTCGGCCTGGGAGGTGGCGTCGAAGCGACGCACCCGCGCCCGGATCCGGGCGATGAGCTCCTTGGGCTTGAAGGGCTTGACGACGTAGTCGTCGGCGCCCGACTCGAGCCCGACGACGACGTCGACGGTGTCGCCCTTGGCGGTGAGCATGACGATCGGCACGCCGGACTCGGCGCGGATCTCCTTGCACACGTCGATGCCGTCCTTGCCGGGCAGCATCAGGTCGAGCAGCACCAGGTCGGGGCGGTAGTCGCGGAACTGCTCCACGGCCAGGTCGCCGCGGGTGCACATGCGGCTGTCGAAGCCCTCCTGGCGCAGCACGATGGTGAGCATCTCCGCCAGCGACGCGTCGTCGTCGACGACGAGGACCCGCCCCTTGGTGGTGTAGTCGCTCGGGCTCGCTGCCTGGCTCATGGCTCCATCCTGCACCCTGACGGGCGCGGGCGGGCCGGCGTGGTGCCGGCCCGCCCGCTCCTGCTCAGTAGCGGTACTGCTCCGACTTGTAGGGACCGGCGACGTCGACGCCGAGGTAGGCCGCCTGCTTGTCGCTGAGGGTGGTCAGCCGCACGCCGAGGGCGTCGAGGTGCAGGCGGGCCACCTCCTCGTCGAGGTGCTTGGGCAGCACGTAGACCCCGGTGGGGTACTCCACGGGCTTGGTGTAGAGCTCGATCTGGGCCAGCACCTGGTTGGTGAAGGAGTTCGACATGACGAAGCTCGGGTGGCCGGTGGCGTTGCCGAGGTTCATCAGGCGCCCCTCGGAGAGCACGATAATGGCGTGCTCGTCGCGCTCGCCCGCGGCCGGGAAGGTCCACACGTCGACCTGCGGCTTGACGTTCTTGCGCACGATGCCCTCGAAGGACTCCAGGCCGGCCATGTCGATCTCGTTGTCGAAGTGGCCGATGTTGCCGAGGATCGCGTTGTGCTTCATCCGCTGCATCTGCTCGACCGTCACGACGTCCTTGTTGCCGGTCGCGGTGATGATGATGTCGGCGGTGTCGACCACGTCGTCGAGGGTCGCGACCTGGTAGCCGTCCATGGCGGCCTGCAGGGCGCAGATCGGGTCGATCTCGGTCACGATGACGCGGGCGCCCTGGCCGCGCAGCGACTCCGCGGAGCCCTTGCCGACGTCGCCGTAGCCGCACACGACCGCGACCTTGCCGCCGATGAGGACGTCGGTGGCGCGGTTGATGCCGTCGACGAGGCTGTGGCGGCAGCCGTACTTGTTGTCGAACTTCGACTTGGTCACCGAGTCGTTGACGTTGATGGCCGGGAAGAGCAGCGAGCCCTCGCGCATCATGTCGTAGAGGCGCAGCACACCGGTGGTGGTCTCCTCGGTGACGCCCTTGATCTCGCCGGCGATCTGGGTCCAGCGGTCGGTGCTCTCGGCGAGGCTGGCGTTGAGCGCCTCGAAGATGATCCGCTGCTCGTGGCTGGTGGCCGAGGCCGGGTCGGGCGCCTCGCCCCTCTTCTCGGCGTCGACCCCGAGGTGCACCAGCAGGGTGGCGTCGCCGCCGTCGTCGAGGATCATGTTGGCGAAGCGGGGCTGGCCGTCGGCACCGGCGGGCCACTGCAGCACCTGCTGCGTGCACCACCAGTACTCCTCGAGCGTCTCGCCCTTCCACGCGTAGACCGGGACGCCCTGGGGGTCCTCCGGCGTGCCGTGCGGGCCCACCGCGACGGCGGCCGCGGCGTGGTCCTGGGTGGAGAAGATGTTGCAGGAGGCCCAGCGGACCTCGGCACCGAGCGCGGTGAGGGTCTCGATGAGCACCGCGGTCTGGATGGTCATGTGCAGCGAGCCGGTGATGCGGGCACCCGCCAGCGGCTTGGCGTCGCCGTAGCGCTCGCGCATCGCCATGAGGCCGGGCATCTCGTGCTCGGCCAGCTGGATCTCGGTGCGGCCGTAGTCGGCCAGGGAAAGGTCGGCGACCTTGAAGTCCATCGGTGTGTCTCCTCAGGAGGGGTGGAGCCAGGTCTGCGTCGCGCATCTGCGCATCGTCGGGATCTCCCACGCGGACCCTGCCAGGGTAGGCGGGGCCGAGAAGTTTCAGGAATTCCCGAGCAGCCGCTTGACCGGCACCACGTGGAGCACCGCCACGACCACGGCGCCCACCAGCAGCCCCACCAGGGCCGAGGCCAGGGTGTTGACCAGCCAGCCCGCGACGGCGCCGACGGCGGCCAGCGCGTCGTGGGCGCCCTCCTCCAGGTGGTGCACCAGGTCGTAGGGCGCGTGCCAGCCGAGCTCGTCGACACCGACGAGCAGGATGTGGCCGCCGACCCACAGCATCGCCGCGGTGCCGACGACCGAGATCACGGTGAGCAGCTTGGGCATGCCGGCCACCAGGGCGCGGCCGACCTTCTGCGCGAGGGCCGAGGAGCGCTGGGTGAGGCTCAGCCCGACGTCGTCGGTCTTCACGATCAGCGCGACCACGCCGTAGACCAGCACCGTGATCCCGATGGCCACCACCACGAGGATGAGCGCGCGGGAGACGAAGGCCTCCTCGGCGACCTCGTTGAGCGAGATGACCATGATCTCGGCCGAGAGGATCAGGTCGGTGCGGATGGCCCCGGCGACCATCGTCCGCTCCAGCTCCTCCGGCGAGCCCGAGGCGGCCGGGTCGGCCCCGTGGGCGCCGCCGTGACCGCTCAGCTTCTCCCAGACCTTCTCCGCGCCCTCGTAGCAGAGGAACGCACCGCCCAGCATGAGGACGGGCGTGAGCACCCAGGGCAGGAACTGCGAGAGCAGCAGCGCCGCCGGCAGGATGATGAGCAGCTTGTTGCGCAGCGAGCCGATCGCGATCTTGCGGATGATCGGCAGCTCGCGCTGCGCCGCGACGCCCTGCACGTACTGCGGGGTCACCGCCGTGTCGTCGACCACCACGCCGGCGGCCTTCACGCTCGCACGCCCCGCGGCGGCGCCGACGTCGTCGACCGAGGCGGCGGCCAGCTTGGCCAGCGCGGCGACGTCGTCGAGCAGCGCGAACAGCCCGCCGCTCATCGGCGCGGCTCGTCGGTCTGACGGGCCGCACGGGGCGCGGCGGCGGCGGGGGCGGGTCGATGGCTCGGCACGCGCTCACCCTAGCGTCGCGGCCGGGCCTCCCGGGCCGCGTCGGCCGCCGCGTCGGCGACGGCGCCGGCGATGACCTCCGCCTCCTGCGAGGCCACCGCGACGTCGGCGGCGTGGTCGACGCGCTTCTCGGCGAAGCCGAACGGGTCGACCAGGTGGCCCAGCACCGGCGCGACCCGCGGGGAGGCGAGCAGCAGCGCCAGCGCCACGGCCAGCGCCGAGGTCAGCACCAGGCCGAGCCACGGGTGGTCGGCGGTCCACGTCGTGTAGCCGGCGTACTCGGCGCCCTTCACGGCGAAGCCGTGGAAGAGGTAGACCACGAGGGTCCAGGCGCCCATGCGCGTGAACCACCCGCCGCGCCGCGGGACCAGCGCGAGGAACGACCAGGCCAGCACCGTGCCGCTGACCAGGAGCACCGAGCGCGTGAGGAAGGCCCGGGTGTCGCTGACGTCGAGCTCGCCGTAGAGCGCGCGGTAGTAGTACCACTCCGTGGAGGCCCAGGTGTCGGTCCAGGTGGTCAGCACCCAGGCCGCGACGAAGGCCACGACGGCCACCGGCCGCAGCCACGGCGCGCGGAGCCGCTCGAGCCGCTGCGGGGTCGCGGCGAGCCCGAGCACGAAGAAGGGCAGCAGCCCCAGCACGCGGGCCATGTCGAGGGTGTCGCCCGCCCACAGCCCCGCGGCCAGGCTGGTCAGGACCGCGACGGCGATCGCCGCCGCGGCCGGCAGCGCGGTGAACACCGGGGTCAGCAGGCGCCAGAAGAAGAGCGCCGAGAGGTACCACATCGGCCAGTGCGGGTCGCGGAACAGGTTCTCCAGCTCCTCGCCCCCGACGTGGATGCGGAAGAGCGCCAGGGCGCACTCGAAGAGCACGTACGGCACCGCCACGGTGCGCACCAGCTGCCACAGCCGGCGCCGGCTCCACGTGAAGGAGCGCGAGAGGTAGCCCGTCACGAACACGAAGGCGGGCACGTGCCAGGCGTAGAGGAAGTCGTAGAGGTGGTCGCGCAGCCCGCTCTCGGGCAGCAGCACCCAGGAGTGGCCGAGCACGACCAGGGTCACCAGCGCCATCTTGGCGTTGTCGAACCAGGGGTCGCGGGTGGTCGCCCGTCCAGTCATGCGGCCGCCTCGGTCAGTCGTCGACCAGGCCGAGGCTGACGTACTGCGCGGCGTAGCTGCCCGAGAGCAGCAGCGAGGCGTAGCGCGCGACCTCGGTGGTGGCCTCGGTGGTGACGGTCTCCACCCGCACGCCGCGGGCGTCGGCGGCCGCCGTCAGCCGGCTGCGCTGCTCGCCCACCAGCGGGTCGTCGCTGCCGTCGTCGAGCACGATGAGGATCGGGCGCAGGTCGCCGCCACCGTCGGCGAAGGGGTCGACGAAGACGTCGCGCGGGCGCGCCGCCTCGAGCACGGGCAGCAGCTGCTCGACGTCGCCGGCCAGCGCGTTGCGCCCCGTGGCGCGTCGCAGCGACTCCGCGAGCCGGCGCGCCGCGCGGGCGGCGAGCACCGAGCCGCCCCACACGACCGGATTGGCGTCGGCCAGCGCGATGGCCAGCATCTTGGCGGGGTTGACCGCGATGTCGCGGTGCGGCGAGCAGGCGATCGCCACCGCGTCGAGCGCCTCCGCGACGCTGTCGGCGTCGGCGCGCGGGCCCAGGCCCACGCGGTCGAGGTAGGTGAGCATGACCACCGCGATGGCCAGCTGGTCGGTGGTCGCGGTCGGAAGGATGGTGCTGTAGCGGCCGGCGGCGTGCTCGGCCACGCTCGAGCCGGGCGCGCAGGCCACGACGACCTGGCAGCCGCGGCGCACGGCCTCGGCCAGGGCCGACTTGGTGCCGGGGTCGCCGCCGTCGGGCGCCAGCACGACCACGAGGTCGAGGCTGCCCGCCCAGCCGGGCAGCGACGGGCCGGCCCACGCCACGAACGGCACCGGGCACCACGGCTCCAGCACGGCGCGCAGGAGCCGGGAGTCGGGGCCGGCGGCGATGACGGCGCGCGGGCGGGAGAACTCCTGGCTGCGCACGACCGCCTCGTCGAGGGCGGGGGCGGCCTCGCCCGCCTCGCGGCGCACGCGCGCGCCCGACTCCGCCAGCCCGCGCAGGCGCAGGTCGGCGGTCGAGAGGGCGGCCTCGTCGTCGAGCCGGGACTCGTCGAACCAGCTCACGGCGTCCGGGCCTCGTCGACGAGCAGCACGGGGATGTCGTCGCGCACCGGGTAGGCCAGCCCGCAGCCCTGGCAGACCAGCTCGACGGCCCCCGCGGCGGCGGGGGTCTCGGTCAGGTCGGAGCGGCAGGCGGGGCACACGATGATCGCCAGCAGCGAGGGGTCGAGCGCCATCAGAGCGCCCCTCCCCCACGGATCAGGCCCAGGACCTCGTCGCGGATGGTGCTCATGGTCTCCTCGTCCCTGCCCTCGGCGTTGAGCCGGAGGAGCGGTTCGGTGTTGGACGGCCTCACGTTGAAGGTCCAGTCGGCATGGGTCACGCTCAGCCCGTCGAGCCGGTCGACGGTGACCCCGGGTCGCTCGGCGTACGCCGCCTCGACGGTGGCCATGACGGCCACGGGGTCGGCGACGGTGGAGTTGATCTCGCCGCTGACGGGATAGGGGTCGTAGTCGGCCAGCAGGCTCGACAGCGGCTGGTCGGTCTCCGCCAGCGCGGCGAGCACGTGCAGGGCGGCCAGCATGCCCGAGTCGGCCCGCCAGAAGTCGCGGAAGTAGAAGTGGCCGCTGTGCTCGCCGCCGAAGACCGCGTCGGTCTCGGCCATCGTGGCCTTGATGAAGGAGTGGCCGACGCGGGTG
Source organism: Nocardioides sp. Leaf285 (assembly GCF_001422955.1). Lineage (NCBI taxonomy): Bacteria > Bacillati > Actinomycetota > Actinomycetes > Propionibacteriales > Nocardioidaceae > Nocardioides > Nocardioides sp. Leaf285. The sequence goes on along the minus strand of NZ_LMNH01000003.1, from coordinate 478,121 downwards.
CGCACCGGCGTGCCGCCCAGGCGCGTGACCAGCTCGGGCACCGCCCGGCTGGTGATGAGGTTGTGGATGACCGTCGCGCCCGGCTCCTTGGCCAGCTCGCGGGCGGCGATGAGGGCGGTGACCGCCGAGGGCGGTACGGGCACGCCGCGCTCGTCGACGAGGAAGCAGCGGTCGGCGTCGCCGTCGAAGGCCAGCCCGACGTCGGCGCCCTCGGCGAGCACCCGGGCCTGGAGGTCGCGCAGGTTCTCCGCGTCGATCGGGTTGGCCTCGTGGTGGGGGAAGGTGCCGTCGAGCTCGAAGTACATCGGCACCAGGTCGACGACGTCGGCGCCGAGGCGCTCGAAGACGGCGGGCGCGGTGTGGCCGGCCATGCCGTTGCCGGCGTCGGCGACCACGCGCAGCGGGCGACCCCGACCGCCGGTGCCGACCGGGGCGAGCGAGAGCAGGTGGGCGGCGTAGGCCTCGAGCACGTCGTGCTCGCTGATCGAGCCGGTCGAGGCGGTGAGCGGCCCGTCGGGCGCGAGGACCCGGTCACGGATCTCGGCGAGCCCTGTGTCCAGCCCGATGGGCGCGGCGTGCGCACGGCAGAGCTTCATCCCGTTGTACTGGGCCGGGTTGTGGCTCGCCGTGAACATCACGCCCGGCAGGCCGAGGTGGCCCGAGGCGAAGTAGAGCTGGTCGGTCGAGGCGAGCCCGATGTGGACGACGTCGGCGCCCGCCTCGCTCGCACCTTCGGCGAAGGCGCCCGCCATGCCCGGCGAGCTCGGTCGCATGTCGTGCCCGACGACGACGGTCGTGGCCCCCACGACCTCCACGAACGCGCGCCCCACCGCCCGGGCGAGCTCCTCGTCGATCTGGTCGGGCACGGTCCCGCGCACGTCGTAGGCCTTGAAGACGGCCGCGATCGAAGCGGCGTCGAGGGTCGAGGGCATGACCGGAGCCTAGTCGTGGCGACCGTGGGTCTGCGCAGGGGCCGAGCACGGGCCACAACGACCGAGCGGCCCAGGGAGCCGGTGGGCCGGGCTCAGTGGTCGGTCGTGAGCATGCGCAGGTGGCCCTTGCGGCCGGTCTCGCGTCCGGAGCCCGACTCGGAGGTCTGCTGCCGGGGATCGCCGACGACCTCGGGGGCCGGGCGGCGCGGCGCCGGCCGGGCGGCCTCGCGCACGGCGTCGGCGAGCGCGAGCAGGTCGTCGTTCGACGGGCCGCGGTCGACGGTGTCGCGCTGCAGGCGCAGCACCTCCCACCCGCGCGGGGCCGAGAGGCGCTCGCTGTGGGCCTCGCAGAGGTCGTAGGCGTGCGGCTCGGCGTAGGTCGCCAGGGGGCCCAGGACGGCGGTCTGGTCGGCGTAGACGTAGGTCAGGGTCATGACGGCGGGCCGGCCGCACGCGGTGCGGGAGCAGCGGCGGGCGGAGGTCACGCGGTGACGCTACCCCGCCACCGGTGCGCATCGGATTAGGCTCGCCCCGTGCCTCCCCCGACGCCTGAGACCACCCGCGGCGGACCGCGTCGCCGCGACCGCCGGGGCCGCGGCATGCGCGGTCCCGCGGTGATGCCGCAGCGCCCCGGCACGGTCGCCGTGCGCACCGCGCGGGAGCGCTTCGACCGGCTCGTCGTCGACATCGTCAGCGAGATCGACGAGCGCTGGCAGGACCGCCTCGGCCTGGTCGAGTACGGCGTCGAGGACACCCCCCAGGTGCCCGACGACTGGACGAGCGAGACCGTGCCGCTCTCGACCCTCGTGCCCGCCAGCGGCGGGCGCCCTGCCCGTCTGGTGGTCTTCCGCAGGCCGATCGAGCACCGCGCCGAGACCCGCTCGGAGCTCGAGGCGCTCGTGCTCACCGTCGTGGTGGAGCAGGTCGCCGACCTGCTGGGCATGGCTGCGGAGGACGTCGACCCGAGGTACTCCGACCTCGACGACTGACGCCGGCCGGGCAGTCCGCCTCAGCCGAGCCCGGGGCGTACGGCGGGGACCAGCGCGCTGCGCACGAGATCGCGCAGCGGCACCACCACCGACCCGTCGGGGCCGGCGCGCAGCAGGGAGGCGACCACCTCGGCACGTGACGGCACCACCCGCACCAGCACGGCACCGGCGGGCAGCGCGAGGCTCGTGCCGCGGTCGGGGCCGACCTCGGTCCGTCGGGTGCGCAGCGGTCGACCCTCGGCGTCCCACGCCTCCACCTCGACCACGCCGGCGGTGGTGGCGCCGCCCAGGACCAGCTCGGCCCCACCGGGGCCCGGGGGCACGACCGCCGCGGTGGCGCCCGTGACCAGCGGCCCGGCGACCGTCTCGGCGAGGTCGCCGTCGACGGAGGACCGCAGCGTGGCGGTGACGGGCGCGGAGGAGGTGACCGCCAGGCCCAGCGCGCCGTCGGCCGCCGGCGACGACAGCAGGGCACCGAGCGAGACCACCTTGACGCTGCCGGGGTCGACGACGAGCTCCGGCAGCTCCTCGGGGGCGAACACCGACTGCGCGGTCACGATCCCCACCTGCACCCTGACCGCGTCGTCACCGGGGTTGGCGACCACGAGGGTGCGGCGACCGTCACCGGCCGGCACCCCGAGCAGCAGGTTGTCGGTGCGGGGCTCGGCCTGCGAGGGCAGCCACTCCCGGGAGGCCGCGGCTGCGCCGAGCTCCTCGAAGGAGTCGACGACGGTGGCGGCGATGCGGCCCCGGTCGGTCGTGACCCGCAGCGTGAGCTCCTCGCGGCGTGGGACGAGCTCGGCGAGGTCGAGGCGCAGCGTGCGTCCGGGCCCCACCGCGACGCCGCGCAGCCGCTCGGCGTCGAGGGCGCCGGACTGGCTGTAGACGGCCACGTCGGCGACGGCCGGGCCGCCGTCGGGGTTGTGCAGCTCGAGCACGGAGGTGTGGGCCCCACCGGCGCCCACGCCGGTGAACCACTGGTCGGAGGACGGCGGCGGGCAGTCCACCGCGCTCGTCGCGTCGCGGGCCGAGCGCCCGGCGACCAGGCCGGGCGCCCTCTCGCCCTCGCCGGTGATCTCGACGCTGCCGTCGTCGTCGAGCCCGGCGGTGACCCCGTCGCCGACCTCGACCTCCTCCTCGCCCGCGGCCACCGTGCCGGGGGCGCCGGCGTCGCTGCCGACCACGACCCGACCGCCGTCGGCGGCTCGCGGGCACACCAGGGTGCTGCGCGTCAGGGCGGCCTCGGACGGTGGCTGGGCCCCCGGTGCGGCCACCTCGTCGGGACCACCCACCGCGAGCGCGGACAGCAGCACCAGCAGCGGCAGCACGACCGCCAGGACGACGGTGGGCGCCAGGCGTCCCCCTCGGACCTGCTCCGACCTGCGACCGCTCATCGCGCTCGCCTCCTCTCACGGGTGGGTGCGCCGAGCACCACGACCGCCACCGCACCGAGCAGCTGCACGCCGAGGAGCGCGACGTGGAGCCACGAGCGCGGCCCGTCGAGGGCGTCGGGGTCGAGCGCGCGGGCGACGCGCCAGGCGCGGGTCGAGCGGTCCTCGGCGCTGGCCTGGACCAGGCCGCCGGTGGCGTCGAGGTCGGCGGCGACGTCGCCGTCGGCGGGCGAGGGCAGCACGACGTACTCGATCCCCTCCCCCGCGAGGGCGTCGACGACCGCGGGGGTCGGGCGGGCGGTCAGCTCGCGGACGTCGGCGGCCAGGCTGCCGTCGCCCCCGCTGAGCGCCAGCACCTCGTCCTCGCCGAGGGTGGTGCCGTCGCCGCGCACGACGGAGTAGGTGAGGCCCTGCGACACGTCGCCGCGCAGCACCAGGATGCCGTGCTCGGGGCCGAGCTCGGCGCGCTGCACCATGTAGGCCGGGATGTCGTCGTCGACGGAGTCGGCGAGGGCGTCCTCGGGCCCCGCCACGAACCACCCGAGGGTGGCCAGCGGCACGAGCCCGGCCAGGGCGGCACCGACCAGGACCCCGCCCCGCAGCAGTCCCCGGGCCTCGCGCCTGGCCGACTCCCAGGCCCCCATCGCCCCGAGGACGGTCGCGGTGACGAGAGCGCCCTGGAGCAGCACGACGAGCGCACCGAGGCCGGCCGGCGTCGAGGTGGCCGCCAGGGCGAACGAGACCGACGAGAGGCCCAGCGCGAGCAGGGCCGCGACGGCGGCGGCCAGCCAGCACACCAGCACCGGCACCCGCGTCGCGCGCGGCACCAGCGCGAGCACGGCCAGCACGGCGGGCACGAGCCCGAGCGCCACCGGGGCGCCGAGGTCGCTGACCCGTCCGGCCAGCAGGTCGAGCCCCCCGAGCGCGGCGTGCGGGAGGCGGCCCGGCTCGAGCAGCAGGCCGGCGCCCGCGCCCTCGCGCAGCGCGCCGACCCACCACGGCGAGAGCAGCACCACCGGCACGAGCAGGGCGGTGACCGGCGGGCCCCAGACCGAGCGGTCGCGCACCACCGCGCGGAGCAGGAGCGCGGCGCACAGCAGCACCACCACGCCCAGGACGGCGGCGAAGAGCCATGCGGCCGGACCGAAGGCGGTGACGAGGGCGAGCAGCAGACCGCTGCGCCAGGCCGCGCGCCAGCGGCGGTCGGGCGCCGGGTCGGCGAACCCGAGGGCGGCGTGGGCCAGCCACGGCAGCAGCGCGGCGGCCACGACCGGCCCGAGGCGACCGGCGCCCCAGGCCCCGCTGGCCACGGGCACGAGCGCGAAGGCCGTCGACCCCCACAGCAGCAGCCAGCGCGGCATCCCGCGCGGGGAGACCAGGCGCCCCACGACACGCAGGAAGCGCCACGAGCCCCACAGCGCCACCGGCACCGCCAGCACCAGCACGGCGCTCAGCGCCGCGGCGGGCGAGCCGAGCAGCAGGCCGCCCAGCAGCGCGAGCGGAGCGACGTACGGCGGAGCGGGCACGGCCGTCCCCTGGCCGATGGCGTGCCACGACTCGGTGTGAAGGCGCCACCACGAGCCGACCGCGTCGGGCACCGGCGAGAGCGCGCCGCCCACGACCGATCCGAAGGCCTCGCGCGCTCCCACCACGGCGAGGAGCACGACCAGGGTCAGCACGATCGCGACGGGGTTGGTGACGAAGCGCGCGACGACACCGGTGTCGGCGTAGGGGGCGTCCTCGTCGTCCTCGGCCGGTCGCCGCGCGGCGAAGGAGGCCGGGTCGAGCTCGGCCGCGGCGGCGCGTCGCCGCTCGGCGACGTCGGCGGCCTGGTCGGTGGCGGCGGCGAGGAGGTCGGACACGGCGTCGAGGCCGTGGCGGTAGGGCAGCCAGCGTGGCGCGAGGAGGCCGCGCACCTCCTCCGACGGGGCGGTGCGGGCCTCACGACGCTCGCGACGCGCGGCAAGCACGGCCCGCGGCCGGGCGGCGATGTTGACCAGGGCGGCGAGCTCGTCGAGGGCCTCGCCCACCGCCCGCACCAGCAGGAACCCCACGACGCGCAGCAGCGTGCCGAGGGCCAGGCGCAGCGCCTGCAGGGGCCAGAGCCGGTGGTCGGAGTTGACGAGCAGGGTCCACAGCGCGGCGCGCCGCTCCTGGTAGTGGGTGTGGCGTCCGGTCAGGGGCGTGCGGCGCAGCCCCCGGTGGGCGGCCTCGGCGTGGAAGACGACGGCGCTGGGCACGACGAGCGTGTGGTGGCCGGCGGCGGCGGCGCGCCAGCCGAAGTCGAGGTCGTTGCCGAAGATCGGGAGGTGCTCGTCGAAGCCGCCCACCTCGTCGAGCACCGAGCGGCGCACGAGCATCCCCGCGGTGTTGACGGCCAGCACCCGGCGCACCTGGTCGTGCTGGCCCTGGTCGTACTCGCCGCGCTCGAGACCGGTCTCGCGGCGCCCCGTGCCCGAGATCGTCGCGCCGACCTCCAGGAGGCGTCGCAGCGAGGGCCACTCGCGCAGCTTGGGGCCCAGCACCGCGGCCTCGGGGTGCTCGGCCGCCGCGGCGAGGAGGGCCTCGAGGGCGCCGGGGTCGGGGTTGGCGTCGTCGTGGAGGAGCCAGACCCAGTCGTCGGGGGCGGTGCCGGGGGCGCCGTGGGGTCCGGCGTCGACCCGGGCGAGGCCCTCGCGCACCGCGGCGGGGTAGGACGTCGAGCCCGGCACCACGTGGACCGGCCCGAAGGCGGCCTCGAGCAGGGCCACGCTGTCGTCGCGGCTGGTCGTGTCGACGGCGACGACGCGGTCGACGGGCCGGGTCTGGCCCGTCACGCCGTCGACGACCGCGGGCAGCCAGCGCGCTCCGTCGTGGCTGACCACGAGGGCGACGACGGCAGGGCTTTCCGAGGCGGGCACGACCGCAGACCCTAACCGCCGCGGTGGGGACGCCGAAATGAGAGCGGCCCCGGTCGAGGACCGGGGCCTGCACTCAGACTGCGCGCTTCTTCAGCTTGCGGCGCTCCCTCTCGGAGAGCCCGCCCCAGATGCCGAAGCGCTCGTCGTTCATCAACGCCGACTCGAGGCAGTCGTCTCGGACCTCGCAGGTGAGGCACACCTTCTTGGCCTCCCTGGTCGATCCCCCCTTCTCGGGGAAGAAAGCCTCCGGGTCGGTCTGCGCACAGAGTGCACGCTCCTGCCAGCCCGCCTCGTCGGCGTCGGATTCGAGGAGAAAGAGTTCTCTCACGGCGCTCGCCCTTTCGACCCTGCATTGCTCTGGTGGTGCATGAGGTGTTGCTCGTGGGGGTGTGCTGCCCGCGGCTGCGGCCGGGCCGGGAACCAGGTGGAACCGTGAACAACACTGCGGGAATTACATGCCTGTCGTGCACCGTAAGTCAAGCCCGGTTCTGGTATGGCACCATCCCGCGCGCGCACCACGACCGACCGGCTGCCGGGCATGGCCCGGACGGGCCATGACGGGCCACCCGCCCGTGCCTGCCGCGCGGTCCGGGACCGGGGTGCGGCACAGTGGAGCCATGCGCGAGATCACCGTCCTGTCCGGCGGCATGGGCGGGGCCCGCTTCCTCCAGGGTCTGCTCCACGGCATCGCCGAGGGGCTGCTGCCCGGGGTCGCCCCCGACGCCCGGGTCACCGTGGTGGCCAACACCGCCGACGACCTGTGGGTCCACGGCCTCAAGGTCTGCCCCGACCTCGACACCGTCATGTACACCCTCGGCGACGGCATCGACCCCGAGCGCGGCTGGGGTCGGCGTGAGGAGACGTGGAGCGTGCGCACCGAGCTGGCCGAGTACGGCGTGGAGCCGACCTGGTTCGGGCTCGGCGACCGCGACGTGGCCACCCACCTGGTGCGCACGCAGATGCTCGACGCCGGCTACCCGCTCTCCCAGGTCACCGAGGCGCTGTGCCGACGCTGGCGGCCGGGCGTCCGCCTGCTCCCGATGAGCGACGACCGGGTCGAGACCCACGTGGCGATCGCCGACGCCGAGGCGCCGAGCGGTCGGCGCGTCGTGCACTTCCAGGAGTACTGGGTCCGCCTGCGCGCCTCGGTGCCGGCCGAGGCCGTGGTGGTGGTGGGCCTCGACGAGGCGCGCCCGGCCCCCGGCGTCGTGGAGGCCGTGGCCGAGGCCGACCTCGTGCTCGTGCCCCCCTCCAACCCCGTCGTGTCGGTCGGCACCATCCTCGGCGTGCCCGGGATCCGCGAGACCCTGCGCGCCACCGCCGCTCCCGTGGTCGGCCTCTCCCCCATCGTCGGCGGCACCCACGTGCGCGGCATGGCGGCCCAGGTCCTGCCCGCGATCGGTGTCGAGGTCAGCGCCCGGGCGGTCGGGCTGCACTACGGCGCCCGCTCCTCCGGCGGGGTCCTCGACGGCTGGCTGGTCGACTCCGCCGACGCCGACGCCCTCCCCGCGCTGCGCGAGGCCGGACTGGCCGCCGAGGCCGTGCCGCTGATGATGACCGACGTCGACGCGACGGCCCGGATGGTCGCGGCCGCACTGGCCCTGGTGGCCGCCCCCCGCCCGTGAGCGGTGCTGCTGCGGGCGGTGCCCTGAGCGTCGTGGCCCCCGACGGCGTGCCCGAGGTCGGGGCGGGCGACGACCTCGTCGGCCTGCTGCTGCCGCTGGTCGCGCTGCAGGACGGCGACGTCCTGGTCGTCACCAGCAAGGTCGTCAGCAAGGCCGAGGGCCGGGTGCGCGTCGGCGGGCGCGAGGAGGCCGTGGCCGAGGAGACCGTGCGGGTGGTCGCACGTCGTGGCCCGACCCGCATCGTGCGGACCCGCCACGGGCTGACCATGGCCGCGGCCGGGGTGGACGCCTCCAACGTCGCGCGCGGCTCGGTCGTGCTGCTCCCCCTCGACCCCGACCGCTCGGCGCGCGGCCTGCGCGAGGAGGTCCGGCGCCGCTCGGGCCGCAACGTGGCCGTGGTCGTCACCGACACCGCCGGCCGCGCCTGGCGCGAGGGGCAGACCGACATCGCGGTGGGGGCGGCCGGCCTGCGCGTCGCCGAGGACTACGCCGGCCGGGTGGACGCCCACGGCAACGAGCTGGCCGTGACGCTGCCCGCGGTCGCCGACGAGATCGCCGGCGCCGCGGAGCTGGCGCAGGGCAAGCTCGGGGCCCGTCCGGTGGCCGTGGTGCGTGGCCGGGCCGACCTCGTCCTCCCCCCGGACGACCACGGCCCGGGTGCCCGCACGCTGGTGCGTCCCGAGGGCGGCGACCTCTTCGGGTTCGGCGCCCGCGAGGCGGTGGTGCGGGCCCTGGCCGGCGACCCGGCCGACCGGGCTCCCTTCGGAGCTCCGGCCACCGCCGAGGAGCTGGCCGACGCCGTCGGGCTCGTCACCGGCCGGCGACCGCGTCCCGGTCCCGACGGAGGCCTGCGCGCCCCGGCCCACCCCGCCCTGGCCGCCCTCGCCTTCGCCCACGGCTGGCTGGTGGAGCCGCCGGGGTCACCGCTCGGTGACGATCGGGCCGCCGAGGCCCACCTGCGCCCGCCGGGTCCGTAGACTCACCCGGCAGGCTCACCCGAGAGGGGGACCCGCACCGACCCGCGCACCCGCACTCCGAGCACCGAGGGACACCAGCACCGTGGCCAAGCCCGCCAAGACAGACCGCCAGGCGAAGATCGACGCGATCCGCAAGTCCCAGAAGGGCGCCGAGAAGCGCCAGGGCTTCGTCATCGTCGGTGTCTGCGCCGCGATCGCCCTGGCCCTCATCGGTGCCGCCGTGTGGGGCCCCGTCACCGGGTGGCTCGACAAGCGGGAGTACGCCGACCTCGCGGTCTCCGAGATCGGCGCGCCCGCCTCGGCCTGCACCGACGTGACCACGAAGAAGGCCGACGGCGTCCAGGACCACGTGCCCGACGGCACCACGGTCGACTACAAGACGAGCCCCCCGGCCTTCGGCGCCCACTGGAACATCGCGGGCGAGGCCCCCGCCACCATGTCGCGCAAGGTCTACACCGACGACCGCCCGGCCCTCGAGGCCCTGGTGCACAACCTCGAGCACGGCTACACGATCCTCTGGTACGACGAGACCATCGCCGACGACGACGAGGCGATGACCGAGATCCGCGCGATCGCCGACAAGTACGAGGGCACCAGCAACCAGCGCGACAAGTTCATCGCCGCGCCCTGGACCTCCGAGGACGGCGACGCCTTCCCCGACGACGCGCACGTCGCCTTCACCCACTGGTCGGCCGGCGGCCAGGGCGAGACCGACACGACCAAGCAGGTCGGCGCCTTCCAGTACTGCTCGGGCCCCAGCGGCGCCGCGCTCGACGCCTTCATGGTCGAGTACCCCTACTTCGACAGCCCCGAGCCCAACGGCATGTGACACGGGGCCGCGCCCTCAGGTCAGCCGGGTCCGGCCCGACTCGGTGAGGGCGGCCACGACCGCCTTGACCTCCTGGGCCCGGGCCCGCGTGGTCACCAGCAGGGCGTCGGGGGTGTCGACGACGACCACGTCGTCGAGCCCGACGACCGCGACGAGCCGACCCGAGGGCACCACCAGGCCGGTGCTGTCCACGGCCTCCACGAGCGACGCGTCGCCCAGCACCACGGGCCCCGTCGCCGCGTCGGCGCCGTCGGCGCCGAGCAGCGCGGCGAGGGAGTCGAAGTCGCCCACGTCCTCCCAGCCGAAGCCGGCGGGCACCGTCGCCACCCGGCCCGCGGCGGCCGCGGGCTCGGCCACGGCGTGGTCGACCGCGATGCGGGGCAGGCCCGGCCACAGCTCCTCCAGCCGCGAGCCGTCGGCGGCGATCGCGCGCAGGTCGGCGGCGAACTGCGGGTGCCACTGGGCCAGCAGGTCCAGCAGCACACCGGGGCGGACGACGAACATGCCGGCGTTCCACCGGTAGCCGCCGCTCGCGAGGTAGCCGGCCGCGACCTCGGGCGAGGGCTTCTCCACGAAGGAGGCCACCCGTGCCGCGCCGGGGTGGCCCTCGAGGTCCTCGCCCTGCTGCACGTAGCCGAAGGCCGAGGACGGGTGGGTCGGCTCGATGCCGATGGTCACCAGCCAGCCGTCGCGGGCCACCTCGACCGCGGTGGTGACCACGGCGGCGAAGACGGCGGGCTCGGTGATGACGTGGTCGGCGGCGAAGGAGCCCATCACCGCGTCGGGGTCGGCGCGCTCCAGCAGCGCGGCCGCCAGGCCGATCGCGGCCATCGAGTCGCGCGGCGTCGGCTCGGCGAGCACGGCCTCGGCGGCCACCTGCGGGAGCTGGCGCACCACCGCCGGGCGGTGGGCGGCGCCGGTGACGACGACGAAGCGGTCCTCGGCGAGCGGCTCGAGCCGGTCGACGGTCTCCTGGAGCAGCGTGCGCCCCTCGCCGCGCAGGTCGCGCAGGAACTTCGGCGCCGCGGCGCGGGACAGGGGCCACAGCCGGGTGCCGGCACCACCGGCCGGCACCACCGCCCAGAAGTGGTCGAGGGGTGCAGGGGGCGTGCTCGGCACGTCGGTGCCCGGGGCGCTCATGGGGCCTCACCCTAGGGCGTGGCCGAGGTCACCGGCCCCGGTGCCTAGGCTGGACCGGGTGACCATCTTCGCCGCCCTGCTGAGCGACCTGCTGCGCCACGAGCCGGGCCGTCCGCTGCTGACCTACTACGACGAGCGTCCGGGCGACGGGCCCGACCAGCACCCGGGCGAGCGGGTGGAGCTCTCGGTCACGACGTACGCCAACTGGGTCGCGAAGGTGTCCTCGCTGCTGGTGGAGGAGCACGACCTCGAGCGGGGACAGGTGCTGCGGGTCGACCTGCCGGCCCACTGGCTCACGCCGGTCCTCCTCGGCGCGGCCTGGAACGTCGGGCTCGCCGTGGACCTCACCGGCGACGGACCCGCCGACGCGGTCGTCTGCGGTCCGGCGGGGCTGGAGCGCTGGGCGGCCCACGCCGACGAGGTGCCGGTGCTGGCCTGCTCGCTGCGCCCGATGGGGGTCCGCTTCGCCGACCCGCTCCCGGCAGGGGTGCACGACGTCGGCGTGGACGTCTGGTCGCAGCCCGACTCCTTCGTGGCCTGGGACCCCGCCCAGGACGACGACCCCGCCCTGGTCGGGTCGGGCGCCCCGGTCACGCAGGCCGAGCTGTGGAGAGCGGCCGCCGCCGGGAGTGCACTCCCTGACGGCGGCCGCCTCCTCTCGGTGACGAACCCGGCTTCCCCACCGGGGATCGTCACCTTCACCGAGCCGCTCGCGCGCCGCGGCTCGCTGGTCCTGGTCGTGGGTGGTGCCGAGGAGCGGCTCGCGGCCGTGGCGGCCGCGGAGCGCACCTCGGCGCGTCACCCCGCCAGGTCGTAGTCGCCCATCCCCTCGGCGAGGAAGCGGCGCGGCTCGAACCCGTCGGCGCTGGCGCGCAGCAGCCACAGGTAGCCGGTCCGCTTCTCGCGCACGACGAGGTCGGGGTGGCCGGTGAGGCCGACGTCGCTCACGCCGACAACCCAGTCGTACGCCGTGACGTCGAGTCCCAGCGTGCGGGGGTCGGTGAGCCCTCCGGGCCCGTTGCCGGGGTAGAGCGTCAGCCGTGAGCCGTTGCGCAGCAGGCTGTCGGGAGCACCGTCGGCGTCCCACAGCCCGGCGCCGACCTGCTGGGTGGCCGTGATCGCGCTGCGCGCCACGTAGCTCTCGCCGAGGCCGTCGAGCCCCGCGCCGGGGTAGATGCGCATCGACCCGCCCCGCGGCTGGCCCATGAGGTCGGGGCGGCCGTCGCCCGTGGTGTCGCCCACGGCGGCGAGGAGCGCGACGTCCTTGAAGCCGGTGCCGATCCGCAGCGCCTTGCCGAGGCGGCCCTGGCCGTCGCCGCGGCGCAGCATGAGCACCCCGGTGGCGGCGTTGCGCACGACCACGTCGCCGAGGCCGTCGCCGTCCCAGTCGCCCACGCTCATCACGGCGTCGGCGCCGGGCACCCGGACGCCGGTGTCGACGAGGGGGGCGGTGTCGACCGTGCCCGGGTTGGCCAGGACGACCAGGGCGTCGCCGCGGCGGGCGAGGACGTCGGGCGCGGCGTCGCCGGTGAGGCTGGCGCCCGAGACGATCCCGTCGAGGCCGGCCACCCGGTCGACCGGGCCGAGCACGTGACCGAAGCCGCCGTCGCCGCGCGAGGGCATCACGAAGCCGGCACCGCCGGCGCGACGCACCAGCAGGTCGGCGCGACCGTCGCGATTCCAGTCGCCGGCCGCGGTGACGACGTCCCAGCGGCTCCAGTCGCCCGCGAGGCGGGTGGCGGCCGCGAAGGACACCGCACCGGTGCCGGACCGCACCCCACGGTGCAACGTCGCCGAACCGGCGGCGTCGCGGACGACCAGGTCGGCCACGCCGTCGCCGTCGAGGTCGCCGGGGGCGGCGAGCAGGTCGCTCGCGGCGAGCACGAGACCGGTGTCGACGCGCCGGAAGCCGCCGGCCCCGTTGCCCAGGAAGGCGTCGAGGCGCCCGGTGGTGTCCTGGCGCGCGAGCAGGTCGGCACGACCGTCGCCGTCGAGGTCGCCGGCCGCGGTGAGCAGGTCGTGGCCGGCCAGGGCCGTCAGCGACCGGGGAGCCGCGGCGAACCCGCCCGCCCCGTCGCCGGCGCGCACGCCGGTCGTGCCGTCGGCCGAGCTCGCCACGAGGTCGGCGAGACCGTCGCCGGTGAGGTCGGGCGAGGCCACCACCGCGTCGACCGAGCTCCAGTCGCCGGCCACGGCGCGGGGCTTGGCCAGGCGGGTCAGCCCGCCGGTGGGCAGCACGAGGAGCCGGCCGTCGGAGGCCCGGCGCAGCACCACGTCGGGGTGGGCGGTGTCGGCGAGGTTGGACTCGAGCTGTCGGCCCGCGAAGCCGGTCTGCGTCGCGGCGGCCAGCCGCCGGATCTCGGGCAGACGGGCGTAGAGGTAGCGACCGGGGCAGGCCGTCGACCCGGCGTCGCGGTGGCCGTTGATCGCCGGGAAGCGCTGGGAGCCGACCTGCTGGGAGCCCGAGGAGGCGTCGACGCCGTGCAGCGAGAGCTTCCAGGCGAAGAGCGCGCCGTAGGCCTGCACCACGGCCTGCGAGGGCTGGGCGACGTCGTAGTTGCCGATGGCCGACATCGCGAAGGAGTAGTCGTTGTAGCCCAGGGTGTGGGCACCGACGACGGCCCGGTCGATGCCGCCGTAGCGGCCCTCCCAGATCCGGCCGAAGCGGTCGACGAGGTAGTTGTAGCCGATGTCGGACCAGCCCTGCGAGCGCGTGTGGTAGGCGTAGATGCCGCGGATCAGCGCCGGCACCTGCTCGCGGGTGTAGTCGTTGGCGTTCACGGTGTGGTGCACGAAGCCGGCGTGCACCTCGCCGTAGCGCAGCGAGGAGGCCGAGCGCATCCGCTCGTCGGCGCCCCACTGGGCCCGGGAGAAGATCTGCGGGCGCGGGGTCGCCTCCGCCGCGCTGAGCGCGAGCTGCTCCTCCCCCGCGGCCGGCTCGGACGACGCGTCCACCGGGGCGGGAGTGCCGCCCGTCGTGCCGCCCATCGTGGAGGTGTCGAGCGCCGGGCGCTCGGTGACGGTGTCGGCGGCCTCGCCGGGGTCGATGACGGACAGGCTCATGTCGTCGGGGGCGGCCGTGCCGCGTGCCACGTCGACGCGCACCTGCACCTCGTCGACCGTGCCCACCAGCACCGGGTCGGTGCCCGGGCGGGCCCGCCGGGCCTCGGCGCTGTCGGGGTCGGGCCCGTGGTCGTCGTGGTACTCCAGGTCGCTCCAGGCCCCCCACCGGCCGTCGGTGCGGGTCCGCACCACGAGGGCCACGTCGTCCTCGTCGACCTGCTCGCCGTGCTGCCAGGTGACGCCGACGGCGCCGTAGCCGGTGACGCGCTGCGGCGCGCTGGTGATCCGGGTGCCGGCAGGGCCCTGCGCCGCCCGGGCGGCGAGCGTGCCCGCGCGGGCGCTGCTGCCGGCCGGCGGGGTCAGGGCGTACTCGCGCACGTCGGGGTCGACGGGCGCCGTGGGCACCGTGGTGGCCTCCTGGGCGCCCCGGGCGTACGCCGCGAGGTCGCTGGCCGCCGCCGTGCGCGGCGGGGTCAGCAGCGCGGGGCCGGTGAGGCCGGCGGCGCGGCTGCCCTCGGGGGCCTGGCGCACGACGTCGAGGCTGATGACGCTGGCGGCGGGGGTGAGCACGGCGAGCACCACCCCGAGGGCCAGCAGCTGCTGGCAGAGGGTGACGAAGCGGGACCTGCTGGGTGACATGGGGGTACTCCAGTGCGCGGGGAAGTTCACACGGTGCGCAACTTTCACACGCGTCACAGGGGGCACGCCACGAGAAGTGAGTAACTACAACGCTGTAATTTCCACTCGACACGCCGGCCGATCCGAGATTTGTCAAGTTCCCGTTCCTCCCCCGGACGGCACGAACCCCCGCAGCCCGGGGGCTGCGGGGGTTCGTGTCACGGGGGCTCAGATGTCGGCGCCGAGCTCCTCGTCCTGCTCCTCCTCGTCGGTGCCGGCGTCGTACTTGAGGTACTTGATGCCGGGGCCGACCTCGCCGTCGTAGCCGACCTTGCCGCTCTCCAGCACGATCACCCGGTCGCACATCTTGCGCACCGACGACGCGGCGTGGCTGACGTAGAGCAGCGTGCGACCCGAGTCGCGGATCTCCTGCATGCGCTCGAGGCACTTCTTCTTGAAGGGCTTGTCCCCCACCGCCAGCACCTCGTCGGCCAGGAAGATGTCGGAGTCGACGTGCACCGCGACCGCGAAGCCCAGCCGGGCGAACTGCCCCGAGGAGTAGTTGCCGACCGGGGAGTCGAGGTGGCGCCCGATGTCGGCGAACTCCACGATGTCGTCGAACTTGCGGGCCGTCTCACGCTCGGTCATGCCCAGCACGGCGGCGTTGAGGTAGACGTTCTCCCGGCCGGTGAGCTGCGGGTGGAAGCCGGCGCCGGTGGCGATCAGCCCCGCGATCCGGCCCCGCGTCAGCACCCGCCCGGAGTCGGGCTTCATCACGCCGTTGATCATCTTCAGCAGCGTGGACTTGCCCGAGCCGTTGAGACCCATCAGGCCCACCGACTCGCCCTGCTCGACGGTGAAGGAGACGTCGTCGACGGCCTGGAAGGTGTCGCTGACCTGGTGGCCCTTGAGCATGGCCACCGTGACCTGCTTGAACGTGCGGTGGTAGCGCAGCGTGAAGGACTTGGTGGCCTGGTCGACCACGATGGAGGTGTCGGCGGGGTAGCTCAATTCAGACGCTCCGGGATCTTGTTCTCCAGGCGGGTGAAGACCAGCTGGGCGATGACCAGCACCACGAGCGAGACCCCCACCATGGCCAGGCCGCGGGTGAAGAGGTGGTCGGGCAGCTCGGTGGCCGCGGTGGCGGTCGGGTCCTGCGTGGTGCCGACCCAGAAGGCGCGCTGCACCAGCAGCACGGCCTCGGCGAGCGGGTTGAGCATGTAGTACTGCGCGAAGGAGCCGAACCGCTCCTCCACGACGGCGTAGGGGTAGATCATCGGCACGCCGAAGCGCACGAAGTTGGTCAGGATGCTGACCACGCTGGCGAAGTCGCGGAAGTAGACGTTGGCCACGCTGAAGAGCAGCGCGAGCGCCGTCGCCAGCAGCATGATGATGCCCAGCGCCAGCGCCAGCGCGACCGGCACCATCGGATCGGGCACCCAGCCGTAGAACAGGCAGACGACGAAGAGGATCACGACCTGCGGGGCCACGTGGTAGAGCGAGACCAGCATCGAGGCCACGGGGAACATCTCGCGCGGCAGCGCCATCTTCCGCACCAGCGACTTGTTGCGCACGATCGACCGGGTGCCGGCGTTGAACGTCTCGATGAAGAAGTGCACGACGATGAGCGCCGAGAAGACGTGCACCGCGAAGTTCTCGGTGCCGCGGTCGAGCAGCTTGCCCAGGATGAAGTAGTAGATGAGGAACTGGCTGAGCGGGTTGATGTAGGACCACAGCAGGCCCAGGAACGACCCGGAGTAGCGGGCGCTGATCTCGCGCCGCACCAGCAGGCGCAGCAGGTAGCGGTTCTGGAAGACCCCCAGCAGCCCCGACCGCGCGGTCGGAGGGGCGAGGTCGGCGTCGACCCGACGGTGCGGGCGCGGCTCCTCGAGCGCGGCGCCCGTCGAGGAGGCCTCGCTCATCTCGTCCCGCGCCACGGCCGCAGGGTCTCCTCCCACGCCTCCGGCGAGGTGATCGCGCCGAGCGAGGCGCGGTACTCCTCGGCCAGGCGCGGCCACTCACGGCGCAGCCGGTCGTGGCTCTCCAGCGTGCGCTTCATGAGGTCGCGGAAGCGCTCGGGGTCGCGCTGGTAGAAGGCCGCCGACGTGCCGTCGTTCATCGACACGACCGCGGAGTCGTACTTGGCCAGGCGGTACCACTTGGCGTCCATCGCCGGCACCTCCGCCTCCGGGTGGCGCCGCGAGAGCTCGCGCACCGGGCGCAGCTGGCGCAGCGGCATGAGCGCGGCCGCCAGCAGCGTCGCCTTGCGACCGGGCACGCCGGTGTCGTCGCGGCCCTTGCGCGGCGGCTTCTGCCGGCGCACGGAGGGGAAGGCGTCGGGGTCGACCTCGAGCTGGGCGTCGGGGAACTGCTTCACGAAGGCCCGCACCTCGGGCAGCTTCGTGGCCAGCTGCGCGTGCAGGGCCTCGGGGCCGGCGAAGACGTCCTCGAGGGCGCGCAGCCGCAGCTCGGCGGTGGAGTACTGCATCGAGACGAGGTGCGCGATCTGGTGGTTGAGGCTCTCGCGCACCATCCGCCCGCCCTTGGGGTACGGCGAGTGCAGCAGGGCCGCCACCAGGCGGTTGCGGTAGTGGAAGTAGGACTGCCAGTCGAGGGCGTCGTTCTTGTCCGACCACGGCACGTGCCACACGGCCGCGCCGGGGAACGTGACCGTGGGGTAGCCGGCCTTCTTGGCGCGCAGCCCGAACTCCGAGTCGTCCCACTTGAGGAACAGCGGGAGCGAGAGGCCGACCTCCTCGAGCACCTGACGGGGCACGAGGCACATGAACCAGCCGTTGAAGTCGACGTCGATGCGCTGGTGCAGCCAGCGCGAGGAGCGCAGGTTGCGCGCGGCGAAGTCCCAGTCGTGGAAGACGCCCGGCGCCGACTGCCACCAGAAGCGCCACGGCTGCACGATCTCGCCGAAGCTGTGCAGCCGCGAGCGGGAGTAGATGTTGAACATGTGGCCGCCCACGATGGTGGGCCGGCGGGCCAGGTCGCCGAAGGTGACCGCGCGGACGATGCCCTCGGGCTCGCAGACGACGTCGTCGTCCATCATCATCGTGTAGGTCGCGGTGCCCTTGCGCACCGACTCCAGCTGGCCCCGGGCGTAGCCGCCCGAGCCGCCCAGGTTGCCCTGCTCGATGACCCGCAGTGTGTCGCCGAGGGCCTCGCGCGCCGCGGGGAAGTGCTCGGAGTCGCTGACCAGGTCGGTGCCCTGCTCCATGACGAGCACCTCGTCGAGCAGCGGGCGCAGTGCCTCGTCCTCGCCGATCTGCACGAGCAGCTCGGCGCAGAAGTCGGGGCGGTTCATGGTGGTGATGGCGATGTCGACGGTGCCGTGCTGCGCGCGCTCGGCGGGCACCTCGGCGGTCCACTCGGCCGACTCGACGACCACGTCGTCGTCGCCGGCGAGCACGTCGTACCAGTACCAGCCGCCGTCGACGAAGGGCTTGAGGGTCAGGTCGAAGCTGAAGGTGCCGCCGTCCTGGTCGCCGGTGGTGACCGCGTCGACGCGCTGGGAGTTGCCGCGGGCCATCGACTTGTAGACGACCAGGCTGGCGCCGCGGCCGCGCAGGCGCACCGTCAGGCGCACCGCCGACACGACGCTCCAGCGCCGCCAGTAGCTGGCGGGGAAGGCGTTGAAGTAGGTGCCGAAGGAAAGCGACTCCCCGCTGGTAACCCGCAGCGCGGTGCGCGACTCGATCTGGTCGGGGTGCAGCCGGCGCCCGGAGCGGGTGCTCTGGCGCATCGACGCCGCGTTGAGCTCGCGCGCGTTGCGGTTGGTGCCGATCTCGTACTTGTCGGCGTCGAGGACGGCGGGCTCGGTGTCGACGTAGAGCGGCAGCACGTCGAGGTCGCCGTCGAGCGGCAGGACCTGGCGCATCAGCAGCCGGGTGCTGGTGCCGGCCCCGCCCGCCGCGGCGGTCGAGTCGGTCGTGGGGGTCGTGCCCGTGGTGGTGCCCGTGGTGGTGCTCATGCGTCCACTCCTCCGCTCGTCAGCGGCGCACCCTCGGAGAAGTGCGGCGCGAGCTTGTTGTCGACCATCGACAGCGCGGAGCCGATGGCCATGTGCATGTCGAGGTACTTGTAGGTGCCGAGCCGGCCTCCGAAGAGGACCATCGGCTCGGCCTTGGCCAGGTCGCGGTAGGCGAGCAGCTTCGCGCGGTCCTCGGCGGTGTTGACCGGGTAGTAGGGCTCGTCGCCCTCCTCGGCGAAGCGGGAGTACTCGTGCACGACGATGGTCTTGCCGGGCAGGTAGGTCCGCTCGGGGTGGAGGTGCTTGAACTCCAGCGTGCGGGTGTAGGGCAGGTGCTCGTCGTTGGCGTTGACCACTCCGGTGCCCTGGTAGTCGTCGACGTCGAGGGTCTCGGCCTCGAGGTCGATGGTGCGCCACGACAGGCGGCCCTCGACGTTGCCGAAGTACTCGTCGACGGGTCCGGTGTAGACGACGGGGACCTTCCCCTTGTACTCGTCCTGCACGTCGAACCAGTCGGTGGACAGGCGCACCTCGATGTTCGGGTGGTCGGCCATCCGGGTCAGCCACGCGGTGTAGCCGTCGACGGGCAGGCCCTCGTGGGTGTCGTTGAAGTAGCGGTTGTCGAAGGTGTAGCGCACCGGCAGCCGCGTGATGATGTCGGCGCTGAGCTGCGTCGGGTCGGTCTGCCACTGCTTGGCGGTGTAGCCCTTGACGAAGGCCTCGTAGAGCGGGCGCCCGATGAGGCTGATCGCCTTCTCCTCGAGGTTGGTCGCCTCGGCGGTGTCGATCTCGCTGGCCTGCTCGGCGATGAGCGCGCGGGCCTCGTCGGGGCTGAGGTCCTTGCCGAAGAACTGGTTGATCAGCCCGAGGTTCATCGGGAAGGAGTAGACCTGGCCCTGGTAGCGCGCGAAGACGCGGTGCTGGTAGCCGGTGAAGTCGGTGAAGCGGTTGACGTACTCCCACACGCGCTCGTTGGAGGTGTGGAAGAGGTGGGTGCCGTACTTGTGCACCTCGATGCCGGTCTCGGGGTCGATCTCGCTGTAGGCGTTGCCGCCGATGTGGTCGCGGCGCTCGAGGACGAGGACCTTGAGGTCGAGCTCGCGGGCGCAGCGCTCGGCGACGGTCAGGCCGAAGAAGCCGGAGCCGACGACGACGAGGTCGGGCTGGGAGTGATCAGGTGTCGACACGATCGGTCAGTCTACGGACGACGAGGGCCGGGCCCGCATCCCACGCGCGGCGCGCATGGCACGGATCACGTTGCGCGCCTCCGCCCGCCCGCCGCGCAGGGGGCTGAGCAGCACGACGCCGAGGGTCACCAGCCACGGCTTGGCCCGCACGAGGGCGTTCTCGCCGTAGCGCAGGTGCACGACGAAGAGGTTGCGGTACATGTAGAACCCCTTCCACCCGGCCAGGTCGTGCTGCTGGTCGAAGTCGAGCTGGCGCACGAGCACCGCGTCGCGCAGCGCCCAGATGTGCGCACCCGCCTCCCGGGCGCGCAGGGCGTAGTCGACGTCGTCGTAGAAGATGAAGTACGACGGGTCGGGCAGCCCGATCCGGTCGACGACGCGGCGCCGCACCATGAAGCCCTCGAAGGCGACGTTCTCCACCTCCACCCGCTCCGGCATCGCCGCACGGGTGCCGTAGGTCGTCTCCACCATCGCCGTCTTGGGCTTCACCGCCCAGGGACGGGTCAGGTCGAAGCGCAGCGCGGCCTTCTCGCACAGCCGCCCGGAGGAGTCCTCGCGCACCGCGGCGAGGCAGTCCTCGTCGACGGCCATCATCACCGCCAGGCAGTCGGGCGCGGGCACGACGTCGTCGTCCATCAGCCAGAACCGGTCGTGGCCCAGGGCGTGGGCGGTGCGCAGCCCGAGGTGGAAGCCGCCCGCGCCGCCGAGGTTCTCCTCGCTGCGCACGACCGTGAGCGGCGCGAGACCCGGCAGGTCGGCGCCGGCCCCCGCGAGCACGTCGGCCGTGGCGTCGGTGCTGGCGTTGTCCACGACCACGATCGCGTCGGGGCTGTGCTCCTGCGCGGCCAGCCCCCGCAGCATGCCGACGAGGAGCTCGGCACGGTTGTAGGTGACCACCACCACCGCCACGCTCTCGGCGGGCGCGCCCGGCCGGCTGGGCGGGCTGGACGGGCTGGTCACGACAGGTACCTCCGGTGTCCGGTGAAGTCGCCGCGCAGCCCGGCGAGCATCGCCCGCGCGCTCAGCAGCAGCCGACCCGGCTGCGGTCGGGTGAAGGAGTAGAACCACACCGTCTTGGCCACGAAGGCCAGCGCGTGCGGCCAGCCACGGTAGTCGCGCAGGTTGAGCAGGTTGTTGCGCGCCATGCAGTAGTGCTTCAGGTCGCTCGGGCTGTGGTTGTACGTCGTGCGGCCGAAGGCCATCGGGGTGCCGAGCGCATCGGTCGCGGGGTGCAGGACCCGCGCCCCGACGACGGTCGCCACGCGCGCACCGGCGCGCCGGGCGCGCCACAGGTACTCCACGTCGTCGCCCCAGATGAAGAACTCCGCGCGGGGCAGACCGATGCGCTCCACCAGCGCGCGGGTCACCAGCACGCCGTTGAAGGGGATGACCACGTCGGGCAGCAGGCCGTCGGTGGCGGCGGCCTCGACGTCGTCCATGGCGTGGACCACCCGGGTGCCTCCGGGCAGACGGATCGGGAAGACCAGGCGGCGCGGGTCGTCGTGGGCGGCCACGACCGGACCCCAGAAGTCGAGGTCGCGGTGCTCGAGCAGCAGCGGCAGCGCCTCGACGTCGGGCAGGCCGTCGTCGTCCATCAGCCAGACCAGGTCGGCGCCCTCCTCGAGCGCCCAGGCCAGGCCGTCGTGGAAGCCGCCGGCGCCGCCGCGGTTGTCCTCCAGCGTGCGGGCGCGCACGTCCTCGCGCCCGGCCAGCCAGTCGCCGGTGCCGTCGGTGGAGGCGTTGTCGACCACCAGGACCTGCGCCAGGCCCGGCACCTGCGCCAGACGGTCGACCAGGTCCCGCAGCAGCGCGAGGCGGTTGAAGGTGACGACGACCGCCACGACACGGGGGGCGGGGGTCTCGGGCACGGAGGTCACCCTAGGTCAGCAGGCGGCGCCGAGGTCCTGGGCCTGGTTGGCGGCGTAGCCCCCGCTCAGCGAGCCCACCGAGCCACCGGTCACGGGGCCGTCGACGGGGCTCGTCGAGCCCGAGCCGCCGGCGCCGCCCGCGCCGGAGCCGGCCGGAGCGGTGCCCTCGGCCTTGGCGATGGCGGCGGCGACCTTGGTCTGGATCTCCTCGACGTCGGGGTGCGCGGTGTCGATCATCGGCGGCACCAGCGAGAGGGTCGAGACCTTCTGGCCGCGGGCCTTGAGCGCCAGCTGCATGAACGTGTCGAGCTCGGAGGCCGGGAGGTTGGTGGAGACCATCTCGGAGGAGGCGGCGGCGATGGACTCGAAGTTGCGCACCGCGACCTGGGGGCTGACCTGCTGGAGCATGGCGTTCATGACGCACTTCTGCCGCGCCATGCGCGAGTAGTCGTCGGAGCCCTCGCGGGCCCGGGCGTACCAGAGCGTCTCGAAGCCGTCGAGGGTGCGCGTGCCGGGCTCGATGTAGCCGGTGACGTCGTCGCCGAGACCGCCCACCGGGATCGGAGAGCGCACGGTGAGCTCGACGCCGCCGACGGCGTCGACGAGGTCCTTGAAGCCCTGCAGGTTGACCATGGCCCAGTAGTTGATCCGCAGCCCGGTGATGCCCTCGACGGCCGAGACGGTGGCGTCGACGCCGGGGTTGTCGGAGTCGCCGAAGAGCTCGGTGTTGTCACCGGCCCAGGTGCTCACGCCGTTGAGGTAGCAGCCGTCGCAGTCGAAGCCGTCGGGGAACTGCTCGTCCATGACCGAGCCCGGCGCGAAGGGGAAGTCGGCCATGTTGCGGGGCAGGCCGACCAGCACGGTGCGGCCGGTCTCGACGTCGATGGAGGCCACCGTCATCGAGTCGGGGCGCAGACCCCAGCGCCCCGCACCGGAGTCGCCGCCCATGAGCAGCACGTTGTAGCGGCCGTCGTGGGCGTCGGTGACAGTGGAGGAGGCGAACATCGTGACGATGAAGTCGCGCTGCACGGCGACCACGTGGGCGCCGAAGAGCATGGTGCCGGCGACCGAGAGGCAGAGCAGGCCGTTGACCCCGACCACCGCGCGGCGGTGGCTCATCGAGAGCGTCAGCGGCTGGCCGATGCGCCAGGCGTCGACGAAGAGCGCGGCCCAGGCCACGGCACCCACCATGAGCAGCACGCGCAGCACCAGCAGCACGGCCGGGCTCACGGCCATCTGGAGGGCCAGGCCGGGGTGGATCGCGACGGCCAGGCCAACGACCAGCACGGTGAGCAGCGTGCCGAGCCAGATCCGCACGGCGATCCTGCCGATGCGGCGGTCTCCGGCGACGAGCTGGGCCGAGCCCGGCACGACGAGGGTCATGGCCATCAGCGCGAGCGCTCGGCGGAAGCGCACGCGGGCCGCGCGGTCGGCTGCGCTCGGACGGGGCTGGCCGTCGAGCAACCCGGGGGAAGGTACGGGTGGCATCGAGGTGTCTCTCTCCTGCTCAGGACTGGTGGGGAAGGGTCCAGTGCTGTCGGCCAGTATCACCAGCCTCAGGAGTCACACGGGCCCCGACGCGCCGTGCCCGGCCAGGTCGGCCCATCGCGTAGCGTCCTCCCCATGGCAGACGGGCCCGGCCGCGGCGGCGACGACGAGAAGCGCTTCGACTGGCTCTACGGCGGACAGGGGGCGAGCGACCCCGACGCGACCCGGCCGGTGCGGCGCCAGCCCCGCCCCGCCTCCCCCGCCGCCGGGTCGGGCGCCCCCGACGACGAGGCGACCCGGGTCATGCGGGCCCAGCCCCGTGACCAGCCCCGTGACCAGCCCCGTGACCAGCCCCGCACGGCCACCCCGCCGCCCCGGGCCCCGGTCGCGCCGGCGCCGGCCGCGGCCTCCTCGGGCCGCCGACGTCCGCGCTTCCGCGCGCGCTACGTGCTGCTCCTGGTGCTGCTGTGGGTGGTCTACCTGGTCGCCGTGCCGGTCTTCGCCTGGACCAAGGTCGACAAGGTGGCCTTCGAGCCCCGCGGGGAGCGCCCGGCGGAGCAGCCGGGCACGACGTACCTGCTCGTCGGCAGCGACTCGCGCCAGGGGCTGAGCGCCGCGGAGCGCAAGGAGTACGGCACGGGCGACGCGAGCGGTCAGCGCACCGACACGATCCTGCTGCTGCACACCGGCTCCGGGCCCAACCTGCTGATGTCGATCCCCCGCGACTCCCTCGTCGACGTGCCCGGGTCGGGCACCACGAAGATCAACGCCGCCTACGCCTTCGGGGGCCCGAAGCTGCTCACGCAGACCATCGAGCAGAACACCGGCATCCGCGTCGACGAGTACGTCGAGATCGGCATCGGCGGCTTCGTCGACCTCGTCGACGCCGTGGGCGGCATCGAGATCTGCCCCCGGCAGGCCATGGTGGACCCGCAGGCCAACCTCGACGTGAGGAAGGGCTGCCAGGAGGCCGACGGCGTGACCGCCCTGGGCTACGCCCGCTCCCGCAAGACCAGCGGTCTCGGCGACATCGAGCGCGCCCGCCAGCAGCGCGAGGTGGTCGCGGCCATCGGGCGCGAGGTGGTCTCGCCCTGGTCGGTGCTCAACCCCGTGCGCTACTGGCGGCTCAACCTCGCCGCCACCGAGACGGTCACCTTCGGCGACGGCATGAACCCCGCGCGGGCCGCGATGTGGGCCTCGGCGATGACCCGGGTCAACGGGGAGAACGGCCTGACCTGCTCGGTGCCGATCAGCGACCTCGCCGTCAACTGGGACCCCGAGCGCTCGCGGCAGATGTTCCAGGCGATCATCGACGACGACACCGACAGCATCGACGACAGCCTGTGCACGCCCTCGGGCCTGCCGGAAGGAGCCACCTCGTGAGCTACGAGACCCTCACCTGGAGCGTGGACGACGACGGGGTCGCCACCCTGACGCTGCACCGCCCCGAGCAGCTCAACGCCTTCGACCTGGTGATGGCCCGCGAGCTGCTCCAGGTCTTCACCGTCGACGCCCACGACGACGCCGTGCGCGCCGTGGTCGTCACCGGCGCCGGTCGCGCCTTCTGCGCGGGCATGGACCTCTCGGCCGAGGGCAACGTCTTCGGGCTCGACGAGTCCCTCGACGTCACCCCCGAGGAGCTGCGCGAGCGCTACGACCAGGAGCCCTACCAGGACGGCCTGCGCGACACCGGCGGCAAGGTCACGCTGGCCATCCACGCCCTGCCCAAGCCCGTGATCGCGGCCATCAACGGCGCCGCGGTCGGCATCGGCGCCACGATGACGCTGGCCATGGACCTGCGCCTGGCCTCGACCCGGGCCAGGGTCGGCTTCGTCTTCGGCCGGCTCGGCATCGTCCCCGAGGCGTGCTCGAGCTGGTTCCTGCCCCGCATCGTCGGGGTGCAGCAGGCGCTGGAGTGGGTCTACTCCGCCGACGTGCTCACCGCCGAGCAGGCCCTCGAGGGCCGGCTGCTGCGCTCGGTGCACGAGCCCGACGACCTGCTGCCGGCCGCCCAGGAGCTGGCCCGCTCTTTCGTCAAGGACCGCTCCCCCGTGGCGCTCGCCCTGGCCAAGCAGCTGGTCTACCGCAACAGCGCCGCCCCGGAGCCGCTCGACGCGCACCTGTCGGACACCCTCGCGATGTTCCACACCTCGATCGGCGACGGCAAGGAGGGGGTGGCGGCGTTCAAGGAGAAGCGCACGCCGGTCTTCACCTCCCGCGCCTCCGAGGTGCCGCGGGTCTTCCCGCGCTGATCCGGCCCCGTCCCTCGACCGGACCCGGTCCGGACGCAGACGACCCCCCGCCCAGGAGGGCGGGGGGTCGTCGACGTCGAGGGGGCGTGGCTCAGCCGGCGGCCGCCGCGGCCTGCGTCTCGGAGGTGGCTCCGGCGGTCGACAGACCGCCCGACTTGTCCTCCAGGTGGGCGCGCACGAACCAGTGGAAGAGCTCCAGCTCGTTGATCTGGGCGATGAACATGTCCTGGGTGACTAGGTCGAGGTCGTCGAGCTCCTTCATGCCGTCGCGGTAGGAGGAGATGACGCCCTGGTAGACCAGGTCGAGGGCACCGAGGTGCTCCTGGGTGGTGGCGCGACCGATGCTGTACTCGTCCCAGGTGCGGTTCTCCACCAGCGAGCCGGGCGTGCCCTTGGGCGAGCCGCCGAGGGTCGCGATGCGCTCGGCCAGGTCGTCGGCGAAGCCGCGCACGGTCTCGACCTGGGGGTCGATCATCTCGTGGACGGCGATGAAGTGGGGACCCACGACGTTCCAGTGGACGTGCTTGAGCGTCAGGTGCAGGTCGTTGCAGGCGTAGAGGCGGCCCTGGACCAGCTCGACGACGCGTGCAGCGTCCTCGTCGCTCATGCCGGGCACGGTGTACTTGAGGTTGGGAGTGGCCATGGATCGAACGTACTGCGGCCCTCCGGGGGTCCCATCACCCGAAGGGGTGCCGCCGCCCGAGCTCCTCAGGCCGGGGCGATGGTGCGCCCGAGGAGGGCTCGCAGCTCGCTCGTGTGGCGCTCCGCGGCCTGCTCGTCGTACATCGAGGTGTCGGCCATGGAGTAGCCGTGCGCGGCGCCGGCGTAGACCTCGTTGAGGTGCGGGCGACCCGCCTCCTGGAGGGTCCGCTCGAGCGTCTCGACGGCCTCCAGCGGCATCGAGGCGTCCTGGTCGGCGTGGCCGAGCACGAACTCCGCGGTGGAGGCGGCCACGGCCAGGTGCGGGCTGTCGGGCTCGTCGGTGACCAGTCCTCCGCCGTGGAAGCCGCCGACCGCGCCGACGGTGCCGGGGAACTGCCCGGCGGTGCGCAGCGCGAGCCGCGCGCCCATGCAGTAGCCGATCACGCCGATCGGTCCGTCCCCGGCGTGCTCGAGCAGCGTGGCCACCCAGGCGTCGGCGTCGGGGCCCGACCGGTCGGGGGTGAGGGCGGCGATGCGGTCCATGACCCCCGAGGCGAAGAAGGCCTCCCGGGCGCCGTCCTCGCGCAGGTCGCCCTCGGGCTCGAGGTCGGCGGCCGAGCCGTCGCGGTAGAACACGTGCGGCACCAGCACGACGTAGCCCCACGAGGCGATGCGGTCGGCCATGTCGCGGGTCTGGCGGCGCAGGCCGATGGCGTCGACGTACATCAGCACGCCGGGGCGGCCGTCCTCACCGGTGAGGTAGGCCTCCGCGGTGCCGTCGGCGGTCTGGATCGAGAGCGTCTGCTGGGTCATGGCGCCGACGCTAGCGACCGCCAGGTCACCGGTCGGCGCCGACCTAGAGCCAGGCGTCCTCGACGTCGAGGACCGTGCGGTCGAGGCGCTCGAGCAGGTCCAGCTGCGGGTGCACCCGGGGCAGGTCGCAGCGCACGAACCAGCGCGCCGCGTGCCGCTTGCCGGCGTGCAGGTCGCTGTCGCCGTCGGCGGCCATCGCCTGCTGGAGCCACAGCCAGGCGACCACCACGTGCCCCGCCACCTCCAGGTACGCCGAGGAGTTGGCCGTGCTGACCCGGGGGTCGCCCGCCGACCAGAGCGTCGCCGTGACCGCGACCAGCCGGTCGGCCGCGGCCTGCACCGCCGCGGCGTCCTCGGCCAGGTCGCCCCCGCGGGCCGCGGCCGCGTCGGTCGTCTCCCTGATCCGGCGGGCGAGCAGGCGCAGGCCCGCACCGCCCTCGGCGACGACCTTGCGCCCGAGCAGGTCGAGGCCCTGGATGCCGTGGGTGCCCTCGTGGATGGGGTTGAGCCGGTTGTCGCGGAAGTGCTGCTCGACGTCGTACTCGCGGGTGTAGCCGTAGCCGCCGTGCACCTGGATGGCCAGGTCGTTGGCGGCCAGGCACCACTGGGAGGGCCATGACTTCGCGATCGGGGTCAGCACCTCGAGCAGCCGGTGCGCCTCCTCGCGGGCCGCGGGGTCCTCGGCGGTCTGCTCGTCGTCGACCAGACGGGCGGTGTAGAGCACCAGGCCGAGACCGCCCTCGACCCAGGCCTTCATCGTGAGCAGCATCCGGCGCACGTCGGCGTGCTCGACCAGGCGCACCGGCGGCGAGGCCGGGTCCTTGGCGCCGACGGGGCGGCCCTGGGTGCGCTCGCGGGCGTAGGCGAGGGCCTTGAGGTAGCCGGTGCAGCCCAGGGCGGCCGCGCCGAGCCCGACGCCGACGCGGGCCTCGTTCATCATGTGGAACATCAGCGCCAGGCCACGGTGCTGCTCCCCGACGAGGTAGCCCACCGCGCCCGGCTCGCCCCCGGGACGGTGGGCGCCCTCGCCGAAGTTGAGCAGGGTGTTGGTGGTGCCGCGCCAGCCCATCTTGTGGTTGAGCCCGGCCAGCACGACGTCGTTGCGCTCGCCCAGCGAGCCGTCGTCGGCCACCAGGTGCTTGGGCACCAGGAAGAGCGAGATGCCCTTGACCCCGGCCGGCGCGCCCGCGGTGCGGGCCAGCACGAGGTGCACGATGTTCTCGCCCATCTCGTGGTCGCCGCCGGAGATCCACATCTTGTTGCCGCGCAGCCGGAAGGTGCCGTCGGGCTGCTCGGTGGCGGTCGTGGTCACGTCGGCCAGCGAGGACCCCGCCTGCGGCTCCGAGAGGCACATCGTGCCGAAGAACCGGCCCTCGAGCATCGGGCGCACGAAGCGCTCGACCTGCTCGGGGCTGCCGTGGGCGACCAGCAGGTGGGCGTTGGCCTGGGTGAGGAACGGGTAGCCCGCCGTGCCGCAGTTGGCGGCCTGGAACCACGCCGCCACCGCCGAGGCGACCACCTGCGGCAGCTGCAGGCCGCCGAGGTCCTCGTCGAAGGTGGCGCCGGTGAAGCCGCTGGCGGAGTAGACCGCCAGCGCCTCCTCCACCTCGGGGTGCAGGTGCACCCGCTCCCCGTCGAAGCGGGGCTCCTCCTGGTCGTTGCGCTTGTTGTGCGTCGCGAAGTGGCGCGTGGCCACCGTCTCGGCCAGGTCGAGCACCGCGTCGAGGGTGTCGCGCGAGTGCTCGGCGTACCGCTCGCGCGTGAGGAGGTCCTCGACCCGCAGCCACTCGTGCAGTTGGAAGGCCAGGTCGGCGCGGGACATCACCGTCGACGACGGGGTGGTGCTGCGGGTCATGACGACCTCCTGCTCAGAGCTGGCTCTGCACCCCCGCGAGGAGCTGCCGGGCCATGACGATGCGCTGCACCTGGTTGGTGCCCTCGTAGATCTGGGTGGTCTTGGCCCCACCCATGGCCCACCCCATCTGACCTGCGGTTTCTCCGTGGTCGTGTCACACAGAGTCACATAGCGCATTCCTCAGCATGCCGACTCGTTCGGACTGGTGCTGGCAGTGATTGCCCAGCTTCCGGTCGCGCAACACGGGTCAGGGACATGACCGACCAGATCCCAGCGCCTGCATCCGGCTGCTGCCAGCACTACCCCAACCGCGTCCTGCGCAAGCGTGACCTCGCCCGTGAGCTCGGCGTCTGCGACAAGACCATCGACAACCTCGTCGAGGGCGGCAAGTTGCCCCAGCCTTGCTCGCTGAACTCCATCGCGGTGTGGATGCTCTACGACGTCCACGACTTCATCAGCGCCGCCAGCAAGGCCCTCACCAGCGCCCGCGACCGCGAGTCCACCAAGGAGGCGACCTCCTCCGAGGGGACTCAGGACACCAAGAAGGCGAAGAAGCCCGCACACAAGGCAGGCAAGTACAGTGTCTGACCGCAAGCGGACTGCCGCCAAGCAGAAGATCACGCGTCGCCGCGACGACGACCCCGTCAAGATCGCGAACGACTTTCGGGTCTCGTGGTACCCCGGTGGCGTCCCGGGCAAGGGCAACAAGCGGAGGCAGCAGCGCTGCAAGAGCCGTGAAGAGGCCGAGGCGTTCGCCGCGGAAAAGTACGCCGAGATCGACCGGCACCGCTCGCGTGGGCCGCTGAGCCACGAACCCTTGGGCGTGGCCTACCTGCGCTTCGTCACCTTCCTCGGCACCTCGAACACTCCGCAGGGCACCACCGACCAGTACCGGTCGAACTGGAGATGTCACATGCCTGAGGCCGTGGCAGACGTCCCCTGCGGTGACCTCAACGTCGGACACTGGACTCAGGTGTTCGAGGAGATGCTGATCGACGGCGCCAGCAAGGAGACCATGCGCGCTGTGGCGCGGACGCTAGGCGCCCTCATCACCTACGCCGAAAACCGCAACTACTTCGGCGACCGTGACGCGTTCGGAGTCTCCGCGCGTCGACGCCGCGGCATCGTGGCGGATCTGGCCAAGAGGGCACCAGCCGCCGCGGATCAGGACAAGATCGGCGTGGAGCACTGCCCTGCTCCCACCACGATCCACCGATTCGCTCGCTTCGCGGAGAGCGTCTTACCCGGTTACGGGTTCCTGCTCGTTCTTCTCGCCTTCGCAAGCGGTCTTCGC
This sequence comes from Nocardioides sp. Leaf285, assembly GCF_001422955.1. Taxonomy (NCBI): domain Bacteria; kingdom Bacillati; phylum Actinomycetota; class Actinomycetes; order Propionibacteriales; family Nocardioidaceae; genus Nocardioides; species Nocardioides sp. Leaf285. The sequence goes on along the minus strand of NZ_LMNH01000003.1, from coordinate 448,279 downwards.
TTCACCGAGTGCCTCGGCCTTCGTGTCGAGCACATCGACCTGCGCACCGGCAAGATCCGTGTCGTCCAGCAGTTGAACCGCTACCAGGTCTGGCCCACGGTCGCGCCGCCCAAGGGTGGCAAGTCGCGCACGGTACAGATCTGGGCAGCCTACGAGTGGGTTCTTCACCGGCTCGTCGCGCAGGCAGCTACCCACACGGAAGATGACGAGGGCTGGCTGTTCCCGCCAGATCGCAAGGTCAAGCGCTGGGCTGACCGCGTCAACCGGCTGATCAACCAGGACGCTGTGGCGTTGTACAACGACGACGCGGACGGGCAAAGCGAGACGGACGACAGCACGAGGTGGGGTTGGACGTTCCATTGGCTCCGCCACGGACATGCGTCCTACAGCCTGGCCTCGAAGGAGCACGGCGGCCTCGGCTTCAGCGTGACTTACGTGCAGGGGCAACTCGGGCATGCCAAGCCCACCACCACCACGGACCGGTACCAGTCCCCCATCGCCGGAGAGGGCGATGCTGCTCGCAAGATGTCGCGGACGCTCCCGTGGGAGGTTACGACTCACGAGACACCCCCGGCATCTGCGATGACCGAGGAAGTCGCTTGATCGGGCGCCGGCGGCGTCCTTTGTCACCGCGAGTCGCTACGTTGCCCGCATGTGGTTCCGCGAAGTCGACGTGCCGGACGAACTGATCGAGGCGGCGACGGAGGGCAAGCTCGTGCTCTTCGTCGGGGCGGGGGCGTCCCTCGACGAGCCGTCGGGCCTTCCTGACTTCGCCAACCTGGTGCGGGACGTGGGAGCACGCGCCCGCAGGGTGCCAACGGATCGCGACCTGGAGCGACCCGATGTGTTCCTGGGCGACCTCGGGGATCTCCAGATCGAAGTTCACACGTTGGTCGCAAACGCAATCAACATGCCCGACAGCCAGCCGAACCGCCTCCACGAGGCGATCATCGACTTGGCACGGGTACACCCCAACCCCCGGGTGGTCACCACCAACTACGACCTCCACCTCGAACGAGCCAGCCGCAGCAAGGGGCTGGATCTCGACGTCTACCGCGCGCCCGCGCTTCCGGTCGGCGACGACTTCACCGGCATCGTCCACCTGCACGGGGCCTTGGACCAACCCCCTCGCAGACTGGTGGTGACCGACGAAGACTTCGGCCACGCCTACCTGCGTGAGGCATGGGCGGCCCGGTTCCTCGACCGCATGTTCGCGGCCTTCTCCGTCGCTTTCATCGGCTACAGCCACGGCGACATCGTCATGCAGTACCTGGCGCGCTCCCTGGGCCGCGAGGGGCGACGTTTCGTCTTCACGCATGATGCCGACAGCCGCGAGTGGCGGAGGCTCGGGCTCCGTCCCGTGCACTACCCGGTTGACGGCTCGTCCCACCTAGCGCTGGTCGACGGGCTCGAGCGCTGGGCCGAACTCACCTCGTGGGGACGACTCGATCATAGACACCGTATCGCCGAACTGGTCGGCAACGGCCCGCCCACCATCCCCGAGGAGGTCTCGTACCTCGAGCAGGCCCTTGGTGACCCGGAACGGGTTCGCTACTTCACCGAGCAGGCTCGTGGATCCGACTGGTTGTTGTGGGCTGCGAACCGTCCCGAGTTCAACTGGCTCTTCAGTCCGACGGTCCCCTCCGGCGCAGACCGGACGGTCGCGGAGGCACTCACAACTTGGGTGGCCGACCAGTACGTCATGGACGAGCAGGAGTCACCCACCGCTCTTCGCCTCCTTCGCAGTCGGCCGTGGAGCCCCGGCATGTGGGACACCGTGGCGCACCGGCTGTTCGCCCAAGAGCGACGCGTACCGGACTGGCAGGTGCCGTGGCTCCTACTCGTTCTGCATCGCTCTCCAACCGACGACGGCGATCTGCTCGACATGCTCCTGTGCAAGGAGTCATGGCAGGAGCGCCCCGACCTCGCGCTCATGTTGCTGGAGCACCGCACGCGGCCACTGCCCCGGTCCGGTCTGGACTTCGGGCCCTCGAGCGACGCGCCTCGGTTCGAGGTCGCATTCGCGGGCGACGACCACTGGCTCGACGAGGCATGGAAGAAGGTCTTTGTCCCGCTGCTGCCTCAGCACGCACCGGAGCTGCTGGACCTGGCGGTGCGCCAGCTGCGCGACGCCAATCGGCTCGCTGGAGCGCTCCAGCCGGGATTCGACGCTCTGTCCTTTGGCCGCTCAGCGATCGAACCTCATCCACAGGACGAGTTCCGAGAGGTAGCCGACGTGCTGATCGATGCGGCTCGCGACAGCCTCGAACACCTCCTCCACGCGTTGCCCCAGGAGGGGGCTGCGGCGGTCGATCGGCTCGCTCGCGCGCGCGAGCCCCTCCTTCGGCGCCTCGCCGTGCACGCATGGCGCTTGCGCGAGGACCGGTCTCCCGACGAGAAGCTGCGCTGGATCCTCGACGAGAACCTGCTCTACGACCTCGACCTCCAGCACGAGGTCTACATGCTCCTGGGGGACACGGTCGCGCTTGCATCAGACGACGCCGTCGGCGCCGTGTTGGATCGCGCGAAAGACGGGCCGCAGGACGGAGAGGAACGCTCGCCGTACGTCCCCTACAACCTGCTCGCCTGGCTCCACAGCGCCGCACCGGAGAACGCCACCATCACCGAGGAGTTCACCAGGCTGCAGGAACAGCATCCTGAGTTCGCGCCTCGCGAGCACCCGGATCTGAACATGACGATGACGTCGGGGTTCGTGGAGGACGCGGAACCGTTCTCCCGAGACGAGCTCCATGAACTCATCGAGTCAAGCCCCAGCGAGGCGTACGCAGCCATCCGGTCGTATGCGACCGCCGACGAGTTCCGGCTCACGGGCCCGACTTGGACCGGAGCGCTGAACGCGCTGCGCGGGTGCGTATCCCACTACCCGAGCGACGGGATCCGACTGGCGGACGTGCTGGCGCCAGAAGACAGCGACGTCCGCGACGCCCTCGTTCGCGCCTGGAGCGCGGCAAACTTGTCAAGCACACCCGAGCGGGCCAGCGGCGCGGAGCCCCTCGAGGAGAACCGACCGCACCCCATCGCCGTCACGCCCGAAGACGTACTCACGGTAATCGCGTCCTGGCCAGCGGATGCAGTGAGATCCGCAGTGGCCAACATGTTCGCCCGCGGCGGCACCGCCGACCACCCGACCGCATGGCACACCATGATGCCCGCACGCCGCCTGGCCACTGACCTCTGGCCCACCACGCAGATCACGGGCAACGTCGTGGACAGCGAGGACCACTACCTCGAGGCAATCAACCATCCGGCCGGCGACCTCGCGCAGTTCTGGATGAACGTGGTTGCCCACGAATGGCGGGCGCACACCGACACCTGGTCCGGATTGCCTGACGAGCTCCGGGCAGAGCTCGACCGAATGGTCCAGGACCAGTCCCGTAACGGGCTCTTGGCCCGTGTTCTGCTGTCGACGAGACTCCGCTTCTTCATGGGGGCGGATCCCGCATGGGCGAAGTCCCGACTCATGCCGTTGTTCGCGTGGGACCGGGACGAGGCTGATGCCTTCGAGGTGCGCGGGATCTGGCGGTCGTTTGTGCAGTACGGCCAGTACGACGACCAGATCCTCGCCGAAGGACTCCTTGACGCGATGTTGGCGACGATGCGACGCGCGAACGGTCTCGACGACGACGAAGCCGTCGCTCAGCTCGGCCGCCAGCTCGCGACCGTCGCACTGAAGTCCTCGCTGGACCCGAGGGGCTGGTTGCCCACACTCACGACTGACGCGCCCACCGTCCTGCAGTTGGCTTGGATCCGGTCCGTGGGCCGCCAACTACGTGACATGGACCCGCAGGAGGCCTCCGCCCAGTGGAGCCGGTGGATCAGGGAGTACTGGGCCGGACGGATCGACTCCCTACCCCGACCCTTGACCACGGACGAAGCGTCGGCCATGGCCCTGTGGGTGCTGGGGCTACCTGATGACCGGCCGGCGGCGGTCGAACTGGTGGAACGCACCGACGCCGGCTTGGTGAAGGACGACCGCGTCCTGATGCACCTCACCGGCTCTCGCCGCGAGCACGAAGACCTGACCCGCGACCCCGAGACTTGGGCGCGTTACCTGGTTCACCTTCTGCGGGGCACTACGGATCCGCCCTGGGCGCTCGACCACTACCTGCGCGAGATCGTCAGCGTTCTGCGGCCGGTGGCACCTTCAGCCCTGCTTACCGAGCTCATCGAGGAGGCCATGCGCCTCGGATGCACCAACGCAGCGGACTGGTGAAGCAGGCGCCGTTGACGCACGCCTGCTGTTCGGTCACAAGTGCCGACTCCACATCAGACCGCGCTCCGGGTAGCGGCGGCGCGAACGAGTCCACAGCCCGTCATCGCCTGCCCGCCCGGATGTCGTGTCGGCCCGCGACCCTGACGGCATGAGCACCCCTGAACAACGCGCCCACTGGCGCCGACGTGCGACCTGGTTGACGCAGCTGGGCCTTGCCACCGACGAGCCCGCCCCCGCGGAGACCGTTGAAGAGGTCGGCCATGCTGTGCTCCACCTCCTGGATGAGATCGAGCGCCTCGAGGACGAGCTGCGCGAGTCGCGCCGCATCGGCGTCTGGCTCTACGACCACCTCGCCCCGGGGCCCGCATCCTCCTCGGCGACGTGTCCGAGTGGCCGTGGCTCGTGACCAACACCAAGGAGCGATGACCGCAGTGCCGCGATCCGTACGGCTCAAGGGGGCACTGTGCAGCCCCACCCTCGGGGCACGGTGGCGCACATGACCGACGACCACGACCACGACCATCGGGCCGAGGTGGCGTTCCTCGACTACGTCGCTGCGCCAACGCCGGACAACGCTCACGCAGCCGAGCTCGCCATCGCCCTCCTGCAACGCCGCTACGACGGACTCCTCCGACGGCTGGACAGCAACGCAGCCCCTCCCCTGACGCCCGCACACACCCACAACGCCTGGGACCTACCGGAGGCCTGCCTCGAGGGCAGCCTCACGGACCTCGCGGAGGGGACGTTGGAGGACTGGCCGGCCACCCTCGCCCATGGCCTTGAGGCCCTGCGCGCACTGGTCCATGACGTCGACGAGGCGAGACGCTACGGACGGCTGCTCTACCAACAGGTGACGGTCGGAGTGATCGACTACGGCGCGCTCGGAGTGCCGATGGACTCGGAAGAGTGGCCGGCCTGGTTGACCGACTACGACGGTGACGACCCTGCTCGGCAGGCCCCCGCGCCGTAGGCCAGGGCGTGGACCACGCAGAGTGAGGAGGAGCGCATGATGCGCTCCTCCTCACTGGTTCTACGGGTGCATGAGGGCGATGCCCTCGGTCAGGGTCTCCCTCACCTTCTGCTGGGTGTCTCGTCCGAGCACAATGAGCTTCTCGAGCGAGTTCTTGGCCTGGATGGCCAGGCGGCCCACCTCGTCGAGCTGGCTGATGCCAGCGAGCGCGACGTTGAGCCGCGCCTCGACCTGGTCGAGGTCGATCTCGGACCCGTCGTCGTGCCGGACCTTCAACATCGCCACGTGCTCGCGAAGGAGAAGGTAGATGAGCTCGGGTACGCCATCACCGTGTTCGGTGCTGACGACGTACGCGCAGGTGTCCACGCGGGCGAACGATCCGCCACCGGGCACCTCAACGTCTGTCGGGACGAGCACGAGACCGCCTGCCGCGTCGCGGACACGGCATGCGTTGGCGATCTCCTCGCGGTGTTGCTTCGCCGACAAAGCTCGTGTTCTCGACTTGGATTCGATGACGATCCTGACCTGTCGGCCGTGGCCTGTGATGGCCTGCGACAGGGTCGCGACGCCATCGCCTGTGCGACGGGTGGTCCCACCTGTACCTGGCTGACCTCCGGTGCGCTCGAACATGTCACCTGCGGCCGTCACGACGTCGTGGCACAGCGCCATGGCGTCGTTGTCGTTGGCGGCCCCGATCGCGCGGCTGCTCTTGGCGCCGGCGGTCTTGGCCACCTGCGCGGCCTCGACGAGGCCCTTGACGAGAGCGAGCTGCTCACCGAGCTCGCGACGGGTGCCGCCGAGCTCTTCGAGCACCTCCTTGCGCAACTGGCGGACCGGTCCGTCGCGATCGAGGCTGAGGGCATCGCGGACCGACTCGGAGTGCCGAGTCAGCGCCGTGGTGAGCTCCCGGACCCCCGCGTCCTGAACGGCTCGCGCCGCCTCCATGACGCTGGCTCGGACGTTCCCGGCCTGGCCGGCGAGCGCTGCCTCGACTTGGGCGGGGAGCCGGTCGAGGACCGCGCTGGCCGTTTTCGCGACCGCCTCCTCGCCTCCCCGGAGGCGCAGGAGCGTCTGATCAAGGTTGGCCAAGGCCGCCTCGGACTTCGCGTCCACCCTGTCCGCGAACGCATCCAGAGTGCGGGTGAGCGAGCCGGTGTCGATACCGGCTGTGCCCAGGGAGAGGGCGACCAGGCCGACGGGGACGGCGCGCCTGACCAGGTCGGCTGCGGCGTCCGCGCCGTGCTCGGTCATGTGACCTCGGACGAACGCGGCGGCCTCGCCGTGAGTGACGGACAGGTCGTGTATCACCACGGTGTCCCCGGTGACGGTGACCGGTCCGGCCCCGGTGGGGATGTGAGCGACAGTCATCGCGCACCTCCCAGATCCGTAGGAAGCGGAAGATCGGCGGGGAGACCCAGCCGGGCCTTGCGGCAGATGAGGCATGTCTCGGGAGGCGTCTCTGCCACGTGCAGCAGTGTGGCCTCCCAGACCCACAGCTCCGCCATCACGACATCGGGGTCGGTCAGGCGGTCGGCGAGGGCTTCCTCGACCTGGAGCTGCAGGATCCGCAGGGACTCTTCGTCCGAGCTGCGGTGCGCGGCCGCCGAGGCGGCGCGCTGGGTGAGCTCTGTCCAAAGCTTCAGGAGACGCGTCGTCTCCCGGTCGCCGGGCGGAGCGGGGTTGGCAGCGAGCGCAAGCGCGGGCTGCGGCTGGTTCATCGGTGTCACGTAGACCCTCCAGCGGGTGTCGGCCGCAGCGGTGTGGGCCTGATGCCCCCACCGTCAGCGGGGGCTCTCTTGTCTGGCCCACCGGCACCCGTCCGCGCCAGGACGCCGCACGCAAGCGTGTGGCGCAGATTTCGTCGAACGGTCTGTCGACCTGATTGCGGCGTGACGCCCGACGAGGACTTTCAGTGATCGTCGCGACAGCGGCACCACATCAGACCGATCACATCAAGGAATCGCATGGACCACCGATCCACCACCGCCCACAACGACGTCGTCATCGTCGTGCGCCTCCCGCACGACCTGCGCGACGCCCTGAAGGAGCACGCTGCCGCACAGGACCGTTCTGTGGCATCGCTGCTGCGCATGGCCGCGCGCACGTACCTCGAGAGCGAGGAGGGCCGGTGAGGACGGCCAGCCCCGAAACGACCCAGTCCGCGGCCGCGGCTTCCGACGCGGACTCTTTCGAGTTGCTGGGCCGGCTGAGGTTGGCACGCCGCCTGGAGAACCGCGAACGTGCACCCGAGCTCGCTCCGGAGGCGCTGCACGGGATTGCCGGGAACGTCGTCCGCGCCCTCGCTCCGCTCACCGAGGCGTCGGTACCGGCCATGCTGTTGACCCTCCTCGTGTCCTTCGGCGCCATGGTCGGCCGCGACGCGTACGTGCTCGTCGGTCATCAGAGGCACTACCCGGTGCTCTTCGGTGTCGTCGTCGGCACTTCCGCCCGCGCTCGCAAGGGCACCGGGGCTGCGGCCGTGCGCCCTGTCCTCGCGGCCGCCGATGCGGAGTTCATGAAGAAGCGGCAGATCCGCGGCGGCATCCAGTCGGGCGAAGCTCTGATCCAGGCTGCGGCCGCCTCGGATCATGACGACGCGGAGGCGAACGAAGATGCCGACCAGCGCCTCCTGATCGTCGAGGAGGAGTACGCACGCCTCCTCACGGTGGCCGGACGCCAGGGGTCGACGCTGTCCGCCATCATGCGCTCCGCCTGGGACAGCGATGAGCTGAGTGCCCGCACGAAGGCGCAGACCCTGACGGCTGGCAACGCACACGTCGCGGTGCTTGGTCAGGTCACGATCGCCGAGCTCACCGAGGTCCTGAAGCCGGTCGACATCACGAACGGGTACGCGAACCGCTTCCTGCACGTGCTCAGCCACCGCGGCGCCCTCCTTCCCGAACCCGGGCGCCTGGCGGATGCCCAGGTCGAGGAGTTCGGGAAGCGGTTGCGCCAGGCCGTCGAGTTCTCCCACCGCTGCGGAGAGGTGAAGCGCAGCCCCGAGTTCCAGGTCGCCTGGGAGAGGCTCTACCGAGTCGTCGAGTCGCAGCCCTCTGGCGGCATGGTCTACGACTCCCTCACTGGCCGCGCGAGTCCCTACCAGCTCCGGCTTGCCATGATCTACGCGTTACTTGACCAGTCCCCGACCCTCGAAAAGGCTCATCTCAGGGCTGCTGCCGCGCTCTGGGAGTACTCCGAGGCGTCGGTCGCCTACATCTGGGGCGCAACGCTCGGCGAGGAGGGACTCGACCGCCTGTATGCCGCCGTCAAGGCTGCCGGCGAAGACGGACTCGACCGCACCCAGATCAACGGCCTCTTCTCGAAGAACAGGAGCAGGACCGAGCTCGACGGCCTCGTGGCTCGGCTCGTCGAACTCGGGCTCGCAGTCGCGTCCTCCCAACCAACGGGAGGTCGTCCCAGGCAGGTCGTCACCGCTGTGACCTGACGGAAGAAACGAAAGAACGAAGAAAGCTCAACCGAGCTTTCTTCGTTCTTTCGTTTCTTCCGTAGACCCGCGGACGCCGGCGCCCGGGTCAGCCTTGGGCGCCGGACCACGCCGCAGGACCGCGGATCATCGCCACCCGCCTCGGGATACGAGCGCCACCGACACCAACCTCACACGCACCTCGGGCCGGCCGTCATGGGTGCTCAGCGAGCCGGCGCAGCATGTTGGCCAGGGCGATGACCGCGTCGGCGACCACCCCCGCCTCGGTCCGCGTGGGCGCCCCGCGATGCTTCACCGCCTGCGCGAGTTCGATGGTCGCGCGGGCGAACTTCCGCATCTCTGCGTTCTCCGGACCCGGCAGTCTGGCTTCGATGTACCGATCGAGGCGCACCTTCGTCTTTGCGACAGCGGGCTCGTCCTCGCCCGGCGGCGTGTGCTGCTCGTGGATGTACACCTTGCGGCTCAGAGCCTCGGCGAGGTGAACGCAGTCGTTCCCCACGGCTCGATAGTCCTGCGGAGTCCGCGCGGTGCGGAAGTGCCGCCGCAGCTCACCGACCTCAGTGTCGATCTCGGGCCAGCCCAGCCGGTCGTGCTCCGAGGCCGCCTCCATCAACGTCGAGTCCAAGGCCCGGTCCTGCATCGACATCATCGTCGCGTAAGGACTATCGAACAGATCACCGAGCAAGTCCCGCCGCGCTTGCCAGCCGCCAGGGCCTGATGCCCCTTTGCGGATCCAGTACGAGCGCCATGACGCATGGTCCCGGAACGGCAACTTGAACTCATGCCCCGCCCGCGCAGATGCACGCTCCAACGCCCGCACGGCCGTACGCATCTCCATGTCCGAGGTGCGCTGGTCGCCGCTCGTGCCCGAGAGTTGCAAGTCGTCGCGCACCAGGTCCATCAACGCCAACGCCACGTCCAGGTCCCGGGCCGCCTCGTCAGGGCGCTCAACCAGCGCAGCCAAACCGCCCCGTGTCGAGTTCCTTGAACCGCCCCGGCAAGTCCGGAGACTCCATTCGTTGGGAAGGTTGGAGTCATGTCAGGGAGTACGTCGAAGAGGTACCCGGCCGAGCTGCGTGAGCGGGCGGTCCGGATGGTCACCGAAATCAGGGCCGATCATGAGTCGGAGTGGGCGGCGATGACGAAGGTCGCCGAGCTGCTGGGCGTGGGGACGCCGGAGACCATCCGGAAGTGGTGTCGCCAGGCCGAGGTTGATGCCGGCCAGCGGCCCGGGATGACCTCGGAGGAGTCGGCGGAGCTGAAGCGGTTGAAGCGGGAGAACGCTGAGCTGAAGCGGGCCAACGCGATCCTCAAGAGCGCATCGGTTTTCTTCGCGGCCGAACTCGAACGGCCACAGCGCTGATCGTGGCCTACATCGACGAACACGTCGGTGTCTGCGACGGCGACGGTCTGCGATGGGGTGTCGAGTCGATCTGCGACCAGCTCACCGAGCTGGGCTGCAAGATCGCCCCCGCGACCTACTACGAGCACCGCTCCCGCAAGCCCACCGCCCGCGAGGCGCGGGACGGGGAGCTGAAGCCGAAGATCGCCGCAGTCCATGCCGCGAACTACGGCGTCTACGGTGCCCGGAAGGTGTGGCTGACATTGAACCGTGAACGCGCTGCCGAGGAGCCGCCGATCGCGCGCCGCACCGTGGAGCGGCTGATGGGCGAGATGAACCTGGCCGGTGCGGTGCGCGGGAAGGTCAAGCGGACCACGATCAGCGACCCGAAGGCGCCCAAGCCGCTCGATCTGGTCGACCGCAACTTCGCGCCGCTGGCACCAGATTGCCTGTGGGTCGCGGACTTCACGTATGTCTCGACGTGGTCGGGCTGGTGCTACACCGCGTTCGTCATCGACGCCTACGCCCGCAGGATCCTGGGCTGGTCAGTGGCGACAACAATGACCAGCCAGCTCGTCGTCGACGCGGTCGAGCAAGCGATCTGGACCCGGCAGCGTGAAGGCAAAGACCTGGCCGGTCTGATCGCGCACCACGACCACGGGGTCCAGTACCTGTCCGTGGCCTACTCCGAACACCTGGACGCTGCCGGGATCAAGCCCTCGACAGGAGCCGTGGGCTCGTCCTACGACAACGCCCTGGCCGAGTCGGTGTAGGGCTCTACAAGACCGAACTGATCAAGCCGAGGCGGCCGTGGAAGGGCTTCGACGACCTCGAGATCGCGACCGCCGAGTGGGTCGACTGGTTCAACCACCGCCGACCCCTCGAGTACTGCGACGACCTCACGCCAGTCGAGGCCGAGCAAGCTCACTACGCTCACCACCAGACCCCAGCAATCGCTGGAGTCTCAAACTAGAAGGTCTCCGGACACGCCGGGGCGGTTCATCCAGTACCGAGCACGCGAACGGGGCAGCCCCCAGTCGCAGGCGTCTGCGTTGTTCCGCATCCACCGCACGTCGGCCTGGTGGGTGCGCATCCAGGACACGTCATCGGTGGGGCGCTGCGCCCACGTCATCATCCTTGGGCTCGACGTCCCGGCTGCTGGCTGAGCCGACACGGTGGTGGCCGCGGGGTCAGAGCTGCTCCGGCCGAGGGCGTAGGAGCCACCCATGAGACTCAACAGCACGACGACGACGATCAGGGCTATCCAGCCGCCTCGGCGCATGTGACGTCGGGGTTGGGGCGAGTCAGACATGCTCACCACCTCCACCTTTCATCGTGCCCGTCTCCGCTGGTCGGCGGACGAGGCAGAGGTCCTGCGGGAGTGGGGGCGTCTGTCACTCGTTCCGGGCGCGCGGACCGCGGAGAGGTGCGGACGCAGCCTTGCGGGCTCCGTACCGCCTGTCGGTCGCGGCCGACGCCTCCGGGACAGCTCCGGGGCTTGCTCGTCGGACACCACCACCGCGCGGACGCGTCGTGGGTGCTAACATCGCCGAACCATGATGCCAACGATTGATGCTGCTACCGCTCCCGCGCCTCCCGACTCACTCGAGCGCGCGGGCCTGGAAGCGGCCGGCTGCCTGTTCCACGGCTTGAGCGACCCGAACCGGCTCATCATCCTTCGCCACCTCGCCCTCGGCGAGCACCGCGTCGTCGACCTCATGGCCCACCTCGGGCTCGCGCAGTCGACCGTGTCCAAGCACCTCGCCTGCCTCAAGGACTGCGGCCTCGTCGACTCCCGCCCCCAGGGCCGCGCGTCGCTGTTCTCCCTGACCCACCCCGAGGCCGTCCTCGAGCTGCTCACCGCCGCGGAACGGCTTCTCGGCCTGACTGGCGACGCCGTGACGCTGTGCCCGAACTTCGGCACCGCCACCCGCAAGGACGCCTGATGACCGCCCACGTGCACACCCCCGCCGCGCTCACCGCCGACGACAGGGCGCGTCTCGGTCGTCGCGCCCAGCTCCTCGCCGGCGCGTCCGTGGCCTACAACCTCATCGAGGCGGTCATCGCCATCACCGCCGGCATCATCGCGGGGTCAGTCGCACTCGTTGGGTTCGGACTCGACTCAGTCGTCGAGGTCTCGTCCGGGCTCATCATCTTGTGGCAGTTCCGCCACCGGCTCCCCGAGTCCCGCGAACAGCAGGCGCTGCGCTTGATGGCGCTGTCGTTCTTCGCGCTCGCCACCTACGTCACCTTCGAGTCGGTTCGCGCCCTGCTCGGCGACCACGACCCGGACACCTCGACGGTCGGCATCGCGCTGGCCGCGGCTTCGCTGGTCATCATGCCGTTCCTGTCCTGGGCCCAGCGGCGCACCGGCAAAGCCCTCGGCTCGAACGCGGTGGTCGCCGACTCCACCCAGACGCTGCTGTGCACGTACCTGTCCGCGGTTCTGCTCGTCGGGCTCCTCCTCAACGCGACCCTCGGCTGGTCGTGGGCCGACCCCATCGCGGGCCTGGTCATCGCCGCGGTCGCCGTGAAGGAGGGCCGTGAGGCGTGGCGTGGGGAGAACTGCGGCTGCGGACCCGTCGGCCTCGGCGCAGACGACGACGCCGACGGCTGCTGCGGCGGCGGCACCTGCACCGACGGCTGCTGCACACCCGCCGCCCAAGACGCTGAGCGCGCCGTCTCGGCGTCCGAGGTGTTCGAGATCGGCAGGCGGCCCTGATGTCTCGACCCACGCACAACCTTCCCGGCTCCCCGTCGCTAACCGACGCCGAAACCGAACGCCTGACACGCCGCGGGCTGCGGCTGGCGCAGTTCACGGTCGCCTACAACGTCGTCGAGGGTGCGGTGGCCATCACGGCCGGCCTGATGGCCGGGCTCGTCTCCTTGGTCGGGTTCGGTCTGGACTCCGGCGTCGAGTCGGCCGCGTCTGTGCTGGTCGGGCTGCGGCTCGCGGCGCGGCTGCGGCACGGGGAAGCTGACGAGGCCAAGGAGCGACGGACCCTCAAGGCCGTCGCCGTCACGTTCTTCGTGCTGGCCGCCTACGTCGTCTTCGAGGGCACCCGGTCCCTGCTCGCAGACGAGGCGCCGGAGCACTCGATGGTCGGCATCGTCCTGCTCGCCGCGTCGGTGGTCGTGATGCCGCTGCTCGCGCGCGCCAAGCGCCGCGTCGGCGAACAGCTCGGCGGAGACCCGCTCATCCTCGCCGACGCCGCCGAGACCCGCATCTGCGTCCTGCTGAGCATCTCCACGCTGGTCGGTCTCGGCCTGTACGCCCTCACCGGCGCGGCGTGGCTCGACCCCGTCGCCGGGTTCGTCATCGCCGCGTTCGCCGTCCACGAAGGCCGCGAAGCGTGGGAAGGCGAACTCGTCGAGGACGACGACGATGACGATGACGATGACGATGACGAACAGGATGAGGACGATGACTGAACTCGGCAACGACGCGGTCGCCGTGACCGCGCTGGCCATCTACGCGCTCTACCTCGGCGTCGGGTTCGGACTGCGCACCTGGGTGCAGTGGCGCCGTACCGGCGACACCGGCTGGCGAGGCATCTCCGGCAGGTTCGGTTCCCCCGAGTGGTGGGCTGGAGTCCTGTTCACCCTCGCGCTCGTAGCCGGCGTCCTCGGCCCCATCACCGCCCTGTTCGGACTCGACCCGGTCGCAGCCCTCGACGCAGCGCCTGTCCAGCTGCTCGGCGTCGCGGCGGCGGTCGCCGGCATCGCGGCAACGTTCGTCACCCAGCTCGCCATGGGCACCAGCTGGCGCATCGGCGTCGACGAGACCGAAACCACCGACCTCGTCACCGCCGGCCCGTTCGCGCTGGTCCGCAACCCCATCTTCACCGCCATGGCCACCACCGGCCTCGGCCTCGCGCTCATGGTTCCCAACCCCGTCGCACTCTTCGGGTTGGTCCTCCTGCTCGTGGCACTGCAGCTGCAGGTCCGAGTCGTTGAAGAGTCCTACCTCGTGCGCACCCACGGCCAGTCCTACGCCGCCTACGCGGCCACCGTCGGCCGGTTCGTCCCCGGCCTGGGACGCCTGACGCCCGAACCCTCCAACCACCCCGCCACCAACCCCGCCACCAACCCTGCCGACGGCTCGACCGACCGGCCCGCAACCACCGAGAGAGTCGCCTGATGGGCGCCGGACACAGCCACGGACCCGCAGCCGGGCACGCCGGTGGACGGCACCGCTGGCGTCTCGCCGTCTCCTTCGGCCTCATCGCCGTGTTCTTCGTGGTCGAGCTCACCTACGGCCTGATCTCCGGGTCCTTGGCGCTGCTCTCGGATGCTGGCCACATGGCCGCCGACGTCGTCGCCCTCGGCGCAGCGCTCGTCGCCACCCGCATCGCCACTCGCCGCGACACCACCGGGCGCCGCACCTACGGCTCGTACCGCGCCGAGGTGTTCGCCTCCGGCCTGGCCGTCCTGCTCATGCTGGGTGTGGCCGTGTACGTCGTCATCGAGGCGTTCGGCCGCATCGGCGAGGAGGTCACGGTCGAGACCGGTCCCATGCTCGTCGTCGGTGCGCTCGGCCTGGTCATCAACGTCATCGCGATGGTCCTGCTGCGCGGCGGCGCCGCCGAAAGCCTCAACGTCAAGGGCGCCTACCTCGAGGTCGTCGCCGACACCGCCGGGTCCGTCGGCGTCATCGCCGCCGGGCTCCTCGTCGCCGCCACCGACAACTCGTACTGGGACACGCTGGTGGCGCTCGCCATTGGCACGTTCGTTGCCGTCCGGGCGGTCATGCTCGGTCGCGAGGTCCTCGCCGTCCTCGGCCAGCACGTCCCCGCTGGCATGGAAATGGACGACATCACCGCCGACCTCGAGGCCATCGACGGCGTCGACGACGTCCACGACCTGCACGTGTGGACCCTGACCTCCGGCATGCACGTCGCCACCGCCCACCTCGTCGCCCGCGACACCACCACCGCCGCAGGTGTGCTCACCGAAGCACGACGGGTGCTGCGCACCGACCACGGCATCGAGCACGCCACCTTGCAGGTCGAAGCCTCCGCCGACCGCGGCTGCCACGAGTTCGACTGGTAGCAACGCCGTCAGGACCCCTCTGTCAACCTCGGTCCAGGAACGTACGACTCGCGCCCGGCCCTCACCCGACGGTGAGTGCCGCACGGGGCTACTCGAGGGTGAGCTGGGCCCGGTGGAAGTCGTAGTGCCGGGTCGGGTAGCGATACACCTGCTCGAGCGTCATCGCGTCGCCGAAGAACGGGTCCCAGCCGACTGGGAAGTGCATCCGGAGCCTCAGCGCGTCGTCGGACTCCGCATCCAGGCGGCGATGGAGCCGGTCGATGGTGTGGTCGAGCTGCCGCGTCAGCCGGGGGCCGTGGAAGACGAGTGCGCCACCCACGGAGCCGACGTAGTTGACGTAGTGGAACGGTCGAGTGCCGACGTTCAACGCGGCCGCGAAGGCGCGGCTGAACGGCTCGGGAAGTCGTCCGAACAGACGGACCAGGGGCAGGAGGCGGCGCACGAGCAGGTAGCCGAACGCCATGTGCCACAGCATCTGACCGTTGGTCCACCGTGTCCCGTTCGTGCGGCGGCGAAGGTCGACAGCGGTGGCCTGGGACACGACGTGGCGCAGGTCAGCTCGCGCTCGCTCTAGCTCGGCATGGATGCTCTGCCGGTCCGGCGGCTGCCCCTGTGTGGCCACGACCCAGTCTCCCGCGCGATGGCTGCTCACGGAACCGCTGACCGTGACGGGAGGGCAGTGACTCCGCGAGCGGTCGGGCATGCTGGTGGCATGGACGTGGAGCTGCTGGTGGTGACGGAGTGCCCGCACGAAGCCTCTGCCTACGACCTGACCGTGGCTGCGCTCGCCGAGCTCGACGCCTCAGCGTCGGTGTCCGTGACCGTCATCGAGTCCGATGAGCAGGCTCAGGCGCGCGGGTTCACGGGCTCACCGACGTTCCTCATCAACGGCCGGGACCCGTTCGCACAAGCGGGCGCAGCCGTGGGGCTGGCGTGCCGGATGTACCAGACTGCGTCCGGTCTGGCCGGCGTGCCAGGACTCGCCGAGCTGCGTGAGGCACTGCGCCGCTCGATGCACGCATGAGCGCGGCTCACGCCCTCGACGCTGGGTCGCGCTTGAGGCGCAGTGCCACCCACAGCCCGCATCGACGGCAGATGTAGGCGCCGCCGTTCAGGGCGTGCAAGGCGGCCCGCGGCTTGCTTCGCCCGCAACACGAGCAGCTCAGCTGCGTCGGCTCCATACCTGCATGCTCCCACTCCGGGCTGTGGGCTCGCGGCGAGCGCTCAGCCCGTCCGCGGGGCGTACATGATGACCGTCACCCCGACCAGACAAACCAGTGCGCCTGCCACGTCGTACCGGTCAGGACGGAAGCCGTCGAGGGCCACACCCCACAGCAGCGAGCCGACCACGAACACGCCACCGTACGCGGCCAGGATGCGCCCGAAGTTCGCGTCCGGCTGGAGCGTGGCCACGAAGCCGTACAGGCCCAGCGCGATGACGCCGGCACCGCCCCACAACCAGCCCCGGTGCTCCCGTACGCCTTGCCACACCAGCCACGCCCCACCGATCTCCGCGACGGCGGCCAACGCGAACAAGAACAGCGACTTCACGACCATGGACGTGAGTCTCCCAGTCGGTCCCATCGCGACGAGGAGCCCGTCCCCGCCGCGGTCAACCGGTGTCACCGGCCCGTGTCGCGCCCAGCTCAAGCTCGACAGGGCCAGCACCTTCCGGGAAGGCGCAGGCGACCTGCCGCGACCGGGAGCGACGCACCAGGACCCCTGCGATGCTGGCAACACCGACCACGACAGCGAACACGACGTCCGCGAACGCCAGGGTCGCGGCCGTGGCGGCGAACCCGGCGACGCCCAGGAACCCCACGACGGGGGTCGCGCAGCACACCGCGCACGCCGCAGTCGCCCCTCCCCCCAGATGCCGGTCCTTGAACGTCATCGTGAGCCTTCCACGGCGGTGGCGGCCGCGCTGGCCGGGTTGATGGTGATGGCGGTGAAGGGGATGGGGCAGCACTCGGCCGAGGCGCGGGCCAACAGGTCGTCGCATCCGGCGTCGATGGTGGCGGCGAGGTTGTCGCGGATGGTCTCCAAGTCGGTGATGGGGTTCTCGACCTCGATGAGCTTTTCGCGTGCCCGCTGCTGAAGACCCCCATCCACGCGCTTGCCGTGCCGGTGCCGGCCAAGCTCGAGCAGGTCGGCCACCTCGTCCAGTGTGAACCCGCGTTGCTGTGCGGCCTTGATGACGCGCAGCACCGTGACCGCCTCGGCGGGGTAGAGCCGGTGCCCTCCGGGGCTGCGGTCCGGTTCGGCCAGAAGACCCCTACGTTCGTAGTACCGCAAGGTCTCGATGTTCACCTCCGCGGCAGCAGCCACCGGCCCCCGCCGAAAGCCCGCCACTGCGCCAGCATCGCTCGTCATGACGTGGTGCCGAGCGTCGCTCCGGCGCGTTGGACCAGCCCGTCGAAGCCCTCGACGTACGCCGTCGGCACCAACACATCGACCGCCACGTGCCCGTCCACTTGGTCACTGGACACGCCGCGAGGATGCGGGGAGCGTGCGCGAGCGGCCGACGACCGCCTCCTGGGCCGGCGCCGAGGCGTGAGTCGCGCCGTTCGGGCCGGCGCATCCGGGGCATCAGTGGACCTGGAGGAGAACCTCCCAGGTCTGGCCCTCATCGGTGGACTCGTACACGCCCTTCTCGGTGGCTGCGTGCCACCTGCCCGCTACGGCGTCAAGTGCTTCGGCGGGGCCGTCGAGCTGGCCTGCCTTCTGCCACTGGACGGCGTCGGAGCTGGTCATGACCGTGCCGTCGGCGCCGATGCCTACCAGCGGTCCGTCGGGCTGCCAGTCGATGGCCGTGAGCGTTGGCGCCCCGGCTACTGGGCGGGGCTCCTGCCCGTCGGTGGAGCGGACAAGGGCGCCGCGGTCGGTGGTGGCGTAGACGGTGTCCGGGTCGGCGGGATCAGCGGCGAGATCGTAGAGCGGCTGCGTGCTGAGGGTGGTCCAGTTCTTGCGGTCGGTGGTTGTGAGGAGCGACCCGCTCACGGAGTCGTAGGCGTAGATGCGGTCGCCCGCCGGTTCGATGGCGTGCAGGTCGGCGTCGCCGAGCAGCGACACTGTCTCCCACGTCTCGGCGCCGTCGGTGGACTCGATCAGCCCCAAGCTGGCCGGGAGTCGTTCGCGCAGGTCGGGATGGCCGGACCCGAGGAAGTGACCTGGGCCCACCACGGCGAAGCCCATGGTGTCCTGCCATCGGTCGGCGACCCGTTCGGGCGTCCCGTCCTGGCCGACGCGGAAGACGCCGAAGTGGGAGGCCACGTACAAGGTGCCGTCGCCTGGGTCGACGCCGAGGCCGTGCACGTGGCCCAGCGCCGTGTCCTCGGCAGCGTTCGGCGCCCCCGGCGGGGTCGGGCTGTCGTCGGTTCCGCAGCCGGTCAGGACGAGAGCGGCGGCTCCGACGGTGAGAACGGTTGCGGTCATGCGGCGTTGCGGGCGGTGGAACATGACACTCCGGGTGGGGGTGAGTGGGTCTGGGTGAGCGGGTGGTCTACGCGGTTCGGGGACAACCCGGTGGTGCAGGGCGGTCACCCGACATGGGGTGACCGCCCCGCCGCGGACGAGCGCGGATGCTTGGTGCCTCAGGAGCCGAGCAGCGAGTTCATCTTCTCGATCTCGGCCGTCTGCGTGTCCACCACATCACCGGCGAGGTCGACGGCCGGCTTGTACTGGCCGTTCTCCTGCTGCTCCTGGGCCATCTCGACGGCGCCCTCGTGGTGCTCAACCATCATCTCGAGCCACATGTTCTGAAACTCGGCGTCGGAGGCGTTCTCGAGCTCGTCGAAGTCCTCGCCCGACATCATGCCGGGCATGTCGGAGGCCAGGCCGTCCATGGAGTCACCCATCCCACCCATGTCGTGCCCGGCGTTGGAGTGGTCGCGCATCGTCGCGGGGATCTCCTCGTCCCAGTCCTGGAGCCAGTCGCTCATGGTCTCGATCTCGGGGCCCTGGGCCTCGCGGATGTCGTCGGCGAGCTGCTGCACCTCGGGGTCGAGGGTGCGGTCGACGGTCAGGTCCACCATCGAGAGGGCCTGGGCGTGGTGCTGGATCATGTCGGTCGCGAAGGCGACGTCGGCGTCGTTGTGGTCGGTCTCGGACACCTGCGCGGACGTGTTGCCGGGCGCCTCGTCGTTGCCGCACGCGGTGAGCGTGAGTGCCAGGCCGAGGGTCAGGCTGCCGAGCAGCAGGGTGGGCCGGCGTACGAGCGCGGCGGGTCGGGGGTAGCGCATGAGGTGGTTCTCCTGTTCGAGGTCATCAGGGTCAGGCAGGTCGGGTGCGCACCGCTCGGGCAGCACTTGATCCAGGCGCGCGACAAGGTGCAGGCGCAGCAGGGACCGTGCTGGGTCGGCGGGCTACCTGCCTGTCAGCACCTGATGACGGAGAACTGCCACACGGGCGGTGGGCCGGTGCCGCGGACCCGCCGCTGGACCCGGGCGCGTACGGCGGCGGGTGCGAACGTGGCCGGCAGCAGCGGCCGCCGTACGCCGACGGCCAGCAGGACGAGCAGGGTGAGCGCCGCGCCGGCGAGCATGACGACGCACAGCATGGCCATGCCCGCCATGTCGTGTCCCGAACCCGAGCCCCGGTCAGCCTCGGCGCGGACGGCTGTGGTCCCTGTGGCGTGTTCCGCGGCGTGGGCGTCGTGTGAGCTGCTGGCAACCATCTCCGTGGCGTGGGCAGGCGCCGTCATGCCGGTGGCAGCCACTGGCGCGACGGTGGTGCCGTGGCTGGTGAGGGCGTGCATGCCGAGGATGCCGACAACGAGGGCCACGACGAGCGCTGCCAGCGCAGTGGGGACGCTGACGCGCGCAGCCGCCGGCACCCGCAGGGGTCTGCGGGTGCCAGCGGCGGTGGTCGTGGGCGCGGGGCTCATCGGGTTCGATGCTACGGACGGCGGGTTCAGCCGAGCCGTTGGGTGCGCAGTCGCAGGGCGTTGATGATGACGCTGACCGACGACAGGGCCATGGCGGCCGCGGCGATGACCGGGGACAGCAGCCACCCGAACACGGGGTAGAGGACGCCGGCCGCGATGGGGATGCCCGCGGTGTTGTACGCGAAGGCGAGAAAGAGGCCCCTGCGCACATTCGACATGACGGCGTGGGAGAGCTGGCGGGCGTGGGCGATGCCGTTGAGGTCGCCGCGGAGGAGGGTGACACCGGCGGACTCGATGGCGACGTCGGTGCCGGTCCCCATGGCCAGGCCCACGTCGGCGGCCGCAAGGGCGGGGGCGTCGTTGACTCCGTCGCCGGCGAACGCGACGACGCGGCCTTCGGCGCGCAGGCGGTTGACGACGTCCGCCTTGTGGTCGGGCAGCACCTCAGCCTCGACGCGGTCGATGCCGAGGTCGGCGGCAACGGCCTGCGCGGTGACCTGGTTGTCGCCGGTGAGCATGATGACCTCGATGCCCTCCTTGCGGAGCGCGGCCAGGGCGGCGGGGGTGGTGTCCTTGACCTGGTCGGCGATGCCGATGACGCCGGCCGGCTGCCCGTCGATGGCGACGAGGACGGCCGTGGCGCCGCTGCGGCGCAGCTCGTCCGCCGGCCCAGCCAGCTCTGCCGGGTCGACGCCCTGGCTGGTGAGGAACCCGGTCGTGCCGATGAGCACCCGGCGGCCTTCGACAGTGCCGAGGACGCCCTTGCCGGCGGGCGCGTCGAAGTCAGCCACCTCAGGCAGCCTGCCGCTCGACTGGGCCTGGGCCTTCTCGACGATGGCGCGGGCCAGGGGGTGCTCGGAGGCGTTCTCCACCGCGGCTGCGAGCCGCAGCAGCTCGTGGGCGTCGTGGCCGGTGGCGGGGTGGATGGCGGTGACGGCGGGCTTGCCTTCGGTGAGGGTGCCGGTCTTGTCGACGACGACGGTGTCGACCTTCTCCATCCGCTCGAGCGCTTCGGCGTTCTTGATGAGGACACCCATCTGGGCGCCGCGGCCGACGCCGACCATGATGGACATGGGTGTGGCCAAACCGAGGGCACACGGGCAGGCGATGATGAGGACGCTCACCGCGACCACGAGGGCGTGCGCCAGTTGGGGGTCGGGTCCGACGAGGGCCCAGACGACGAACGCGAGCACGGCGATGCCGATCACGGTGGGCACGAACACCGCGGAGACCCGGTCGACGGTGCGCTGAATGGGGGCTCGGGAGCGTTGCGCCTCGGCGACCATGTTCACGATGCGGGCCAGCATCGTGTCGCGGCCCACCGCGGTGGCGCGCACCAGCAGCGCGCCGGTCTGGTTGAGGGTGCCGCCGATGGCGTTGTCGCCGGCGTGCTAGGTCACCGGCATCGACTCGCCGGTGACCAGCGACTCGTCGACGGCGGAGTTCCCGTCCTCGACGAGGCCGTCGACCGGGACCTTCTCGCCGGGGCGCACGCGCAGCAGGTCGCCGAGCTGGACCTGGTCGAGGGTGACTTCTTCGTCGGTGCCGTCGTCGCGGATGCGGCGGGCGGTCTTCGGGGAGAGGTCGAGGAGCGCCTTGATGGCACCCGAGGTCGCCTCGCGGGCGCGGAGCTCGAGGACCTGGCCGAGCAGGACGAGGGTCGTGATGACGGCGGCCGCCTCGAAGTACACGTCGACGGCGCCGTCGGTGCGGAAGGCGTCGGGGAAGATGCCGGGCGCGACGGTGGCGACGACGCTGAACAGCCAGGCGACGCCGGTGCCCATCGCGATGAGGGTGAACATATTCAGGTTCCGGGTTCGCACCGATGCCCAGCCGCGGACGAAGAACGGCCAGCCGGCCCACAGCACCACCGGGGTGGCGAGGGCGAGCTGGATCCACGTCGACCCGGTCGCGGAGACGTTGTCGTGCAGCCACGGGACGAGGTCGCGGCCCATGCGGAGAATGAGGACCGGGATGGACAGGGCGACGCCGATCCAGAACCGACGGGTCATGTCGCGCAGCTCCTCGGAGGGCCCCGCGTCAGCGGTGACCATCACGGGTTCGAGGGCCATGCCGCAGATCGGGCAGGTGCCCGGCCCGTCCTGCCGGATCTCGGGGTGCATCGGGCACGTGTACTCGACCACCTCGGCACCGGATGCGGCCGGAACCGGCTGGCTGGGTGCGCTGCCGGGGGCGCTGTTGGACGCGTGGAGGAACGCCTCCGGGTCCGCGAGGAACCGGGACCGGCAGCGCTCGGAGCAGAAGTGGTGGGTGACGCCTTCGTGCTCGGCGACGTGCTCGGTCGTGGCGGGGTCGACGTCCATGCCGCACACGGGGTCCTTGACCGCTCCGCTCTGAGCGGTGACGTGGTGCTGGTGGCTGCTCATGACTCGATGATACCCCCTGGGGGTATGTTCGCAACCCCCGACTCGGTGGTGGGCGGGTGAGGTGTGGCGAAGCGGTCGGGGTCGCCGGCGTACTCGCGTTGGCACCCGTCGGAGCAGAACCACACGGTGCGTCCGAGCCGTTCGAGGCTGGGCCCGGTCGGCTCGACGGCCACGACGCTCAGGCGGGGGTGGATGAGGCGATGAGCGCCATCACCAGGCTCGTCCGTTCGTGACAGACATGCGTCCGCGCCGGGTGGTGGAGGCCTGACCGAAGAGTTGTGGACCCCGGTCAGGCCTCCAGACGCGAGAGAGATCAGCGGGCCACGTTGCCGACCAACGGGAGAGCGAGAAGCGCACGCAGGAGTGTCTGCGCGGCGCGCCATGCGTCCCGCTGCCCCATGGCCGAGCCCTCGAAGTCCGGGACCGGTCGCTGCTCGGCCTCCTCCGGAGTGGTCGCCGGGCCGTTCTCCTCGATGTCCTGGACCAGCCAGTCCATCTCCTTGATCTCCTTGCGCTGCGCGGCGGTGATGCCGTCGGCCAGCTCGCGCACCCGGACGTCCTCGATGCCCGCCCTCTCGCTGGTCAGGATGGCGATCGAGTGGTGCGGGATCATCGCCTTCATGTAGCTCTCGTCCTCGACGAGCGCCTGCGAGCGGGACAGATAGAGCGCCGTGCCGCCGAGAAGGAGCGCGCCCACGACGATGGCCACGTTCACCGTGCGGTTGCGGTACATCATCCCCCACATGAAGGCCAGCATGATGAGCGCCATCGCCGCGCCCATGAGCAGCGCCATGTAGAGGCGCTCCTCGCTGAAGCGGACATGGTCGGCACTGAAGGCGTTCGTGTACGTGAGTGCGAACATCACGACAGTGGACGTCGCGATCATCAGGCCGAACCTGAGGTACATCTTCGCCTCGTGCCGTCCCCGTGGTCCTCACCGCTGTCGCTCGTGTTGTGGTCCTCGTGCTGGTGGTGGTGCTGGTCGTCCTGCTGGTGCTGAGTCATGGTCGTCGGTCCTTCCAGTCTGTGAGCCGCGCAGCGCGTGAACGGCGCGCCCGATGGCCGGACCCCGTGGGGCCCGGCCATCGGCCGGTGCGGTCGGTTCTCAGCCGATGGCGGCCAGCAGGCGGTTGCAGGCGTCCTCGCAGCGGCGGCAGGCCTCGGCGCAGATGCGGCAGTGCTCGTGCATCTCGGCGTGCTGCTCGCACTCCTCGGCGCAGGACTTGCACGCCTGCGTGCACGCTTGGAGCACGGCCCGGGTGATGTTCGCGTCGTAGCCGGTGTGGCGTGACAACACCCGTCCGGTGGTCTCGCAGATGTCGGCGCAGTCGGCGTTCGTGCGGATGCACTTGGTCAGGTCGGCGACCATCTCCTCGCTGAGGCACGCATCGGCGCACGCGGTGCACGTCTGGGCGCACTCCACGCATGCGGCCACGCACTGTGCCAGGAGCTCGCGGTCGGCGTTGATCTCGGCGGGGTAGGTCTTCATCATCTCGGTGATCGTGCTGGACATTGTCTTCTCTCCGTCTCTCGTTGGTGTGGACCTGCTGTACGGGTGTGCGTAGTGGCGTCACGGCCAAGCCGTGGCGCAGGCGAACGCACCAACCCTCAGGTCCGGATCACCGGAGAGAAGCGAGGCGGATCTCGGGGCGGAGGGCCCCTGAGCACGCGCGCGAGCCAGGAGGCGGGAAACGTCAGCCGCGGTGACAGTGCTGCAGTCGCGTGTGTTGACCCAGGCCACCATCCGCGGCGATGCAGAAGCACCGCAGCGGCACACAAGATCGCCAAGCAGGCGCCGAACAGGTGAAGCGTGTGAGCGGCAGTGCCGCCGTCGTCGCTGCTGTGGTCGGGCCGGACGGTCAGAACCTCGCCAGCGGCCAGCCGGGGGTCCGTCGGCACGGTCAGGCTGTCGGCTCCAGGGGCGGTGCCGGACGTCGCGGACCCGGAGGCCGACATGCCGACATGGCGCGCGAACACGTCATCGCCGGAGGCCCCCATCAGGACGAAGAGCGAGGCCATCACGCACGCAACCAGCCACCCATGGGGCGGCTCCAAGGACATCGTCTTGTGCGCGCGCATCAGCAACACCGTACCCAGTCGCCGTCCTCACATGCCGATCCGCCGGAACGGCGGCCGGCCGGCGCTCGTGCTCGTCGTCGAGCAGGATCACGGTCGCGGACGTGTCACACAAGCGACACACAGACCGTGCGGACGGGTGCGTCTCGGTGCTTGAAGATGCCGAACTCGGCCATTGTCACGTCGCGCCTGTCTGGCACCATGGCCACAGGAATCGCCGCTTTGGACCGCAAACCCGCAGGTCAGAGCTGTGACTGAACCCCTGCAAGGAGCTGCCGTGCCATCACGATGCGTTGGACCTGGTTGGTGCCCTCGTAGATCTGGGTGATCTTCGCATCGCGCATCATGCGCTCGACGGGGTAGTCCTTGGTGAAGCCGTAGCCGCCCAGCACCTGCACGGCGTCGACGCAGACCTGCATGGCCACGTCGGAGGCGAAGCACTTGGCCGCGGCGCCGAAGAACGTGAGGTCGGCGTCGCCGCGCTCGGAGCGGCCGGCGGCGGCGTAGGTCATCTGGCGGGCGGCCTCGATCTTCATGCCCATGTCGGCGAGCATGAACTGCAGGCCCTGGAACTCCGCGATCGCCTTGCCGAACTGCTCGCGCTCCTTGGCGTACTGCAGCGCGTAGTCGAGCGCGCCCTGGGCGACGCCGACGGCCTGGGCGGCGATGGTGACGCGGGTGTGGTCGAGGGTCTTCATGGCGGTCTCGAAGCCGGTGCCCTCGGCGCCGATCATCCGGTCGGCGGGGATGCGCACGTGGTCGAGGTAGACCTCGCGGGTCGGGCTGCCCTTGATGCCCAGCTTCTTCTCGGGGGCGCCGAAGGAGACGCCCTCGTCGGACTTCTCGACGACGAAGGCCGAGATGCCCTTGGAGCGCTTCTCGGGGTCGGTGACGGCGAGCACCGTGTAGTACTCCGACTCCCCCGCGTTGCTGATCCACCGCTTGGTGCCGTTCAGCACCCAGTCCTCGCCGTCGCGCACGGCCTTGGTCCTCATCGACACCGCGTCGGAGCCGGCCTCGGGCTCGGAGAGGCAGTAGGAGAAGCCGCCCTCGCCGCGGGCCAACGCCCCGAGGTACTTCTTCTTCAGCTCCTCCGAGCCGGCGATCTGCACCGGCAGCGAGCCCAGCTTGTTGACGGCCGGGATCAGCGAGGCCGACACGTCGGCGCGCGCCACCTCCTCGATGACCAGCACGGTCGCGAGGGCGTCGGCACCGGCGCCGCCGTACTCCTCGGGCACGTGGGGGGCGTGGAAGTCGGCGGCGAGCAACGCGGCCGCGGCCTCGTGGGGGTAGCGGGCCTGCTCGTCCACCTCGGCGGCGTGGGGGGCGACCTTGGCGTCGCACAGGTCGCGCACCGCCTCGCGGATCGTCTGGTGCTCCTCGGACAGGGCGTAGAGGGGATAGTTGGACGTCATAGCATCCGAGGTTACTCGGAGGTAGGACGCACGTGCACCCCGCGACCTAGGCTGGCGGTGTGACCTCCGACGCCCCCCTCCCCGGCGCCCCCCTGACCGGCGACTGGCAGCACGCCGGTTCGGTCGACCTCATGCTCGACGCGTGCGACACCTGGGCCGTCGTCGGGCTCTCCGGCGACCCGAGCCGTACGGCGTACGGCATCGCCCACCTGCTCCAGCAGCGCGGCAAGCGGATCGTGCCGGTCCACCCGGCCGCCGCCGACGGGCGTCTCGTCGTGCTGGGCGAGCCCGCCTGGCCCACCCTCGCCGACGTGCCCTTCGCCCTCGACGTGGTCGACGTCTTCCGTCGCTCGCAGTTCGCCGGCGAGGTGGCCGACCAGGCGGTCGCCGTCGGGGCGCGCGGGGTGTGGCTGCAGCTCGGCGTGGTCGACGAGGCGGCCCTGCGCCGCACCCGGTCCGCCGGCGTGGCCATGGTGATGGACACCTGCCCGGCCATCGAGTGGCGCCGGCGCGGCTCAGCCGTCTGAGGGGCCGTCTGA
Source organism: Nocardioides sp. Leaf285 (assembly GCF_001422955.1). Taxonomy (NCBI): domain Bacteria; kingdom Bacillati; phylum Actinomycetota; class Actinomycetes; order Propionibacteriales; family Nocardioidaceae; genus Nocardioides; species Nocardioides sp. Leaf285. Next base: position 421,934 of record NZ_LMNH01000003.1, on the reverse strand, counting down.
GGGGCCGGCTGAGGGGTCGGCTGAGCGCCCGCGCACGAGTCGGGCGGCCCCCTGGGAGGCCAGGGAGACCAGCTGCTCGAGGGGGCCACGGCGCCCGGCCGCGGCGTAGAGCGCGCCGATGCCGAGCAGCACGAGGAGGTGGGCGGGGTAGGCCGAGGACTCCTCGGGCGGCCACAGCCGGTCGGTGCGCAGCAGCACGTGCAGCGAGTAGAGCGTGAGCACCATCGTCCCGGCGCCGAAGACGATGCCGACCGCGCGACGCGCGACGTCGAGGCCGTGGCGCACCAGGGTGGCGTCGAGGAGCAGGCACAGCCCCAGGACCAGGCCCGCGCTGCCGATGGTCTGCAGCAGGTCGAGCGTGGTCGAGCTGTGCGGCGCCGCGGCCACCAGCCAGCCCGGCTCGCCGGGCGGCGTCGTGCCGAACATGCCCCCGGCGGCCTCGTCGAGCTGCGCGGCGGTGAGGTCGGTGCGTGCCACCAGGGCCCCGGCCAGGACGCTGGACCCCACCGCGAGGGCCAGCCCGCCGAGCGCGACCGCCGTCCCGACCGCGCGCCGGGCGAGGTCGAGACGGCCCAGGGCCAGCCCCACCAGCACGTAGGACAGCCAGGGCACCGCTGGGTAGTAGCCGGTCCACAGCAGCTCGGCCGACAGCCCGGTGGGATCCGCCACCAGCTGGGCGAAGGTCGGGCTGGCGACGCCGCGCGGGGCGAGCTCGGCGCGCAGCACGTAGGAGAAGAGCGGCGCCGCCGCCACCCAGGCGGCGGCCAGGCCCAGGAGCGCGGGCGGGCGGAGCCCGAGGAAGGGCAGGGCCAGCAGCAGCAGCACGGCGTAGTAGGTGAGGATCACCGCGAGCCCCGAGTCGGGCTGGCCGAGCGCGAGCCCGAGCAGCCCGATCAGCACCGCGCGGACCACGATGCCCGTCGAGCGCGCCGCGCGCTCGCGCCCCTGCACCGGCTCGCGGCGCCCAGTGGTCAGCGCGAGGCTGACCCCCAGGAGCACCGCGAAGAGCGCCGAGGCCCGTCCGCCGGCCAGCCACTGCGCCGCGCTGAGCGACCCGTCGGGGTCGCGCGGGTCGACGACGTGGGTCGCCACCATGCCGACCAGGGCCAGGCAGCGGGCCACGTCGACGCCGAGCAGGCGCCCCGCGCCGTCCCCCGACCCCGGCACGGTCGGGTCAGAAGCCGAGGCGACGGGGGGCGGCCTCGCGGCGCACGACCTCGCCCTTGGCGTGGGCCGCGGTGCGCAGCTCGGCCTGGAAGTCGCGCATCCGCTGCTGCAGCCGCGGGTCGGTCGCGGCCAGGATCCGCACGGCGAGCAGGCCGGCGTTGCGCGCGCCGCCCACCGCGACGGTGGCCACCGGCACACCGGCGGGCATCTGCACGATGGAGAGCAGGGAGTCCATGCCGTCGAGGTACTTCAGCGGCACCGGCACCCCGACCACCGGCAGCGGCGTGACCGCGGCGAGCATGCCGGGCAGGTGGGCGGCGCCGCCGGCGCCGGCGATGATCACCGACAGGCCGCGCTCGTGGGCGCGGCGGCCGTAGTCGAGCATCTCCTCGGGCATCCGGTGGGCCGAGACCACGTCGGCCTCGTGCGGCACCTCGAACTCGGCCAGCGCCTCCGCGGCGGCCCGCATGACCGGCCAGTCGGAGTCGGAGCCCATCACGATGCCGACGCGCGGGGCGGGCCGCCCGGTGGCAGGACCGGTGGGGGTGCCGGTGGGGGTGCCGGTGGGGGTGTCGGTCACGGGTCTACTCGCTCTCGTTGCCGAGGTCGCCGCGGAACCAGGCGGCGGCGTGCCGCGCCCGCTCCAGGCAGTCCTCGAGGTCGTCGCCGTAGGCGTTGACGTGCCCGACCTTGCGCCCGGGGCGCAGGTCCTTGCCGTAGAGGTGCACGCGCAGGTGGGGGTCGCGGGCCAGGGCGTGGGGGAAGCCGTCCCACAGCCGTCCCACCTCGGTGTCGTCGCTGCCGAGGATGTTGACCATCACCGTCCAGCGCGCGCGGGGGGCCGGCGAGCCCAGCGGCAGGTCCATGACGGCACGCAGGTGGTTCTCGAACTGGGAGGTCACCGCGCCGTCCTGGGTCCAGTGACCGGTGTTGTGCGGGCGCATGGCCAGCTCGTTGACGAGGATCCGCCCGTCGTTGGTCTCGAAGAGCTCCACGGCCAGCACCCCGGTGACGCCGAGCTCGCCGGCGATGCGCAGCGCGATCTCCTGCGCCTGGCCGCCCAGCTCCGGGTCGAGGTCGGGGGCGGGGGCGACCACCTCGTGGCAGATGCCGTCGCGCTGGGTGGAGGCGACGACGGGGTAGGCCGCGGCCTGGCCACTGGGCGAGCGCACCACGAGGGCCGAGAGCTCGCGGCGGAAGTCGACGAGCTCCTCGGCCAGCAGGCCGACGCCGCCCTCGGCGGCGGCGCGCAGCGGCTCGGCGCAGTCCTCGAGCGACCGCACGAACCACACCCCCTTGCCGTCGTAGCCACCGCGGGTGGTCTTGAGCACGCAGGGCAGGCCGAAGGCCTCGACCTCGTCGGGGGAGGCCACGACGGCGTTGCGCGGGCACGGGACGCCCAGCTCGGCCAGGCGCGTGCGCATCACGGCCTTGTCCTGGGCGTGGACGAGGGCGTCGGGGCCGGGTCGCACGGCGACGCCGTCGGCCTCGAGCGCGTGGAGGTGCTCGGTCGGCACGTGCTCGTGGTCGAAGGTGACCACCGGGCAGCCGTCGGTGACGCGGCGCAGCGTGGCGAGGTCGCGGTAGTCGCCGACGACGTGGTCGGGCACGACCTGCGCGGCGGAGACCCCCTCGGCCTCGGCGAGCAGGCGCAGCGGCAGACCCAGGGCGATGGCGGGCTGGGCCATCATCCGGGCCAGCTGGCCACCGCCGATGACGGCGAGGACGGGAGCGGACTGGGGCACGGCCCCAACCCTAGGAGACGCCCCCGTCAGGCGACCACGGGGCGCTCCGCGGCGGACACGCGGTCGGCCTCGGGAGCGCGGTAGGCCATCTCGGGAGCCCCGACACCGGGGGCGGCCGGGCCGTCGGCGCAGTCGGTCGCGACGTCGGCGTCGATGACGATCGGGGCCACCGGCTGTGCACCCTCGCCGCCCGCGGCCGGGTGGCCGGGAGGCGGCTGCGGCTCGAAGCGCAGGCCCTTGCCGCGGATGGTGGTGATCAGGTGCGGGCGCCGCGGGTTGTCGCCGATCTTGCGGCGCACCCAGCCCAGGTGGACGTCGATGGTCTTGGAGGAGGTCCAGAAGCTGGTGTGCCACACCTCGCGCATCAGCTGCTCACGCGTGACGATCTCGCCGGGGCGGGAGATGAGGGCGAGGACGAGATCGAACTCCTTGCGGGAGAAGGTGATCTCGTCGTCCCCCTTCCACGCGCGGCGGGTCTCGGGGTCGAGGGAGACGTCCTGAACGCTGTACACGGGACAACCGTACGAAGCGACCCGGGCGAAAGTAAGGAAATGCCGCAAAATGACAGTGGCAGGAAACTGTCACGCTGGGGAGACTGAAGAAATGCTCAGTGGCGACGAACGGCCACCGGCTCGACGAGACCGAAGCCGCGCACCGGTCGGGCCGGCAGACGGCGGGTCTCGAACTGGTCCTCCGGCAGCACCGCAGCCGTCGCGGCGTCGATGATGATCCGGTTGCGGCGGGCCACCGCGGTCAGCCGCGCGGCCATGTTGACCGGCGGGCCGAAGACGTCGCCCAGGCGCATCACCACCGACCCGCTGGCCAGGCCGAGGCGGATGTCGGGCATCCGCGGGTCGCGACCGATCACGTTGATGATCCCCTCGGCGGTGTCGTAGGCCCGGATGGGGTCGTCGTTCACGAAGAGCACCGAGTCGCCGATGCTCTTGATCACCCGGCCGCGCTGGGTGGCCACGACGTCGGCGCAGCGCACCTCGAAGAGCTCCACGAGGTCGCCGATGCGCTCCTCGGTGAGGGTGTTGCTCAGGGCGGTGAAGCCCACGATGTCGGCGAAGCCGACGGTCAGCGTGGTCGTGTGGAGGTCCTCGTCGGTGGCGCCGAGGGCCTCGATGCGGGCCGCGGCGGCGGCCAGGTGGCGGCGCCACGCGTAGATCAGCATCGACTCGAAGGGCTTGGAGAAGTCCTCGACGACCTGCAGGGCCAGGTCGACGCGGGCCCCGGGGCCGGCCTCGTCGGCGTCCATCTCCTCGACGTGCTGCACCAGGGCCGAGACCTCCCAGTCGGCCAGGCGCGCCATCGTCTGCCCCACCGCACGCGTGAGGTTGACCGCGAGGTCGAAGTCGATGAGCCCGGAGCGCACCACCTCCAGCAGGACGCCCACCGCCTCGGAGTCGGCGCCCATGAAGGCCGCCTCGTCGGCGGGGTGCTCGGGGAAGCCCAGCGCGCGCCACAGCCGGCGGGCCTGCTCGAGCGAGACACCGGCGTGCTCGGCCAGCTCGGGTGAGGTCAGCACCGGCACGTCGCCCATGATCGCCCGCTCCAGGTCGCCCGGTCGCCTGCTCGGCCCCGGCTCACGCACCGTCGGCCCGCGAGCGCGGCTCGTGCAGGTCGTGCAGGAGCAGGTTGAGGCGGCGGTGGGTCTCCTCGACGTGGGGGATGTCGGGCAGCGCGACCTGACCGTGGGTGCTGGCGTCGCTGATGATCAGCGTGCCGCAGCCCAGGAGCCGGTCGACCAGGTGCAGCTCGATGGCCACGTCGCTGATCCGCGACAGCGGGATGTCGTGGCCACGGCGGGTCACGACGCCGGTGCGGGTGATGAGACGACGGTCGGTGAAGGTGTAGGAGGCGGTGAGCCAGACCAGGAAGGGGCGCAGCACCCACCACAGCGCGGCCACGGCGACCAGCGCCCACACGACCAGCGACGCCACGCGGCCCACCTCGCCCTCGAGCAGCACCTGCGCCGCGACGCCGACGGCGAGCAGCACGACGAGGGTCAGCAGCGGCAGCAGCAGCGCCTTGGGGTGGGTGCGGGTGCTGAGGACGACGGACTCCCCGTCGTTGAGCAGCTTCTGCGAGATGGCCACCACACGATCATGTCACCTGCGGGCGACCCGCGCGCACCGGTCGGGCCACCTCACAGGGCGCGCGCGTGCACCACGTCGCCGGCCCCCACGGCCACCTCGCCGTCGGGTCCCGCGACCACCAGGCGACCCTGCTCGTCGACCCCGGTCGCCCGCCCCAGCAGGGTCCGCCCCGCGGGCAGCTCGACGCGCACGCGCCGGCCGACGCTCACGCAGGAGGCGGCGTACGACGCGCGCAGCCGCTCGGCCGCGCCGGCGCCGCCGCTCTGCCAGGTGTCGTAGGACTCCCGCAGCGTGGCGAGCAGGTCGACGAGGAGGGCCGCGCGGGTCGGCACCGGGAGGCCGAGCCGGTCGGCCTCGAGCGCCAGCGAGGTGGCCGTGGCGACCGGCAGCCGGTCGGCAGGGGTCCCGACGTTGAGCCCGATCCCGACCACGGCGGCCGCACCGGCGGGACCCTCGACCCGCTCGACCAGGATCCCGACCAGCTTGCGCTCGCCGCCCGCGGGGGCGCACAGCACGTCGTTGGGCCACTTCACCCCGGCCTCGAAGCCGTGGGCGCGCAGGGTCGCGGCGACCGCCTGCCCGGTCAGCAGCGGCAGCCACGGCCACTGCTGCGCCGGCACCCGCGGGCGCAGCAGGACCGAGAAGGGCAGGGAGGTGCGCGCCGGCATCTCGAAGCCGCGGTCGAGGCGTCCCCGGCCCGCGGTCTGGTGCTCGGCCACCACCACCAGCCCCTCGGCCTCGCCGGACCGGGCCCGCTCGGCGACCAGCGCGTTGGTGGACGGCGTGGAGGCGACCACCTCCACCCTCAGGCCGGGCACCACGAGCGCGGCCGGGTCGAGCGGGGCGTCGAGCGGGAGCCGCTCCGGCTCGTGGGGTGGGCGCTCGGCGGTGTCCGGGGTCACGGGCACTACATTGACGCACGACCACTCGACGGGCCAGATCAGGAGGCCGGATACACGTGAGCGCACAGCCAGGCGAGGGCACCGACGTCCCCTCTCAGGAGACAGGCATCGACCTCCACACCACCGCGGGCAAGCTGGCCGACCTCGACCGCCGTCTCGACGAGGCGGTGCACGCCGGCTCGGCCAAGGCCGTCGAGAAGCAGCACGCCAAGGGCCGCCAGACCGCGCGCGAGCGCATCGAGCAGCTCTTCGACGAGGGCTCCTTCGTCGAGCTCGACGAGCTGGCCCGGCACCGCTCCACCGCCTTCGGCCTGGAGAAGACCCGCCCCTACGGCGACGGCGTGGTGACCGGCTACGGCACCATCGACGGTCGCCAGGTCTGCGTGTTCTCCCAGGACTTCACCGTCTTCGGCGGCTCGCTGGGCGAGGTCTACGGCGAGAAGATCACCAAGGTGATGGACCTCGCCATCAAGACCGGCTGCCCGATCATCGGCATCAACGAGGGTGCCGGCGCCCGGATCCAGGAGGGCGTGGTCTCCCTCGGCCTCTACGGCGAGATCTTCCGCCGCAACGTGCACGCCTCGGGCGTCATCCCGCAGATCTCCATGATCATGGGCTCCTGCGCCGGCGGCCACGTCTACTCCCCCGCGGTCACCGACTTCACGATCATGGTCGACGGCACCTCCAACATGTTCATCACCGGGCCCGACGTCATCAAGACCGTCACCGGCGAGGACGTCTCGATGGAGGAGCTCGGCGGCGCGCGCACCCACAACACCAAGTCGGGCAACGCCCACTACATGGGCTCCGACGAGGCCGACGCGATCGAGTACGTCAAGGCGCTGCTGTCGTTCCTGCCGCAGAACAACCTCGACGAGTCGCCGACCTTCGACGACCCCGCCGACCTCGAGCCCTCCGAGCTCGACCTGGCCCTCGACACGATCATCCCCGACTCCCCGAACCAGCCCTACGACATGCACACCGTCATCGAGGCGGTCGTCGACGACGAGGAGTTCCTCGAGGTCCAGGAGCTCTTCGCCCCCAACCTCATCGTCGGCTTCGGCCGCGTCGAGGGACACTCGGTGGGCGTCGTGGCCAACCAGCCGATGCAGTTCGCCGGCACCCTCGACATCGACGCCTCGGAGAAGGCCGCGCGCTTCGTCCGCTTCTGCGACGCCTTCAACATCCCGGTGCTGACCTTCGTCGACGTGCCCGGCTTCCTGCCCGGCACCGACCAGGAGTGGAACGGCATCATCCGCCGCGGCGCCAAGCTGATCTACGCCTACGCCGAGGCGACGGTGCCGCTCATCACCGTCATCACCCGCAAGGCCTACGGCGGCGCCTACGACGTCATGGGCTCCAAGCACCTCGGCGCCGACATCAACGTCGCGTGGCCCACCGCCCAGATCGCGGTGATGGGCGCCCAGGGCGCGGCCAACATCGTGCACCGCAAGGAGCTCAAGGCCGTCGAGAAGGAGGGCGGCGACGTCGAGGCGCGTCGTGCCGAGCTCATCGACGAGTACGACACCACGCTGGCCAACCCCTACATCGCCGCCGAGCGCGGCTACATCGACGCGGTCATCACGCCCCACGAGACCCGCGTCGAGGTCGTCCGGGCCCTGCGCCTGCTGCGCTCCAAGCGCGAGACCCTGCCTGCGAAGAAGCACGGGAACATCCCGCTGTGAGCGCCGAGCAGGAGCCGGCGGCCCCCGTGCTGCGGGTCGTCACGCCTGACGCGACGCCGGAGGAGATCGCTGCCCTGGTGGCCGTCGTCTCCGCCCTCGGCGCCGGCCCGGCGCAGGCGCCGCGACGCCCCGAGTGGAGCGCCCCGGCCCGCCTGGTGCGGCGCAACCCGCCGCACGGGCCGGGCGGCTGGCGGGCCAGCGCGCTGCCGCGCTGAGCCCACGCGCGGCCCGGCTCAGCGCTGCTCGGCGCAGCGGTAGCCGACCTCGCCGACGGCCTCCACGAAACGGGGCCGGTCGCCGGTGTCCCCGAGCCGGTGGAGCAGGGCCTCGACGCACGCGTCGAGGCCCTGCCGGTCGTCGTCGTCGACCACCGTGGGGCCCGGCCGGTCGCCGCGCACCGAGAGCACCAGGTCGGCCTTGCCCCGCACCCGACGTCCGGTCGAGAGCAGGGTCGTGAGCAGGGTGCGCTCGTGCGCGCCGAGCTCGACCGGCCGCCCGTCGAGCTCGACCGCTCCGGTGGCGGTGTCGAGCACCAGGCCGTTGAGCTCCAGCGTCGCCGGCAGCAGGACCCCGGGCGGTGTGCGCGCGGCGAGGCCCGCCGCGTCGGCGACCAGCGCGTCGGCCTTGGCCCGCAGGTCGCGCGGGCGGAAGGGCTTGACCAGGTAGTCGTCGGCGCCGGCCTGCAGACCCGCCGCGGCGTCGCCGTCCTCGGCCATGGCCGAGATCATCACGACGTGGGTGCCGCTGAGCTCGCGCAGCCGGCGCGCCACCGCGAAGCCGTCGAGGCCCGGCATGTTGACGTCGAGGGTCGTCAGGAGCGGCGCGTGCGCGCGCACCGCGTCGATGCCCTCGAAGCCGTTGCCGGCGAGCACCGTGGTCAGGCCCGCCTGGGTGAGCACGATGTCGATGAGGTCGCGGACGTCGGGGTCGTCCTCGATGACCACCGCGACGGGGGCGGCGGCGGGGGGTCGCTCCGGCATGGCCGGGAGCCTAGGGCATGGTCGGGCCCCGCCCGCCGGGGGCGAAGCAGGCCGCGACCACCGCCACCGCGACCGCGGCGGACCCGGTCAGGAGGGCGACGCCGATGGCCCCGTCGTAGCCGGTGGGGGTGATGTCGCCACCCGCGCCGAGGAAGACGGCGGTGAGCACCGCGACGCCGAGGGCGACCCCGAACTCGCGGATCGTGGAGTTGGCCGAGCTGGCCACGGCGAAGTCGGCGTCGGGCAGGCCGTCGAGCACGGCGGTCGCGCTGGGCGCGAAGGTCAGACCCATGCCGATCCCGGCCATCGCCAGGGCGGGCACGAACGACGGGTAGGACGCCTGGCTCTCGGTGAGGGCCGCGAACCACGCCAGCGCCCCGGTCTGCAGCAGCAGCCCCGTCACCAGCAGCGCGCGCAGGCCGGTGCGCGCGGCCAGCGCCCCGGCGATCGGTGCCACGACCATCGGCGCCGCCGTCCAGGGCAGCGTGCGCAGCCCGGCCTCGAGCGGGGAGTAGCCGTCGACGACCTGGAGGTACTGCGAGAGCAGGAAGACCGTGCCGAAGACGCCGAGGGTGAAGGTGAGCCCCACGGCGTTGGCCACCGAGAAGCCCCGGGAGGCGAACAGCCGCAGCGGCAGCACCGCGTGGGCACGCCCCCGCGCCCACCCGACGTACGCCGGGAGCAGCGCGACCGCCGCGACGAGCGGGCCGGCGACCCGCACGTCGGACCAGCCGTCGTCGTTGCCGTGCACGATGCCCCAGATGCCGAGGAACACCGCGCCGCCGAGCAGCAGCGTGCCCACGGGGTCGAGCCGCTGCCAGGTGCCGCGCGACTCGGGCACGGCCCAGAGCAGCAGCGGCACGGCCACCACCGCGACCGGCACGTTGAGCCAGAAGATGGCCTGCCAGCTGACGCCCTCGACGACGGCTCCCCCGACCACCGGACCCAGCGCGACGCCGAGCCCGGAGACGCCGCCCCACACGCCGATGGCCGCCGCGCGCCGCTGCGGCGTCACGCTCGCCGCGAGCAGGGTCAGCGACAGCGGCATGATCGCCGCCGCGCCGAGGCCCTGCACGGCGCGCGCGGCGATCAGCGACTCCGCGCTCCCGCTGAGCGCGGCGGCGATCGAGGCGGCCGTGAAGACCACGACGCCCGCCAGCATCACGCGCCGGCGCCCCAGGCGGTCGCCCAGGGTCGCGGCCGGGAGCATGAAGGTCGCGAACGACAGCGTGTAGGCGTTGACGAACCACGACAGCTGGCTGACGCTCGCGGCCAGGTCGGCCTGTACCACCGGCAGGGCACTGGTCATCACGAGGTTGTCGAGCGTGGCCATGAACATCGGCAGCGAGGCCGCGAGGACCGCCAGCGCCACGGGCACGTGGCGACGCGCGGGCGGCGCGGGCGGGGTCGGTGTCAGCGCGGGGGTGGGGCGGTCGTCGGTGAGGGACATCGTGGGCTCCCTGGTGAGGAGGTCGCGGGAAGGCATCGGATGATCACCTCCGACGACGACGGTAGGTAATCGACTGATAACATGTCAAGCATGCCCTCCTCCCGCGCCGAGACCCGCCCCCCGGACCGCGCCGCCGGAGCCTCGCGGATGAGCGCCGAGGACCGCCGCGAGCTGGTGCTCGACGCGGCCACCCGGGCCTTCGCCCGCGGCGGCTACCACGGCACCAGCACCGACGCGGTCGCCCGGGAGGCCGCGGTCTCGCAGCCCTACGTCGTGCGCCTCTTCGGCACCAAGCTCGACCTCTTCCTCGAGGTCTTCGAGCGCGCCACGCTGCGCATCGACCGGGCCTTCGCCGACGTGCTCGCCGAGGGACCCTTCGACCCCGACAGCGACGACGACTGGGGACGCATGGGCCTGGCCTACACCGAGCTGCTGGCCGACCGGGCGCTGCTGCAGGTGATGATGCACGGCTTCTCCGCCGGCGACCTCGACGAGGTGGCCGAGCGGGCCCGCGCCTGCATGGGCCGCATCTTCGCGACCGTGCGGCGCACCGGCTGCACCGACGACCGGGCGCGCGACTTCGTCGCCCACGGCATGCTGCTCAACGTCATGCTCGCGATGCGGGCCCCCGAGCACGTGGGCGAGCGCGGGGCCGACGGCAGCGGCGCCCTCGACGCCCTCACCAGCTGCACCTTCGGCGAGGCCCTCGACGTCGTGGCGCCGCCGTACCCTGCGCCCGGTCGCTAGCCGGCCTCTAGGCTCGTGCGGTGACCTTCGTGCTGGCCAGTGCCTCCCCCGCCCGACTCGCCACGCTGCGCAGCGCCGGCCTCGATCCCGTGGTCGTGGTCAGCGGCGTCGACGAGTCGGTGCTCGACGGCCTGCCGGCCGCCGACCTCGCCCTCGGACTCGCTCGCCTCAAGTGCGACGCCGTGGCCGAGCGGGCCGGGTCGACGGGCTCCGAGGTGCCCGCCGACGCCCTCGTGCTCGGCTGCGACTCGGTGCTCGAGCTCGACGGCCGGGCGCTCGGCAAGCCCCACTCCCCCGCCGAGGCCGTCGCGCGCTGGGAGGCCATGCGCGGGCGCACCGGGGTGCTGCGCACCGGTCACCACCTGCGCGACCTCGCCAGCGGGCGCTCGACCGGGGCGACCGCGTCGACGACCGTGCACTTCGCCCGGGTCAGCGACGCCGAGATCGCGGCCTACGTCGCGACCGGCGAGCCGCTGCACGTCGCGGGCGCCTTCACCGTCGACGGCCTGGGCGGCGCCTTCGTCACCGGCATCGAGGGCGACCACCACAACGTGGTGGGCGTCAGCCTGCCGCTCCTCCGCGAGCTGACGGCGGCGCTGGGTCGGTCGTGGACCGACCTGTGGGCGCGGCCGTGAGGGTCTCCTCGGCGGGGTAGATGTCGCCGAGCCCGATCGGGCGCCGGAACACGAAGGTGCGGAAGAGGTAGAACCGCGCACCGACTCCGAGGGCCAGGCCGATGACGTTGGCCGCGACGTTGTCGGAGACCGGGTCGTCGAGGCCGAGCACGTCGCGGCTGACCACCAGGCACAGCACCGGCAGGGCCATGGTCGCCACGTTGATGACGACGAAGGCCGAGCGGCCCCCGTCGGCCTGGCGCGGCGGGCGGTCGCGGAAGGCCCAGCTCCGCGTGCCGCGGTAGCTGATGACCATGCCCACGGTGTTGGCGACGACGTAGGCCAGCACCGGCTGGTCGGGCAGCAGCGCGTGCTCGCCGGTGTTGAAGCCGTGGACCAGGAGGTTGAACAGCACGAGCGCCACGACGGTGGCCAGGCCGCCGACGGCCAGGAACCTGCCGACCTCGGCGAGGACCCGCTCGCGACCCTCGCCCATGGGTCCAGGCTAGGCCACGACGACGTCGGGCCGGGGAGCGACGTGCTCCCCGGCCCGACGGCCGTACGGTTCCGGAGGGGTCCGGAAGGTCCGGAGGGTCCGGCCGGCCTCAGCCGGTGAAGAGCGCCGAGGCCTTGCGGACGGTCTCGACGATGCCGTAGGCCAGCGGGACGCCGACCAGGGCCCAGGCGACGACGATCCGGGCGCTCATGCGTTGCTCCTCTCGGTGGCACGGGCCGCGCGCGGCTCGTGGTACTTGCTGGCGACGGGGCGGACCATCGCGTTGGCCAGCAGGCCCACCGCGAGCAGGCCGACCATGATGAACAGCGCCGGGCGGTAGTCGCCGGCCACGAGCTCACCGGGGGTGCCCTGGCTGTCGAGCACCGAGTTGACGATGAGCGGCCCGGCGACGCCGGCGGCCGACCAGGCGGTCAGCAGCCGGCCGTGGATGGCGCCGACCTGGTAGGTGCCGAAGAGGTCGCGCAGGTAGGCCGGGATCGTGGCGAAGCCGCCGCCGTAGAAGCTGATGATGACCGCGGCCAGCAGCACGAAGAGCGCGGTGGCGCTGCTGCCGACGGTGGCGAGCAGCACGTAGAGCACCAGGCCGAGGCCGAGGTAGACGAAGTAGATGCCCTTGCGCCCGATGACGTCGGAGGTCGAGGACCACACGAAGCGACCGGCCATGTTGAAGATCGACAGCAGGCCGACGAAGCCGCCGGCGGCCACGACCGAGACCGTGCTCGTCGCCCCGTCGCGGAAGAAGTCCTGGATCATCGGTGAGGCCTGCTCGAGGATGCCGATGCCGGCGGTCACGTTGCAGAACAGGATGGTCCACAGCAGCCAGAACTGCGGGGTCTTGATCGCGTTGGCCGCGGAGACCGAGTCGGTGGTGACGAGGCTCTTCTGCTTGACCGTCGAGGGGTCGAAGCCGTCGGGGCGCCAGTCGTCGGCCGGCACGCGCATGGTGAAGGCGCCGAACATCATGAAGACCAGGTAGAGCGCGGCGAGCGTGAGGAAGAGCAGCACGAGCGCACTGCCGTCGGCCACGGGGTTCTCCGTCGCGCTGAACGAGGGGTCGTAGGCGGCGAGCAGCTCGCCGCTGAGCGGGCTGGCGATGAGCGCGCCGCCGCCGAAGCCCATGATCGCCATGCCGGTGGCCAGCCCGGGACGGTCGGGGAACCACTTGATGAGCGTCGAGACCGGCGAGATGTAGCCGATGCCGAGGCCGATGCCGCCGATCACGCCGTAGCCGAGGTAGAAGACCCAGATGCTGCCGATCGCGATGCCCAGGGCGCCGACGAGGAAGCCGGTGACCCAGAAGCAGGCGGAGACGAACATGGCGGCGCGCGGACCGTTGCGGTCCACCCACGTGCCGAAGAGGGCGGCGGAGACGCCGAGCATCACGATCGCGATCGAGAACGAGATGCCCACGGCGGTGAGGCTGGAGTCGAAGTGCTCGACCAGGGCGCTCTTGTAGACGCTGGTGGCGTAGACCTGGCCGATGCAGAGGTGGACGGCCAGGGCGGCCGGGGGGATGAGCCAGCGGTTGAAGCCGGGCGGGGCCACGGTCTTCTCACGGGCGAGGAACGACGGAACCACGGGGGATACCTCCGAGTCGGGAACCCGCTAGTTCTACTCCCCCGCCCGAGTGGCGTGGCTCACCCCCCTGGGGTGGCTGGCCCGTGGCGTCGGGTGTAGGGGGCCCGCCGCACGGGCCTCACTCCACCGGGAGGCCCAGGCCCCGTGCGATGAGCATCCGCTGCACCTCGGAGGTGCCCTCGCCGATCTCGAGCACCTTGGCGTCGCGGTAGAAACGGGCCACGGGGTACTCCTCCATGAAGCCGTAGCCGCCGAAGACCTGCGTCGCGATGCGGGTCGCGGTGACCGCCGACTCGGTGGAGTAGAGCTTGGCCACCGCCGCCGCCTGCTTGAAGTCGCGGTACGGCGCGCCGCCGTCCTTCATCGCCGCGGCGCGGTAGGTGAGCATCCGGCTGGCGTGCAGCATGACCTCGAGGTCGGCCAGCTGGAAGGCCACGCCCTGCTTGCGCCCGATGGGGCCGCCGAAGGTCTGGCGCTCCCCCGCGTAGGCCAGCGCCATGTCGAGGCAGGCCTGGATGCAGCCCACCGAGAGCGCGGAGATCGCCACGCGCCCGTCGTCGAGGGTGGCGAGGAACTGGGCGTAGCCCCGGCCGCGCTCGCCCAGCAGGTGGTCGGCCGGGACCCGCACGTCGTCGAAGGACAGCGGGTGGGTGTCGGAGGCGTGCCAGCCGAGCTTGTCGTAGGCCTTCTCGGCGGTGAAGCCCGGCGTGCCCGCCGGCACCATGATCGCGGAGATCTCGGGCCGGCCGTCCTCGCGCGTGCCGGTGCGGGCCGTGGCGGTGACCAGCGAGGTGATCGCGCTGCCGGAGTTGGTGATGAACTGCTTGGCGCCGTTGACCACCCACTCCTCCCCCGCCAGCTCCGCGCGGGTGGCGGTGGCGCCGGCGTCGGAGCCCGCACCGGGCTCGGTGAGGCCGAAGCCGGCCAGCTGCTCCCCGGCGACCAGCGCGGGCAGCCAGCGCTCCTTCTGCTCCTGCGTGCCGTAGGTGAGGATCGGGTTGATGCCCAGGCCCACACCGGCCTGCAGGGTGATGCCCATCGACTGGTCGACGCGCCCGATCTCCTCGATCGCCACGCACAGGCTGGTGAAGTCGCCGTCCTCGCCGGCCCCGCCGAACTCCTCGGGCGCAGTGAGGCCGAAGAGCCCCAGCTCGCCCATCTGCTGCACCACGTCGACCGGGAAGTGGTGCTCGCGGTCCCACTGCGCGGCGTGGGGGGCGATCTGGGCCTGCGCGAAGTCGCGCACGCTGCGGCGGAACTCCTCGTGCTCGCGGGAGAGCTCGAAGGCCGAGCCCGGGAGGCCGGCGGGGACGGAGGACGTGACGGCGGTCATGTCGCCCATGCTAGCGGCGAGGTTAGCGTCTGTTAACCACGTGGGCGGCCGACTCCCGGACCGGGGGAGGGAGTCCGGAGGACAGACCTCGCCGACGCCGGCGCGGAGCGGGCGATAGCCTGCCCACGAGGTGCGGCCGGAGCCGTGCCGAGGACGACGCAGGACCCCTGCGGAGCCCCACCCAGGACAGCCAGAACCCACCAGCCCCACCACAGACACCCAGGAGTGACAGGTGCCGGAGACCACGCCGCTGCAGAAGGTGCTCATCGCCAACCGGGGCGAGATCGCGGTCCGGGTCATCCGGGCCTGCAAGGACGCCGGCATCGGCAGCGTCGCCGTCTACGCCGAGCCCGACCGCGACGCCATCTTCGTGCGCATGGCCGACGAGGCCTACTCCCTCGAGGGCGCCACCCCGGCCGAGTCCTACCTCGACATCGCCAAGATCATCGCCGTGGCCCAGCGCTCCGGCGCCGACTCGGTCCACCCGGGCTACGGCTTCCTCGCCGAGAACGCCGACTTCGCGCAGGCCGTGCTCGACGCCGGGCTGATCTGGATCGGCCCCCCGCCGGCCGCCATCGAGGCCCTGGGCGACAAGGCCAAGGCCAAGCACATCGCCGACAAGGCCGAGGCGCCCCTGGCCCCCGGCACTAAGGACCCCGTGGCCGACGCCGACGAGGTCGTCGCCTTCGCCCGCGACAACGGCCTGCCCGTGGCCATCAAGGCCGTCTTCGGCGGTGGCGGTCGCGGCCTCAAGGTCGCCCGCACCCTGGAGGAGATCCCCGACGCCTACGAGTCGGCGGTGCGCGAGGCGGTCACCGCCTTCGGGCGCGGCGAGTGCCTGGTCGAGAAGTTCCTCGACAAGCCGCGCCACGTCGAGACCCAGTGCCTGGCCGACCAGCACGGCAACGTCGTGGTGGTCTCCACGCGCGACTGCTCGCTGCAGCGGCGCAACCAGAAGCTCGTGGAGGAGGCGCCCGCGCCCTTCCTGAGCCAGGAGCAGCTCGCCGAGCTCTACGAGTCCTCCAAGCGCATCCTGCGCGAGGCGGGCTACTACGGCGCCGGCACGTGCGAGTTCCTGGTCGCCCAGGACGGCACCATCTCCTTCCTCGAGGTCAACACCCGCCTCCAGGTCGAGCACTGCGTCTCCGAGGAGGTCACCGGCATCGACCTCGTGCGCGAGATGTTCCGCATCGCCGCCGGCGAGGAGCTCGGCTACGACGACCCGGAGATCCGCGGGCACTCCATCGAGTTCCGCATCAACGCCGAGGACGGCGGGCGCAACTTCATGCCCGCGCCGGGCACCCTCACCGCCTGGGCGCCGCCCAGCGGACCCGGCGTGCGCGTCGACGGCGGCTACGAGTCGGGCCAGACCGTCCCCGGCTCGTTCGACTCCCTCATCGCCAAGCTCGTCGTCACCGGCCGCGACCGCACCCAGGCCCTCGAGCGCTCGCGCCGCGCGCTGGAGGAGTTCGTGGTCGACGGCATGCCGACCGTCATCCCCTTCCACCGCGCCGTGGTCTCCGACCCGGCCTACGTCGGCGCCTCCACCCCCACCGGCGAGGGCTCCTTCGAGGTCTACACCCAGTGGATCGAGACCGAGTTCGACAACCGGATCGAGCCCTACGCCGGTGAGGCCGGCGAGGCGGCCGAGGAGGCCGAGCGCCAGAAGGTCGTCGTCGAGGTCGGCGGCAAGCGCCTCGAGGTCGTCCTGCCCGGCGGGCTCGGCGGCGTCGCCGCGGCCGCCGGCGGCGGGGGCAAGGCCAAGCCGAAGCGGGCGGGCGGCAAGAAGGCCGGCGCGGCCGCCAGCGGCGACGCCGTCACCAGCCCGATGCAGGGCACCGTGGTCAAGGTCGTGGTCGCCGAGGGCCAGGAGGTCGCCGAGGGCGACACCGTCGTGGTCATCGAGGCGATGAAGATGGAGCAGCCGCTCAAGGCCCACAAGGCCGGCACCGTCACCGGCCTGCAGGCCGAGGTCGGCGCCACCGTCACCAACGGCGCCGTGATCTGCGAGCTCAAGGACTGAGCCGGCGGGCGCCGAGGGGGTCGGTCGGTAGCGTCGGACCCGTGCCCCACGAGCCCGACCCGCAGCCCGGCCTGCAGCCCGACCCGCATCCCGAGCTGCGAGCCCCGTCGCAGCGGGTCAGCCCGCGCGCCCGCACGATGTGGACCGTCGAGACCCTCCTCGAGGGGGTCGTCTCCGCGGCCCTCGTGGTGGTCGTCGTGGCCCTGGTCGACGCGGTCGACGTCACCTGGTGGGGCGTGGCCCTGCTGGGAGCCGCGGTCGCGGCGTACGCCCTGGTCGTGCCGCGGTGGCGCTGGGCGGTGCACCGGTGGGAGGTCACCGACACCGCGGTCTACACCCAGGTCGGGTGGTGGAGCCTGGAGCAGCGGGTCGCGCCGCTCTCACGGATCCAGACCGTCGACCACGTCGTCGGCCCGGTCGAGCGGGCCTTCGGCCTGGCCACCGTCACCGTCACGACGGCCTCGGCGGCCGGGGCGCTGCGGGTCTCCGGCCTCGAGCGCGACCGTGCCCGCCGCCTCGTCGACGAGCTGACGCTGCGCGCCGAGGCCGCCGGCGGCGACGCGACGTGAGCGAGCCGGAGCCGGTGGTCGAGCCGGTGGTCGCGGAGTCCGAGTGGCAGCGCCTCGACCCCCGGATGCTGCTGGTGCACCCGGTCAAGGAGGTCGTGCGCTTCCTGCCGGTGCTCGTCGGCGTGTGGTTCGCCGGCAGTGCGGCGGGCTCGTCGTGGCAGCTGCTGGGGGTGGCGGTGCCCGTGGCCCTGGGGGTGCTGCGCTACCTCACGACCAGCTTCCGCGTCGCCCACGACCGCGTCGAGCTGCGTCGCGGCCTGCTCGAGCGCCACGTGCTCTCCACCCCCGTCGACCGGGTGCGCACGGTCGACCTCACCGCCTCCCCGGTGCACCGCGTGCTGGGCCTGACCACGATGCGCGTCGGCACCGGCACGGCCTCCAGCGACGACGACGAGCAGCTCGACCTCGACGGGCTGCCCGTGGAGCGGGCCCGCCGGCTGCGCGACGAGCTGCTGCGCGCGGCCCCCTCCGCGCCGGGCGCCGAGGAGGACCTCGACGCCGAGGGCCGGTCGCGGCCCCCGGTGCCCGCGGCGCCGCCCGTGCTCGTGCTCGACGCCGCCTGGGCCCGCTACGCCCCGCTCACCAGCGCGGGGCTCGTGCTCGCCGCCGCCGTCGTCGGCGGTGGGCTGCAGCTCCTGCAGGTCCTCGGGGGGCTCGACCGCATCGACGTCGACGGCGTGGCCCGCGACGTCGCCACCGCACCGCTGCTGGCCCTCGCCGCCGTCGCCGTGGGCCTCGGTCTCGTGGTCGTCGCCGGGCTCGCCGTCGTGGCCTACCTGGTGTCCTACTGGGGCTTCTCGCTGCGGCGGTCGGGAGCCAGCTGGCACCTGGTGCGCGGCCTGCTCACCACCCGGGAGACCAGCCTCGACGACGCGCGCCTGCACGGCGTCACCCTGGCCGAGCCGGTCGGGCTCCGCCTGGCCGGCGGCGCCGGGCTCAGCGCGATCGTCACCGGGCTGCGGGGCGAGGGCGGCGCGGCCAGCGCCCTGCTCACCCCGCCCGCGCCGTACGCCGTGGTCGCCGCGACGGCCGCGGCCGTGGTGGGCGACACCGAGCCGGTCACGGGGCCGCTGGTGCCGCACGGGCCGCAGGCGACGCGTCGTGCGTGGGTGCGCGCCTGCGCGCCGGCGCTCGTGCTCGCGGGCCTGGTGGTGGCGGGGGTGCTCGCCGACCTCCCGGGCACGTCGTCGTGGCTGCTGCCGCTCGTGCCCGTGCTGCTCGTGGGCGGCGCCCTGCTGGGCCGCGACCGCGCCCGCTCGCTGGGTCACGCGCTCACCGCGCGCCACCTCGTGGCGCGCCGCGGCAGCGTGGTGCGGCGCCGCGACGTGCTCGCCCGCGAGGCGGTCATCGGGTGGACGCTGCGGGCCACGTGGCTCCAGCGGCGCGCCGGCCTGTGCTCGCTGGTCGCGACGACCGCGGGCGGGCGGCAGTCGGTGGTGGTGGCCGACGTGCCGCGCGCCCTCGCGGTCCGGCTCGCCACCTCCGCCCGGCCCGGGCTGCTGGAGCAGTTCCTCCTGGTGGACGAGTCACACGGCTGACACACCGACGTCGGTACCCTCCGGGCATGTTCTCCAAGGTGCTGGTGGCCAACCGCGGCGAGATCGCGATCCGGGCGTTCCGTGCGGCGTACGAGCTCGGGGCCGAGACCGTCGCGGTGTTCCCCTACGAGGACCGTGGCTCGGAGCACCGGCTCAAGGCCGACGAGGCCTACGAGATCGGCGAGCGCGGCCACCCCGTGCGCACCTACCTCGACCCGGACGCGATCGTGGCCGCGGCGGTCCAGGCCGGCGCCGACGCGGTCTACCCCGGCTACGGCTTCCTCTCGGAGAACCCCGCACTGGCCGAGGCCTGCGCCAACGCCGGGATCACCTTCATCGGGCCCACCGCCGACGTCCTCGAGCTGACCGGCAACAAGGCCCGTGCCATCGCCGCCGCCAAGGCGGCCGGCGTGCCCGTCCTGGCCAGCGTCGAGCCCTCGACCGACGTCGACGCCCTCGTCGAGGCCGCCCAGGAGCTGCCCTTCCCGCTCTTCGTCAAGGCCGTGGCGGGTGGCGGCGGGCGCGGCATGCGCCGCGTCGACGACCCGGCCAGGCTGCGCGAGGCCGTCGAGACCTGCATGCGCGAGGGCGAGGCCGCCTTCGGCGACCCCACCGTCTTCGTCGAGCAGGCCGTGGTGGAGCCGCGCCACATCGAGGTGCAGATCCTCGCCGACGGCCAGGGCGGGGTCATGCACCTCTTCGAGCGCGACTGCTCGGTGCAGCGACGTCACCAGAAGGTCGTGGAGATCGCCCCGGCGCCCAACCTCGACCCGGAGCTGCGCGAGCGCATGTGCGCCGACGCGGTGCGCTTCGCCAGCGAGATCGGCTACCGCAACGCCGGCACCGTCGAGTTCCTCCTCGACCCCGACGGCAACTACGTCTTCATCGAGATGAACCCCCGCATCCAGGTCGAGCACACCGTGACCGAGGAGGTCACCGACGTCGACCTCGTGCAGTCGCAGATGCGCATCGCCTCCGGGGAGAGCCTCGCCGACCTCGGGCTGTCGCAGGAGACCGTGCAGCTGCGCGGTGCCGCGCTGCAGTGCCGCATCACCACCGAGAGCCCCGCCAACGACTTCCGCCCCGACACCGGCACCATCACCACCTACCGCTCCCCCGGCGGCGCCGGTGTGCGCGTCGACGGCGGCACGACCTACTCCGGCGCCGAGGTCAGCGCCCACTTCGACTCGATGCTGGCCAAGCTCACCTGCCGCGGTCGCGACTTCCCCACCGCGGTGGCCCGCGCGCGCCGCGCCGTCGCGGAGTTCCGCATCCGTGGTGTCGCCACCAACATCGCCTTCCTCCAGGCGCTGCTCGACGACCCCGACTTCGCCGCGGGCCGGGTGACCACGTCGTTCATCGAGACCCACCCGCAGCTGCTCACCGCACGCGCCTCCGGCGACCGCGGCACCAAGCTGCTGGCCTACCTCGCCGACGTCACCGTCAACAAGCCCCACGGCGAGGCCCCGGTGACCCTCGACCCCCGCACCAAGCTGCCGCGGGTCGACCTGTCGGTGCCCGCCCCCGACGGCACCCGCCAGCAGCTGCTGGCGCTGGGGCCCGACGCCTTCGCCCGCGACCTGCGCGAGCGCACCGGGGTGGCCGTCACCGACACCACCTTCCGCGACGCCCACCAGTCGCTGCTGGCGACCCGGGTGCGCACCAAGGACCTCCTCGCCGTCGCCGGCCACGTCGCCCGCACCACCCCGCAGCTGTGGTCGCTGGAGGCCTGGGGCGGTGCGACCTACGACGTGTCGCTGCGCTTCCTCGCCGAGGACCCCTGGGAGCGCCTGGCCCAGCTGCGCCAGGCCGTGCCCAACATCTGCCTGCAGATGCTGCTGCGCGGGCGCAACACCGTGGGCTACACCCCCTACCCCACCGCGGTGACCCACGCCTTCGTCGAGGAGGCCGCCGCCACCGGCATCGACGTGTTCCGGATCTTCGACGCCCTCAACGACGTGGAGCAGATGCGCCCGGCCATCGAGGCCGTGCGCGCCACCGGCACCACGGTGGCCGAGGTCGCGCTGTGCTACACCGGCGACCTCTCCGACCCCGCCGAGGACCTCTACACCCTCGACTACTACCTGCGCCTGGCCGAGCAGATCGTCGACGCCGGCGCCCACGTGCTGGCCATCAAGGACATGGCCGGTCTGCTGCGCGCCCCCGCGGCCCGCACGCTGGTGACCGCGCTGCGCGAGCGCTTCGACCTGCCGGTGCACCTGCACACCCACGACACCCCGGGCGGGCAGCTGGCCACCCTGCTGGCCGCCATCGACGCCGGGGTCGACGCGGTCGACGCCGCGACCGCCTCGATGGCGGGCACGACCTCGCAGCCGCCGATCTCGGCGCTGGTCGCCGGCACCGACTTCTCGGCGCGCGAGACCGGCCTCGACCTCGCGGCGGTCAACGCGCTCGAGCCGTACTGGGAGGCCACCCGCCGCGTCTACGCCCCCTTCGAGTCGGGCCTGCCGGCGCCCACCGGGCGGGTCTACCGCCACGAGATCCCCGGCGGCCAGCTCTCCAACCTGCGCCAGCAGGCGATCGCGCTCGGCCTGGGCGAGAAGTTCGAGCAGATCGAGGACATGTACGCCGCGGCCAACGACATCCTGGGCCGGGTCGTGAAGGTGACGCCGTCCTCCAAGGTGGTCGGCGACCTCGCGCTCCACCTGGTCGCCGCGGGCGCCGACCCCGAGGAGTTCGCCGCCGACCCGGCCTCCTTCGACATCCCCGGCTCGGTGATCGGCTTCCTGCACGGCGAGCTCGGCGACCCGCCCGGCGGCTGGCCGGAGCCGTTCCGCACCAAGGCGCTGGAGGGTCGCTCCTACCAGGCGCCGGCCGAGGAGCTCACCGACGAGCAGGCCGCGGGCCTGGGCCTCGACGGCGAGGTCAGCCAGCGCACCCGCCGCGACACGCTCAACGAGCTGCTCTTCGCCGGCCCGACCAAGGAGTTCCGCGAGTCGCGCTCGACCTACGGCGACCTCTCGGTGCTGTCCACCCTGGACTTCCTCTACGGGCTGCGCCGCGGCGAGGAGCACACCGTGGAGATCGCGGAGGGCAAGAAGCTCATCCTCGGCGTCCAGGCGATCGGCGAGCCCGACGAGCGCGGCATCCGCACGGTGATGTGCACCATCAACGGCCAGATGCGCCCGATCCCGGTGCGCGACCGCTCGGTCTCGGCCGACGCCGCGGCCGTGGAGAAGGCCGACCCGTCGAAGCCGGGCCAGGTCGCGGCCCCCTTCCAGGGCGTCGTGAGCGTCGTCGTGGCCGAGGGCGACCGCGTCGCCGCGGGCGACACCGTGGCCACCATCGAGGCCATGAAGATGGAGGCGGCCATCACCGCCCCCGTCGACGGCACGGTGGAGCGGGTGGCGCTGTCGGGCACCCAGGCCGTCGAGGGCGGTGACCTGGTCGTCGTGCTGGCCTAGGGTCGAGCGATGACCCACGTCGTCCTCTTCCACCACGCCCTCGGGCAGACGCCCGGCTTCCACGCCTTCGCCGACCGGCTGCGCGCGGCCGGTCACGAGGTCACCGCCCCCGACCTCTACGCCGGGGCGACCTTCACCGACCTCGACGAGGGCGTGGCCCACGCCCGCACCACCGGCTTCGACGTCGTGCGCCAGCGTGGCCTGGACGCCGCCGCCGACCTGCCCGACGACGTGGTGTGGGCCGGGATGTCCCTGGGGCTGATGCCGGCGCAGACCCTGGCCCAGACCCGACCCGGCGCCCGCGGGGCGCTGCTCCTGCACGGCGGCGTGCCGCCGGAGGCGCTCGGGTCGCCCTGGCCCGACGCCCTGCCCGCCCAGGTGCACGTCATGGAGCACGACGACTGGGGCGACGTCGACGACTGCCGCGCCCTGGCCGCCGCGCAGGACGAGGTCGAGCTCTTCCTCTACCCCGGCGCGGGCCACCTCTTCACCGACGCCTCCTCGGTCGACCACGACCCCGCCGCGAGCGACCTGCTCCTCGAGCGGGTCCTGGCCTTCCTCCAGCGGGTCGGCTAGCCCCCGGGCGTCGCGGGCGCAGGCGTGGTGATGACGTCGACGCCCGTCATGCCGCCGGCACCCGCCGTGTAGGTGTGCGGCCGGTCGGCCGCCCACTCCGCGGTGGCGCCCGCGGCGAGCTCCAGGGGGGCGTCGTCGCCCGGCTCCACCCGGCACGAGCCGGTCAGCACCACCATGCGCTCGCGGGTGCCCGTGGCGTGGGCCGGCGAGCGGCGACGACCGCCGGGAGGCATGCGCAGCAGCCAGACCTCCACCGTGCGGTCGGCCTCGGCGAGCACGTGCAGCCGCACGGTCTCCAGCCCCGGGTCGGCCACCGCGACCCCGTCGCGGTCCTCGACGAGGGCGGCCAGCGGCACACCGAGCGGGGCCGCGAGGGCGTAGAGCGTGTCGAGGGTCGGGTTGCGGCGCCCCGTCTCGAGCTCCGAGAGCGAGCCCTTGCCCACGCCGGCGGCCTCGGCCAGCGCGGCCAGCGACAGCCCGCGCGCGCGGCGTACGGCGCGCACCCGCGCACCGGCCTCGGCGCCCGGGCCGTGGGCCTGGTCCGCCACGGGCGGCTCCCTCCGACTAGGGTTCTGTATACGGAACCCTAGCGCGGCGAGGAGGCCCCGGTGCCGACCACGACCGACGACGTCCCGGAGGCGCCCACCCACGGCAGCCCGGTGCTGGCCGGCGTGGTGGTCGCCCTCGTCGGCTTCTCCAGCTCCTTCGCGGTCGTGCTGGCCGGGCTGGTGGCCGTCGGCGCCTCGCCCACCCAGGCCGCCTCCGGGCTGCTGACGCTCTGCGTCACGCAGGCGCTGGGCATGCTCTGGCTCAGCCTGCGCCACCGCATCCCGCTCACCCTGGCCTGGTCGACCCCGGGCGCGGCGCTGCTGGCCACGACCGGCGGTGCCGTGGGCGGCTGGCCCGCGGCGGTGGGCGCGTTCGTCGCCACCGGCGCGCTGGTGCTGCTCACCGCGGCGTGGCCGCGTCTGGGTGACCTGGTCGCCCGGGTGCCGCCCGCGCTCGCCCGGGCGATGCTCGCCGGGGTGCTGCTGCCGCTGTGCCTGGCGCCGGTGACGGCGCTCGCCACCGACCCGTGGGCGGTGGGGCCGGTCGTCGTGGTGTGGCTGGTCCTGCTGCGCGCGGCCCGCCGGTGGGCCGCGCCCGCGGCGCTGGGCGCCGCGCTGGTCGTCGCCGTGGTCGACGTGACCGCCGGCGACGGCGCCCGGCTCGCCGCGGGCGACCTGCTGCCGCGTCTCGACCTCACCGCCCCGACGTGGACGCTGCCGGCCCTGGTGGGCCTGGCGCTGCCGCTCTACGTCGTCACGATGGCCTCGCAGAACCTCCCCGGGGTGGCGGTGATGAGCGCCGAGGGCTACGCCGTGCCGTGGCGCGAGTCGATGGCGGTCACGGGGGTGGCCACCGTGGTCGGCGCCCCGGCCGGCGCCCACGCGGTCAACCTGGCCGCGATCACCGCGGCCCTGGCGGCCGGCCCCGAGGCCGGCCCCGACCGTGGGCGCCGCTGGGTGGCCGCCGTCACCGCGGCGGTGGCCTACCTCGCGCTGGCGGTGGCCAGCGCCGCCCTGGCCTCGCTGGTGGCCGCCTCCTCCAGCGCGGTGGTGCCGGCCGCCGCCGGTCTGGCGCTGCTGGGCACGTTCGCCGCCTCGGCCAGCGACGCCCTGGGCGCGCGCGAGGAGCGCGAGGCCGCGGCGGTCACCTTCCTCGTCGCCGCCTCCGGCGTCGTCGTGCTCGGCGTGGGGGCGGCGTTCTGGGCGCTGCTGGCCGGGCTCGGGGTGCGCACTGCGCTGTGCGCGGGCCCCCGGGCGGTCACGACACCGCGACGGTGAACCAGGTCGAGCGCAGCCCCAGCGCGGAGCGGAACGCGTCGCCGCTCACCGTGACCGAGCCCCGCGTGCCGCTCAGCACCAGGGCCGAGACCCGACCGCCCCACTCGCCGTTGCCGTCGCGGGCGGTGACCCGCACGCCCCGCAGGTCGCCGACCGCGGGCCAGCGCCGCTCCAGGGTCTCGTCGGCCAGCCGCACCGACCAGTCGTGCACGGGGTTGCCGGCCCAGTCGTCGTACGGGTCGGCCCGGGCCACCAGGTAGGGCACCGAGCCGGCCGAGGTCCATCCCCCGCTGCTCGAGGAGAACTGCGTGAAGGCGGGCGACCCGTCGGCGAGCAGCACCTGCCCCACGGTGTCGGCGATCGCGGCGTCGGAGGCGGGGTGCTCGGAGCCGACCCCGCCGTAGACCTGGGAGGCCGTGGTGTCGTAGACGTCGAAGTGGCCCCCGCGGGGGTGGAGCCGCTCGTAGGCGGCGTAGGTGCGGGCCGCCACCGCCTGGGCGCGCACGGCGGCCGGCGACCAGCTCGCCGGCACCTCGCGCGGCACCACGCCGCGCAGGTAGGCCTCCAGGCGCAGGTCGTTGACGGTGTCGCGGGCGGCCGAGCCCGGGGTCACGGTGGCGGCACGCAGCCGACCGCGGTACCGCTGGTCCCCGCCGGGCGTCACCAGGGTGAGCGGCTGACCGCCCGCGGCGAGCTCCCCGTCGCCCTCGAGCTCGCGCCAGCGCCGCCATCGGTCGGTGCGGAAGGAGACCCGGGTGGCCCCGGTGGCGGCCTGCTGCACCCGCCACAGCGAGGCGCCCTTGTCGGGCAGCAGCGTCAGCTCACCGGTCGCGGTGTCGCGCAGCGTCAGCCCCGGCCGGGCGCGCACGACGAGGTCGTCGGTGGTGTCGGCGCCGACGAGCACGTCGATGCGTCCGGCGCGCCGGCCCCAGGTCAGGTCGGGGTAGTAGAAGTCGAGGATCTCGCGGTGGTCCAGGCCCTGGCGGGCCGCGCCCTCCGCGCCGTACTGCGACATGCCGTGACCGTGACCGTAGCCGTGGCCGGTGAGGGTCAGCACGGCGTCGGGCGGCACGGTCCAGGTGTCGGCGGCCGACGCGGCCGACGCGGGCGGCGTCGCCGCGAGCGGGGCGAGCAGGGGCGCGGCGACGGCGGCGAGCAGCAGGGCGACGCGCGCACGACCGCGGGGGCGGCGGAGCAGCATGACCCGATGGCACCACAGGTCACCGCGGCCCCGCGGCGCTCTGCGCGAACTACGCCGGCGTAGTTCGCGCGGACGCGCGGTGCTCAGACGAGCCAGAACCAGTCCGAGCGCAGCCCGAAGAACGAGCGGAACCGGTCACCGCTCAGCGTGCTGGAGGCGTCGGTGCCGCTCACGCGCACCTCGACGACGCGACCGCCGCGCGGGCCGTCGCCGTCGCGGCGGGTGACCTCCACGCCGGTGAGCTCTCCGATCTGCGGCAGCGCCCCCTCGAGCGCCTCGTCGCTGATCCGCACCGTGCCCTCGGGCCACGGCACGTAGGGGTTGCCGCGCCACGGGTCGTAGGGGTCCTTCTTCGCCCGCAGGTAGCCGAAGGAGCCGGCCCGGGTCCAGCCGCCATTGCTGGCCGAGAACTGCGCGAAGATCGGCTTCCCGTCCTTGGTGCGCACCTGGCGCGCGGTGGCCCGGATCGCCGCGTCGGCCCGCGGGTGCTCGGCGGAGAAGCCTCCGTAGACCTGGCAGGCGGCGGTGTCGCACAGCTGGTAGTGACGCGAGCCCGGTGCGGCGGCGCGCTCGAAGGCGGCGTAGGTGCGGGCGGCGACGGCCTGGGCGCGGATCGCATCGGGGTCCCAGGTCGAGGCGATCACCTCGGCCGGCACCACCCCGCGCAGGTAGGACTCCAGCGCGACGACGTTGACGGTGTCGCGGCCCGCCCCGGAGGCCGCCGAGCGCAGCGCGCCGCGGTAGTCCACGGCCCCCGCGGGCGTGTGCAGCCGCACCGGCGCTCCCCCGGCCGCGAACTGCGCCTGCCCCGGCAGCACCCGCCACCGCTTCCAGGGGCCGCCGGAGGTCTGCGACGAGACCAGGCTGTCGCCGTCGGCGGCGGTGATCCGCCACCGGCTCGCCTCGGGGCGGGCCTCGTCGAGTCGCCAGGTGCGCGCCGAGCCCGCCGACCCGGTCGCGGTCAGGGCCCGACGCGCGCTCACGACGACGTCGTCGCTGGTGTCGGCCGAGATCAGCACCCTGACGTCGCCGCCGACCGTGCCCCGGCCGGTGCCGGGGTAGTAGAAGCGCAGGATCCGCTGGGCCCCGAGTCCCTGGCGCGCGGCGCCCTCGGCGCCCCACTGCGACAGGCCGATGCCGTGGCCGTAGCCGCGCCCGGCCAGGTCGACGCCACCGATCGGGGCCCGCCGCTCCCCCTCCTCGGCGGCCGCGCCGCCCGGCGGCACGGCGACCGACAGCAGTGCCACCGACAGCAGGGCCACCGACAGCAGGGCCACCGACAGCAGGGCCACCGACAGCAGGGCCACCGACAGCAGGGGGCCTGCGCCGCTCAGGCGGCGCGCGGGGTGGGCACGGGTGGGGCGGAGGTGGCGCACAGGGACTCCCGGGGGGTGGAGGCAAGCAGGACGCGCCCGATCCTCACAGGAGGACCGGGCGCGTCTCAAGCCCGCTCGGTGCGGTGCGGTGCCGTGCGGGGTGGTGCGGTCAGCCGTTGTAGGACGGCTGCGACTGGGCGTTGAAGGTGCCCATGCGCACCTTCTTGGCCTTGTTCACGCGCGGGTCGTCGATGGCGAAGACCTCGAGGCCGCGGGTGATGTCGCTGGAGTAGATGTGGCCGTTGTACCAGTACGTCGACCAGGAGCCACCGAGCACGAGCTCGGTGTCGGAGATGGCTCCGCGGTCGAAGTGGGCGATCTCGACCGGCTTGCGGGAGTTGGTGAAGTCGAAGACCGAGAAGCCGCCCTGGTACCACGCCTGCACCATGATGTCGCGGCCCTCCACCGGGATCAGCGAGCCGTTGTGGGCCACGCAGTTCTCGGTGAGCGCCTGGGTGCGCGGGATCTTGTAGTAGCTGCGGAACTCCAGGTCGCGACGCACGATGTCGTAGATGCCGTTGGCGCCCCGCTTGGGGCCGGTGCCGGGGTTGCAGGTCGGCGCACCGCCGCCGCCGAGCTCGTCGGTGAAGACGACCTTGGTGCCGGCGTTGTTGAAGGTGGCGCTGTGCCAGAAGGCGAAGTTGCGCTCGTCGCGGACCCGGTCGATGACGCGGGGCTCGGCGCGCTTGCTGATGTCCATCAGGATGCCGTCGCCCATGCAGGCCCCCGCGGCGAGGTCCTTCTTCGGGTAGGCGGTGATGTCGTGGCAGCCGCTCGTGGCGCTGTTGCCGCCGGGCACGCCGCTGCCGGGGTTGCCGCCGCCGGGGAACAGCCTCGGCGTGCGGAGCAGCTCCGCCCCGGCGGGGTCGGCCACGGGCACGGTGACGATGCTGATGCGGTCGTGCGGGGTCTGGCAGTCGGGGAAGGCGTCGTTGGGTCCGTAGGAGGACACGTAGACGAAGAGCCGCTGCCCCGACTTCGACGGGGCGAGGGTGTGGGTGTGCGAGCCGCAGTCGGTCTCCACCGACGCGACGTACTCCGGGGCGGCGGGGTCGGAGATGTCGAAGACCCGCAGACCCTCCCACGACGACTCCTCCTCGGCCGACTGCGAGACGCTGCTGCACGAGTCGTCGCTGCGGCTGGAGTCGACGCTCAGCACGAGGACGTCGCGGTAGACCGAGACGTCGCCCTGGCCCCCGGGGCACTCGACCTGGGCCACGCGCTTCGGCTCGGTGGGGCGGGAGATGTCGAAGACCGCGAAGCCGTTGTAGTTGCCGTCGTAGGCGTACTTGCCCTGGAAGGCCAGGTCGCTGCCGACGCCGCCGTTCTCAGGGGTGAAGGAGCCGACCAGCGGCTTGCGGGCGATCTGCCGCACGTTGCTGCTCTTGTCGACCTCGCCCTGGTCGGCGGTGGCCTCGTAGGAGTCGAGCCCGGCGAGCGCCTGGCCGGGCAGCGCGCAGGCGTCGTCGAAGTTGTCGCCGGCGGCGCGCAGGTCGGCGCGCTCGGCGGGGGTGCAGGTCGGGTCGGTGCGCTCGGCGGAGGCCGAGCCGGCGCCGGTGACCGTGAGGCCGGCGACCGCGCCGGCGCCGAGGGCCAGCGAGAGCAGCGCGAGCCCGGCGCGGGTGCGGCGGGGGGTGGGTGGTGTCACGGGGGTGGGCCCTTCGTCCGAGTGTCGAATCCCTCCGCGGGTGCCGCGGAGGGGTGGGTCAGGAGAATCTTGGCCGCTGTGGCCCGATCGCGCCACCCTGTGATGTGCTGGATCCATGACTCGGGTCGTTGTCCTGCACCGTACGTCGATCGCCGCGGCCGCCGCCGTGCTCGCGCTGGGCCTCGCGGGGTGCAGCTCCGACGACGGCGCCGCGGACACGCCGGAGGGGGGCGCGTCGGACGCCCCTGCGGCGGCGCTGCCGGCCGGGGTTGACGCCGACGACGCGTCGTTCCTGACCCAGATGGTGCCCCACCACGCGCAGGCGCTGACGCTGGTCGACCTGGCGCAGACCCGGGCTGCGAGCCCGGCCGTGCTCGCAGCGGCCGACCGCATCGCGGCGGGCCAGGGCCCCGAGATCCTCGAGATGGCGGCGTGGCTCGACGCCCGCGGCCTCCCGGTGCCCGACGAGTCCGACCTGGCGGAGATGACCGAGGCGGTGTCGGGCGACTCCGCGACGGGGCACGAGGGTCACGGCATGGAGGGCATGGAGGGCATGGAGGGCATGGGGGCCATGCCCGGGATGCTCGGCTCCGACGACCTCGACGCCCTGGCCGCGGCCGAGGGCGTCGACTTCGACCGGCTCTTCCTCACCGACATGATCCGCCACCACGAGGGCGCGGTCACGATGGCCGAGGCGGTGCTCGCCGACGGCTCCGACCAGCGCGTCAACGAGATCGCCACCGAGATCTCCGCGGGCCAGACCGCGGAGATCGAGCGGCTCGAGGTCCTGCTCGACCGGCTCTGAGGCCGGCCGCGCGGCGGCCGCTCCCGGTCAGACGCGGCCCGGGCGCGGGTCAGACGCGGCCCGGGCGCGGGTCAGACGCGGTGCAGCCGGCGGGCGGCCTCCGCGATCGACCCGCTCATCGAGGGGTAGACGGTGAAGGTGGCCGCGAGCTGGTCGGCGGTGATCGACTCCGCCACGGCCAGCGACACCGGGTGGATCAGCTCGCTGGCCCGAGGACCGACCACCACGCCGCCGACGACGATGCCGGTGCCGGGACGGCAGAAGAGCTTGACGAATCCGTCGCGCACGCCCTGCATCTTGGCCCGCGGGTTGCCCGAGAGAGGCAGCATGACGACCTCGGCGGTGATCTCCCCGTTGTCGACGGCCTGCTGCGACCAGCCGACCGTGGCGATCTCGGGGGCGGTGAAGACGTTGGAGGCGACCTTCTTGAGGTCCAGGGGCGCGACGGCGTCGCCGAGGAAGTGGTACATCGCGATCCGGCCCTGCATGGCCGCCACCGAGGCGAGCATCAGCACACCGGTGCAGTCACCGGCGGCGTAGACCCCGCGGGCGGTGGTGCGCGAGACGCGGTCGACGCCGACGAAGCCGCCGTCCTTGAGTCGCACGCCGGCGTCCTCGAGACCGAGGTCGGTGGTGTTGGGCACCGAGCCGAGCGCGAGGATGCAGTGCGAGCCCTGCACGCTGCGGCCGTCGGTGAGCGTCACGGTCACGACGTCGCCGTCGCGGGTCACCGACTCCATCCGCGAGCGGGAGAGCACCTTCATGCCGCGGCGCTTGGAGACCTCCTCTAGCACGGCCGAGGCGTCGGCGTCCTCGCCGGGCAGCACGCGGTCGCGCGAGGAGACGAGGGTGACGGGGATCCCGAGGGCGAGGTAGGCCGACGCGAACTCGGCCCCGGTCACGCCCGAGCCGACCACGATCAGCTCGGTCGGCACCTCGGTGAGGTCGTAGACCTGCTCCCAGGTGAGGATCCGCTCGCCGTCGGGCTGGGCGCTGGGCAGCGTGCGGGGCGAGGCGCCGGTGGCGATGAGCACGGCGCCGGCCTCGAGGGTCTGCTCGGAGCCGTCGGGGGCGGTCACCACGACGCGCTCGGGGCCGTCGAGGCGGCCGCGGCCGCGCACCACCGTGACGTTCTCGCGGTCGAGGCGGCGGCCGATGTCGACCGACTGCTCGGCGGCGAGGGCCTTGACCCGGGTGTTGACCCGGGCCAGGTCCACGCTGAGCGTCGTGGCCGCGTCACCCTCCACGTCGTGAAAGTTGACCCCGAGCTCGGCGGCGCCGGCGACCTCGGTCATCAGCTCGGAGGTGGCGATGAGGGTCTTGCTCGGCACGCAGTCGGTGATGACCGCCGACCCGCCGAGACCGTCGGTGTCGACCACGGTCACCTCGGCCCCGAGCTGGCTGGCGACCAGCGCGGACTCGTAGCCCCCGGGACCACCGCCGATGATGACGACCTTGTCGACTGTCCGGTCGGGCATGGCTGTGCTCCTCGCGCTGGCGGGCTCGGTCAGAAGTTGATCATGTGGCCGGCGATGCCGTGCACGGCTTCCTTCACCGACTCACCCAGCGTCGGGTGGGCGAAGACGTTGCGGGCCACCTCGTCGGCGGTGAGGTCCCACTGCTGGGCCAGGGTCAGCACCGGCAGCAGCTCGGTCACGTCGGGGCCGATGAGGTGGGCACCGATGATCTCGTTGTGCTCGGCGTCGGCGACGACCTTCACGAAGCCGACCGCGTCGCCGAGACCCTGCGCCTTGCCGTTGGCCGAGAAGGGGAAGGTGGAGGTCTTGACGTCGTAGCCCTTGTCCTTGGCCTGCTGCTCGGAGTAGCCGAACGAGGCCACCTGCGGCTGGCAGTAGGTCGCCCGCGGGATCATGTCGAAGTCGATCTCCATGGTCTCCGCGCCGGCGATGGTCTCGGCGGCCACGATGCCCATGGCCTCCGCGGCGTGGGCCAGCATCATCTTGCCGGTGACGTCGCCGATGGCGTAGACGTGCTCGACGTTGGTGCGGCCCCGCCCGTCGACGGCGATCGCTCCCCGCTCGGTGAGCTCCACACCGGCCGCCTCGAGGCCGTAGCCCTCGACGCGCGGGGCGAAGCCGATGGCCTGCATGACCTTGTCGGCCTTGAGGACCTCCTGCTGGCCGTCCTTCGACACCGTCACCGAGACCTGGTCGCCGGAGTCCTCGATCGACTCGACCTTGGTCGACAGGCGCACGTCGACGCCGAGCTTCTTGTAGTGCTTGAGCAGCTCCTTGGACACGTCGGCGTCCTCGGTGGGCACCATGCGGTCGAGGAACTCCACGATGGTCACCTCGACGCCGAAGTTCTTCAGCACGTAGGCGAACTCCACGCCGATCGCGCCGGAGCCGGCGATGATGATGGAGCCGGGCAGCTGGTCGGTGAGGATCTGCTCCTCGTAGGTCACGACCCGCTCGCTGAGCGAGGTGCCCGGGATGAGCCGGGTCTTGGCGCCCGCGGCGACGATGAGGTCGGTGCAGGTGTAGGAGGTGACGTTGCCGTCCTTGTCCTTGACGTCGACGCCCTGACCGCCGTCGACCGCGCCGGTGAGGGTGCCCCAGCCGTCGATCTCGGTGATCTTGTTCTTCTTCATCAGGAAGTGGACGCCCTTGACGATGCCGCCGGAGACCTGGCGGCTGCGCTTGTGGGTGGGCCCGAAGGCCATGGTGGCGTCGCCCTCGATGCCGTACTTGGCCTTCTCGTGGGTCAGCACGTGGGCGAGCTCGGCGTTCTTGAGCAGGGCCTTGGAGGGGATGCACCCGACGTTGAGGCAGACACCGCCCCAGTACTTCTCCTCCACCACGGCGACCTTCTTGCCGAGCTGGGCCGCGCGGATCGCGGCGACGTAGCCACCGGGACCGGCGCCGAGGACGAGGACATCGAAGTGCGTGCTCACGGGCCCCACCCTAGGGCTCGCGCGCAGGTCGGCCCAAGGCGGGCGGGCACCCGGCACTACTCTTCGTCACGTGACGCTCTACGCCGCCTACGGGAGCAACCTCGATCCCGCCCGCATGGGCGAGCGCTGCCCCCACTCGCCGCTGCGCACGACCGGCTGGCTGGAGGGCTGGCGGCTGACCTTCGGTGGCGAGGAGCACGGCTGGGACGGCGCCCTGCCCACCATCGTCCAGGACCCCTTCGAGCAGGTCTTCGTGGCCGTCTACGACGTCACCCGCGAGGACGAGAGCAGCCTCGACGGCTGGGAGCAGGCCGACACCGGCCTCTACCGCAAGACCCGGGTGCGGGTCTCCACGCTCACCGGCGAGCAGGTCACGTGGGCCTACGTCCTCGACGCCTACGAGGGCGGCCTGCCCTCCGCCTCCTACCTCGGCGTGCTGGCCGACGCCGCCGAGGCCGCCGACGCCCCCGCCGACTACGTCGCCGCCCTGCGCCGACGCCCCTGCCGCTCCTCGGGCCTGTAGCTCCCCGGGCGCGGCCCGTGGCCCGCGACGGGTCGCGGCACGCATAGGCTGAGGAGGTGAACGACGACGCATACTCCCTGGCCACCGACGCCGCCCAGAAGCTCGCCGACCTGACCGGCGTCGAGCGCCACGACGTGGCCCTGGTGCTCGGGTCCGGCTGGCTCCCCGCGGTGGACGCACTCGGCGAGGCCACGGCCGAGATCGCCACGACCGACCTGCCCGGCTTCAACCCCGCCGCGGTCGCCGGCCACTCCGGCACGATCCGCTCGGTGCGCTCGGGCGAACGCAACCTGCTGGTCTTCCTCTCGCGCACCCACTACTACGAGGGCAAGGGGGTGCCGGCCGTGGTCCACCCGGTCCGCACCGCGGCCGCCGCGGGCTGCTCCACGATCGTGCTCACCAACGGCTGCGGCGGGCTCAAGGAGACCTGGAGCCCCGGCCAGCCGGTGCTGATCAGCGACCACATCAACCTCACCGGCCGCTCCCCCATCGAGGGCGCGCGCTTCGTCGACCTTACCGACCTCTACTCCCCGCGCCTGCGCGCGCTGTGCCGCGAGATCGACCCGAGCCTCGACGAGGGCGTCTACGTCCAGTTCCCCGGACCGCACTACGAGACCCCCGCCGAGATCGGGATGGTCCGCGCGATCGGCGGCCACCTGGTCGGGATGAGCACGACTCTCGAGGCCATCGCCGCGCGCGAGGCCGGCATGGAGGTCCTCGGCATCAGCCTGGTCACCAACCTCGCCGCCGGCATGAGCGGAGAGCCGCTCGACCACGCCGAGGTCCTGGAGGCCGGTCGCGCCGCGGCCAGCCGGATGGGAGACCTCCTCTCCACGATCGTCCCGCGGATCTGATGGCCCCCGACGAGACGACCGGCGAGACCCCCGACCCCACCGGCGACCTGTCCTCGGGTCGCGAGACCCGGGCCCGACTGGTCGAGGCGGCCACGCGGGCCTTCGCCGACCACGGGGTGCAGAACGCCTCGCTGCTCGACATCACCCGCCAGGCCGGCCAGCGCAACCGGGGCGCGGTGCACTACCACTTCGGCTCCCGCGCGGGGCTGCTGACCACGGTGCTCGACCAGTTCACCGACGTCCTCGCCGCGCGCGAGCGCGAGCTGCTCGCCGTGGCGCACGAGCGGCCCGACGACGACCTCGGTGCGGCCGTCGAGGCCGTCGTGCGTCCCAGCGTCGAGGTGGCCGAGAGCGACTGGCGCGGTCGCTGCTACCTCATGATCGTCGCGGAGCTGATCGCCGACGACCACGCCCGCGCCATGGACGGGGTGGAGGAGGCGCTGGCCCGCACCGGGGGCCACGAGGTCTACGCCCTCATCGTCGAGCGGATGCCGACGATGCCCGACGCGCTGCGCGACGAGCGGCTGAGCCTGATGACCGGCTTCGTGCTGCGCGCCATCGGCGACCGCGCCCGGGCCCTGGGCGGCGACTCCCCCCGGCGCGAGCGCCTCGACACCGACGCCTTCGTCGCCAACCTGGTGGCCATGGCCGCGGCGATGCTGCGCGCCCACCCCCTGCCCGACGTGCCCGCGTCCGACCTGCCCGCGTGAGCACGCTGTCGGCGCGCATGCGCGAGGGGTCGATGGCCGAGCACCGCGCCGCCGAGGCCTCGGTCTTCGTCACCCGGCTGCTCGAGGGCGGGGTCGACGCCGCCGGCTACACCGCCTACCTGCTGCGGCTGCAGCGCGTGTACGCCGCGCTCGAGCGCACCGCCCGCGCCCACCTGCACCACCCCGGTGTCGTCGCGGTCCACGACCCCGACCTCGAGCGGTCGGCCGCGCTGGAGGCCGACCTGGAGCACTGGGCGCCCGGCGGGCCCCGCGAGGTCGACTCCCCCGCGGTCGCGGCCTACGAGCGCCGCATCGAGGCCAGCACCGGCGTGGCCGGCGGCGCCGGCTTCGCGGCCCACCACTACACCCGCTACCTCGGCGACCTCTCCGGGGGCCAGGCCATCGGCCGCACCCTCGACCGCACCTTTCACCTCGGGGGCCGCGGCACGGACTTCTACCGCTTCGACGCCGTGCCGAGGCCCAAGCCCTACAAGGACGGCTACCGCCTGCGCCTCGACGGGCTCGACCTCGACGAGGCGCAGCAGCAGGCGGTCGTGGCCGAGGTGCAGGCGGCCTTCGCCCTCAACCAGGCGCTCTTCGTCGAGCTCGCGGCGGAGCTGGACCTGCTCGGCGCGCGCTGACGCACCCCCGGCTTGGACCGCCGCGCTTGGGTGGACCCATGAGCACCTCCGCACCGACCCCCGCGAGCATCCCGACCCGCACCCTCGGCACCGCCTCCCACGAGGGTCGACCCCTCACCGTCTCCGCCCTCGGCCTGGGCTGCATGGGCATGTCGGAGTTCTACGGCACCGGCGACGAGCAGACCGGCGTCGACACCATCCACCGCGCCCTCGACCTCGGCGTGACCTTCCTCGACACCGCCGACATGTACGGCCCCTTCACCAACGAGCAGCTGGTGGGCCGCGCCATCGCCGGCCGCCGTGACGAGGTCCAGCTGGCCACGAAGTTCGGCAACGAGCGGCTGCCCGACGGCACCCGCCTGGGCATCAACGGCAGGCCCGACTACGTGCGCACCGCGTGCGACGCCTCGCTGCGACGGCTCGGCGTGGACCACCTCGACCTCTACTACCAGCACCGTGTCGACAAGACCGTGCCGATCGAGGAGACCGTCGGCGCGATGGCCGAGCTCGTCGAGGCCGGCAAGGTCCGCCACCTGGGGCTCTCGGAGGCCTCGGCCGCCACGATCCGGCGCGCCCACGCCACCCACCCGATCACCGCGCTGCAGACCGAGTACTCCCTGTTCACCCGGGACCTCGAGGACGAGATCCTCCCCGTGCTGCGTGAGCTCGGCATCGGCCTGGTGCCCTACTCGCCGCTGGGTCGCGGCATCCTCACCGGCGCGATCACCGACGAGAGCCAGCTGGAGGAGGGCGACTCGCGTCGCACGGCGTACTTCCCCCGGCTCAACGGCGAGGGGCTGCGCGCCAACCTCGCGCTCGTGGCGAAGGTGCGCGGGATCGCCGAGGCCAAGGGCTGCACCCCCGGCCAGCTCGCGCTCGCCTGGGTGCTCGCGCAGGGCGACGACACCCTCGGCGTCGCCCCCATCCCCGGCACCAAGCGCGTGCGCTACCTGGAGGAGAACGCCGGGGCCGTCGCGGTCTCCCTCGACACCGCCGACCTCGAGGCCCTCGAGCGTGCCGTGCCGCGCGACGCCGTGGTGGGCGAGCGCTACGGCGACATGAGCAGCATCGACGCCTGAGCGGGCGCCGAGGGCCCACCCGGTTTCCCCGCACCGGCGTGGGGCAGCCTCCGGTCGTGCCCCGTCGTCTCCTGGTCGCCCTGCTCTCCGTCCTCGTCGGCGTCACCGCCGCCTGCAGCAGTGGCGGCGGCCAGGACGGGTCGAGCGGGCCCGGCGCTCCCTCCGCGTCCTCGCCGGCCACGCCGACCCCGAGCGACCCGGCGCCCCCCGCCCGCTCGACCGCCCTCGCGCTGGACCGGGGCACGAGCGCCCGGTGCGCGCCCGCCCGGAAGCCCTACGTGGTCTGGGAGTCGTTCCGGGTGAGCGCCCCGGCGACGGTCGAGCGCCTGGTGCTCGAGGGGCTGCAGGGCGTCGAGGTCTCCGGGCAGTCGATCAGTCGCCGCCCGCCCGGGCAGGTGTCCTACACCGGCATGGCAGGCGGCACCGCGCCTCCCCGGAGCGAGCGCGACACCGTGGCGTGGGGCGAGCGGAGCGCCCTGCCCGCGCAGGTGAGGCCCGGCGACTACTACGTCTTCGCACGCGTCTCGCAGCCCCGCCGCGGCGGCGGCTGGGACCGCTTCGGCCTGGAGTTCACCGACGCCGACGGGGTGGCGGGCAGCGTGACGCGCGCCTGGGCCACCGGCTTCCGGGCGGCGTCGGACCCGGTGCCGGCGCCGGGTGGTCGCTGCGGCTCCTGAGCGCTCGCGGCGCCGGACCGGCCCGGCTAGGACCGCCGGTCGCCACGCACTAGCGTCAGCCCCATGACCCGCCCCGACCTCGCCACGCTGCTCGACCTCGCCCGCGCCTGGACCGCCGACGACCCCGACCCGGCCACCCGGGCCGAGCTGGACGCGGTCGTGGCGGCGGCCGAGGCGGGCGACGCGGCGGCGCAGGGCGACCTGGCCGACCGCTTCGACGGCACGCTGGAGTTCGGCACGGCCGGCCTGCGCGGCGCCCTGGGTGCGGGGCCCCGCCGGATGAACCGCGTGGTGGTGACGCGGGCGGCCGCCGGTCTCGCGGCGTACCTCCGGGGGACGGGGGCGCGCGGCGGCGTGGTGATCGGCTACGACGCGCGGCACAACAGCGACGTCTTCGCGCGCGACACCGCCGAGGTGATGACCGGCGCCGGCTTCGAGGCCCACCTGCTGCCCGCCCCCCTGCCGACACCCGTGCTCGCCTACGCCATCCGCGAGCTCGGCTGCGCCGCCGGCGTGATGGTCACCGCCAGCCACAACCCGCCCGAGGACAACGGCTACAAGGTCTACCTCGGCGACGGCAGCCAGATCGTCGCCCCCGTCGACGCCGCCATCGCCGCGCAGATCGCCGCGGTCGGCCGGGTCGCCGACGTGCCCCGCGGTCGCCCCGGGCGGGTGCTGGGCGAGGAGGTCGTCGACCGCTACCTCGACACCACCGCCGCCCTCGTGGCCGACGGGCCGCGCGACCTCGACATCGTCTACACCCCCCTGCACGGCGTCGGCGGCACCTCGGTCGCCGCGGTGCTGGAGACGGCCGGCTTCGCGGCCCCCCGCGTGGTGGAGCAGCAGGAGCAGCCCGACCCCGACTTCCCCACCGTCGCCTTCCCCAACCCCGAGGAGCCGGGCGCCATGGACCTGGCCATGGAGCTGGCCGCCCGCGTCGACGCCGACCTCGTGGTCGCCAACGACCCCGACGCCGACCGCTGCGCCGCGGCCGTGCCGACCCCGCAGGGCTGGCGCATGCTGCGCGGCGACGAGGTCGGTGCCCTGCTCGCCGACCACCTGCTGCGCTCGGGCCGCGAAGGCACCTACGCCACCTCCCTCGTCTCCTCCAGCCTGCTCGGCACCATGGCCGCTGCCGCCGGCCAGCCCTACGTCGAGACCCTCACCGGCTTCAAGTGGATCGGTCGCGTCGACGGCCTCGCCTTCGGCTACGAGGAGGCGCTCGGCTACTGCTGCGACCCCGAGCACGTGCGCGACAAGGACGGCGTCTCGGCGCTCCTGCTGCTGTGCGACATCGCCGCCGGGGCCAAGGCCGAGGGCCGCACGCTGCTGGACCTGCTCGACGACATCGCGCGCCGCCACGGCCTGCACGCCACCGACCAGCTCTCGGTGCGCGTCGAGGACCTCGGCGTCATCACCCGGGCGATGCAGACGCTGCGCTCCACCCCGCCGACCGTGCTCGGCGGCCTCGCGGTGGAGGCGGTCGACGACCTCGCCGCTCCGCCCGCCGGCGGCCTTCCGCCCACCGAGGGTCTCCGCTACCGCCTCGCCGAGGGCGCGCGCGTGGTCGTGCGCCCCAGCGGCACCGAGCCCAAGCTCAAGTGCTACCTCGAGGTGGTCGTGCCCGTGGAGGCCGGCCCTGACGACGACGTGGCCGATGCCGTCGCGGCCGCCCGCATCGTCGCCGCGGGACGCCTCGACGCCGTCCGCACCGACCTCGCGGCCGCCGCGGGGCTGTAGGCCCCGGCCGGGGCCCGGCGCTGCGCGACGAGGTCGCACGGGCAGGGTCCTACGAGCAGGGTCACACGAGCAGGGTCACCACGAGGGCGACGGCGAGCACCACGACGACGCCCACCCAGGGCCAGCTTGTGGTGCGCCGGGCCTCGCCGAGCAGCGCCTCCTGCTCGGGCGAGCGGGCCGCCACCCCGCGCGCCAGACGGGCCTGCTCGGCCAGGTGGCGCAGCCGCTGCTCGACGAAGTCGGCCTGGTCGACGCCCTTGCCCGCGGGCGCGGTGACCTCGCTGAGCCAGCTGCTGGGGCGACCTCCCCGACGGGCCGCACGTGCCTCGCCGATGAGCTGGCGCGAGCTGCGCGCGATGGTCGGGGAGACGAAGCGGCGCTCACCGGCGAAGACGGCCAGGACGTGGCGCACGACCACGCTGGTGACCGCGGCCAGCGGCACCCGCTCGGTGCGCACGAGGTGGCGCAGCACCAGCACGTCGCCCTCGACCCAGACGGCCGGGCGCAGCATGACCAGCCACACCACGACCTCGAACAGCGCGACGCCCACGACGAGGGCCGGGCCCAGCCCGCCGTACACGCCGGCCAGGACGAGGACGGCCGGACCGATGGCGAGACCGAGGTAGCCGGTGAACCTGCCGTTGCTGGGCGGGAAGCGCTGGACCTCGACGCTCTCGTCGACCACGTGACTCTCCTCCACCCGTGCTGACCGGCTCCAGCGACGCTCGTCGCCCACGCACCCATCCCATCATCCAGGGCCAGGGCGAAGCACCCGCGGCCCGACGGGCAGCAGCCCTTGACAGTGACGACGGTCACTCACTAAGTTCTGCAATCGATATCAGTAATCGATTACAGGAGGTGGGCCGTGGCCAACATCCAGGACGTCGCGCGCCACGCCGGTGTGTCGACCGCCACCGTCTCCCGCTTCCTGGCCGGGGAGCACGTGCGCAGCCACGACGCCGTGGCCGCGGCGGTCGAGGCCCTGGACTACCGCCCCAGCCGCACCGCCCGTGGCCTGCGGATGGGAAGGCACCTCGCCGTCGGCGTGGTCGTGCCCGACATCACCAACCCCTTCTTCGCCGCGGTGACCCGCGGCGTGGAGGAGGTGATCACCCCCGCGGGCCTCCAGGTCGTCATCGCCAACAGCGGTGAGAGCGTGGCCCGCGAGGCCGAGCTGGTCGGCGACCTCGAGCGTCGGGTCGACGGCATCGTGCTCGCCCCTGCCACCGAGACCGACGTGGTGCCGAGCCGGCTCGCGGCCTCCGGCACACCCGTGGTCTTCGTCGACCGCGTCGTCACCAGCGGCAGCGACGTGGACTCCGTCGAGGTCGACAACGCTGCCGGTGCCCGGCTCGCGGCCGAGCACCTGCTCGGCCTCGGCCACCGCGCCATCGCCGTGATCAGCGGGCCGCAGACCTGCACGCCGGGCCGCGAGCGCCACGAGGTCTTCCTCGCCGTGCTCGCCGAGCACGGGGTCGTGCCCGCGGCCGACCACGTCGAGATCGCCGACTTCACCGAGGCGGGCGGGTCCGCGGCCATGCACCGTCTCCTCGAGCGACCCGACCGGCCCACCGCCGTCTTCGTCGCCAACAACCTCATGGTCGTCGGCGCCCTCAAGGCCATCCGTCTGCGCGGGCTGCGCCTCCCCGACGCCCTCTCGGTCGTCGGCTTCGACGACCTCGACCTGGGCGCTCTCCTCGATCCCCCGCTGACCGTGGTCGACCGACCCACCGTCGCCCAGGGCGCGGCGGCCGGACGCCTGATGCTGGCCCGCCTCGAGCACCCCGACCAGCCCCGAGCCTCGCTCACCCTCCCCGTCGAGCTCGTCGTGCGCGGCTCGACCGCCGCCCCACCCAGGAGCCCCCATGCGTGACAGCGTCCTCGTCGTCGGCAGCATCACCGCCGACCTCACCACCTTCGCGAGCCGACACCCCGAGCCCGGGGAGACCCTGCTCGGCTCCGACTTCGGCCTCGTGCTCGGCGGCAAGGGCGCCAACCAGGCCCTCGCCGCCCGGCGGGCCGGAGCCCCGACGACGATGGTCGGCTGCGTGGGCGACGACCTCTTCCGCTCCGTCGTCCTGGAGGGCCTGCACGCCGAGGACGTCGACACCTCCCTCGTCCGCACCGTGTCCGGTCCCACGGGGATCGCCCACATCCGCGTCGACGGCGCCGGGGAGAACAACATCGTGATGGTGCCCCTGGCCAACGCCGCGCTCGGCCCCGCCGAGGTCGAGGCAGCCGTGCGCGCCGCCGCGCCGCGCGCGTCGGTGCTCCTGCTGCAGCTCGAGATCCCCCTGGAGTCGGCGGTCCACGCCGCCCGGGTCGCGCGGTCCCTCGACATGACGGTCGTCCTCGACCCCGCCCCGGCCGCCGCCCTCCCCGAGGAGGCGTGGGCCCTGGCCGACGTCGTGACCCCCAACGAGTCGGAAGCCGCACGCCTCACCGGCACCACGGTCACCGACACCGCGAGCGCCGCCACGGCGGGCGCCTGGTTCGTGGAGCGCGGCGCCGGGCGGGCGGTGATCACCCTGGGCGGCCAGGGAGCCGTCGTGGTCGAGGCCGGCGGCACGACCGCGCACGCCCCCTTCCCGGCCGATCCGGTCGACACCACTGCCGCCGGCGACGCCTTCGCCGGCGCCCTCGGCGCCTCACTTGCCCGCGGTCTGGCCTGGGCCGACGCGCTGCAGCGCGCCATGGCCGCAGGTGCCCTCGCGGTCGGCGTGCGGGGTGCCAGCCCCAGCCTCCCCACCGCAGCCATGGTCGACGCGCTCCTCGCGCGTCACCCCCGACAGGAGACCCACCGTGCGTCGTAACCGCGCCACCCTCAACGCCCAGCTCAGCCGCGTCGTCTCCGAGATCGGCCACACCGACCTCCTCGCCGTCACCGACGCCGGCCTGCCCATCCCCGCCCACGTCGAGCGCGTCGACCTGGCCCTGGCCGAGGGCGTGCCGTCGTTCCTCGCCGTCCTCGACGTCGTGCTGGCCGAGCTCGAGGTGGAGGGGGCCACGGTGCCCGCCGAGATCGCGTCGCACTCCCCCGCGATGCTCGCCGAGCTGCGGAGCCGCCTCGCCGAGCGCGGCGTCGAGCTGACCCTCGTGCCCCACGTGGAGTTCAAGGCCCTCTCGCACGGCGCCCGCGCGGCGGTCCGCTCCGGCGAGTTCACCCCCTACGCCAACGTGCTGCTGCACGCGGGCGTCGTCTACTGAGGTCCGCCGTGCGACTCGAGCTGCACCAGATCCACCAGAGCTTCGGCGACAACGCCGTCCTCAAGGGCGTCGACCTCACCGTGGAGCCCGGTCGGGTGACCGCCCTCGTCGGGGAGAACGGCGCGGGCAAGTCGACCCTCACCCGGGTCATCTCCGGCGTCCACCAGCCCGACGGCGGACGCCTGGTCGTCGACGGCCACGAGGCGGCCTTCCACGGACCCCAGGACGCGATGGCCCGCGGCATCCGGGTCATCTACCAGGAGTTCCGGCAGAACCTCTTCCCCCACCTCGACATCGCCTCCAACCTCTTCGTGCTCGACCCGACGGCCCGCTTCGGACGCTTCCCCGTGCGCCGCGCCGCGCGGCGGCGGGCAGCGCGGGAGATCCTGGACCGTGTCGGCCTCGACGTCGACCCCTCCCGCCTGGTCTCCTCCCTCGGTGTCGCCGAGCAGCAGCAGCTGGTCATCGCCAAGGCGATGAGCGAGGACGTCCGGCTGCTGATCCTCGACGAGCCGACGGCGGCCCTCGACGACGCCGAGTCGGAGCTGCTGTTCACCCAGGTCGCGCGACTGCGGGACCAGGGGGTCGCCCTCGTCTACATCAGCCACCGGCTGAAGGAGGTCTTCGCCCTCGCCGACGAGGTGGTCGTCCTGCGCGACGGCCAGGTGGCGCTGGCGGCGGCGCCGGCCGAGACCTCCGAGGCCGAGGTGGTGACCGCGATGGCCGGTCGCAGCGTGGAGGACCTCTACCCGCGGCACTCGGACCCGACCGAGCGCCCTCGACTCGAGCTGTCCGGGTTCAGCGCGTCGGGCCTGGTGGCCGACCTCGACCTGGTCGTGCACGAGGGCGAGGTGGTCGGCATCGGCGGCGTAGCCGGGTCGGGCAAGGGCGAGATCCCGCGTGGCCTGTTCGGACTCGCCTCGACGGTCGACGGCGAGGTCCGCATCGACGGTGAGGTCGTCGAGCTCTCGAGCCCGCGGCGGGCCATCGCGGCCGGCGTCGCCTACGTCAGCCCCGACCGGCAGGCCGAGGGGCTGCTGCTCCAGCAGTCGGTCGGTGCCAACATCTCCCTCGCCTCGCTGCCCGACCTGGCCCCCCGCGGCGTCGTGCGCCGCGGCGAGGAGCGACGGGTCGCCGGCGACATGGTCACGCGCCTGGGCATCCGCACCCGCTCGGTCGACACCGAGGTCGGCGACCTGTCGGGGGGCAACCAGCAGAAGGTGCTCTTCGCCCGCTGGCTGCGGCGCCGCCCGCGCGTCCTCCTGCTCGACGAGCCGACGCGGGGGGTCGACGTCGCCGCGAAGGCCGACATCTACCGCCTCATCGACGAGCAGACCCGCGAGGGCACCGCGATCCTCCTCGTCTCCTCCGACCTGCCCGAGCTCGTCGCCATGTGCGACCGCGTGATCGTCGTGCGGCACGGCCGCGCCGTCGCCGAGCTCAGTGGACCCGCCCTGACCGAGGAGTCCGTCCTCGCCCACGCCCTGGAGAGTGCCTCATGATCGACAAGCTCGGACCCCTCGGACGCGAGCTGCGCGCCATCTGGATGCTGCTGTTCGTGGCGGTGCTGCTCTTCATCGCCACCCCCGACTTCCTGGTCACCGCGAACCTGCTCAACGTGCTGCTCGCGGCCACCGTCACCGCACTGCTGGGGGCGGGCCAGACCTTCGTCATCATCCAGGGCGAGATCGACCTCTCCGTGGGCGCAGTGCTCGGCCTCTCCGGGGTGACCACGGCGCTGGTCCTGCAGGACCACTCGCTCGTGGTCGGCCTCGGCGCGGGTCTCCTCGTCGGCTGCGTCGCCGGGCTGGTCAACGGCCTGCTCGTCACCAAGACCCGGATGCCCTCGTTCATCGCCACCCTGGCGATGATGTCGGTGGTCGCCGGCCTCACCCTGCGCATCACCGAGGGCAACCCCGTGGCCGTGGCCGACGAGGGCTTCCGCGCGATCGGGCGCGCCAAGCCGCTCGGCGTGCCGCTGCCCATCCTCATCATGCTCGTCGTCTTCGTCGTCTTCGGCCTGCTGCTCTCGCGCAGCCGCTTCGGCCGCTACGTCTACGCGGTGGGTGACAACCCGGAGGCCGCACGGTTGTCCGGCATCCCCGTCGACCGGGTCAAGATCTCCGCCTTCGTCATCAGCGGCCTGCTCGCCGCCATCGGCGGCTTCATCCTCACGGCCCGGCTCAGCACGGCCCAGCCGACGGCTGGCAGCGGGTTGGAGCTCGCCGCGATCGCCGCGGTCATCATCGGCGGCACGAGCCTGGCGGGGGGTCGCGGCGCCCTCGTCGGCACGGCGATCGGCGCCGTGCTGCTCGGCACCATCGACAACGGACTGAACCTGCTCGACGTCTCGCCCTTCCTC
Organism: Nocardioides sp. Leaf285; assembly: GCF_001422955.1. NCBI lineage: Bacteria > Bacillati > Actinomycetota > Actinomycetes > Propionibacteriales > Nocardioidaceae > Nocardioides > Nocardioides sp. Leaf285. The sequence continues at coordinate 377,420 of NZ_LMNH01000003.1, read as the reverse complement.
CAGGACGTCGTCAAGGGGCTCGTCATCCTCTTCGCCGTCTACCTCGACCGCAACGGCGAGGTCCTGCGCCGCCTGGTGCGCCGCGCCACCCCGACACGACGCCGCGACCCGGCCCCGACCCCGGTCGGCTAGCCCGCCGGCCCGCACACCCTGCACGACACGTCTCCACCCACGCACCGCCCACCCACGCACCGCCCACCCAGATCGGAGCACCACCATGCGACTGTCCCCGCGACCCACCCTGCGGACCACCACCCTCGCGCTCCTCGCCACCAGCACCCTGCTGCTCGCCGGCTGCGGCCGCGGGGAGGAGGCGGCCGCCGACGACCAGACCGCCACGCTCGTCATGAGCACGCTGAACAACCCGTTCTTCGTGTCGGTCGCCGACGGCGCCGAGGCGGGCGCGCAGGAGCTCGGCATCGACCTCAGCGTGCAGAACGCCAACAACAGCGACCAGGCCGCCCTCGACCTCACGGTCGACGCCGTGGGCCGCACGCCCGACGTCCTCATCATCGACCCGGTGAGCAGCCAGGGCGGCACGGCCATGGTCGAGCAGGCCAACGACGCGGGCGTGCCCGTCATGGCCTTCGACCGCGCCCCCGACGGCGGTGACCTGGAGACCTTCATCGGCTACGACGCGGTCCAGGCGGGCAAGGCCGGCGCCGACGCGCTGGCCGAGGCCGTCGGTGAGAAGGGCACGGTCGTCGAGATCCAGGGCATCATGGGCACCAACGTGGCCCAGGAGCGCAGCCAGGGCTTCCAGGAGCAGATCGCGACCTATCCCGGCATCGAGGTCGTGGCCACCCAGGCCGCGGAGTTCGACCGGGGCACCGCCCTCGACGTCATGACCAACGTGCTCCAGGCCAACCCCGACATCGACGGTGTGTACGCCGCCAACGACGAGATGGCCCTCGGCGTGGTCGCCGCCCTGGAGAGCCGGGGGCTGGCGGGCACGGTGCAGGTGGTCGGCAACGACGGCATCGCCGACGCCCTGGAGGCGGTCGGGGCCGGCACCATGTACGCCACGCACGCGGAGTCGCCGTACTCGCTGGGCAAGGAGGTCATGAAGATCGCCGCAGCCATCGCCGACGGCGAGGAGCCCGGTGAGACGAAGGTGCTCGAAGGCACGCTCGTCACGAAGGCGGACGTCGCCGACTTCTGTGCCACGCTTGAGGACCTCGGCGACACCGACACGTGCGCCGCTCTGTGATCACCGTCCCCTCGCCGGACCGCCCGGCAGCAGCACCCGAAAGGCATCTCACGTCGTGACAGTCTCAGTGCCCGCGTCGGGCCAGGCTCTCCGCACCAGCGGCGACCTGGCCGACGTGGCCTCCACGGACGCGTCCCTGCGCCGTTTCCTCCACGGGCTCCCCGGTGTCGACCAGGTCGGCGCCGAGGCCCGGGCCGCGTCGCTGGCGACGCGCTCGATCAAGACCACGGCCAAGGAGCACGCGCTCGACCTGGCCATCCGCATGGTCGACCTCACCACCCTCGAGGGCTCCGACACCCACGGCAAGGTGCGCGCGCTGGCCGCCAAGGCCGTGCGCCCCGACCCCGCCGACCCGGCGTGCCCGTCGGCGGCCGCGGTGTGCGTCTACCCCGACATGGTCGCCACCGCCAAGGAGACCCTCGGCGACAGCGGCGTGCACGTGGCCGCCGTGGCCACCGCCTTCCCGAGCGGTCGCGCGGCCCTCGACATCAAGCTCGCCGACACCCGCGACGCGGTCGAGGCCGGCGCCGACGAGATCGACATGGTCATCGACCGCGGGGCCTTCCTCTCCGGCCGCTACCTCCAGGTCTTCGAGGAGATCGTGGCCGTGCGCGAGGCCTGCGCCCGCGCCGACGGCGAGGACGCCCACCTCAAGGTGATCTTCGAGACCGGCGAGCTGCAGACCTACGACAACGTCCGCCGGGTCTCCTGGCTGGCCATGCTGGCCGGCGCCCACTTCATCAAGACCTCGACCGGCAAGGTGCAGCCCGCCGCCACCCTGCCGGTGACGCTGGTGATGCTGGAGGCCGTGCGCGACTTCCGCCGCCAAACCGGCCAGATGGTCGGGGTGAAGCCCGCGGGCGGCATCCGCACCAGCAAGGACGCGATCAAGTACCTCGTGATGGTCAACGAGGTCGCCGGCGCCGACTGGCTCGACCCGGACTGGTTCCGCTTCGGCGCCTCGACGCTCCTCAACGACCTGCTCATGCAGCGCACCAAGCTGCGCACCGGCCGCTACTCCGGCCCCGACTACTTCACCCTGGACTGATCCCATGACACCCAGCAGCCCCTTCGACTACGCCCCGGCGCCCGAGTCGCGCGCCGTCGTGGACATCAAGGCGACCTACGGCCTCTTCGTCGGCGGAGAGTTCGTCGACGGCCACGGCACGCCCTTCAAGACCGTCGACCCCGCCACCGAAGAGGTCCTCGCCGAGGTCGCCGAGGCCAGCGACGCCGACGTCGACGCCGCGGTCAAGGCCGCCCGCAAGGCCCACGAGCGCGTGTGGGGCCGGATGCCCGGCCGCGAGCGCGCCAAGTACCTCTACCGCATCGCGCGGATCATCCAGGAGCGCAGCCGCGAGCTGGCCGTGCTGGAGACCATCGACAACGGCAAGCCGATCAAGGAGTCGCGCGACGTCGACGTGCCGACGGTCGCCGCGCACTTCTTCTACTACGCCGGCTGGGCCGACAAGCTCGAGCACGCGGGCTACGGCACGACCCCGCTCGGCGTCGCCGGCCAGGTCATCCCGTGGAACTTCCCGCTGCTGATGCTGGCGTGGAAGGTCGCGCCCGCCCTGGCCTGCGGCAACACCGTGGTGCTGAAGCCGGCCGAGACGACGCCGCTGACCGCGCTGCTCTTCGCCGAGATCTGCCAGCAGGCCGACCTGCCCGCGGGCGTCGTCAACATCGTCACCGGCGCGGGCGCCACCGGCCAGGCCCTCGTGGCCCACCCCGGCGTCGACAAGGTCGCCTTCACCGGCTCGACCGCGGTCGGCAAGGCCATCGCCCGCACGGTCGCCGGCACCTCCAAGAAGGTCACGCTCGAGCTGGGCGGCAAGGCGGCCAACATCGTCTTCGACGACGCCCCCGTCGACCAGGCCGTCGAGGGCATCGTCACCGGCATCTTCTTCAACCAGGGCCACGTCTGCTGCGCCGGCTCGCGGCTGCTGGTGCAGGAGTCGATCGCCGAGGAGGTCCTCGACCGCCTGCGCGAGCGGATGTCGACCCTGCGCCTGGGCGACCCGCTCGACAAGAACACCGACATCGGCGCGATCAACTCCGCCGCCCAGCTCGCCCGCATCCGCGAGCTGGCCGACGTCGGCGAGCAGGAGGTCTCCGGCGAGCGCTGGTCGCCGGCCTGCGAGCTGCCCGAGCGGGGCTTCTGGTTCCCCCCGACGGTCTTCACCGGGGTGACCCAGGCCCACCGCATCGCCCGCGAGGAGATCTTCGGCCCCGTGCTGTCGGTGCTGACCTTCCGCACCCCCTCCGAGGCGGTCGAGAAGGCCAACAACACCCCCTTCGGCCTCTCCGCCGGCATCTGGTCGGAGAAGGGCTCGCGCATCCTGGAGATCGCCAGCCGGCTGCGCGCCGGCGTGGTGTGGGCCAACACGTTCAACAAGTTCGACCCCACCAGCCCCTTCGGCGGCTACCAGGAGTCCGGCTACGGGCGCGAGGGCGGCCGTCACGGCCTCGCGGCCTACCTCGAGGGAGGACAGCGATGAGCGACCGCATCGACGTGCGCAAGACCTACAAGCTCTACGTCGGGGGCGCCTTCCCCCGCTCGGAGTCCGGCTACACCTACGAGGTCACCGACGCGAAGGGAGCCTTCGTGGCCAACGCCGCCCTCGCCTCGCGCAAGGACGCCCGCGACGCCGTCGTCGCCGCCCGCAAGGCCTTCGGTCCCTGGTCGGGCCGCACGGCCTACAACCGCGCCCAGGTGCTCTACCGCGTCGCCGAGGTGCTCGAGGACCGTCGCCCGCAGTTCGTGCAGGCCGTCGTGCAGTCCGAGGGCCTGTCGGCGAGCAAGGCCGAGCGCGTGGTCGACGAGTCCGTCGACCGGCTGGTCTGGTACGCCGGCTGGGCCGACAAGATCACCCAGGTGGTCGGCGGCGCCAACCCCGTCGCCGGGCCGTTCTTCAACCTCACCACCCCCGAGGCCACCGGCGTCGTCGCCGTCCTCGCCCCCGAGCGGTCCTCGCTGCTCGGGCTGGTCACCGCGATCGCGCCGGTCGTGGTCACGGGCAACACCGCGGTCGTCGTGTCGTCGTACTCCCGCCCGCTGGCGGCGGTGACCCTCGCCGAGGTGCTCGCCACCTCCGACGTGCCCGGCGGCGTGGTCAACGTGCTGACCGGGTCGGCCGCGACCCTCGGCCCGTGGCTGGCCTCGCACATGGACGTCAACGCCCTCGACCTGCTCGGCACCGCGGGCCAGACCGAGCTGGCGCGCGACCTGGAGGTGGCCGCGGCCGACAACCTCAAGCGCGTGCGTCGCGCCCCGGCGGCCGAGCCCGACTTCACCCGCGAGCCCGGGCTCGACACCATGACCGACTTCCTGGAGCTCAAGACGGTCTGGCACCCGATGGGCGTCTGACCCGAGTCACGCACCCCGACAGCAGCGACATCGACGACGCCCCCGGCCCACGGCCGGGGGCGTCGTCGCGTGCGGGCTCGCGGAGGAGGCTCTCCTGGCGGGGTCAGTCCGCGGCGGCCAGGGCGCTGCGGGTGGCGGTGACCACGTCGGCGACGGCCTGCCGCGCGGCGACCGGGTCGACCGGGCGCGCGGCGGTGAGGGTTACCCGCACGACGGCGCTGCCCTCGCGGAACCACACCCGCGAGACGCCCGTCGGGTCGTCGCCGTCGAGCAGGGTGCCGCAGGCCTCGAGGTCGGCGGGGAGGCCGACGACCGGCGACTCCACCGTCTCGCCGCGCGAGCGCATCAGCGCGCACGCCTCGTCCCAGGTGCGCTGGGCGGCCTCCTCGTCGCTCTCGGGGGCCGCCGACCCGGTGTCGGTCGAGGGCGAGCCGGAGACGTCCGTGGCGGGCCCCGCGGAGGACCCGGTGGAGCCGGACTCCTCGGGCTCCTCCTCGACGACGACCGGCACGCTGAGGACCCCGATCGAGCCGACGTCGTAGGCGCGCAGGCGACAGCCGCCGGCCACGAGGTCGCCGGTCGCCTCGACACCCGGCGCCTGCCAGTCGAGGCTGCGCAGCAGGGAGGTGTCGAGCACCTGTCCGCAGACGCGCGGGGAGACGTCGGGCGGGTCGGCGACGGGGGCCTCTCCCCCGCCGGCGACGGCTGTCGCCGTCACGACCACGACCGCGCCCGCCACGAAACCCGCCGCGACGCCGAGCGCGGTCCTCTTCTCCACCATGGGGCCCTCCTGCCCGCCGGGCCCGCCCCCGAAACACCGACGCCCCGCGCCAGGCGGCACAATGGGCCGGTGCGTGCCCGGGTGATCGTCCTCGCCGGCCCCTCCGGGTCGGGCAAGTCGCGACTCGCGGAGCGGATCGGGCTGCCCGTGCTGCGCCTCGACGACTTCTACAAGTCCGGGGGCGACCCCACGCTCCCGCGGATCACCGAGGGCGCCAACGCCGGCATCGTCGACTGGGACCACCCCGACTCCTGGCTGCCCGAGGACGCCCTCGAGGCGATGGTCGCGCTGTGCCGCGACGGGCGCGCGGAGGTGCCGGTCTACGACATCGCCCACGACGGTCGCACCGGCACCCGGCTGCTCGACCTCGGCGGCGGCGACCTCGTCCTCGCCGAGGGCATCTTCGCCCAGGACGTCGTGGGCCCGGCCCGCGAGGCGGGGATCCTCGGGGCGGCGCTGTGCATCCGTCGCTCGGCCGCGCTCACCTTCTGGCTGCGCCTGACCCGCGACCTGCGCGAGCACCGCAAGCCACCGCTGGTGCTGGTGCGCCGGGGCCTCGCCCTGGCCCGCGCGCAGCGCGGTGTGGTGGCCGACGCCGTGGCCAAGGGCTGCCGCCCGGTCTCCCCCGACGAGGCCGTGGCCGTGGTCGACGCCCTGCGGGCCGGGGCGCCGGCGCCGTGACCGGCGGCGCCCCGCTGCCCTTCGGGCCCGCGCTGCGCCAGCCCGACCAGCGCTCCTGCGGCGCGGCGGTGGTGGTCGTGGCGCGCATGCTGGACGACGCGGCGTACGCCGAGCGCGCCCTGCCCCGCTTCGGCGCGGAGGTGCTGGCCGCCCACCGACGGCTGACCGGGGCGCGGGACGCGACCGGTGCCCTGCAGGCGCCGTGGCCGCGCGCCGTCGGCACTCCCCCGTGGGCCGTCGCCCGCGCGCTGCCCCGCGGCCCCCACGGGGTGCGCCGGGCCCGCGGCCGCTTCGAGGACCTGCTGCGCGCGGTCGGCCACGGCCCGGCCGCGCTCTACGTGGGCGACCGGTGGCTGCCGCGCCACGTGCTGCTCGCGGTGGGACGCGACGGCGACGGGCCCGCGGCCCGCCTGGGGGTCTACGACCCCGGGTCCGGCACGGTGCGCACCCTGACCCGCGACGCCTACGCCGACGGCGCACTCCCCCTCGGCCGCTGGCGGCGACCCTGGTTCGCGGTGCTGCCGACGCGGTCGGCTCAGGCCTCGGCGGCCAGCGCGGCGTAACCGGGCTTGACCACGCCGTCGATGATCGCGAGGCGCTCGTCGAAGGGCAGGAAGGCCGACTTCATCGCGTTGACGGTGAACCACTGCAGGTCGTCGAGCCCGTAGCCGAAGGCGTCGACCAGCGAGGCCATCTCCGCGGTCATCGACGTGCGGCTCATCAGCCGGTTGTCGGTGTTGACGGTGACCCGGAAGCGCAGGTCGGTGAGCAGCTTGATCGGGTGCTCGGCGATCGAGGCCGCCGCGCCGGTCTGCACGTTGGAGGCCGGGCACATCTCCAGCGGGATCCGCTGATCGCGCACGTAGGAGGCCAGCCGGCCCAGGGTGACCGAGCCGTCGTCGGCGACGGCGATGTCGTCGACGATGCGCACGCCGTGGCCGAGCCGGTCGGCGCCGCACCACTGGATCGCCTCCCAGATCGACGGCAGCCCGAAGGCCTCGCCGGCGTGGATGGTGAAGTGGGCGTTCTCGCGCTGGAGGTACTCGAAGGCGTCGAGGTGGCGGGTGGGAGGGAAGCCCGCCTCGGCCCCGGCGATGTCGAAGCCGGCGACACCGCGGTCGCGCCAGGCGATGGCGAGCTCGGCGATCTCCATCGACCGGGCCTGGTGGCGCATCGCGGTGAGCAGCTGGCGCACGACGATGCGCCCGCCGGTGGCGGCGACACCCTGCGCGAAGCCCTCGGCCACCGCCGCGACGACCTCGTCGAGGGTGAGCCCGGCGTCGACGTGCTGCTCGGGGGCGTAGCGGACCTCGGCGTAGACCACGCCGTCGGCGGCCAGGTCCTCGACGCACTCCCGCGCGACCCGGGTGATCGCGGGGCCGTGCTGCATGACCGCGACCGTGTGGTCGAAGGTCTCGAGGTAGCGCACCAGCGACCCGGAGTCGGCCGACTCGGCGAACCACGCCCCGAGCGCCTCCGCGGAGTCGGCGGGCAGCGCGTGGCCGACCTCGGCGGCCAGCTCGAGGATGGTCTGGGGGCGCAGACCACCGTCGAGGTGGTCGTGCAGCAGCACCTTGGGCGCGCGCCGCACCTGGTCGTGGGTGGGCGTGGGGCGGGCGGTCGGTGCGGTCGGTGCGGTCACCCCCCGATCCTCCCGCACCGCCACCCGCGACCGGAGCGCCGGGTGGCGCGCTAGGGTCCCCAGACGGTGTCCGGTCGCGGCCGGCGCCACGACCGCCACCCGCCACGAGAGGCCCCCCATGCGCACCTTCAGCACCTTCGACGAGCTCTCCGCCGCCGCCGGCGAGGAGCTCGGCACCAGCGACTGGGTCGAGATCGACCAGGCGCGCGTCGACACCTTCGCCGACGCCACCGGCGACCACCAGTGGATCCACGTCGACGTCGAGCGCTCGGCCGAGGGCCCGTTCGGTGGCACCATCGCCCACGGCTACCTCACGCTCTCGCTGATCCCGTGGCTCGGGTCCTCGGTCTTCGCCCTCGAGACCCCCGGGGCCAAGCTCAACTACGGCGTCAACAAGGTCCGCTTCCCGAACCCGCTCCGCGTGGGCAAGCGGGTGCGCCTGACGGTCACCATGGGCGAGGTCACCGACCTCCCGGCCGGCAAGCAGATCACGCTGCGCCACGTCGTCGAGATCGAGGACGAGCCCAAGCCGGCCTGCGTGGCCGAGACCGTCGTCCTCCTGCTCGAGGGCTGAGCCCGCGCGGCGGCGCTCAGGCGCTGCCGTACGGCGTGAGCAGCTGGTCGACCGGGGCGAAGGCGTCGGTGAGCACCTCGGCGTCGCCGGTGAAGGCGTCGAGGTCGGCGTCGGCGCGCACCTCCCACGTCAGGTCGCGGCCCTCCAGGCCGGCCGCCAGCGCCGCGAGGTCGAGGAGCCGGTCGGAGCCGACGACCACGACGTTGCCGCCCGCGGTGCCGGCGAAGGCCGCCGGCCGGGCGAGCACGGCGACGTGGTCGAAGACCTCCCGCAGCGTCGCCGTCTCGGCCCGCACGAAGGCCAGCGGGCCGTGGTCGATCAGGTTCATGACGTAGACGCCGTCGGACCGCAGCACGCGGTGCACGTCGTCGACGGCCTCGACCGTCGTGAGGTGCCACGGCACGGAGACCCCTCCGAAGGCATCGCCCACCACGAGGTCGCGGCTGTCGTCGGCGAGCCGGTCGAGGCCCAGGCGCCCGTCCTCGACACGCACCTCGAGGTCGGGGCCGGTCTCGAGCCCGAGCCGGTCGCGGTCGACCTCGATCACCCCCGCGTCGATCTCGGAGACCACGCTCGAGGTGCCGGGCCTGACCTCGGCGAGGTAGCGCGGCAGCGTCAGCCCGCCGCCGCCGAGGTGGAAGGCCTCGAGCGCCTCGCCGGCGGGGAAGGCGGTGTCGACGACCGTGGCCGCGGCCTGCACGTACTCGAAGTCGAGGTAGGTCGGGTCGGAGAGGTCGACGTAGGAGTTGCGCACCCCGTCGAGCACCAGCACCCGTCCGTCGGGACGCTCGGGGTCGTCCTCGACGACCGCGCAGTGGTAGGTCGTCTCCACGTCGCAGCCGCCGGGGGCCACCGCGGCGCCGAGTCCCGCGGCGCCGACCAGCACGAGGGCGGCCGCGCCGGCGCGCCAGCCGCGCACGCGCCAGTCGGCCGCGACCCCCGCGAGCACGAGCAGCACGCCGAGACCCACCAGGATCGTGCTGACCGGCACCGTCGAGACCAGCACGAACCCGGTCACGACCGTGCCGGCGATGGACCCGGCGGTGCCGAGCCCGGAGAGCCGGCCCACGACCGTGCCGGTCTCGGCCAGGGTCGTCAGCCGCAGCTTGGTCACCATCGGCGTCACCGCCGCCAGCAGGGCGCCGGGCACGAGGATGGTCAGCGTCGCGGTCGGCAGCAGCAGTCCGCCCGAGTCGAGTTCGGCGGCGCTGCGCACCAGCAGGGGGGTCAGCGCCACGACCACCCCCGAGACGGCCAGCAGCGCGCCGAGGGTGCGCCGGGGGTCCACGACGTCGGCGGCGCGACCGCCCGCCCAGGAGCCGAGGGCGATCGCGGCGAGCGCGATCCCGATGACCACGGTGTTGGTCTCGAGGGTGAGCCCGAGGTAGGGCGCCAGCAGCCGCAGCGCCACCAGCTCGACCACGAGCACGGCCGCCGAGGAGCCGAAGACCAGCGCGCCCGCGGCGCGCGGGCCCAGGCCCGTGGCCGGGGTGCCGGCAGCGGTCCCAGCGGGGGTGCCGGCGGGGTCGGGGGTCATCCCACGCGGTCGATGACGATCGGGCCGACGGCGACCTCGGTGCCGGCGGGCACGACGTCGTAGCCGCCCTCCAGCGAGGCCAGGGCGCGCTCGAAGCGGGCCGGCTCGTCGGTGTGCAGCGTGAGGAGCGGCTCGCCCGCGCGCACGGCGTCGCCCGGGCGGGCGTGCCACACGACCCCGGCGCCGGCCTGCACCGGGTCCTCCTTGCGGGCACGGCCCGCACCCAGGCGCCACGCGGCCATGCCCACGGCCATCGCGTCGAGGCGGCTGAGGACACCGTCGGCCGGGGCGGTGACGACGTGCTGCTCGCGGGCCACCGGCAGCGTGGCGTCGGGGTCGCCGCCCTGGGCGGCGACCATGGCCCGCCAGGCGTCCATGGCCGACCCGTCGGCGAGCCGGTCGGCGGGGTCGACGTCGGTGACGCCGGCCGCGGTGAGCATCTCGCGGGCCAGCGCGACGGTGAGCTCGACGACGTCGGCGGGTCCGCCACCGGCGAGGACCTCCACCGACTCCTCCACCTCGAGGGCGTTTCCGGCGGTCAGGCCGAGCGGGGTCGACATGTCGGTGAGCAGGGCGACCGTGCGCACGCCGGCGTCGGTGCCGAGGGCGACCATCGTCTCCGCCAGCTCGCGGGCCCGGTCGACGGACTTCATGAACGCCCCGGTGCCGACCTTGACGTCGAGCACCAGGGCGCCGGTGCCCTCGGCGATCTTCTTGCTCATGATCGAGGAGGCGATGAGCGGGATCGCCTCGACCGTGCCGGTGACGTCGCGCAGGGCGTAGAGCTTCTTGTCGGCCGGGGCGAGCCCGTCGCCGGCGGCGCAGATGACCGCGCCGACCGACTCCAGCTGGGCCATCATCTCCTCGTTCGACAGCGCCGCGCGCCAGCCGGGGATCGACTCGAGCTTGTCGAGGGTGCCGCCGGTGTGACCCAGGCCGCGACCCGAGAGCTGCGGCACCGCCACGCCGCAGGCGGCGACGAGCGGGGCGAGCGGGAGGGTGATCTTGTCGCCCACGCCACCGGTGGAGTGCTTGTCGGCGGTGGGCCGCGAGAGCGAGGAGAAGTCCATGCGCTCCCCCGACGCGATCATCGCGGCGGTCCAGCGGGCGATCTCGGCGCGGTCCATGCCGTTGAGCAGGATCGCCATCGCCAGCGCCGACATCTGCTCGTCGGCGACCTCGCCGCGGGTGTAGGCGTCGACGACCCAGTCGACCTGGCTGTCGCTGAGGCGCTGGCCGTCGCGCTTGGTCGTGATGACCTCGACCGCGTCGTGCTTGCTCACGTGGGGCTCCTTGTCGACGGCTCCGTCGCCGTCACCGTTGGGCTGGGACCGGCACCCTAGGACAGGTCGTCGGGTCCGAAGGCATCCGGCAGGACCTCGGCCATCGTGCGCAGCCCGGAGACGGTCCACAGCTGCAGCTCACGACCGCCGTTCTCGAACAGCAGCTGGCGGCAGCGGCCGCACGGCATGATGACCGCGCCGTCGCCGTTGACGCACACGAAGTGCGTCAGCCGGCCCCCGCCGGTCAGGTGCAGCTGGCCCACGAGGCCGCACTCCGCGCACAGCGTCACGCCGTACGCCGCGTTCTCGACGTTGCAGCCGGCCACGGTGCGCCCGTCGTCGACCCGCGCCGCCGCGCCCACCGCGAAGCGGGAGTAGGGGGCGTAGGCGTGCGTCGCCGCCTCGACCGCGACGGCCCGCAGGGCCGCCCAGTCGAACCCGTCCGGGGAGTCCGGGGAGTCCGGGACGTCGGGGGCGGCCACGTCAGGCCTTCACGAACGGCTCGCCGTCGGCGGCGGGTGGTCGCACCCGTCCGACGAAGCCGGCCACGACGATGACGGTGGCGAGGTAGGGCAGGGCGCCGATCAGGTCGCCGGGGATCCGGTCGACCAGGCTCAGCTGGGTGCCGAGGTTGCGCATGAACCCGAAGAACACCGCGGCCAGCGCGGCCCAGACCGGGTGCCAGCGACCCATGATGACCGCGGCGAGGGCGATGAAGCCCGTGCCGGCCGACATCTCCTTGTCGAAGGCCCCGGAGCTGCCGACGGTGTAGTAGGCGCCGCCGAGCCCGGCCAGCAGGCCGCCGAAGAGCACCGCCTGCCAGCGCAGCCGGTTGACCTTGATGCCCACGGTGTCGGCGGCCTTGGGGTGCTCGCCGACCGCGCGCACCCGCAGGCCCCAGCGGGTCTGGAAGAGCAGCAGCGCGACGACCACGACCGCGGCGTAGGTGAGGTAGACCAGGATCGTCTGCTCGAAGAGCGCCTGGCCGATCACCGGGATGTCGCTGAGCACGGGCACGGCCAGCGGCTCGAGCGGGTCGGGGTTGTTGAGGCGACCGGTGCTCTCGCTGGGGATCTGGCCCAGCAGGAAGCCGGTCAGGCCGGTGGCGAAGGCGACGATGACGACGCCGAGCACGACCTGGTTGACCTGGTAGCGCAGCGCGAAGAGACCCAGGATCGCCGAGACGAGCATGCCGGCGAGCGCGCCGCCGAGCAGGCCGAAGGGCGCGCACAGCCACAGCGGGATGAAGGCCAGCGACGACAGCGCGATGCTGGCGAAGAGCGAGGCCGAGAAGGCGCCGGCGAGGAACTGGCCCTCGATGGCGATGTTGATGACGCCGGCCCGCTCGCACACCACGCCGGCCAGTGCGCCGAGCACCAGCGGGGTGGCGATGCTGATCGTGCCGGGGATCGGGTTGGAGATCGAGGCCTGGAACCCCTCGCCCTGGTCGGCGAAGGCCCACGCCATGAAGGCGACGTAGAACGACAGCCCGACCAGGACGTAGAGCAGGAGCCCGGGTCCGCCGCGGGGCACGCGGTTGAGGGCGGCGAGCACGACGCCGGCCAGGGCGAGCACCAGGGCCACCCAGTTCACCAGGGAGCCGTCGAGGGAGCGCGGCTGGCTGTCGGCCGAGCGCTGGGCCTCGAGCAGGTAGGTGACCGAGAAGCTGTCGGTGGTGAGCCGGAAGAGCAGCACCATCGCGGCGGCCAGGGCGAAGACCACCACCAGCCGCACCTGACGGCGCACGTCGGCCCGGTCGCGCACCTGCTCCTCGGGGGCCTCGCTGCGTGCGGGGGCGTCGACGACGCTCATCCTCCCCATCCCTTCGCCTCGACGCTGGAGCCCTGCCCGCGTCCCTTGATCCGGAAGATGCCGCGCACCAGGGCCGGTGCTGCGACGAACAGCACGATGAGCGCCTGGAGCACCTGCGAGAGCTCCGGGGCGATGCCGGCGGCGCCCTGCATCGACAGGCCTCCGGCCGAGAGCGCCCCGAAGAGCAGACCGGCCAGGACCGTGCCGACGGGGGTGGCCCGGCCCAGCAGGGCGACGGTGATGGCGTCGAAGCCCACGGTGCCGGCGACCTGGTCGGTCACCGAGTTCTGCTGGCCCAGCACCGTCATCGTGACCGCCAGCCCGGCCAGCACGCCGGCCAGCGTCATCGCGGTGACGTAGACGCGGGGAACGCTCATGCCGGCGGTGCGGGCGGCGTCGGGGTTGGCGCCGACGGCGCGCATCTCGAAGCCCAGCGTGCTGCGCTCCAGCAGCCACCACACGACGAGGGCGGCCAGCACGGCCAGCACGATCCCGAGGTGCAGGTTGCCGATCGCGGGGAAGGTCGCGCTGTCGTCGACCGGCGGGGAGAGCTTGTTGTCGCTGTTGGGGCGCTGGAAGGCCTCGAGACCGAGGAAGTAGAGCACCACGAAGCGGGCGACGTTGTTGAGCATGATCGTGGTGATCACCTCGTGCGCGCCGGTGCGGGCCTTGAGCAGCCCGATCACCCCGCCCCACAGCGCGCCGGCCACCAGCGCCGCGAGCAGCGCCACGAGCGCGTGCAGCCCGGTGGGCAGGTCCCAGGTGAAGCCGACGTAGCCCGCGGCGAGGCCCGCGACCAGCATCTGGCCCTGGGCGCCGATGTTGAACAGCCCGGCGCGGAAGGCCAGGCTCACGCCCAGGCCGGCGCAGATGAGCGGGGCGGCGCGGTTGAGGGTGCGGGTGAGGGCGTCGGCGCCGCCGAGCGAGCCGTTGACCAGCGCGGCGTAGCCGTCGCCGACCGCCTCGCCGGCGAAGCGGAAGAAGTCCCAGGGATAGCTGAAGAAGTACGGCAGCGAGCCCAGCACGCGCTCGGTGGAGAACACGATGAGCACCGCGCCGACCACGAGCGCGAGCACGACGGCCAGCACGCTGTCGACGACGGTCGGCACGAAGGCGGAGGCGTCCAAGCGCCGGCGCGGCGCCGCGGCGGCCTCGTGGGGGTCGACCCGGTCGGGGTCGACGACGGGCGGGGCGGCGGGGCCCTTCTGCGGGTCGCTCATGCCGCTCCTCCCCCGGTGCCGTGGGTGCCGGCACCGGTGGCGCCGGTGGCCCCGGTCTGGTCGGTGTCCGTGGCGCCGGCCATCATCAGGCCGATCTCCTCTCGGGGGATGTCGGGGGTGACGGTGCCGACGATGCGGCCGTCGTACATGACCGCGATCCGGTCGGAGAGCGCGAAGACCTCGTCGAGCTCGGTCGACACGATGATCACCGCCGTGCCCTTGTCGCGCTCCTCGACGATGCGCTTGTGGATGAACTCGATGGAGCCGACGTCGACGCCGCGGGTGGGCTGGGAGGCGATGAGCACCTTGAGCGGGCGGGAGAACTCCCGGGCCACGACGACCTTCTGCTGGTTGCCGCCCGAGAGCGCGCTGACGGGGGTCTCCATGGTCTCGGTGCGGATGTCGAACTCCTCGATGCGCTGGCGGGCGTTGGCCTCGATGGCGCCCAGGCGCAGCGCGGGGCCGCTGGCGAACTGCTCGCTGCGGAAGAGGTCGAGCACGAGGTTCTCGCGCACGCTGAAGGAGCCGACGTAGCCGTCGTGGGAGCGGTCCTCGGGCACGTAGCCGATGCCGTCCTCCAGGCTCTGGCGCGGGCCGTGGCGGCTGATGTCGCGCCCGTCGAGCCAGATCTCGCCGGCGTCGGGGCGCACGAGCCCGAGCAGCGACTTGATCAGCTCGGTCTGCCCGTTGCCCTGCACGCCGGCGATGCCGAGCACCTCACCGGCGCGGGCGACGAAGGAGACGTCCTTGACGACCTGGTGGCCGCGGGGGTCGATGACGGTGACGTTGCGGGCCTCCAGCACCGGCTCGCCGACCGCGGCGGCGGCCTTGTCGACGACCAGCTGCACGGAGCGGCCGACCATCATCTCGGCCAGCTCGGCCTCGCTGGCGGTGGGCTCGGCGGTGCCGACGACCTTGCCGCGGCGGATCACGCTGATCCGGTCGCCGACGGCGCGGACCTCGCGCAGCTTGTGGGTGATGAAGATGATCGAGGTGCCCTGGGCGCGCAGCTCGCGCATGATGCCCATGAGCTCGTCGATCTCCTGCGGGGTCAGCACCGCGGTCGGCTCGTCGAGGATGAGCACCTTGGCCTCGTTGGCCAGCGCCTTGATGATCTCGACGCGCTGCTGCACGCCGACGGGGAGGTCCTCCACGAGGGCCTCGGGGTCGACGGCGAGCCGGTAGCGCTCGGAGAGCTCGCGCACCAGCCGTGAGGCGGCCTTGCGGTCGAGCACGCCGAGGCCGCGGGTGCGCTCGCGCCCGAGCATGACGTTCTCGGCGACGGTGAAGGGCGGCACGAGCATGAAGTGCTGGTGCACCATGCCGATGCCGGCGGCGATGGCGTCGGCCGGCGAGGCGAAGGCCACCGGCTCCCCGTCGACCAGGAT
The DNA here is from genome assembly GCF_001422955.1 of Nocardioides sp. Leaf285. NCBI lineage: Bacteria > Bacillati > Actinomycetota > Actinomycetes > Propionibacteriales > Nocardioidaceae > Nocardioides > Nocardioides sp. Leaf285. The sequence goes on along the minus strand of NZ_LMNH01000003.1, from coordinate 361,922 downwards.
CTCGCCCTCGGAGGGGTCGAGCAGGCCGTAGAGCATGTTCATCAGCGTGGACTTGCCGGCGCCGTTCTCGCCGAGCAGGCAGTGGATCTCACCGGGCCTGATCGTGAGGTCGATGCCGTCGTTGGCGGTGAAGGAGCCGAACCGCCTGGTCAGGCCCCTGATCTCGAGTTCCATCTACTCCCTCACGACGTACGTCGGCCGCTCCCCCGAGATGGCCGGGGGACGACCCTAGACCCGACAGGTCGGGGCGGGGTCCCCGCCCCGACCTGTCGGAGGTGCTGCTGTGCTGGTTCTAGTGCTGTGCTGCTGGTGGTGCCGGTCGGCCGGATCGGCCGGGGGCGGCGTGTCAGCCGACGGTGATCTCGCCGTCGATGATCTGCTGCTTGAGGTCCTCGATGTTGGCCTGGAGCTCCTCGTCGACGTCGTCGCTGAACGGGGCGAGCTTGACGCCCTCGTTCTCCAGCGTGCCGACGTAGACCTCGTTGGAGAACTCGTCCTCGGCGGAGGCGAGCACGGCGTCCTGCACGGCGACGTCCATGCCCTTCATGACCGAGGTCAGCAGCACGTCGCAGTACTCCTCGGCCGAGACGCAGCCGTCGGTGTCGACCCAGATCGCCTTGACGTCGTTGTCCTGGGCGGCCTGCAGGCCACCGAGGCCCGCGGGGCCGGCGACCGGGAAGATGACGTCGGCGCCCTGGTTGATCATCTCGGTGGCCGTCGACTGGCCGAGGTTCTTGTCCTCGAAGTCGTTGGTGAAGGAGCCCTCGGCGGACTCGGGGTCCCAGCCGATGACCTGCACGTCGGAGCCGGTGTCCTCGTTGTAGCGCTCGACGCCCTGCACGAAGCCGGTCATGAAGATGGTGACCGTGGGGATGTTCAGGCCGCCGAAGGTGCCGACGACGCCGGACTCCGAGGAGGCCGCGGCGGTGTAGCCGGCCAGGAAGGAGGGCTCGGCGGTGTTGAAGGTGAGGCCCTTGACGTTGGCCGGGGCGGTGTTGTCGCCCTTGTCGTCGGTGTAGGCGAAATCGACGATGGAGAAGTCGACGTCCTTGTTCTTCTTCGCGGCGGCCAGGGTGGAGTCGCCGAGGAGGAAGCCGACCGTGGTGATCGAGTTGCAGCCCTGGCTGACCAGCTCGTTGATGTTGTCGTTGAACTCGGAGGGGTCGTTCGACTCGATGTCGGCCTCCTGCATCCCGTAGGCCTCGACCGCGTCGCGCAGGCCCTGGCGGGAGGTCTGGTTGAACGACTTGTCGTCGAAGCCGCCCGAGTCGGAGACCATGCAGGCCTTGAAGTCGGGGAACTGCTGGCTCGGGTCGGCCGAGGCCGACTCCGAGGTGCTCTCGGACGGCGTCGACGCGGGGTCCTCGCCGGCGTCGGTCTCGCGCTCGCCGCACGCGGACAGGGACAGGGCGACCATGGTGGCCACCGCAGCGATTCGGGCCGTCTTCTTCACGGCGATCCTCCTGGGTTCGTGACTGGCACCCCGCAGCGCGGGGCACATCGCGTCACCCTAGGTGGGCCCGGACGCCTTGTGCGCCCCGCGAGCCGAATTTCGTGAGGTTGTTACCTGTCGGTGACCAAGCTGCGCACCGCGGCCTCCGCGAGCATCGTCGCGCCGACCCCGATCGCCCGCTCGTCGACCTGGAGGTTGCCCTGGTGCAGGTCGTAGGTGGGCCCGCCCGGGGTGCGCGTGCCGAGGCGCAGCATGGCGCCCGGGACACGGTCGAGGTACCACCCGAAGTCCTCGCCGCCCAGGCTCTGCGGCGCCAGCACCTCCGCCTCGGGGCCGAGGACGTCGTGCACCGCCCCGGTGAGCACGTGGTGGGCCGAGGCCTCGTTGACCACCGGGGGCACGCCCCGCTGGTAGTCGAGGTCGGCGGTGACGCCGTAGGGCCGCACGACGTCGTGGACGACCTCGCGCACCAGCTTCTCGCAGTCGGCCCAGGCCACGGCGTCGCGGATGCGGATGGTGCCGGCCACCAGACCGCGCCCCGGGATGACGTTGGCGGCCGAGCCGGCGTTGACGATGCCCCACACCACGCTGACCCCGGCGCGCGGGTCGAGGCGGCGCGAGAGGATCGCGGGCAGCTCGGTGACGATCTTGGCCAGGGCGAAGGTCAGGTCGCCGGTCAGGTGGGGGCGCGAGGTGTGCCCGCCGGTGCCGCGCAGCCGGATCTCCACCTTGTCGGTGGCGCTGGTCAGCGCCCCGAGGCGCAGCCCGACCTGCCCCACGTCGACGGCGGGGTCGCAGTGCAGGGCGAAGGCGCGCGAGAGGCCGTCGAGGCGGCCCAGCTTCATCAGGTGCAGCGCTCCCCCGGGCATGACCTCCTCGGCCGGCTGGAAGAACAGCCTCACCCGTCCGGGCAGCAGTCCCGCACGGTGCACCTCGGCCAGCGCGAGCGCGGCGCCGACCAGCGAGGTCGTGTGCACGTCGTGGCCGCAGGCGTGGGCCACGCCCGGTGTCGTGCTGGCCCAGTCGTGGCCGGTGTCCTCCTGCACGGGCAGCGCGTCGAGGTCGGCGCGCAGGCCCACCGCGGGCTCCCCGTCGTCGGGCCCGAGCTCGGCGACCAGGCCGGTCTGCGGCAGCAGCTCGACCTCCCAGCCGGCGGCCGCGACCCGCGCCGCGACGACCTCGGTCGTGCGCGTCTCGGCCCACGACAGCTCGGGGTGGGCGTGCAGGTCGCGGCGCAGGGCGACGAGCGCGTCACGGTGGGCGGCGACGGAGGCGGCGATCACCGCTGACGCGGTCGTGGGAGCAGTGGGGCCGTCGGAGGACATCGGGTGCAGGCTAGTTCACCGGGCGTCGGTGCCCGGCGGGTGTCCGCCCGTCCCGTGCCGGTCGTCGTCCCGGCCGTCGCGGTCGCCGTCGTACGCCGCGAGCAGCCGGTCGGCGGCCACGGTGGCGGGCAGCTCGCCCGCGAGCACCTGGGCGCGGACCTCGGCGCGGAGGGCGCGCACGCCGGGCGAGAGCCGCAGCCGCTGGTCGAGCTCGTCGCGCACCATCGCCCAGGTGAAGTCGAGCTGCTGCTCGGCGCGCTTGGTCGCCAGCCCCGCCTCGCCGAGGTGCGCGCGGTGGTCGAGCACCCGCTCCCACAGGTCGTCGACGCCGGTGCCCTCCAGCGCCGAGCAGGTCACCACCGGTGGGGCCCACTCGCCCCGGCCGCGCACCATGCGCAGCGCGCCGGCGAGGTCGCGGGCGGCGGCGCGGGCCTCCTGCTCGCGGTCGCCGTCGGCCTTGTTGACCGCGATGACGTCGGCGATCTCGAGGATCCCCTTCTTGATGCCCTGGAGCTGGTCGCCGGTGCGGGCGAGGGTGAGGAAGAGGAACGTGTCGACCATGCCGGCCACGGTGACCTCCGACTGCCCCACGCCGACGGTCTCGACCAGCACCACGTCGTGGCCGGAGGCCTCGAGCACCGCCATGGCCTGCACCGTGGCCCGGGCGACGCCGCCGAGGGTGCCCGCCGAGGGCGAGGGCCGGATGAAGGCGGCCGGGTCGGTGGCCAGGCGGCCCATCCGGGTCTTGTCGCCGAGCACCGAGCCGCCCGTGCGCACCGAGGACGGGTCGACGGCGAGCACGCCGACGCGGTGGCCGGCGGCGGTCAGCCGGGTGCCGAGGGCCTCGATGAAGGTCGACTTGCCGACGCCGGGCACCCCGGAGACGCCCACCCGCACCACGCCCGCCCCGGCGCCGCCCGCCGGGTCGCCGGAGCCCTCGGCCAGCGCGGTCAGCAGCTCGCGCGCCTGGCGGCGGTGCTGCGGGCGCGAGCTCTCGACCAGCGTGATCGCCTGCGACACCGCGGCGCGCCGCTGGGCCCGGACGCCCTCGACGAGGGCCTCGACGTCGACGGGCACGGGGCCCGGCCTCAGTGACCCAGCTGCTCGCGCAGCCGGGCCAGCAGGTCGAGGGCCGACTCGGCGATGACGGTGCCGGGCAGGAACACCGCGGCCGCACCCATCTCCTGCAGCGTGGGCACGTCGTCGGGCGGGATCACGCCCCCGATCACCACCATGATGTCGGGCCGCCCCTGCTCGGCCAGCGCCTCGCGCAGCGCCGGGAGCAGGGTGAGGTGGCCGGCGGCCAGCGAGCTGACGCCGACGATGTGCACGTCGGCGTCCACGGCCTGCTGGGCGACCTCCTCGGGGGTGGAGAACAGCGGCCCCACGTCGACGTCGAAGCCCATGTCGGCGAAGGCCGAGACGATCACCTTCTGGCCGCGATCGTGACCGTCCTGGCCCATCTTGGCCACCAGGATGCGCGGGCGGCGGCCCTCGGCCTCCTCGAAGTCGGCGGTCGCGTCGAGCACCTGCTGCACCTTGCCGGCGCCCGGCCCGTCGCCACTGCCCGACTCGTCCCTGAACACGCCGGAGATCGTACGGATGACCGCCTGGTGGCGCCCGTAGACCTTCTCCAGCGCGTCGGAGATCTCCCCGACGGTGGCCTTGGCGCGCGCGGCGTCGACGGCCAGCGCGAGCAGGTTGCCGTCGAGGGAGCCGTCGGTGGTCGGGCACTGCTCGGCCGAGCGGGTCAGCGCCGCGAGGGTGCGCTCGACCTCCTCGTCGTCGCGCTCGGCGCGCAGCCGCTCGAGCTTGGCGATCTGCTGGCGGTAGACGTCGTCGTTGTCGACGCGCAGCACGTCGAGCCTGTCCTCCGCGGCCAGGCGGTAGGTGTTGACGCCGATGACCTTCTGCGCCCCGGAGTCGATGCGCGCCTGCGTGCGGGCGGCCGCCTCCTCGATGCGCATCTTGGGGATGCCCTGCTCGATGGCCTTCGCCATGCCCCCGGCGCGCTCGGCCTCCTGGATGTGGGCCCACGCCTTCTCGGCTAGGTCGTGGGTGAGCCGCTCGATGTAGTAGGAGCCCGCCCAGGGGTCGATCGTGCCCGTCGTGCCGCTCTCCTGCTGCAACAGCAGCTGGGTGTTGCGCGCGATGCGGGCCGAGAAGTCGGTGGGCAGCGCGATCGCCTCGTCGAGGGCGTTGGTGTGCAGCGACTGGGTGTGGCCCTGGGTGGCGGCCATCGCCTCGATGCAGGTGCGCTGGACGTTGTTGTAGACGTCCTGGGCGGTCAGCGACCAGCCGCTGGTCTGGCTGTGGGTGCGCAGGCTCAGCGACTTGGGGTTCTGCGGGTCGAACTGCCGCACCAGCCGGGCCCACAGCGCGCGGGCCGCGCGCAGCTTGGCCACCTCCATCGAGAAGTTCATCCCGATGGCCCAGAAGAACGACAGCCGCGGCGCGAACTGGTCGATGGTCATGCCGGTGCCGAGCCCGGCGCGGATGTACTCGACGCCGTCGGCGAGGGTGTAGGCCAGCTCGAGGTCGGCGGTCGCCCCGGCCTCCTGGATGTGGTAGCCGGAGATCGAGATCGAGTTGAAGCGCGGCATGCGGGCCGAGGTGTAGCTGAAGATGTCGGAGATGATCCGCATCGACGGCGCCGGCGGGTAGATGTAGGTGTTGCGGACCATGAACTCCTTGAGGATGTCGTTCTGGATGGTCCCCGCGAGCTGCTCCGGCGCCACCCCCTGCTCCTCGGCGGCGGCGATGTAGAGCGCCAGCACGGGCAGGACGGCGCCGTTCATGGTCATCGACACCGACATCTCGTCGAGCGGGATCCCGTCGAAGAGGGTGCGGGTGTCGTAGATGGAGTCGATGGCCACGCCCGCCATGCCCACGTCACCGCGCACGCGCGGGTGGTCGGAGTCGTAGCCGCGATGGGTGGCCAGGTCGAAGGCGACCGAGAGCCCCTTCTGGCCGGCCGCGAGGTTGCGCCGGTAGAACGCGTTGGACTCCTCGGCGGTCGAGAAGCCGGCGTACTGGCGCACGGTCCAGGGCTGGGTGGTGTACATCGTCGGGTAGGGCCCGCGCAGGAACGGGCTCAGTCCGGGGTAGGTGTCGAGGGCGTCGAGGCCCTCGAGGTCGGCCTCGGTGTACTGCGACCGGATCTCGATGCCTTCGGGCGAGGTCCAGGGCCGCGCCTCGGGCTGCGGCGCGCTCGTGGTGCCACGGCCGCTGAGCGGCAGGCCGGCGAAGCTGGTCGGGACGGTCATGCGAGCTGCTCCCTCGTGCGGGTCAGGAAGGACAGGGCGTCGACGCCGAGCGCGCAGGCGTCGTCGGTGCCGTCGAGGGGCTTGCCGGCCACCACGACGTGGCGCGCGCCGGCCTCGCGCAGGGCGCGGGCCGCGGCGGTGCCCCAGGCGGCGTAGGTCGCGTCGCTGCCGGCGAGCACCGCCACCCGCTGCCCGTCGTACGCCGAGAGCAGCGCATCGACGTCGGCGGTGGCCCCGGCGACGTCGACGCCGATGCCGCCCGCGGCGAGCAGGTTGGTGGCGAAGGTGGCCCGCGCGGTGTGCGAGGCCACCGACCCGAGGGTCGCCAGGAAGGCCCGGGCCGTCGGCGGGTCGTCGCGCAGCGCCTCGAAGGCCGCGCCGTAGGGGCGCACGCCGACCCAGCCCGACGCGGAGTCGGGGGTGACCGGCTCGCGCTCGGGCAGGACCTCGTCGACCTGGGGGAACTCGGTGAGCCCGGTGAGGGGTCGCCGGCGGCGGGCGACCTCGTCGTCGCGGCGCTCGACGGTCCGTGCCACGCGGGCCAGCAGCGAGCCGTCGGCCAGGGCGGCCGCCGCGCCGCCGACCTCCTCGGTGCGGCCGAGCTCGGCCCAGCCGGCGACGGCGAGGTCGTCGGTGAGCTTCTCCACGGCGTAGGAGCCGCCGGCGGGGTCGGCGACGTGGGCGACGTGGGCCTCGTCGACGAGCAGCGCGGAGGTGTTGCGGGCGATGCGACGGCCCAGCGCCTCGGGGCGGCCCAACGGGCTGTCGAAGGGCAGCACGGTGACGGCCTCGGCCCCGCCGACGCCCGCGGCGAACGCCGCCACCGTGGTGCGCAGCATGTTCACGTAGGGGTCGTAGCGGCTCATCATCGGCCGGCTGGTCACGACGTGCTGGCGCTGGGCCAGCCGCACCCGCTCCTCGTCGGTGACGCCGCTGAGCTCCAGCACCCGCGCCCAGAGCCGGCGGGCCGCGCGCAGCTTGGCGATGGTGGCGAACTGGTCGTCGGTGGCGGCGTAGCGCACCTCGACCAGGCCGGCGGCCTCGGCGACGGTGAGGCCCGCCCCGGTGAGCGCCCGCAGGTAGGCCGCGGCCACGGCCATCGACCAGCCGAGCTCCTGGGCGTCGGAGGCGCCGCGGTCGTGGACGGCGGTGGCGTCGACGACCACGCCGAGCAGCCCGCGCTCGTGGGCGGCACGGGCCACGGCGACCAGGGGGGCGAGGTCCACCTCGCCGGCTGGGCCGGCGCCCGGGCCGATGCCGTGGCGCAGGGCCGCGCCGAGGGGGTCGGCGCCGAGGTTGGTGCCCGCGGCGAGCTCACGCTCGCCGGCGTGGGCGAGGAAGCCCTCGGCCAGCGCCTGCTGCGCCGCCGCGTCGCCGCGGGCCTCCAGCACGACGGGCGCGAGGTCGAGCAGCACGCCGTCGAGGGCGGTGGCGAGATCGGCGTCGGGCGCCGCGCACAGCCACAGCGAGGTCACGCCTCCCTCGAGGTCGACCAGGAGGGTCTCGTTGGCCACCCTGGCGTCGGCGCCGGCGGGCAGGTCGAGGTGGGCGCGCACGTCCCAGTCCCCGGCGCGCTGCGGGCGGCCCTCGGTCCGGAGCCCCTCGAGCAGGTCGGAGGTGCCGAGCGGGGTGACCGCGATGTCGTCGAGGGTGGTGCGGGTCAGCCGCTCCCACACGAGCGCGTCGGGGTCGTCCTCGCCGAGGCGACGAGCCTTGCGCAGCACGCCGGCCGCGGCCCTCTCCCAGTCGGCGCGGTCCCACCGGTCGCCGGCGTCGGCCAGGTCGAGCGCGCCCTGCTCGGGCTCGAGCTCCGCGGGCTCCTCGAGACCGCCTTCGACTTCAGTCATGGCGGCACCCTAGGGACGCGACGTGACGGCGGCCACCGAGTGTGACCTTTTCGACCCCGACCCGTCCCCGGGGCGGTGTTCACCGTCAGGCCGCGCGCCCGTCGCGGTGCCGTCGTCCGGCGGGCCCACCGTGGGCGCATGCGGATCGCCGTGGTCTCCGAGTCCTTCCTGCCCGCCGTCGACGGCACCACCACGACGGTCAGGGCGGTGGTCGACCGTCTGGTCGACCGTGGCCACCAGGTGGTGGTGGTCGCGAGCGGGCCGGGGCTCACCACCTACCGCGGCGCCCGGGTCGTGCGCACCAGCGCGCTGACCAGGCCGGGCGGCCAGGTCCGGGCCGCCCTCGACGCGTTCGCGCCCGACGTCGTGCAGGTCACGGGGCCGGGCACGATCGGCCGCAAGGCGCTCAAGCACACCCACCGCACCGGCGTGCCCTCCCTGGTCGTGCAGCAGGCCCCGCCGCGCGACCTGACCTGGGAGCGCTGGCGCAGCACGGTCGTCGAGCGCACCGACCACCTCGTCGTCACCGCCCCCTGGCTGGCCGACCGCTTCTCCTCCCTCGGCGTCACCGCCGGCACGTGGCTGCCGGGGGTCGACGCCCGCGCCTACACCCCGGCCCTGCGCGACCCGTGGCTGCACGACCACTGGGCGCGGGCGCGCTCGGCCCGCGGCCCCCTGGTGGTGGTCGGCTACGTCGGCAGCCTGCACAAGCGCCACGGGGTGCGGCGGCTGGCCGAGCTGGCCGACGTGCCGGGCATCCGCCCCGTCGTCATCGGCACCGGGCCGCAGGAGGACTGGCTGCGCGAGCGACTGCCCGCGGCCAAGGTCACCGGCGCACTGTCGACCGGCGACCTCACCGTGGCGCTGGCCTCCCTCGACGTCCTGGTGCACCCCGGCGAGGAGGAGACCTGCTGCCACGCGCTGCGCGAGGGCGCCGCGAGCGCGCTGCCCCTGGTGGCGCCGCGCAGCGGGGGCGCCCGCGACCTCGTGCTGCCGCTGGAGACCGGCCTGCTCTACGACCCCGACCGTCCCGGGGCCCTGGCCCGCGCGGTGGCGGCGGTGGCCGCCGACCCGCGGCGCGCCCTGCTCGGCCACCGGGGCCGCGAGCTCGCGCTGGACCGCTCGTGGACCGACGCCGCCGACGAGCTCCTCGGCCACCTGGACCGCCTGGCCCGGGGTCATGCGGGCGCCCGCCCCGCGCACGGGCTCTGAACCCGCCCTGAGCGGCGCCTGAGCCGGTCCTGAGGGCCGGCGGGTCTCGTCGACGGGGGATATGTCACACGCCACGATGGAACTCACCCCCCAGATGGGGGGTAGCGTTTGTGATGTGGCAACCCCGACTCTCGTCAGAGGAGCGCGCGCTTCGCGCTCGACGATCACGCTGAAGATCCTGATGGCCGCCAGCGGGCTGGTGTTCATCGGATTCGTCCTCGCGCACATGTACGGCAACCTCAAGGCCTTCGGTGGCGAGGAGTCGTTCAACGAGTACGCCGAGCACCTGCGCACCATCGGGGAGCCCCTGCTCCCCGAGAGCGGCCTGCTGTGGATCCTGCGTCTCGGCCTCATCGCTGCGCTCGTGGTCCACGTGGCCTCGGCGTTCGCGCTGTGGAAGCGCGCCAGCGACGCCCGGCCGGTGAAGTACCAGGTCGCCAAGCGCCGCAACTCCTCGCTGTCCTCGCGGACCATGCGCTGGGGCGGCCTGACGATCCTGGCGTTCCTCGTGTGGCACCTGCTGAACTTCTCGATCGTCAAGATCAACCCGGCCGGCGGGGAGACCAACAACCCCTACCAGCTGATGGTCGACACCTTCGACCTGTGGTGGATGACGCTCATCTACCTGGTCGCGATGGCCGCGCTGGCGATGCACCTGCACCACGGCACCTTCAGCGCGATGCAGACCCTCGGCTTCACCCAGACCGTCGCCGCCCGCTCCCGGGCACGCCTGGCCGGCTGGGTCGTCGCCGTGGTCGTCGCCGGCGGATTCTCGCTGGTCCCCCTGTTCACCCTCTTCGGCGTCATCGAGTAAAGGGAGCCCCTCCATGGCAACCACCGACACGTACCTCAACCAGCCGTCGCAGCAGCAGTCCGACGACGCCCACGGCTACTACACGCCCGGTGCGCCGCTCGTCGACGAGAAGGCCCCGACCGGCCCCATCGCGATGCGCTGGACCAACCGCAAGTTCTCCAACGCGCTGGTCAACCCCGCCAACCGGCGCAAGCTCAACATCATCATCGTCGGCACCGGGCTCGCCGGCGGCGCGGCCGCGGCCACGCTCGGCGAGGCCGGCTACAACGTGAAGTCCTTCTGCTACCAGGACTCCCCGCGCCGGGCGCACTCCATCGCCGCGCAGGGCGGCATCAACGCCGCGAAGAACTACAAGGAGGACGGCGACTCCGTCCACCGCCTCTTCTACGACACCGTCAAGGGCGGCGACTACCGCTCGCGCGAGTCGAACGTCTACCGCCTGGCCGAGGTCAGCACCAACATCATCGACCAGTGCGTCGCCCAGGGCGTGCCCTTCGCCCGTGAGTACGGCGGCCTGCTCGACAACCGCTCCTTCGGCGGCGTGCAGGTCTCGCGCACCTTCTACGCCCGAGGCCAGACCGGCCAGCAGCTGCTCATCGGCGCCTACCAGGCCCTGGAGCGCCAGGTCGCCGCCGGCACCGTCACCACCTTCACCCGCCACGAGATGCTCGAGCTGGTCATGGTCGACGGCAAGGCCCGCGGCATCATCGCCCGCGACATGGCCACCGGCGAGATCGAGACCCACCTCGCCGACGCGGTCGTGCTCGCCTCCGGCGGCTACGGCAACGTCTTCTTCCTCTCCACCAACGCCATGGGCTGCAACGTCACCGCGACGTGGCGGGCCCACCGCAAGGGCGCCTACATGGCCAACCCCTGCTACACCCAGATCCACCCGACCTGCATCCCGGTCTCGGGCGAGCACCAGTCGAAGCTGACCCTGATGTCGGAGTCGCTGCGCAACGACGGCCGCATCTGGGTGCCCAAGAAGGCCGAGGACTGCGACAAGGACCCGCGCGACATCCCCGAGGAGGACCGCGACTACTACCTCGAGCGGATCTACCCCTCCTTCGGCAACCTCGTGCCCCGCGACATCGCCTCGCGCCAGGCCAAGAACGTCTGCGACGAGGGCCGCGGCGTCGGCCCGATGGTCGGCGACTTCCGCCGCGGCGTCTACCTCGACTTCTCCGACGCCATCGCGCGTCTGGGCAAGGACGGCATCGAGGCCAAGTACGACAACCTCTTCGACATGTACGAGCGGATCACGGGTGAGAACCCCTACGAGGTCCCGATGCGGATCTACCCCGCCGTGCACTACGTCATGGGCGGTCTGTGGGTCGACTACGACCTCCAGTCCAACCTCGAGGGGCTCTTCGTCACCGGCGAGGCCAACTTCTCCGACCACGGCGCCAACCGCCTCGGCGCCTCGGCGCTGATGCAGGGCCTGGCCGACGGCTACTTCGTGCTGCCCAACACCATCCGCGACTACCTCGCCCACGCGCCCTTCGCGCCGATCGACGAGTCGCACCCGGCGGTGGCCGAGGCCAAGAAGTCCGTCGAGGACCGGATCGCGAAGCTGCTCTCCATCCAGGGCACCCGCTCGGCCGACAGCTACCACAAGGAGCTGGGCCACATCATGTGGGAGTACTGCGGCATGGAGCGCTCCGAGCCCGGGCTGCGCAAGGCGATCGACATGATCCGCGAGCTCAAGGCCGACTTCTGGAGCAACCTCAAGGTGCTCGGCACCGCCGACAGCCTCAACCAGAGCCTCGAGAAGGCCGGCCGCGTCGCCGACTTCATCGAGCTCGGCGAGCTCATGTGCATCGACGCCCTCAACCGCCGCGAGTCCTGCGGCGGCCACTTCCGCGCCGAGTCGCAGACCGACGAGGGCGAGGCGCTGCGCCACGACGACGAGTTCGCCTACGTCGCGGCCTGGGAGTTCGGCGGCGACGCCGGCCAGCCGGTGCTGCACAAGGAAGACCTTCTCTACACGGCCATCGAGATGAAGCAGCGGAGCTACAAGTGAACCTGACCCTCAACATCTGGCGGCAGGCCAACCCCACCGCCGCCGGCGCCATGCACCAGTACCACGTGCAGGACATCTCCGAGGACATGAGCTTCCTGGAGATGCTCGACGTGCTCAACGAGCAGCTCAACGAGCAGGGCGAGGACCCGGTCGCCTTCGACCACGACTGCCGTGAGGGCATCTGCGGCTCGTGCGACCTGATGATCGACGGTCAGGCCCACGGCCCCGAGGTCACCACGACCTGCCAGCTGCACATGCGGTCCTTCAAGGACGGCCAGGAGATCACCATCGAGCCCTGGCGTGCCAGCGCCTTCCCGGTGATCAAGGACCTGATCGTCGACCGCTCGGCCTTCGACCGGATCATCCAGGCCGGCGGCTACGTGTCGGTCAACACCGGCGCCGCGCCCGACGCCCACGCCACCCCGGTGCCGCAGGCCGACGCGCTCAAGGCCTTCAACGTCGCCACCTGCATCGGCTGCGGCGCCTGCGTCGCCGCCTGCCCCAACGGGTCGGCCTCGCTCTTCATGGGCGCCAAGATCACCCACCTCGGCCGACTCCCCCAGGGCCAGCCCGAGCGCGACGAGCGCGTGGTCAACATGGTCGCCCAGCACGACCACGAGGGCTTCGGCGGCTGCACCAACATCGGCGAGTGCACCGCGGCGTGCCCCAAGGAGATCCCGCTCGACGTGATCTCCCAGCTCAACCGCGACCTGCGCACGGCGATCCGCAACGGCCACTGAGAGCACCACCGAGTCCCCCGCACCACCACACGAAGGGCCCCGACCGCGAGCGGTCGGGGCCCTTCGTCGTGGGCGGGTGCCGTCCTGCCGGTCAGTCCTGGGCGCGGGCCCGCAGCGCCTTCAGGCCGAGGCGGCCCAGCACGACGGCGATGACCAGGTTGACCACGATCAGCACGGTGTGGGCCACCCAGTAGCCGGTCGGGCGGTCCTCCCCCGAGGCGTGCGCCGACCACAGGTTGCGGGTGAACATCGCGTAGGTCACGACGTTCCACACCGCCACCCCCACCAGCAGCCAGGCGTGCTTGCGCTCGAACCTCATCGGTCCTCCCCCTTGGTCGTCCTGAGCACGACGGCGAGCGCCGCCGCGCCGGTGGCGGCCCCGGCCACGAAGGGCCGGACCCGCGAGCCCGCCGCCTCACCGGCGGCGCGGGCGGTGCCGTCGAGCGCTCCCCCGGACGCCAGCGGCGGGCCCTGCACCGGGTCGGCCGGCTCGGCGACCCGGGCGGCGCGCGCGGCGCGCGTGGTGAAGGCGAAGGCCGCGGCGTAGAGCACGAGGCGGGAGAAGTAGTTGATCCACACCAGCAGGATCAGCGCGATCCCGAAGGCCTGGGCCGCCGGCTGCTCGCGGGTGGCGGCGAGCAGCACCCCGGAGAGCTGCTTGAGGGCCTCGAAGACCACGGCGCCGAGCAGCGCCCCCTGCCACAGCGAGCGGGCGGGCACGTGGGGCTCGGCCAGCAGCCGGAACATCGCGTAGAACAGCACCGTGTTGGCGGCCAGGCCGAAGACCACCGTGAGCAGCCGCACCAGCCACGACAGTTCCTCGCCCAGGCCGAGGGCGTCGAGGATGACGGTCGAGAACGCGCTCACCAGGCCGGCCACGGCCACCGAGAGCAGGAGCACCGACCCCAGCACCACCAGGGTCACGAGGTCGCGCAGCTTGCCGACCACGAAGTTGGGCAGCTCGCGGGTGGGGGTCTCGAAGACGACCAGGAGGGCGTCGCGCAGGGCGGAGAGCCACCCGAGGCCCGAGTAGAGGACGCCCGCCAGGCCGATGACGGCGGCCCAGCCGGAGAAGGTGCGGATGTCGGCCAGCGAGACCTGGCCCTCGTCCTGGCCGATCAGCCCGGGCAGCAGCTGGTCGATCGCCTCGCGCAGGTCCTGGTTGGCCCCGGGGTAGACCTGGGAGACGTAGCCGACGACGAAGAGGGCCAGGGCCAGGATCGGGAAGACCGAGAGGAACCCGAAGTACGTGACGGCGCCGGCCTGCTGGCCGGCCTTGACCGCGCCGTAGTGCTCCTGCATGAGCAGGACGTGGTCGACGCCCGGGCGCCGCCGGCGCAGCCCTCGCAAGGCGTCCTGGGCCCGCTGCACGACGGAGGCCATCAGCGGGCCTGCGCGCCGGCGCCGAGCACGAACTCGTGGCGCGGGCGCCAGCCGTGGGCCTCGTCGTGGACGTAGAGGTGGAAGTCGGTCACGTCGAAGGTGCACTCGAAGTCGGCGAGCTCGGCGAAGGCGCGGTCGAGCCGCTCGTCGTCGAGGTGGTGGGCGATCGTGACGTGGGGGTGGTAGGGGAAGCTCAGGTCGACGTCGAGCGGCCCCCGGCGCACGGCCTCGGCCAGCTGCTCGCACTGCGAGATCCCCTCGGCGAGCATCACGAACACGACCGGGGAGACGGGGCGGAAGGTGCCCGTGCCCCGCAGGTGCACCCGGAAGCCGTCGAGACCGTCGGCCACCGAGCGCAGGTGGTCGGAGACCTGCTCGAGCTCACCGTCGACGATGTCGGTCGGCGGCACGAGCGTGATGTGGGTCGGGATCATGGCCGCGGTGGCGTCACCGACGGAGGCCCGGTAGTCCTGGAGCTCGCTGGCCCAGGGCTCCGGGATCGCCACCGCCACGCCGATCGTGATCACGGTGCGACCCTAGCGGGACGGGGCGACGAACCCGACCCGCTGGTAGACGTCGCGCAGGGTCGCCTCGGCGACCTCCGCCGCCTGCTGGCGGCCCTGCTCGAGCACGGCGCTGAGGTGGGCCTGGTCGTCGAGCAGCTCCAGGGTGCGCTCGCGGAAGGGCGTCACGAAGTCGACCACCACCTCGGCCAGGTCCTTCTTGAGGTCGCCGTAGCCGCGCCCGGCGTACTGCTCCTCCAGGGCGGAGACCGCCTCACCGGTGAGGGCGGAGTAGATCGTGAGCAGGTTGCTGACGCCGGCCTTCTCCTCGGGGTCGAAGCGGACCTCGGAGCCGGAGTCGGTCACGGCCGAGCGGATCTTCTTCGCGCTCACCCTGGGGTCGTCGAGCATCTCCACGATGCCGGCCGGCGAGGACGCCGACTTCGACATCTTCGCGGTGGGGTCCTGCAGGTCGGCGATCTTGGCCGTGGCCTTGAGGATGTAGGGCTCGGGCAGCCGGAAGGTCTTCTTGTAGCGGTGGTTGAAGCGCTGCGCGAGGTCGCGGGTCAGCTCGAGGTGCTGGCGCTGGTCCTCGCCCACCGGCACGTAGTGGGGGCGGTAGAGCAGGATGTCGGCGGCCTGCAGCACGGGGTAGGTGAACAGGCCGACCGACGCGGCCCCCTCCCCCGCCTTGGCCGACTTGTCCTTGAACTGCGTCATCCGCCGCGCCTCGCCGAAGCCGGTGAGGCACTGCAGCACCCAGCCGAGCTGGGCGTGCTCGGGCACCTGGCTCTGCACGAAGATCGCCGAGCGGGCCGGGTCGACGCCCATGGCCAGCAGCTGGGCCGCCGCGCGCAGGCACCGCTCGCGCAGCACCTTGGGGTCCTGCTCGACGGTGATCGCGTGCAGGTCGGCGATGAAGAAGAACGGCTGGTGGTCGCGCTGGAGGTCGACCCACTGCCGGGTCGCGCCGAGGTAGTTGCCGAAGTGGAAGGAGTCGGCGGTCGGCTGGATCCCGGAGAGGACCCGGGGGCGCGCGCCCCCGGTGGGGGCGCTGGGGACGGCGACGTCCGGCTCGGTCGTGGCGGGCATGGGCCCATTCTCCCCGACGCCGAGCCGGGTCCTCCCCCGGCCCCACAACCCGGTTGCCCCGGCGCCGGCCCGCTTGGCAGGGTGCGCGCCATGACCCCGCCACCACCGCCGAGCGCCGCCCCCGTCCTCACCTCGCACGACGGTGGCCGGACCGTGGTGCTGCGGGGCCACCGCCCCGAGGACGCGCAGGGCTGCCTCGAGCAGTGCCAGGACCCCCTCACCCAGCGCTGGACCACCGTGCCGGTGCCCTACACCCGCGAGCTGGCCGAGGACTTCGTGGGCCGCGTCATGCCCGCCGGCTGGGCCGACGGCAGCGAGTGGGGCTTCGTCGTCGAGGTCGACGGCAGGTACGCCGGCAGCGCGTCGCTGCGCCCGGAGGGCAGCGACCGCGCCGAGATCGCCTACGCCGCCCACCCGTGGGTGCGCGGCACAGAAGCCGTCGAGCAGGCGCTGCGGGTGCTCCTCGACTGGGGCTTCGAGCAGCAGGGCCTGCGCACGGTCGTCTGGTGGGCCGAGCGCGGCAACTGGGCCTCGCGCAAGACCGCGTGGCGCCTGGGCTTCGAGGTCGACGGCTCGCTGCGGGCGTGGCTGCCCCAGCGCGGCGAGCTCCACGACGCCTGGGTCGGCACGCTGCGCAGCACCGACCCGCGCCGGCCGCGCACCCGCTGGCTGGAGGTGCCGACACTGGAGGCCGACGGGCTGCTGCTGCGGCCGTGGCGCGACACCGACGTCGCGCGGGTCGTCGAGGCGTGCAGCGACCCCGAGAGCCAGCGTTGGCTCGGGCAGCTGCCCGCGCCCTACACCGACCACGACGCGCGGGCCTGGCTCGAGGACGTCACCGAGCGGCTCGCCACCGGCAGCGCGGTGAACTGGGCCGTGGTCGACCCCGGCGCGCCCGACCGCGCACTGGCCTCGGTCGGGTGGTTCGGGCTCACGCCGTACGTCACCTGCGAGATCGGCTACTGGACCCACCCCGACGCCCGCGGCCGGGGCGTCGCGACCCGGGCGCTGCGCGCCGTGGCGCGTCACGCCTTCGACGACCTGGTGGTGCGCCGGGTCAGCTGCGGCGCGGCCGCCGGCAACACCGCCTCGCGGCGGGTGATCGAGCGGGCCGGGTTCACCGCCTACGGCGTCGAGCGGCTCGGCGCCCTCGTGCGCGACGGGCGGGCCGACCTCGTCCTCTACGACCGGCTGGACACCGGGGCGTAGGAGCGCTCCTCGCCGGCACCCACGTCGACGGGGGTGCGGCGCGCGCCGCGCTTGTCGTGCCAGGAGGCGAGCAGCAGGATCGCCACGCCCAGCACCGAGAGCGCCGCACCGACTAGCGCGGGCGCGCGGTAGCCGTAGCCGGCCGCGATGACCACGCCGCCCAGCCAGGCGCCCAGGGCGTTGGCGGCGTTGAGGGCCGCGTGGTTCATCGCCGCGCCCAGGGTGACGGCGTCGCCGGCCACGTCCATGAGCCGCAGCTGGAGGTTGACGACGAGGATCGAGCCGACGGCGGTGATGAGGAAGACCACGGGCAGCAGGAACCACCCGTAGGGGGCCACGGCCCAGAAGGCCAGCATCAGCACGCCCGAGCCGACGCCCGAGACGATCAGCGAGCGGAACACCGACCACGAGGCCAGCTCGCCCGCCACCCAGGTGCCGGCGACCATGCCGAGGCCGAAGGCCAGCAGGAAGACCGGCACGGTGCCCGAGCCGAGCATCGCGACGTCGGTCACGGTGGTGGCGATGTAGGAGTAGACCGCGAACATGCCGCCGAAGCCGATCGCCCCGGCCGCCATGGTCAGCCAGACCTGGCTGGAGCCGAAGAACTCGCGCGCCTCCTTGGCGCCGGTGGCCTCCGGGTCGCCCGGGCGGGAGGGCACGAAGGCGAGGACGAGGGCCATGGTGAGGGCGGCGATGACCGCGGTGCCGACGTAGGCCGCGCGCCAGCCGAGGTTCTGCCCCACGAAGGTCGCGGCGGGCACGCCCACCACGTTGGCCACCGAGAGGCCCAGCATCACCGCGGCCACCGCCCGGCCGCGCTTGTCGGGGGCCGCGAGCTCGGCCGCGACCAGCGAGGCGACGCCGAAGTAGGCGCCGTGGGGCAGACCGTCGAGGAAGCGGGCGGCGGTGAGCATGCCGTAGCCGGTCGCGAGGGCGCTGAGCACGTTGAAGAGGGCGTAGGCGCCCATCAGTCCCACCAGCAGGCCGCGCCGGGGCAGCCGCGCGGCGAAGAACGACAGGACCGGCACCCCGGCGACCACGCCCAGGGCGTAGGCGGAGATCACGTGGCCCGCGGTGGGCTCGGAGACGCCGATGCCCTCCGCGATCTGGGGCAGCAGGCCCATGGTCACGAACTCGGTCGTGCCGATCGCGAAGCCGCCGAGGGCCAGCGCCAGCACGGCCAGCGCGTAGCGCGGGTGGGCGCCGGTGCGCTCGGGGGCGGGAGCGGGGGTCGTCATGGGGAGAGCCTTCGATCGATCCAAGTCGGGGGTGACGCCATGCTCCAACCCCGGCGGCGCCCGCGGCTATTCCTGGGACGCCGATCGCCGCGGATCGTGAGAGGTCTCACGCCGGGAGGCGCCCCCGGCCTCAGCAGACCTCGCGCAGCCCCTGGACGGCCTCGCTGAGCCGCTCACGCTCGCGCTGCACCGCGGCGCGGTCCACGGGCGTGCCCTCGGCGTGCTGCTCGGCCTCGGCGGCCAGCCCGTCGAGGGCCGTGCGGGCCTCCTCCAGGCGCGCCCTGGTCTCCCCGCCGAGGTTGTCCTCGGCCGCGGCGAGGGTGTCGCGCAGCGCCGTCAGCTCCCGCTCGGCGGCGGCGGGGTCGGCGCCGATCCGGTCGGCCACCGCGCCGGCCTGGTCGGCGACCTGCCCCATCGCCTCCCGCGCCACCGAGCAGGCGGCGTCACCCGCGGCGTCGGAGGCCGCGTCGCGCACCTGCTCCTCGGAGCAGGCGGTCAGCGAGGCCGCGAGCACGCAGCCGGCCAGGAGAGCGGGCAGACGGCTGGGCAGACGGCTGGGCAGACGGCTGGGCAGACGGTCGGCTGCGCGGACGGTACGACGCACGGGGGCTCCTCGACGGGCGGGACGGGCGGAGCCACCAGCGTGCCAGACCTGCGGGGACCCAGCCGGCCGCCGCCGGTTCAGCCGGCCAGGTGGGCCCAGCGCGACGACAGCTCGCGCCACGGGCCCACCTCGGCCACCTCCCCGTCGAGCAGCACGACCACGCGGTCGGCCTCGGCCAGGGCGGCCTGCTTGGAGGTGGCGCCCAGCACGGTCGTGCCGCGACCGCGCAGGGCGGTCCACAGCTCGATCTCGGTGGCGGCGTCGAGGGCGCTGGAGACGTCGTCGGCCAGCAGCAGCTCGGTGTCGGCGGCCAGCGCCCGGGCCAGGGCCAGGCGCTGGACCTGACCGCCGGAGAGGCGCACCCCGCGGTGGCCGACCACGGCGTGCGGGCCGCCGGCCTCGTCGACGTCGGCCTGCAGCCGCGCGTCGACGACGGCGCGGTCGAGACCGCGGGCGTGGCCCAGCCGCACGTTGTCGTCGAAGGTGCCCGAGAGCACCCGCGGCACCTGGGCGACGTGCGCGACCTGCCCCGGTCGCAGGAACAGCTGCGGGTCGTCGACCTCCACGTCGTTCCACCGGATCGACCCGGTGTGGGAGACGAGCCCGGCCAGCGCGGCGAGCAGGCTGGACTTGCCCGAGCCCACCTGCCCGAGCACCAGCACCAGCTCGCCGGCCTCGACGGTCAGGTCGACCCCCACGACGCCCCGGGTGCCGTCGTCGTGCACGGCGTCGACGCCGCGCAGCTCGAGACGGCGCAGTGGCACGCGGTCGCTGGGGGCGGGCTCGGGAGCGGCGCCGGCGACGAGGTCGACGCCGGGGGGCAGGTCCATCAGGTCGACGCCGCCGGCGAGCCGGCTGGTCGCCTGCTGCCA
The DNA here is from genome assembly GCF_001422955.1 of Nocardioides sp. Leaf285. Classification (NCBI taxonomy): domain Bacteria; kingdom Bacillati; phylum Actinomycetota; class Actinomycetes; order Propionibacteriales; family Nocardioidaceae; genus Nocardioides; species Nocardioides sp. Leaf285. Next base: position 342,341 of record NZ_LMNH01000003.1, on the reverse strand, counting down.
GGCCCGGGTGCCGGGGGCCTCGGTGATGACCGACCCGGCCACCCGGCCGAACCAGTCGAAGCCGTTGACGGCGTTGGCGACCAGCAGTGCGGTGGCGAGGTCCCAGCCACCCGCGACGAGCACGGCCCAGGCGGCCACGACGCCGCACTGCACCATGACCACCGGCACGCCGTCGAGCACGGCCTGCACCCGGTGCTCGCGCACCGCCGCCTCGACGCGTCCGCCGTCGACGTGGCGCAGGTGGGCGTGCACGGCCGGGGTCGCCGCGGCGAGCTTGACCGTGCGGCTCGACTCCAGGGCCGAGACCAGGGAGCGGCCGAAGCGGGCCCGCGCCGCCGAGGACGCGGCCGCGGAGCGCCCGGCGATCGGGCGACCGACCGAGGAGGCCAGCGCCGAGGCCACCATCACCGCGAGCAGCACCGCGCCCGCCAGCAGGCTGCCGGAGAGCAGGGTGGTGACGACGATGATGATCAGGCCGTTGACGAAGTCGACCCACCGGTCGGCGTAGCGCGCGAAACGGTCGGCGTCCATGGCGCGGGCCACCACCTCCCCGGGCGGGGTGCGGGTGAGGCGCTCCTGGCCGGTCTGCCCGACCAGCACCGCCATGCGCACCCGGAGCATGACCTCGATCCACCAGCGGGGGTAGCGGCGGAAGGCCTCGGCCAGCATGAGCGGCGCGACCATGAGGGCCGCCACGAGCACCACCGTCAGGCCCACGGTCGTGCCCGTCGTCGCGTCGCCCTGCTCGAGGCCCTGGACCAGGCGGCCCCACACGAAGCCGGTGGCCGCACCGTAGGCCCCCGTCAGGGAGGCCAGCAGGAAGAGGGCCGCACCGACCAGGCCCCACGCGGGGCGGATCGCCAGGGCGTGCCTGATGCCGCCGGCCAGGCTGCGCCCGCCCCCGACCTCGGGCAGCGCGGGCGGCGGGCCGCTGCGCCGACGCCCGCCCACCGCGGTCGCGACCGGCGGCGCCGCCTCCCCCGACGTGCCTGCCTCTCCCGGCCCACCCGGCTGCTCCGGCTGCTCCGGCTGCCCCGGCTGCCCCGGCTGCCCCGGCTGCCCCGACTGCCCCGACTGCCCCGACTGCAAGGCGTCCTCGCCGCCGGCGTCGAGCAGGGTGCGGAAGCGACCCGGGCCGGCGGCCAGCACGGCGCGGGGGCCCTGCTCGACCACGCGGCCCGCCTCCAGGACGGCCACGAGGTCGGCACGGGCGGTGGTGGAGAGACGGTGGGCGACGAGCAGGCCCGTGCGGTCGGCCAGCAGCCGGTCGGCGGCCCGGACGACGAGCGACTCGGTGAGCGGGTCCATGCGGGCGGTGGCCTCGTCGAGCACGACCACGGCCACGTCGCGCACGAGCAGCCGGGCGAAGGCGACCAGCTGCTCCTCCCCCGCCGACAGGGTCGTGCCGCCGGGTCCCAGCGCGGTGTCGAGACCGTCGGGCAGCCCCGCGACCCACGGCTCGAGGCCCAGCTCGGCGATCGCCGCCTCGATCCGCGCGCGGGGCACGTCGGAGAAGAGCGCGACGTTCTGGGCCAGGGTGCCGGCCAGGATCTCGGTGCGCTGGGTGACCACGCCGACCGCGGCGCGCAGCTGCTGCAGGTCGAGGTCGAGCACGTCGACACCCCCGAGCAGGACCGTGCCCGGCTCGGGGTCGACCGCGCGCGAGACGAGCGCCGCCAGCGTCGACTTGCCCGACCCGGTGCGCCCCACCAGGGCGCACGTGCGGCCCGCCGGCACGCGCAGGTCGACCTCGCGCAGGGCGAAGGAGCCCTCGGCGTAGGAGAAGTGCAGGTCGCGCAGCTCGAGGTCGAGGCGCCCGGTCGGCACCGGGGCGCCGCCGACCGGCTCCGGCTCGGTGTCGAGCAGCTGGCGCAGCCGCATCAGGGCGCCGAGTCCGGCCTGGAGGTCGGGCAGGTGCTGGGCCAGGGTGGCGATCTGACCGGTGAAGCGGGTCGTGACCAGGAAGAGGGTGACGAGGCTGGCGACCGACAGCCCGCCGTCGACCACCAGGGCCACGCCCACCACGCCCGTGGCGGCGAGCAGCGCGTGCAGCAGGACGCCGGCGCGCCGTGCCACGCGGGTCTCCACCTGGAGCACCCGGTCGAGGCGCTCGTGCACCCGCGCCGAGAGCTCGGCGCAGCGGCGCACGACGTGGGCCTGGCCCAGGCTGGTGCGCAGGTCGTCGCGCCCGGCGACCCCCTCCTCCATCGCCGCGGCCTGGTCGGTCCACGCGATCTCCTCGACGACCTTGCGCCGCGAGACCTCGGGCAGCAGCGGACGGACCACGAGCACCGCGGCCACCGCGAAGAGCGGGAAGAGCAGCCAGGCGGGCCACCAGGTGAGCCCGGCCACGACCCACAGCGGCACCACGCCGAAGGCGGTCTGCAGCGCGTCCCACACCTGGCGGCGCACGAGGGTGCCGACCTCGTGGGTGTCGTCGTCGACGCGGTCGAGCACCTCGCCGACCGCCTGCTCCGAGAGCAGGGCCAGCGGCTGGTGCAGCGCCGCGTCGAGCAGGTCGGCGCGCAGCGCGCCCTCGGCGCGGTCGACCACCCCGGCCCACAGGGTGCGCCCGACGGCGTCGAGCAGGGCCGCGCCAACCACGCAGAGCGCGAGCGCCCCCACGAGGGCGACGACGGGGTCGGCGGCGAGCCGACCGGCCACCACGGTGCCGAGGGTCTGGCCGAGGGCCGCCAGGACCGAGGCGGTCAGGGCCACGGTGGCGACCGGGCCCCGCAGGCGACGCCAGTCGACGCGGCGGGAGGGGTCGGAGGTCGAGGGCCTCGTCGGTGCGGACGGGGTGGTGGTGTCGCGCTCGGCGAGGCTGGTCCTGGTCATCGCCCCGCACGCTACGCGCCGGCACCGACGCCGATCGACCGGTTTTCCCGCGACGCACGACCGGGCCGGCCCCGTCGTACGACAGGACCGGCCCGGCCGGTGGAGCGCGGGTGCGGCGGGACGTCAGGCCAGGGTGGCCAGCGCGTCGTTCAGGGTCTGCGACGGGCGCATGACGGCGTCGGCCTTGGCCGCGTCGGGGCGGTAGTAGCCCCCGATGTCGGCCGGGCTGCCCTGCACGGCGTTGAGCTCGCCGACGATGGTGTCCTCGGCGTCGGCCAGCGTGGTGGCCAGCGCGGTGAACCTCTCGGCCAGGTCGGCGTCGTCGGTCTGCGCGGCCAGCTCCTGGGCCCAGTAGAGGGCCAGGTAGAAGTGCGAGCCGCGGTTGTCGATGCCGCCGATGCGGCGGGTGGGCGACTTGTCCTCGTTGAGGAAGGTGCCGGTGGCGCGGTCGAGGGTGTCGGCCAGCACCTGCGCGCGGGCGTTGTCGGCGTAGCCGGCCAGGTGCTCGAAGGAGGCGGCCAGGGCGAAGAACTCCCCGAGGCTGTCCCAGCGCAGGTAGTTCTCCTTGACCAGCTGCTGCACGTGCTTGGGGGCGGAGCCGCCGGCGCCGGTCTCGAAGAGGCCGCCGCCGTTCATCAGGGGCACGACCGAGAGCATCTTGGCCGACGTGCCGAGCTCGAGGATCGGGAAGAGGTCGGTGTTGTAGTCGCGCAGCACGTTGCCGGTCACCGAGATGGTGTCCTCGCCGCGGCGGATGCGCTCCAGGGAGTACGCCGTGGCCTCGGCGGGCGCCATGATCTCGATGGTCAGGCCGTCGGTGTCGTGCTCGGGGAGGTACTCGCGCACCTTGGCGATGAGGTTGGCGTCGTGGGCACGCTGCTCGTCGAGCCAGAAGATCGCGGGGGCGCCGGTGGCGCGGGCGCGGGTGACGGCGAGCTTGACCCAGTCGCGGATCGGGGCGTCCTTGGTCTGGCAGGCACGCCAGATGTCGCCCGGCTCGACGGTGTGCTCGATGAGGGTCGCGCCCGAGCCGTCGACCACGCGCACGGTGCCGGCGGCCGGCACCTCGAAGGTCTTGTCGTGCGAGCCGTACTCCTCGGCGGCCTTGGCCATCAGGCCGACGTTGGGCACCGAGCCCATGGTCGCCGGGTCGAAGGCGCCGTGGGCGCGGCAGTCGTCGATGACGGTCTGGTAGACGCCGGCGTAGGAGGAGTCGGGGATCACGGCGAGCGTGTCGGCCTCCTCGCCGTCGGGGCCCCACATGTGGCCCGAGGTGCGGATCATGGCCGGCATCGAGGCGTCGATGATCACGTCGGAGGGCACGTGCAGGTTGGTGATGCCCTTGTCGGAGTCGACCATGGCCAGCTTCGGGCCGTCGGCCAGGCCGGCCTCGACCGCGGCCTTGACGGCGTCGCCGTCGGGGAGGTCGGCCACGGCCGACATCAGGGCGCCGAGCCCGTCGTTGGGCGAGATGCCGGCGGCGGCGAGCTGCTCGCCGTACTGCTCGAAGAGCGTGGGGAAGAAGGCCTGCACGACGTGGCCGAAGATGATCGGGTCGGAGACCTTCATCATCGTGGCCTTGAGGTGGGCGGAGAAGAGCACGTCGTCGGCCTTGGCCCGCGCGATCTGCTCGGTGAGGAAGCGCCGCAGGGCCGCGACGTTCATGAACGTGCCGTCGACGACCTCGCCGGCCAGCACCGGCACCGACTCCTTGAGGACCGTCACGGTGCCGTCGGCGGCGACGTGCTCGATGCGCAGGGTGTCGTCGGCCTCGATGACCACCGACTTCTCGTTGGAGAAGAAGTCGTCCTTGCCCATGGTGGCGACGTTGGTGCGCGAGTCCTCGCTCCAGGCGCCCATGCGGTGCGGGTGGGCCTTGGCGTAGCCCTTCACCGAGGCGGGGGCGCGCCGGTCGGAGTTGCCCTCGCGCAGGACCGGGTTGACCGCGGAGCCCTTGGTCTTGTCGTAGCGGGCCCGGATCTCCCTCTCCTCGTCGGTCTGCGGGCTCTCCGGGTAGGCCGGCAGGTCGTAGCCCTGCTCCTGGAGCTCCTTGATGGCCGCCTTGAGCTGCGGCACCGAGGCCGACACGTTGGGCAGCTTGATGATGTTGGCCTCGGGCTTGGTGGCCAGCTCGCCGAGCTCGGCGAGGTGGTCGGCCACCCGCTGCTCCTCGGTCAGCCGCTCGGGGAACTGCGAGATGATGCGGCCGGCGAGGGAGATGTCACGCGTCTCGACCTCGACGCCCGCCTGAGCGGCGTAGGCCTGGATGATCGGAAGGAAGGAGTACGTCGCGAGCAGCGGCGCCTCGTCCGTGTGCGTGTAGATGATGGTGGCCATGGTGTGCGGCGACTCCTCAGGAGCTGGAAGAATTCTTGATGTCAAGATACCCGACGCGTCGGCGACCACGGGTCGCACCGTCCGGGCCCGCCCAGCCTGTCAGCCGTCGGCTGTCTAGTCACCCCGTCGGGGGTGCGCCGGCGGGTTTGGTCGGGTCGCCGCGGGGGGACGACTCCGGGCATGGCCACATCCCCTGATCCCACGTCCTCGGAGGCCGTCACCCCGGCGGCCACCGCACCCTCCGCCCCCGACGGCACCCCTGCCCAGAAGCTGGCCGCCGAGGCGCTCGGCACCGCCGTCCTCGTCCTGGTCGGCTGCGGCTCGCTCGTGCTGGCCTCCAGCAGCAGCGGGTTCGGCGACGCCAACATCCTCTCGGTGGGCCTCTCCTTCGGCCTCGCCGTCACCGTCATGGCCTACGCCGTGGGACGCGTCTCCGGCGGGCACTTCAACCCCGCCGTCTCCGTCGCGGCCGCGGTCAGCGGGCGGATGACGTGGGCCGAGGCCGGCCGCTACGCCGGCGCCCAGGTCGTCGGCGGCATCGTCGGCGCCCTCGTGCTGCTCGTGCTCGCGCTGGGCAACGACCGCTTCGAGGCCTTCGACACCAGCCTGGCCGCCAACAGCTGGGGCGACGACGGCACCGGCTACGCCCTCTGGGCGGCGCTGCTGGTCGAGATCGTGCTCACCGCGCTCTTCGTCTTCGTCATCCTCGCGGTCACCGACCGCCGCAGCAGCGTCAACGCCGCCTTCGCGCCGCTCGTCATCGGCCTGACCCTGGCGGTCATCCACTTCGTGGCCATCCCCCTGACCGGCACGTCGGTCAACCCCGCGCGCTCGATCGGGCCCGCGCTCTTCTCCGGGGTCGACCCGCTGCTGCAGCTGTGGGTCTTCATCGTGGCGCCCCTGCTCGGTGCCGTGGCCGGCGGCCTGGCCTACCCCGCGCTCTTCGGTCGCGACGCCGACCCGGTCGAGGGCTCGGGCCTGAGCTTCTCGCGCCCGGCCAGGGCCCAGCAGCCCGTCGCCCAGCAGGGCGGCCAGCAGGGCTGGTCCCAGGGCGCCCAGCAGGGCGGCTGGGCCCAGGGCGGCCAGCAGGGCCAGCAGGGCTGGGCGCCCGAGCCGGCGCCGATCATCCAGGACGGCTGGCAGTGGGACCCGGTCGCCGGGCAGTGGAAGCCGCTCGAGCAGCCCCAGGCGCCCCAGCAGACCGGCCAGCAGACCGGCCAGCAGGGCTGGGGGCCGACCACCGGGCAGACCGGGCAGACCGGTCAGACCGGTCAGGCCGGCGGGCAGTGGCCCGACGAGGGCGACGGCCGCACCCAGATCCGTCCCTGACCCACCTGCCGACCCACCCGCTCGACGCTCACCCGACGCCGGTGAGGACGACCTCGTCCTTACCGGCGTCGCTGCGCACCAGCCCCTCTCCGGGGGCGTAGGAGTCGACGCGGGTGCCGATGCCGCTCTCGACCTGGAGCACCACCACGTCGTCGGAGGAGCCGCCGGGGCGCGCGAGGTCCTGGTCGACCGCGAGCACGGTGACGACCACGGGCGTGCCAGCCGTGCCCCCGACGGCGAGCCACCCGTCGCCGTACCGCGGCTGCGCCGGCATCCACAGCCCGGCCTCCGCGCCGTCGACACCGGCCTCGAAGTCGAGCCCGCCCCCGGCGCTGGCCATCCACCACACGTTGCCGTCGACGTCCTGCGCGAAGAGGTCGACCACGCGGCCGCCGCCCGCGCCCCGGTCCGTCGTCACGGTCGTGAGGGCCGTGGTCGGCACACCGGCGACGTCGGGCCCGGCGCTGACGCTGCGGGTGACCTCGAGCCCGGGGCCCTGCGCGCCGGTCGGCGTCGTCGGCGCGGCCAGGGTCGCGACGCCGCCCGGCTCCAGGGGGAACCACGGGTTGTCGACGCGCCCCACGAAGTCGTCGGGGTCGGGCGTGGGCGTGGGCACCGTCAGCAGGTCGACGCCCGTCGGCGGGCTTAGCGGCGCCGAGGAGGAGCAGCCGCCGAGGACGGCGGCGGCCGCCAGCGTCACCACCGCGGCGCCCGCACCGCGACGGGAGGGGTGGGCGGGGGGACGGCCGCGGCGCAGACGCATGGCGCCCATGCTCCCCCAGGGCGCGAACCCCGCTGCTGCTGGGCCCCGCGCCGCTGCTAGCGTCGGAAGCCAGACCGCCCCAGGACCTCGTCAAGGAGATCTCGTGAGCCCCACCCCGTTGAAGGTCGCCGTCACCGGCGCCGCCGGCCAGATCGGCTACAGCCTGCTCTTCCGCCTCGCCAGCGGTGCGCTGACCGGCGGCCAGCCGATCGAGCTGCGCCTGCTCGAGATCACCCCCGCGCTCAAGGCGCTCGAGGGTGTCGTCATGGAGCTCGACGACTGCGCGTTCCCGGGCCTGGCCGGCGTCGAGATCGGCGACGACGCGGAGACCATCTTCGACGGCGTCAACCTCGCCCTCCTGGTCGGTGCCCGCCCCCGCGGCCCCGGCATGGAGCGCGGCGACCTGCTCTCGGCCAACGGCGCGATCTTCACCGCCCAGGGCAAGGCCCTCAACAAGGTCGCGGCCTCCGACGTGCGCGTCGGCGTCACGGGCAACCCCGCCAACACCAACGCCCTCATCGCGATGACCAACGCCCCCGACATCCCGCAGGAGCGGTTCTCGGCGCTGACCCGCCTCGACCACAACCGCGCGATCTCGCAGCTGGCGGCCAAGACCGGCGCCGCGGTGACCGACATCAGCCACATGACCATCTGGGGCAACCACTCCGCCACCCAGTACCCCGACCTCTTCCACGCCCAGGTCGGCGGACGCAACGCCGCCGAGGTCGTCGGCGACCAGGAGTGGATCGAGAGCACCTTCATCCCCACCGTGGCCAAGCGGGGTGCGGCGATCATCGACGCCCGCGGCTCCTCCTCGGCCGCGTCGGCCGCCTCGGCCACCATCGACGCCGCGCGCGACTGGCTCTACGGCTCCGCCGAGGGCGACTGGGTCTCCATGGCCGTGCGCTCGCAGGGCGAGTACGGCGTGCCGGAGGGCCTCATCTCCTCCTTCCCCGTCACCACGAAGGACGGCGACTGGTCGATCGTCGAGGGTCTGGAGATCGACGACTTCTCCCGCGCCCGCATCGACGCCTCCACCGCGGAGCTCGCCGACGAGCGCGCCGCGGTCACCGAGCTCGGACTCATCTGAGCCGCTGACGCGCGAGCATCCCGCGCACACCCACGAGGGCCCGCCCGGAGCGATCCGGGCGGGCCCTCGTGCGCTAGGTGCCCGGCTGGTTCGGGATGGTCTGGGCCAGGAAGAGCAGCACCGCGCCGACGCCGCCGAGCAGGAGGCAGTCGAGCAGCCGGTGGCGCACGGCGAGCATGCCGGCGTCGCGTCGCGGCAGCACCAGCCGGAAGGCGGCCGCACCGACCAGCGCCCCGCCGATCCAGCGCACGCCGAGGCGCCAGTCGCCGGACCAGGCGATGAAGACGCCGGTGGCGCCGGCAGCGAGGACGAAGAGGTAGAGCAGGCCGCCGACGGTGGAGGGATGACGTCGGTCCTCGGGCTCCTCGCCGACGGGGTCAGCGGGGTGAGCGGGGTCAGCGGGCTCGGCGGGATACGCCACGGCCTCGAGCTCGGCCGCGACCTCCTCGGCCGACGGCACCGGCGGCACGTCGTCGAGGTGGGCGGGGGGCTCCTCCCCCGCGGGCTGTGGCCGGCTCATCAGGGTCACCTCAGACCGTGGCCTTCTCGGCCATCGTGACCAGGTTCGACAGGAGCATCGCCCGCGTCATCGGGCCGACGCCGCCGGGGTTGGGCGAGACCCAGCCGGCGACCTCCCAGACCTCGTCGGCGACGTCGCCCGCGATCTTGCCGTCGACGCGCGAGACCCCGACGTCGAGCACCGCGGCGCCGGGCTTGACCATGTCGGCGGTGATGATGCCGGGCACCCCGGCGGCCGCCACCACCACGTCGGCCTCGCGCACGTGGGCGGCCAGGTCGCGGGTGCCGGTGTGGCACAGCGTCACGGTGGCGTTCTCGCTGCGCCGGGTCAGCAGCAGGCCCAGCGGGCGGCCGACGGTGACCCCGCGTCCGACGACCACGACGTGGGCCCCGGCGATCCCGACGCCGTGGCGGCGCAGCAGCTCGACGATGCCGTACGGCGTGCAGGGCAACGGGGCCTCCGTGCCGAGCACCAGCCAGCCCAGGTTGGTCGGGTGGAGGCCGTCGGCGTCCTTGGCGGGGTCGACCAGGCCGAGCACGCGGTTCTCGTCGATGCCCCGCGGCAGGGGCAGCTGCACGATGTAGCCGGTGCACGCGGGGTCGGCGTTGAGGCGGGCGACGTGCTCCTCGATCTCCTCCTGCGTCGCGGTCGCGGGCAGGTCGACGCGGATCGACTCGATGCCGACCTCGGCGCAGTCCTTGTGCTTGCCGCCGACGTACCACCGCGACCCGGGGTCGTCGCCGACCAGCACCGTGCCCAGGCCGGGCACGACGCCCTGCTCGCGCAGGGCCGCCACCCGGGCCTTCAGCTCGTCCTTGATCGCCGCCGCCGTGGCGCTGCCGTCCAGCCTCTGTGCCGTCACGACCGCCAGTCTAGGGACGCGGACGCCTCAGCGCCCGACCGGTGCGCCGACGCGCTCGAGGTGGCGCTGCGCGGCGCCGGCGGCGGGGTGGGAGACGACGGCGGCCGTCACCGCGATGCCCGCGATGAGCGCCCACCCCGGCGTGCCGACCTCAAGGGCGAGGAAGGTGTAGAGCGCCGGGAAGGCGATCGCCTCGACCTGCATGCCCATGCCCCACACGCCCTGGTAGTCGCCGAGACGGCGGTGGTCGGAGAGCTCGGCCGCGAAGCCCCACGACGCGGCCGACTGCCACAGCTCGGCGCCGGTGATCGTGACGTGGCCGACCCACAGCAGCGCGATCGAGACCCAGCCCGCGGTCTCGTGGGTGACGCTGAGCACCAGGCAGGAGGCCACGAAGGCCCACCCCGACCACCGCACGGCCCGCAGCGCGCCCGCGACGGTGTCGGAGCCCCGTGAGGCGCGCACCTGCAGCAGCACCGCCAGCACCGTGTTGGTGCCGAAGAGCCACGCCAGCAGCGTCTGCGGGGCGTCGGTGCGCTCCACCAGCCACAGCGGCACGACCACGTTGAGCAGCACCTGGTTGGACCCCAGGACGCCGTTGCACAACGCGAGCACCACGAAGCCGGGGTTGCGGTAGGCGGCGGGGCCGGCCTGCTCGAGCGGGCCCCGCACCACCACCGGCCGGGCGACGGACGGCAGCCGCGAGACCATCGCGGCGTTGAGCAGCAGCAGCGCGCCGGTGAGCAGCGGGACGGCGACGATCGCCTCGCGCGTGCCGATGCCCAGCGCGACGCCACCGGCCCCGGCCCCGAGGGTGTAGCCCACGTTGCGGGCCGCGCGCATGTAGGCCATGGCCCGCACGCGGGTCTCCCGGGGGAAGACGCTGATCCGGTAGACCTCGCGTGCGGAGCGCGCCGCGGTCTCGACGGCGGCGAGGGTGGCGAGCACGGCCACGAAGAGCACGAAGCCACCGACCGCCGGCCACGAGAAGTAGAGCAGGGCCTCCAGCACCGAGGCGAGCACCCACAGCCGCTTCGCGCCGACCCGGTCGCTGACCCGGCCCAGGGGCACCGAGAGCGCCAGCGCGACCCCCGCCGAGACCGACAGCCCCAGGCCCACCTGGGCCCCCGAGAGACCCACGACCTGGGTGAAGAACACCGCGGTGCCGGTGAGGAAGGAGCCGGTGGCGAAGGCCGACAGGACGCACTGCAGCGCGAGGTCGCGCTCGAGACGGGTGGGCGGGAGCAGGCCCGGGGGGAGGCGCACGGAGGCTGGGGTCAGTGGAAGAAGTGCCGCGTGCCGGTGAGGTACATCGTCACGCCCGCGGCCTTGCAGGCCTCGACCGTGAGCTCGTCGCGCACCGAGCCGCCCGGCTGCACGATGGCCGTGACGCCGGCGTCGATGAGCACCTGGGGGCCGTCCTCGAAGGGGAAGAAGGCGTCGGAGGCGGCCACGGCGCCGCGGGCGCGGTCCTCGCCCTCGCCCAGGGTGTTGGCGCGCTCGACGGCCAGCCGGCAGGAGTCGACGCGGTTGACCTGACCCATCCCGATGCCCACCGAGGCGCCCTGGCGGGCCAGCAGGACGGCGTTGGACTTCGCCGAGCGGCACGCCCGCCAGGCGAAGGCGAGGTCGGCGAGGACCTCCTCGGAGGCCGCCTCGCCGGTCGCCAGGGTCCAGCCCGACGGGTCGTCGCCCTCGGCCTGGAAGGAGTCGCGCTCCTGCACCAGCAGGCCGCCGCTGATCGGCCGGGTCTCCACCCCGCCGCGCTCCAGCGGCTCGCACACCAGGATCCGGATGTTCTTCTTGCCCTGGAGCACCTCGACGGCGCCGTCCTCGTAGCCCGGCGCGACGATCACCTCGGTGAACACCTCGGCGACCTGCTCGGCCATGGCCACGGTCACCGGGCGGTTGGCGGCGATCACGCCGCCGAAGGCCGAGACCGGGTCGCAGGCGTGGGCACGGCGGTGGGCCTCGGCGACGTCGGCCCCGACCGCCACTCCGCACGGGTTGGCGTGCTTGATGATCGCCACCGCGGGCTCGGCGAAGTCGTAGGCCGCGCGGCGGGCGGCGTCGGTGTCGACGTAGTTGTTGTAGGACATCTCCTTGCCGTGCAGCTGCTCGGCCGAGGCCAGTCCGGCCGCACCGTGGCCGCTGCGGTAGAGCGCGGCCGGCTGGTGCGGGTTCTCCCCGTAGCGCAGGACCGAGGCCTGCTCCCAGGTCGCGCCGATCCAGGCCGGGAAGCCGGTGCCGCGGGAGGAGTCGGTGAGCACGCTGCCCATCCACGAGGCCACGGCCACGTCGTAGGACGCGGTGTGCACGAAGGCCTCGGCGGCCAGCGTCTTGCGCTCCTCCAGGGTGAAGCCGCCCGCGGCGACGGCGGCGAGCACGTCGGCGTAGCGCTGCGGCGAGGTGACGATCGCGACCGAGGGGTGGTTCTTGGCCGCGGCGCGCACCATCGAGGGCCCGCCGATGTCGATCTGCTCCACGCACTCGTCGGGCGAGGCGCCGGACGCGACGGTCCGGGTGAAGGGGTAGAGGTTGGAGACGACCAGGTCGAAGGGCTCCACGCCGAGGTCGGCCAGCTGCGCCACGTGGGTCTCGAGACGGCGGTCGGCCAGGATGCCCGCGTGCACCCTGGGGTGCAGCGTCTTGACCCGGCCGTCGAGGCACTCGGGGAAGCCGGTGAGGTCCTCGACCTTGGTGACCGGCAGGCCCAGCCCCTCGATCAGGGCAGCCGAGCCACCGGTGGAGACCAGGGCGACCCCGGCCTCGTGGAGGCCGCGGGCGAGCTCCTCGAGCCCGGACTTGTCGTAGACGGAGACCAGGGCCCGCTGGATCGGGACGCGCATGTCGCTCATGGAGGGGTTGCTCCTCATCGGTTCGTCGGTCGAGTCGATGAGGGCACCCAGGCGGTCGATGCACTCGCCCCCGCGTGGATCGAGCGGGGCACTCCCCGGTGGTGGTCCCACCTGCGCCAGTCGTGTGCGCCCATCATAGGAGGACTCAGCCGCCGAAGCGCACCCGGCGACCCTCGAGCACCAGGCCCTCGCGGGCGATGCGGCCCACCGCGTCGACGAGCATCGCGCGCTCGGCGGTCTTGATCCGCTCGTGGAGGCTCGCGACGTCGTCGTCGTCCTCGACCGGCACGACGCTCTGCGCGACGATCTGCCCGGTGTCGACGCCGGCGTCGACGACGAAGAGCGTCGCACCGGTGACCTTCACGCCGTACTCCAGTGCGTCACGCGGACCGTGCATGCCCGGGAACGACGGCGACAGCGCCGGGTGGGTGTTGACCACGCGACCGCCGAAGCGGCCCAGGAAGCTCGCCCCGACCAGCTTCATGAAGCCGGCCAGCACGACCAGGTCGGGCTCGTGGGCGGCGACGGCGTCGGTGAGGGCGGCGTCCCAGTCCTCGCGCGAGGGGTGCTCGCCCACGCGGTGCACGAAGGTCGGCACCCCCGCTCGCCGGGCACGGGCCAGCCCCTCGATGCCGTCGCGGTCGGCGCCGACGGCGACCACCTCGGCGCCGTACGCCGGGTCGGCGCACGCGTCGAGGAGGGCCTGGAGGTTGGTGCCGGAGCCCGACACGAGGACGACGAGACGGGAGGCCACGGCCGGACTCTAGCCCGCGCTCAGCGGCGCGGGCGCGAGGAGCGGCGCAGCCGCGACGCCCAGGGGCGGCCGACGACGGGCGCCGGCGCCTCGCCGTCGAGGTCGCGGGACCGGTGGCGCTGCCAGGCGGTGACGAGCAGCCCGCCGACCAGGCCGCCGAGGCCGAAGGCGGTGACGGCGTGGACGGTCAGCTCGTGGGCCAGCGGGCCCACGTCGCGCATGCGGCCCGGGCCGACAGCGCCGCCCGCGAGGGAGGCGAGGAGGCCGAGCACGAGACCGGCCACCACTCCCCCGGCGCAGCCGCGCAGCGCGCCCTCGTCCCAGCGCAGGGTCGGTGCCCGGCGCTGGGCCTGCACGGCGACGACCGCGGCCACGAGGGCGGGCAGCGCGACGAGGGCGACCGTCCAGGCGGGGGTCGGTCCGGTGTCGGGCAGGGCGGCCAGCAGCGGGAACATCGGCAGCGGGCCGAGCACGACGGCGGAGGGCGAGACCAGGGTCCCGACGCCGACGGTGAAGCCCGGACCCACGAGGTAGGAGGCGGCGAAGAGCACCGCGTTGGGCACCACGGCGAGGCTGGCCACCGAGAAGGCGGTGGCGTCGCCGGCGTCGGTGTGCAGCTGGGAGAGCACGTTGGCGGCGGTGTCGAGGTCGACCAGGAGGGCCAGGAGGAAGGCCGCCGCGGAGAGGGCCAGCCAGGTCACCAGCAGCCGGCGCGCCACCCGGGCCGCGTGGCGCAGCACCGGGGGCACCGCCGGGGCCCAGATGGCGGCGCGGCCCGAGGCGACCGCGATGGCCGGGGTCGCCACCAGCAGGCCCAGGCCGAGCACCCAGCCGAGCACCGGGGTGGTCGCGGGCGCCGTGGTCGCCGTGGCGGCGAGGGTCACGACCCCCACCGCGACCACGGCGTAGGCGACGGTGAAGAGCAGCGCGGCCACCGGCACGGTCCAGTCGCGCTCCCCGTCGCTGATGGCGTCGGCGTCGGGGCCGTGCCCCGACACCGCGTCGCCGACACGCAGGCCCACCCGCCAGCACGACCAGGCGCACAGGGCCGTGAGGCCGAGAGGGACGGCGGTGAGCGCGACCCCGCCGACCACCACGCCCGAGCCGTGGGCCGTCAGCCACGCCAGCGCGCCGACGCGCAGGGCGTCGTGCGGCTCGCCGTGGGCGCCGGCGTCGGTGAGGAACCACCCGATCACCGCCACCGCGAGGCACACCAGCAGGGTCGCACCGGCTGCCGCGGCGCCGCCGAGGGTGGCGGTGAGCACGAGCGGCCGGCGGTGGGCACCGCCGGGCGCCGGGCGCCGGCCGGTGGCGCCGGGGGTGCGGCGCGCGGTCGAGGAGTCGGGCAGCAGCGAGGTCATGGCCCGTCCATCCTGACCCCGCCCCCCGGCGTCGCGTCGGTCCCACGCCGAGCGGCGCGGGCCCTCGGCGCGGGTGGCGAGCGCCACGCCGGTGACGCGCCGCTCGGGTTGGCGGGCCTCACCGCGGATCGCTTACGTTGGACGACGCCATGGCGGACCCCACCGACTTCGACGCGTTCTACAAGGACGCACGCGCGCGACTGCTGCTGCAGACCTATGCGCTCACCGGGGACCTGGCCGCCGCGCGCAGCGCGGTGCGCGACGCCTTCGTCGCCGCCTGGCACCACTGGCGCAAGGTCTCGCGCAGCGCCGACCCCGAGGCCTGGGTGCGCCCCGTCGCCTGGTCGCACGCGCTGCGACGCCACACCACGCGGCCCTTCCACAAGGAGAAGGGCCTCGACCCCGAGGCCGCCGCCACCCTGGAGGCGCTGGCCGGCCTCCCGCTGCTGCAGCGCCGGGTGCTGCTGCTGGCCCACCTGGCGTCGCTGTCGATGACCGACCTGGCCCGCGAGGTCGGGATCCCCCCGGCCGACGCCGAGCGGGAGCTGCAGAGCGCGACCGCGCGCTTCGGACTGCTGCGCGACCTGCCCACGCCGTTGGTGCGCACCGCGCTCGAGCCGCTGGCCGAGGTCGTCGCCGAGGCCCGCTGGCCCCGCCCGACCATCGTGCGGCGCACCGGGGCCGCGCGGCGGCGTACGCACACCGGCGTGGGCGCGGCGCTGGTCGTGGGCGCGCTGCTGGTGACGGGCACGCTGGTCACCGACACGGCCGGGGTGAGGCCCACGCTGCAGCGCGACGCCGTGGCCGCGCCCGGCGACTCCGTCGCCCCCGGCGCGGAGAACCCCACCGACGACGCGCCGACCGGCTCCCCCACGCCCGAGCCCGAGCCGCTCGAGGCCGCCGCGCTCCTCGGCGCCGAGGACGTGGCCGCGCGGCTCCCGGGCGGCGGCTGGCGCGAGGGCGCGACCACCGACGGCACCGAGGGCGACGGCCTGGTGCTGCCCTGCCAGGGGGCGCGGTACGCCGACCCCGAGGGCACGGTCGCCCTGGTGCGCGCCTTCCGGGACCGCCCGCGCGGGCAGGAGGCCCCCCGCTCGGCCTGGCAGCTCGCCGAGTCCTCCCGCACCGACCGGGCCGCCCGGGCCGCCTACGACGGCGCCGCCGGCTGGTTCGCCGGCTGCGACGAGCCCCGGGCCCAGCTGATCTCGACCCAGCGCGTCGACGGGGTCGGCGACGAGGCGGTGCTGCTGGTGCTGCGCGACTGGGCCGCGCCGGCGCGCACGGTGGTCGCCGGCGTGGCCCGCACCGGTCGCATCGTCACGGTGACCGCCTCCCAGCGCCGCGGCACCTCCGCCGACGACCTGCTCGACCAGGCGCGGCTGCTCGGGGGCGCCGTCGACGGTCTGTGCGACCTCACCGACGGCGGGGCCTGCACCACCCGGGCGCGGCTCAGCCCCACCGACGCCCTGCCCGTCGGCGAGGTGCCCTCGCTGCTCTCCGCCGTCGACCTGCCCCCGGTCGGCTCGGTCACCCGCCCCTGGGTCGGCACCGAGCCCGAGCGCGCCCGCGACAACGACGCGGCGACGCGCTGCGACCAGACCAGCTTCGTCGGCGACTTCCGCGGCGCGCGCTTCAGCGACAGCCGCACCCGCACGTTCCTCGTGCCGGGTGGACGGCTGCCCACGTCGTTCGGGCTGACGCAGACCGTCGGGTCCCTGCCGGTGCCGCAGGCGCGGGCCCTCGTCGAGCAGGTGCGCTCGAGGATGGCCAGCTGCGCCGACCGCGACCTGGGCACCGACGTGGTCACCGTGACCTCCCAGACCGGTCCCGAGCGCTCCCTCGACGTCTGGGACGTCACCGTCGACGTCTCCGACGACACCTCCGTGCGCTTCGTCGTCGCCCTGCTGCGGCGCGGCACGGCGGTCAGCCAGATCGGCTTCGTGCCCGGCCCCGACGCCACCATGGCGGGCGGCGCTTTCCTCGCGCTGGCCGAGCGCGCCGCCGAGCGGCTGGCCGAGCAGCCGGCCCCCCGACGCGCCGGCTGAGAGCCGCTCCGCACGGGTGCGGCGTGTCGTGCAACCGCACGGCCCCGCCGCGCGTACCACTCCCGGAACAGCAGCGACACGGGAGCACGCGACGAGCGCGGGCACGAGACGGAGACGCCATGGACGAACGCGAGTTCGACGACTTCTACGCCGCGTCCTACGCCCGGCTGGTCGGCCAGGTCCACGCCATGATCGGCAGCCGCGACGAGGCCGAGGAGTGCGTGCAGGAGGCCTTCGTGCGGGCCTGGGCGCACCGGCGCAGGCTCGACCGGGCCGACCACCCCGAGGCCTGGGTGCGCACCACCGCCCACCGGCTGGCGGTGAGCCGCTGGCGCCGTACCGTGCTGGGTCGCCGCCCCGCCGACCGCGCCGTCTCCGCGCCGGTCGCCGCCCCGCCACCGAGCGAGGCCCACGTCGCGCTGGTCGCGGCGCTGGGACGCCTGCCCGAGGCGCAGCGCCAGGCGCTGGTGCTGCACCACATCGCCGACCTGCCGGTGCGGGCGGTGGCCCGCGAGGTCGGGGTGCCCGAGGGCACGGTGAAGGCGCGGCTCAGCCGGGGCCGCGCCGCTCTCGCCGCCCTGCTCGCCGACGACGACGGCCTCCAGGAGGGAGCCCACCATGCCTGAGCCCACCGATCCCGCCGACCTCTTCACCCGCTTCCTGGCCGAGGAGGCCCCCGTGCACCCCCTGCCCGCGTCCGAGGTACGCCGCCGCGGCGACCGGTTGCGCCGCCGCCACCGCGCCCTCACCGCCGCCGCCGGCGCCGCTGCGGCCCTCCTCGTCGCCACACCCCTCGCGCTGGCCACCCGGGGCGCCGAGACCGCCGGCCCCGACCCGGCGGCACCGAGCCCGACCGCCACCCCGGCGCCGGGCGACGTCGACTGGGTGACCCGCGTGCCCGCCGACTTCCCGCTCGGCGCGGGCCTGCGGGGCCTGGGCGAGCAGCCCGAGGTCGTGCCCGGCTTCGCCCCCGACCCGCCGGTGCGGGGCTGCCAGGGCGGGGCCTACACCGCCGAGGCCCCCGTGCGGGCCCTCGACGCCGTGCAGCTCGACGCGCCCAACGCGCCGGGCTCCGAGGGCGGCGTGCAGCGCGGCCTGCTGATCTACGCCGACGACGAGGCAGCCCGGGAGGTGCTCGCGGCGCGGGAGGCGGCGCTCGCGGACGGCTGCGGCTCGGCCGCCCCGCTCGTCTCCGACCTCGGCGAGGGCTCGGTGGTCTGGGTCCAGCGCTCCGGCGACGCCGGGGAGGGCGAGCTCGTGCAGCTCGTCACGGTCGGCAACGCCGTGCTCGCGACGTCGACCACGTTCGGCGGCGCCGGCGACGCGCAGGTCGTCGAGCAGACCCGGGAGCTGGCGCAGAGCACCTCGGCCCTCGTGGTCTCCTCGCTGTGCGTCTTCGCCGCCGACCCCTGCTCGCAGCCGCCCGGCGCGCCCGACGCCGCGGCGACGACGGCCGGCGACCGGGTGCCCGACGGCTTCCCGCTCACCGCGGGCTACCCCGACGACGCCGCCGCCGGGAGCGGTCAGCCGGGTCTCCAGGAGCTCTCCCGGGCGGTCAGTCCGCTGACCCTCACCGCGTGCGGGCGCGAGGTGGCGCTGCCCCCCGGTCGCACCGACCTCGTCCGGGCCGGGTGGAGCGACCGCGACGACCTCCGGCTGCGCAACCTGGCCGTCTTCGCCCGCGCCGAGGACGCCCGCGCCTACGCCGACGACGTGCTCGCGCTCCACCGCGACTGCCCCGTCGACACCGGTGCCACCGGCACCGCCGTCGAGACCGCGGTCGTCGCCAGCGACCTGGGCGAGCAGGCCGGCGTGGTCGTCCGGAGCACCACGGGCGCCGACGCCGCCCCGCCGCAGGTCCTGCACGTGGTCAGGGTGGGACGGGCGGTGCTGGTCTCGCTGGTGACCGGCCCCTCCGTGCCGGCCGGCTCCAGCCCGGCCGAGGCCGCCGCGCAGAGCGACACCGCCGTGCGCGAGGTGGCGGCCGCGATGGAGGTCTTCGCCGGCTGACGGGCTCCGCCCGCACGCACGAGCGGCCCGCCCCCCGCGGGGGACGGACCGCTCGTGGCGTACGCGGGGTGGGTCCGGGGTCAGAGACCCTGGAGGATCTCCCGCATCAGCTGGGCGGTCTCCGACGGCGTCTTGCCGACCTTGACACCCACGGCCTCGAGGGCCTCCTTCTTGGCCTGCGCCGTGCCCGAGGAGCCCGAGACGATGGCGCCGGCGTGGCCCATCGTCTTGCCCTCGGGAGCGGTGAAGCCCGCGACGTAGCCGACGACCGGCTTGGTCACGTGGTCCTTGATGTAGGCCGCCGCGCGCTCCTCGGCGTCGCCGCCGATCTCGCCGATCATGACGATCGCACGGGTGTCGGGGTCGGCCTCGAACGCCGCGAGGGCGTCGATGTGGGTGGTGCCCACGATCGGGTCGCCGCCGATGCCGATGGCGGTCGAGAAGCCGAAGTCACGCAGCTCGAACATCATCTGGTAGGTCAGCGTGCCCGACTTCGAGACCAGGCCGACCGGGCCGGAGCCCGAGATCGTGGCCGGGGTGATGCCGGCCAGGGCCTCGCCCGGGGTGATGATGCCCGGGCAGTTGGGCCCGATCATCCGGGTGCCGCCGTGGTTGCTGGAGCCCTGGAGGTAGGACCACACCTCGGCGGTGTCCTGCACCGGCACGCCCTCGGTGATGACCACGAGCAGGCCGATGCCCGCGTCGATGGCCTCGAGGCAGGCGTCCTTGGTGAACGCCGGCGGCACGAAGGCGACCGACACGTCGGCGCCGGTCTCCTTCATGGCCTCCTCGACGGAGCCGAAGACGGGCAGCTCGACGCTGGAGCCGTCGGCGGCGGTGTGGGTCACGGTGGTGCCGGCCTTGCGGGCGTTGACGCCGCCCACGACGTTGGTGCCGGACTTCAGCATCAGGGCGGTGTGCTTGGTGCCCTCACCGCCCGTGATGCCCTGGACGATGACCTTGCTGTCCTTGTTGAGGTAGATCGACATTTCGCTCTCAGTCCCGTTCTCAGGCGTTCGCCAGCTCGGCGGCCTTGTCGGCCGCGCCGTCCATCGTCTCCACGAGCGTCACCAGCGGGTGGTTCTTCTCCTGGAGGATGCGGCGACCCTCCTCGACGTTGTTGCCGTCGAGGCGGACGACCAGCGGCTTGGTGGCCTCGTCGCCGAGGATGTCGAGGGCGCCCACGATGCCGTTGGCCACGGCGTCGCAGGAGGTGATGCCGCCGAAGACGTTGACGAAGACGCTCTTGACCTGCTCGTCGTTGAGGATCACGTCGAGGCCGTCGGCCATGACCTGCGCCGAGGCGCCGCCGCCGATGTCGAGGAAGTTGGCCGGCTTGACGCCGCCGTGCTTCTCGCCGGCGTAGGCGACCACGTCGAGGGTCGACATGACCAGGCCCGCGCCGTTGCCGATGATGCCCACGGCACCGTCGAGCTTGACGTAGTTGAGGCCCTTCTCCTTGGCCTTGGCCTCGAGCGGGTCGGCCGCGGCCTTGTCCTCGAAGTCGGCGTGCTCGGCGTGGCGGAACTCGGCGTTCTCGTCGAGGGAGACCTTGCCGTCGAGCGCCTCGAGCCGGTCGCCGGCCAGGCGGGCCAGCGGGTTGACCTCGACGAGGGTGGCGTCCTCCTCGACGAACACCTTCCACAGCGCGAGCACGGTCTGCACGGCCTGGTCGGTGAGCGCCTCGGGGAAGGCCGCCTCGGCGACGATCGCGCGGGCCTTGGCCTCGTCGACACCGGTGCCCGGGTCGATGGCGATCTGCTTGACGGCGTCAGGGTTGGTCTTCGCGACCTCCTCGATCTCGACACCGCCCTCGACGCTGGCGATGCAGAGGTACTGACGGTTGGCGCGGTCGAGCAGGAAGGAGAAGTAGTACTCCTCCTCGATGCTGGCCGCGGGGGCGATGAGCACCCGGTTGACCGTCAGGCCCTTGATCTCCATGCCGAGGATGGCCTGGGCGTGCTGCTCGGCCTCGTCGGGGGTCTTCGCCAGCTTGACGCCGCCGGCCTTGCCGCGGCCACCCGCCTTCACCTGCGCCTTGACCACGCAGACGCCGAGCTTCTCGGCGGCCTCGCGGGCCTCGGCGGGGGTGTTGGCGACGATGCCGGGAGTCCCCGGGACGCCGTGCTTGGCGAAGAGCTCCTTCGCCTGGTACTCCATCAGGTCCACTGATCCACCAGTTCTCTAGTGTGCTGCGCTGTGAGGGCGCCTTGGTTGAGTCGTTGGACGAGCCTGGGCGAGCCTGGGCCCGACGACCGTCCGCTCCCGCGTGAGCACGGGCGGAGGCCTCCGGCACCTTAGTCCCGTCGCGGGCCGCGGCACGAGGGCGCGGGGGCGCGACGTGACCGAGGTCATGCGGTGACGGGCCGCCGTCGTCCACATTTGTCACGGCGCCGAGTTCCGCCTGCTGCACCGGGTCCGTTACAGTCTTGGCTCGTTCGCCCCCGACCACCTGAAAGGGTGGGCCGACCGCCAGGTCCGGCGCCCCCCACCACCGTCGATCACGGGAGTCACTGCTTCATGGGTCATCACCGAGTCGCACCCACCGGCACCAGCCGCAGCGATCTCGGGACCCCTGACACCCCGGCGGACACCCCGGCTGTCACCCCGGCCTACCGCGGTCGTCGCGTGGCGACCGTGCCCGTCGACTCCGCCGCGACGACCGCCGCACCGGCGGCGCCCTACGTCGGCCGCCGCGTGGCCCGCCCGGCCCCGGTCGTCACCGTCGAGCCGGTCACCGCGTCCGCCGGGCGCCTCGACACCGGCCCGGGTCTCGACGCCGGCACGGTGGACCGGATCCTCGCCGACCTCGAGCCGGTCGACCACACCACCTCCTTCGCCTCCGACCCGACCGAGCTGCTGCCGCTGACGCCGGCGCGCCCGGGCCTGTCGCACCCCGAGACCGCCGAGCTCCGCACCGCGGGCAGGCGCAAGGCCGTCAAGCACGCCGGCGACCGCGGCGCGCTCCTGCGCCGGATGCCCTCGGTGCCGGTGCTCGTGGGGATCGCGGCGCTCGCGGTCTCCGTGGGCGGCGCGGTCACCGTCACCGACACCGACCTGGCCGCCCAGGAGGCGGCGCCCGTCGGCCCCAGCAGCGCCCTCACCGGCTCCAGCGGCGGTGGCGTCGTGGGCCTCGACCGCGAGGAGCGCATCTCGCGCGACTCCAGCCGCGACGCGCTGGGCGACCTCGCCGACGAGCGGCTCGTCGAGGCCGCCGAGGCCCAGGCCGCGGAGCGCAACACCGAGCTGCGCACCCTCGCCAACGCCGCCGAGGTGCAGTCGAAGAAGATCGAGGCCAACCAGTGGGTCC
This sequence comes from Nocardioides sp. Leaf285, assembly GCF_001422955.1. NCBI lineage: Bacteria > Bacillati > Actinomycetota > Actinomycetes > Propionibacteriales > Nocardioidaceae > Nocardioides > Nocardioides sp. Leaf285. Next base: position 320,264 of record NZ_LMNH01000003.1, on the reverse strand, counting down.
TGCCGCTCAGCGGCTACCGCCTCACCGCGCGCTACGGCGAGTACGGCCTGTGGGCGACCTACCACACCGGCCTCGACTTCGCCGCCCCCACCGGCACGCCCCTCGTGGCCATCGCCAACGGCACGATCACCTCGACCGGCTACGACGGCGCCTACGGCAACAAGACCGTCCTCACCCTCGAGGACGGCACCGAGCTGTGGTTCTGCCACCAGACCTCGATCGACGTCTCCCCCGGCGAGACCGTCACCGCGGGCCAGCAGATCGGCACCGTCGGCTCGACCGGCAACGTGACCGGCCCCCACCTCCACCTCGAGGTCCGCCCCGGCGGCGGCGACCCGGTCGACCCCTACGAGGCGCTCTCGGTCAACGGCGTCACGCCGTAGCACCGCCAGGGCCGGGCTCCGCCCCGCCCTTCTCGTGCCCGCCCCAGGACCCGGCCGCCGGCCTCGGCCTCGGCCTCAGAGCTTCTGCACGGGCGCGTAGCGCAGCAGCAGCCGCTTGACGCCCTGCGAGCCGAAGTCGATCGAGGCCACCGACTTGTCGGCCACGCCCTCGACCGCCACCACGGAGCCGAGGCCGAAGGAGTCGTGCTGCACCCGGTCGCCCGGCTCCAGCGACGGCACCTCGCGCGCCGGCCGCGACTTGGCGGCGGCGTCGGCGCGCAGCGCGGCGGAGGAGAAGTTGCGGCGACCGGCCGCGGTCGGCGAGCCCAGGCCGCCGCCGTAGGAGCCGCCCAGGTCGGGGCGCGACCACTGGGTCTGCGCGGCCTCGGTGCGGCGCCAGTCGACGAGGTCGACCGGCATCTCGTCGAGGAAGCGCGACGCCGGGTTGTGCGACGGCGCCCCCCAGGCCGAGCGGACCACGGCGCGGGAGAGGTAAAGGCGCTCGCGGGCGCGGGTGACGCCGACGTAGGCCAGGCGTCGCTCCTCCTCCAGCTCCGGCTGGTCGCCGAGGGCCCGCGAGTGCGGGAAGACGCCGTCCTCGAGCCCGGTGAGGAACACCACCGGGAACTCCAGCCCCTTCGCCGTGTGGAGGGTCATCAGGGTCACCACGCCGGTGTCGTCGGGGTCGTCGGGGTCGGTGTCGGGGATCTGGTCGGAGTCGGCCACGAGCGCGACGCGCTCCAGGAAGTCGCGCAGACCGGGCGCGACCTGCCCGGCGTCGACGTCGGCCGGGTCGGCCGAGGGCCCCGCGACGGGGTCGTCGCTGAACTCGCGCGCCACCGCGACGAGCTCGGCGAGGTTCTCCGCGCGCGTGGCGTCCTGCGGGTCGTCGGAGTCCTCCAGGGCGGCGACGTAGCCCGAGCGGGCCAGCACGGTCTCGAGCACGACGTCGGCGCGCTCGCCTCCGTCGACCATCGACTGCAGCTCCTCGATCATGGCCACGAAGCCGCGGATGCTGCCCAGCGAGCGGGTCGCGAGCCCGGGCGCCTCCTCGGCGCGTCGCAGCGCCTCCCAGAAGGTCGTGCGGTCGCGCTCGGCGAGCGCGTTGACGCACGCCACCGCCCGGTCGCCGATGCCGCGCTTGGGGGTGTTGAGGATCCGGCGCAGCGAGACCTGGTCGTCGGGGTTCGCCAGCAGCCGCAGGTAGGCCAGGGCGTCGCGCACCTCGCGGCGCTCGTAGAACCGCACGCCGCCGACCACCTTGTAGGGCTGGCCGGTGCGGATGAACACCTCCTCGAAGACCCGCGACTGGGCGTTGGTGCGGTAGAAGATCGCGACGTCGGAGGCCCGCGCGCCCTGGTCGACGAGGGTGTCGATCTCGGAGGAGACGAAGCGGGCCTCGTCGCGCTCGTCGTCGGCGACGTAGCCCACGATCCGCTCGCCGTCGCCGGCGTCGGACCACAGCCGCTTGGGCTTGCGGCCCTTGTTGTGGCCGATGACGGCGTTGGCGGTGGTGAGGATGGTCTGGGTGGAGCGGTAGTTCTGCTCCAGCAGGATCGAGGTGGCGTCGGGGAAGTCCTCCTCGAAGTCCAGGATGTTGCGGATGTTGGCGCCGCGGAAGGCGTAGATCGACTGGTCGGCGTCGCCGACGACCATCAGCTCGGCCGGCTCGACGCGCTCGGCGGGCTCCACGGTCGAAGTCGGGTCGGCGAGCGAGGCGTCCTCGAGCTGCTCGGCGCACAGCTGGTGGACCAGGGCGTACTGCGCGTGGTTGGTGTCCTGGTACTCGTCGACGAGCACGTGGCGGAAGCGGCGCCGGTAGGTCTCGCGGACCTCCGGGAAGCGCTGGAGGAGGTGCACCGTCGACATGATGAGGTCGTCGAAGTCGAGGGCGTTGGCCTCGCGCAGGCGGCGCTCGTAGAGGGTGTAGGCGGCGGCGTAGGTCTGCTCGAGGTTGTTGGTGGCCAGGGCCGTGGCCGCCTCGGCGTCGCGCAGCTCGTTCTTGTGGTCCGACACCCAGTGCAGCAGGGCGCCGGGCTGGTAGCGCTTGGGGTCGAGCTCGAGGTCGGCGACCACCAGCGACATGAGCCGCTTCTGGTCGGCGGCGTCGTAGATCGAGAAGCTCGACTTCAGACCGAGCTTGTCGACCTCCTTGCGCAGGATGCGCACGCAGGCGGAGTGGAAGGTCGAGACCCACATGATCCGGGCCCGCTTGCCGACCAGCTCCTCGACGCGCTCCTTCATCTCGGCCGCCGCCTTGTTGGTGAAGGTGATGGCCAGGATCGAGCCGGGGTGCGCACGGCGCTCCTGGATCAGCCAGGCGATGCGGCGGGTGAGCACGCGGGTCTTGCCCGACCCGGCGCCGGCGACGACCAGCAGCGGCGCGCCCTCGTGCACGACGGCTGCGCGCTGGGGCTCGTTGAGCCCCTCGAGCAGCTCCTCGCGCGTGGGGCCGCGCCGGGTGGTGCGGGGCTCCTCGGGAGCGACGGACTCGAGACCAGGGAGGGGGAACGGGATGCTCATGCTGCCCTCCACCCTACGGCCGCGGTCGGCGTGGTCGGGCAGCGCCGACGCCGCGGTCGGCTCAGTAGGAGCCGTGGGCGGGCGACCAGAAGACCGCGACCGCGATGGTGAGCACCGTGAGCCCCAGCAGCGCCGCCCACAGGCCCTGGGCGATGCGCTCCTTGCGCAGGTTGGCCATCACCAGGCCCAGGATGACCAGGCCCACCACCAGCTTGACCCCGATCTTGGCGTGGTCGACGTCGGTGTCGCCGGCCTCGAGCACGCCGACCAGCGCGATCCCGGCCAGGACGGCCGTGCCGGCGCCGTCGCGCATCAGCTCGTTGACCCGCTTGTGCGGCTCGCGGGCCTGCACGAGCAGGCCGCCGAGGAGGGCCGCGAAACCGAGGATGTGCACGAACAGCAGGACCAGCCGCAGGATCTCCATGCCGCGCAGCCTACGGTCGCGGCGCGCGGGGCCGCGGCACAGGGCGCACGACCAGCACGGGGCAGGGCGCGGAGTGCTGGACCCGCTGGGCGGTGCTGCCGAGCAGCACGGTGCGGCTCAGCCCGCGACCGCCCGCGGCGACGACCACGAGGCCGGCTCCCAGCGCCGAGGCGGCCTGGGTGATCTCGTGGGCCGGCGAGCCGCTGCGGATGCTGGTGCGGACCGTGGGGCCCCAGCCGTCGAGCTCCGCCGCCACGACGCGCACGGCGCTCTCCGCGGCCGCCCGGAACGACGAGGACTCCCCCTCGGCCCGCGTGCGGTCGGCGGGGGTCAGGTCGTCGGCGAAGGCCACCGCGGCGAGCGGACGCACCACCGCCAGCACCGTGACGTCGGTGATCCTGGCCGGGTCGGCGAAGGAGCGCAGGTGGCGCGCGGCGTCGAGCGACTGCTGCGAGCCGTCGGTGGCGACGATGACGTGCACGGGGGCCTCCTCGGGCGTCCGGTGGTGCTGGGGGCTGGTGGGGGGGCGGGCCTCAGGTGCGGGGCTCGACGGTGGACTCGCCCCGGGCGCGGCCGTGCGGCCGGTCGCGGCGACCGACCAGGCGCTCCACGACGTAGAGCACCAGGCCGACGGCCAGCAGCCCGCCGCACCACAGCAGCGAGGTGGGGTCGTCGTACACGACGTAGGCCAGCAGCACCAGGTTGCCGACGATCCCGACGGCGAGCAGCGCGGTGGGGGCGGTGTAGGTGTCGTCGGCCTCGTCGTGGCCGCGCAGCCTGAGCGCGGAGAGGATGACCAGGCCGTAGATGAAGAGGGTGAAGACCACCGTGACGGTGGCCAGCCGCGCCACCACGTCGACGCCGACGCCGGCGCGGTTGAGCAGGGCGCCGACGACCAGCAGGGAGCAGACCACGACGGCCGCGAAGCTCAGCGCGACCCAGGGGCTGCGGCGGCTGGAGTGGATGCGGGCGAAGACGCCCGGCACGACGTCCTCGCGCGCCATGCCGTAGAGGATGCGCGACTGCGTGACCACCGAGACCAGGGTGGTGTTGGTGATGGCGACCATGGCGATCACGGCGAAGACCACGCTGAGCAGCCCCACGGGCAGGGGCAGCACGCCGGCCTCGACCACCTCCAGCAGGGCGGCGTCGGAGGAGGCCAGGTCGGCCACGGGCACGACCAGGGCCGCGGTCACGGCGACCAGCACGTAGATCACGCCGGCGACGACCATGCCGCCGACGAGGGCCCGCGGGAAGGTGCGGGCCGGGTCGATGGTCTCCTCGGCGACGTTGGCGGCGTTCTCGAAGCCCGTCATCGCGAAGAAGGCGAGCGCGACGCCGGCCACGATCGCCAGCACGGGGTCGCCGTCGGCCCGGAACTCGGTGAGCGTGCCGAAGTCGGCGTCGCCCTGCGCGACGTAGACGACACCGATGACCACGACGATGACCAGACCGGCGATCTCGACGACGGTCATCACCATGTTGGCCACGACCGACTCGGTGATGCCGATGTAGTTGACGACCGCCAGCACGAGGATGAAGACCAGCGCCACCAGCAGGCCCGGGGGCAGCTCCCACACCTCGGCGAAGTAGGCGGAGAAGCCGGTGGCCAGCGACCCGGCCGCGGCGAAGGTGGCCGAGAGCATCGAGATCGTGACGAGGAAGGTCAGCGCGGGGCTGCGGAAGGCCTTGTTGACGTAGAGCGCGGCGCCGGCGGCCTGGGGGTACTTCGTCACCAGCTCGGCGTAGGCCAGCCCGGTGATCGTCGCGACCGACACCCCGACGGCGAAGGCGATCCAGAAGGCGCCCCCGACCGCACCCGCGACGGCGCCGATGAGCACGTAGATGCCGGAGCCGAGCACGTCGCCGAGGACGTAGAAGAACAGCAGCCTCCCGGTGATCGACCGGGTGAGGTCCCCGTCGTCGGGGAGCGCGGTCGTGGTGGCTGCGGAGGAGTCGGCCATCGGCCCACCGAAGCCGCCCTCGGAGCCCGGGGTCAAGCCCGCGGCGGCGCTCTCACCCCGCCGGGTGACCCGGGCCCCCGCCCCGGCGGAGCGGGGGCCTCAGGCCGGCACGCGCACGCCGACCGGCGCCAGCCAGGCCTCGCGGGCCGCCACCGCCGCGTCGGGCTGGTCGGTGATCAGCCCGTCGACGCCGAGCTCGAGCAGCAGCTCCACGAAGCCGCCGAGGTCGCCGTGCGCTGCGGGGCGCTCCCCGGCCTCCTCGCCCCGGCGGAAGGGGGCCGGCAGGAAGTGGTTCTCGGCCCGCAGCGTCCACACGTGGACGGTCAGCCACTCGCGGTGGGCGTCGGCCACCAGGGTGGAGGGGCGCATGCCGCGACCGCCGGGCGCCTCGGCGGCCACCAGCGAGTGGTGGGCGCCGACGCCGTCGGCGTAGCGCTCCACCAGGGCCAGGCCCGCAGGGCTGGCCAGGTCGCCGAAGGTGCGCGGGTCGCCGGCCGCGGCGAGGTCGGCGGGGCGTCGGTCGCGCCGGTCGAGCAGCTGCACCAGGGGCACCCGCACCTGGCCGGCCAGCTGCTGGAGGATCGTGGGCTCGAAGGACATCACCGTCACCCGCGAGCGCGGCGTGTCGACGCCGTGGCGCCGCAGCGTGGCGACCAGCGCGGTGTCGAGCGGCAGCCCGCGCGAGGCGGACCAGGCGGCGTCCTTGAGCTCGATCATGACCCCGATCGAGCGGCCCCGGGCGGACGACTCCGCGGCCACCATCTCCAGCACGTCGTCGAGCGTCGCCACCGGGAGCCGGCCGTCGTGGGCGGCGCTGGCCGGGCGCAGCCCGGGCATCCGCTCGACCACCCGCAGCGTGCGCAGCTCCGAGAGCGGGAGGTCCTCGGCGAACCAGCCCGTCACCTCCTCGCCGTCGACCACCCGCGTGCTGCGGCGGTGGGCCAGCCCGGGGCGCGCGGCGATGTCGGTGGTGCGGGCCAGGTCGCTCTCGTGGCGCACCACGAGCACGCCGTCGGCGCTCACGACCAGGTCGAGCTCGATGTCGTCGGCGCCCATCGCGATCGCGGCGCGGTAGGCCTCGAGCGTGTGCTCGGGCCAGGTGCCGCTGGCGCCGCGGTGGCCCACGACGGCGGGGGTCACGGCCAGGGTGCGGGGACGACGGACGGGCAGGGACACGGTGGTCACGACCTCGACGGTGCGTGGCACCTCCGTCCGCGCGGTGACCCCGAGGTGAACGACGCGTGAGGGGCGGTGGGCAGGATGGGGCCGTGGACCTCTCCCCCGTCGGCACCCTGTCGCCCTCGCCCGCCCTCGACCACCCCGACCTGCTCGCCGCGCCGGTGGCCCGCGCCCTGGCCTCGCTGCCGGGCGCGGAGCGTGTCGGCGTGGTCGCCATCGACCCCGACCTGGCCGACACCGCGGCCCTGAGCGAGGCCCACCAGGTGCCGCTGGAGGCCAGCGCCAACTGCGTCCTGGTGGCCGGGCGCCGCGACGGGGAGGAGCGGGTCGCCGCCTGCGTGGTGCGCGCCGACACCCGCGCCGACGTCAACGGCCTGGTCAAGCGCACCCTCGACGTGCGCAAGGCGTCGTTCCTGCCGATGGAGCGCGCGGTGGCCGAGTCGGGCATGGAGCACGGCGGGATCACGCCGATCGGCCTGCCGGCCGGCTGGCGGCTGCTGGTCGACGCGCGGGTGCTGGACGTCGAGGTGGCCGTCGTCGGCTCCGGCGTACGCCGCTCCAAGGTGCTGCTGCCGGGTCGCCTGCTGGCCGACCTGCCCGGGGCCGAGGTGGTGGAGGGCCTGGCCGGCTGACGGGCTAGAAGCCGGTGACCTTGATGCTGGAGTGGATCTTGTAGCGCCGGTTGATCGAGATCAGCACGGCGGTGAGCGGCTCGACCTGGCGGGCCAGGCGCAGCTTGCCGGCGTCGATGCCGGGCCGCCCGGTGACGCTGGCGCACAGCGCCATGACGGTCTCCTTGGCCTCCTTGACGTCGCCGACCACCAGGACGTCCTCGTGGGCCAGCACGTCGTCGTCGCCCCACAGCGAGACCGCCGAGACGTTGTGGAAGGCGCCCACCACGGTGGCCGAGTCCCCCACGATGCGCTGGGCCGACTCCGCGGCCGACCCCTCGCCGCCGTCGATGACCAGGCCGTGCGCGCCGCGCTTGTCGAAGGCCAGCGGGTTCACGCAGGAGATCACCGTCGTGCCGGCCAGCGGGAGGGTGGCGACCAGCTCGTCGTGGCCGTCCCACGGCACGGCGAGCAGCACGAGGTCGGCGCCCGCGCAGGCGTCGGCGTTGGTGGCGCCCGTGACCGTCCCGGCGCCCTCGACGCCGACGAGCCGGTCGGCCACCTCGGCGGCGACCGCCTCGGCCTTGTCGGCGGCGCGCGAGCCCAACACGACGTCGTGGCCGCCGCGCGCGAAGCGGTAGCCGAGCCCCTTGCCCTGCGGCCCCGTGCCGCCGACCACGGCGATGCGGTGGCGGACCGTACCGGCGCCCGGGTCGGCGTCGTGGTCGGTGGCGGTCTCGGACGTGGCGGCGGGCTGGCTGGTCACGCGAGCGAGTGTGCCAGTGGCAGCGAGGACGCCGTACTCGTCATCAGGTTTTGGTACCGTCGGCCCCTCAACCGCGCAGGAGCTCAGGGGTGGCGAGTCGATACCGCAGCGATGTCCAGGGCCTGCGCGCCGTCGCCGTGCTCGTCGTCATCGCTGCGCACGCCGGTGTCCCCTTCCTGCCCGGCGGCTTCGTCGGGGTCGACGTCTTCTTCGTCGTCTCCGGCTTCCTGATCTCGGGGCTGCTCTTCCGCGAGATGCGCCGGGGCGAGAAGGTCTCGCTGACCGCCTTCTGGTCGCGCCGGGCCCGGCGGATCCTGCCCGCCGCCACGCTGGTCACGGCGCTCACCGTGCTGGCCTCGGTGGCGTGGATGAGTCTCATCGACGCGCGCGAGGTCGTGGTCGACGCCGTCTGGGCCACCCTCTTCGCCGCCAACGTCCGCTTCGCCGACCAGGGTGACTACTTCTTCGCCCAGGACGGTCCCCCGTCGCCGATGCAGCACTACTGGTCCCTGGCGGTCGAGGAGCAGTTCTACGTCGTCTGGCCGGTGCTGCTCGTGGTCTGCGCCCTCGCGGTGCGCCTGGTCACCCGCTCCGACGAGCGCCGGCTGCCCGAGCGCACCCTGGCCGTCGTGCTGGTCGCGCTGACCGCGGCCAGCTTCGCCTGGTCGGTGGCGGGCACGGCCGGTGACTCCGGCAGCGCCTACTACTCCACCCTCGGGCGGGCCTGGGAGCTCGGCGCCGGCGCGCTGGCCGCACTCGCCGCGCCGCGCCTGCGCAAGCGGATGCCGGCCCTGGCGGTGCCGCTGCTCGGTGCCGGCGGCCTGCTCGCGGTGGGGCTGGCCTGCGTCCTCTACTCCTCGGCCACGGCCTTCCCGGGGTGGGCCGCGCTCCTGCCGGTGCTCGGCACGGTGGCGCTGCTGCTCGCCGGCATCCGGCCCGGCCCCCGCCACGACCCGGTCCGGGCCCTGCTGACCTGGCGCCCGGTGCGGGTCCTGGGCGACTGGTCCTACTCCCTCTACCTGTGGCACTGGCCCGCGCTGATCCTCGCCGAGGAGTGGGCGCTGCGCCCCCTGACCGGCGCGGAGCGCGCGCTGGTGCTGCTGGTGGTGCTGAGCCTGGCCGCGCTGACCTTCCGCTTCGTCGAGACGCCCTTCCGACAGGGACTGCCCCCGCGGCTGCTCGTGGCCCCCCGTCCGCTGCTGCTCTACCCGCTGAGCCTGGCCGTGGTCGCCGCGTCCTGCGTCGGCGGGTGGCAGTGGATCGAGGCCCGCACGGGCCAGGGCGACGTGCCCGCGATCGCGGTGGCCGACCCCGCGGGCGCCGACAGCACCGTCGCGCTCGTGCGGGCCTCGGTCAACGCCGCGCGCGACCGGATGGCGGTGCCCAGCGAGCTCGACCCCAACCTGCTGACCCTGCGTGACAGCGTGGCCGACGTCGGCGCGTGCGACTACGAGGAGGACGTGCAGGAGCTCTGCCTGCGCGGCGACCCCGACGGGGAGCGCACCGTGGTGGTCACCGGCGACTCCCACGCCCGTGCCTGGATCCCGGCCGTGGAGCGGATCGCGGTGGAGAACGGCTGGAGGGCCTACTACCTGGTCAAGCCGCAGTGCCCGGCCGCCCACGTGCCGGTGGCGCCGCTCAACGAGCGCCGGGTCTTCACCGAGTGCACCGGCTTCCAGGACTGGGTGGTCGACCAGGTCGAGGCCCTGCAGCCCGACCTCACGATCGTCTCCTCCTCGCCCCCGGTCAACGGGGTGTGGATCGACGGCGAGCTCGCGGCCACGATCGAGCGGGTCGCCCCGGTGCTGGAGGAGGGCTACGACGAGCTCTTCGACGAGCTGCACGCCGCCTCCGAGCGGGTGCTGCTCATCAAGGACGTGCCCAAGTCGGGCATCGACCCCGGCGAGTGCCTCACCACCGGCACCCCCAGCCTCGGCGACTGCATGTTCCAGCCCGTCGAGCGCGCCGAGATCCTCGGCGACGTCGCGGTGAAGTCGGCCCTGCTGGCCGACGCCGAGGTCGTCGACCCCACCCCGTGGCTGTGCTACCAGGGCGAGTGCCCGGTGGTCATCGGCGGCACGCTGTCCTACCGCGACACCGACCACCTGACCACGGAGTACTCCGAGCTGCTGGCCGGCTCCCTGGGCCGCGCCACCGGCATGACCGACTGAGCACCGCCGCACCGATGGTGACAGCACCGCTGTCACGGTAGGGTCGCGAGCGTCGCCGCCGGGACCGGCCCGGCCCCAGGCCCAGGAGACCCATGAAGCTGTCGATGCCCCTCGTCTACTCCGGCAACCCGCGCGAGGCCGCCGACCAGGTCGTCGCGCTCGAGAAGGCCGGTCTCGACATGGTCTGGGTCGCGGAGCCCTACGGCTTCGACGCCCCCACGCTGATGGGCTACCTCGCCGCCAAGACCGAGACCATCGAGATCGGCGCCGGCATCCTCAACGTCTACTCCCGCACCCCGGGGGCGATGCTGCAGACCGCGGCGGGCCTCGACAACGTCTCCGGCGGCCGCGCGGTGATCGGCCTGGGCGCCTCGGGACCCCAGGTCATCGAGGGCTTCCACGGCCTGCCCTACGACAAGCCGCTCGGCCGCACCCGCGAGATGGTCGAGATCCTGCGGCTGGGGCTGCGCCGCGAGCCCCTCGTGCACGAGGGCAAGGTCTTCACGCTGCCCCTGCCCGCCGACCAGGGCCTCGGGCTCGGCAAGCCGCTCAAGCTGCTGACCCGCCCCGAGCGCCCGGTCGTGCCGCTGTGGGTGGCAGCGCTCGGCCACGCCAACGTGCGGATGACCGCCGAGATCGCCGACGGCTGGCTCCCCTTCCTCTTCCACCCCGAGAAGGCCCAGGAGGTCTGGGGCGAGCCGCTGGCGCAGGGGCGCGCCAAGCGCTCCGCCGACCTCGCGCCCCTCGAGGTCAGCGCCGGCGGCCTGGTGGCGATCGGCGAGGACGTGGAGGGGATGCTCGACCTGATGCGCCCCACCTACGCGCTCTACGTCGGGGGCATGGGCGCCAAGGGCAAGAACTTCTACAACGAGCTGGCCCGCCAGTACGGCTACGAGCAGGAGGCCGAGCAGATCCAGGAGCTCTACCTCCAGGGCAAGAAGAAGGAGGCCGAGGCGCTGGTGCCGCTGGAGTGGCTGCGCGCGGGCAACCTGGTCGGCCCCGCGTCCTACGTCAAGGAGCGCATCGCCGCCTTCCGGGAGGCCGGTGTCACCAACCTCTCGGTCACCCCCGCCTCCGCCGACCCGGCCGCGACGATCGCCCAGGTCAAGGAGTGGGTCTCCTGAGCGGGTGTCCTGAGCGCCGGGCCCGCAGGGGGCGCGGGATAGCCTCTCGGTGATGGCTGAGCGCACCGCCCCGAGACCCGACCCCGACCCGACCCCCCAGCAGGTACGCCGCGCCCTCGCGCGCGCCGAGCGCGGGGCGGCGCTCGACGTCGAGGAGGCGTCGGTGCTGCTGGCCGCCACCGGCGCCGACCTCGACCGGCTCTGCGCGGCCGCCGCCACCGTGCGCGACGCCGGGCTGCTCGCCGCGGGGCGCCCGGGCGTGGTCACCTACTCGCCCAAGGTCTTCATCCCGGTCACCACGATGTGCCGCGACCGGTGCCACTACTGCACCTTCGTGGAGAGCCCGGGCCACCTCCAGCGCGAGGGCCGACCGCTCTACCTCTCCCCCGACGAGATCCTCGACCTGGCCCGCCGCGGCGCCGAGCTGGGCTGCCTCGAGGCGCTCTTCACCCTCGGCGACCGCCCCGAGGAGCGCTGGCCCGAGGCGCGGCAGTGGCTCGACGAGCAGGGCTACGACTCGACCCTGGCCTACGTGCGCGCGATGGCCGTGCGGGTGCTGGAGGAGACCGGGCTGCTGCCCCACCTCAACCCCGGAGTGATGAGCTGGGAGGAGATGAACCGGCTCAAGCCGGTCAGCCCCTCGATGGGCATGATGCTCGAGACCACCTCGCGACGGCTCTTCGAGACCCGCGGGCTGGCCCACTTCGGCTCCCCCGACAAGGACCCCGCCGTGCGGATGCGGGTGCTCGAGGACGCCGGTCGTCTCTCCATCCCCTTCACCACCGGGCTGCTCGTCGGCATCGGCGAGACCCTGCGCGAGCGCGCCGAGACGGTGTTCGCGCTGCGCGGGGTGGCCAAGGCCTACGGCCACGTGCAGGAGGTGATCGTGCAGAACTTCCGCGCCAAGCCCGACACCGCCATGCGTCACCGCGACGACCTGGGCCTGGAGGAGTACCGCGCCGCGATCGCGGTGACCCGCCTGGTGATGGGCCCCCGCATGCGGGTGCAGGCCCCGCCCAACCTCGTCGACGCCTCCGAGGGCTCCGCGGAGTGCCGCGCCCTGCTCGACGCCGGCGTCGACGACTGGGGCGGGGTCAGCCCGCTCACCCCCGACCACGTCAACCCCGAGCGCCCGTGGCCCACCCTCGAGCGGCTGCGCGCCCACACCGCGGCGGCCGGCCTCGAGCTGGCGCCCCGGCTCACCGTGCACCCCGAGCACGTCCGGGCCGGTCTCGGCGGCGGCAGCCCCTGGCTCGACCCGCGGGTCAGCGCCCACGTCGCGGCGCTCGCGGTGCCCGACGGGCCCGCGGCCGGTCTGGCGCGGGTCGGCGTACGACCGGAGGGGCGGGTGTGGCAGGAGCCCGACGGCGGGGCGGCCTCGCTCACCACCAGCACCGGGCGCACCGACCTGCACGCCAGCATCGACACCGAGGGCCGCAGCGAGGATCGCCGCTCCGACTTCGCCGGGGTCTACGGCGACTGGGACTCGGTGCGCGACGCGGCCGGGTCGACGTCGCTGATCGACGGCGCTCCCGCGGTGCTCCACGCCGAGGGGGCCGCCGCGCTGCGGGCCGCGGAGGCCGACCCCGGCGGGCTCGGCGACGAGCACGCGCTCACCCTCATGACCGCCGAGGGCCCGCTGCTGGAGCAGGTGTGCCGCCTGGCCGACGACCTGCGCCGCGAGGTCGTCGGCGACACCGTCACCTACGTCGTGAACCGCAACATCAACTTCACCAACGTCTGCTACGTCGGCTGCCGCTTCTGCGCCTTCGCCCAGCGGCGCACCGACGCCGACGCCTACTCGCTGTCCCTCGACGAGGTCGCCGACCGGGCCGCGGAGGCCTGGGACCTCGGCGCGACCGAGGTCTGCATGCAGGGCGGCATCGACCCCGAGCTGCCCGCCTCGGCCTACGTCGAGCTGGTGGGGGCCGTGCGGCGTCGCGTGCCGCAGATGCACGTGCACGCCTTCTCCCCGATGGAGGTGCTCAACGGCACCGCCCGCACGGGCCTGTCGACCGAGGACTTCCTCATCAAGGCGCGCGAGGCCGGCCTGGGGTCGCTGCCGGGCACGGCCGCGGAGATCCTCGACGACGACGTGCGCTGGGTGCTCACCAAGGGCAAGCTGCCCACCTCCACCTGGATCGACATCGTCTCCACCGCCCACCGCGTGGGCGTGCCGACGACCTCGACGATGATGTACGGCCACGTCGACAACCCGCGGCACTGGGTCAACCACCTGCGCGTGCTGAGCCGGGTGCAGGACACCGCGCGCGAGCACGGCGCCGCGGAGTTCACCGAGTTCGTGCCGCTGCCCTTCGTGCACACCTCGGCCCCCATCTACCTCGCCGGCGTCGCCCGCCCCGGACCCACGCTGCGCGACAACCTCGCCGTGCACGCGATGGCGCGGATCCTGCTGCACGGGCGCATCGACAACATCCAGACCTCCTGGGTCAAGCTCGGCGTCGAGGGCACCCGCGCGATGCTGCGCGCGGGCGCCAACGACCTCGGCGGGACCCTGATGGAGGAGACGATCTCGCGCATGGCCGGCTCCGAGCACGGCTCGGCCAAGACGGTCGCCGAGCTGGTGGAGATCGGCGCGGGCATCGACCGGCCCGTGACCGAGCGCACGACCCTGTACGCCGCCCGCTGACCCCGCCCGCGGGGTCGGCCGCGGACCGGGCACGATGACCCATGCGCGTTTCGTGGACCAACGCCCTCATCGCCGGCGGGTCGGCCCTGCTCGGGGCCCTCGCCCTCATCGTGCTGACCCACGTGGTGGCCCGCCTGGTGCAGCGACGCTGGCCGCCCGGGGAGCGACTCTTCCGCCAGGCCCGGGTCCCCTACCGGGTGCTCGTGCTGGTCATCGCGCTCAACGGCTGGGTGGCCGGCGTGCGGCGTCGCGGCGACGACGAGGTGTGGTGGCACGCCGCGGTCCTGGCGGGGCGGACCCTGTGGATCATCGCCGCCGCCTGGCTGGTCACCGTGGTGCTGCTCTTCCTCCAGGACCTCGGCCTGGGCCGCGCCCGCACCGACGTGCGCGACAACCGGGCCGCGCGCCGCGTCCGCACGCAGGTGCTCATCCTGCGCCGTCTCACCGTGGCCCTCATGGTGGTGGTCGCCCTCGGCGCGATCCTGCTCAGCTTCCCGGGGGTCCGCACCATCGGCGCGAGCGTCCTTGCCTCGGCCGGCCTCATCTCGGTGGTCGCCGCGCTGGCCGCGCAGTCCACGCTGGCCAACGTCTTCGCCGGCATCCAGCTGGCCTTCAGCGACGCGATCCGCATCGACGACGTCGTGATCGTCGAGGAGGAGTGGGGCTGGATCGAGGAGATCACCCTCAGCTACGTCGTCGTCCGGCTCTGGGACGACCGCCGCATGGTGCTGCCCTCGACGTACTTCACCACCACCCCCTTCCAGAACTGGACGCGCCGCAACTCCGAGCTGCTGGGCGCCGTGGAGCTCGACCTCGACTGGCGCGTCGACACCGCCCGGATGCGCGAGGCCCTGCCGGGGGTCATGGCCTCGGCCGGCGAGCTGTGGGACGGGCGCGTCTCGCTGCTGCAGGTCACCGACGCCGTCGCCGGCTTCGTGCGGGTGCGGGTGCTGGTCACCGCCGTCGACGCCGGCACGCTCTTCGACCTGCGCTGCCACGTGCGCGAGCAGCTGGTGGCCTGGCTGCGCGACCACGACCCGGCCGGCCTGCCCCGCACGCGCCTCGAGGTCGAGCGGGACTGAGCCGGGCGCGGGCGCCCGGGTGCGGACGCGCCGACGGGCGGGACCCCGGGAGGGTCCCGCCCGTCGGCGGTGGTGCGGGTGGGGCGGGGCCGGGCCGCTACCCGCGTCCGCTGGAGGAGCGCACCCGGCGCGAGACCGAGTCGATCGCGACCGCCAGCAGCAGGACCGCACCGGTGACCATGAAGCGCACCGAGGAGTCGACGTTCATCAGGTTCAGGCCGCTCTGGATGGCCTGGAGCACGATGATGCCGAGCAGCGCGGAGTACGCCGACCCGCGGCCGCCGAAGAGGCTGGTGCCGCCGATCACCGCGGCCGCGATCGCGGTCAGGTTGGTGTCGGTGGTGCCGCTGCTCTGCGAGACCGAGGTGAGCTGACCGGCCAGCAGGATGCCGCCCAGGGCCGCGAAGGTCGAGGTCGCGGCGAAGACCGAGAAGTAGATCCGGCCCACCTTGATGCCGGCGCGACGGGCCGCCTCCTCGTTGCCGCCCACGGCGTAGACGTGGCGACCCCAGGTGGTCTTGCGCAGCATGAGGTCCATGACGACGACCAGGGCCACGAAGAGCACGAACAGGTAGCCCCACCCGCGGTCGATGCCGAGGTAGTAGGTCAGGAAGCCCAGCCCGCCCGCGAGGAGCACCGCCTTGATGCCGACCATGGTGAGGTTGGGCGGGGTCAGGCCGGCCGCCTTGCGCCGGCGCACCATCAGCAGCTGCGAGCCGACGTAGGCCAGCACGACCACCGCGAGCAGCACGTAGGCCGCACCGTCGCTGAGGAAGCGCTCGCGGGCGAACTGCCGCAGGCCCGAGTCGGTCGGCAGCACGATGGTGCCCTGGTCGCCCAGCACGTAGAGCAGCGCTCCCTGGAAGCCGAGCAGGCCGGCGAGGGAGAACACGAAGCTGGGCACGCCGAGGCGGGTGTAGAGCAGGGCGTAGACCGAGCCGATCAGGGTGCCGATCAGGATGCCGGCGATCATGCCGACGACCAGCGACTGGCTCTTGTTGGCCACCAGCACCGCCATGGAGGCGGCCGCGAAGCCCGAGACCGAGCCCACCGAGAGGTCGATCTCCCCCAGCAGCAGCACCAGCACGATGCCCAGCGCGATGACGCCGACCGGTGCGGCGAAGAGCGTGATGTTGACCAGGCTCTTCGACGACAGGAACGTCGGCTCCTGGGAGTAGAAGACCAGCGAGATGACGATGAGCCCGATGACCACGGGCAGCATGCCGAGCTCACCGCCCTTGAGCCGGTTCCAGACCGCGCGGGCCTGGCCGCCGAGACCCTGGCTCTGGATGAGCCGCTCGTCGGCGATGTCGGCGGCGACGGCCGACTGCGTCTCGTCGGTCGTGGCGCTCACTGGCCCGCTCCCTCGGTGGTGTCGGTGGTGCCGGCACGCCGGCTGGCGCGCGCGGCGACCACGTTGTCGGAGGCGCCGGTGATGGCCGCGACCAGCTGCTCGGTCGTGGTCTCCTCGGTGCGGAACTCCGCGGCGTTGCGGCCCAGGCGCATGACCACGATGCGGTCGGCCACGGCCTGGACGTCGGCCATGTTGTGGCTGATGAGGATGACCCCGAGCCCGGTCTCGCGCAGCCGCTCGACGAGGTTCAGGACCTCCGCGGTCTGCGCGACACCGAGGGCCGCGGTGGGCTCGTCGAGCATGACGAGCTTGGGGTTGCCCACGAGGCTGCGGGCGATCGCCACCGTCTGGCGCTGACCGCCCGACAGCCCCGCGATGGGGATGCGGACCGAGGGGATCTTGGCGGAGAGGGTGCGCAGCAGGCGCCACGCCTCCTTCTCCATCGTGACCTCGTCGAGCACCGGCCCGAGCAGGCGCTCCTGGCCCAGGAACAGGTTGGCGACGACGTCGAGGTTGTCGCACAGGGCCAGGTCCTGGAAGACCGTCGCGATGCCCAGCGCCTGGGCGTCGGACGGGCCACCGACCGAGATCTTGCGGCCCGCGAAGGTGATGTCACCCTCGTCGGGCTGGTAGACCCCCGAGATGACCTTGACCAGGGTCGACTTGCCCGCACCGTTGTCGCCCACGAGGGCGACGACCTCGCCGGCCGCCACCTCGAGGTGCACGTCGGTGAGGGCCTGCACGGCCCCGAACCTCTTGTTGATGCCGGTCAGGGACAGGACGGTCTGTCCCGTGACCGGCTTCTCCGTCGTCGTGGCGCTCATCAGGAGATGCCAGCCTCCGAGCACGCAGCGGCGTAGTCGCCGGTGCAGATGTCGGCGGCGGAGTAGAAGCCGTCGGCGATGACGGTGTCGGCGACGTTGTCGGCCGTCACGACGATCGGGTCGAAGATGTAGGACGTGACGCCCTCGTAGTCGCTCTGGTCGATGCCGGTCTCGCTGGTCGACGCGGGCTCCTCGCCCTGGGCCAGGGCCACGGCCACCTCGGCGGCCGTCTCGGCCTCGATCGGGATGGGCTTGTAGATCGTCATCTCCTGCTCACCGGCGAGGATGCGCTGGATCGCGGCGACCTCGGCGTCCTGACCCGTGATCGGGGGCAGCTCGTCGGAGGAGACGCCGGCGCCGGTCAGGGCCGCGACGACGCCGCCGGCCTGGCCGTCGTTGGCGGCGTAGACGCCCTGGATGTCGCTGGGGTCGTACTTGCTCAGCTGGTCGGTCGTCCACTGCTGGGCGTTCTCGGGGCTCCAGTCGGGGTTGTCGTACTCCTCGGCGATGGTGACGCCGCTGGAGTCGAGCACGCTGTGGGCGCCGGCCTTGAACTGCGCGGCGTTGGGGTCGCTGGGCGCACCGTTGAGCATGAGGATGTTGCCGGTGTCGCCGACGGCCTCGACGAGGGCCTCGGCCTGCATCTGGCCGACGGTCTCGTTGTCGAAGGACATGTAGTAGTCGGCGCCGTCGATGAAGCGGTCGTAGGCGATGACCGGCACGTCCTGGCCCTGGGCCTCCTGGACCATGCCGGTGGCGCCGGCGCCGTTGACCGGGTCGAGCACGACGACGGACGCGCCGGCGGTCAGCGCGCTGGTGAGCTGCTGGGCCTGCTTGGCCTCGTCCTGGTCGGCGTTGTAGTAGTCGACCTCGCAGTCCGAGCACAGCTCGGCGACCGCGGCCTCGAAGAGCGGCTTGTCGAAGGCCTCGTAGCGGGTGGTCTTGGACTCCGGGAGGAGCAGGGCGATGGTGCCGCCGGAGGCGCTGTCGCCGCCGCCGTCGGAGCCGCTCTCGGCGTCGTTGGCGCCGCAGGCGGTGAGGCCAGCGGTGCCGATGGCGAGCACAGCACCGAAGGCTGCGAGGCGGTGCAGGGGTGTGGACATGGTTCTCCCTCGACTGGGGCGGGCACGCCGCCGGGTTGACTGGGTCGAGTGTCAGCCGTCACAGACTTGTCGTCAAGTAGTGAACGCAAAGATGGTCATAACTCGTTACTCGCACGTTGATCATTCACGTCTTGACCACAAGCTGTGACCCGAGGCACAGTTCCGCCCATGACCAGACAGCGCCTCGACGCCGCCCCCGGGTCGACGTCGACGCTGCGCACCGCCAACCAGCACCGCGTGCTCGACGTCCTGCGGGGGCTCGGCGTCGTCGACCCCGCGGTGGCCGGCGAGGACGTCGACGCCCTGCCCGCGGAGTACACGCAGGCCGAGCTCGCCCGCACCACCGGGCTGGCCCCGGCCACGGTGTCCAACATCCTGCGCGACCTGTCGTCGGCCGGGCTCGTCGCCATCGCGCCCGGCAGCGGCCGGCGCGGGTCCTCGGTGAGGCTCGCCGAGACCGCCGGCGTCGTCGCCGGCGTCGACTTCGGCCACAGCCACGTCGCCGTCGCCGTCGGGGACCTCGCCGGCCGGCTCCTCCACGAGGAGCGCCGCCCCCTCCACTCCGGGCTCGACCACCGCGCCGCCCTCACCTGCGCCCACGACATGCTCCGCGGCATGCTCCCGGCCGGGCCGACCCTGCGCACCGTCGGGCTGGGCCTGCCGGCCCCCGTCACCGCCGACGTCGTGCAGTCCTCCGCCATCCTGCCGTCATGGGTCGGGGTCAACGCCCGCACCGCCGCCGAGCAGGTCTTCGGCGCCACCGCCCTGGTCGAGAACGACGCCAACCTGGGTGCGCTCGCCGAGCACCGCCGCGGCGTGGGCCGCGGTCACCGCAGCTCGGTCTTCGTGAAGATCTCCTCCGGCGTGGGCGCCGGCGTCGTCATCCGCAACGAGCTCTTCCGCGGGGCCCACGGCAGCGCCGGCGAGATCGGCCACCTCACCCTCGACGAGCAGGGCCCGCTGTGCCGCTGCGGCAGCCGCGGGTGCCTGGAGGCCTACACCTCCATCGGCACGGTGCAGTCGATGATGGGCGGCCAGCTGCCCGGCGCGGTCATCGAGGAGATCGTCGACGCCGCCCTCGCCGGCAACGTCGCCGCCCAGCGCGCCTTCGAGGACGTCGGGCTCCACCTGGGCTGGGGGCTGGCCAGCATCGTCAACCTGCTCGACCCCGACATCGTGGTCGTCGGCGGCGACATGGCCCGCGCCGGCGAGCTCGTGCTCGAGCCCGCGCGGGTCGGCCTGCGCCGCCACGCCCTCGACGCGGCCGCCCTGACGCCCGTGCTGGCCAGCGAGCTCGGCAACCGCGCCAGCCTCGTGGGTGCCGTCATCGTGGCCGCCGAGCGCACCGAGCTGATCGCGCCCGCCTGAGCCCCCCGCGTCGGGCCCGGGGTCCCTTCGGGTGACCTGACCACGCCGTGGGGCGGCCTACGGTGGAGCCATGACCGAGAGCACTCCTGACCCGACGACCGACGCCGAGACCTACGGCGACTACTCCGTCGACGACGAGGACCAGCCCACCAACATGGACGACCTCGGCGACCCCGACGTCGCCGACGAGCTCGACCGCGGCTACTCCCCGCCGGAGAAGTACTCGGCCGCCCAGGGCTTCGGCAACACCCCCTACGAGGAGGCCACCGGCGAGACCCTCGACCAGCGCGTCGCCCAGGAGGTGCCGGAGGCCGACCCCTACGAGCAGGCCGAGAAGGCCGACGCCGATCCCGACGTGCGCCTCGACCAGCTCGACGACGGCGAGGTCGGCGACGAGCGCGCGGGCCGCCTGGTCGACCCCGACCAGGGCCTCGGCGAGGACGTCGACCAGGAGCTCGTGGGCGACGACGTCGGCATCGACGGCGCCGCGGCCTCGGCCGAGGAGGCCGCCGTGCACGTCGTGCCCGACGACTCCGACCCCGACACCTTCAACGCCTGACCGACGGGCGCAGGACGCAGAAGAGGCCCCCGGCTGCTGCCGGGGGCCTCTTCGCACGTAGTGAACCGCTGGCGTCTCGGGTCACCAGCGGCTCGAGAAGAACGTTAGGCGCTCTCGCGTGCGCTGTCAGCCGCTGCGCCGCGAAATGGCCCGGTCGGGCCATGCGCCATGGCCCGGGGAGCGGCGTACGCCTGGCACGTGCGGGTCAGGCGGGGGTCGTCCCGGCACCTCTCGCACCCACCGCCGCCACTCCGCCTGCGGCGCGCAGCCCCGCGCCTGCCCGACCCCACCGTCGCCCACCACCCGACCAGCCTTCCAGCAACCCTCCACAACGCGCCGCTCACCATCGACACGAGACTGACCTCGGCGTACAATCGAACACATATTCGCATCATCGGTGGTCGAGGTCGCGGGCCTGGTGGCAGCCCTGGCCACCGTGGCCCCGCTCGATCCTGCGGGTGACGACGGGCGGTCCCGCCGTGCCGCTCTCACCGACGCCGAGCTGGTCGACCTGATCCGCGCCCTGGAGGAGACCAAGGCTGCGGCGGCCGCAGCACAGGCCCGGGCCACCGCGCGACTGGCCGCGTCGCAGCGGGCCGCCCAGCGCGCCGCGGGCGTCCGCCGCGACCGCATCGGCGCCGGCATCGCCGCGCAGGTCGCCCTGGCGCGCCGCGCCAGCCACCACCGCGGCACCCGTGACCTCGGCCTCGCGGAGGTCCTCGTCCACGAGATGCCCCACACCCTGCGGGCGCTGGGCGCTGGCGTCCTCACCGAGTGGCGCGCCACCCTGCTGGCCCGCGAGACCGCCTGCCTGAGCCTGGAGGACCGGCAGGTGGTCGACGCCCACCTGGCCGGCGACACCGCCACGCTGGAGGCCCTCGGCGACCGTGAGCTCGTGGCCGCAGCGCGGCGCATCGCCTACGAGCTCGACCCGCACTCCGCCGTGGACCGCAACCGCCGCGCCGCCCAGGAGCGCGCCGTCACCCTCCGCCCGGCTCCCGACACCATGGCCTACCTCACCGCCCTGCTGCCCGTCGCCGACGCGGTCGCCGCCTACGCCGCCCTCGGCCGCGCCGCCGACAGCCACCGCGGGTCGACCACGGCCGGCCGGGCCGAGTCCGAGCGGCGCTCGCGCGGGCAGGTCATGGCCGACACCCTCCTCGAGCGCCTCACCGGCCGCAGCCACGCCGAGCCCGTGCCCGTCGAGGTCTGTCTCGTCATGACCGACCGCACCCTGCTCGCCGACGACGACGAGCCCGCCACCCTGCTGGGCTACGGCACCGTGCCGGCCGACTACGCCCGCTACCTCACCGCCGCGGCCGCCGACGCCGACCACGCCTGGTACCGCCGGCTCTACACCGCGCCCACCACCGGCCGGCTCCTCGCCAGCGACTCCCGCGCCACCCACTTCGGCGCCGGCCTGGCCCGCCACCTGCGGGCTCGCGACCACGCCGTCTGCCGCACCCCCTGGTGCGACTCCCCCGTCCGCCACAGCGACCACGTCAGCGCCCTCGTCGACGGCGGACCCACCACCACCGACAACGGTCAGAGCCTGTGCGAGGCGTGCACTTACGCCAAGCAGGCGCTCGACTGGCGCGCCCGCTGCGCTGCGGGCCCACGCCACACCGTCGAGCTCACGACCCCCACCGGCCACACGTACCACTCCACCGCCCCACCCCCACCGGGAGCGGGCAGGCACGCCACCTTCGTCACCTGACGCAGGGGGCTCACTCCCACTCGATGGTGCCCGGGGGCTTGGAGGTGATGTCGACCGTGACCCGGTTGACCTCCTCGACCTCGTTGGTGATGCGGGTGGAGATCCGCTCCATGACCTCGTACGGCAGGCGCGCCCAGTCGGCCGTCATGGCGTCCTCGGAGGTGACCGGCCGCAGCACGACCGGGTGGCCGTAGGTGCGGCCGTCGCCCTGGACGCCGACGGAGCGCACGTCGGCGAGCAGCACGACGGGCATCTGCCAGATGTCGCGGTCGAGGCCGGCGGCGGTCATCTCCTCGCGGGCGATGGCGTCGGCCTGGCGCAGCAGGTCGAGGCGGGCGCGGGTGACCTCGCCGATGATGCGGATGCCCAGGCCGGGCCCGGGGAAGGGCTGGCGCCACACGATCTCGGGGGGCAGGCCGAGCTGCTCGCCGACCAGGCGCACCTCGTCCTTGAAGAGCGTGCGCAGTGGCTCCACGAGCTCGAACTCGAGGTCGTCGGGCAGTCCGCCCACGTTGTGGTGGCTCTTGATGTTGGAGGCACCGGCGCCCCCGCCGGACTCCACGACGTCGGGGTAGAGCGTGCCCTGCACGAGGAAGGCGACGGTCTCGCCGGTCTCCTTCACCGCCTCGCCCAGCACCTCGGCCTCGGCGGCCTCGAAGACGCGGATGAACTCGCGGCCGATGACCTTGCGCTTCTCCTCGGGGTCGGTGACGCCGGCGAGGGCGTCGAGGAAGCGCTGCTCGGCGTCGACGACCTTGAGGTCGACGCCGGTGGCGGCGACGAAGTCGCGCTCGACCTGCTCGGTCTCACCCTGGCGCATGAGGCCGTGGTCGACGTAGACGCAGGTCAGCCGGTCGCCGATCGCGCGCTGCACGATCGCGGCGGCCACGGCGGAGTCGACGCCGCCGGAGAGCCCGCAGATCGCGTGGCCGCGCTCGCCGATCTGCGCGCGGATCGACGCGATCTGCTCCTCGACGATGTTGACCATGGTCCAGGTCTGGCGGCAGCCGGCGATGTCGACGAGGAAGTGCTCGAGCACCTGCTGGCCGTGCTCGGTGTGGAGCACCTCCGGGTGCCACTGCACGCCGGCGAAGCCGGCGTCGACGTTCTCGAAGGCGGCCACGGGCGTCGTGGCAGTGGAGGCCAGCACCGAGAAGCCCGCGGGGGCGGCGGTGACGGAGTCGCCGTGCGACATCCACACGGTGTGCTCGGCGGGCACGTCGGCCAGCAGCGTGCCGGGCTCGGCGACCGAGACGGCGGTGCGGCCGTACTCCCGGGCGCCGGTGCGCGCGACCTCGCCGCCCAGGCCGGAGGCCATCAGCTGGAAGCCGTAGCACATCCCGAAGACCGGGACGCCGGCCTCGAACAGCGAGGCGTCGATGCTCGGCGCACCCTCGGCGTAGACCGAGGAGGGACCGCCGGAGAGGATGATCGCCTTCGGCCGGCGCGCGAGCATCTCGGCCACCGGCACGTGGTGCGGCACGATCTCGGAGTAGACCCGCGCCTCGCGGACGCGGCGGGCGATCAGCTGGGCGTACTGCGCGCCGAAGTCGACCACCAGCACGAGGTCGTGGTCGGGCAGCCCGGGCGTCTCGTCACTCATGGACCCAGCCTATCGAGGCCCGGCGCCGTGCCGTCGCGCCGGTCTCGACCCCGGACGAGCGTGCGCAGGAGGGGGAAATGCACCAGGGCCCGGCCGGGGAGGGAGGGTTGGCCGGGCCCTGATCGTCCACGCCTCTGTGGGACAGCGCCTGGACCACTGACCCGGCCTTGGGAGGGAGCATGACTGCCGGGTCTGCTCACCTCAACGAGCCCCCCGAGGCCGGGTTACGGGGCTGACAGGACTTCCTTCCAGAACCGCGCGCGGTCTAGACAGGCGCCCTCAGCTGACCCCCACGATCGGCAGCCGCAGCGCCGCCGGCGCCTGCGGAGGTACGGCGGGCGAGCGCGGCTCGACCGGGGCCACGCGCTCGTAGCCGGCCCCCAGCGGCGGGCGGCGGTCGGCCTCGCCCTTGTTGGGCCACAGCGCCATCGCCCGCTCGGCCTGGGCGGTGATCGTCAGCGACGGGTTGACCCCGAGGTTGGCGCTGATCGCCGACCCGTCGGCGACGTGGAGGCCGGGGTGGCCGTAGACGCGCTGGTAGGGGTCGACGACGCCGGTCTCGCTGCTCTCGCCGATGGCGCAGCCCCCGATGAAGTGGGCGGTGAGCGGCATGTTGAACGGCTCGCCGATGTTGCCGCCGGCGGTGCCGCCGAGCACGCCGGCGATGCGGCGCACGGCCTCGTTGGCCACCGGGATCCAGGTCGGGTTGGGCGCACCGTGACCCTGGCGCGAGGTCATCCGCCAGCGCCCGGTGAGCCGGTCGCGCTTGCCGTAGGTGGTGATGGAGTTGTCTAGGCTCTGCATCACCAGCGCGATGACGGTGCGCTCCGACCAGTGGCGCAGGTCGTAGAGCTCGAGGAGCTTGGCCTTCTCGGTCCACATCGCCTTGAGCCAGGTGCGCCAGCGCGGGCCCTCGCCGTCGCCGTCGGTGAGGACGGTCTGCATCATCGCCATGGTGTTGAAGCCCTTGCCGTAGCGGCACGGCTCGATGTGGGTGTGCTCGTCGGGGTGCCAGCTGGAGGTGATGGCGACGCCGTAGGAGTAGTCGGTCGGGTCGGAGGCCGGCGCGATCGCGCCGAGGATCGACTCGGAGTTGGTGCGCGAGAGGTAGCCGAGCCGGTCCGAGAGCCCCGGCAGGTGGCCCTCGTCCTTCATCCGGTGCAGCAGCTTCTGGGTGCCGAGCGAGGCGGCGGCGAAGACGACGTGCTCGGCGGTCAGGGTGCGGGTCGTGCGGGCGGTCGCGCGCCTGGCCTTGGTGTACCTGACCGCGACGTCGTAGCCGCCGCCCTCGCGGGGGCTGACCCGGGTCACCGTGGTCAGCGGCATGACCCGCGCGCCCTTCTTCTCCGCGAGGTAGAGGTAGTTCTTGACCAGGGTGTTCTTGGCGTTGTGGCGGCAGCCCGACATGCACTCGCCGCAGTTGAGGCAGGCGTTGCGGTCGGGGCCCTCGCCCCCGAAGAACGGGTCGGCGACCTTCTCCCCCGGCTCCTGGCCGGGGCCGCCGAAGAAGACCCCCACCGGCGTCGGGTGGAAGGTGTCGGCCACGCCCATGTCGCCGGCGACCTTCTCCATGACCTCGTCGGCCGGGGTGCGCACGGGGTTCTCGACCACGCCGAGCATCCGCTTGGCCTGATCGTAGTAGGGGGCGAGCTCCTCGCGCCAGTCGGTGATCGAGGCCCACTGCGGGTCGGCGTAGAACTGCTCGAGGGGCTCGTAGAGGGTGTTGGCGTAGACCAGCGAGCCGCCGCCGACCCCCGCGCCGGCCACGATCAGGGTGTCGCGGACGGCGTCGATGCGCTGGATGCCGTACATCCCCAGGGCCGGGGCCCACAGGTAGCGCTTGAGGTCCATGGTGCCGGAGGCGAAGTCGTCGTCCTCGAAGCGCGGCCCGGCCTCGATGACGCCGACCTTGTAGCCCTTCTCGGTCAGTCGCAGCGCGGTGACGGAGCCGCCGAAGCCGCTGCCGATCACCAGGACGTCGTAGTCGTGCTCCACGTGCTTGCCCATCAGGCGCGCCCCAGCTTCTTCATCAGGCGGAGGTTGAGGGTCATCACCTTCGCGTAGGTCTCTTCCGACATGCCCAGCACGGGCGAGAACCGCAGCAGCCGCTGGGTGGCGACCGACTGCGACTCGGTGTAGCGGTGGATGCCCTCGCTGCCCTGGCGCCGGCCCATGCCCGAGGCGCGCATGCCGCCCATCGGGGAGTCGACGCTGGCGAAGGTCGCGGCGAAGGCCTCGTTGACGTTGACCGTGCCGCAGCGCACCCGACGGGCCAGCTCACGGGCGCGGGCGCCGTCCTGGCTGTAGATCGAGGCGTTGAGGCCGTAGTCGCCGTCGTTGGCCCGGGCCACGGCGTCGGACTCGTCGTGGAAGCGGTAGAGCGAGATCACCGGGCCGAAGGTCTCCTGGCCGAAGCAGGTCATCTCGGGGGTCACGCCCTCGAGGATGGTGGGCTCGAAGACGAAGGGGCCGAGGTCGGGGCGGGCCCGTCCGCCGGTGAGCACGCGGGCGCCCTTGGCCACGGCGTCCTCGACGTGACGGGTGACGGTCTCGAGCTGGTCGGCGGAGATCAGCGAGCCCATGTCGTTCTCCCACGCCAGCGTGGCCCCCAGCGTCATCGCCTGGGTGCGGGCCACGAAGCGCTCCACGAAGCGGTCGTAGACCTGGTCGGCCACGAAGAGCCGCTCCATCGAGACGCAGAGCTGGCCGGCGTTGGAGAAGGCACCGCGCACGGCGCCCTCGGCGGCGCGCTCCACGTCGGCGTCGCGCAGCACCAGCATGGGGTTCTTGCCGCCGAGCTCCAGCGAGCAGCCGATGAGCCGCTCGGCGCAGGCCTGGGCCACGCGGGTGCCGGTGGCCGTCGAGCCGGTGAAGCAGACGTAGTCGGACTTCGCGATGATCGACGTGCCGACCACCGAGCCCGGCCCCGAGACGACCTGCCACAGGTCGCGCGGGAAGCCGGCCTCCTCCAGCAGCTGGGCGCCCAGCAGCGCGGTGAGCATGGTCTGGCTGTCGGGCTTGGCCACGACCGCGTTGCCGGCCATCAGCGCCGGCAGGCCGTCGCACAGCGCCATCGTGAAGGGGTAGTTCCACGGCGAGATGATGCCGACGACCCCCTTGGGGACCCGGTTGACCTCGACCCGCGTCAACACCGGCACCACGCCGGCCCTGCGCCGGGTGTCGAGGTGGTCGTGGGCCGTGCGGGCGTAGTAGCGCGCCGTCAGCGCGATGTGCAGGGGCTCGTCGAAGGCGTGCTTGCGGGCCTTGCCCGACTCCAGCACAATCAGGTCGAGGATCTCCTCCTGGCGGTCGAGCACGAGGTCGTGCAGCCGCATGAGGATCGCCGAGCGGTGCTCCAGGCTCGTGCGCGACCAGGCGACCTGGGCCCGGCGGGCGCGGACGAACGCCTCGGCCACGTCGGCCTCGCTCGACTGCGGCAGGTGGGCCAGCGGCGCCCCGTCGAGGGGCGAGTGCACCTGCACCGTCTCCCCCGAGGTGGCCAGGACGCGCTGGGTCAGCGAGGCGACGTAGTCGGGCTCGAGGGCGTAGGACGCGGTCGGGTCGTGCTCGGGGTCGTGCGGGCCCTCGACGAGCGGGCCGCCGGCCGGACTGGGGTTCGCGGCGTTCATGTACCGAGAGTATGTGACTGCGGTCTCCGCGACTACCCTTCGGTAGCTCTCGGCCGGGAAAGCCTTCTCACGCCTCAGCCGATGACGACCCCGACCCGCTGGAACTCCTTGACGTCGGTGTAGCCCGTGGTCGCCATGGAGCGCTTGAGGGCGCCGATGAGGTTCATCGTGCCGTCGGCGACCCGCGAGGGGCCGAAGAGGATCTCCTCGAGGGTGCCGACGGTCTCGAACTGCACGCGCCGACCGCGCGGCAGCTCGGCGTGGTGGGCCTCGGTGCCCCAGTGGAAGCCGTGGCCCGGCGCGTCGGTGGCGCGGGCGAAGGGAGAGCCGACCATGACCGCGTCGGCCCCGCAGGCGATGGCCTTGGCGACGTCGCCGGACTGGCCGATCGACCCGTCGGCGATGACGTGGACGTAGCGCCCGCCGGACTCGTCGAGGTAGTCGCGGCGCGCCGCGGCCACGTCGGCCACGGCGCTGGCCATGGGCACGGCGATCCCGAGCACGGTGCGGGTGGTGTGGGCGGCCCCGCCCCCGAAGCCGACCAGCACGCCGGCGGCACCGGTGCGCATCAGGTGCAGCGCGGCCTGGTGGGTCGCGCAGCCGCCCACGATCACCGGCACGTCGAGCTCGTAGATGAACTCCTTGAGGTTCAGCGGCTCGGCCTGGCTGGAGACGTGCTCGGCCGAGACCGTCGTGCCCCGGATGACGAACATGTCGACACCCGCGTCGACCACGGCCTTGGCGAACTCCTTGGTGCGCTGCGGCGACAGCGAGCCGGCCACGGTCACCCCGGCCTCGCGCACCTCGCGCAGCCGCTCGGTGATGAGCTCGGGCTTGATCGGCTCCTCGTAGATCTCCTGCATCCGGCGGGTGGCGTCGACGCCCTCCAGCCCCGCGACCTCGGCCAGCAGCGACTCGGGGTCCTCGTAGCGGGTCCAGATGCCCTCGAGGTTGAGGACGCCGAGGCCGCCGAGGCGACCCAGCGCGACGGCGGTCGCCGGCGACATCACCGAGTCCATGGGTGCCGCGAGCACCGGGAGGTCGAAGCGGTAGGCGTCGATCTGCCAGTGGGTGCTGACCTCCTCGGGGTCGCGGGTGCGCCGCGAGGGCACGATCGCGATGTCGTCGAAGGAGTAGGCACGCCGGGCGCGCTTGGCCCGGCCGATCTCGATCTCGGTCACCGGGGAAGGCTACTAGAGGTGCGCCGGGGCCCCGACGTGCAGGAGGCCCGGCGGATCAGCGGCCGGTGTAGTTCGGAGCCTCGACGGTCATCTGGACGTCGTGGGGGTGGCTCTCCTTGAGCGAGGCCGAGGTGATCCGCACGAAGCGGCCCTTGTCCTGCAGCTCGGGGATGGTGCGCGCACCGACGTAGAACATCGACTGGTTGAGCCCGCCGATGAGCTGGTGGGCCACCGCCGAGAGCGGACCGCGGTAGGCCACCTGGCCCTCGATGCCCTCGGGCACGATCTGGTCGTCGCTGGTGACCTCGGCCTGGAAGTAGCGGTCCTTGGAGTAGGACTTCTTGCCGCGGCTCGACATCGCGCCGAGCGAGCCCATGCCGCGGTAGGCCTTGAACTGCTTGCCGTTGACGAAGACCAGGTCGCCGGGCGACTCCTCGCAGCCGGCCAGCAGCGAGCCGACCATGACCGACTCCGCCCCGGCCACGATCGCCTTGGCGATCTCGCCGGAGTGCTTCATGCCGCCGTCGGCGATCACCGGCACGCCGGCGGGGGCGCAGGCCAGCGAGGCCTCGTAGACCGCCGTCACCTGGGGCACGCCGACCCCGGTCACGACGCGGGTGGTGCAGATCGAGCCCGGGCCCACGCCGACCTTGACCGCGTCGGCGCCGGCGTCGACGAAGGCCTGGGCGCCCTCGCGGGTCGCGACGTTGCCGCCGATGACCTGCACGTGGCGGGTCGCGGGGTCGCCCTTGAGGCGCGCGACCATGTCGAGCAGGAGGCGCACGTTGCCGTGGGCGGTGTCGGCGACCAGCACGTCGACCCCGGCCTCGACCAGGGTGGTGGCCCGCTCCCAGGCGTCGCCGAAGTAGCCGATGGCCGCGCCGACCATGAGCCGTCCGGCGCCGTCGTAGGAGGCGTGGGGGAACTGCTCGCCCTTGACGAAGTCCTTCACGGTGATCAGGCCGGCCAGGCGGCCCGCGTCGTCGACCAGCGGGAGCCGCTCGCGCTTGTGCTTGCGCAGCAGCAGCGTGGCGTCGTCGCGCGAGATGCCGACGTGGCCGGTGATGAGCGGCATCGGCGTCATCATCTCGTCGACCTTGGTCGTCGCCCACTCCGCGACCGGGGTGAAGCGCAGGTCGCGGTTGGTGATGATGCCGAGCAGGCGGTTGTCGGTGTCGACCACCGGCAGGCCGGAGACGCGGTACTCCCCGCAGATGCGGTCGAGGTCCTCCAGCGTCGCGTCGGGGCCGATGGTGACGGGGTTGGAGATGATGCCGGTCTGGGTGCGCTTCACGAGGTCGACCTGGTAGGCCTGGTCCTCGATGGAGAGGTTGCGGTGGAGCACGCCGAGGCCGCCCTCGCGGGCCATGGCGATGGCCATGCGCGACTCGGTGACGGTGTCCATGGCCGCGCTCACGAGCGGGACCTTGAGCGAGATCTCGCGGGTCAGCCGCGAGGTCGTGTCGATGTCGGCCGGCGCCAGGTCGGAGTGACCGGGCAGCAGCAGGACGTCGTCGTAGGTCAGCCCGAGGGCGGCGAACTTGTCAGGGAGCTCCACCCCCCAAGCCTAACCGCGGGTCAGCCGGGAAGCGGCTTCAGGTCGCGCACGGGGACCCTGACGCTCAGCACGTCGGCGGCCATCCTGATCCGCCCCCGCATGCCCGCGGCCAGCACCATCGGCAGCACCGCCTGGTTGTCGGAGCGGGTGGTGAGCAGGATCTCGTCGGCGCCGAGCATGTGGGCCAGCCTCGAGGCGTCCACGAGCAGGCGCGTGCCGATGCCGCGGCGCTGGAAGCCGGGGTCGACCCGCAGCGCCACCGGGCGCACCACCGCCCCGTCGTCGCCGGGCACCGGGTCGTGGACGGTGGCCAGACCCACCACGACGCCGTCGAGCACGGCCGAGACCGAGGCACCGTCCACGGCGTACTCCGGGGTCACCCCGCCGCCCAGGCGCCGGCCCGGGCTGGTCGTGCCGATGGCCGCCGACTCACGGCTGCGCTGGAGCACGTCGCTGACCAGGTCGGCCATGGCCGCGCCGCGGGCGCGCTCGGTCTCGGTGAAGGGCGCCGCCCGGCGCACCTGCACCTGCACGTCGCCCACCGTCAGCTCCAGGGAGTCCTGCGGCGGGCCGTCACCCGGCGCGGGGTCGGACTCGGCGTCGAAGAGGCGGGCGACCACCTCGGGGAAGGAGGTCGGGCGGGCCAGGATCGTGCGCGCCGCCTGGACGTAGCGGGTCGGCTGGTCGGAGAGGGCGGCGGCCGAGCACGGGGTCGCCGACACGTAGGTCCACCCCGACCCCTCGACGAGCAGCGCGAGGTCGTGGACGTCCCAGCCCTCGGGGGTGCGCATCACGAGCTCGTCGGTCACGGCGTCGGCGCCCGGGAAGATCTGCAGACCCAGGATGTTGACCCCCGCCTCGCCGCAGCGCTGGGCCAGGCGGGCGAGCCCGCCGGGACGGTCGGGCATGGTCGTGCGCACTCTCCACAGCATGTCGCCCACGCTCGCCGCCGCGCGTTGCCGGGAGGGATCGGGGATGTTTCGGGCGTGCAACGGCTGCTCGCAGCGTTGCGGTGCGACGTGGGCGGCCCCTCGCCTGAGAGGCTGTCGCCCATGACGACGGCACCTGCGCGCGCGCTGGCGCCGTCCGTGGTCCACCGCGTGGTGCACCGCGTCGGCGCGGCCGTCGAGTCACGCTGGACCGTGCCGCTGGCGGCCGTGCTCGTGGTGCTGCTGCGCCTGCCCGGTCTCTCGCGGCCCGTGCGGGCCGACGAGGCCGGCTTCCTGCTGGTCGCCCGCTCCTGGGACCCCTCCCCCGACAGCGTCTACGGACGCTACTTCGTCGACCGGCCCCCGTTGCTCATCGAGGTCTTCCGGCTCTCCGACCTCCTCGGGGGGCCGCTGTTCATCCGGGTGCTGGGCGCGCTGGCCGCCGCCCTGCTGGTCGTGGCCGCGGCCCGCACCGCCCGGCTCGTGGCCGGGGAGCGCGCCGCCGGGTGGGTGGCGGTCGCGGTGGCCGCGATGAGCGCCAACACGCTCATCGACGCCGTCGCGGTCAAGGGCGAGCTCCTCGGCGTGCCCTTCGTGATGGCGGGCTGCTGGCTCTCGCTGCTCGCCCTGCGGCGCGACTCGGCCGCCCTGGCCTTCCTGGCCGGCGTGCTCGCCTGCACCGCGGTCGGCTTCAAGCAGAACCTCGCCGGCGGCCTGGCCTTCGCCGGCGCGCTCCTCCTCGCCTCCCTGCTCACCCGGGCCGTCGCCCCCGGCACCTTCGCCCGCCTCGCACTCGCCGGGCTGGCCGGCGCCGCCACCCCCGTCGCCGCCACGGTGGCGTGGGCGTGGTCGCAGGGCGTGCGCCTCGACGTGCTCTGGTACGCCGTCTACGGCTTCCGCTCCGACGCCGCCGTGGCGCTGGCCGGCGAGGCCACCGGCGAGCCCGCGACGCGGCTGGCCACCCTCGTGCTGAGCGCCGTCGGGGCCGGGATGCTGCTCATCGTCGCCGGCTTCGTGGTGCACGTGCGTGGCGAGTGGGCCGGCGACCCCGCCCTCACCGCCGCGACCGCCACCCTGGTCCTCTTCGACGTCACCGCGCTGGTGCTCGGCGGCAGCTTCTGGCGCGACTACCTGCTGGCCCTGCTCCCGGCCACGGCGCTGTGCGCCGCCCTGCTGGTGCGCCACGGGTCGCGGCGCGGCCTGCGCATGCGGGCGGTGATCCTCGGCGCGGCCGCCTCCACCGTCGTCTGCCTGCTGGGGTGGGTCGTGATCCAGGCCAGCGGGCTGCAGGAGTTCGACGAGGTGCGCACCGGGCAGGCCGTCGGGCGGGCCGCCGCTCCCGGCGACACGATGGTCGTCTTCGGGGGGCGCGCCGACCTCCAGCTGGCGAGCGGCATGGCCTCGCCGTACGAGCACCTGTGGAGCCTGCCGATGCGCACCCTCGACCCCGACCTCGCCGACCTGGGCGCGGTGGTCGCCGGACCGGAGCGTCCGACGTGGATCGTGGAGTGGGTCGACTTCACCACGTGGAGCCCGGCCGGCGGTGCGGCGCTCGCCGACCTCGTCGGGAGCGAATACGTCGCGCACGGTGCGGGCTGCGGCGACGAGGGCCGCACCGTGTGGCTGCTCCGCGGCGTCGAGCGCCCGGCGGTCGCGCCCGACTGCGGCTGACCTGACCGGCCTGCCGACCGGGCCCGCCGCAGACGACGACGGCGCCGGGCCCCGTGAGGGACCCGGCGCCGCCGGTGGATCAGGTGGTGCCTAGCGGCTCAGTGGCCGTGCCCGTGGCCGTGGCCGCCGCCCGCGGGGGCGTCGTCCTCGTCCTCGGGCTTCTCGACGATGAGCGTCTCGGTCGTCAGCAGCATCGCCGCGATCGAGGTGGCGTTGACCAGCGCGGAGCGGGTCACCTTGACCGGGTCGAGCACGCCCTGGGCGACCAGGTCGCCGTAGGTGTCGGTGGCGGCGTTGTAGCCGTTGCCGACGCCCATCTCGCGGACCTTGGTGGTGACGACGTAGCCGTTGACGCCACCGTTCTCCGCGATCCAGCGCAGCGGCTCGTCGGCCGACTTGCGCACGATGCGCACGCCGACGGCCTCGTCGCCGGTGAGGCCGAGGTCGCCCTCGAGCACGGACACCGCGTGGATGAGGGCCGAGCCGCCACCGGCGACGATGCCCTCCTCGATCGCGGCGCGCGTCGCGGAGACGGCGTCCTCGATGCGGTGCTTCTTCTCCTTCAGCTCCACCTCGGTGGCGGCGCCGACCTTGATCACGCAGACACCGCCGGCCAGCTTGGCGAGGCGCTCCTGGAGCTTCTCGCGGTCCCAGTCGGAGTCGGTGTTCTCGATCTCGGCCTTGATCTGGTTCACGCGACCCTCGACGGCGGCGGCGTCGCCGGCGCCGTCGACGATGGTGGTGTTGTCCTTGGTGACCACGATGCGGCGGGCCTGGCCCAGCACCTCGAGGCCGACCTGGTCGAGCTTGAGCCCGACCTCGGGGGCGACGATCTCGCCACCGGTCAGCGTCGCGATGTCCTGCATCATCGCCTTGCGGCGGTCACCGAAGGCGGGGCTCTTCACCGCGACGGCGTTGAAGGTGCCGCGGATCTTGTTCACGACCAGGGTCGAGAGGGCCTCGCCCTCGACGTCCTCGGCGAGGATGAAGAGCGGCTTGCCGGCGGCGATGACCTTCTCCAGCAGCGGCAGGAGCTCGGCGATCGCCGAGATCTTGCCCTGGTGCAGGAGGATGTAGGGGTCGTCGAGGACGGCCTCCATGCGCTCGGGGTCGCTGACGAAGTACTGCGACAGGTAGCCCTTGTCGAACTGCATGCCCTCGGTGAAGTCGAGCTCGGTGCCCATGGAGTTGGACTCCTCGACGGTGATGACACCGTCCTTGCCGACCTTGTCGAAGGCCTGCGAGAGCAGGTCGCCGATGACCTTGTCACGGCTCGAGATCGTGGCCACGGAGGCCATGTCCTCGACCGAGTCGACCTCGCGGGCGGCGTCGCGCAGGGCGTCGCCGACGGCGGCCGCGGCGAGGTCCATGCCCCGCTTGAGGCCCATCGGGTTGGCGCCGGCCGCGACGGCCCGCAGGCCCTCGTGGACCATGGCCTGGGCGAGCACGGTGGCGGTGGTGGTGCCGTCACCGGCGACGTCGTTGGTCTTGGTGGCGACCTCCTTCGTCAGCTGCGCGCCGAGGTTCTCGAAGGGGTCGTCGAGCTCGATCTCACGGGCGACGGTCACACCGTCGTTGGTGATGGTCGGCGCGCCCCACTTCTTGTCGAGGACGACGTAGCGGCCCTTGGGGCCGAGCGTCACCTTGACGGCGTTGGCGAGGGCGTCGACGCCCCGCTCGAGGGCGCGGCGGGCGCTCTCGTCGAACTCAAGAATCTTGGGCATGCGTTCTCCTTAGAAGCACGAGGCTTTCAAGCACTGGCCTGACGTGCCTGGCGCCCGGCTGGCGAGGCGCCGCCGCGACGACGACCGTGGAGCGAAGCGGGTCGTCGAGCGGCGGCAACGCTGCCAGCCGGGATGCCAGGTGCGTCAGGAGACGACGGCGAGGACGTCGCGGGCGGAAAGGATGAGGTACTCCTCGCCGGCGTACTTGACCTCGGTGCCGCCGTACTTGCTGTAGATGACCTTGTCGCCGACGGCGACGTCGAGCGGGACGCGGTTGCCCTTGTCGTCGATGCGGCCGGGGCCGATCGAGACGACCTCGCCCTCCTGGGGCTTCTCCTTGGCGGTGTCCGGGATGACCAGGCCGGAAGCCGTGGTCTGCTCGGCCTCGAGCGTCTTGACGACGATGCGGTCCTCGAGGGGCTTGATGTTGACCGACACGATGTCGACCTCCACTTTCGTCACTACTTGATGGCGGGTGGTGCACGTCTGGGTCCACCGCTCGCGTGGCACGCCGTCGCGGGGGTCGCGCTGCGCTGCGGGTGGCTGGCACACTCACGGGGAGAGTGCCAACCCAGAAACTAGCACTCGCTCACCCTGAGTGCCAGGGCCGGGGTCCCCCGCGGCTGCGGCGGCACCCGGACGGCCTGACAGGATCGCGGCCATGGACCTCGACGACCTGCGGTGGCTGCTCACCGACGACGGCCAGGCCCTGCTCGCCGAGGCGGTGGCCGTCCTGCGGGCCGGGCCCGCGACGCCGGACCCGCTGCGGGTCTCGGCCTCGCTGCGCCGGCGCCACCCCGGGACCGACCCCGCCCACGTCGCCGCGGCGCTCACCCAGGCCACGCTGCGCCGCCGCGCCGAGGCCAAGCTGGGAGAGGACGCCCGGCTGCTCTACTTCACCCCCGACGGCCTGGAGCAGGCGACCCGTCGCGCCGTCGCCGACCACCGCGCGGCCCGGCTGCGCGCCTTCGAGGCGATCTCGCTGGTCGACCTGGGCTGCGGCATCGGCGGGGACCTGATGGCGGGCGCCCGGGCCGGCATCGTCTGCGCGGGCGTCGACCTCGACCCGGTGCGGGTCGAGGTCGCGCGGGCCAACCTGGCCGCGCTGGGCCTCGACGGCGCGACCGTCGTCGCCGACGCCACCACGGTCGACACCTCCCCCTTCGACGTCGCCTTCGCCGACCCGGCGCGGCGCACCGCACGGGGTCGCACCTTCGACGTCGACGACTGGACGCCGCCCTGGTCGTTCGTCGAGGGCCTGCTGCGCCGCGACGCGTGCGTCAAGGTCGCGCCCGGGATCCCCCACGACCTCGTGCCCGAGGGCGTCGAGGCCGAGTGGGTCAGCGACCACGGGGAGGTCAAGGAGGCCGCCCTGTGGGCGGGCCGGCTGGCCACCACCCGCCGCCGGGCCACCGTCATCGGCGACGGCGGCCTGGCCACGCTCACCGACGAGGACGACCCCGGGGCTCCCGTGCGGTCCCTGGGGGCCTACCTCTACGAGCCCGACGGCGCCGTCGTGCGCGCCGGGCTCGTCACCGCCGTCGCCGCGGCGCACGCCGGTGACGGCGCGGGCCTGCTCGACCCCCACATCGCCTACCTCACCTCCGACTACGCGACCCGTACGCCGTTCGCGCGCGGCTACGAGGTGCTCGAGGAGCTGCCCTACCGCGAGAAGCAGCTGCGCGCGGCGCTGCGCGAGCGGGGCGTGGGCCGGCTGACCATCAAGAAGCGCGGCGTCGACGTGGTGCCCGAGCAGCTGCGCAAGCGGCTCGCGCTGCAGGGTGACGGCGAGGCCACCCTGGTGATGACCCGCGTGGCCGGCGAGGGCACCGCCCTGCTGGTGCGCCCGCTCTAGCCCGGGGCGTGCCCCGGCGCCGCCCCGGCCAGGTGGACCCGCGCCAGGGGGTGGCCGCGCAGCGGCTCGGCCAGCAGGCCCCACACCTCGGCGACCAGGCCGTCGGGGGCGCGGCGGGCCTCGAGCACGCGCTCGAGCCAGTCGCGCACCTCGATCATGATGGTCTCGTCGCCGACCACGAGGGCGGCGGCGAGGCAGCCGAGGACGTGGTCGACGTAGCCCGGGAAGTCGGTCCACCAGTCGGGGGCGCTGGAGGGCGCCCCGACCGCGACGTCGTGGCGGGCGGCGATCGCGCGCACGACGTAGGGCGCGATCTCGTGGTGGTAGTCGGCGATCCAGGCGGCCTCCACGTCGGCGGGCCCGGCCTCGGCGGGACCCGTCTGCGGCACCCGTGACGGGAGGGCGTCGATGACCCGCGCCGCCTCGCCCGGGGTGGCGGCGTAGGCGGTCGCGCCGAGCGCGAGGGCGCGGGTCTCGTCGCCCCCGAAGGCCTGGCCGCCCACCACCACGGGGATGCCGATGGCCCGGATGGAGCTGAAGAGCGACTTCTGCCCGGCCAGCGAGGAGGTGAGCGAGGCGCTGAAGAGCACCGCCCGGGGCTTGAGGCTGAGGATGTCGTGCAGGAGCCCGGCGGGCTCGGGGTCACCGCCGACGTAGGTGACGCGGTAGCCCGCGAGCAGCAGCGACTCGGCCACGATGAGCGCCGGGAGCGCGTGGCGCTCGTGCTCGAGGCAGGAGACGATGACCAGCGGCGCCGACGGGTCGGCCTCGGGGGCGAAGGAGCCCAGCCAGTGCACGAGGCCCTCGTTGATCGCGGTGGCCTGGTGCTCCTGGGCCACGCTCCACCCACCGGTCAGCCAGAGGTCGCCGATGCGGGCCTGGGCCGGCACGACGAGCCGCTCGATGACCTCCATGGGGGCGGCCCCGCCCTCGTGGCGCTCACGCACCACGGCCAGGGCGCCGTGGCGGTCGCCCGTCTCCAGCGCGGCCCAGTAGGTGGTCCACGCCGGCTCCCACTCCGGGTCGTCGACCGGGGCGAGGGCCACCGGGGGGAGGGTCGTCGTCGCGTCGTGGGTCGGGGGACCGCTCGCGTCGGTCGCCGGGTCGGGACCGGGGTCGTGCTGCACCTGCTGCTGCACCGTGCACCTCCTGGGGGGATCTCACGACTTTACCCAGGCCGACCCTGGCGGCCCTCGCCCGAGCGGGCGAGGGCCGCGGGTGGAGCGGGCTCAGCCCGCCAGGCCGGCGCGCTCGGCGCCGATGGTGGTGTCGTCGCCGTGACCGGTGTGGACCACGGTCTCGTCGGGCAGGGCGAGGAGCTTCTCGCGGATCGAGGCCTCGATGACGTCCTCGTCGCTGTAGGAGCGACCGGTGGCCCCCGGACCTCCCTGGAAGAGGGTGTCGCCGGTGAAGACGCACCCCAGCGCCGGGGCGTGGAAGCACACGGCCCCCGGGGCGTGGCCCGGCGTGTGCAGCGCCCGCAGGACCGTGCCCCCGACGAGGATCTCGAAGCCGTCGCCGAGGTCGACGTCCCACAGGTGGCCCTCGCCGTCCTCGGTGAGGTGGGTCAGGTCCCACAGCGGCTTGTCGTCGGGGTGCAGCATGATCGGCGCCACCACCCGCTCGCGCAGGGCCGGCGCGACCCGCGAGTGGTCGTCGTGGGCGTGGGTCAGCAGGATCGCCCGCACGGTGCGCTCACCCACCAGCGCCAGGATGTCCTCGACCGAGTGCGGGGCGTCGATGACGACGCACTCGGTGTCGTCGCCGACGACCCAGAGGTTGTTGTCGACCTGGTGGGTCTCGCCGTCGAGGCTGAAGGTGCCGCTGGAGACGGCGTGGTCGATCCGCACTCCCCCGGCAGCGCCGCTCACACGATCACCACCGAGCGCAGCACGCCGCCGTCGTGCATCTTGGCGAAGGCGGCCTCGACGTCGTCGATGCCGATCTCCTCGGTCACGAAGGCGTCGAGGTCGAGCCGGCCCTGCTGGTAGAGGTCGACGAGCATCGGGAAGTCGCGGCTGGGCAGGCAGTCGCCGTACCAGCTGGACTTCAGGGCGCCGCCGCGGCCGAAGACGTCGATGAGCGGGATCTCCGGCACGGTCATGTCGGGGGTCGGCACGCCGACCAGGACGACGGTGCCGGCCAGGTCGCGGGCGTAGAACGCCTGCTTCCAGGTCTCCGGGCGGCCCACGGCCTCGATGACGACGTCGGCGCCCTCGG
The DNA here is from genome assembly GCF_001422955.1 of Nocardioides sp. Leaf285. Lineage (NCBI taxonomy): Bacteria > Bacillati > Actinomycetota > Actinomycetes > Propionibacteriales > Nocardioidaceae > Nocardioides > Nocardioides sp. Leaf285. The sequence continues at coordinate 282,092 of NZ_LMNH01000003.1, read as the reverse complement.
CCCCGGCGTAGGTCTGGGCGCAGATCTCCTTGATGGCCTCCACCGGGTCGGTGGTCGAGGAGTCGACAGTGTGGGTGGCGCCGAGGGCCTTGGCGGTCTCGAGCTTGCCGGCGTCGATGTCGACGGCGATGATCGGGCTCGCGCCGGCCAGCGCGGAGCCCGCGATCGCGGCCACGCCCACGCCCCCGCAGCCGATGACCGCGACCGACTTGCCGCGGCCCACGGCGCCGGTGTTGATCGCCGCGCCGATGCCGGCCATCACGCCGCAGCCCAGCAGGCCGACGGCGGCCGGACGGGCCGACGGGTCGACCTTGGTGCACTGGCCGGCCGCGACCAGGGTCTTCTCGGCGAAGGCGCCGATGCCCAGCGCGGGGCTGAGCTCGGTGCCGGCGTCGTCGCCCTCGGCCAGCGTCATCTTCTGGGTGGCGTTGTGGGTGGCGAAGCAGTACTGCGGCTCGCCGCGCTCGCAGGCGCGGCACTGGCCGCACACCGCGCGCCAGTTGAGCACGACGAAGTCGCCGGGGGCCACCGAGGTGACGTCGTCGCCGACGGCCTCGACGACGCCGGAGGCCTCGTGGCCGAGCAGGAACGGGAAGTCGTCATTGATGCCGCCCTCGCGGTAGTGCAGGTCGGTGTGGCACACCCCGCACGCCTGGATCTTGACCACGGCCTCGCCCGGCCCGGGGTCGGGCACGTTGATCGTCGTGACCTCGACGGGCTGTCCCTTGGCCCGTGCGACGACGGCCTTCACCTGCTGCATGGTTCTCCTCCGGTCGGGGATGGCGCCAAGCGGCGCCGGTGGCCCCGAGCCTAGGCGGTGCCCCGGACGCTCAGCCGGCGAGGACGTCGGTGACGGGCAGCGAGGAGTCGGCGGGCAGGTCGAGGGAGGAGGGCGTGCGGCCGCGGGCGACCATCTCGGCGCCGAGGGCCGCCACCATCGCGCCGTTGTCGGTGCACAGGCCGGGCCGCGGCACCCGCACCCGGATGCCCAGGGTCTCGGCGCGCGACTCCGCCAGCGCCCGCAGCCGGGAGTTGGCCGCGACCCCGCCGCCGATGAGCAGGTCGTCGATGCCCTCGCTGGCCGCCGCGTCGAGCGCCTTGCGCACCAGCACGTCGCACACCGCCTCCTGGAAGGACGCCGCCACGTCGGCCACCGGCACCGGCTCCCCCGAGCGCTCCCGGGTATCGACCCACCGCGCCACCGCGGTCTTGAGCCCGGAGAAGGAGAAGTCGAAGCGGTGCCGCTCGAGGTCCTTGCGGGCGGTGAGGCCGCGGGGGAAGTCGATGGCCACGCTGTCTCCCTCGCGGGCGACCCGGTCGACGTGGGGACCCCCGGGGAAGGGCAGGCCCAGCAGCCGGGCGACCTTGTCGAAGGCCTCCCCCGCGGCGTCGTCGATCGTCGAGCCCATCGAGACGATGCCGTCGTCGTGGCCGGTCACGTCGGCCACCCGCAGCAGGCTGGAGTGGCCCCCGCTCACCAGCATCGCCACGCAGGGCTCGGGCAGCGCGCCGTGCTCGAGCTGGTCGACGGCCACGTGGGAGGCCAGGTGGTTGACGCCGTAGAGCGGCTTGCCGAGGCCGAGCGCGAGGGCCTTGGCCGCGGCCACCCCCACCAGGAGGGCACCGGCGAGGCCCGGCCCGTGGGTCACCGAGATCGCGTCGACCTCGTGCAGGGCGACCCCTGCGGTCTCGCAGGCCCGCTCGATGGTCGGGACCATGACCTCGAGGTGGGCCCGGCTCGCGACCTCGGGCACGACGCCGCCGAAGCGCGCGTGCTCCTCGACGCTGCTGGCCACCGCGTCGGCGAGCAGGGTGCGCCCGCGCACGATGCCGATGCCGGTCTCGTCGCAGGAGGTCTCGATGCCCAGCACCAGGGGTCCGTCGGTGTGCTCCACGCGCCCATTGTGCCCGTCGAGCGCCGGGGGTCGCGTGCCAGCATGGCGGGGTGCGTGACGAGGGTGTCGGTGTCGAGGTCGGGGTCGGGGTCGGGGTGGACGGCGGCGTCGGGGAGGGGCCGACGGGCGAGCCGGCGCGGGAGGTGTCGGTCGAGGAGCTCTACGCCGGGTGCGGCGCGGCGCTGCTGCACCACCAGGTGCCGCGCGCGGGGGTGCGGCGGGCGTGGCTCGCCGGGCCGACCGCGGCCGCGTGGTGGGGGCCGGGCGGTCGACCCGGTGGGCCCGTCGACGTCGTGACCGCGGTGGGCCCCCCGGCCCTGCTCGGCCCCGTGCTGACGCTGGCCGCCGCCACGTCGCCCACGCCCGGGCGGCTCAGCGTCGAGGCCCGCTCGGCCCACGTCGTGCCGGCGCCGTGGCGCCAGGTCGACCCGTGGACGTGGCACTGGATGCGGGCCCGGCGCGGCGACGTGCCGCTCGCGCCGACCCCGGAGGTGGTCGACCTCGGCCTCGCGCACCCCGAGGAGGTCGACGCCGTGCTCGACGCCGCCAACCCCGGGTCCTTCGCCCGCTCCGACACCCCGGGCGTCCTCACCTGGCACGGCGTACGCCGCCCCGGGCCGGGCCGCCCGCTGGTGGCGGTCGGTGCCCTGGCCGCCCAGCCCGACGGCAGCGGGCACCTGCGCGGGGTGGCGGTGCTGCCCGGGGAGCGCGGCCGCGGGCTGGGCCGGGCGGTGTCGACGTCGCTGACCCGCGCGGGCCTCGCCCTGGCCGACGTGGTCACGCTGGGCGTCTACACCGACAACGCCCCGGCGCTGGCCGTCTACGCCTCGCTGGGCTACGAGACCGTCCACACCTTCGTCTCGGGCCCCGCGAGCGCACGCTCGAGCACGACCGCGGCGGTGCCGTCGCGGTAGTAGCGCGACCGGCGCGCGATCTCGCCGAAGCCGCGGGCGGCGTAGAGGGCCCGGGCGCCGGCGTTGTCCTCGCGCACCTCGAGCAGGAGCCGCTCGGCGCCGGCCTCGCGGGCCAGCGCCGCCACGGCCTCCAGCAGGGCGCTGGCCAGCCCGCCGCGGCGCCGGTCGGCGGCCACCGCGATCCGCTGGAGCTCGGCGGGATCGGGGCCCGGGTCGGGGTCCGGGTCGGCGGCGGCCGTCGCCGGCAGGGGCAGGCTGACCACGGCGTGGCCCACCACCTCGGAGCCGTCCTGCGCCACGAGGTAGACGACGGTGGGCAGATCGCCGGCGAGGCCCGCGCCGACCAGCGCCTCGCTCCAGGCGTCGTCGCCGAGCCCCTTGCGCTCGAGGCCGACCACCGCGTCGAGGTCGGCGAGGGTTGCGCGGCGCACGAGCGCGCCGCTCACGGGCCCGTCACGGGGCGGCGGCGGCCGGCACCGCGCGCGCCACCGCGTCGGGGCGGCGCAGGTAGAGCGGCTCGGGGTCGAGCAGCTCGACCCGCTCCTCCGCGATGGCACGGGCCAGCCAGCCTGCGCCGGGGCGCTGCGGCCCGAGCGCGGCGGGGAAGGCCTCGGGATAGAGCGCGCCGCCCTCGCCCACCACGGGACGGTCGGTGGCCAGCACGGCCGGCTTGTCGACCACCGGGCCCTCGAGGCGGGCGCCGTCGGCGTCGTAGGAGGCGAGGTAGACCTCCTTGCGCCGGGCGTCGGTGGCCACGACGAAGCCGCCGGCCAGCCGCTCGCCGAGGGTGTCGGCGGCCTCGACGGCCAGCACGTCGAGGGAGCAGGCGGCGTAGACCGGGAGCTCCAGCACGAAGCCGAGCGTGCGCGCGGTGACGAGCCCGACCCGCAGCCCGGTGAAGGGCCCGGGGCCGGCGCCGACCCCGATCGCGGTGAGGTCCTGGCGCACGATGCCGGCCTGGGCCAGGGCCCGCTCGATGAGCGGGGCCAGCTGCTCGCCGTGCTTCATGGTGCGCTCGGAGACCAGGTCGACCACGACGTCGTCGCCGTCGTGGAGGGCCACGCAGACCTGGGGCGAGGAGGTGTCGAAGGTCAGCAGCACGCGCCCGAGGCTAGCCCAGCCCGCGGACCGACCCGGGATCAGCCGAGGGCGCGGAAGGACAGGGCGTGCCAGCGCGGGCCGACCGGCGTGATTTCCACCCGGCGCGGGTCCTCGCTGCCCTCGGGGTCGAGGTCGCGCACGATGTTGATCTCCAGGCGCGACTCGCTGAGGCCCTCGGCCAGCCCCGCGCCCCACTCCACCACCGTCACCGCGTCGGACAGCGAGGTGTCGAGGTCGAGGTCGTCGAGCTCGTCCAGGCCGCCCAGGCGGTAGGCGTCGACGTGCACCAGCTGCGGACCGCCCACCTCCGAGGGGTGCACGCGGGCGATGACGAAGGTCGGCGAGGTCACCCCGCCGCGCACGCCCAGCCCCGCCCCGAGGCCCTGGGTGAAGGTCGTCTTGCCGGCCCCCAGCTCGCCGGTGAGCACGATGAGGTCGCCCCGCGTGAGCTGGCCGGCCAGCGAGCGGCCGATCCCGCGCATGGCCTCCGCGGTCGGCGCGGCCCAGACCGCCGTACGCAGGGGCCGGCGCATCTCGACGTGCGGGGAGTAGCGCAGGATCTCCTTGAAGCCCTGGCGCTCCCAGAAGCGCACCGTGCGGGGCAGCTCCTCGCGCGCGACGACGGTGAGGTCGTCGGTGCCCGTGCCGGAGGCCTCGACCGCCTCCACCGCGGCCTCGATGAGCGCCCCGGCGATGCCGTGGCCCTGGTGGTCGGGGCTGACGGCGAAGCGGCGCAGGTAGGTCGTGCTGCCGACCGGGTCGAGCACGACGGCACCGACGGGCTCGCCGTCGAGGCAGGCCAGCAGGCCCCCGCCGCCGGCGCCGACGCGGCTGAGCCTCTCAGCGATGGTCTCGACGCTCTCCCCGAGCGCGTCGGCCGGCGGGTCGAGCGGGGGGCGCGCGGAGAACGCGGCCCGCACCACCTCGAGCACCTCGCGGGCGTGCTCCGGGCCGACCTGGCGCACGGTGAGCGTCATCGGCGCGACACCTGCTCGGTCGCGGCGGCCACGAGCTGGTCGATCTCGGCGTTGACGTGGTCGTGGCGCTCCATCATCACCATGTGGCCCGCCCCCTCGCACTCCAGCAGCCGCGAGCCCTCGATGCGCTCGTGCAGCTTGCGGCTGTGGCCGACCGAGGTGAGCTTGTCGGCGGTGCCGCACACGATCGAGACCGGCACCTGCTCGAGCACCTCCACGCTGTCGAACTTGTCGAGGCCCTTGAAGCTCGGGAAGAACTCCGCGACCACCGCGAAGGGCGTCGCGCTGAGCATGTCGTCGACGAAGCTGATGTAGGAGGCCGGCACGTCGTCGCCGAAGGCGAAGACGTCGGTTGCCACCGTCGCGAAGCTGCGACCGAGGCGACGCGCGAGGTCGACCAGGTGGTGCCCGCGGGCCAGGGTCTTGACCGCCGAGCCGGTCACCCGGCTGCCCAGCGGGGTCGGCACCAGCGGCAGCAGCAGCCGGCTCGGGTCGAGCCCGCCCGCGGTCGTGGCGATGAGGCCCACGCCGACCACCCGGTCGCCGACCAGCTCGGGGAACTGCTCGACCAGCGCCACGATCGACATGCCGCCCATCGAGTGGCCCACGAGCACCACCGGGCCCTCGGGCACGACCTCGTCGAGCACCTGGCGCAGGTCGCGGCCCAGCTGGTCGATGGTGGCGTTGCCGCGCGGGGAGCGGCCGGAGCGGCCGTGGGAGCGCTGGTCGTAGTAGACGCTGCGCACCAGGCCGCGGTAGCCCGCGCGCTGGAAGTGCCAGCAGTCGAGGTTGAGCGCGTAGCCGTGGCAGAACACGACGGTCAGCGGCGGCTCGCCCGGCCCGCGGCCGAGCTGGCCGCGCGGCGCGGCGTACTCGTCGACCTCGACGTGCAGCGGCACGCCGTCGTCGGCGACCACCGTGCGCGCCGGGGAGCGCAGCGAGCCGAAGCGCACGGTGTCGCCGGCGCCGTGGCGGGCCATGACCCGGCGGTAGCGGGCGACGCTGACGGCGGCGGTGCCGGCCGCCGCCGCGCCGGCGGCCCCGGCCGCCAGCTGCCAGATGCGGCTGCGGGCGCTCATGCGGTCTCCTGCGGCTCGAGGACGGGTACGACGGTCGGGGCCGGGTCGGCCCCGGGCACCGCCCCGGTGTGGCGCCGGTGCAGCCGCCCGCCGAGGCGGGTGACGATCTCGTAGCTGATCGTGCCGCACGCCTCGGCCCAGTCCTGGGCGCTGGGCGCCGGCGCCGGGCCGATCAGCACGGCCTCGTCGCCGGCCCGGGCACCGGGCGCGCCGAGGTCGACGACCAGCTGGTCCATGCAGACGGTGCCGCGCACGGGCACCCGGTGGCCGGCCACGGCGACCTCGGCCCGGTCGGAGGCGTGGCGCGGGACCCCGTCGCCGTAGCCCACCGGCACCAGGCCGAGGGTCGTGGCGGCGGGGGCGACCCAGCGGTGGCCGTAGGAGACCCCGGCACCGGCCGGGACCTGCTTGACCAGGGCGAGCGGGGAGCGCACGGTCATCGCCGGGCGCAGCCCGAGGTCGGGGGTGTGCCCGGGGGCGGGGTCGAGGCCGTAGGCGGCCAGGCCGCAGCGCACGAGGTCGAAGCGGGCCGAGGGGCGCAGCAGGGCGCCGGCGGAGTTGGCCAGGTGCCGCACCTCGGGGCGCAGCCCGGCGGCCTCGGCGAGCGCGACCGCCTCGCGGAAGGCGGCCTCCTGGGCGGCGTTGGCGGGATGGTCGGGCTCGTCGCTGCACGCGAGGTGCGACCACAGGCCGGTGACGCGCCACGACCCGTCGCGCTCGCCGGCCCGGGCGGCGGCGACCAGCGCGGGCCAGGCGGCGGCGGTGGAGCCGCCGCGCGACAGGCCGGTGTCGACCTTGAGCTGGAGCCGCGCCGGACGGCCCGCCCGCGACACCGCGGCCGACACCGCGGCGAGCTGGTCGAGGTCGTAGACGGTGACGTCGACGTCGGCGGCGACGGCGCCCGCGTGGTCGTCGGCGGGCACGGTGAGCCAGGTGAGCAGCCGGCCCCGGTCACCGGCGGCGCGCAGCGCGGCCGCCTCCTCCAGCGTGGCCACGCCGAGCCAGTCGGCGCCGGCCCCACGGGCCGCCCGGGCGACCTCGAGCATGCCGTGGCCGTAGCCGTCGGCCTTGACCACCACCATGAGCGCCGCGGGCGCCACCTGCGTGCGCAGCACGCCCACGTTGTGCCGGACCGCCGCCAGGTCGACGACGATCTCGGGGTGCGGGGGCCCGGGCTCGGGCGCGGCGGAGGGCGACGGGGTCATCGCGGCCATTCTCCCACCACCGCGCGCCGACGCCTCACCCGGCGAGGCACGCGCGCACGACGCCCGGCACCGCCCGGGCGACGTCGAGGGCGACCAGCGGCCCGCCGTCGGCGGCCACGGTGGCGGCGGCGCCGTGCACCCACGACCCGACCGAGGCGGCGTCGAAGGGGTCGAGGCCGGCCGCGAGCAGGGCGCCCACGAGCCCGCCCAGCACGTCGCCGGCGCCCGCTGTGGCCAGCCACGGCGTGCCGGTGGTGGTCGAGCGCACCCGTCCGGCGGGGGTGGCGACGAGCGTGTGGCGGCCCTTGAGCAGCACCACCGCGTCGTACGCCGCCGCCGCGTGGCGGGCGAAGTGCAGCGGGCGGGCCTCGATCGCGGCGCGCTCCTCCCCCAGCATCGCCGCCAGCTCCCCGGCGTGGGGAGTGAGCACCGCCGGCACGCCGAGCGGGCCCTCGACGTGGGCGAGGGCGTCGGCGTCGACGACCACGGGCACCCCGTCGGCGAGCGCCGCGCGCAGCTCCTCGCCGGCGGCCTCGCCGCCCCCGGAGCCGACCACCCAGGCCTGCACCCGGCCGGGCCCGACGACCTCGGGGTGGGCGTCGCGCACCCGGTCGGTGACGGCGCTGTCGCCGACGTGGCGCACCATGCCGACCAGGCCGGTGGCCGCGCCCGCGACCGACAGCAGGGCCGCGCCGGGATAGGTCGCCGAGCCGGCCCGCACGCCGACGACGCCGCGGGTGTACTTCTGGGCGTCGGGCGCCGGGCGCGGCAGCAGCGCGGCGACGTCGGCCGGCTGGAGGGCCTCGAGGTCGGCGGGGGGCAGGTCGAGGCCGAGGTCGACCAGGTGCACCGGTCCGCAGGCGGCCGCGGCCGGGTCGACGAGGTGCGCCGCCTTGAGCGTGCCGAAGGTGACGGTGAGGTCGGCGCGCACGTGGGCGCCGTCGAGCTCACCGGTGTCGACGTCGACGCCCGAGGGCGTGTCGACCGCCACCACGGGCACCCCGCGCACGGCCTTGAGGGCGGCCACCGCCTCGGGGCGCAGGCCGGGTCGACCGCCGATGCCGACCACGCCGTCGAGCACCACGTCGTAGTCCGCACCGGCCAGGGGGGCCACGCCGTCCACCACGCGTCCCCCGGCGGCCCGCAGCGCGGCGAGGCCCTGGGCGTGCACACGCTCGGAGAGCAGCAGCGCGTGGACCCCGCAGCCGCGACGGGCGAGGTGGGCGCCGGCCCACAGGGCGTCGCCGCCGTTGTCGCCCGAGCCCACGAGCAGCAGCACCCGTGCGCCGTACGACGCACCGAGCAGCCTCGCCACCGCGTGGGCCAGGCCGGTCGCCGCCCGCTGCATCAGCGCGCCCTCGGGCAGCCGCGCCACGAGGGCCGCCTCGGCGGCACGGACCTGCTCGACGGTGTGGGCGCTCCTCATGGCCCGACCCTAGCCACGCCGTGCCACGCGGGGCGGGAGTCGCGGTCGGGCGTCGCGGTCAGGAGTTGCGGGGGAAGCCCAGGTCGACCCCGCCGTGGCTGGGGTCGAGCCAGCGGCTGGTGACGGTCTTCTCGCGGGTGTAGAAGTCCACGCCGTGGGTGCCGTAGGCCTTGGTGTCGCCGAAGAGCGAGGCCTTCCAGCCGCCGAAGGAGTGGTAGGCCACCGGCACCGGGATCGGCACGTTGACCCCGACCATGCCGACCTCGACCTCGCGCTGGAAGCGACGCGCGGCGCCTCCGTCGTGGGTGAAGATCGCCGTGCCGTTGCCGTAGGGCGAGGCGTTGATGAGCGCGACCCCCTCCTCGTAGCCCTCGACCCGCACCACCGAGAGCACCGGTCCGAAGATCTCGTCGGTGTAGACCGCCGAGGTCGTCGGCACCCGGTCGACCAGGGAGGGGCCGAGCCAGAAGCCGTCGGGCTCGCCGTCGACCTCGACCCCGCGCCCGTCGACGACCACGTCGGCGCCGTCGGCGACGGCCACGTCGAGGTAGCCCGCGACCTTGTCGCGGTGCTCGCGGGTGATGAGCGGACCCATGTCGCAGGCACGACGGCCGTCACCGGTGCGCAGGGTGGCCATCCGCTCGCGCACCTTGGCCACCAGGGCGTCGGCGACGGAGTCGACCGCCACGACGACCGAGACGGCCATGCAGCGCTCCCCGGCGGAGCCGAAGCCGGCGTTGACCGCGGCGTCGGCCACCAGGTCGAGGTCGGCGTCGGGCAGCACCAGCATGTGGTTCTTGGCCCCGCCCAGGGCCTGCACGCGCTTGCCGGCGGCGGTGCCGCGCTCGTAGACGTAGCGCGCGATCGGCGTGGACCCGACGAAGGAGACCGCCGCGACGTCGTCGTGGTCGAGCAGCGCGTCGACGGCCTCCTTGTCGCCGTGCACGACGTTGAGCACGCCGTCGGGCAGGCCGGCCTCCTGCATCAGCGCGGCCATCCACACCGCGGGGCTCGGGTCCTTCTCGCTGGGCTTGAGCACCACGGTGTTGCCGGCCGCGATCGCGATCGGGAAGAACCACAGCGGCACCATCGCCGGGAAGTTGAAGGGGCTGACGACGCCCACCACGCCGAGCGGCTGGCGCAGCGAGTAGACGTCGACGCCGGTGGAGACGTTCTCGGAGTAGGCGCCCTTCACCAGCTGCGGCATGCCGCACGCGAACTCCACCACCTCCAGGCCGCGGGCGATCTCGCCCATGGCGTCGGAGAGCACCTTGCCGTGCTCGCCGGTGAGGATCTCGGCGAGCTCCTCGCGACGGGCCGTGAAGAGCTCGCGGAAGCGGAACATCACCTGCTGGCGCGCCGCCATCGACGCCACCCCCCAGGTCTCGTACGCCGCGCGCGCCACCTCGACCGCGTGGTCGACGTCGGCGGTCGAGCCGAGGCGCACGTGCTTGGTCGCGACGCCGAGGGCGGGGTCGGTGACCGGCTGGGTGCGGGTCGACTCCCCCGCCCAGGCGGCGCCGCCCACCCAGTGGTCGAGCACGGGCAGGTCGGTCGGGTTCCGGGTCACGGTCACTCCTCGTCGAGCAGGGTCAGGACGGCGTCGTAGGCCTCGAGGGCCTCGGCGACCTCGTCGTCGGTGACGACGCAGGGCGGCACGACGTGGATGCGGTTGTCGGCGGTGAGCGGCAGCAGACCGCGGGCGAGCAGCTCGGACTTGGCGCGGGCCATGCTCGCCGCGGCCAACGGCTCGCGGGTGGCGCGGTCGGCGACGAGCTCGAGGGCCCAGAAGACGCCGACGCCGCGCACCTCGCCCACCACGCGGTGGCGCTCGGCGAGCGCGGCGAGGCCGGGCCCGAGCACGTCGGTGCCGATGCGGCGGGCGTGGTCGACGATGCCCTCCTCGGCCATGGCGTCGAGCGCGGCGACGATGGACGCCGCGGCCAGCGGGTGGCCGGAGTAGGTCAGCCCGCCCGGGAAGACGCGCTCGTCGAAGGAGGCCGCGATCTCCTCGCCGATCACGACGCCGCCGACCGGCACGTAGCCGGAGTTGACGCCCTTGGCGAAGGTGAGGAGGTCGGGCACGACGTCGTGGGCGTCGAGGGCGAACCACTCGCCCGTGCGCCCGAAGCCGGCCATCACCTCGTCGAGGATCATCACGATCCCGTGGCGGTCGCACAGCGCGCGCACGCCGGCGAGGTAGCCCGGCGGGGGCACCAGCACGCCGGCGGTGCCGGGCACCGTCTCGAGGAGCACCGCCGCGATCCCCGAGGGGCCCTCGCTCTCGACGACGCGACGCAGGTGCTGCAGCGCGCGCTCGCCCTCCTCCTCGGGCGTGGTGGCCCAGAACTCGCTGCGGTAGAGGTAGGGCCCGAAGACGTGCACGTGCCCGCGGGCGAACTCGTTGGGCACCCGCCTCCAGTCGCCGGTCGCGACGACCGCGGCGCCGGTGTTGCCGTGGTAGGAGCGGTAGGTCGAGACGACCTTGTCGCGTCCGGTGTGCAGGCGCGCCATCCGGATCGCGTTCTCGACGGCGTCGGCACCGCCGTTGGTGAAGAAGACCTTGTCGAGCCCTGCGGGCGCCCGCTCGGTGATCCGGCGCGCCGCCTCGCCGCGCACCAGCGCCGCCGTCGAGGGGGCCACCGTCGCGAGGGTCGCGGCCTGCTCCTGGATCGCGGCCACGACCTTGGGGTGCTGGTGGCCGATGTTGACGTTGACCAGCTGGGAGGAGAAGTCGAGCCAGCTGCGGCCCTCGTGGTCCCACACCCGCGACCCCAGCCCGCCGGCCACCACCATCGGCGACAGGGCCCCCTGGGCCGACCAGGAGTGGAAGACGTGGGCGCGGTCGAGCTCGCGCGCCCGGGCGTCGAGCCCGGCGCCCTCGACCGTGGTCGGATCCGTGGTCGGATCAGTCGTCGGATGCGTCGTCATCGGGGTTCATCTCCTACGGATCCGTGCGTCATGGGCGCGCTGACGACGGCAATCGTCGCCACGGGGCGATCAAACCACGAATCACGCCGTCGTGCGACGACGACCCGGCTCAGGACTCCAGCACCACGACGGCGGAGGCGATGCCGGCGTCGTGGGACAACGAGAGGTGCACGGAGGCGACGCCGAGGTCCCGGGCGCGGGCCAGGACGGAGCCGCGCATCTCCATCAGCGGGCGTCCGGAGGACTCCGAGACCACCTCCGCGTCGTGCCAGGCCAGGCCGACGGGCGCGCCGAGGGCCTTGGCCAGCGCCTCCTTCGCGGCGAAGCGGGCCGCGAGCGAGGCCAGCGGGCGCCCGGCCTCACCGGGGGTGAAGAGCCGCTCGCGCAGCCCCGGGGTGCGGGTGAGCGAGGCCCCGAAGCGCTCGATGTCGCAGACGTCGATGCCGACGCCGATCACCGCCACGTCGTGGCCGTCCCGCTACCCCGCAGCCCGCTCACTCGACGGTGACCGACTTGGCCAGGTTGCGGGGCTGGTCCACGTCGTGGCCCATCGCCGAGGCCAGCTCGCAGGCGAAGAGCTGCAGCGGCACCACGGCCACCAGCGGCTGGAGCAGCACGGGCACGCGCGGCAGCGGGATGAGCACGTCGGCGTAGGGCACGATGGTCGCGTCGCCCTCCTCGGCCAGGCAGATCGTGACCGCGCCGCGGGCGCGCACCTCCTGGATGCCCGAGAGCATCTTCCCGTGCAGCTGGTCGCGCCCGCGCGGGGGCACGACGCACAGCACCGGCAGGCCCTCCTCGACCAGGGCGATGGGGCCGTGCTTGAGCTCGCCGGCGGCGAAGCCCTCGGCGTGGAGGTAGGCCAGCTCCTTGAGCTTGAGCGCGCCCTCGAGCGCCACGGGGTAGCCGGCGTGGCGGCCCAGGAAGAGCACCGAGCGGGTGCCGACGTGGGTGCGGGCCAGCTCGTAGACCTGCTCGCAGCGCCCCAGGACCGCCTCGATCTGGTCGGGCACGGCCTCGAGCTGCTCCATCACCTGGGTGATCTCGTCGCCGTAGCGGGTGCCCTTGACCTGCGCGAGGTAGAGCGCGAGGAGGTAGCAGGCCACCAGCTGGGTCAGGAAGCCCTTGGTCGAGGCGACCCCGATCTCGGGTCCGGCGTGGGTGTAGATGACGGCGTCGGACTCGCGCGGGATCGTCGAGCCGTTGGTGTTGCAGATGGCCAGGACCTTGGAGCGCTGCGAGCGCGCGTGGCGGATCGCCTGGAGGGTGTCGGCGGTCTCCCCGGACTGGCTGATGGCCACCACGAGCGTGGAGTAGTCGAGGATCGGGTCGCGGTAGCGGAACTCCGAGGACAGCTCGACCTCGACCGGGATCCGGCACCAGTGCTCGATGGCGTACTTGGCGACCATGCCGGCGTAGAACGACGTGCCGGCGGCGATGATGATGATCTTGTCGATGTCGCGCAGCTCCTGGTCCGACAGGCGCATCTCGTCGAGCTGGAGCGCGCCGGAGCGGGTGCGACGGCCCAGCAGCGAGTCGGCCACCGCGCGCGGCTGCTCGAAGATCTCCTTGCGCATGAACCAGTCGTGGCCGTCCTTCTCGGCCGCCGAGAGGTCCCAGTCGACGTGGAACTGCGTGGCCTCGGCGGGGCGGCCGTCGAAGCCGGTCACGGCCACGCCGTCGCGGGTCAGGGTGACGACCTGGTCCTGGCCGAGCTCGAGGGCCTCGCGGGTGTGCTCGATGAAGGCGGCCACGTCGGAGCCGAGGAAGTTCTCCCCCTCCCCCAGGCCCACGACGAGCGGGGAGTTGCGGCGCGCCGCGACGACCCGGTCGGGGTCGTGGGCGTCGACCGCGACGAGCGTGAAGGCCCCGTCGAGCATCGCGCACACGCGCTGCATCGCGGTGGTGAGGTCCTCGCCCGACTCCACCTGCAGCTCCAGCAGGTGGGCCACGGTCTCGGTGTCGGTCTCGGAGGCCAGCACGTGGTCGTCGGCCTCGAGGCGGGCGCGCAGGTCGGCGAAGTTCTCGATGATGCCGTTGTGCACCAGGGCCACGCGACGGCTCGCCCCGACGTGGGGGTGGGCGTTGACGTCGTTGGGGGCGCCGTGGGTGGCCCACCGGGTGTGCCCGATGCCGAGGCTCGCCGCGGGCAGCGGCTCCTCGGCCACGAGCTTCTCCAGGTTGGCCAGCTTGCCCGCGCGCTTGCGCGTGGCCAGCGCCCCGTCGTCGACCAGCGCGATGCCCGCGGAGTCGTAGCCCCGGTACTCCAGACGACGCAGCCCCTCGACCACCACGTCCTGGGCGGGCCTGCTTCCGATGTATCCCACGATCCCGCACATGGGCCGAGAGTCTATCGAGGGGCGGGCCCTCCATCGTGCAGGGCGCGGCGGCTGCAAGGATGAGGTCCATGCCGAACCAGGGGGCGACCCGGTCGTCCAACGGGCACCACGCCCACAGCGGCCACCACGGTCACGAGGACACCGGGCGGGAGACCTCCCCCTACATCGAGCTCGACCGCTCCGCCTGGGCCGCGCTGGCCCAGGAGACCGAGAGCCCGCTGACCGCCGAGGAGGTGCGGCGCCTGCGCGGCCTGGGCGACAACCTCGACATCGACGAGGTCCGCGACGTCTACCTCCCGCTCTCGCGCCTGCTCAGCCTCTACGTCGGCGCCGCGGGCGACCTGCACCGCGAGCAGGAGGGCTTCCTGCACCGCCGCACCCCGCCGCGCACGCCGTTCGTGATCGGCCTGGCCGGCTCGGTGGCCGTGGGCAAGTCCACGACCGCGCGCGTGCTGCAGCAGATGCTGGCCCACTGGCCCGAGCACCCCCACGTCGCGCTGGTGACCACCGACGGCTTCCTCTACCCCAACGCCGAGCTCGAGCGGCGCGGGCTGCTGCAGCGCAAGGGCTTCCCGGAGTCCTACGACCGCCGCGCCCTGCTGCGCTTCGTGGTCGACATCAAGTCGGGCAAGGAGGAGGTGGAGGCGCCGACGTACTCCCACCTGGTCTACGACGTGGTGCCCGAGGAGCGCGTCGTCGTCAGCCGCCCCGACATCGTCATCATCGAGGGCCTCAACGTGCTGCAGCCCGCCCGCACCCGCGAGGACGGACGCACGGGGCTGACGCTGAGCGACTTCTTCGACTTCAGCGTCTACGTCGACGCCGGCACGACCACGATCCGCGACTGGTACGTCTCGCGCTTCCTGCGGCTGCGCGAGACCGCCTTCCGCGACCCCGGGTCCTACTTCGCCAAGTACGCCGCGCTGACCCACGAGGAGGCCGTCGCGGAGGCCGAGCGCATCTGGGACGCCATCAACGGACCCAACCTGGTGCAGAACGTGCTGCCGACCCGCTCGCGGGCCACGCTCGTGCTGCGCAAGGACAAGGACCACTCGGTGCGCTACGTGCGCCTGCGCAAGCTGTAGCCGCTCAGGCCAGGGCGAGGCGGCGGCGCACCACGTCGGCGAGGCGCTCGGCCACGGCCGAGGCCCGCTCGGGGGTGGGCGCCTCGACCATGACCCGCACCAGCGGCTCGGTGCCGGAGGGGCGCAGCAGCACCCGGCCCTCCTCGCCCAGGTCGGCCGACTCCGCGGCCACGGCCGCGGCCACCTCGGGGTCGGAGTCGCAGCGCGCGCGGTCGACCTCGGGCACGTTGACCAGCACCTGCGGCAGGCGGGTCATCACCGAGGCGAGGTCGCGCAGGCTGCGACCGGTGCTCACCATGCGCTCGCACACGTGCAGCGCGGTCAGCAGGCCGTCGCCGGTGGTGGCGTGGTCGCTCATGATCACGTGGCCCGACTGCTCGCCACCGAGGGAGTAGCCGCCGGCGCGCATGTCCTCGAGCACGTAGCGGTCGCCGACCTTGGTCTGGCGCACGGTGATGCCGGCCGGGCGCAGGGCGCGCACCAGGCCGAGGTTGCTCATCACGGTCGCCACCAGGGTGTCGTCGACCAGGCGGCCGCGCTCCTGCATCGCCAGGGCGAGCACGGCCATGACCTGGTCGCCGTCGACCACGGCGCCGGTGGCGTCGACGGCCAGGCACCGGTCGGCGTCGCCGTCGACGGCGAAGCCGGCGTGGGCGCCCTCGTCGACGACCGCGCGGCGCAGCCGGTCGAGGTGGGTGGAGCCGTAGCCGTCGTTGATGTTCAGCCCGTCGGGCTCGGCACCGATGGTCACGACGTCGGCGCCGGCGTCGGCCAGGGCGCGGGGCCCGACCTCGCTGGCCGCGCCGTGGGCGCAGTCGAGCACGACGCGCAGGCCCGCCAGCGGCGTGTCGAGGGTGCGCACCAGGTGGGCGGAGTACTCCTCCACGGTGGGCGCGTAGGGGCGCACGCGACCGACGTCGGAGCCGGTCGGGCGCTCCCAGGTGCGGCCCAGCTGCGCCTCGATCTCGCGCTCGAGGTCGTCGTCGAGCTTGACCCCGCCGCGGGCGAGGAACTTGATGCCGTTGTCGGGCATCGCGTTGTGCGAGGCGCTGATGACGACGCCGAGGTCGGCGCCGAGGGAGTCGGTGAAGAACGCGACCCCGGGGGTCGGCAGCACGCGCAGGCGCAGCACGTCGACGCCGGCCGAGGCCAGCCCCGCCACGACGGCGTGCTCGAGGAACTGCCCGGAGATGCGGGTGTCACGGCCCACGACGGCGAGCGGCCGCCGCCCGGTGAACTCGCCATGATCGACGAGGACACGGGCGGCGGCCGCTCCGAGGCCCAGGGCCAGCTCGGCGGTGAGCACACCGCCGTTGGCCAGGCCACGGACGCCGTCGGTGCCGAAGAGGGGCCCGGTGGGAGCCACCACGTCGGCGCGGATCAGCGCTTGCTGAACTGGGGCGCCTTGCGCGCCTTCTTCAGACCGGCCTTCTTGCGCTCGATGACACGCGCGTCGCGGGTCAGGAAGCCGGCCTTCTTCAGCGTCGGGCGGTTGGCCTCGACGTCGATGGCGTTGAGGGCGCGGGCCACACCGAGGCGCAGGGCGCCGGCCTGGCCGGTGATGCCGCCGCCGTGGATGCGGGCGATGACGTCGAAGCGACCCTCGAGCTGCAGGGTGGCGAACGGCTCGTTCACGACCTGCTGGTGCAGCTTGTTCGGGAAGTACGAGTCGAGCGTGCGGCCGTTGACGGTCCACACACCGGTGCCGGGCACGAGGCGGACGCGGGCGACGGCCTCCTTGCGACGGCCGGTCGCGTTGGCGGGGGCGATGGTCGCGGGACGCTCGGGGGCGTCGGCCGACGGGGCGCTCTCGGAGCTGTAGGCAACGCCGCGCTCGTCGGTCTCGAAGGTCTCCTCGACCTCGTTGGTGGTCTCAGCCACGGTAATCCTCACTCAGCTTTCTGCATGGACGTTGAAGGAGCCACTGCTCACTGGGAGATCTGGGTGATCTCGAACGGAACGGCCTTCTGGGCCTCGTGCGGGTGGGTCGGGCCGCTGTAGACCTTCAGCTTCTTCAGCATCTGACGGCCGAGCTTGTTCTTGGGGAGCATGCCCCACACGGCGTTCTCGATCGCCTTGCGGGCGTCCTTCTCGAGGAGCTCGCCGATCGGGGTGGCCGAGAGACCGCCCGGGTAGCCGGAGTGGCGGTAGGCCATCTTGGTGGTCTTCTTGGTGCCCGACAGGGACACCTTCTCCGCGTTGATGACGACGACGAAGTCACCGGTGTCGACGTGCGGGGCGAAGATCGCCTTGTGCTTGCCGCGGAGCAGGTTCGCGGAAGTCACGGCGAGCTTGCCCAGGACGATGTCGGTGGCGTCGATGACGTGCCACTCCCGGGTGATGTCACCGGGCTTGGGGCTGTACGTGCGCACGGCTGATCTACTCTCATTCGTTCGTGGGGACCGCCAGGTGGAGCCTGGCGGGGGGTGGAGCTGCGACTTCTGACGAACACGGCCCGGCTCGCCGCCGGTCGGGACCGGCTGGTGGCCTCCGGGACTGCACCTCGCCGGCAGCCGGGGACGGCTGTGACGAGGCGCGGCAGGAGTCGCGACCACTCAGGGTAGGCGTGCGCGGGCGACGGGGTCAAAACGCCCCGGGCGGGCACCGCGTGGCGCCCGTCGCTCACCCGCAGGGGTGGCCTCGCGACCCGGGTCGTGGACACCGGGTTCCGCGTGTCACGAGACGACGGATACGTTAAGACGCGTGACTGATTCTCTGACCGTCCGTGACAACCGCACCGGACAGGAGTACGACGTCCCGATCCTCGACGGCACCATCAAGGCCGCCGACCTCGGGAAGATCAAGACCGCCGAGGACACCCCCGGCCTGGCCGTCTACGACCCGGGCTTCGTCAACACGGCGTCCTGCCGCAGCTCCGTCACCTACATCGACGGCGAGAAGGGCATCCTGGAGTACCGGGGCTACCCCATCGAGCAGCTGGCGGAGAAGTCGTCCTTCCTCGAGGTGGCCTACCTCCTGATCCACGGCGCCCTGCCGACCAAGGCGGAGTACGACGCGTGGGTGCACGAGATCACCTACCACACCTTCGTCCACGAGAACGTGAAGACGTTCATGCAGGGCTTCCGCTACGACGCCCACCCGATGGGCATGCTCATGGCCTCGGTGGGCGCGCTGTCGACCTTCTACCCCGACGCCCGCAACATCAGCGACGCCGACAACCGGCACATGCAGATCGTGCGCATGATCGCGAAGATGCCGACGCTGGGCGCCTGGTCGTTCCGCCACGCGCAGGGCAAGCCCTACGTCTACCCCGACAACGACCTCAGCTACACCGCCAACTTCCTCTCCATGCTCTTCAAGATGAGCGAGTCGAAGTACGAGGCCGACCCGCGCCTGGTCAAGGCCCTCGACGTGCTCTTCATCCTCCACGCCGACCACGAGCAGAACTGCTCGACCAACGCCGTGCGCTCGGTCGGCTCCTCGCAGGTCGACCCCTACTCCGCGGTCGCCGCGGGCGTCGGCGCCCTCTACGGCCCCCTGCACGGCGGCGCCAACGAGGCCGTGCTGCGCATGCTCAAGCGCATCGGGTCGAAGGAGAACATCCCGGCCTTCATCCAGGGCGTCAAGGACGGCAACGAGCGGCTGATGGGCTTCGGCCACCGGGTCTACAAGAACTTCGACCCCCGCGCCACGATCATCAAGAAGGCCTGCGACGACGTCTTCGAGGTCACCGGGGTCAACCCGCTCCTCGAGATCGCCAAGGAGCTGGAGAAGATCGCGCTCGAGGACGAGTACTTCATCAAGCGCAAGCTCTACCCCAACGTCGACTTCTACTCGGGGCTGATCTACGAGGCCTTCCAGTTCCCCCCGGAGATGTTCACCGTGCTCTTCGCGATCGGCCGCACCCCCGGCTGGCTGGCCCAGTGGCTCGAGCTGGTCCAGGACAAGGAGCAGAAGATCGCCCGGCCCAAGCAGATCTACACCGGCGACCGGACCCTCGACTTCGTCCCCGCCTCGGAGCGCTGGGCCTGACCTTGGCCCCCTCCCCCGCACGACCCACGACCCCCGCCGGCCCGCCCGCGGGGGTCGTCTGGGACCTGGGCAACGTCATCGTCGACTGGGACGCCTCCGCGGCGATCGCGGCCGGCGTCGGCGCCGAGGAGGCCGCCCGCTTCCTGGCCGCCGACGACTTCGACTTCATGGCGTGGAACCACGGCTGCGATGCCGGCGGGTCCTGGGACGACGCCGAGGCCGCGGTGGCCGCCTCGCACCCGCACTGGGCCGAGCACGCCCGCTCCTACCGGCGCCACTTCGCGGCCTCGCTGCGCGGCGAGGTGCCCGGCACCGCCGACCTGCTGCGCGAGCTGCACGCCGCCGGGGTGCCGATGTGGGGGCTGACGAACTGGTCCCACGAGCTCTACCCCCACGCACCGCGCCTCTTCGACGTGCTGGGCCTGCTCGAGGACGTCGTGGTGTCGGGCACCGAGGGCGTGGCCAAGCCCGACCCCCGCGTCTACCGGGTCGTGGAGCGGCGCGCCGGGCTGCCCCTCGTGCGCCTGGCCTTCGTCGACGACCGCGCCGACAACGTCGCGGCTGCGAGCGCGCTGGGCATGCACGGGCTGGTCTTCACCGACGCCGACGCCCTGCGCGCCGACCTGCGCGCCCTGGGCCTGCCGCTGCGGGCGTGAGCGCGCCCGCGGCGCTGGTGCGCGTCGACGCCCTGTGGCGCCCCGGCCTCGACCGGGCCGAGCTGCGGGCTGCGGCCGAGGACCTCGCCGGACCGCTCACGCGGCTGTGCCCGCGCTGCGCGGGCACCGACCACGGCCGCCCGCGCACCGCCGACGGCGCGCTGTCCCTGGCGTACGCCGCGGGTCTCGTGGTGCTGGCCCGCGCGGAGGGCACCGGGCTGCGGCTCGGTGTCGACGTGGAGCCCGACCCCGGTGTCGGCCCGACGCCGGCGGGGCTGGCCGACCGCGCCGCGTGGACGCGCGCCGAGGCGGTGCTCAAGGCCACCGGCGAGGGCCTGCGCCGTGACCCGACCTCCGTGCGCGCCGACGAGGCCTGGACCACCGCCCTGCCGCTGCCGCCCGGCTGGGCCGGCACCCTCGCGGTGCTGCCCGCGCGGCCGGTCGAGGTCCGGTGGCGCGCGCACCGCTGAGCGCGGCCCGCGAGCCTCAGGCCGGCAGGTCGGGCAGGGCGGTCTCGTGGAGCCAGGGGTGCAGCAGCGCGGCGACGTCGTGGCCGGTGGCGGCGCCGGCGTGGGCCAGGAAGTCGTCGGTGACCACCGAGCCGCCCGCGTGCTCGGCCACCCAGGAGCGCAGCAGGGCGAAGAACGCCTCGTCGCCCACCGTCAGCCGCAGCGCGTGGAGGGTGAGCGCGCCGCGCTTGTAGACCCGGTCGTCGAACATCAGCTCCGGGCCCGGGTCGCTGAGCAGCAGGTCGTGATCGAGCTCGGCCAGCCGGGCGTGGTGGTGGCGGGCGTGCTCGTCGGCGCTCTCGCCGCCGGACTCCTGCGACCACAGCCACTCGCTGTAGCAGGCGAAGCCCTCGTGCAGCCAGATGTCGCGCCACCGGCGCAGGGTGACGGCGTTGCCGAACCACTGGTGGGCCAGCTCGTGGGCGATGAGGCGGGTGGCGTCCCAGTCGCCGCGCACGAGGTTGCGCCCGAAGGTCGACAGGCTCTGGCTCTCCAGCGGGATCTCGAGGTCGTCGGCGGTGACGACCACGGCGTAGCCGTCGAAGGGGTAGGGCCCGAAGAGGCGCTCGAAGACCTCGACCATCTCGTGCTGGCGGCCGAAGGCGGCGACGTAGTCGTCCTCGTCGAGGTCCTCGGGCGCGACCACCCGCAGCGGGGTGCCCGAGGCCGGGCGCCCCAGGAGCTGCCAGTCGGTGTAGCGCCCGATCTGGGCCGTGGCCAGGTAGGTGGCCATCGGCTCGGACTGCTCGAAGACCCACGTCTCGCTCGACCCGCCCCGGCGGTGCTCGCGCAGCACGCCGTTGGCGACGACGTGGTAGCCCGCGGTGACGCGGAAGGTCATCCGGTAGGACGCCTTGTCGTCGGGGCGGTCGTTGCAGGGGAACCAGGTCGGCGACCCGTGCGGCTGGGCCGCCACGATGACGCCGTCGGTCAGCTCCTCCCAGCCGGCGTCGCCGAGGTGGCGCTCGACCACGGGCCGCGGGCTGCCGGAGTAGCGCACGACCACGGTGAGCAGGGTGTCAGGGGCGACCTCGTCGTCGAGGGTCAGCACGACCCGGCCCGAGCGGGCGGAGTGCTTGGCCAGCCGCGCGCCGGTGACACGGACCTTGTCGACGCGCAGGTGGGCCAGGTCGAGCACGAGCCGCCGGGTCGCCTCGAGCACCCTCACCGAGAGCGTGGCCTGGCCGGTGAGCCGGTTGCCCTCGACGGCGTAGGTCAGGTCGAGGTCGTAGTGGCGCACGGCGTAGGCGGGGTCGCCGTGGCCGGGCAGGTAGTTGTCGGCGGTCGGCAGGCCCCTCACGAGGAGGCCTCGCCGGCGGCCCACGGGCCGATCGGGTTGCCGATCCAGATCGTCTTGTCGGGCACCGACTCACCCCTCATCACCAAGGACACCGGGCCGACCGTAGCGTGCCGGCCGATGCTGGCCGCGGGCAGGATCACCGAGTTGGGCCCGAGCGTGCCGCCCCGGCGCACCCGCACCCGGTCGGTGGCCAGCAGCCGGTCGTGGAAGAGGTGGGTCTGCACCACGCTGCCCTGGTTGACCGTGGCCCCGTCGCCGAGCTCGACCAGGTCGGCCTCGGGCAGCCAGTAGGTCTCGCACCACACCCCACGGCCCACGGTGGAGCCCATCGAGCGGAACCACGCGGTGAGCAGGGGCGTGCCCGTGGCCAGCCGGGCGAACCACGGCGCGGCCACCACCTCCACGAAGGTGTCGGCCAGCTCGTTGCGCCACACGAAGGAGCTCCACAGCGGGTGGGTGCCGCTGCGGTGGCGGCCCACCAGCAGCCACTTCGTCGCGGTGGCGAGCGCGGCCGCCACGAGGCCCCCGGCCACCAGCAGCGGCACCAGGGCGAGGACGACCACCACGAGGACCGTCGCTCCCCCGCTCGGCCCCGTGACCGCGTCGGCCGCAGCGAGGGCGAGGAGCCCGACCACCGCGTGGAGCAGCACCGCGCAGGCCAGCGGCACCACGCGCGCCGCCTCCCACAGGGCGCGCGCGACCCGCAGCCGGGTCGGCGGGGCGTAGGTGCGGGCGTCGTCGCCCGCGCCCGTCGTACGCCGCAGGGCCGCGGGCGGGCTGCCCAGCCACGACTCCCCCGCGCGCGCGGTCTTGCGGTTGGGCGCGGCCGAGAGCACCGCGACCAGTGCCCGCTTGGGCACCTTGCGACCCGGGGCGGCCATGCCGGAGTTGCCGACGAAGGCCCGCTTGCCGATCTTGACCCGCTCGACGCGCAGCCAGCCCCCGCCGAGCTCGTAGCCGCCGATGAGGGTGTCGTCGGCGAGGAAGGCCAGGTCGTTGACGGTGGTCAGCGCCGGCACCATCAGCACCGTCGAGGCCTCGACGTCGGCGCCGACCCGGGCGCCGAGCAGGCGCAGCCACGCCGGGGTGAGCGTCGAGGAGTAGAGCGGGAAGAGCCACGTGCGGGCCTCGTCGAGGACCCGCACCGTGGCCCACACGCCCAGGGCGGGGCGGCTGCGCACGGGGTAGACCCCCGGGCTCAGCCCGAGCGCCGCCAGGCGCACCACGCCCAGCACGAGCGCAGCCAGCACGAGCAGACCCACCAGCGTGCCCGGCACCAGCCAGGGCAGCAGCGCGCCGAGCAGGTCGAGGGGTCCGGTGACGGCGCTCAGGTCGGCGCCCAGCAGCGCCACCAGGGCTCCGGCTCCGATGGCCAGCGCCGGGAGCAGGCCGAGCGCGACCGCCACGGCGGCGTAGGCCACGACCCAGGCCGCCGAGCTCGCCGGGCGCTCCGACCAGGGCCCGCGTGCGGCGCCCGAGACCCGGGTGGCCGGGGCCCCGGACCAGAACTCCCCGTCGGGCACGACACCGACGACGGCGGAGCCCGGCGCGACCTCGGCGTCGTCGCCGACGCGGGCGCCGGGGCAGAGCATCGAGCGGGTGCCGACGCGGGCACGCCGGCCCACCCTCACCTCGCCGAGGTGGAGCACGTCGCCGTCGACCCAGTAGCCGGTGAGGTCGACCTCCGGCTCCACCGAGCAGCCGGCGCCCAGGCGCAGGAAGCCGGTGACCGGCGGCACCGAGTGCAGGTCGGCGTGACGGCCCACGCGGGCGCCGAGCAGCCGGGCGTACCACGTGATGAGCGGGGCGCCGCTGAGCGCGGTGGCCCCGAGCTGGTCGACCATGCGCTCGGCGGCCCAGACCCGCAGGTGCACCTTGCCGCCGCGCGGGTAGTCGCCCGGGGTGATGCCGCGCAGCCAGAGCCGCGCCGCGCCGGCGGCCAGCACCATCCGGCCCGGAGGCGTCAGCACCAGCAGGGCGGCCGGGCCCAGCAGCCACCACGGGGCGGTGGGGAGCCCCCCGACGTCGAGCAGGTCGTGGACCAGGGTGCTGGCGGCGAGCAGCCACACGGCCCACCGCGGCGCGGCCAGCGCCCGCAGCGCCACGACCGCCGCCACCTGCCCGGCCTGGGTCTTGAGCGGGATCGGAGGCACCAGCCGGTCCTGGGCGTTGTCGACGCCGGCGTCCATCGAGTCGACGAAGTCGGCCAGCCCGCCCAGCGTCGGGTGGTCGTAGACGTCGCCGACCGCGACGTCGGGGTGCTCGCGGCGCAGCAGCGTGACGACCTGCGCGGCGGTGAGGCTGCCGCCGCCGACGTCGAAGAAGTCCTCCTCGCGCCGGGTGACCGAGGCGCCGAGCACCTCGTTCCACAGCTCGGCGATCCGCGCGGCGGTGCCGGTGAGCCCCGACTCCTGCGGCGACGCGGCGCTGAGCGGCCACGGCAGGGCGTCGCGGTCGACCTTGCCCGAGGTGCGGGTGGGGATGTCGTCGACGACGGCCAGGCGCGGCACGAGCGCCGCCGGCAGGTCGCGGCGCAGCGCGGCCACCGCCGCGGCCGCGTCGTAGCGCTCGTCGACGGTGACGTAGCCGACCAGCAGCTGGTTGCCCGTGCGGGAGCGGCGTACGGCGGCCGCCGCCCCGACGACCCCGGGCAGGGCGAGCAGCGCCGAGTCGACCTCGCCGAGCTCGATGCGGCGACCGCCGAGCTTGACCTGGTCGTCGGCGCGGCCGCCGAAGAGCAGGCCGGCCGGGTCGTGGACCACGAGGTCGCCCGAGCGGTAGGCCCGCTCCCAGCCCAGCGTCGGCATCGGGGCGTACTTCTCGGCGTCCTTGACCGGGTCGAGGTAGCGGGCCAGCCCGACGCCGCCGATGATCAGCTCGCCGGTCTCCCCCACCGGCACCTCGCGGCCCTCGGCGTCGACGACGGCGAGGTCCCAGCCGTCGAGCGGCAGCCCGATCCGCACCGGCCCCTCGGCGCCGACGAGGGCGCCGCAGGCCACCACGGTGGCCTCGGTGGGGCCGTAGGTGTTCCACACCTCCCGGCCCTCGCGGGCCAGCCGGGCGGCCAGCTCCGGCGGCAGCGCCTCGCCGCCGAGGATGACCATGCGCACGCGCTCGAGGGCCTCGTCGGGCCAGAGGCTGACCAGGGTGGGCACGGTGGAGACGAGGGTGATGCGGTTGGCGGCCAGCCACGGCCCGACGTCCATGCCGCTCTTGACCAGCGCACGGGGCGCGGGCACGAGCGTGCCGCCGTAGCGCCAGGCCAGCCACATCTCCTCGCAGCTGGCGTCGAAGGCGACGCTGAGCCCGGCCATCACCCGGTCGTGCGGGCCGATCGGGTCGTCCTGGAGGAACATCCGCGACTCGGCGTCGACGAAGGCCGCGGCGTTGCGGTGGCTCACGGCCACGCCCTTGGGGGTGCCGGTGGAGCCGGAGGTGAAGATGACCCAGGCGTCGTCGTCGTGAGCCGGGTCCTCGCGCTCGCGGGGTGCGGCCGCGCGGCGTGGCTCGATCGCCAGGTCGGCGCCCACGACGGCGGCGACGTCGGCCTCGCCGAAGACCAGCCGGGCCCGCTCGTCGGGGTCGTCGGCGTCGACGGGCACGTAGGCCGCGCCCACGAGCAGGGTGGCCATGATCGCGATGTAGAGGTCGGTCGTGCCGCTGGGCAGGCGGACCCCGACCCTGTCGCCGCGGCCCACGCCGAGCGAGGCCAGCTCGTCGGCCACCTCGTCGGCGGCCTCGGCGAACTCGAGGTAGGTCAGCTGCTCCGCACCGCTGTCGAGGGCCGTGGCGTCCGGGAAGGTCGCCACCGTGGTGCGGAAGACGTCGACCAGGGTCCGGGGGGCGGGCGCCGCCGCGCCGCGGCGCAGGGCGCTCGTCGGGGCGGTGCTCGTCGTGTCGCTCACGGGGCGGAGGGTGTCGCAGCCAGGTGAACGGCCGGTGTCGCGACCGAGGGCTGGGCGCCCGCGGGCCGGCGTGCGCGGGCCGGGCGAGCGCGGGCCGGGCGAGCGCGGGCCGGACCGGTCGGTCAGTTGACCGCCCGGTCGCGACCCTCCCAGTAGGGAGCGCGCAGCGAGCGCTTGAGGATCTTGCCCGTGGGGTTGCGCGGGAGCAGGTCGAGGATGTCCACGGACTTGGGGCACTTGAAGTGCGCGAGGTGCTCGCGGCAGTGGGCGATGAGCTCCTCCGGCGTCGCCGAGGCGCCCTCCTTGAGCGAGACCACGGCCTTGACCGCCTCGCCCCAGGTGTCGTCGGGCACCCCGATGATGGCGACCTCCATCACCGCGGGGTGCTCGGCCAGCACGCGCTCGATCTCGGGGCTGTAGATGTTCTCCCCGCCCGAGATGATCATGTCCTTGAGCCGGTCCTCGACGAAGACGTAGCCGCCGTCGTCGACCCGGCCCATGTCGCCGGTGCGGAACCAGCCGTCGGCCGTGACGACCTCGGCGGTGGCCTCGGGCTTGTTCAGGAAGCCCTTCATCAGCTGGGGCGTGCGCAGCCAGATCTCGCCGTGCTCGCCCACCGGGAGGTCCTCCAGCGTGGCCGGGTCGACGATGCGCACCTCGACGTCGGGCACCGGGCGCCCCGCCGAGACCAGCCGCTCCGGGTGCTCGGGGTCGCGGTGGTCCTCGGGCATGAGGTGGGTGGCGACGCCCGCGACCTCGGTGAGGCCGTAGACCTGGATGAAGTCGGTGTCGGGCCAGGCCTGCATCGCCGCGCGCAGCAGCGGGGGCGGCATCGGCGCCGCGCCGTAGGTGTAGGTGCGCAGCGCGCCGAAGAGCTTGACCGCGTCGGGGCCCGCCTGCAGGACCTGGGCGAGCACGGCGGGCACGAGGAAGGTGCGGTTGGCGCCGGCCATGATCGCCCCGGCCAGGGAGGCGCCGTCGGGCTCGCGGGTCATCACGCTGGGGATGCCGTCGTGGATGCCGAAGAGCACGTAGGACGAGCCGCCGACGTGGAAGAGCGGCATGGCCACCATGGACTTGTCACCGGGCTCGAACTCCCAGCCGTCGTGGGCGTTGACGGTGTGGGCGACCATGTTGGCGTGGGTCAGCATGACCCCCTTGGGGCGCCCGGTCGTGCCGGAGGAGTAGAGCACCAGGCAGGTGTCGTCGGGCGTGACGGCCGGGTCGCGGTCGACCGGGGTGGCGGCGGCCAGCATGGCCTCGTAGGCGTCGCCCTCGGCCCCGTCGGTGGTCACCTCGACGACGTGCTCCACGCCGGTCAGCCGCTCGCGCACCCGCTCGAGCAGCGGCGCCAGCTCGGAGCCCACCACGACGACCTTGGCCCCGGAGTCGTTGACGGCGTAGTCGACCTCGTCGGGTGCCAGGCGCCAGTTGACGACGGCGTTGGCCGCACCCAGCATCGCGGCGGCGAGGGAGACCTCGACGCAGGCCGGGTGGTTCTTGTCGAGGAAGGCCACGACGTCGCCGCGACCGACCCCGAGCCCGCGCAGCGCCCCCGCGGCGCGGCGCACCCGGTCGTGCCACTGCGCCCACGTCCAGGTGCGGCCGAGGTAGGTCATGCACTCGCCGTCGGGGTCCACCGACGCCCAGTGGGCCAGCCGGTCGTCGACGAAGACGGCCGTGGGGGCGGGGCGGGAGGACGTGGTCTCGGGCGTCGCCGTGGCACTCATGGCCCAGATTGTGACCGAGAGCACAGTCAGCCACAAGGGTCCGTCCCGCACCGGCTTCTTCCCCCGCCAACAGGGCCGTCTCAGCCTGGTCACAGGGTGGCTGAGCACAGTCGTCACCATGAACGACTTCCCTCGCGACGAGCAGCCCGCCGGCCCCACCCGCTCCGACCAGCCGGCCTGGCCCGCCCCGGCCGGCCCGCCGCCGCCCCCGCCGTACGCCGGGTCGACGGCCGTGGCCGAGCGGCCGCGGCGTGGGCGCACCGTGTTCGCGGCGGGCCTGCTCACCGCCGCGCTCGTCGTGGGCGGCGGCGCCGGGGTCGGCGGTGCGGCGGTCTGGTCCTCGCTCAGCGACGACGCCACGGGCGGGTCGGCGTCCGGGGCCTCGACGGCGAGCACCACCTCGCAGGTCGTCGACACCCCCGAGGACCCCGGCGAGCAGGGCACGGTGCAGCAGGTGGCCCAGGAGGTGCTGCCCTCGGTGGTCAAGATCGAGGTGCAGGGCGCCCAGGAGTCCGGCTCCGGCTCCGGCATCGTGCTCTCCTCCGACGGCCAGATCCTCACCAACAACCACGTGGTCGAGGTGGCCGGCGACTCGGGCACCATCCAGGTCGACTTCAACGACGGTTCGACGGCACTCGCCGAGATCGTCGGCACCGACCCGCTCACCGACACCGCCGTGATCCAGGCCCAGGACGTCAGCGGCCTGACCCCCGCCACCATCGGCTCCTCCGACGACCTCCAGGTCGGACAGGGCGTCGTGGCCATCGGCTCGCCCTACGGCCTCGACGCCACCGTCACCAGTGGCATCGTGAGCGCGCTGGACCGCCCGGTCGACGTCGGGTCCGACAGCGAGGGCAACACCACCGCCTACCCCGCCGTGCAGACCGACGCGGCCATCAACCCCGGCAACAGCGGCGGCCCGCTGGTCGACATGTACGGCCACGTCGTCGGCATCAACTCCTCCATCCGCACCGCCGGCAGCGGCTCGACCTCGCCCTTCGGCGAGACCGCCGAGGGCGGCTCGATCGGCCTCGGGTTCTCGATCCCGATCGACGAGGTCATGCCGATCGTGGAGCAGATGGTCGACGGCGAGACGCCCACCCACGCGCGGCTCGGCATCACCGTGAGCGACGTGCGCGCCGAGGGCGGCTCGACCGCGGCCGTCGTCGACGGCGCCCAGGTGCAGGAGATCGGCGACGGCTCGACCGCCGGCGACGCGGGACTGCAGGCCGGCGACGTGATCATCCGCATCGACGACACCGCGATCTCGGGCTCCGACTCGCTCATCGCCACCATCCGCTCCTACCGCCCCGGCGACACCGTCACCGTGACCTACGTGCGCGACGGCGAGGAGCAGACCACCGACCTCGAGCTCGACTCCGACGCCACCACCTCCTGACCCCGGCGCGACCGGAGGACGGTCACCACGGGGTCAGTCGTCACGAGGGAGTCGGCGCTGGAAGGCGCCGGCTCCCTCGGCCGCGTGGAAGCCCAGGGCGTCGTTGACCGCCACCATCGGTGCGTTGACGTCGGCGTTCCAGGTCAGCACGCGGCGCACGGAGGGGTCGGTGGACTGCAGGAGCCGCAGGTTGGCCGTCTTGACCGCCAGCCCGAGCCGGTGGCCCCGGTGCTCCCGCCGCACCAGGGTGCCCCACTGGAAGGCCCGGCCCGGCTCGTGACGGCCGGTGACCAGGTCGGTGTAGGCCACCACCTCGCCGTCGGCGTCGAGCGCGACGGTGCCGATCCTCGTGCGGCCCTGACGGCGCTGCACCTCCTCGGCCTCGCGCACCCCGGCGGGGTCGGCGGTCTCGGGCTCGCGGTCGAGGTCGCCGGTCGGGGCGTCGGACTCCACGCTGGCGCTCGCCTCGGCCCACCCCCGCAGCAGCTCCTGGGGCACGGGACCCACGAAGGAGCGCAGGGCGTAGCCGTCGTGGTGCGAGGCGGCCCGCGCGGCCAGTCCGGCGAGGAGCTCGGGGTCGACGGGCAGCTCGAGCGTGCGCAGCACCTCCACCAGCCCGAGCTCGAAGCCGTGGCGGCGCAGGAACGCCGGCCCCGCTTCGGCGGCCCCGTGGTCCGGCGCCCCCGCGGGCCACCAGGTCCGGGCCTGCACGACGTCGCGCCCTCGCTCGCGCGCGACCCCGAGCAGGTGCTCGAGCACCGCGGAGCCGTGGCCGCGGCGCTGGTGCGCCGGCGCGGTGCCCACCTCGACCTCGGCGGTGTCGCGGTTGTCGCGCAGGCTCGCACCGATCCACCCCGCGGCCACCACCTGGTCGCCCACCACCCCGGCGTAGGCGCTCGCGCGCCGGGTCCGGCTCGCGCCCTCCACCTGACCCTGCAGCTGCAGGCGCAGCTCCTCGCGCCGCCACGGCGTCGCGAGCTCCTCGTGCCCGTGGCGCTGGGCGGCCTCGTAGGTCGCGTGCCACGGGTCGAAGGACCCCGGGTCGAAGGGGTCGACCTCCACCACCGTCAGCGCGCCCGCCGCCGCGCCCTCGCTCACCGGGCGCGCTCCACGCGTCCCTCGTCCCACACCGGCCCGTCGGACTCGTAGACGTCGCCGTCGGCGCCGTAGACCAGGAACCGGTCGAAGCCGCGCGCGAACCAGCGGTCGTGGGTGACGGCCAGCACCGTGCCCTCGAAGGCCTCCAGCCCCTCCTCCAGCGCCTCGGCCGACTGCACGTCGAGGTTGTCGGTGGGCTCGTCGAGCAGCAGCAGCGTGGCGCCGGAGAGCTCGAGCAGCAGGATCTGGAAGCGGGCCTGCTGCCCGCCGGAGAGCGACTCGAAGCGCTGCTCCGCGGCGTGGGCCAGCTCGTAGCGGTCGAGCACCCGGGCGGCCTGCTCGCGCCCCATGCCCGCGCGGCGCTCGTCACCGCGGTGCAGCACCTCCACGAGCGTGCGCCCGACCAGCTCGGGATGGTCGTGGGTCTGCACGAACCAGCCCGGCCGCACGCGCGCACCCAGGCGGGCCAGCCCCCGGTGGCGCACGGGCTCGATGACCACGTCGCCCACCGGGCGGTGCTCGACGTCGGGGTCGGTGCCGCCCGCGGCCAGCAGGCGCAGGAAGTGCGACTTGCCCGAGCCGTTGGAGCCGAGCACGGCCACGCGCTCGCCGTACCAGACCTCCAGGTCGAAGGGGCGCATCAGGCCGGAGAGCTCCAGGCCCTCGCAGACCACGGCCCGCTTGCCGGTGCGACCGCCCTTGAGCCGCATGGTGACCTGCTGCTCGCGGGGCTGGTCGGCCGGCGGCCCGGCCTCCTCGAACTTGCGCAGCCGGGTCTGCGCCGCGCGGTACTGCGAGGCCAGGCCGTCGTTGTACTCCGCCTTGATCTTGTAGCGCAGCACGAGCGCCTTGAGCTTGGCGTGCTCCTCGTCCCAGCGGCGGCGCAGCTCCTCGAAGCGCAGGAACCGGTCCTTGCGCGCCTGGTGGTAGGAGGAGAAGCCCCCCGGGTGGGTCCACACCGTGTTGCCGGCGGCGCCCAGCTCGACGGTCACGACGCGGGTGGCGGTGTTGTCGAGCAGCTCGCGGTCGTGGCTGATCATGAGGATCGTCTTGTCGGACTCGCGGATGCGCTGCTCGAGCCAGATCTTGCCCGGCACGTCGAGGTAGTTGTCGGGCTCGTCGAGCAGCAGCACCTGGTCGGGCCCGCGCAGCAGCAGCTCGAGCACGAGGCGCTTCTGCTCCCCGCCGGAGAGGGTCGCCAGCTCGCGGTACTTCGCGCGGTCGAAAGGCACGGCCAGCGCCGCGGTGGTGCAGACGTCCCAGGTGACCTCGGCGTCGTAGCCCCCCGCGTCGGCGTACTCCCCCAGCGCCGTGGCGTAGGCCATCTGCGTGGCCTCGTCGTCGCTCTCCATCAGCGCCAGCTCGAGGCGGTCGACCTCGGCGGCGGCCGCGCGCACGCGGGGGCTCGACACGCTGAGCAGCAGGTCGGCCACCGTGGGGGCCTCGCCGAGGTCCTTGCCGACCATCTGGCGCATCACGCCGAGACCGCCGGAGCGGGTCACGACCCCGGCGTGGGGCACCAGGTCGCCGGTGATGAGGCGCAGCAGCGTCGTCTTGCCCGCGCCGTTGGCGCCGACGAGCGCGACCTTGGCCCCCTCGCCCACCCGGAACGACACGTCGTCGAGCAGCACCCGCCCGTCCGGCAGCTCGTAGCGCACCCCGGCGACATCCACGTGACCCACGACGAGCCATTGTCCGGCACGCGCGGCCGCAGGGCACCTTCTTTGTCGCGGGGGCCGTCAACCCCCGGCGGCCCGGGCGTACGCCGACGCCGCGGCGTGCACGGCGTCGACGTACTCGCGCGAGCGGTTGTAGGTCAGCACCGCCGCCTCCCAGGTCTCCAGACCGGTGAGGTCCTCGCCCGCCGCGCACAGGTAGCGCGCCGCCCCGAGCGCGGCGTCGTCGAGGTCGCGGGGGTCGGCCGCGCCGTCGCCGTCGCCGTCGGCCCCCCACGGCTCCCACGTGGTCGGCAGGAACTGCATCGGCCCCACGGCGTGCTCCCACACGGCGTCGCCGTGCCAGCGCGCCGACCCGCCGGTGGCGCGGATGGCCGCGAACTCGCCCGACCCGTCGAGCGCCGGACCGAGGATCGTGCTCGAGGAGCGCCCGTCGGCGCCGAGCGTGCGACCGCCGAGCGTGCCGTGCTGCGACTCCACCCAGCCGATGCCGGCCAGGGTGGTCCAGCCGACCCGGCAGCCGGGGTCGGAGAGCTGGGCGTCGGCGTAGGCGCGCAGCGCGGGCACCGGGATGCCGGTGGCCCGCGCCGTGCGGGTCAGCCAGCGCTGCTCGACGAGCTGCCCGGCCGAGCGGGCACGCTCCGGCGGGGTGGGCGCGGCGACGTAGTCGGCACCCGGCGTCAGGTCGAGCACCCGCTCGGGGGCGTAGAGGCGCGAGGCGGCGAGGGCGAGCAGGCACACGACGGCGAGCAGTCCCGCCAGTCGCACCACCGCCCGGGGCGGGCGGCTCACCCGCGACGGCGGCGCGCGAGGGCGCAGCCGGGCACGGGGAGGTTCACGGGACCATCATGGACCGACTCGGCCCCGACGGCGCTCAGCACCCGCCGGGACGCCGCCGACCGGTCAGGCCGGGCCCGCCTCGTCGTCGAGCTCGGCGAGGCTGCGCAGGAGGCAGAACTCGTTGCCCTCGGGATCGGCCAGCACGACCCACCCGCTGCCCGGGCCGTGGATGCCCCGACGGTCGGCGACGACCGTGGCGCCGTGGGCGAGCAGCGTCCCCAGCTCCGCCTCGCGGGTGGCCGAGCGGGGGCGCAGGTCGAGGTGCAACCGGTTCTTGACCCGGCGGACGTCGGGCACCTCGATGAAGAGCAGCCGGTGCCCGCTGCCGGGGTCGCGGATCATGCACTCCTCGTGGCCGGGCAGGTTGGGGTCGCCCTCGAGGTCGACGTAGCCCAGCACGGGCTTCCACCACTCGGAGAGGGCGTACGCGTCGGCGCAGTCGACGCTGGTGTGGGAGACGAAGGCGGTCACCCGCCCAGGATGGCAGCCGCCGTCTCAGTCGGCGAGCGAGATGCCGGCGCCGTGCAGCAGCGAGACGAGTCGCTCGTGGCCCTCGGCGATGGTCCAGCGCACCCCGCGCAGGCCGACCCCGCACGCGGACGCGACGTTGTCGGCGCGGTCGTCGACGAAGACCACGTCGTCGGGGTCGGCACCGATCATCGCGACCGCCCGCTCGAAGTAGGCCGGGTCGGGCTTGGCCACGCCGAGGTCGCAGGAGTAGACGCTGACGTCGAAGCGCTCGTCGTAGCCCAGCACCGTGCGCATGTGGGCGGCACGGTGGGCCTCCTGGTTGGTGCCCAGGTGGACGCCGTGGCCCGCGGCGCGGACCCGCTCCACCACGGCCCACGAGGCGGCGTCGGGCTCGGTGGCCAGCCAGATGGCGGCGTGGAGGTCGCGGGCGGGCACGTCGACGCCGTGGCGCTCCAGGACGCCGGCGAGGTCGGCGAGGAAGTCGCTGCGCCCGACCAGCGCCTCGCGCTCCACCGCCACGGCCTCGCGCAGCAGGGCCTCGGAGGCCTCGTCGCGCTCACCCAGCCAGGGCGCGGCGGCGCGCTCCCAGCCGCCCGGCAGCGACTGGAGGACGCCGTCGGCGTCCCACAGGACGTGCTGCGGCCTCACTCGGTGCCGTGGGCGGCGATGAAGGCCAGGATCCGCTCGGACAGCTCGGGGCGGCACACGACGACGTCGGGCAGGTAGACGTCGTCCTGGTTGTAGACCAGCGGGCTGCCGTCGACGCGGGAGGTGAACAGCCCCGCGGCCCGCGCCACGGCGACCGGGGCGGCGGAGTCCCACTCGTACTGCCCGCCGGCGTGGACGTAGGCGTCGGCCACGTCACGCACGACCGACATCATCTTCACCCCGGCCGAGCCCATCGGCACGAGCTCGGCGCCGATCTCCTCGGCCAGGGCCTGCACGAAGGCCGGCGGGCGGCTGCGCGAGACCGCGATGCGGGGCCGCTCGGAGCTCGAGGCGGGCACGGCGGGGGCCTCGCCGGTGGTGAAGGTCTCCCCCAGCACGGGCTGGGCGACCGCGCCGGCGGTCAGGTCGCCGCCGTCGGCGGAGCGCTCCCACAGGGCCACGTGCACGGCCCAGTCGTCGCGCGGGGGCTCGGAGAACTCGCGGGTGCCGTCGAGCGGGTCGACGATCCAGACCCGGTCGGCCTCGAGGCGGGCCTTGTCGTCCTTGCCCTCCTCGGAGAGCACGGCGTCGCCGGGGCGCAGCTCGGCGAGCAGGCCCATCAGCAGCTCGTGGGCCGCCCGGTCGCCGGCGTCCTTGAGCTCGCGGCCCTCGAGGCCCTCCTGGCGGACCTGGAGGAGGCGGCGTCCCGCCACCTCGGCCAGCCAGGTGGCGAGCACGTGGTCGTCGGTGGCGGAGGCGGCGGGCGGGGTACCGGGGTCGAAGGTCACGGCCGCGACCCTACCGGGGCCCGCCTCAGGAGTTGAACCGCTGCTGGGTGCGCTCGAGGCCCTCGGTGACCAGGCTCTCGACCGCGTCGGCGGCCAGGTCGACGCCGAAGGGCAGGACCTTGCGCTCCGCGGTCGAGTAGTTCGACAGCACGAAGTCGGCGACGTCCTGGCGGCCCGGGGGCCGGCCGATCCCGACCCGCACGCGGTGGAAGTCGCCGGTGCCCAGCGAGGAGCGCATCGACTTCAGGCCGTTGTGGCCGTTGTCGCCACCGCCCAGCTTGACCCGCATCGTGTCGAAGGCGATGTCGAGCTCGTCGTGGACCGCCACGATGCGCGCCGGAGCGACCTTGTAGAACGACGCGAGCGCCTTGACCGGGCCGCCCACCTCGTTCATGTAGGAGCGCGGCCGGGCGAGCACGACGCGCGGGCCCGGGGTGCCGGGCGCACCGAGTCGTCCCTCGACGACGTCGGCGCGCCCGGTCTTGTGCGCCCGGAAGGACGCACCCATGCGACGGGCCAGCTCGTCGTTGACGAGGTAGCCGATGTTGTGGCGGTGACCGGCGTACGTCGGGCCGGGGTTGCCCAGCCCGACGACCAGCCAGACCTCGGAGGTCTCGCTCACTCCTCGGAGGAGGAGTCCTCGGAGCCCTCGGCGGAGTCGCCCTCGGCGGCCTCGGCCTCGGCCTGCTCCTCGTCGGACTCCTCGCGCTCGATGCCGGCCTCGGCCTCGGCCTCCTCCAGCTCGGCCTCGAGGGCCTCGGCGCTGATCTGCTCGGTGACGTTGACGACCAGCGTCTCGCCGTCGAGGAGCAGGGTCGAGCCCGAGGGGAGGGTGAGCTCGGAGGCGAGGATCTGGGTGCCGGCGGGCAGGCCCTCCACGGAGACCTCGATGGTCTCGGGGATGTTGGTGGCCTCGGCCTCGAGCTCGATCTCGGTGGTGTCGGTGACGACCAGGGTGTCGGGGCCGGCCTCGCCGACGATGGTGACGGGCACCTGCACGGTGACCTTCTCGCCCTTGGTGACGGCGACGAAGTCGATGTGCTCGAGGTGGCGCTTGATCGGGTCGATCTGCACCTCGCGGGTCAGCGCGAGCTGGGTCTTGCCGTCGATCGAGAGCTCGAGCAGCGCGTTGGCGCCGCCGTGCTTGAGCGCCATCATGGTCTCGTGGCCCGGCAGCGTGATGTGCTGGGGGTCCATGCCGTGGCCGTAGACGACGGCGGGGACCTTGTCCTCGCGGCGGATGCGGCGGGCGGCGCCCTTGCCGAACTCGGTGCGGGACTCGGCGGTGATCTTCTCGGCAGACATGCTGCTTCTCCTGTGCGGTCGGCTCGTGCGGTGTGGAGGTGGTGCGTGCGTGTGGTCGCCCGGAGGACGGGACCGAGACGCACAGCACGGCGCGATGAGGCAGCCGACCGCGTCGATCACGGAGGTCTGTCTCCAGACCGTCCCTCGCCGAGGCAACCGCAGCAGTCTAGCCCGGCTCCCGGCCACCCACGAATCGCGCCGCGGCGTCGACGGC
The DNA here is from genome assembly GCF_001422955.1 of Nocardioides sp. Leaf285. Classification (NCBI taxonomy): domain Bacteria; kingdom Bacillati; phylum Actinomycetota; class Actinomycetes; order Propionibacteriales; family Nocardioidaceae; genus Nocardioides; species Nocardioides sp. Leaf285. Next base: position 246,608 of record NZ_LMNH01000003.1, on the reverse strand, counting down.
GTCGACGAGGTCGTCGAGGTCGGTGCGCACGGGCGTCGCGTCCGTCCGCGGCGGGTCGGGCACGGGCCGGCCCAGCCCCCACCAGTCCAGCGGCTGCACGTGCACCGCGGCGGTGACCGCCGCAGCGCCCGGGGGCTGACCGCCCACCCAGGCCAGCTGCACGGCCACCTCGTCGCCGGCCCCCCCGGCGCCCGCGCCGGCGACGAGGGCGCGACCCGGCACCGCAGCCGGGAGGGCCGCGGCCGCGGTCGTGCCGAGCAGGTCGAGGCTGCCCTCCTCGTCGAGGCGCAGCGCGACGCGACGCGTCACCACCGAGCGCACCGCAGCGGGCACCGCGCGGGGTCGACGGGTCGCCGCCAGCAGGTGCAGCCGGGGGTCGCGGCCGGCCAGCCAGGCCAGCGCCTCGGCCGTGCCGGGCGAGGCCGACTCCAGCAGGTCGAGGTCGTCGACCACCACGAGGACCTCCCGGGCGGTGCGCAGGGCGGCCTCCGCGGCGCGCACCGGGCCCTCCCCCGCGGCGACGTCGGCGGGACGCGCGTGCGGGAGGCCGGCCAGCACCGCGAGTCCGGCGAGCGGCGCCCGCCCGGGTGCGGCGGCTCCGCCGTCGACGAGCACGACGGCGAGGGCGTCGGGTGAGCGGGAGAGCGTCGCGGCGCCCGCCATCGTCAGCAGCGCCGCGGTGCGCCCCGTGCCGGGGAGCCCGGCCACGACCGTGTGGGCGCCGGGTGCCAGCGGGTCGAGGTCCACCGGGCCGTCGCCGCCGACCCCGACCGGCACCGCGCCGGCGGCGTCGCCCCGGTCGTGCTCGTCCCACGCCCGGGCCAGGGCGGCCTCGCCGAGGGCGTCGGCGGGCAGCAGGTCGCGCAGGCGCACCCGCTCGGGCAGGAGGGGGCCCGTGACCGGGTCGAGCACCGGCGAGAGGCGCCGGGCGGCGCGGTCGACCAGCGCCGGGGCCACGCCCTCCAGGCGCACGCGCGGCAGCCGCTCCTGGCCGCTGCGGGCCAGGGCGGCGTACGACGGCTGGGCCGCGTCGACGAGCAGGGTCGCCGAGCACCGCTCGGGGAGGTCGGCCTCGCGCTCGTCGACGCAGACGGCGTGGACGCCGACGGCGGGCCCGTCGCGCAGCAGCTCGGTCAGCGCGGCCGACCCGCCCGGGGCGTCGGCGAGGGCGCGGTGGCCGTGGACGACCACGACGTGGGCCGCCCCGCGCTCACCGGCACGGCGCCGGCGCACGGTCGCCAGCAGGTCGCCGAGGCGGGCCTGGTGGCCGCTGGGATCGACCCCCACCCGCGCCGCCCCGCTCGCGGGACCGGCGGGCCGCAGGTGCGGCAGCCACCGCAGCCACGACCAGGCCTCGTCGGCGCGGGTGCTCAGCACGGTGAGGCCGAGGTCGCCGGGAGCGTAGGCGGCGCACAGCTGCAGCAGCAGCCAGCGCAGCACGGCGTCGCCGACGGCGCCGGGACCGGCCACCCCGAGCACCGGGGTCCCGCGCAGGGAGACCGCCACCGGCACGTCGCGCAGCCAGGGCCGGTCGGCGGGGGTGCCGCCGCGCAGCTCCATGCCGGCCGGTCGCGGGCCGGTGCCCACGCGCAGCACGAGGAAGTCGTCGTCCTCGGGACGCCGCTCCCACAGCCGCCGACCGTGCTGCAGCACGGTGGCCACCGTGCTCGCCGGGTCGGGCAGCAGCCCGCGGGCCTCCTTCTGCTCCTGCAGCACGGCCTCGCGCAGCAGCCGCCGCACGTCGTCGCCGAGGTCGCTGGGCCCGGCGCGCCCTCCCCGCCACCTCCGGCCCCGCGGGGCCGGGGGGAGGTCGATGACGAGCGGGTGGGCGGCGCCCCGCACGCGCGGGGGCCGCTGGAGCCTGAGCCAGCCGGGCGCGGCCGGCTCGGTCAGGGCGGCCGCCGCCGCACCGACGCGCAGCTCGCACAGCGAGTCGCCCACCTCCAGCGACTCGCCCTGGCGCCACGACACGGGCACCTGTGGTGGGCAGGCCCGTCCGTCGATGGCGGTGCCGTTGCTCGAGCCCAGGTCGGTCACGGTGACGGCCACCGAGGTGACCCCCACCCGGCAGTGGCGCCGCGAGAGCGAGTGGTCGGCCCAGGAGAGCGCGCCGCTGCGGCCGATCTCGTGCGTGCCCGCCGGCAGCGGGAGGACCGCGCCGCTGTCGGGCCCGCTCACGACGTGCAGCTGGAGACCGCGGCCCAGCCGGGGAGGCGAGACGTCGGCGCCGAGGAAGCCGATCCGGCTGCCGTCGAGGAGGCCGAGGTCGGCGACGGTGCCGCGTCCGGTGGGGATGCCACCGTCGAGCGTGGTGGGTCCCCCGCGCGGCACGACCATGGGTGCGTCGGGGGCCCCGGCGAGGGCGCGCAGCCGACGCTCGAGCTCGGCGGCGGGGCCGGACTCGTCGCAGTCGACGAGCACGTCGAGGGCCCGCGCGGGGGTCTGCAGCGTGACGGTGACGCGCACGGGGCGGGTCAGCTCCCGCGCGACTCGACGCTGAAGCGGGCCCGCGGGCTCACCCGCAGCTCCCCGACCTGGGCCCGCAGGAAGCACGGCCCGGTGAAGGAGGCCACCACGGTGAGCCCGTCGCCGGAGAAGCGCAGGGCGCTGCAGCCCTCCAGCTCGACGCCGTCGAGGCCGCCGGCCACCGCGGTCAGCACGCCGGTGGCCGAGCCGGTCACGGGGGCGGCCAGGAGCGGCCGGGCCAGGTCGGGCTCGCCTCCCCACAGCGGGTAGAGCGTGTACTGCACCGGCGCGCCGCCGGCGGTGCGCAGGTCGACGCGGGGCGCGACGTCGACCTCGACGCCGCGCAGCCGCTGCACCGGGTAGGCGTCATCGCTGGTCTGGCGGGCCAGAGCGGTCTCCCCCGCCTCGGCCGCGCCCTCGAGCCAGCCCTGGAGCTCCTCCTCGCTGTCGACGCCCAGCTCCAGCGGCAGTCGCGCGGTCACGGCCACCTCACCGCGCGCGGGCACCTGCCCGACGTCGACGGCCCAGCCGCAGTCGGCCAGCACGCCGGTGTCGGCGACGTTGTTGGCGCGCGCTTGCGCGCCCGACCAGGAGATCGATCCGGGGCACTCGCCGCCGTCGGCGGCCGGCAGCACCTCGAGGAAGGGCCCCGTGAGCGGCGAGCCGCCCGCGGAGTAGGTCACGGTGAGCTCCACGGTGGAGGAGGCCGGGTCGTAGCCGGCCTCGCGGTCGATGCTCAGCCCCGTCGGCAGCGGGTCGCCGTCGAGGGAGGCCTCGGCGGCCACGCCGACGGGCACCTCCGGTGCGTCGCCGCCGCCGTCGTCGGCGCCCGCGGTGACCACGCCCAGGGTCACGGCCGCCGCCGTGGCGAGCGCCACCGCGCCGGCCGCCCACGGCACCCAGCCCGGCCGGGCGGCACGGCGCCGCGGCGGGGTGGACGGCGCGGTCGACGGCGCCGTCGACGGCGGGGCCGACGGGGGCGGACCCGTGGGTGCGGCGAAGGCCGCGGCCGGTCGGTCGGCGTGGAGGTTGGTGGCGCCCACGTCGAGGTGGGCGGGGCTGGCGTCGATCTGCACCGCGGGCGCCCGCAGCATCGTGCCCTGCACGATGTCCCACTCCTCGGGGGCCGGCTGGACCTCCAGGCGCGGGGCGTCGAGCACCTCGTCGGGCAGCTGGCGCAGCGCCTGGGCGGTGGCCGCGGCGGTCATGCGCGTCGTGGGGTCCTTGGCCAGCATCGTGGCCAGCACGTTCCACAGGGCAGGGGCCACCGGCAGGCGCGGCGGCTGCACCGACGCGTGCCGGAAGCCCACCGTGTGAGCCGTGCCGGAGCCGGAGAAGGGAGTGCGCCCGCCGAGCAGCTCGTAGAGCAGGATGCCCGCGGCGTAGACGTCGGAGGCGGCGCTGAAGCTGCCCTGCACGAAGAGCTCGGGCGGCATGTAGCCGGGGGTGCCGAGCAGGCCGGTGGCCTGCACGGTCGACTCCTGGGCCAGGCGGGCGATGCCGAAGTCGGTGAGCAGCAGGTCGCCCTCGTCGTAGTCGCCGTCGACGCCGCGCAGGAGCACGTTGTCGGGCTTGACGTCACGGTGCAGGCAGCTCTGCTGGTGGGCGGCGTCGAGCGCGTCGAGCACGGCGGCGGTCAGCCGCACCGCGTCGCGCGCGCGGAGGGTGCCGACGTCGCGCAGATGCTTGCGCAGGTCGGTGCCCTCGACGAGGTCCATGACGATCGCCAGCGCGTCGCCCTCGACGACGAGGTCGTGGACCTCGACGATGTTGGGGTGGTGCAGGGCGAGCAGGATGGCCCGCTCCTGGATGAAGCGCCCGACGATCTGCGGGTCGTGGGCCAGCTCGCGACGCAGCACCTTCGCGGCCACCCACCGCTCGCCGACGCGGTCCCACGTGCGCCACACGGTGCCCATCGCACCCTCGCCGAGCTCGTCGACGAGCTCGTAGCGACTGCCCAGGGCCTGACGGTTCACCGGCCCGCTCTCATCGACCGGCGGCGGCGGTCGCGAACCAGTACAGGCGCGGCGCCGCCTCCTCCTCGGTGGCCGCGACCGGGCGGACCTGCGGGTCCTGGGTGGTCGCCTCGAGCGCGACGACGGCGTCGGGCGCGAGCGCCTGGCTGTCGGCGAAGTCCAGGGCCGGGCCGGCCAGGCCGTCGGAGGCGTCCACGGTGAGCCCGGTGAGAGCCGCGGCGACGTCGGCCGGCTCGACCGACCCGGCCTCCACGGCGGCGGCCGCGAGCGCGAGCACCGCGTCGTGGCTGGCGGTGTCGGCGCCCTCGGCCACGTCGGCGAAGGGCACGCTGCCGAAGAGGTCCTGGAGCTCCGGGTCGCCGGCGGCCAGGCGCAGGGCCGAGAAGTACGACGCGGTCGCCTCGGCGCGCTCGCTCGTGCCGAGGGTGGTGGCGTCGGAGGCGTCCAAGCCGACGGTGAGGAACTCCCCGGCCGGGGTGCCCCCCGCCTCGGTCAGCCCCGTGGCGAAGCCCGGGCTGAGGGCCTCGGGCGACAGCACGACCGGCGCGGTGCTGCCGCGGCCCTGGAGCGCGGCCACGACCTGGGCCTGGCTGGTGGCCGAGGCCGCGACGACCACGCTGTCGGCCGTGCCGTCCTCGACGGCGCGGGTCGCCCGGGCCACCACGTCGCCGAGGTCGTCGCCGGTGTAGTCCTCGCGGTCGGCCGAGCCGACGCCGTCCACGTCGACGCCGTCGGCGCTGACCACGAAGGGCTGCTCGAGGCCACGCTCACCCATGGCGGCGAGAAGGGCCTGGTCGACGGCGTCGCCCGAGGGGCCGGTGGCCCACACGCCGTCGGGCAGGGCGGTGAGCTCGCGCTCGTAGGGCAGCAGGAGGGGCACACCGGCCCCTGCGGCCGCGTCGACCGCGGCCTGCAGGTGCTCGCCGGTGCTGGCGGCGACGATGCCGGACACGCCGGCGTCCACGAGGTCGGCGACCGCCCGGGTCGCGCCGTCGCTCGTGCCCGCGTCGTCGACGACCTCGAGCTCCACGTCGGCCCCGCCCAGCCCGAGCCGGTACGCCGCGACGCGGGCGCCCTCGGCCGCGGTGAGGACGTCCTGGCCCTCCCCCGGCGCGGAGCGCAGCGAGACCAGCACCCCGACCCGCAACGGCTCGCCGACCTCGGCGAGGGCTCCGGCCGCGTCGAGCTCGACGGCCGGGGCGGCGCCGGCGGCACCGGACGCGGGGGCCGCGGGCTCCTCGCCGCCGTCGTCACCGCTGCAGGCGACCAGCGTGGTGAGCGCCAGGGCGGCCAGGGTCAGGCCGGCGGCGCGGCGGGCGCGGGGCGGGGTCGTGCGCACGCTCAGTCCTGGCCGAGGTGGAAGGAGTAGACCGTCAGCACGTCGCTGCCCTCGGGCACGTCGAGGCCGAAGGCCGGCAGGGCCTCCTGCAGCTCGAGCGCACGCGCCATCTGGGCCTGCTGCAGGAAGACGTCGGCCAGGGCCTGGCTGCGCACGCTGCGGAAGCGCGTGGCCCGGGCGTTGGCCGAGGAGATCTGCTCGTTGGCCACGGCGGTCTGGGTGGCCCCGGTGACCAGCGAGCCCAGGATGCCGGTGCCGCCGGACTCGCGGGTGCCGAGGTCGGCCAGGACGTTGCCGAGGTCCTCGGTCAGGCGCGACTCGGAGTCGGCGACGCTGCGGTTGGCCGCCGAGACCGTCGAGTCGAGCACGGAGAGCGCGTCGCCGACGGCACCGTCGAGGGCCAGGCCCGACGCGCGGACCGTGGCGTCGAGCTGGGTGCGCTGGGCCTCGATGCGCTCGGCCCCCTGCCCGGTGATCCGGTCGGAGGTGCGCTGGGCGCCGCGGCCCAGGCGGCCGAAGAGCTCGCTGACCTTGCCGCTGGCCTGGATGCGGGCCGCGTCGGTGCCGGCGATGGCCTCGCCCAGCGCGCCGCCCGAGCCCGAGAGGCCATCGGTGATCGCGTCGATGCTGGCGTCGAGGTCGGCCTCGAGGCCGTCCTGGTTGCAGGCCACCTTGGTGTAGGTGAGGACGAGGCGGTCGACGGGCTTGCTGAGGGCGGGAGCGTCGTCGACGTCCTCGCACGAGGGTGCGGCGTAGGAGTCGCTGAGCGACACGACGCTCTCGGTGAGCTTGGAGAGCCGGCCGGCCAGGGAGCCGGCGGAGGCGTTGGTGGCGGCGGTGACGCGCTCGAGGGCCTGGTCGACGCCGCTCTGGATCGCGGCGAAGTCGACCGCCACGGCGTCCTTCGACGAGAGTCCCGCGATGCTGTCGAGGGTCGCGACGACCGGCGCGAGGCGCGCGTCGACGGCCGAGCCCGGGGTGGCGCAGCCGGCCTGGTCCTGGGCGGCCTGGATCTGGCCGGCCAGGGTCGCGTCGGCGGTGGCCGCGGGGTCCATGGCGCACACGGTGCCGCGCAGCGCGGCCAGGTCGGCCTGGAGGCTGCGGGCGGTGGCGGCCTGGGAGACGGCCTGGGCGTTGATGGTCTCGAAGCGGCGGCGCAGCCCGGAGGTGGCGTCGGGGCCGAGGAGGTTCTTGAGGTTGGTCAGCGTGACGCTCAGCTGGCCGAGGACGGCGTCGAGCGGCTCGAGGGGGTTGCCCGGGTTGGCGGGGTCGACCTGGAGCGCGGTCTTCTTCACCGACTCCACCAGCGAGGTGACCCCGGCGACCTGGACACCCAGGTCGTCGACCAGGCTCTCGTCGAAGCGGCCGCCGAGGCGGTCGCCCAGGGCCTGGAGGACCTCGCCCTGGTCGCCGACGGCCCGGCTGGCCGCGGAGAGCACGCAGACCGCGGAGGTGGACTCCTCGGTGCAGGTCGCGACGTCGGCGGCGGAGCCGATCTGCTCGCGCAGGGAGTCGACGATGCGCTCGCTGCACTCCGTGCCGGCCTCGCCGAGGGTCTCGAGGCGGCTGGCCACGGCCACGAGCTGGCCGTAGACGGTGTCGGAGGCGAGGCTGCCGCCGAGCACGACGCCGCAGCCGCCGCCGGTGCCGGCGGGCTGGGGAGCGGGGATCCGGTCGGGGTCGCCGAGCTTGGCCTTGACGGCGTCGATGCTGCGGGCGAGCGCGGCGTTGGCGGAGTCGGTGGCGCCGTCGAGCTCGCCGCCGACCTGGCCGCGCAGGGCGTCGAGGTCGGTGGTGAGGCCGCTGAGGGAGGCCGTGACCTCCTGCGAGGAGCGCTGCAGCTCGGCGATGGTGCGGGCGCCGAGCTGGTCGGCCGAGGCGCCGAGGCGGCTCTCGATCTCGCCCAGGACGCCGCTGGCCTCGGTGAGCACGGCGTTGACGTCTCCGACGAGCTGAATGGTCTGGGCCTCCATCGACACCGTGCTGCCGGCGTCGTCGGCGAAGGCCTGCTCCAGCAGCGCCGCGACCGAGGTGTCGGTGACCAGGCCGGGCTGCACGCTGAGGTCGACGTCGGGCACGCTGAGCGAGTCGGACTTCATCACGAGGCGGAAGGTCGCGCTGGGCGCGAGGCGCGGCGGGGCGAGCATCGAGGCCCACTGCACCTGGGCGGCACCGTCGGCGGATTGGCTCAGCACGCCGTTGGTGCCGTCCTCGCCACGGGTCAGCACCTGGGTCAGGCCCTCGTCGCCGAGGTCGGCGGAGGCCACGACGGTCAGGGGCGCGCCGATGAGGGCGTACTGCGTGCGCGAGACGCCCTCGGCGTCGTAGCTGACCCGCTCGGGCCGCACGGTGGTGTTCTGCACGGTGATGTCGATGACGACGCGGCCGCTCTCGCCCTCGATGTCGGACAGGTCGGTGCCGGCCCGGTCGTCGAGGCGGTAGGTCGTGGAGACGCGCACCGGGAGGTCGGCGGCGTCGGCGGCGTCGAAGTCCTGGCTCTCGCTGGCCGAGCCACCGTCGGAGTCCTGGGTGATGGTGGTGCCCGAGAGCGAGCCGATGCTGCCGTCGGGGCCGAGCTGCACGTCGACCGCCTGGAGGGTCTGCTCGGTCGCGGCCTCGGCCGAGGTCGTGGCCGCCGAGAGCAGGCCGCCGACCAGAGCGACGACCACCGCCGACTGGGCCGTGCGGCGGACCGCTCCCGGGTGGTTCCTCGCCGAGTGACGGGCGACAGACATGGCTCTCCTCGTGAGGGCGCGGCGGAGGGTCGGGCCGGCCCGTGGTGACGGTCCTGGTGCGGGGGGTCGACCCGTGGTGTGTCCACCCCGACGGGTGGGCAAACCTGGTCTAGACAGATTCCACCACGAGTCGGCGCCGCTCCGCACGCCTTCGTAAAGAATGGCGTCGTAGGGTCCGGGCATGTCGCTGACCCTCGTGGAGGCGCGCTCGCGCGCGGCCGCCCTGTCCGACCTGTCCTACGCCGTGGCCCTCGACCTCACGGGGTGGGAGACCGGCACCTTCGGCGTCGACACCACGGTGCGGCTGCGGACCACCTCCCCCGACACGTTCCTCGAGCTGACCGCGGCCCAGGACGTGACGGTGGCCGTCGACGGCGTCGCGCGGGAGCCGGCGTACGACGGGCGCCGTATCGCCCTCGCGGGCCTGCCCACCGGGGTGCCGGTGGAGGTGCGGGTCACCGCCCGGGTGCCCTACGTGAGCGACGGCGACGGGATGCACCTGGCCACCGACCCGGCCGACGGCGCGACCTACGCCTCGGCCTACCTGGGCATGGACGTCACCCAGCGGGTGCTGCCCTGCTTCGACCAGGTCGACCTCAAGGCCCCGGTGAGCATGAGCGTCACCGCCGAGGCGGGATGGACGGTGCTGGCCAACGCTCGCCCCGAGTCCCGCGAGGAGGTCGGGGGCACGGCCGTGCGCTGGCGCTTCGCCACCACGCCCCCGGTGCCGCTCGACCAGCTCGTCGTGTGCGCCGGGCCGTGGCACTCGGTCACGTGGGAGCACGCCGGCCTGCCCTTCGGGTGGCACGCCCGGGCCTCCCTGGCCGCCGACCTCGACCGCGACGCCGCCGAGCTGGTGGCCACGACCACGGCCTGCTTCGACCACTACGCCGGGCTCTTCGCGGAGCCCTACGCCTTCGACTCCTACGACCAGGTCTTCGTGCCGGGGCAGAACTGGGGCGCCCTGGAGACCCCGGGCTGCGTGACCTACCGCGACGAGCTGCTCCCCCGCGGCCGCACCACCGCGCGGGCCACCGCCCAGCGCGCCACCGTGATCGCCCACGAGATGGCGCACATGTGGTTCGGCAACCTGGTGACGATGCGGTGGTGGGAGGACACCTGGCTCAACGAGAGCTTCGCCGACTACCTGGGCTACCGCGTGGCCGAGGCGGGCGCGGGCTTCGCCGGGGCGCTGGTGGCCCACGAGGCCGGCCGCAAGCCGGCCGCCTACGACGCCGACCAGCGCCGCTCGCGCCACCCCGTCGCGCCGCTCGCCGAGGACGTCCCCGACGTCGACAGCGCCTTCGCCAACTTCGACGCCCTCTCCTACGCCAAGGGCAACTCCTGCCTGCGCCAGCTGGTCACCTGGCTGGGCGACGACGACTTCCTCAGCGGGGTCGACGCCCACCTGACCCGTCACCGCTTCGGCAACGCCTCCCTCGCCGACCTCGTCGCCTCCCTCGACGAGGCCTCGCCGCGCGACGTGCGCGGCTGGGCCGAGCGGTGGCTGCGCACACCCGGCTTCGACACGGTCCTCGTCGAGCGACCCGAGGAGGGCGGCGACCCCCTGCTGCGGCGCGAGGGCGTGCGCCCCCACCGGCTGCGGGTCACGGCCTACGACGAGCACACGTGGGCCGAGGTCGCCACGCGCCTGGTCGACCTCGAGGACGACCCGGTGCGGCTGGAGGGCTGGGGCGCCCACGTGGTCGTGCCCAACGCCCACGGGGAGACCTTCGCGCGGCTGCGCCTCGACGCGCGCTCCTGGGACGCGGTGGCCGCCGGGCTGGGGTCGGTGCCCGACCCCCTGACCCGCGCGGTGCTGTGGGCCACGGCCTTCGAGCGGGTGCAGGCGCGCGACCTGCCGGTCGCCGACTACCTCGCCCTGGTGGCGCGCCACCTGCCGCTCGAGCACGACGTGGCCCTGGTGCAGGCCGTGCTGCGCCGCACCCTCGACACCGTGGTCGTGCGGTCGGTGCCGCCCGCACGGGCCGCCGAGGCGGTCGAGACCGTGGCCGCCGCCTGCCGCGCAGGGCTGGCCGCCCTGGCGCAGGGCGGCGCGTCCGAGGGCGCGGCGGGCCTCGAGCGGGCGATCGTGCTCACCGAGGGGCTGGCCGCCACCAGCCACGACCCGGGGCTCCTGCGCGAGTGGCTCGACGCGGGTCGCACCGCCCAGGGCGTCGAGCTCGACCCGGCCCTGCGCTGGAGCGTCGTCGCCCGTCTCGCGGCGCTCGGGGCCGCCGACGCCGCGCTCGTGGCGGCCGAGCGGCGCGCCGACCCGAGCGTGGCCGGCGAGCTGGGGGCCGCCGCGGCCCTGGCCGCGCGCCCCACCGCCGAGGCCAAGGCGGAGGCCTGGGCCGCCGCGGCCGACGACGACCGGGTCTCGAACCGGATGTTCGAGGCGCTCGTGGGCGGCATGTGGTCGCCGGAGCAGGCCGACCTGCTCGCGCCGTGGGTCTCGCGCTACCTCGAGCAGGGGCCGCTGCTGGCCGCCCGCCGCGGCCAGGCCTTCGGCGCGGTCGTGGGCCTGCGCTCCTTCCCCCGCGTGGCGCTCTCCCCGGCCCAGGTGCAGCAGCTGGAGACGGCCCTGACCGGGTCGCTCCCGACCGTGCTGCGCCGGCACTGGGAGGACCGGCTCGACGACCTGCGTGCGGGGGCCGAGGGCACGAGCACCTAGATTGTCCCGATGATCGAGGCGACGGGGCGGGGCGCATGAGCGAGCAGGTCAGGGCCCTGGTGGCCGAGGTGCAGGGACACCTGGAGACCCTCAGCGCCGACCCGGGGCGCGACGAGGCGCTCTACGACGACCTGCGTGCCCGGCTCAACGACGTGCCCTCCGAGGAGCGCACCAGCGCGTGGCGGCGCACCAGCGTGCTGCTCGACCTCGCCTTCCGCAAGCGCGCCAGGCGCGCCCACGCCCAGCTGTCGATCATCCGGGAGAACCACCGCAAGGCCGACACCCTCGACCGCTTCGACGTCTTCTGGGCCCGCTGCGTCGCGCTGCTCGACGGCTGGACCCTCGGCGGCCACGGCTACCGCCGCGCACTGCGCGACCAGGGACCGGCGGTGTGGGCCGACGTGGCCGAGCTGACCGCGCTGCTCGACGCCGCCGGCCACCGGGCCTTCGCCAACTCCGGCACGCTGCTCGGGCTGGTGCGCGAGGGCGACGTCATCGCCGACGACGACGACGCCGACCTCGGCGTGCTGCTGCCCGGCGGCACCCTCGCCGAGGTCGTCGCGGCCTGGGCCGACCTGCGCGCGCGGCTGGCCGCCAACGGCGTCACCGACGCCGACTTCGAGCAGCGCAACGCCCTGCACTCCAAGGTCATCGGGGCTCGCGGCACCCGCATCGACCTCTTCCCGGCCTGGGTGCTCGAGGACCGCGCCTGGGTCTGGCCCCACACCGCGGGCGACGTGCCGGCGGCCGCCCTGCTGCCCCTGGCCTCGCGCGAGACCTCCGCGGGCACCGTGCTGGTGCCCGCCGAGCCCGAGCCCTTCCTCGAGAGCAACTACGGCGCGGCGTGGCGCCGGCCCGACCCCACCTGGGAGTTCGACTGGGCCCGGGCGCGCACCCGCTTCCCCGACTTCGTGGCCGCCCACCCGGAGTTCGCCGAGGACGTCACGGAGTGAGCACCGGGCGGGTGCTGTGGCTGCACTGCGGGGCGTTCAAGACCGGCTCCTCGCGCATCCAGACCCACGCCTGGGAGCAGCGCGACGCCCTGCTCGACGCCGGCTGGCTCTACCCGCGGGCAGGGCTCTCGCTCGACGAGCCCGAGGTGGGGGTGCGTCACACGCCGCTGGTCTACCGCTGGCGCGACCGCCCCGCCTGGGAGGCCCTGGTCGACGACCTGGTCGCGGAGGTCGTGGCCTCCCCCGCCTCCCGCGTGCTGCTGTCGTCGGAGGCCTGGAGCCGCCCGGGGGCCGAGGACTCCCTCACCGCGCTGCTCACCCGGCTCCGCGACGCCGGCGCCGTGCAGGAGGTCCGCGCGGTGGTCTACCTGCGCAACCGGCTCTCCTACGCCCGCAGCCTGCACCGCGAGCTGGTGCGCCGCCGCGCCCAGGTGCGCGACCTCGACGACTTCGTGGCCGGCGAGCAGCGGCTGCTCGACCCCGTCGCCGCGCTGCGCGCCCTGCACGCCGCGCTGGACGCGGTCGGCGGCAGCCTCGAGGTGCGCTCCTACGAGCAGGCGCCCGACACCGCCGCCGACCTCTTCGCCCACCTCGGGCTGCCCTTCGACCCCGGCCCCCACGCGCGCACCAACACCGGGCTCGACGCCTGCGAGACCGAGGCGCTGCGCCAGCTCACCCAGGTCGCCCCCGAGACCCGGCCGGCCTGGCCCGGGCTGGAGGCCGTGCTCGCCGCCGCGGCCGTGCCGGTGGCGCTGGAGCGCACCGCCTGGAGCGAGCGGGTCTCCCCCGGCCGGCTCGCCCTCGCCCCCGACGAGCGCGAGGAGCTGGCCCGCCTCACCGGCTGGGACGACACGCGGCTCGACCTGCTGCTGCGCACAGGGGAGCCCGGCCACCGCGACGTCACCGCCCTCGCCGGCCTGCTGCGCGGGCTCGTGGCCGACCACGTCGCCGCCACCCACGAGGAGGTCGTCGACACCGTCGTGCGCCCGAGCCCCGCCGTGAGCGCCCTCGAGCTCGACGCCGGCGACCTGCTCGCCCCCGAGGTCCGCGTCAGCGGGCTGCTGCTGCTCGCCGCGGGCGTGCCCGCCGACGGCACGCGGCTGCTGGTCGTCTCCGACGAGGGCGAGCAGGAGGGCGACACCGGGCGGGCCTCGGCCGGCTTCGGGCGCCGCCACCCCGACCGCCCCGAGGCCGGCGCGGCGCGCTTCGCCGTACGCCGGGTGCGCTGGGGCTCCGGGCGGCGCCTGTCGCTGGTGCTCGCGCTGGCCTCGGGCGAGCGCCACGAGCTGGCCGAGCTGCGCCGTCGCTGGCAGCCGCGCTAGCGGGTCCAGTCGATCGCGCCGTGCTCGGCCAGCAGCCGGGCGCCGCGCGCGGGGTCGTGCTGGGCCACCCAGGCGATCCGGCCCCGCAGGTGCTCGGCGAAGGCCGGCACCTGGTCCCGGTTCTGCGTGCTGGGTCCGTGGCGGCGGCAGTTGTGCAGGATCGCGCGCAGCAGGTCGACCTCGTGGCGGGCCACGCGCGGGCGGTCGTTGACGACCAGCCCGGCCAGGCTCTGACGCCCGGCCCGCGGCAGCACCGCCGTCTTGCGGGGGTTGAGCCGGAAGCCCTCGTCGCGCACGACCTCCTCGACGGCGTCGAGGAGCCGGCTGGTGCCGCGGCCCCAGCCCGCGTCGCCCGAGAAGGCCAGGTCGTCGGCGTAGCGGGTGTAGCGACCACCCCACGCGGCGGCCAGGGCCGTGAGCCGTACGTCGAGCCCGAAGGCCGCGAGGTTGGCGGTGGCCGGCGAGGTGGGGGCGCCCTGCGGGAGGTGGGGTGCGGCGAGGCGGCGCCCGAGGCGCCAGTGGGCGTCGAGCAGGCCCGGGTCGGCGGGGCGCGGGACCCCGCGCCAGGCGGCCAGCGGCAGCACCGCGGTCGTCAGCCCGGCCAGCGCGTGGGCGACGGGCTCGGGGTAGCCCGCGGTGCGCCAGATCCCGTGCACGCGGCCGACGGTGACGCTGGCGAAGAACGACTCGAGGTCGAGGCGGAGCACCACGGGCCGACCGGCGTGGGGCGCGGCGTGGGAGCGCACCGAGCCGCCGGCGCGGAAGCCCCGGGCCGCGTCGTGGGGCGGCACGAGCCCGAGGGCCTCGTCGAGCAGGCGCCGCTGGAGGCGGCGCAGGCGGGGCTTGGGCGCCTCGAGCACCCGGATGCCCCCGCTGGCCGCCACCCGGTGGGAGACCCGGTAGTGCTGCAGCGGCGCCTCGCCAGCGGTGCGCGCCCAGTGCTTGGGGTCGGCGAACCAGTCGAGCTCGCCGACGTCGAGCTCGAGGAGGGCGGCCAGGTCGGCCAGGTCGTGCAGCACCGGCAGGCGCCAGCGGTTGGTGAGCATCCGCGTCGGCGACACCGGCCGCGCCACGGGACGCGCCCGCCCGGCCCGGGCGGCCGCGGGACGGCTCGCCACCAGGGTCGCGAGCTCGCGCGGGCGGTCGAGCGGCGGGCGCGGGTGCAGGGCCACGACCTGGCGGGCCAGCGACGTCAGCCAGCGGGGGCGGCGCCCGAGCACGGCAGCGCCGCTGGCCACCAGCCCCTCGGTGCTCCACTCGCCGGCGAGGAACCCCGCGGCCAGCGCCCTCGCGAGGTCGGGTCTCACCGGCTCGCCCCGGCCCCGGCGCTCGAGGCGTCGGGGTGCGGCAGCGTGGCTCGACCTGTCCCGTCGTGCGCGCGGGGTCCTGCAGCGGAGCGCAGCGACTCGCGCGCGGTGCCGTGCCCGGACGTGCCGGTGGTCCCCGGGGTAGCCCCGGGGAGGCGGGCCGGTGTCACGCACCGGTCCACCGTCTCGAGGTCACGCTGCCGCACGCCGCGACCCTAGCCGCGACGCCCCGGCGGCTGGCTCAGGCGTGCCCGTCGAACATCGAGGTGACCGAGCCGTCCTCGAAGACCTCGCGGATGGCGCGCGAGACCAGCGGGGCGATCGAGAGCACCGTGAGCTTGTCGAAGTGCCGGTCCTCGGGGATCGGCAGGGTGTTGGTGACGATGACCTCGGCGGCCGGGCTGTTCTTGAGCCGGTCGACGGCGGGGTCGGAGAGGATCGCGTGGGTCGCGGCGATGATGACGCCGGCGGCCCCGTCGGCCATGAGGGCCTCGGCGGCCTTCACGATGGTGCCGCCGGTGTCGATCATGTCGTCGGTGAGCACGCAGATCTTGCCGGCGACCTCGCCGACGACACGGTTGGCGACGACCTCGTTGGCCACGTCGGTGCGGCGGGTCTTGTGGATGAAGGCCAGCGGGGCCCCACCCAGCTTGGCCGACCAGCGCTCGGCGACCTTGATCCGCCCGGCGTCGGGCGAGACGACGCACAGCTGCTGGTCGCCGTACTTCTCCATCACGTAGTCGGTGAGGATCGGCAGCGCCATGAGGTGGTCGACGGGGCCGTCGAAGTAGCCCTGGATCTGGTCGGCGTGCAGGTCGACGGCGATCAGCCGGTCGGCGCCGGCGGTCTTGAAGAGGTCGGCCATCAGGCGCGCCGAGATCGGCTCGCGGCCGCGGTGCTTCTTGTCCTGGCGGGCGTAGCCGTAGAACGGCATGACCACGGTGATCCGCTTGGCCGAGGCGCGCTTGAGCGCGTCGACCATGATCAGGTGCTCCATGATCCACTCGTTGATCGGCGCGGTGTGGCTCTGCAGCACGAACGCGTCGCAGCCGCGCACCGACTCCTCGTAGCGGACGTAGATCTCCGAGTTGGCGAACTCGTAGGCCGAGGTCGGCACGAGGTCGGTGCCGAGGATCTCGGCCACCTCCGCCGCGAGCTCGGGGTGGGCCCGCCCACTGAAGACCATCAGGTTCTTCTCGGTGGTCTTCTTCATTCCGGTCACGGCGCTGCCTTCGTCTCGCGGGAAGGGGGACGACGAGCAGTCTGGCCCAGACCGGCCCCGCTCCCCAACCCCGGGTCCACCGTGGTCCTCGCGCGTGTGCGACACCTCTCGTTCACCCCGGCGACGCCTCAGGGCTCCTCGGGCCGCGCCGCCTCCGCGGCCTCGGCCTGGGCGGTCCCGGCGCGGCGCTGCCGGGCCCAGCCCTCGATCACGCGCAGCGGCCCGGCGCTGACCGCGAGGGCGCCGGCGGGCACGTCGCCGCGCACGACGGTGCCGCCGCCGGTGGCGGCGCCGTCGCCGATGCTCACGGGCGCGACGAAGGTGTTGTTGGAGCCCGTGCGGGCGTGGCGGCCCACGGTGGTGCGGTGCTTGGCCACGCCGTCGTAGTTGGCGAAGATCGTGCCGGCGCCGATGTTGGTGCCCTCGCCGATCTCGGCGTCGCCGACGTAGGACAGGTGGGGCACCTTGGCGCCGTCGCCGAGCACGGCGTTCTTGGTCTCCACGAAGGCCCCCACCTTGGCCTCGAGGCCGAGCCGGCTG
The DNA here is from genome assembly GCF_001422955.1 of Nocardioides sp. Leaf285. Taxonomy (NCBI): domain Bacteria; kingdom Bacillati; phylum Actinomycetota; class Actinomycetes; order Propionibacteriales; family Nocardioidaceae; genus Nocardioides; species Nocardioides sp. Leaf285. The sequence goes on along the minus strand of NZ_LMNH01000003.1, from coordinate 230,074 downwards.
CCGGGGCGCAGGTAGGAGAACGGGCCGACCGTGGCGCCGGCCCCGACGACGGCCAGCTCGCCGTGGGTGCGCACGACCCGGGCGCCCGTGCCGACCTCGCAGTCCTTGAGCGTGGTGTCGGGGCCCACCACGGCGTCCTCGGCGACGACCGTGGCGCCCAGCAGCTGGGTGCCCGGGAGGATGGTCACGTCGGGCTCGAGCACCACGTCGGCGTCGATCCACGTGGTCTCGGGGTCCATGACGGTGACGCCCTCGCGCATCCAGCGCTCCACGATGCGCCGGTTCAGCTCGCGGCCCAGGGCGGCCAGCTGCACGCGGTCGTTGGCGCCCTCGGTCTGGCGCACGTCGTCGATGGCGTAGGCACCGACCATCATCCCGCCGTCGCGGGCGATCTGGACCAGGTCGGTGAGGTAGTACTCCCCCTTGGCGTTGTCGTTGCGCAGCCGGGGCAGGGCCTCGACGAGGAAGTCGCCGTCGAAGGCCATGATCCCGGAGTTGATCTCGCCGATCTCGCGCTGCTCCGGGGTGGCGTCCTTCTCCTCGACCACCGCGACCACGTCGCCGAGCGCGTCGCGCACGACGCGGCCGTAGCCGAACGGGTCGGGCACGAGGCCCGAGAGGATGCTCACCGCGCGCTGGGCGGCCTCGTGGTCGGCGGCGAAGCGCCGCAGCGACTCCCCGCTCAGCAGCGGGGTGTCGCCGTAGGCGACCAGCACCGTGCCCTGCGGGCGCGCCTGCGCCGCGACCAGGGCGTCGACCGCGACCCGCACGGCGTGGCCCGTGCCGTGCTGCTCCTCCTGCACCGCCAGCACGGCGGAGGGGTGGATCGAGGTGATGTGGGGCCCGACCTGCTCGCGCTGGTGGCCCACCACCGCCACGACCTGGCGTGGCTCGAGCGCGCCCACCGCGGCCAGGACGTGACCGATCATCGAGCGACCCCCGATGGGGTGCAGGACCTTCATGGTCTTCGACCGCATCCGGGTGCCGCCGCCTGCGGCGAGGACGATGACGGTGACGTCGTTCAACGGTGCCTCCATGCTCCCCGGGTAGGAGTCGAACCTACGTCGCTAGTCCTGATTCAAAGTCAGGCGGGCCCTGCCGGCAGACCAACCGGGGATAGGTGCCACAGGGTAGGGCCCCCGCCGAGGAGCGTCACAACCTGCCGGTCTCGCTACGGTGGCCGGGTGGACCTGCCCGTGATGCCGCCCGTGCGGCCGATGCTCGCCAAGGCCGTCGACGGCGTGCCCGACCCCGCCGCCCAGGGCGGGCTCTCCTTCGAGCCCAAGTGGGACGGCTTCCGCTGCCTGGTCTTCCGCGACGGCGACGAGGTCGAGCTGACCTCGCGCAACACCAAGCCCCTCACCCGCTACTTCCCCGAGGTGGTCGCCGCGGCGCGCGAGCAGCTCCCGCCGCGCTGCGTGCTCGACGGGGAGCTCTTCGTCGCCTCCGGGGGCCGGCTGCAGTTCGAGGTGCTCCAGGAGCGCATCCACCCCGCCGCCTCCCGCGTCGAGCTGCTCTCGACCACCACCCCGGCCTCCTTCGTCGCCTTCGACCTGCTCGCCCTGGGCGAGGACTCCTACGTCGACCGCCCCTTCCGCGAGCGCCGCGCGGCGCTCGAGCAGGCCCTCGCCGGCCTCGTCGGCGGCGGCGGGCCCTGCCACCTGACCCGCACCACCACCGACCGCGCCGAGGCCCAGGGCTGGTTCGAGCAGTTCGAGGGCGCGGGCCTCGACGGCGTGGTGGCCAAGCCGCTCGGCGCGGCGTACGTCGAGAACGGGCGCACCATGCTCAAGGTCAAGCACGTGCGCACCGCCGACGTGGTGGTGGCGGGCTACCGCGAGCACAAGACCTCCACCCCCGAGGCCCCGCTGCTGGGCAGCCTGCTGCTGGGACTGTGGCACGAGGGCCGCCTCCAGCACGTCGGGGTCAGCGCCAGCTTCACCGCGGCGCGCCGCGCCGCGCTGGTCGAGGAGCTGCGACCGCTCGTGTGTCCCGTCGAGGAGCACCCGTGGGGCGAGTGGCAGGAGTGGGCGGTCGCCAACCCCGACCGGGTGCCCGGCACCCAGAGCCGCTGGAGCGCCGGCAAGGACCTGTCCTTCACCCCGCTGCGCCCCGAGCGGGTGCTGGAGGTCAAGTACGACCACATGGAGGGCAGCCGCTTCCGCCACACCGCCCACTTCCTGCGCTGGCGCCCCGACCGCGACCCGGCCTCCTGCGGCTACGACCAGCTCGAGGAGCCGGTCGGCTACGACCTCGACAGCGTGCTCCAGGGCTGAGCGGGGACCACTCCCGCGGACCACTAGAGTCGCAGGATGACGCAGACCCCGGGCGGCGCACCCGCCGACGAGACCGTCCACCCCGACTACGACGTCGTGCTGCTCGTCGAGCAGGCGCTCAGCGCCGCCGACGCCGCCCAGGTCAGGTCGCTGCACGAGGCCCTCGAGGAGCCGGTGGTCTACCACGTGCTGCTCCCCGTCGACGACGCCCCGGCCCGGGTGCAGGCGGCCATGGGCTCCCTCGGCGGCGCCGAGCCGCTCGCCTCGCCCGCCGTGGTGCTCGACGAGGACGACCTCGAGGTCGTCGAGCAGGAGGCGCTGGGCCGCAGCGAGCGCGAGCTCGCCGACACCCTGGCCCACCTGCGGGCCTCCGGGGTCACCGTGCACGGCGAGCTGGTCACCGCTCCCCCGGTCGACGCCCTGGCCGCCAAGGTCGCGGCCGTCGACGGCCGCGAGGCCATCATCCTCACCAGCTCCCACGTCGTCGCGGAGTTCTTCCACGTCGACTGGTCCTCCCAGGCCCGCCGCAAGCTGGGGGTGCCGGTGCTGCACCTGCTCGAGCACGAGACCTTCGACGAGCAGGCCGGCGGCGGCGAGGGCGCCACCCTCATCTGAGCCACCCCTCCCCCGCCCGACCCCCGATTTTGTTGCCGAACTGTGGATTTCGCTTGGACGTCCTGTTCGCCCGCCGGCCGTAGTGTTCTTCTTGTCGGAGCGGTCCGGGGGGACCGACACCGACAACCACGATCCGAAGCGACGCAGCACCGCGATTCTGGGGGGAACGCGGTCACGACGCCGAGGTGAACAGGTCCGGGACTCCGGGGGGAGTCCGACAGGTCGCCGGGGGGCGACCAGGACCAAGATCAGAAGACCCGCTCGGCCACCGGCCGAGCGGGTCTCTGTCTTCTCAGGGGCCTGTCTTCTCAGGGGCCTGTCTCTCCAGGGGCCTGTCGTGTCAGGGGAGCACCGCGGCCCGGACCACCATCACGTCGGGCAGGTCGCTGACCACCGGGCGCCACGTCTCGCCGCAGTCGAGCGACCCGAAGACGGTGCCGTTGCGTGCGCCGACGTAGAGCCCGGCGCGCTCGTGGGTGTCGGTGCACATCGCGTCGCGCATCACCGCGACCCAGAAGGGCGCGGGCAGGCCCTCGCCGTGACCGGTCCAGGTCTGCCCCGCGTCGCGCGAGCGCCACACCAGCGCGCGGCCCTGCGGCGGGAAGCGGCCGTCGCCGCCGCCGAGGGGGAAGACGAAGAGCGTGTCGGGGTCGTGGGGGTGCACGACCACGGGGAAGCCGAAGTCGGAGGGCAGCCCGTCGGCGATCGAGGTCCACCGGGTGCCCTCGTCGTCGGAGCGGTAGACCCCGCCGTGGTTCTGCAGGTAGAGCCGATTGGGGCGCGCCGGGTGGCGGGCCACCTTGTGGACGCACTGGCCGAACTCGGGGTACTGCTCGCCCTCGGGCAGGAACTCCGCGCGCAGCCCCTCGTTGGCCGGCGCCCACGAGGCGCCGCCGTCACGGGTGCGGTAGACCCCGCCCGTCGAGATCGCGGCGACCAGGGAGTCGGGGTCCTCGGGGTGCGGCAGCAGGGTGTGGAAGGCCTGGCCGCCGAAGCCGGCCCCCCACCGCTCGCGGTGGGGGTGGTCCCACAGCGCGTCCACGAGCACGAAGCTCTCCCCGCCGTCCTGCGAGCGCCACACCGCCCCCGGCTCGGTGCCGGCCCAGACCACGCCGGGTGCGCTGCCCGCCACCAGCTGCCAGACCCGCTCCACGGCGGCCTCGCGCCGCTCCTCGAACCGCACGCCCCCGTCGGGACCGGCCTGCCAGGTGGCACCCAGGTCGTCGGACCAGGTCACGCGGGGACCCAGCCACATCGAGGAGGCGCCGGCGAGCAGCCGCACCCGGCCCTCACGCGTGTCGACCAGGCAGGAGTAGACCTCGTCGGTCTCGACGTGCGGCCCCGTGAAGCGCCACTCCTCGCGCTCGGCGTCGGAGCGGCCGATCCACAGCCCCTTGCGCGTGCCCACCATCAGGACGGTCTCGGACATGCTCGGATTCCTCTCGTCGACGGGTCGGTCACTACCGTGACCCGGTGAGCGGGCGGAAGTCATCGGTGCGGCGCGTGTCGACCTCGCCCGTGCTGCTCGTCCTGGTGGGCATCGCCTCGGTGCAGCTGGGCGCAGGGGTGGCCAAGAGCCTCTTCGACGAGGTCTCCCCCACCACGCTGGTGTGGCTGCGCCTGGCCTCGAGCCTGCTGATCTTCGCCGCCGTCGTGCGCCCGCGCCTGCGCGGCCACAGCCGCGGCGACTGGCTGGTGGTGCTCGGCTTCGGCCTCGCGCTCGGCACCATGAACTGGGCGATCTACCAGTCCTTCGCGCGGATCCCGCTCGGGATCGCGGTCACCATCGAGTTCGTCGGGCCGCTCAGCCTGGCGCTGCTCGGCTCGCGGCGGGTGCGCGACCTGGCGTGGGTGGGCCTCGCCGCCGCCGGCGTGGCGCTGCTCGGCCTCGACACCGACGGCGTCACCTGGGCGGGCGCCGGGTTCGCGCTGCTGGCCGGCGCCGCGTGGGCGGCGTACATCCTGCTGAGCGCGCAGACCGGACGGCGCTGGGAGGGCGTCGACGGCCTGGTGGTCGCCAGCCTGGTCGCGACCCTGCTGCTCACGCCGTACGTCGTGGGACCGGGGCGCGGCGACCTCGACAGCGCCTGGGTCCTCGCCGTCGGCGCGGCGGTGGGGCTGCTCAGCTCGGTGGTGCCCTACAGCTGCGAGCTCGTGGCGCTGCGCTCGCTGCGCCCGGCCGTCTTCGGGATCCTGATGAGCCTGGAGCCGGCCGCGGCGGCGCTCGCCGGCATCGTGGTGCTCGGCGAGCTGCTGAGCGCACCGCAGTGGCTGGCCATGGCGTGCGTGGTCGTGGCCAGCATCGGCGCCACCCGCAGCGGGCGCCCGCTGCCGGCGCCCGTGCCCGACTGAGGTCTGACACGGTGTCGCGGGCACGGTTCATCCCCCCGACACACGGCCTTGACGTGGTCGTCGCGCCACCGCACTAGGGTCGGGGCCACCGCACCACCCCGGAGTCGTCAGCAGGAGCCGCCCATGCGCACCCGGATCCCCCACCAGGTCCTCCAGCCGCTCGCCCGCGCCCGTCGCTGGCCGGTCGAGGCCCAGCAGCGGGCCTGCCGCAACGCCATGGTCGCGAGCACCGCCCTGGCCCGCACCCGGGCCGAGCGCGACGACGTCGAGGAGTTCTTCGCCGCCCGCGCCCGGGCCGCCGAGCCCGACCCCGACGCCCGGCACGCCTGACCGCGCGTCGCACGTCACGCCCCGCGCCGCGCGATCCTGCGGCATGATCGGGTCATGCCGATCTCCCGCGCCCGCACCGGGACCGCCTCCTCGCTGAGCTTCCACGAGGTCCTCTCCGACGACGGGACGCGCCTGCGGGCGTGGACCAACGACCCCGAGGGCGCCTTCCCGGGGCCCACCGTGCTGCTGTGCAACGGCCTGGGCACCAACCCCTGGTCGTGGCCGGCGCTGCTCGAGCCCGACTGCGGCGTGCGGGTCATCTCGTGGAACCACCGCGGCACCGGTGGCTCGGCCCGCCCCGTCGACACCGACCGCGTCGGCATCGAGGAGTTCGTCGAGGACGGGCTGTCGGTGATGGACCACTTCGGCGTGGACCGCGCGGTGCTCATGGGGTGGTCGATGGGCGTCAACACGATGTACGAGCTCGCCTTCCGCCACCCCGAGCGGGTCGCCGGGCTCTTCGCCGTCGCGGGCGTGCCCGGCGACACCTTCGCGACCATGCTCGGCCCGCTGCACCTTCCCCACCCGCTGGCGCGCCTGCTCACCGTCAACGTCTCGCGCGCCATGCGCCTGGCCGGCCCGCTGCTGACCCCGATCTCGACGCGACTGCCGATCGGCGAGAGGGCCGTGGCGCTGCTCAGCCACAGCGGCTTCATGCTGCCGGTGCACGACCTCGAGGCGACCGCGCTCACGGTCAAGGAGTTCCTCACCACCCCGCTGGGCTGGTACTTCCACCTCGCCCTGCGCACCTCCGAGCACGGGCGGGTCTCGCTGCGCAACATCCGCGTGCCCGCCGCCTTCGTCGCCGGCACCTGGGACGTGCTGGCCGGCGCCCGCGACATGGCCAGCGCCGCCGCCCGCATCCCCGGCGCCACCTACACCGAGATCGCCGGCAGCCACTTCCTGCCCCTCGAGCACCCCGACCGGGTCCACACGTTGCTGCGGGAGTTCCTCGCCACCGTCGAGGGCAAGGCACCGCGGCGCTGAGCGGCCACGTGCCGATCTGGCTCCAGGCCGGGGGGTGGGGGCTCGTCGCGGGCGGGGCCCTCGTGCTCGGCGCGGCGATCGCGTGGTTCGTCACCGTGCCCCGCACCGTGGTGGCCACCGTCATGGCCTTCGGCTCCGGCGTGCTCATCTCGGCGCTGGCCTTCGACCTCGTCGAGGAGGCCGAGGCGGGCGGCGGTCTGGGGGCCACCGTGCTCGGCTTCCTGGGCGGCGCCGCCGTCTACACCCTCGCCAGCGCCGCCCTGGCCCGGCGGGGTGCTCGGCACCGCAAGCGCTCCGGTGACCAGCAGCCCAGCGAGGAGGAGCAGCAGGGCAGCGGTGCGGCCATCGCCGTCGGCGCCCTGCTCGACGGTGTGCCCGAGTCGGTCGTGCTGGGCCTGAGCCTCCTCGGCGGCCAGGGCGTCGGGGTGCCCGTGCTGGCCGCGATCGTCATCTCCAACCTGCCCGAGGGCCTCTCCAGCGCGTCGGGCATGCGCCGCAGCGGGCGCTCCGCGCGCTACGTCTTCGGGGTCTGGGGCGGCATCGCCGTGGCCAGCGGAGTCGCGGGCCTGCTCGGCGCGCTCCTGCTGGGAGGGGCGCCCGCAACGCTGATCGCGGTCATCACCGCGCTGGCCGCCGGGGCCATGCTCGCCATGATCACCGACACGATGATCCCCGAGGCCTTCGAGAGGGCGGGCACGTGGACGGGCGCCGTGGCCACCCTCGGCTTCGTCGTCGCCTTCGTCCTCGACCGCGTCTGACCCCGGTCCGGTCAGCCCTGCGGTGCCACCTCGGCAGGGGCGACCCGGCCGGTCACGAGGCTGCGCCGCGCGGCGCGGCGCAGGGTGGTCAGCACGGCGGGACCCAGCACCAGCACGGCGACGACGTTGGTCACCGCCCGCACGGTGTCCCACCCGGCCGTGGAGGTGAGCAGCGTGTAGACCACGAAGGTGTGCAGGTTCTCCAGCACCGGGGCGCCCGGCTCGAAGGCCAGCTGGAGCTCCTGGCCGGGCACGTAGACGCCGGTCAGGAAGGGCCAGCTGGAGAGGTTCATCAGCAGCCCGTAGACGTACGCCGCGACCGCGGCGTAGACCGCCAGCAGCACGAGCTCGCCGCGGCCCGTCACCCGTCGTGGCAGCAGCCCCGCGCCCATGCCCACCCAGGCCGAGCAGATCATCTGGAAGGGCAGCCACGGCCCGACGCCCGCGGTGAGCAGCGCGGAGGCGAAGAGCGAGGTGCAGCCGAGCACGAAGCCGAAGCCCGGCCCGAAGACCCGCCCGGCCAGGATGATGAGGAAGAAGACCAGCTCCACGCCGCCGGTGCCCGGGGAGACCCCCCGCACCACGGCCACCACCGCGCTCAGCACGCCGAGCACCGCCAGCACCCGGGGGTCGAGACCGCCCTCGCTGACCTCGGCGAGCACCACGGCCACCACCACCGGCAGCAGCACCAGGAACACGAACGGCGGGTCGACCCGCTCGCCCGCGGGGGCGTCGAGCAGCAGCGGCCACAGCAGCATGAGCAGCCCGGCGACGCCGGCCACGACCAGGACCGCCGCCGTGCGCCGCGAGACCGGCACCGCGGCGGGCCGCGCCGGCTGCGGGGCGCGCACCCGCGGGGTCGTCGAGGAGCTCACGCCGTCACCGGCTCGCCGGGGCCGGCGGCCAGCGCGGCGACGACCTCGTCGACGCGCAGCCAGGGCGCGCCGAGGACCTTGGTGACCTGCGGGGCGAAGGCGGGCGACTCGGCCACGACCCGGCGCACGGGGCCGGCCGAGACGACCTCGCCCTCGGCCAGGACGACCACGTCGTCGGCGGCCTGGGCCACGAACTCGACGTCGTGGGTGGCCACCAGCACGGCCTGACCGCCCGCGGCGAGGTCGCGCAGCACCCGGGCGAGCACGTGCTTGGCGGCGTAGTCGAGACCGCGGGTGGGCTCGTCGAGCAGCACGACGCGGGGCCGGGCCACCAGCACCACGGCGAGCGCGAGCGCGAGGCGCTGGCCCTCGGAGAGGTCGCGCGGGTGGGAGTCGTCGGGGATGCCGGGCACGAGGCGGTCGAGCAGCGCGCGGCAGTCGCCCGGGGCGCCGTCGACGTCGGCGGCCGCGCACTCCTCGGCCACGGTCTCGAGGTAGAGCAGGTCGGCGGCGGTCTGGGGCAGCATCGCGACGTGCCCGCGGCGCCGGTCGGCCGGCAGCCGGCCGGTGTCGACGCCGTCGACCTCCAGGTCGCCGCCGCGGCGGGCGCGGCTGCCCTGGAGGGTCCACAGCAGGGTCGACTTGCCGGCGCCGTTGCGCCCCATGAGGCCGACGACGCGTCCGCCGAGCAGGGTGAGGTCGACCTCGCGCAGGGCGACGGTCTGGCCGTGGGCCACGGTCACCCCGCGGGCCCGGGCGGCGCGCGCGGCGTCGGGGGCGACCGGGGCCGGCGCGGCCGGCGGCTCCGCGAGGCGCTCGCGCAGCGCCCGCACCCGCCGCCGGGCGTCGCGCACGCTCAGCGGGAGCGGGTCCCAGTCGGCGGCGCGGCCGAGCTCCACGAGCGGGGGCGCGACGGGCGAGGTGGCGAGCAGCTCGGAGGGCTCCCCCACCCGCACCCCACCGTCGCCGGTGAGCAGCACCATCCGGTCGGCGAAGGGCACGACCCGCTCGAGGCGGTGCTCGGCCAGGAGCACCGAGACCCCCAGGTCGTGCACGAGGCGCGTGAGGGTGGCCAGCACCTCCTCGGCCGCCGTGGGGTCGAGGGCGGAGGTGGGCTCGTCGAGCACCAGCAGCCGCGGGTGCATCGTGAGCACCGCGCCGATGGCGACGCGCTGCTGCTGGCCACCCGAGAGGGTGCGCAGGTCGCGCCCGCGCAGGTCGGCGATGCCGAGCAGGTCGAGGGTCTCCTCGACCCGGCGGCGCATGGTCTCGCCGGGCAGGCCGAGCTGCTCCATGCCGTAGGCCAGCTCCTCCTCGACGGTGTCGGTGACGAAGCCGGCGGCCGGGTCCTGCCCGACGTAGCCGATGGCGTGGGCGCGCTCGCGGGGCGGGTCGTGCACGATCGAGCGGCCCTCGAGCAGCACGTCTCCGGAGAGCACCCCGCCGGAGAAGCGCGGCACCAGGCCGGTCACCACCCCGAGCAGGGTCGACTTGCCCGCGCCGGTCGGGCCCGAGACCAGCACCAGCTCGCCCTCCTCGACCTCCAGGTCGACGCCGTGGAGCACGGGCCGGGCGGCGCCGTCGTAGGCGAAGCCGATGTCGCGTAGCGCGATCACGCCGTCACCACCCGGGGGGCGGTGACCCGCGTCGGCGGGCTCGCCACGGCGCCCAGCAGCGCCACCCCGGCGCCGAGGAGCACCGCGAGGCTCACCGTCGGCACGGCGTCGAGGCGGGGCAGCGCCACCAGCGGCTGGTGGCGCGCGACCCACTGGCCGAGCACGGCCACCACCACGCCCGCGGCGACCACGAGCAGCTCGGGGGTGCGCCAGCGGTCGGGGCGGTAGCGCGAGCGCTCCACGCGCCGGCCGGCGCTGACCGTGCCGAGCACGGCCACCGCGACGCCGAGCAGCAGCATCGGCGTGGCCAGCCAGCGGGGCGCCTCCTGGTCGAGGCCGGCGTAGACGCCGACGCAGACCCCGCACAGGCCGGTGAGCATGAGGGCACCCGTGACCCGGCGACGCGTCGGCGAGGCGTCACCGGAGCGGCCGTAGCCGCGGGTGTCCATGCCGGCGGCCAGGGCCAGGGAGCGCTCGAGCGCGTCCTCCAGCACCGGCACCAGGAAGCGGCGCATCGACCCCACCCGCCCGGCCGCGGGCGCCGCGCGCAGCGACTGCGCTGCGCGCACCCGCTGCACGCTGTCGGCCAGCTGCGGGAGCACCGAGACCGCGACCACGAGCGCCGTGCCGACCTCGTAGAGCGCCGGGGGCACCGAGCGGAGCAGCCGCTTGGGGTTGGCCAGGGAGTTGGCCGCGCCCACGCAGATGACGATCGTGGCCAGGCGCAGGCCCTCGTAGGCGCCGGCGAGCAGCGACTCCAGCGTTACCGGCCCGAGCAGCACGATGCCGGCCGCGGCCTCGGGCAGCGGCACCGCGGGCAGGTCGAGCAGCACCGTGCCGTTGGACCCGCCGCCGAAGACGACCCGGAACACCACGCGGATGACCACGATGGCGACGCCGAGCCACACGTAGAGCCGGAACGACGCCCCCCACGGCTGGTCGGAGCGGCGCAGGCCCACCGCCAGGGCCGCGACCCCCACGAGCAGCAGCAGGCTGAGCGGGTTGGTGGTGGCCGAGGCCGCCACGGCGAGACCGATCGCCCACAGCCACCAGGCCACGGGATGGAGGTCGCGCGCGAGACGGCCGCGGCTCACGCCTGCGGCCCCCCGGCGGAGCGGCGGCGTACGGCGAGCACGACACCGGCCACGGCCAGCAGCCCGGCCACGGCGCTCAGCCCCACCCACGCGGGCAGGCCGTCCGCGTCGGCGGCCGCATCGGCGTCGTCGGCGGAGTCGGCGGCGGCGTCGGCCAGCACCTCGGCGCCCGAGGGCTCGGCCGAGCCGCTCGCCGAGGGGCTCGGCGACGCGGAGGCGTCGTCGCGCTCGCCCCGCCCGCCGCGACCCTCGCGCCCGGGACGGTCCTCGTCGCGGGCGCGCTCGTCGGGGCGCCGGTCGCCTGATCGCGCGGAGCGGTCGGACCCGGCCGCGCCGGTCGTCTCGGACGGGCCGTCGGGGTCGGCCGTGGCGCTCGGCGCCGGGGTGGCCGCGGGCGCTGAGGGCGCGGGGCCACCCGCGCCGCCGCCGGCCGAGCCGCCGCCGGAGCCCCCGGAGCCGCTCCCGCCGGAGCCGGCGCCGCCTCCGGAGCCACCCGCGGGCTCGTCGTACCGGGCCGGGGCGACACCGGGCTGGTCGCTGCCGCTGCCGTCGACCCACGCGAAGGCGACCGAGCCGCCCTCGGGCACGGTGAGGCCGGAGACGCCGCGGGTCGCGTAGGTCCACGAGCCCGACGTGCCGTCGGAGACCCACAGCGACCAGTAGGCGGTGGCCGGCGGGGTGCGCTGGCAGGTCTGCTCGGCGGGCTTGCCCTGCACGGTGCAGACGAAGTCGCCCTGGCCGGCGACGTAGGCCAGGTCGACGCCGGCGGCCTCGAAGACCTCCTGGGCCGAGTCGCCCCCGCCCCCGGGCACGCAGAGCTGGGCGATGCCGCCGCCGAGCTCCTTGAAGTCGACGACGGCGCTGGCGCCCTCGCCGCCGGTGCACGACGCGGCCGAGGCCGGGGCCGGCACCAGCGCGGGGCCCGTCGCCACCGCCGTCAGGACGGCGGCGGCGACGGCGCGCAGGACGGTGTGGGCGCGCACGGTCAGCGCACGACCCGGACGGTGGCCTCGCCCGTGCGGTCGGCGAACTGACCCTTCGCCCGGAGCGTCGCGAGTCCCAGCGCCCCGCTGACGCGCACCTCGGTGACGACGCGGCCCTCCTCGTCGGCGCGGGCCACGCTCTTGGAGCCGCGGAACGTCACCACGGTGCGCTCCCCGGGCACGAGGCCGGAGACGGTCACGACGTGGGACCCACCCCGCTCGGCGCGCCGGGCGGTGTCGACGCCGAGGGTCTTGGGGCCGAGCACACGCACGTCGACGGAGCCGACGACGCCGCTCTCGCCCCGCACCTCGTAGGTGGCGGTGCCGGCGCGCTCGGGGCTGACGGTGAGGCCGGCCGAGCCGTCGCGACCGGCGGTGGCGCCCGCGGTCTCGCCGCGGCCGGCGCCACTGCCGGTGAGGCAGAGCTTGGCGCCCGGGGCCAGCCCGGTGACCTCCACGGTGAGGGCGCGGCCCTTGCGGGCGAGGTCCTTCGCGGCGACGGCGTCCTCGCCGGTGTCGGTGGAGGAGGCCAGCGCGGGCGCGGCCTGGGCGGTGGCGCGCAGGAACTGGCCTCGGTCGGCGGGGCGGACGCCGTCGGTGCGGGCGCCCTTCCGGGCCGTGTCGTCGTAGGCCACGGCGCCGAGGTCGGCGTCGTCGAAGCGGTTGCAGTCGCCGACGCCGGCGACCTGGCGGGCCCGCAGCCAGGCCGCGGCGTCGGCGGCGGCGTCGGCGCTGGCCGCGCCCACGCCGAGGTCGGCGAGGTCGCCGAGGGCCCAGCCGGCCAGGCCGGTGCTGTTGGCGTTGCCGGGGAAGGCGGTGGCGTCGGTGCCGGAGTCGAAGGAGCCGTTGGCGTTCTGGAAGCCCGCCAGCCAGGCGGCGGCGTCGGCCAGCGCGGCGTCGACCTCGGCGTCACCCGCCTGGGGCAGCAGCGACAGCACCGCCTGCGCGGTGGCGTCGACGCTGGCGTCGGCCCCGCTCCCGCAGGCCTGGTCGGTCGCGGTGGCCGGCGCGAAGTCCTGGCGGAAGAAGCCGGCCCCGCACTGCTGGAGCAGCAGGAAGTCGGTGGCGGCGTCGGCCTCGTCGCTGCCCGCGGCCTGGAGGCCGCGCACGGCGAAGGCCTGGCCCAGCGTGTTGGCGAAGTCGCCGGTCGGGTCGGGCTCGCCGTCCTTCGTGGCGACGTCGGCGATGCGCCCGGCGGTGGCACCGGTGTCGGCGGTCTGGGCCTCCAGCGCTCCGACGAGGTCGATCTCCTCGACGGTGGCCGGGTTGACGCCCGCGGCCTGGAGGCCCACGAGGGCCTTGGCCACGGCGCCGGCCGCGCGCCCGGCGTACTGGGCGCCGTCGAAGGGGTAGGCGTAGTCGGTGTAGACCGTGGGGTCCTCGGCGACGGCCGCGGCGATCGCGTCGACGGTGGCGTCCTGCCCGCCGACCGCGGCCAGCGCGAGCTCGGCGTCGATGGACAGGCCGTAGTCGGTGAACGGCGCGCCGAAGCTGCGGTAGGTCAGCAGCCCGTCGTCGACCTGGCCCGCGAGCCAGTCGCCGGCGCGCTGCGCGGCGACGGGGTCGAGGTCGCCGGCGGCGGCCTGGGCCGGGGTGGTGAGGCCGGGCACCGCCAGCAGGGCCAGGGACAGGACGGGGGCGGCGGCGAGGGCGCTCGCGCGGCGCAGGGGGTGACGCATGGGGATTCCTTCCCGCTGCGCACGGCGGGAGGCGCCCCGGCTGATCCGGGGCGGGCCACCCGCCGTGTTCCTCGACAGCGAATGATCAGGACGCGTCGCAGCGGGTGCTCCGGCTCGCCGCCCCGGGGAGGACCCGGCACGGCCTACGGTTGCGGGTCAGCGCCGGACTCCGACCGGCTTCCCCCACGTGCGGGCGTGATGAGTGGTGCGGGGGCAGCGTAACCCGGGACCGCCCCCGCCGCCGCCTCAGGACAGCTTCTCGAGCACGAGCTCCTTGACCCGTGCGGCGTCGGCCTGGCCGCGCATCTCCTTCATCACGGCGCCGATGAGCGCACCGGCCGCGGCGACCTTGCCGTCGCGGATCTTGTCGGCGATGGCGGGGTTCTCGGCGATGGCCTTGTCGACCGCGGCCGACAGGGCGCCCTCGTCGGAGACCACGGCCAGGCCGCGGGCCGCGACGACCTCGTCGGGGGTGCCCTCGCCGGCCAGCAGCCCGTCGAAGACCTGGCGGGCCAGCTTGTCGGTCAGCTCGCCGGCGTCGACCATCGCCTGCACGCGTGCGACGTGCTGCGGGGTGACGCCGAGGGCGCCGATCTCGACACCGGAGTCGTTGGCGCGCCGCGCCATCTCGCCCAGCCACCACTTGCGCGCGGCCTGGGGCGCGGCGCCGGCGGCGATGGTCTCCTCGACCAGGCCGAGGGCGCCCGCGCCCACGGTGTCACGCATCTCCAGGTCGGTGAAGCCCCACGACTCCTGCAGCCGGGCCAGGCGGGCGCGGGGGTTCTCCGGCATGGTGCCGCGCAGCTGCTCCACCCACTCGCGCGACGGTGCCACCGGCACCAGGTCGGGCTCGGGGAAGTAGCGGTAGTCCTCGGCGTCGGACTTCTCGCGACCCGACGTCGTCACGCCGGTGTCCTCGTGCCAGTGGCGCGTCTCCTGCAGGATCGAGCGGCCCTCCCCCAGCACGGCGGCGTGGCGCTGCATCTCGTAGCGCACCGCACGCTCGACCGAGCGCAGCGAGTTGACGTTCTTGGTCTCGGTGCGGGTGCCGAGCGCACCGGAGCCCTTCGGGGCCAGGGAGAGGTTCACGTCGGCGCGGATCGAGCCCTGGTCCATGCGGGCGTCGGAGACACCGAGGGCGACGATCAGCTCGCGCAGCTGCGCGACGTAGGCCTTGGCGACCTCGGGGGCCTGCGCACCGAGCCCGGTGATCGGCTTGGTGACGATCTCGATGAGCGGGATCCCGGCGCGGTTGTAGTCGACCAGCGAGTAGTCGGCGCCGTGGATGCGGCCGGTGGAGCCGCCGACGTGCAGCGACTTGCCGGTGTCCTCCTCCATGTGCGCGCGCTCGATCTCCACGCGCACCGTCTCCGTGCCACCGTCGGCGGTCGGCACCAGGACGTCCATCCAGCCCTCGAACGCGATCGGCTCGTCGTACTGGCTGGTCTGGAAGTTCTTCGGCATGTCGGGGTAGAAGTAGTTCTTCCGCGCGAAGCGGCACCACTCGGCGATGTCGCAGTTGAGCGCGAGGCCGATGCGGATCGCCGACTCCACCGCCTTGGCGTTGACCACCGGCATCGCACCCGGCAGGCCCAGGCAGGTCGGGCAGACCTGGGTGTTGGGCTCGGCTCCGAACTCGGTGGGGCAGCCGCAGAACATCTTGGTCGCGGTGTTGAGCTCGACGTGGACCTCCAGGCCCATCGCCGGGTCGTAGGCGGCGAGGACCTCGTCGTAGTCGACGAGGACGTCGCCGGTGGTGGAGGTGCTCATGCGGAGGCTCCGTTCGCGTCGGTCGGGCCGGCCTGGGCGGCCAGGGCGGGCGCGCGGTCGAGCAGCGGGCCGCCCCACCGCTCGTGGAGGGCGGCCTCGAGGGCCGCGCCCACGCGGTACATCCGGTCATCGGCCAGGGCCGGCGCCAGGATCTGGAAGCCGGCCGGCAGGCCGTCCTCGTCGGCCAGGCCGCTGGGCAGCGACATGCCGGGCACCCCGGCCAGGTTGGCCGGGATGGTGGCGAGGTCGTTGAGGTACATCGCCAGCGGGTCGTCGAGCTTCTCCCCCAGCTTGAAGGCCGTGGTCGGCGCGGTCGGTGAGACCAGGACGTCGACCTTCTCGAACGCGGCGGCGAAGTCGCGGGCGATGAGCGTGCGCACCCGCTGCGCCGTGCCGTAGTAGGCGTCGTAGTAGCCGCTCGACAGGGCGTAGGTGCCGAGGATGATGCGGCGCTTGACCTCGTCGCCGAAGCCGGCGTCGCGGGTGGCCCGCATGACCTGCTCGGCGCTCGGCGAGTCGACGCCCTCGGGCAGCACCCGCAGGCCGTAGCGCATCGCGTCGAACTTGGCGAGGTTGGAGGAGGCCTCGCACGGCATGATCAGGTAGTAGGTCGCCAGGGCGTGCACGAAGGTCGGGCACGACACCTCGACGACCTCGGCCCCCGCCTTGACCAGCAGCTCCAGCGACTCCTCGAAGCGCGCTTGCACCCCGGCCTGGTAGCCCTCGCCGGAGAGCTCGCTGATCACGCCGACGCGCACGCCGGAGAGGTCGCCCTCGGCGCCGCGGCGGGCGGCGTCGACCAGCGACGGCAGCGGCTGGTCGACCGAGGTGGAGTCGAGCGGGTCGTGCCCGCCCACCAGCTCGTGCAGCAGCGCGGAGTCGAGGACCGTGCGCGTGACCGGGCCGACCTGGTCGAGGGAGTTGGCCATGGCCACGAGGCCGTAGCGCGAGACCCCGCCGTAGGTCGGCTTGACGCCCACGGTGCCGGTGACGGCGCCGGGCTGGCGGATCGAGCCGCCGGTGTCCGTGCCGAGGGCCAGCGGAGCCTCGAAGGCGGCCAGGGCCGCCGCCGATCCGCCGCCGGAGCCGCCGGGGATCCGCTCGAGGTCCCACGGGTTGCGGGTGGGGCCGTAGGCGGAGTGCTCGGTGGAGGAGCCCATCGCGAACTCGTCCATGTTGGTCTTGCCCAGGATGGGCAGGCCGGCGGCCCGGAGCCGGGCGACCACCGTGGCGTCGTAGGGCGGGACCCAGCCCTCGAGGATCTTCGAGCCGCACGTCGTGGGCAGCCCCCGGGTGGCCAGGACGTCCTTGACCGCGATCGGCACGCCGTCGAGCGCCGAGGCCGGCGACCCCGCCGCGCGACGCTCGTCGGAGGCGGCGGCCGCCGCCAGCGCACCCTCGGCGTCGACGTGGAGGAAGGCGTGCACGCCGGCGTCGGGTCCGCCGTCGACCGCGGCGATGCGGTCGAGGTGGGCCTGGGTCAGCGCGACGGAGGTGGTCGTGCCCGCGGCGAGGTCGGCGGCCAGGTCGGCGGCCGTGCGGCGGGTCAGGTCGGCGCTCACTGCTCGTCCCCGAGGATGCGCGGCACCATGAAGCGCTGCTGCTCCGACTCGGGGGCGCCGGCCAGCGCGGCCTCGGCGCCCAGCCCGGGCACCACGACGTCCTCGCGGAAGACGTTGGTGAGCGGGAGCGCGTGGGAGGTCGGGGGCACGTCGTCACCGGCCACGCCGCTGATCGAGGCGACCGACTCCAGGATCACCGACAGCTGCGGGGCGAGGTGGTCGAGCTCGGCGTCGGACAGGTCGATCCGGGCGAGGTTCGCCAGGTGCTCGACCTCGTCTCGGGTTATCTCAGGCATGGCGCTCATCCTAGGGCCGTCGCCCCGGGTCACCCGCAGGGACCTTGTGGGGCGCCGGGCGATGGCTACCGTGGAAGTTGAACGGTCAACCGACTCGCGATCCCACGGAGGTACCACCCGTGCCCAGCAAGCTCTCGATCATCTACTACTCCGGCTTCGGCAGCACCCACGCCATGGCCGAGCGCCTGGCCCAGACCGCCGAGGGACTCGGCGCCGAGGTCCGGCTGCGCCACGTCGCCGAGACCGCGCCCCGCGAGGCCGTCGAGTCGGTCGACGCCTGGAAGCAGCACGTGGAGGAGCAGGCGAGCAAGCCCACCGCCAGCCCCGACGACCTCGACTGGGCCGACGCCGTCCTCTTCGGCTCGCCCACCCGCTACGGCCACGTCACCAGCCAGCTCCAGTCCTTCATCGACACCCTCGGCCCGCTGTGGGGCCAGGGCAAGCTGGCCGACAAGGTCTACGCCGCCTTCACCTCCAGCCAGACCCTCCACGGCGGCCAGGAGACGACGCTCGAGGCCATGCACACGACCTTCGCCCACTTCGGCGGCATCATCGTGCCTCCGGGCTACACCGACCCGGTGAAGTTCGCCGACGGCAACCCCTACGGCGTCGGCAAGGTCACCGGCCAGACCAGCGAGCTCGACGACACCGACCGCAGCGCGCTCGACCACCTGGTCACCCGCGTGCTCTCGGTCAGCGACAAGCTCAACGCCTGAGCCTGCGCTCCACCCGCTCGCGAGCGCCGTCCCACAGCCGTGGGGCGGCGCTCGCTGCGTGTCGGGGAGGCATCTGCCCCAGTGCGGTCGGCCAGTGCGGTCAGTCGTCGGCGTCGGTGAGTGGCGGGAGACGACACCTGCGGCGGCCGTCGAGTCGTCGTACGCCGCCACTTCTCGGGCGGGCGGGCGGGCCGGCCGGGAACGGGACGTAGCCCCCCGTGGCGGGCCCGGTGCTGGCGGCGCTCGCGAGGAGCGACCGTGCGGTAAGTGGCGGGAGACGACACCTGCAGCGGCCGTCGAGTCGTCGTACGCCGCCACTTCTCGGGCGGGCGGGCCGGCGACGCGAGGCGCCCCCGGTGTGGCCCGCCGGTGCTGGCGTCGCTCGCGGGGACCGACCGTGCGAAAAGTGGCGGGAGACGACACGTGCAGCGGCCGTCGAGTCGTCGTACGCCGCCACTTCTCGGGCGGGCAGGCCGGCGGGCCGGCGACGCGAGGCGCCCCCGGTGTGGCCCGCCCGTGCTGGCGGCGCTCGCGGGGAGCGACCGTGCGGCAAGTGGCGGAAGACGACACCTGCAGCGGCCTTCGAGTCGTCGTACGCCGCCACTTCTCGGGCGGGCGGGCCGGCGACGCGAGGCGCCCCCGGTGTGGCCCGCCCGTGCTGGCGGCGCTCGCGGGGAGCGACCATGCGGCAAGTGGCGGAAGACGACACCTGCAGCGGCCCTCGAGTCGTCGTACGCCGCCACTTCTCGGGCGGGCCGGCCGGCGACACGAGGCGCCCCCGGTGTGGCCCGCCGGTGCTGGCGGCGCTCGCGGGGAGCGACCGTGCGGCAAGTGGCGGAAGACGACACCTGCAGCGGCCGTCGAGTCGTCGTACGCCGCCACTTCTCAGGCGGGCGACCGGGGACGCGAGGCGCTTCGCCCGCGTGGCGGGTCCGAGCGGGTCCTCGTGCGGGTGCTGGTGGTGTCCACACGGTCGCGGGCGTGGCTCCTGAGGAGCGAGCGCAGCGAGCGTCTCGAAGGCCTCCCGCCTCGACGACCACCTGGCGCCGTGGTTTCGAGACGGTCGCTGGCGCTCCCTCCTCAACCACCGGGGGGGGCGCTCACTCCTCAACCGCCCGGGGGGGGGTGGCGCTCCCTCCTCAACCCCCCGGGGGGGGTGGCGCTCCCTCCTCGACCACCGGGGGGCTGGCGGTCCCTCCTCGACCACCCGGGGCTCGGCGCCGGAGCACCGCCCCCGGGGCTCAGCCAGCGTCGTCGCCGGCATCCTCAGGAGCCTGGGACGCCGCGTCCTGGTCGTCAGCCGGGGGTGGCGGTCCCTCGGCGAGCAGGCGGGTGAAGCCCTCCTCGTCGAGGACGGGGAGGCCGAGCTGCTCGGCCTTGTCGGCCTTCGAGCCGGCGTTGGCGCCGACGACGACGAAGTCGGTCTTCTTCGACACCGACCCGGCGGCCTTGCCGCCGCGCGAGAGGATCGCCTCCTTGGCCGAGTCGCGGCTGTAGCCCTCCAGCGACCCGGTGACGACCACGGTGAGCCCCTCGAGGGTGCGGGGCACCGACTCGTCACGCTCGTCGGCCATGCTCACGCCGGCCTGCTCCCAGCGGTCGACGATGGCGGCGTGCCACGGCACCTCGAACCACTCGATGACGGCCTCCGCGATGGTGGGCCCCACCCCCTCGGCCGCGGCGAGCTGCTCCTCGGTGGCGGCGCGCAGCGCGGCCATCGAGCCGAACTCCTGGGCCAGCGCCCGTGCGGCGGTCGGGCCGACGTGGCGGATCGAGAGGGCCACCAGCACCCGCCACAGCGGGACCTGCTTGCGCTCGCCGAGGTGGGCCAGCAGCCGCTGGCCGTTGGCCGACAGCACCCGCTCGCCCTCCTCGCCCTTCTTCGCCGCGCGCGTGAACAGGTCGGTGCGCAGCAGGTCGTCGGGCCCGAGGGAGAACACGTCGCCCTCGTTGGCGAGCACCCCGGCGTCGAGCAGCGCGGAGGCCGCCTCGTAGCCGAGCCCCTCGATGTCGAAGGCGCCGCGGCCCGCGACGTGGAAGACCCGCTCGCGCACCTGGGCCGGGCAGTGCTCGTGGTTGGGGCAGCGCAGGTCCTTGTCGCCCTCCTTCTGCTCCGCCAGCGGGGTCTCGCAGGCGGGGCAGTGCGTGGGCATGACCCACTCCGCCAGCCCCTCGGGCCGCAGCGCGAGCACGGGCCCGAGGATCTCGGGGATGACGTCGCCGGCCTTGCGCAGGATGACGGTGTCGCCGGGTCGCACGTCCTTGCGGCGCACCTCGTGGGCGTTGTGGAGGGTGGCGTTCTCGACCGTCGAGCCGGCCACCCGGGTCGGCACCATCACGCCGTACGGCGTGGCGCGCCCGGTGCGGCCGACGTTGACCCGGATGTCGAGCAGCTCGGCGTTGACCTCCTCCGGGGGGTACTTGAACGCGATGGCCCACCGCGGCGCCCGGCTGGTCGAGCCGAGGCGTCGCTGCAGCGAGACGTCGTCGACCTTGACCACGACCCCGTCGATCTCGTGCTCGACGTCGTGGCGGTGCTCGCCGTGGTGCTCGATGAAGGCGCGGACCTCGGCGAGCCCGGGCAGCACCCGCACCCGCGGGCTGGTCGGTAGCCCCCAGGCGGCGAGCGCGTCGTAGGCCTGCGACTGCGAGGCCGGCTCGAAGCCGCGCCGCGCGCCGATGCCGTGGCAGACCATGCCGAGCGCCCGGGTGGCGGTGACCCGCGGGTCCTTCTGGCGCAGCGACCCCGCGGCGGCGTTGCGCGGGTTGGCGAAGACCGGCTTGCCCGCGTCGGTCATCGCGGCGTTGAGCCGCTCGAAGGCCGCGGTGGGCAGGAACACCTCGCCGCGGACCTCGACGAGCTCGGGCACCGCGAAGCCCTCGGCGGCGACCAGGCGGTGCGGGACGGAGTCGATGGTCTTCACGTTGGGGGTGACGTCCTCCCCCGTGCTGCCGTCGCCGCGGGTCAGCGCCCTGACCAGGCGGCCCTGCTCGTAGAGCAGGTTGATGGCCAGCCCGTCGACCTTCAGCTCGCACAGCAGCGCCGGGTCGTCGACGCCGTCGCGGGCCAGACGGGCGTGCCAGGCCTCGAGCTCGTCGTAGGAGAAGGCGTTGTCGAGGCTCTCCATGCGCTGGAGGTGGTCGACGGCGGTGAACTCGGTGCTGACCGCGCCGCCCACCCGCTGCGTGGGCGAGTCGGGGGTGCGCAGCTCGGGGAACTGCTCCTCCAGCTCCTCCAGCCGGCGCATCCGGGAGTCGAAGGCGGCGTCGTCGAGGGTCGGCGAGTCGAGCACGTAGTAGCGCCAGCGGGCGTCCTCGACCTCCTCGCTGAGCCGACGGTGCTCGTCGCGGGCGTCGTCGCTCACGGGGACAGGCTCGGTCATGGGAGCCATCCTGCCGGGTCGCGCCGACAGCGGCGCACCCCCTTCCGGTCCGGGGTGCTCCGGGCCCATCCACCCCCCGCCGCGGCACCGAAGAAGCACCGTGACCACCCCGCACGCCGAGCGCCCCGCGCCCTCGCTGACCCGGCTCGACGTCGAGGGCGCTCCCCGGGCGCTCGTGCTGATGCTCCACGGCGGCAAGCCCACCTCGCAGCAGGTGGTCGACGGTCGCAGCGCGTCGTGGCGCCGCGTGGCGGCCCTGCAGCGGGCCATCACCCCCGCCCTGCACGAGGCCGGCGCCTCGACCTGGCTGCTGCGCTACCGCGCTCGCGGGTGGAACCTCGACGGTGCGGGCGCCATCGCCGACGCCCGGTGGGCCCTCGCCCAGGCCCGCACCGAGCTCCCCGACACCCCCGTCGTGCTGCTCGGTCACTCCATGGGCGCGCGCACCGCCGTGCACGTCGCCGACGACGACCGGGTCGCCGGCGTGGTCGCGCTCGCGCCGTGGCTCCCGCCCGACGAGCCCGTGCGCGCCCTCGCCGGCCGGCACCTGCTCGCCGCCCACGGCCGCAGCGACAAGATCACCTCGGCGCGCCAGACCGCGGCGTACGTCGAGCGCGCGGCCCGCGTCGCGGCGTCGGCCCGCCTCGTCGACATGGGCCGCGTGGGGCACTACATGTTCCGCCGTGTCGAGGACTGGAACCGCGTGGCCACCGAGGGCGTGCTCGACCTCCTCCCGCATGAGCCCCAGCGCCGGGCCGACCGGCCCGAGCACCGCCGCGCCGACTGAGCGCGCACCCCGCCCCTCCCCCCGCGGGACGCCGGACCGACATCCGCGCGTTGGCGCGGGAACACCTGGGCGTGCCATGCTGTTCGGGATGGAACGGAACCGTTTCGTTTCATCCAGGTAAACGCACCGCACGACCAGACGTGGAGCAGCCATGACCCCCGCCGAGACCCGCCCGCGCGTCGAGGGAGACCGCGAGCAGGAGATCCTCGACGCCACCCTCGAGCTGCTGAGCGAGGTCGGCTACGACCGCCTCACCATGGACGCCGTCGCCACCCGGGCCAAGGCGTCGAAGGCGACGCTCTACCGCCGCTGGGGCGGGGGCAAGGTGGCCCTGGTCATCGACGCCCTCAAGGCGGCCAAGCAGCAGCCCGACCTGCCCGACACCGGGAGCCTGCGCGAGGACCTGCGGGCCACCTTCTGCGGCATGGGCGGCCTGACCGACGGCGAGACGGTCTCGCACTTCACCAGCATCCTCACCGCGATCAGCGTCGATCCGGAGTTCGCCACCGCCTTCCGCCGCGACGTGCTCGAGGCCAAGATCGCCGGCTCCCGCACCATCTGGGAGCGGGCCCGCGCCCGGGGCGAGCTGCGCGAGGACATCGACCTCGAGCTCATCGAGCCGGCCCTGGCCGGCATCGTCATGCACCGCGTCTTCCTGCTCGGCCGAGCACCCGACGCAGACACCATCACGCGGGTGATCGACCAGATCATCCTCCCCGCGGCGACCCGCCGACCCTGACCGGGCCCGCCCGCTCCACCACGTCTCCACCACGTCTCGACCAGACCAAGGACATCCCATGACCGACACCGCACCGCCCGACCAGCAGGCAGGGGCGCACGAGCCGCGCCAGCTCCGCCTCGGCTGGGCCCTCGTCGTGATCTCGATCGCGCAGCTGATGGTCGTGCTCGACGCCACCATCGCCAACATCGCGCTGCCCTTCATCGGCGCCGACCTCGACATCGACCAGGCCAACCTCACCTGGATCGTCACCGGCTACGCCCTGGCCTTCGGCGGCCTGCTGCTCCTCGGCGGCCGCCTCGGCGACCTCTACGGCCGCCGCCGCGTCTTCATGATCGGCCTGGTCGTCTTCGCGGTCGCCTCGCTGCTCGGCGGCATCGCCACCAACGAGCCGCTGCTGCTCGCGGCCCGTGGCCTCCAGGGCCTCGGCGCGGCGCTCGCCTCGCCCGCCGCCCTGGCGCTCATCACCACGACCTTCCCGGCCGGCCCCGCGCGCAACCGCGCCTTCGCCGTCTACGCCGCCATGTCGGGCGCCGGCGCGGCCGTGGGCCTCATCCTCGGCGGCTGGCTCACCGGCATCTCGCCGCAGCTGCTCGGCGTCGACGTCGACGGCTGGCGCCTCACCTTCCTCATCAACGTCCCGATCGGCCTGGTGGCCGCCGCCCTCGCCCCGCGCTTCCTCAACGAGTCCGAGGGCACCGAGGGCCAGCTCGACGTGCCCGGCGCCGTCACCGGCACCCTGGGTCTGCTCGGCCTGGTCTACGGCCTGACCCGCGCCGGCGAGGAGGCCCACGGCTGGGGCGACACCTGGACCATCGCCTCGCTGGTCGCCGGCGTCGCGCTGCTGGTGGCCTTCGCCTTCGTGGAGTCGCGCGCGGCGCACCCGCTGCTGCCGATCCGCATCTTCCAGAACCGGACCCGTGCGGCCAGCTTCCTGGTGATGATGCTCGTGCCGGCCGCGATGTTCGCGATGTTCTTCTTCCTCAGCCTCTTCATCCAGCAGGTCGTGGGCTACAGCCCGCTGCACACCGGTTTCGCGTTCCTGCCGTTCTCGGTGGGCATCGTGATCGGCGCAGGCCTGTCGTCGAACCTCGTCAACCGCATCGACCCACGCTTCATCGCGGGCACCGGCACGCTGCTCGCCGCGATCGCGCTCTTCGGCTTCTCGCGGCTCTCGGTCGACGAGTCGAGCGCCAACCTGCTCCAGGCCGTGATGCCGGGCGGCCAGCCCGTGGGCGAGGACCTGAACTACTGGGCCTCGATCTTCCCCTTCATCGTGCTGATGAGCTTCGGCATGGGCATGGTCTTCGTGCCGCTGACCCTCACCGCCGTGCACCACGTGCGCGCCGAGGACAGCGGCATCGGCTCGGGCGTGCTCAACACCATGCAGCAGGTCGGCGGCGCCCTCGGCCTCGCCGTGCTCGCCACCGTGTCGCTGCACTTCGCCAGCGGCCGGGGCGAGGAGCTCTCCCCCGACCTGCTCGCGGCCGCGCAGCAGCAGGGCCTCAGCGGCGACCAGATCCCGCAGGTCGTCGGCGCCGCCACGCAGCTCGGCTCCTTCACCGACGGCGCGACCGCGGCCTTCCTCGTCGGCTCGGCGATGATCCTGGTCGGCTCGCTCATCGTGTGGCTCTTCCTCGACGTCAAGCACGAGGAGCTCGCCACCGACGGCCCCGAGGGCGCCCCGGTGCACATGGGCTGACGCCCGCACCCCACCGCTCGACGCCACGGGCCCGGTCACCTCGGTGACCGGGCCCGTGGCGTCGGTGCCCGTGCGCCCCAGGTGCGGCCCAGGTGCGCCCCGGGTACGGCGGAGCCCTCAGCTCAGGCGGCGCGCTGTGTCGCTCGACAGGGCCAGCGCGCGGCGCGACCACGCGACGTCGGCGCCGGCGAGGCCGCAGGCCGGGCTGACCAGCAGCTGCCCGGAGACGGTGCCGGGGTCGATCCCCAGCATGTCGAGCCAGCGCTCGACCCGCTCGACGAGCGCCCTCTCCCCCGCCTCGGGCCCGGCGGCGGCCGTGGTCGGCACGACGCCGAGCACGACGCTGTCGCCGGCCTCGAGCGCCTCGCCGAGGGCGTCGTGGTCGGCGGCGGTCATCAGCGACAGGTCGACGGCGAGGCCGCGGGCCCCGGCGCCGCGCAGGAGTCCGAGAGGTGTGCCGGCGGCGCAGGTGTGCACCCACGCCTCGCCGCCCGCCTCGGTCGCGGCCCCGAGCACCCAGCCGAGGGCGTTGGAGGCCTCGGGCGGGTGCACGGTGCGGTGGCGGCCGAAGCCGGAGGCGGTGGGCACCCGGGCGTCGAGCACCGCGGCCAGCGCGGGCTCGTCGACCTGCACGACGAGCCGGGTGACGTCGGGCAGGCGCCGCCGCACGTCGCGCACGTGGTCGCGCACGCCCTCGGCCAGCGCCTGGGCCAGCTCGCGGCGCGCACCGGCGTCGGCCAGCAGCTTGTCGCCGCGGGGACGCTCCACGGTCGCGGCCAGGGTCCACGGCCCGGCCACCTGGATCTTGAAGGCGCCCGTCAGGCCCTGGGCCTGCTCCTCCAGCACGTCGAGGTCCTGGGCGAGCAGGCTGCGGGCGCGCCGGTGGTCGACCCCGGCGCCGCCGCCGGTCAGGCGCCAGCCGGCGGGCTGGAGGTCGGCCCCCAGCTCGGCCAGCACCGCGAGGCCGCGCCCGGTCATCGAGGCGGTGGCGCCGCGGCCGGGCAGCTCCACGAGGTGGGGCAGGTCGGGGAGGCTGTCGAGCACGGTGCGCGTCGCCTCGGCGACGGCGGCGGCGTCGTCGCCGGGCATCGAGCCGATGCCGGTGGCGGCGGTCATGCGGCGCTCACGCGGCGACCCGGGTCGTGGCGGTGATGGTGGCCGAGCCGACGACGCGGGTGCCGTCGTAGAAGACCGCGGCCTGGCCGGGGGCGATGCCGGAGGCGTGGTCGAGCAGCTCGACGCGCACCCGGTCGCCGTCGTGCACCTCGACCCGGGCGCGGTGCTCGGCGCCGTGGGCGCGCAGCTGCACGGTGACCTCGGGGCCCTCCAGCACCCGCGGCACGGTGCCGCACCAGCGGGGGCGGTCGGCCTCCAGGGCGCTCACCGCGAGCCGCTCGCGCGGCCCGACTCGCACTGTGCCCTCCACCGGCTCGATGTCGAGCACGAAGCGCGGCCGCCCGTCGGGGGCGGGCACCCCGAGCCGCAGTCCCTTGCGCTGGCCGATGGTGAAGCCGAACGTGCCGTCGTGGCGGCCCAGCTCCTCCCCCGTGGCGTCGTCGACGATGGCGCCGCCGTGGTTGGGCGCGCGGTCGCCGAGCTTCTCGCGCAGCCAGCCGGCGTTGTCGCCGTCGGCGACGAAGCAGATGTCGTGGCTGTCGGGCTTGTCGGCCACGAGCAGCCCGCGCCGCTCCGCCTCCGCGCGCACGGCGGGCTTGGGGGTGTCGCCGAGGGGGAAGAGCGAGTGGGCCAGCTGCTGCTGGTCGAGCACCCCGAGCACGTAGGACTGGTCCTTGCCGGCGTCGGCGGCACGGTGCATCTCCACCAGCCCGTCGGTGCCCGTGCGCAGCTGCGCGTAGTGGCCGGTGGCGACGGCGTCGAAGCCCAGCGCGAGGGCCCGGTCGAGCACGGCGGCGAACTTGATCCGCTCGTTGCACCGCAGGCACGGGTTGGGCGTGCGGCCGGCGGCGTACTCGTCCATGAAGTCCTCGACCACGTCGGCGTGGAAGCGCTCGGAGAGGTCCCAGACGTAGAACGGGATGCCGATCACGTCGGCGGCGCGGCGGGCGTCGTTGGCGTCCTCGATGGTGCAGCAGCCGCGCGCGCCCGAGCGGTACGACGCCGGGTTGCGCGACAGCGCGAGGTGGATGCCGGTGACGTCGTGGCCCGCCTCGGCCGCGCGGGCCGCGGCCACCGCGGAGTCGACGCCGCCCGACATGGCGGCGAGGACCTTCACAGCCGCGCCGCCCGGGCCCGCGCCACGACGGGGCCGATGGCCTCCAGCACGGCGTCGACGTCGGCGTCGGTGGAGGTGTGGCCCAGGGAGAAGCGCAGCGAGCTGCGGGCCTCGTCGTCGGGGTGGCCCATGGCCAGCAGCACGTGGGAGGCCTGCGGCACGCCGGCCGAGCAGGCCGAGCCGGTGGAGCACTCGATGCCGCGCGCGTCGAGCAGCATGAGCAGCGAGTCGCCCTCGCAGCCGGGGAAGGACAGGTGGGCGTTGCCGGGCAGCCGCTCGACCGGGTCGCCGTTGAGCACCGCCTCGGGCACGGCGGCCAGCAGGCCGGCCACGAGACGGTCG
Source organism: Nocardioides sp. Leaf285 (assembly GCF_001422955.1). Lineage (NCBI taxonomy): Bacteria > Bacillati > Actinomycetota > Actinomycetes > Propionibacteriales > Nocardioidaceae > Nocardioides > Nocardioides sp. Leaf285. Next base: position 202,979 of record NZ_LMNH01000003.1, on the reverse strand, counting down.
CGCAGGGCCGCCACCCGCTCCGCGTGGGCGGCCTGGTGCTCCACGGCGTGCGCGACCGCGGTGGCGAAGCCCGCGATCGCGGGGGTGTCGATGGTGCCGCTGCGGATGTCGCGCTCCTGCCCGCCGCCGTGCACCAGGGCGGTCACCTCGACCTGGCGGCGCACCAGCAGCGCGCCCACGCCGTAGGGGCCGCCGACCTTGTGACCCGTGACGGTCATCGCGTCGAGCCCGGAGGCCGCGAAGTCCAGCGGCACCGCGCCGAGGGCCTGCACGGCGTCGCTGTGCACGGGGATGCCGTGGGGCGCGGCGAGCGCGACGACCTCCGCCACCGGCTGCAGGGTGCCGACCTCGTTGTTGCCCCACATCACCGACACCAGCGCCACCGAGGCGGGGTCGCGCTCGATGGTGGCGCGCAGGGCGTCGAGGTCGACCCGGCCCTCGAGGTCGACCGCGAGCAGCTCGACCTCGGCGCCCTCGTGCTCCCCCAGCCAGTGCACCGGGTCGAGCACCGCGTGGTGCTCCACCGCGGTGGCCAGCACCCGCACGCGGCGCGGGTCGGCGCTGCGGCGCGACCAGAAGATGCCCTTGACCGCGAGGTTGTCGGCCTCGGTGCCGCCGGAGGTGAAGACGACCTCGCCGGGCCGGCAGCCCACCGCGTGCGCGATCTGCTCGCGGGCCTCCTCCACCACGCGCCGGGCGTGGCGGCCCGAGGCGTGCAGCGAGCTGGGGTTGCCCACGTCGGCCAGGTGCCGCGTCATGGTCTCGATCGCGGCCGGCACCATCGGGGTGGTGGCGGCGTGGTCGAGGTAGACGGGAGTGGCGGTCATGTCCCTCCCAGGGTACGGCGGGGCCGCTCAGCCCACGACCACGAGGTCGGCCACGAGGGCGAGGTGGTCGGTGCCCCCGATCTCCACGGTGCGGGTGTCGAGGGCCAGCACGTCCTCGCCCACCAGCACGTGGTCGATCGCCACCGAGGTCGGCAGCGGCACCCCGAGCACCGGGAACAGCCCGTTGGCCGGCCAGGTGGGCTGCCAGCCGGCGTTGGTCTCGGCGGCCGCGTCGGCGTAGCCCTCGTCGAGGAGGCGGCGCATCGGCGCGTGGTCGAGGGTGGCGTTGAAGTCGCCGACGACGACGTCGGCGTCGGTGTCGCGGGCGACGTCGCGCAGCAGGTCGAGGTCGGCGTGCCAGCGCTCGGGGTCGACCGGGGCGGCGGGGTGCACGGCCAGCAGCCGCACGGTCGCGGCCCCGAGGTCGACCTCGACGCCCCAGGTCTGGGTGAAGGTGTCCGCCGCGGTCGCCTCGCCCAGCGGCGCCCGCGACAGCACCATCGTGCCGTCGATCGAGGCACCGGTCTCGCCGATCCGCTCGGGCAGCAGCTCGTCGAGCCCGGCGCGCTCCATGTCGGCCAGCGCGTCGTCGGTGACCTCCTCCAGCACCAGCACGTCGACGTCGTTGTCGACCGCCGCGCGCACGACCTCGGCACCGTCGGCCCGCCCCTTGAGCAGGTTGGCCGTCATCACCGTCACCCGCGCACCGTCGCCCGCGTCGGGCGGCGTGCCCGCGACCAGCGGCGACCACCACCAGGCGTGCAGCCCCCCGAGGCCGAGCACCACGAGGGCCGCGACCACGGCCGGGCCGCGGCGGCCGCTGCGGCCGCCGGTGAGCGCCCGGCCCAGCAGGAGCAGCAGGGCTGCGGCGTACAGGGGCAGCGCGACGGGGGTGAAGGCGACCGCCTGCACCGCCCAGCCGGGGCTCGGGTCGGTGGACCTCAGCGCGGTGAGCAGCAGGGCGGGCCCGAGGGTCGCCACCAGCAGGAGCCACCACACCGCGCCTCGCCACCGCACGGGGCCGAAGGTAGCAACGGCCCCCAGCCCGACCTGAACCGGCGACGTGGGCCGGTGGGTGCTCAGAGCACGACGAGGGCGTCGCGGTGCACGAGCTCGCGCTCGTAGGAGCGTCCGAGCAGCCCGGGCACCTCCGTGGCGTCGACGTTCACCAGCCCGCGGGCCACCGGGCGGCCCTCGGGGTCGACGAGGTCGACCGGGTCGCCGGCGTGGAAGACCCCGGTGTGACCGGTGACCCCGGCGGCCAGCAGCGAGGCGCGGCGCTCGACCACCGCGCGCACGGCGCCGGCGTCGAGCACGAGGGTGCCGCGGGGCTCGGTGGCGTGGGCCAGCCACAGCAGCCGGGTCGGGCGGCGCCTGCCGGTGCTGTGGAAGAGCGTGCCGACGGGCTCGCCGGCTACGGCCTCGCCGGCCCGGGCCGCGGAGGTCAGCACCACCGGGATGCCGGCGCCGGTGGCGATGCGGGCGGCCTCGACCTTGGTCTCCATGCCGCCGGTGCCGACGCCCGCGGCGTCGGTGGACCCGATCCGCACCCCGCCGAGGTCGTCGAGTCCGTGGACCTCCGGCACCAGCGCGCTGCCGGGCTCGCGGGGGTCGGCGTCGTAGAGCCCGTCGACGTCGGAGAGCAGCACGAGCAGGTCGGCGTGCACGAGGTGGGAGACCAGGGCGGCGAGGCGGTCGTTGTCGCCGAAGCGGATCTCCGAGGTCGCCACCGTGTCGTTCTCGTTGACGATCGGCAGCACACCGAGCTCGAGGAGCTTGGCGAAGGTCTGGTAGGCGTTGCGGTAGTGCGAGCGCCGGGTGACGTCGTCGGCGGTGAGCAGCACCTGGCCGGCGGTGAGGTCGTGGCGGCGCAGCTCCTCGGTGTAGCGGTGCACCAGCAGGCCCTGGCCGACCGCCGCGGCGGCCTGCTGGGCCGCCAGGCCGCGCGGACGACGGGCCAGGCCCAGCGGCGCCAGGCCGGCGGCGATGGCCCCTGAGGACACCAGCACCACCTCGGCGCCGCGGGCGCGGGCGGCGGCCAGCGCGTCGACCAGGGCACGGACCCGCTTGGGGTCGATCCCGCCGGCGGCGGTGGTCAGCGACGACGAGCCGACCTTGACCACGATCCGGCGCGCGGCCAGCACGACCTCGCGACCGGCGCCGCTGCTCACCGGCCGGGGTCCTGCTCGGACCAGTCCGGGTCCTCGCTCCCGCCGATCTCGTACGACGAGGGCCCGTAGGTCTGGCCCTTGCGCTCGGCGTCGAGACGGCGCGCCACGTCGGCGCGGGTCTCGCCCTCGGCGCGGTGCTCCATGGCCTCGTCGATCTCGCGGCGGCGGCTGGCCGCCGGGCGGGAGTGGTCGATGCGCTGGTCCTCGCCGCGGCGACCGAGCATCTCGGCGCCGGCGTCCATGCCGGGCTTGAAGTCGAACACGACGGCGTTGTCGGGGTCGCCGATGAGCACGGCGTCGCCCTCCTGCGCGCCCATCGACAGCAGCTTCTCCTCCACGCCGAGCCGGTCGAGGCGGTCGGCGAGGAAGCCGACGGCCTCGTCGTTGCTGAAGTCGGTCTGGCGCACCCACCGCTCGGGCTTCGTGCCGCGCACGCGCCAGCCGTCGACGGTCTGGGAGACGGTGAAGTCGCCGCTGCCGTCGGCGCCCTGGGGCCGCAGCACGATGCGGGTGGTCTCCACCGCGGGCTTCGCGGCGCGCGCGGCGGCCACGATCTCGGCCATCGCGAAGGTCAGCTCGCGCAGGCCCTCGCCGGAGGCGGCGGAGATCGGGATGACGCGCAGGCCGCGCTCGCGCAGGTCGTCGATGGTGATGTCGGAGAGGTCGCGCCCGTCGGGCACGTCGATCTTGTTGAGCGCGACCAGGCGCGGGCGGTCCTCGAGGCCGCCGTAGCGGCTCAGCTCGTTCTCGATCACGTCGAGGTCGTCGACGGGGTTGCGACCCGGCTCGATGGAGGCGGTGTCGATGACGTGCACGAGCGCCGCGCAGCGCTCGATGTGGCGCAGGAAGTCGTGGCCCAGGCCGCGGCCCTCGCTGGCGCCCTCGATGAGGCCGGGCACGTCGGCGACGGTGAAGGTGGTGTCGCCGCCGGTGACGACGCCCAGGTTGGGCACCAGGGTGGTGAAGGGGTAGTCGGCGATCTTGGGCCGCGCCCGCGAGATCGCGGCGATCAGGCTCGACTTGCCGGCGCTGGGGAAGCCCACGAGGCCGATGTCGGCGACGACCTTGAGCTCGAGCACGATCTCGAGCTCGTCGCCGGGCTCACCGAGCAGCGCGAAGCCGGGGGCCTTGCGCTTGGAGGAGGCCAGCGCGGCGTTGCCGAGACCGCCGCGCCCGCCCTGGGCGATGACCAGCTCGGTGCCGGGTCCGACCATGTCGGCCAGCACCTCGCCGCGCGGGTCGGCCACCACGGTGCCGTCGGGCACCGGCAGCACGAGGTCGGCGCCGTGCCCGCCGTTGCGGTGGGCGCCGGCGCCGTGCCCGCCGTGCTCGGCGCGACGCTTGGGGCTGTGGTGGTAGTCGAGCAGCGTGGTCACGTCGGGGTCGACCCGCAGGATCACCGAGCCGCCGGGGCCCCCGTTGCCGCCGTCGGGGCCGCCGAGGGGCTTGAACTTCTCACGGTGCACCGAGGCCACACCGTTGCCTCCCCGGCCTGCGCTGATGTGCAGCGTGACCCGGTCGACGAACGTGGGGACAGCCATGGTGCCTTCTCTCGATGGTGCTGCTCAGGGGTGGTGCTCAGGGGTGGTGCGGACGACGAAGGGCGCCCCGGAGGTCCGGGACGCCCAACGAGGAAGAGCCTGGTGTGCCAGGTGGGAGCGTCAGCTCACTCGCCCGGGACGATGTTGACGACGCGACGGCCACGGCGCGTGCCGAACTCGACCGCACCGGCCTGCAGCGCGAACAGGGTGTCGTCGCCGCCGCGGCCGACGCCGCTGCCCGGGTGAAAGTGGGTGCCTCGCTGGCGCACGATGATCTCGCCGGCGTTGACCAGCTGGCCGCCGTAGCGCTTGACGCCGAGGCGCTGGGAGTTGGAGTCGCGACCGTTCTTGGTGGACGCCGCGCCCTTCTTGTGTGCCATGTCGAATCCTTTGGTGTGCGCTGCAGGAAGCCTGAGACCGGGAAGGCTCAGAGGGAGATGTCGGTGACCTTGACCTGGGTGTACTTCTGACGGTGACCCTGGCGCTTCTTGTAGCCGGTCTTGTTCTTGTACTTCTGGATGATGATCTTGGGGCCCTTGGTGGCGCCGAGCACCTCGACGGTCACCGAGGCCTTGTCGAGGGCCGAGGAGTCGGAGGTGACGCTCTCGCCGTCGACGGCGAGGACGACGGGCAGCGTCAGCGTCTCGCCGACCCCGGTCGTCACCTTGTCGATCTCGATGACGTCGCCCACGGCAACCTTCTGCTGCTTGGCGCCTGCGCGCACGATCGCGTACACCGCGGTCTCCTTCGTCGGGTTGTGCTGTGTCAGTTGACAGGTAAGTCGGTGGTCTGGGGCTCCCGTGCCGCCGCACCGGGCCTGACCGGCCGGGCGTCGTGGGTGGTGCCACACAGAAGGGCACGCATCAGCGCACCGAGGACCCATAGTACGGACCCGCCGGGGCGACAGCAATTCGGTGTCGCCCCGGCGGGCCGTGGCGCCGGACGGGCCGGCTCAGCGCTTGCGGGTGCCCTTCTTCTTGACCGGCACGTGCGCGGCCGAGCCCTCCTCCGAGGACTCCCCGGCCTGCTCACCAGCGGCCTCACCGGCGGTCTCGCCGGCGGTCTCGCCGGCAGGGGGGCCGGCAGGGCGGGTGGCCCGGCGGGTGCGCGTGCGGGTCACGACGGTCGGCTCGGCCGGCGCCGCGGGCGGCTCCGGGTCGGCCTCCGACGCGGGCTCCGGGTCGGGGTCAGGGGCCGACTGCGGTGCGGGCTCCGCCGGCGCCGGCGCCGGCTCGGGCGCTGAGGCGGGCCGCGTCGCCGTACGACGACGGGTGCGGGTCACCACCGTGGTGGCGGGGGCCTGCGCGGCCTGGGCCTCGCTCACCGCGTCGGGCTCCGGCGGTGCCACCGGCTCGGGCGTCGGGGCCGGCGTCGGCTCCACCGGCGCGACCACGGGGTCCTCGGCCGCGACCGGCTCGGTCACCGTGGGCGCCGTGCGGCTCGCACCGCGCCGACGGCTGCGGGTGACCACCGTCGTCTGCTCGGCCGCGGGCTGCTCGGCGCCTGCCTGCTCGGCGGTCGCCGACTCGGGTGCGGGCTGCTCGGGTGCGGGCTGCTCGGGTGCCGCGGCGACCGGTGCCTCGTCCGTCTCGGTGGGCTCCGGGCGCGCCATGGCCGCGATGTCCTTCGGGGAGGGCGGGGTGGGGGGCTTGGAGGCTCCCCCGTCGCCCTGGCCGCCGCTCTGCTCGGCCTGGTCGTCCTGGCCGCGGCCGCGACCGCCGCGCGAGCGACGTCCGCCCTGGCCGCCGCCGTCGTTGCCGCCGCCGTTGCCGTTGCCACCGCCGCCGTTGCCGCCACCGCTGCGGTTGCCACCGCGCCGACCCTCGTCGTCGCGCTTGGGCTCGACGGGCTCGTCGTGGGTGACGATCCCGCGACCCTGGCAGTGCTCGCAGTTGTCGCTGAAGGCCTCGAGCAGTCCGGTGCCGATGCGCTTGCGCGTCATCTGCACCAGGCCGAGCGAGGTCACCTCGGCGACCTGGTGGCGGGTGCGGTCGCGCCCGAGGCACTCCACGAGACGTCGCAGCACGAGGTCGCGGTTGGACTCCAGCACCATGTCGATGAAGTCGACGACGATGATGCCGCCGATGTCGCGCAGCCGGAGCTGGCGCACGATCTCCTCGGCCGCCTCGAGGTTGTTCTTGGTGACGGTCTCCTCGAGGTTTCCGCCCGAGCCGGTGAACTTGCCGGTGTTGACGTCGACGACGGTCATCGCCTCGGTCCGGTCGATGACCAGCGAGCCGCCGGAGGGCAGCCAGACCTTGCGGTCGAGGCCCTTGGCGATCTGCTCGTCGACGCGGTAGGTCGTGAAGAGGTCGTGGCCGTTGTGCTCGGCGGGCTCGTAGCGCTGCAGGCGGTCGGCGAGGTCGGGGGCGACGTGCGAGACGTAGCTCTGCACGGTGTCCCAGGCGTCGTCGCCCTGGATGACCAGGGTCGCGAAGTCCTCGGTGAAGAGGTCGCGGACCACCTTGAGGGTCAGGTCGGGCTCTCCGTAGAGCAGCTGGGGGGCGCTGCCCTTGGACTTCTTCTCGATGTCCTCCCAGCGCGCCTTCAGCCGCTCGACGTCACGGGTCAGCTCGTCCTCGGAGGCACCCTCGGCCGCGGTGCGGACGATGACGCCGGCGCCCTCGGGCACGATCTCCTTGAGCAGCGTCTTGAGGCGGTTGCGCTCGGTGTCGGGCAGCTTGCGGGAGATGCCGCTGGTCGTGCCGTCGGGCACGTAGACCAGGAAGCGGCCGGCCAGGCTGATCTGGCTGGTGAGCCGGGCGCCCTTGTGGCCGATCGGGTCCTTGGTGACCTGCACGAGGACCGGCTGGCCCGAGGACAGCACCGACTCGATCTTGCGGGGCTGGCCGTCGCGGTGGCCCAGCGCGGACCAGTTGACCTCGCCGGCGTAGAGGACGGCGTTGCGGCCCTTGCCGATGTCGATGAAGGCGGCCTCCATCGAGGGCAGCACGTTCTGCACGCGCCCGATGTAGACGTTGCCGATGATCGAGGTCTGCGACTCACGGGCGACGTAGTGCTCGACGAGCACCTTGTCCTCGAGCACGCCGATCTGGGTGAGGTCCTCGCGCTGGCGGATGACCATGGTGCGGTCGACCGCCTCGCGACGGGCCAGGAACTCGGCCTCCGACACGATCGGCGCGCGGCGCCGACCGGCCTCGCGGCCGTCGCGGCGGCGCTGCTTCTTGGCCTCGAGGCGCGTGGAGCCCGAGATCGCGGTGATCTCGTCCTCGGCCGAGCGCGGCTTGCGGACCCGGGTCACGGTGTTGTCGGGGTCGTCGCCGTGCTCTCCCCCGTCGTCGCCCGAGCGGCGCCGGCGACGACGCCGGCGCGAGGAGCCCTCGCCGGACTCGGTGTCGTCCTTGGCGTCCTGCTCCTGGGGGCCAGTGTCGCCACCCTGGCGCTGACCGCCGCGGCCGCCTCCCTGGTTGCCGCCCTGGTTTCCGCCCTGGTTGCCGCCCTGGTTGCCGCCCCGGTTGCCCTGGCGACCCTGGCCGCCGTCACGGGCGGAGCCCTGGTCGGCGTCCTGGTCGGAGTCCCTCTCCGCGTCGCCGCTGGCGTCCTGGCCCTCGGAGTCGTCGTCGGAGTCGTCCTCGGAGCGGCCGGAGCCCCCGTCGCCGGACTTGCGGCGCCGACGGCCACCGCGGCGGCGACGACGTCGGCCGCCACCGCCCTCGGAGCGGTCCTCGTCGGAGTCCTCGGACTCGTCCGAGTCGTCGGTGCCGTCGTCGTCGGTGTCGTCGCCCGACGCGTCGGCGCCGCCCCGGGCGGTGTCGGCCTCGTCGGCGGGCCCGGTGGTGGGAGCCATGCTGGCGGCGACGGCCTCGAGCTCGTCCTCCTCGGGTGCCGCCTCCTGCGGCGCGGCGGTGCGGGTGCCGCCGGCCGAGCGGCTGCGACCGCGGCTGCGCGTGGTGGTCGTGGTGCGGGTGCGCGCGGGGGCGTCGGTGCCCGCCTCGTCGGGGGCCTCGGCCACGACCTCGGTCGGAGCCTCCGCGACCGGGGTCTCCGCGTCGCTGGGCTCCGCGACGGTGGGCTCGGCGGCGGGCACGGGGGTGGGCTCGGGGGTGGGCTCGGTCCGCACGGGAGCCGCGGCCCTGCCACGGGTGCGGCGGGTCACGGTCGCCTTGGTGGCCTTCGCGGCGTCGGGGGCCTGGAAGAGCACGGCCGGCGCCGCGGCCACCTCGGTCTCGGCGGGCGTCTCGGCGGGCGTCTCGACCGGGACCTCGGTCACGACGGCCTCGGGCGCCGGCGCCTCGGCGGCGGCCGCCTCCGCGGCCCTGGTCGCCGCGCTCTTGCGGGTGCGGGTCGTGGTGGTGGCCTTCTTCGCGGCCGGCGCCTTCTTGGCGGCGCTCTTGCGGGCGGCGGCTTTCTTGGCCGGCTTCTCCGCGGGCGCCTCGCCCGGAGCCTCGGCAGGCGCGTCGACCGCCACCTCGGCGGGCACGTCCGGGGCGACGTCGGCGGGCGCCGGGTCCGAGGTCGACGGCTCGGCGGCCGCCGCCTTCTTCGTGGTGCGCTTGGCCGGCGCCTTCTTGGCGGCGGCCTTCTTCGCGGGGGCGTCGGCGGCGGTCTTCTTGGCGGCCGTCTTCTTCGCGGTCGTCTTCTTGGCCGCGGCCTTGCGGGTCGTCACGGTGACGGTGGGGGCCGTGTCGGCGCCCGTGTCGGTGGTGACGTCCTCGCCCAGGTTCTCGTCGGGCATGTGGTGCTCCTCTGCCCGGGCGGCGCACTGGCGACCCGGACGTGTCAGACGTCGGCCCGCAGGAGGTCCGGGGCACGACGCGTAAGCCTTCGGTGGCGGCGACACCCTCCGCGGTGCGTCACTGGACGCGTCGTCGTCGCCTGCCGCGGTCGCTGGGCCTGCCCCGGGAGGATCCCGGGGCCGGGGGCCGACTCGCTGTCACCGAGCCTGCCGGGCCGCGTCGCGGTCTGGCGCCGACGTCGCACCCACTGTGCCGACCCCGAGAGTGCGGGCCGGCGAGAACGTCGTCGGGTCGTCGTCCGCGGCAGGTTCCACCGGTGCGACGACCGTGGCGAGTATCGCACACGGGCCGTCGATCCAGGTCATGTCCGCGCTGCGAGCGGGTCGCCGACCGTGCCGGTCGACTCCTCCAGCGGCCCCTGGGCCAGCCGGGTCAGCAGCGGAGCGGGCCCCGCCTGGAGGCCGCCGACGGCCGCCAGGCCGGTGAGCACGTCGTCGGGCCGCACCGAGGGCACGCCGTGGCGCAGCACCAGGTCGAGCGTCGAGCGCGCCCCCACGCCCGCACCCGTCACGGGGCCGGCCTCGAGGCTGAGCACGGCGGCGCGGCAGTCGAAGGTGCGCAGACCCTTCTTGGTCATCCGCTCGACCTCCACCGACTCCTGCCCCAGGAAGGCCTCGACCGCAGCGCGGGCGTCCGACTCCTCCGCGGCGACGTCGAGGCGCCAGTGGCTGGCCTGGAGGAGGTCGGCGAGCGATCCCCCGGGAGAGACTGCGACCTCGAGGATGTCGAGCCCGTCGGGCAGCGCCTCCTCCAGCGACGCCCGCACCGCGGCGACGTCGACGACCTCGGCGAGCCCGATCTCGAGGTACTCCGCCTCGCTCGCGGAGCCCGTCGGCGCTGCCCCGGCGTAGGAGATGCGGGGGTGGGGGTTGAAGCCGGAGGAGTAGGCCATCGGCACGCGGGCGCGGAAGACGGCGCGCTCGAAGGCGCGGCTGAAGTCGCGGTGGCTGGTGAAGCGGAGGCGTCCGCGCTTGGCGTAGCGGATGCGCAGGCGCTGGACCGGAGGGGCTTGCTGCTCGGGCTGCTCTCGCACCCGCACAGGCTACGAGAGGTCAGGCCGGTGCCCGCATCGCCGGCGAGGGGTAGACCGTGCCGACGCGCTCACCGGCGAGCCAGTCGGACAGCCGGTCGGCCTCGGTCCCCAGCGCGGCGCGCCCGGCGGCGGGGACCTCCTCGAGCAGGCGCACGAGCACGCGGCCCGCCTCGTCCTGCACCCAGCAGCCCACGACGCGACCGTCCCACCACGCGGTGGTGCCGGCGTTGCCGTTGCGGTCGAAGAGCGCGTCGCGGTGACGGCCGAGGTAGAAGGCGCGCTCCTTCCAGCCCATGACCGTGGGGTCGAGCACGGGCAGCAGCGCCGCCCAGGGCCCGACCTCCTGGCCCCGGGCCCCGTCGAGCGGGTGGTCGAGGAGGTCGTCGTCGGGGAGCAGCCATCCGGTGGCCCCGCCGTCGAGCGCGACCTCCACGGCCTCGAGGCGCGCGAGCGCCGCCCGCACGATGCCCTTGGTCGCGCCCAGCCACCACACCAGGTCGGCCTCGGTGCCCGGCCCGAAGGCGCCGAGCCAGCGGCGCACCAGCTCGGCCCAGCCGTCGGAGGCCGACCACGGTCGGGGCTCCTCCCCCAGCCACGCCGCCATCGGCGCCCAGCGCGGACGGGAGACGCGCCAGTGACCCGTGTTGACCCCCCGCACCACCTCGGCCTCGGCGCCCAGCAGGGTCAGGAGCCGGCTCACCGTCGGGGGCACCGACGACGAGGGCGCGCCCGCCACGGGCGCCGGCGCCGCCAGCGCCGGCACGGCGGCCCTGACCTCGGCCGCCTGGCGACCCTCCACGGAGCCCGCCACCACGCCGAGCACCTCCCGGCGTGCACGCTCGACCCAGGCGGCGCCCGCGCCCGGGTCCGCCAGGCCGTGGGCCTCGGCGTCCTTGGCCAGGCGCGCCCGCTCGGTGCCTGCCACCCGTGCGGAGGCGCTCCCCCAGGCCGCGGGGAGCAGGTCGCGCGGCAGCACGAAGAGGGTCCGGCGCATCGCCAGCTGCTTGACCAGCACGCGCTCCTCGTGGAGCGCGCGCTCCACGTCGGAGCGACGCAGCCCGTCGACCCGCGCCTGCAGCGACAGGTGCACCGTGGCGGGCTCGGTGGCGTGGAGCACCGCGACCGCACGGGTGGCGTCCTCGGCGTCGGCGCGACGCCGCACCGGGTCGATGCCGTGGCGCAGGGCGATGCGGTCGCGACGCTGCCGGTCGCTCACGTGGAGCACGACCCCATCCTGCCCCCACCGCCCGTCGTACGTCGTGGGTGCGGTGCCAGCATGGGCCCGGTGAGCAGCCCCGGACCCGTCACCCGCACCGTGCCCCTCGTCCTCGTGGGCGTGCTGCTGCTGGCGCTCAACCTGCGCCCCGCCGCCGTGAGCGTCGGCCCGGTGCTGGCCGAGGTCAGGAGCGGTCTCGGCCTCGGGGCCGGCGAGGCCAGCCTGCTCACCTCGCTGCCGGTGCTGGCCTTCGCCGTGCTCGGTGCCCTCGCACCGGCCACGGCGGCGCGCGTCGGACTGCACCGCACCACCCTGCTCACCCTGCTCGCCGCGGCGGCCGGGCTGGTGGCGCGGGTGCTCACCGACGACGACGTGGTGTTCCTGGCCGCCTCCCTGCTCGCGGTGGGCGGCATGGCGATGGCCAACGTGCTGCTGCCGTCGCTGGTCAAGCTGCACTTCCCCGACCGCATCGGACCGGTCACCTCGCTGTACACCGCCGCCCTCGCCGTGGGGCTCACCCTCGCGCTGACCCTCACCGTGCCGATCTCCGAGGCGGGCGGCGGCTTCCGCTGGGGCCTGGGCACGTGGGCCCTGCTGGCGGTGATCGCGGCGCTGCCGTGGGTCGCGCTGGTGCGACGCGACCGCGCGGTCGAGCGCGGCGGCTCGCGCGTGTCCTTCCTCGACGTCGCCCGCACGCGACTGGGCTGGGCGATGGCGGGCTGCTTCGGGCTCCAGGCGCTCCAGGCCTACGCGATCTTCGGCTGGTTCGCCCAGCTGTGGCGCGACGCCGGCTGGTCGCCGACCGCCGCGGGGGCGCTGGTGGGCCTGCTGGCCGGCACCGGCATCCCGCTGTCGCTGTGGCTGCCGCGGCTGATGGCGACCACCTCCCGACCGCGCACCCTGCTGCTGGGGGTGATCGGCACCTACCCCGTCGCCTACCTGGGCATGGTGCTGAGCCCGTGGTGGACCGCGCCGCTGTGGGCCGTCGTCGCCGGCGTCGGCGCCTGCACCTTCCCCCTCGTGCTCACGCTCATCGGGCTGCGCGCCCGGACCCCCGAGGGCACGGCGGCGCTCTCGGCCTTCAGCCAGTCGGTCGGCTACCTGCTCGCCGCCCTCGGCCCCTTCGCCGTGGGGCTGCTCAACGAGGCCACCGGGGGCTGGACCGTGCCGCTGCTCGTGCTCACCGCGCTCGTGCTCCCCATGGCCGTCCTGGGGGCCTACGTCGCCCGTCCGGTGTTTCTCGAGGACGCCCTCCCGCCGGCGCGCCGCGCCCTACAGTGAGCGCGTGACGACACCTCCCCACGGCCCCGGCGACCAGGGCGGCGCCGACGGCGACCCGGCCGGCCCGCCGTCGCCGTACGGCCAGCCCACCCCCTACGGCCAGCCCGGGGGGTCGCCGTACGGCCAGCCTGCGGGGTCGCCGTACGGCCAGCCCGGGGCCCAGCCCGCCGGCCCCTACGGCCAGAGCTACCCCGGCGGCCCCACCCACCCGAGCGGCTCGCAGGGCACCGACACCCTCTCCGTCGTGGCGCTGGTGCTGAGCTTCACCTGCTGCCTGTCCTTCGTCGGGGCGATCCTCGGCCTCGTCGGGCTGGGCCGCACCAAGGAGGGCCGCGCCAAGGGCCGCTGGGCCGCGGTCACCGCCATCGTCGTGGGCCTGCTCGGCACCCTCGCGCTCATCGGAGGCATCGTCGCCCTCGTCACCGTGGGCACCAGCCTGACCACCCTCGACGACCTCGAGGCCGGCACCTGCCTCACCGCCGACGGGCTGACCGACGACTCCGAGGAGAACGTCACCGACATCCGCGAGGTCGACTGCACCGAGGCCCACGACGGGGAGGTCGTGGCCACCGAGGTCGTCGACGGCGAGCCCACCGGCTGCGCCGAGCTGGCCAGCGCCGAGGGTTACGACGGCACCGAGGTCGACATCTCCCGCATGACCCTCATCCCGATCTCCGAGCAGGTCCCGCCGCAGGACGGCGACCGGGTGGTCTGCGTGGCCTACAACACCGACGGGTCCTCCCTCGACGCCCCGCTCCTGGGCGCCGCCTCCTGACCCCGCTCCCGAGGACGCCGGGTCGGACGGCGGGTCAGACGACGGGTCAGACGACGGCGAGCGGCAGCAGCTGGCGCCCGGTGGGGCCGATCTGGATCTCGGTGTCCATCTCGGGGCACACGCCGCAGTCGTAGCAGGGGGTCCAGCGGCAGTCCTCGACCTCGACGTCGGAGGAGGGGTCGATGGCGTCCTCCCAGTCGGCCCAGAGCCAGTCCTTGTCGAGGCCGGAGTCGAGGTGGTCCCACGGGAGGGTCTCGTCGTAGCCGCGCTCGCGCACGGTGTACCAGTCGACGTCGACGCCGGTGCCCGCCAGCGCCTGCGCGGCGGCCTGCATCCAGCGGTCGTAGGAGAAGTGCTCGCTCCAGCCGTCGAAGCGGCCTCCGTCGCGCCAGACCTGCTCGATGACGGCGCCGACGCGGCGGTCGCCGCGGGAGAGGAGTCCCTCGACGATGCCGGGCTTGCCGTCGTGGTAGCGGAAGCCGATGGCGCGGGCGAACTTCTTGTCGGCGCGCACGGTCTCGCGCAGCTGGCGCAGCCGGTCGTCGGTGGTCTCGTGGTCGAGCTGCGCGGCCCACTGGAAGGGGGTGTGCGGCTTGGGCACGAACCCGCCGATGGAGACCGTGCAGCGGATGTCGTTGCGCCCGGAGACCTCGCGGCCCTTGGCGATGACCCGCTTGGCCAGGTCGGCGATCTGGAGCACGTCCTCGTCGGTCTCGGTGGGCAGGCCGCACATAAAGTAGAGCTTCACCTGCCGCCAGCCGTGGGAGTACGCCGCCGCGACGGTGCGGATCAGGTCCTCCTCGGTGACCATCTTGTTGATCACCTTGCGCAGCCGCTCCGAGCCGCCCTCGGGGGCGAAGGTCAGGCCCGAGCGCCGGCCGTTGCGGGAGAACTCGTTGGCCAGGGAGATGTTGAAGGCGTCGACGCGCGTCGAGGGCAGCGAGAGCGAGACGTTGGTGCCCTCGTAGCGGTCGGCCAGGCCCTTGGCGACCTCGCCGATCTCGGTGTGGTCGGCGCTGGAGAGCGAGAGCAGGCCGACCTCCTCGAAGCCCGTCGTGCGGATGCCGTTCTCGACCATCGCGCCGATGGTCTCGATGGAGCGCTCCCGCACCGGGCGGGTGATCATGCCGGCCTGGCAGAAGCGGCAGCCGCGGGTGCAGCCGCGGAAGATCTCGACCGAGAAGCGCTCGTGGACGGTCTCGGCCAGCGGCACCAGCGGCTTGGCGGGGTAGGGCCAGGCGTCGAGGTCCATGAGCGTGTGCTTGCGCACGCGGTGGGGCACGCCGGGCACGGTCGGCACGACGGCCTCGAGCGTGCCGTCGGCGGCGTAGGAGACGTCGTAGAAGCGGGGCACGTAGATGTTGCCGCTCACCGCGAGCCGGCGCAGCAGCTCGTCGCGGCCCGAGGCCATGTCGCCGGCCGGGCGGCCCTGGGCCTTCCAGTCGCGCACGACCTCCGAGATCGCCAGCACGACCTCCTCACCGTCGCCGAGCACGGCGGCGTCGATGAAGTCGGCGATGGGCTCGGGGTTGAAGGCGGCGTGGCCGCCGGCGAGCACGATGGTGTCGCCGTCGGTGCGGTCGGCGGCGTGCAGCGGGATGCCCGCGAGGTCGAGGGCGTTGAGCATGTTGGTGTAGCCCAGCTCGGTGGAGAAGCTCAGCCCGAGCACGTCGAAGTCGCGCACGGGGCGGTGGGCGTCGACGGTGAACTGCGGGATCGGCCCCTGCGCGTCGCCGCGCCGCATGATCTCCTCCAGGTCGGGCCACACCGCGTAGGTGCGCTCCGCGACGATCCAGTCGCGCTCGTTGAGCACCTCGTAGAGGATCTGGACGCCCTGGTTGGGCAGGCCGACCTCGTAGGCGTCGGGGTACATCAGCGCCCAGCGCACGGTCTCGCCGCCGTCGGCGCTCTCGGCCGCGCAGTCCCACGCCTTGACGGTGGAGTTGAGCTCGCCGCCGACGTACTGGATCGGCTTCGACACGCTCGGCAGGAAGGGCTCGAGGCGGGAGAAGACGCTCTCGCCGAGCACGCGGCTCCCGGCGGAGCCCAGGGTCGGGGACATGCAGCAACCTCACAGCGGGTCGTGGTGGCGTCCGGGGGTCCCCGGACGCGCTCCGGACAAGGTCTCAGGGTACGTCAGCCCCGCGGAGCCGACCGAGTCCGCGCGTCTAGGCTCGTGCCATGACCGACACGAGCGTCCGCGGCCGGTTCCAGTGGACGGTCGTGGTGCCCGTCCTCGCCCTGGTGGTGCTCGCCGCCACCTGGGCCAGCCACGAGGCGTGGCCGGTGCTGGTGCTCATCGCGGTCGTCCTCGTCGGGGCGATCGTGGCCGCCGTGCACCACGCCGAGGTCGTCGCCCACAAGGTCGGCGAGCCCTTCGGCTCGCTCATCCTGGCCGTCGCGGTGACCGTGATCGAGGTCGGGCTGATCGTCATGCTGATGACCAGCGGCGGCGAGGGCACGAGCACCTACGCCCGTGACACCGTCTTCGCCGCCCTCATGATCACCCTCAACGGCATCGCCGGGATCGCCCTGCTGGTGGGGGCGGTCAAGCACCACCTGGTCAGCTTCAACGCCTCCGGCACGGGCTCGGCCCTCTCCACCGTGGTGGCGCTCGCCGCGGTCTGCCTGGTGCTGCCCAGCTTCACCACCTCCGGCGCGGGTCGGGAGTACTCCGCCTCGCAGCTGGGCTTCGCCGCGGTCGCCTCGCTCGCGCTCTACGGCGCCTTCGTCTTCACCCAGACCATCCGCCACCGCGACTTCTTCGTGCCGGTCACCAGCGACGAGCAGGGCCGTGTCACCGGCCTGGTCGACGAGGACGAGGACGGCCACGCCGACCCGCCGCCGGCCCGGGAGGCCTGGCTGAGCCTGGGCCTGCTGGTCGGGGCCCTGGTCGCGGTGGTCGGCCTGGCCAAGCTGCTCTCCCCCACCATCGAGGACACCGTCTCGGCCCTGGGCTTCCCCTACGCCGTCGTCGGCGTGGTCATCGCCCTGCTCGTGCTGGCCCCGGAGTCGATCGCCGCCGTGCGCAACGCCGCGCGCGACCGGGTGCAGATCAGCCTCAACCTCGCCTACGGCTCGGCGATGGCCTCCATCGGCCTGACGATCCCGACCATCGCGGTGGCGATGATCTGGCTCGACGGCCCGCTCGTGCTCGGCCTCGAGCCGACGCAGATGGTGCTGCTGGCCATCACCGTGGTGGTCTCGAGCCTCACCATCGCGCAGGGCCGGGCCAAGTCGCTCCAGGGCTTCGTGCACCTGGTGCTGCTCGCGACGTTCCTGTTCCTGTCCGTGCAGCCCTGAGCCGCACCGCCCCAGGGGTGCACCGGGCTCAGCGGACGGCGCGCACCCGGGGCGAGGCGGTGTAGCGCTGCGGCTGGGGCGCGCTGGCGCGCAGGTGGATGTTCTGCAGCAGGCCGACGGCGAGCATGCCGGCGAACATCGAGGAGCCGCCGTAGGACACGAAGGGCAGCGGCACGCCGGTGACGGGCATGATCCCCAGGCACATGCCGATGTTCTGGAAGGCCTGGAAGCCGAACCAGCAGGCGATGCCGGCGGCGGCGACGCGGCCGAACACGTCCTCGGTGCGGGTGGCGATGACCAGCGCCCGCCACAGCACGACGAGCAGCAGGGCGATGACGAGGCCGGCGCCGAGCAGGCCGAGCTCCTCGCCGGCCACGGTGAAGACGAAGTCGGTGTGCTGCTCGGGCACGAAGCCCGAGCGGGTCTGCGAGCCGTCGAAGAGGCCCTCGCCGACGAGGCCGCCGTTGCCGACCGCGATGCGGGCCTGCTCGACGTTGTAGCCGGCGCCGCGGGGGTCGAGGTCGGGGTTGGTGAAGGCCATGAAGCGGTCGACCTGGTAGTCCTTGAGCACCCCGGCCGCCACCGCGACCGCGGCGGC
This sequence comes from Nocardioides sp. Leaf285, assembly GCF_001422955.1. Lineage (NCBI taxonomy): Bacteria > Bacillati > Actinomycetota > Actinomycetes > Propionibacteriales > Nocardioidaceae > Nocardioides > Nocardioides sp. Leaf285. Next base: position 185,477 of record NZ_LMNH01000003.1, on the reverse strand, counting down.
GGTGACGCCGCCGCCGGCGAGCAGGGCCAGCCACCGGCGCGGGGCCCCGGAGACCGCCAGCACCCCGAACACGGTCGCGGTCAGCACGAGCATCGTGCCGAGGTCGGGCTGGAGCAGGATGAGCGCGGCGGGCACGGCGGCGATGAGGAGCATCAGCCCGACCTCGACCCCGCCGACGCGCGAGCGCCAGCGGCCGCGGGCCCGGCCGGCGAGCACGAGGCCCATGCCGATGACCACGGCAAGCTTGGCGAACTCCGAGGGCTGCACCGACATGCCGCCGAGCATCAGCCACGAGCGCGAGCCGTTGATGGTCGTGCCCATGACGAGCACGAGCACCAGGCCGAGCACCGAGCCGAGGTAGACCAGCGGCGCCGCGACGCGGACCCAGCGGTGGTCGGAGACGGCCACCCCGGCCATCAGCACCAGGCCGATGGACACGTTGACCAGCTGCTTGTCGCGGTAGGCCGTGGGGTCGCCCCCGGTGAGGTCGTCGCGACCGATCGTGGCCGACCAGACCAGCAGGGTCCCGAGGGTGACCAGGCCGAGCACGGCGCCGAGCAGGACCCAGTCGACGCCGGCCCAGCGCAGCCGGGGACGCGTGGTCGCCGACACCGGGGCCGGGCGCAGGCCCGGACGCGTGCTCGGTCGGACGGTCGGGCGGACGGTGGTGCTCACCGGGACTCCTCCGTGGTCGGCCGCACCGGCGGCAGGATCGAGCCGTCGTCGGCGAAGGTGGGCAGGCCCGCGGGCGGGGTGGTGCCGGGGATCGCGGCGTCGTCGGCCACGACCGACTCGCCGTCCACGCCGTACAGCGCCTCCCAGATCTTGCGCACCGCCGGGCCCGAGGTGCCCGAGCCCGTGCCGCCCTGGCTGACCATCATCACCACGACGTAGTCGTCGGAGTAGGAGGCGACCCACGAGGTCGACTGCTTGCCGTAGACCTCCGCGGAGCCGGTCTTGGAGCGGATCGGCACCTCGTCGAGGGGGAAGCCGACCATGCGCCAGGCCATCGTGCCGACGCGGGTGACGTTCTCGAGGGCCTCGTCGACGTAGCGCAGCGTCTCCTCGGGCAGGTCGACGCGACCCTGCACCTTCGGCGGGATCCGCTGGATGACCTTGCCGTCGGGGCCGACGACGGCCTTGCCCACGCGCGGGGCGTAGAGGGTGCCGCCGTTGGCCAGCGCGCCGTAGGCGCGGGCCAGCTGGAGCGGGGTGACGATGGTGTCGCCCTGGCCGATGGCGAAGTTGACCGCGTCGCCGGCGCGGTAGGCGAAGCCCTCGACGCAGAACTCCCCGGCGAAGGTGTAGACGAAGTCGGAGGTCTCGGCGTCCTGCGGCTTGTCGGCGATGCCGCAGTAGTAGTCCTTCATCGACTCGTAGTAGGCGAGCTTCCACTTCCGGTCCGCGATGCGGCCCGAGGCCTCGCCGGGCAGGTCGATGCCGGTCTCGGAGCCGAAGCCGAAGGCCTGCGCCTCGGCCACGAGCGGGTCCTTGGCGTCGACGTCGCTGACGTCGGAGCCGAAGCGCTGCCAGTAGTCGTAGCCCACGCGGTAGAAGAAGGTGTTGCAGGAGACCTCGAGGGCCTTGGCGAAGGAGATGAAGCCGTAGGCGCCGGACTCGTAGTTCTTGAAGTCGCGGTTGCCGACGCGGAAGGAGGAGGAGCAGTTCAGCGACGTGCTCGGTGAGTAGCCGTGGGTGAGCGCACCCGCGGTCATGAACGGCTTCCACGTCGAGCCGGGGGCGAACTGGCCCTGGGTGGCGCGGCCCAGCAGCGGGGTGCCGGCCGCCTCGGAGAACAGCCGCGAGAGCTGCTTCTGGGTGATGCCGCCGACCCAGACCTCGGGGTCGTAGGTGGGCTGGCTGGCCATGGCCACGACGCGGCCGGTGTCGGCCTCGAGCACCACGGCGGCGCCGGAGTCGGCGACGTAGTTCTTGCCCGTCACGGTGTCGAACGTCGAGCGGGCGGTCGTGATGGTCTGGGCCAGCTGGCGCTCCACCACGCCCTGCACGCGCGCGTCGATGGAGGTGACGAGGGTGTCGCCGGGGCGGGCCTGCACCTCCCCGTCGTCGCCGAGCACGCGGCCCATCGAGTCGACGGCCACCGACTTGTAGCCGGGCATGCCGCGCAGCCAGGCGTCGTACTGCTTCTCGACGCCGGCGCGGCCGACCGAGGAGGCGCCGTTGACCGAGCTGTCGTCGTCGGCCTCGGCCTGGTCGAGCTCGTCCTCGGTGATCGGGCTGAGGTAGCCCAGCACGTGGGCCAGGTTCACGCCGTACGGCGAGGGGTAGGAGCGCACGGTCTGCTGCTCGGCCAGCACCGCGGGGTAGTCCTCGGGCTGCTCGAGGATCATCAGCGCGGTGCGCTTGGGCACGTCCTCGGCCACGGGCACCGGCTGGTAGGGAGAGCCGTTCCAGCACGAGCCCTCGATGCTGCCGGGGTCGCCGCAGGTCAGCAGCGCGCGCCGGATGTCACGGACCGGGGTGCGGCTGACCTCGGCGACCCGCTCGAGCACGGTGCGCTGGTCGCGCGCGCGCAGCTTGCCCAGCAGCGTGCGGTCGACCGAGACCACCCACGAGGTGCGGTTGCTCACCAGGGGTCGGCCCATGTCGTCGACGATGAGGCCGCGCTGGGGCTGCACGACGATGTCGCGCACCGACTGGGAGGCGGCCTGGGTCCGGTACTGCTCGCCGCTGACGACCTGGAGGTAGTAGAGGCGCACGCCGAGGGTCGCGAAGAGGGAGAAGACGAGGGCCTGGATGACCACGAGGCGCAGCCGGCTGCGCCGGGTGCCGGCCTGCTCCTCGCCGTTGACGGTCAGGCCGGTGGGCCGGCCGGTGCGCACGCTCACAGCAGGGCCGCCCGGCCGGGCTCGAGGCGGCGGAAGGCGGCCATGAGGGGAGGCAGCACGAAGGGGGTGAGCAGGACGTCCCAGACCAGGGCGACGCCGATGACCTGGATCATGTCGCCGACCCCGAGCACCGGGTCGCGCAGCAGCAGGCCGCTGATCGCGAAGACCGACGTGCCGACGAAGGACGAGGCGGCGACGGTGCCGACCACGGTGACCGCGGTGGGTCGCACGTCCTGGCGCACGAGCCCGGCGACGTAGCCGACGACGAGCAGCGCGAGGGCCCAGCGGCCGGCGACGTGGTCGGCCGGCGGGGCCAGGTCGAGCAGCAGGCCGGCGGCGAAGCCGAGCACCATCGCGAACTGCGGGCCCCGCGTCAGCGCCGCGGCCACGACGACCAGCAGGCACAGGTTGGGCACGATGCCCTGCCAGGCCAGGTGCGGGAAGAGGGCGACCTGGAGGGCGAGGGCCACCAGCACGGCCAGCCCGGCCACCGCCGCGCGCAGCGCGCTCATCGCAGCTCCCCCTCGGCGTCGATGACGGCGCGGTCGCTGTCGGTGCCGGCGGGCACGATGACGCCCACCAGGTCGAGGGAGCTGAAGTCGACGAAGGGCTCGACCACGGCGCGCTGCGAGGTGTCGCGCAGCGAGCTGTAGACCTGCGTGACACGTCCGACCGGGATGCCGGAGAGGTACGGCGCGCCCGCGTCGCTGCCCCACGTGACGACGTTGTCGTCGCGCGCCGGCACCGACTGGTCGTCGACCAGCTCGAGGTCGAGCCGACCGCCGTCGCCGAAGGAGCCGCGCCCACGCAGGAAGCCGACCTCCATGCTCTCCCCCGCGCGGGCGCCGACGGTCGACTCGGAGTCGATGACCAGCACGACCGTGGCGGTGGTGCGGGTGACCCGCAGGACGCGGCCCACGAGCCCGTCGTTGTTGACGACCGTCATGTCGGGGGCGAGCCCGGCCTGCGAGCCGGCGTCGAGGGTGACGGTGCTGGAGAAGGACTGGGCGGGTCCGACGCCGACCACGCGTGCCGGGACGAGGGTGTAGCCCAGGTCCTCGGCGGTGCGGGTGAGCCCGTCGTACTCCGCCAGGCGGTTGGCGTCGAGGCCGGCGGTCGCCAGCTCGCCGCGCAGCAGCGAGTTCTCGGCCTCGAGGGCGTCGAGGTCGTCGCGCAGCGATCCCTGCGTGCGGAACCACTCCGGGATGCTCGCGAAGGGGCGGACCACCGCGGTGGCCCCGGTCTCCACGGGGCCGAGGGCCTCGCCCACGACGCGGCGTGCCGGCTCCAGCGGGGAGTCCTCGCCGCCGGTGCGGTCGAGCACCATCAGGCTGGTGCTGGCCAGCACCAGCGCCAGCAGCAGGGCACGGGAGGGACGGCGCTGCGGCCCGCGGCCCGCGCTCCAGCGACGCTCGCGCTCGGAGCGGGAGCGGACGGTCGAGCCGGAGCGGCCGGGCAGGCCGGACGCGCCGGGCTGGCCGGAGCCGTCGGGGGTGCGCACGTGCTCGAGCAGGCTCATCAGTAGCGCCTCGGGTCGCTCACGAGCACCTGCTGGAGGGCCTCGAACTCCTCGACGCACTTGCCGGCGCCGAGGGCCACCGAGGTGAGCGGGTCCTCGGCGACGTGGACCGGCATGCCGGTCTCGTGGCGCAGCCGCTCGTCGAGGCCGCGCAGCAGCGCGCCGCCGCCGGTGAGGACGATGCCGCGGTCCATGATGTCGCCGGCCAGCTCGGGCGGGGTCTGGTCGAGGGTGGCGCGCACCGCGTCGACGATCGCGTGCAGCGGCTCCTCCAGGGCCAGGCGCACCTCGGCGCTGGAGACGACGACGGTGCGCGGCAGGCCGGAGACCATGTCGCGGCCCCGGATCTCGGCCTCGGGCTCGTCGGGCAGCGGGAACGCCGAGCCGAGGGTCATCTTGACCTCCTCGGCGGTGCGCTCGCCGAGCATGAGCGAGTACTCCTTCTTCATCCACGCCACGATCGCGGCGTCGAGGTCGTCGCCCGCGGTGCGGATCGACAGGCTGGTCACGATGCCGCCCAGCGAGATCACGGCGACCTCGGTCGTGCCGCCGCCGACGTCGACCACCATGTTGCCGGTGGCCTGGTGCACCGGGAGGCCCGCGCCGATGGCGGCGGCCATGGGCTCCTCGACGATGTAGACCCGGCGGGCGCCGGCCTGGTAGCCGGCCTCCTTCACCGCACGCTGCTCGACCGCGGTGATGCCGCTGGGCACGCAGATGACCATGCGGGGCTTGGCCCACGACCGGCGCCGGTGCACCTGCTGGATGAAGTAGCGCAGCATCTGCTCGGTGGCCTCGAAGTCGGCGATGACGCCGTCCTTGAGGGGGCGGATGGCGGTGATGTTGTCGGGCGTGCGCCCGATCATCCGCTTGGCCTCGTGGCCGACCGCGAGGATCTCGCCGGTCGAGGCGTTGAGGGCCACCACGCTGGGCTCGTCGAGCAGGACGCCCCTGCCGCGGGCGTAGACCAGCGTGTTGGCGGTGCCGAGATCCACGGCCATGTCCCGGCCGAAGAAGCTGTTCGCCATGACTCGTGCCTCGCAGTGCGCTCGTGCCGTGCAGGGGAAGGAGGGCACGACGGACGGGTCGACCCTCACCCGAGGGTAAGGACGACCCCGCCCGGTTCGGCGCAGGCACGCCGAGGCGCGTGGTGCGTGTGTGACTCGTGGGGTGGCGACCCCGGTGGACTCAGGGGCCCGGGCTCAGGGGCCCGGGCTCAGAGGCCGGGGAACCAGATCCCGATCTCGCGCTCGGCGGACTCCGGCGAGTCGGAGCCGTGCACGAGGTTCTCGCGGTTCGACAGCGACAGGTCGCCGCGGATGGTGCCGGGGGCGGCCTTGCGGCCGTCGGTGGCGCCGTTGAGGGCGCGCACGACCTCGATGGCCTCGTCGCCCTCGAGCACGAGCGCGACGAGCGGGCCGCTGGTGACGAAGGTGCGCAGCGGCGGGTAGAAGTCGCGCTCGACGTGCTCGGCGTAGTGCTCGTCGGCCTTCGCGGCGTCGATGAGGCGGTGCTCCATGGCCACGATGCGCAGGCCCTTGGCCTCGAAGCGGGAGAGGACCTGCCCGACCAGTCCGCGCTTGACGGTGTCGGGCTTGAGCAGGACGAGGGTGCGCTGGGTCATGCTCCGCACCCTAGCGAGGCCCGGCCCGCCGCGACCCGCCGGAGCACGTCGGCGGGCACCGGGGCGTCGGTGAGGGGGTCGCTGACGGCCTCCCCCAGCCGGCGTACGACGGGCACGTGCCCGCCCCACGTGCCGGCCTCGACGTCGGCCTCGTCGTCGACGGGCCCCTCGGCGCGCACCTTCATCGAGGCCTCGTGCAGCGGCACGGCGAGCACCGCGGTGGCGGCGACCTCCTTGCGGGTGCTGGGCCGCAGCGTGGCCGCGCGACCGGGCACCATGTGGTCCACGGTGAGGTCGAGCGCACGCACCTTCTCGGCGGGGTCGGTGACGATCCGGGCGGGGCCGACCACGACCACGGAGCGGTAGTTCATGGAGTGGTGGAAGGCCGAGCGGGCGGTGACGAGGCCGTCGACCTCGGTGACCGTGACGCAGACCGTCGCGCCCTCGGAGCGGGTGAGCCAGCGGGCCGCGACCGAGCCGTGCACGTAGAGGGTGCCGTCGCGGTCGGGCCCGTCGAGGTCGACGGCGAAGGCGACCGGCAGCACCAGCGGGTGGTCGCCCACGTCGACGCCGAGGTGGGCGACGAGGGCGTCCTCGAGCAGCGCGTGCATGGCGGCACGGTCCTCGACCGCGCGGCTGCGACCGCGGGTCACGCTGGTGCGCGGCGTGGGCGAGAGCGGGGTGGGCGAGAGCGGCGTGGGCGAGCGCGGGGCGGCAGGGGCAGGTGTGGACACGGCGTCCAGCCTCGTCGTTGAATGGCCCGCGCGCACGTGCCACTCCTCGACCAGATCGGCAGGCCACTCGTGACGACCGCACTACCCGTGCACCTCGACCGTCACGCCGCCGACCCGCTCGGGGTGCAGCTGGGCGACCAGGTGCGGGCCCTGGTCGCGCGGGGAGCCCTCTCCCCCGGCGACCGGCTGCCCAGCAGCCGCGCCCTGGCCGCCGACCTCGGGGTGGCGCGCGCGGTCGCCGAGCAGGCCTACGCCCAGCTCGTGGCCGAGGGCTGGCTGGAGGGACGCCACGGGTCGGGCACCTTCGTCACCGCCCTCCACGCACGGGTCGCACCGCCGGCCGCGCGGCCGGCTCCCGCACCAGCCGGCGCGGCGCTGGTGCGCCTCGACGCCGGCACCCCGTGGATCGACCCGCGCCACCGGGCGGCCTGGCGGCGCGCGTGGCGCGAGGTGTCGGCGAGCGTCCCGCCCCGCGGCTACGACGACCCGCGCGGCCTGCCGGAGCTGCGGGAGGCCCTGGCCGAGCGGGTCGCCCGCACGCGGGGCCTCGTGCTCGACCCCGACGAGGTGCTCGTCACCGCCGGCACCACCGACGGGCTCCGCCACCTCCTGGGCGTCCTCCCACCCGGCCCGGTCGGCGTCGAGGACCCCGGCTACCGCGCCGCGGTCGAGACGGTGCGCGGGACCGGCCGCGAGGTGCGCGACCTCCCCGCGCTCGCCCCCGTCGACGACCTCGCCGGCTGCGCCGCCGCCTACGTCACCCCCGCCCACCAGCACCCGCTCGGCCCACCGATGCCCGCCGCGCACCGGCTGCGCCTGCTCGAGGCCGCGCGGCGCGCCGACGCGGTGGTGGTGGAGGACGACTACGACTCCGAGTTCCGCTACGACGTCGCACCCATCCCCGCCCTCGCCGCGCTCGACCGCGACCGGGTGGCCTACCTCGGCACCACCAGCAAGACCGTCGCCCCCAGCCTGCGCCTGGGCTGGCTGGTGCCGCCGGCCCACCTGGTCACCGCTGTGTGCGAGCGCCGGGCCGCCACCCACGACGCGGCCTCCTGGCCCGCCCAGCGGGCCCTGCTCTCGCTGCTGCGCGACGGCTACGTCGACCAGGTCGTCCGCTCCGCGCGCCGCACGTACGCCGAGCGCGCGGCCCGCGTCGTGGCCGCGCTGGCGCCCCTCGGGGAGCCGGCCGGCCCCCCGGCGGGCATGTACGTCACCGTGCCGCTCGACGCCGACCGCGCGCAGGCCGCCCGGGCCGCTGCGCGGGCCGCGGGCTTCGACGTGCCGCTGCTGGCCGACTACGCCCGCGGCTCGGGGGCGACCGGGCTGGTGGTGGGCTTCGGCGGCTGCACCGACGCCGAGCTCGACCGGGCCCTGGCCGCGCTGGCGGGTGCGGCCCGGGGGTGACGCCCGGGGAGGGCTAGACCGGCTCGGGTCCGCCGTCGCGCTCCAGGGCGGCGTAGGCCGCGGCGCGCTCGCGCTCGATCTTGACCCCGAGGAGGACGGCGGTGCCCCACAGCAGCGCGAAGACCGCGCCGAGGAAGAACATGATCGGCACCACGAAGCCGAGCAGCACCGCGGCCGCCTGCACCACCCAGCCGGCGGTGTAGGCCCACTCCGCGCGCAGCATCCCGGCCAGCAGGACGCAGGCGACGGCGAGCCCCAGGCCGATGGCCAGGCCGACGCCGGTGGAGACGTCGGTCAGGGTCAGCAGCACCGGGGTGGTGAGGCCGAGGGTGATCGCCTCGAGGCTGAGGATCGCGGCGCACATGCCGCGCTTGGGCGAGCGCTTCACTGGTCGTCCCCCTGCTCGAGCTGCTGGTCGATCTCGCGGCGGGCCACCCGCTGGGCCTGCGTGCCGCGCTCGCTGACGAGCAGGCCGCGGGCCTCGCCGGCGGTGACGACCGACCCGGTCACCAGCACCGCGCCGGAGCCGAGCGGGTCGCCGAAGGCCTCCCCGGCCTCGGCGAGCGCGGCGGCGGCGTCGAGGGCCTCGGCCAGGCGGGGCACGACGGTGACCTGGTCGTCGTCGAAGATGCCGCGCGCGATCTCGGCGAGGTCCTCGGCGGGCAGGGCCCGGTCGGTGGAGCTCTGGGTGCACACGACGTGCGAGAGGTGCGGCTCGAGCGCGGAGAGCAGGCCCTCGGCGTCCTTGTCGCCCATGACCCCGACGACCCCGATGAGCGGGGAGAAGGTGAAGGAGTCGTCGAGCGCGGCGGCCAGGGCCTCGGCGCCGTGGGGGTTGTGCGCGGCGTCGAGCACGATGGTGGGGCTGCGGCGCACGACCTCGAGACGCGCCGGCGAGGTCACCTCGGCGAAGGCCGCGCCGACGAGGTCGGCGTCGAGGGGCTGCTCGCCGCCGACGAAGGACTCGACCGCCGCGAGCGCCACGGCGGCGTTCTGGGCCTGGTGGGCGCCGTGGAGCGGGAGGAAGACGTCGTCGTAGCGCGCCCGGAGGCCCTGCAGCGAGAGCACCTGGCCGCCGACGGCCGGGGTGCGGGCGGCCACGCCGAAGTCGAGGCCCTCCTGCACGACCTCGGCACCGACCTCGGCGGCGCGCGCGAGCAGCACCGCCGCGGCCTCCGGCGTCTGCTGGGCCAGCACCACGCGCGAGCCGGCCTTGATGATGCCGGCCTTCTCGGCGGCGATGGTGTCGGGCCGGTCGCCGAGGTACTTGGCGTGGTCGACGGCGACGGGCAGCACCACGGCCACCGCCGCGTCGGCGACGTTGGTGGCGTCCCATGCCCCGCCCATGCCGACCTCGAGCACCGCGACCTCGACCGGGGCGTCGGCGAAGGCCGCGAAGGCCATGCCCACCACGGTCTCGAAGAACGACAGCGGGTGCAGCTGGTCCTCGTCGACGAGGTGGGTGTAGGGCGCCACGTCGTTGAAGGCGCGCACGAAGGCCTCGTCGTCGAGCGGCTCGCCGTCGATGCTGATGCGCTCGTTCATCCGCTCCACGTGGGGGCTGGTGAAGCGGCCGGTGCGCAGGTCGAGCGTGCGCAGCAGGGTGTCGATCATCCGCGACGTGCTGGTCTTGCCGTTGGTGCCGGTCAGGTGCACGACGGGGTAGGAGCGCTGCGGCTCGCCGAGCAGCTCGGTGAAGGCGGCGATCCGGTCGAGCGAGGGCTCGAGGCGGGTCTCGGGCCAGCGCGAGAGCAGGGCGTCCTCCACCTCGGAGAAGGTCTCGGCGAGGCGGGGGACGTCGGGTGTCGCAGGGGTCTGGGTCATCGCCCTCCCAGTCTAGGAGGTGGCCCCGGTGGGATCGTCGCCCGCCGCGGGCCCGGGGTCGGGCCCGGGGTCGGGCTCCACCAGCAGGTTGGCCATGTCGACGACCGGCTCGAACCCCAGGGCGGTGTAGACGTGGTTCGAGACCGGGTTGGCCCGGTCGGTGAAGAGGCAGGGCCGGCGCCCGTGGTCCAGCGCCCGCGCCGCCACGGCGGCCACCGCGGCGGCGGCGTACCCGTGGCCGCGGTGGGGGGCCGGGGTGTAGACCGGGCCGATGCGCAGCACCCCGTGCGCCGGGGCGTTGTGGCCGGTGAGGTGGACCGCGCGCCCCTCGACGTCCTCCCAGACCCACAGCAGACCCGCCTCCGTGCGGCGGGCCACCTCGGCGCGGTCGACCACGTCCACGGTGTCGTGCTCGGGCGTGCGGCCCGCCTGCGCCGCCGCGTCGACGTGGAACGCCGCGAACCACCCCGCCAGCAGGTCGAGGTCCCGCGACGTCGCGGCCCGCAGCCGGCCCGCCGGAGACCGGGGCGCCACGAGCTCGCGCAGCTCGAAGAGCCGGGTCTGCTCGTGCACCCGCACCTCTCCCCCGCCCCCGGCCGCCAGCACCTCGCACAGCACCCGGGTCGCCGGCAGCGCACCGTTGGCCGCGCGCACCTCCTCGCCCCGCTCGAGCAGCAGGCCGGCGAGGGCCCGCGCGGCGACCTCGCTCATGGGCAGCACGAAGAGCGGCCAGGGCGCGAGCGGCGCGGTGCGCATCGCGGCGGAGACCACCGCACCGTCCTCGCGCACCAGCGCCCACCAGCACGGCCGGCCGGCCCCGGTCCAGGGCTCGCCGCGCTCGGCCGCCTCGACGGCCCGGCGGGTCACGGAGGCCACCACGGTCGCCACCACCGGGTCGGCGGCGAGCACCGGCTCGGCCGCGGCGAGGAAGGCGGCGGGGTCGGTGAGCAGCTCCACCGTCGTGCGGACGGTCGCGTCGGGCATGCCCGGCATGGCTAGGACGGTGCCGCTGACCAGCGCTAATGGTTTCGGGAACCGATTTCAGGGTGACGACCGGCACCCGTAATCTGGGGCCATGACCGAGACCCAGTCCCCCCAGGCCCCCGACACGACGAGCGCGACCCGCGCCGTCGTCGTACCGGACAAGCCTGCCCTGGAGGGTCTCGAGGCCTCCTGGAGCCAGCGGTGGAAGGCCGACGACACCTACGCCTTCGACCGCACCCAGCCGCGCGAGAACGTCTTCTCCATCGACACCCCGCCCCCGACGGTGAGCGGCAGCCTGCACGTCGGCCACGTCTTCTCCTACACCCACACCGACCTGATCGCGCGCTTCCAGCGCATGCGCGGCAAGTCGGTCTTCTACCCCATGGGCTGGGACGACAACGGCCTGCCCACCGAGCGCCGGGTGCAGAACTACTACGGCGTGCGCTGCGACCCCTCGCTGCCCTTCGACCCCGACTTCGAGCCGCCGGCCAAGCCCGACGCCAAGAAGCAGGTGCCGATCAGCCGGCCCAACTTCATCGCGCTGTGCGAGCGGCTGGTCGAGGAGGACGAGAAGGTCTTCGAGACCCTCTGGCGCACCCTCGGGCTGTCGGTGGACTGGAAGCAGCACTACACGACCATCGGCCCGAAGGCCCAGACCGTCAGCCAGCGCGCGTTCCTGCGCAACTACGCCCGCGGCGAGGCCTACCTGCAGGAGGCCCCCACCCTGTGGGACGTCACCTTCCAGACCGCCGTCGCCCAGGCCGAGCTCGAGGCCCGCGAGTACGCCGGCGCCTACCACCGCGTCGCCTTCCGCACCGTGGCCGCCGACGGCTCGCCCGGCGAGCCGGTCCACATCGAGACCACCCGGCCCGAGCTGATCCCCAGCGTCGTCGCCCTCATCGCCCACCCCGACGACGAGCGCTACCAGCCGCTCTTCGGCACCCACGTCACCAGCCCCGTCTTCGGGGTCGAGGTGCCCGTCCTGGCCCACCCCGCCGCGGAGATGGACAAGGGCGCCGGCATCGCGATGTGCTGCACCTTCGGCGACCTCACCGACGTCACCTGGTGGCGCGAGCTCGACCTGCCGGTGCGCACCGTGGTCGGTCGCGACGGACGCTTCCTGCGCGAGACCCCCGAGTGGCTGGCCGGCGAGCCCGCCGCCGCGGCGTACGCCGACCTGGCCGGCAAGACCGCCTTCAGCGCCCGTGAGGCCGTCGTGGCCAAGCTGCGCGAGTCCGGCGACCTCGACGGCGAGCCCAAGCCCACCCAGCGCATGACGAACTTCTACGAGAAGGGCGACAAGCCGCTGGAGATCGTCGCCACGCGCCAGTGGTACGTGCGCAACGGCGGACGCGACGCCGGCATCCGCGAGGAGATGATCGCCCGCGGCGGCGAGATCACCTGGGTCCCGACCCACATGAAGCACCGCTACGACAACTGGGTCGGCGGCCTCAACGGCGACTGGCTGATCTCGCGCCAGCGGTTCTTCGGCATCCCCTTCCCGGTGTGGTACCCCCTCGACGACTCCGGCGAGCCCGACTACGCCCACCCGCTGCTGCCCACCGAGGCCGAGCTGCCCGTCGACCCCTCCACCGACGCCCCCCGCGGCTACGACGAGGCCCAGCGCGGCCAGGCCGGCGGCTTCATCGGCGACCCCGACGTCATGGACACCTGGGCCACCTCCTCGCTCACCCCGCAGATCGCGGGCGGCTGGGAGTCCGACGACGACCTGTGGCAGCGCGTCTTCCCGATGGACCTGGCCACCCAGGCCCACGACATCATCCGCACCTGGCTCTTCTCGCGCGTCGTGCGCAGCCACTTCGAGCACCACGCCGCGCCGTGGACCCACGCCATGATCTCCGGCTTCATCATGGATCCCGACCGCAAGAAGATGTCGAAGTCCAAGGGCAACGTCGTCGTGCCCGACGAGATCCTCACGAAGTTCGGCGCCGACGCCGTGCGCTGGCGCGCCGCCATGGCCCGCCCCGGCCTCGACTCGCCCTTCGACGAGAGCCAGATGAAGGTCGGGCGCCGCCTGGCCATGAAGGTGCTCAACGCCTCGAAGTTCGTCCTCGGCGGCGTCGGCGCCACGACCCTCAACGCCTTCGAGGTCTCCGAGCCCGTCGACTGCGCGCTGCTCGGTCGCCTCGCCATCGTCGTCGAGCGCGCCACCGAGGCCTTCGAGGCCTACGACTACACCACGGCACTCGAGACGGTCGAGAAGTTCTTCTGGGAGTTCTGCGACGACTACCTCGAGCTGGTCAAGGAGCGCGCCTACGACGAGACCGGCGGCGCCGGCGCGGCCTCGGCCAAGGCCGCGCTCGCCCTCGCGCTCGAGGTGCAGCTGCGCCTGCTCGCGCCCTTCCTGCCCTACGTCACCGAGGAGGTCTGGTCGTGGTGGCACCCCCGCGGTGACGCCGACGGCTCGATCCACCACGCGCCGTGGCCCACCGCCCTCGACCTCGGCGCCCCCGCCGCGGCCGACCCGTCGACGCTGGACGCCGTGGCCCAGGCGCTGATCGGCGTGCGCGGCGCCAAGTCGCAGGCCAAGGTCTCGATGCGCGCCGAGCTCTCCCGCGTCGAGGTCGTGGGCCCCGAGGCCCTCGTGGTGGCCGCCGAGCGCGCCGCCGACGACCTGCGCCGCACCGGACGCATCACCGGCGAGCTGGTCTTCCGCAGCGACCCCGAGGCCACCGCGATCTCGGTGCGCGCCGAGCTCGCGGCGCCCACCGAGGGCTGAGCAGGCCCCACGCACGACGAGAACCGCCCCGGACCGACGGTCCGGGGCGGTTCTTCGTGGGTCAGGGTGCGACCCGGGGTCAGGCCGACTTCTTCTTCTTGGTCTCGCTCTCGCGGGGCACCAGCGTGGGTGCCTCGTCACCGGTGACGACCGCTCCGGTGACGACGACCTTGGCGACGTCGCCGCGCGAGGGCACGTCGTACATCACGTGGAGGAGGACCTCCTCGATGATGGCGCGCAGACCGCGCGCACCGGTGCCGCGCTCCATGGCGTTGTCGGCGATGGCCTTGATGGCGTCGTCGGTGAACTCCAGCTCGACACCGTCGAGCTCGAAGAGCTTTTGGTACTGCTTGACCAGGGCGTTGCGGGGCTCGGTGAGGATCTGCACGAGCGCGGCCTGGTCGAGCTTGTTGACGCTGGCGATGAGCGGCAGGCGGCCGATGAACTCGGGGATCAAGCCGAACTTGGTGAGGTCCTCGGGGCGCACCAGCGCCAGCAGGTCCTCCTCCTTGCGCTCGGCCTGGGTGCGGACCTCGGCGGTGAAGCCCAGGGTCTTCTTGCCCACCCGCTGCTCGATGATGTGCTCGAGACCCGCGAAGGCGCCGCCCACCACGAAGAGGATGTTGGTGGTGTCGATCTGGATGAACTCCTGGTGCGGGTGCTTGCGTCCGCCCTGCGGAGGCACCGAGGCGGTGGTGCCCTCGATGATCTTGAGCAGGGCCTGCTGCACGCCCTCGCCGGAGACGTCGCGCGTGATTGAGGGGTTCTCCGCCTTGCGGGCCACCTTGTCGATCTCGTCGATGTAGATGATGCCGGTCTCGGCCTTCTTGACGTCGTAGTCGGCGGCCTGGATCAGCTTGAGCAGGATGTTCTCGACGTCCTCGCCGACGTAGCCGGCCTCGGTCAGCGCCGTGGCGTCGGCGATGGCGAAGGGCACGTTGAGCATGCGGGCCAGGGTCTGGGCGAGGTAGGTCTTGCCGCAGCCGGTCGGGCCGATGACGAGGATGTTGGACTTGGCGACCTCGACCGCCTCGTCCTTGCTGTGCTTGCCCGAGACAGGCTGGAGACCGGCCTGCACCCGCTTGTAGTGGTTGTAGACCGCGACGGCCAGCGACTTCTTGGCCTGCTCCTGGCCGATCACGTAGGAGTTGAGGAACTCGAAGATCTCGCGCGGCTTGGGCAGCTCGTCGAGGCTGACCTCGGCGCCCTCGCTGAGCTCCTCCTCGATGATCTCGTTGCACAGGTCGATGCACTCGTCGCAGATGTAGACGCCGGGGCCTGCGATGAGCTTCTTGACCTGCTTCTGCGACTTGCCGCAGAAGGAGCACTTCAGCAGATCGCCGCCGTCACCGATACGTGCCACGGGGTCATCCTCCTCGTTGCCGGCGCCGGGGCCGGGGTCCTACCTGTGCTGTCTGCCGGGTGCTGGGTGGAGCGGTGTGCCGCTGGGTCGGGCGCCGGCCGGGGCCGGGCGGGGCGACCCGACGACGGTACTCCCCCGCCGCCGCCACGAGGGCGGTGACACGAGGGTGGCCGTCGGGTCGCTCCGGGTGGAGCGGGGTGGCTCAGGCCAGGGCCGGGCTCTTGAGCGACTCGAGCACCGAGTCGATCAGGCCGTACTCCACCGCGGCCTCGGCGGTGAGAATCTTGTCGCGCTCGATGTCGCGGCTGACCTGCTCGATGTCCTTGCCGCTGTGGTCGCTGATCATCTTCTCGAGCAGCTCGCGCATGCGGATGATCTCGTTGGCCTGGATCTCGATGTCGGAGGTCTGGCCGAAGGTGCCCTCGGTGTAGGGCTGGTGGATCAGGATGCGGCTGTTGGGCAGCGCCATCCGCTTGCCCGGGGTGCCGGCGGCGAGCAGGATCGCGGCCGCGGAGGCGGCCTGACCCAGGCAGACCGTCTGCACGTCGGGCTTGATGAAGCGCATCGTGTCGTAGATCGCCGTCAGCGCGGTGAAGGAGCCGCCGGGGCTGTTGATGTAGATGCTGATGTCCTGGTCGGGGTTCATCGACTGCAGGCACAGCAGCTGGGCGATGACGGCGTTGGCCACGTCGTCGCTGATCGGCGTGCCGAGGTAGATGATGCGCTCCTCGAACAGCTTGCCGTAGGGGTCGATGCGGCGGAAGCCGTAGGAGGTGCGCTCTTCCCACTGCGGGATGTAGTAGTTCATGTCGTCAGTCCTTCTGCCGGGCCGGGCGGCCGTCGTCGGCGGCTTCGCGAGCGCTCTTGATGACCTGGTCGACCAGGCCGTACTCCTGGGCCTGGTCGGCGGTGAACCAGCGGTCGCGGTCGGCGTCGGCGATGACCTGCTCGACCGGCTGGCCGGTGTGCTCGGAGATGAGGTCGAGGAGCACCTTCTTGATGTGGAGCGACTGCTGGGCCTGGATCTTGATGTCGGAGGCCGAGCCGCCCATGCCCGAGGAGGGCTGGTGCATCATGATGCGCGCGTGCGGCAGGGCGTAGCGCTTGCCCTTGGTGCCGGCGCAGAGCAGGAACTGGCCCATCGAGGCGGCCAGGCCCATGCCGACCGTCGCCACGTCGTTGGGGATGTAGTTCATCGTGTCGTAGATCGCCATGCCGGCGTCGACCGAGCCACCCGGGGAGTTGATGTGGAGGAAGATGTCCGCCTCCGGGTCCTCCGCCGAGAGCAGCAGGAGCTGTGCGCAGATCGCGTTGGCGTTCTGGTCGCGCACCTCCGAGCCGAGGAAGACGATCCGCTCGCGCAGCAGGCGCTGGTAGATGTGGTCGTCGAGGACGTTGAGCCCGGCCCCGCCCATCGTGGGGCCGTGCGCCGAGGAGCTGGAGTTCTGGTTCACGTTGGCGACCCTAGCCCGTGCCACGGACACATCCACGCCTTATCCACCCCTGTTCGCCGACAGCGGATTTATGACCGCCCGACGGGGTCCTTCGGGGTCCGGCGGGGGCCTCAGCCGCCCTCGGCGGCGACCCGGAGCAGCTCGACGCCCTCGCGCATGCCGGCCTCCAGCTCGTCGGCGTGCCCGGCCGCGCCCCCCAGCAGGGCACCCGCGAACAGCCCGCTGACCCGGGTCAGCGCACGCGGCACGGGCCGACGGTGGACCACACGGGTGCCCCCCGCCTCCGGGGTCAGCTCCCAGATCCAGCGCGCGCCGCTCGACGGGGTGTCCCAGGCGAGCACGCGCGGTGCCTCGACGGTGGCGACGACCGACCGGGTGGGCCACACGACCGGGCCGCGGCGGTTGACGCCGACGTACCACTGACCCGGGCGCAGGCCCCCGGGCTTGAGCGGCAGCATCCTGACGAGCTCGGGACTGCGCCGGGCCATGGCCCCGAGATCGGTCAGCAGCGCCCAGACCCGCTCCGGCGGGGCGGCGACGAGAGCCTCCGCGCGAAGCTCGCGGGCGGCGCCGGTCGTAGCACTGGCCTCGGCATCCATGACGCGCAGCCTGCCACGCCGGCGGCCCCGACGTCAGCCCTCACACCAGCCGCCTCACGACAGCCAGGTGGCGAGGGCGCCGTGGACGTCGGGGTGGTTGAGCAGCCCCCAGTGGTCGGTGCGCCCGACGTGGAGCACGTCGGCGCCGGGGAAGAGGGTGCGCCCGCGGGCGTCACGACCGTAGGCCGAGCGCGGGCGCACCAGCAGGTCGCCGACGAGGCGGCCCACCGGGTGGCCCTCCGACTCGCTCAGCGTGGCGGCCACGAGGTGGTAGCGGGCGTGCGGCAGCGGCGGCACGTCGTCGGTGAGCCCCGCGACCAGGTCGTGCACGCCCGAGGAGCGCCAGTCGAGGATCCGACCGAAGGCGGCGGTCTCGGGCAGCAGGCCCAGCCCGCGACTGCCGTGGCCGACCCCCTTGGCCACCGGCGCCCCCAGGTGGGGCGTGCCGAGGGTGACCACGTCGCTGACCAGGCCCGTCCACGGCTGCGGGTGGTCGGCCGCCACCGCGCCGGCGGCGCGGATGACCAGCCCTCCCATGGAGTGGCCCACCAGGGCGATCCGCGTCACCGGCACGGGCCAGGCCTCGACGAGTCGCTGGAGCAGCGCCGTCATGGCCACGCCGTTCTCCCGCAGCGGCAGACCGGTGTTGGCCCGCAGCACGATCGGGGTCCACCCGGTGGCGGCCAGCGCCTCCGGGTAGGTCTGGCGGCCCTCGTCGCGCCCGCGGTCCCAGTAGGAGTCGTCCTCGCACAGTCCGTGGAGGAACACCACGAGGCGCCCGGTGGCGTCGTGGAAGGCCGCCGACAGCCCGGCCTCGTCGACCTCCACGTCGCCGCCGTCGCGGCGCACCGCGAGCGGGATGGCCATCTGCGGGCGCTCACGCAGCAGCCTGTCGCCGATGAGGCCGTTGACCGCGGCGCTGAGGAAGCGGCCCTCGGGCCGTGACTCCAGGCGCGGCCCCACCCCGGTGGCGGCGACCCGGTCGAGCCCGGTCGAGGCGGCGCGCAGCCCGGCGCTGAGGCCGCCGTAGATCCCGCCGGCGATGCCACGGTGGGCCCGCTCCACGACCCCCGGCCCGCCGTGGGTGACCGCACGGCCGATGCCGTGGACCCGGTCGAGCACGGCCACGTGGGTGTCGCGGACGCTGCGCACCACCAGCTCGTCGGCCACCTCGCACAGCAGCGAGGCGGCGTCGAGCACCGAGGGGCCGGGCGCCGGCGTGACGGGGACGGGGCTCATGACGCCCATGCTACCCGTCAGTGCACACCTGTGCACTCCCCTGGGGAGACGGGGGTACGCCGAGAGCCCGCCGGTCGCGACCGGCGGGCTCTCGGGGTGCAGCGGGTGGTGCGGTGCCGTCGCCGGGCGACGGCGTCGGCCTCAGGCCTCGGACTTCTCCGCGTCGGCCTCGGTGACCTCGGGGGCCTCGTCGGTGGCCTCGTCGGCGCTCTCGTCGGCGGCCTCGACCTCGGCCTCGGGCTCACCGATGGTGCCGTCGGGGCGCAGGTTCTTCAGCTCGACGGTGTTGCCGGAGGCGTCCTTCACCACGGCCGACTCGACCAGGGTCGCGAGCGCCTTGCCGCGCAGGATCTCCTGGACCAGGTCGGGGATGTGGTTGTGCTGGAACATGTGGTTCGCGAACTCCTGCGGGTCCTGGCCGGACTGCTGGGCGCGGCGCACGAGGTGCTGGGAGAGCTCCTCCTGGTTGACCCCGAGCTCCTCCTTCTTGGCGATCTCGTCGAGCAGGAACTGCGCGGCGACGGCGTCGCGCACGCGGCGCTCGAGCTCGGCCTCGAACTCCTCCTGGGTCTGCTCCTCGTCCTCGAGGTAGGAGGCCATGGTGATGCCGGCCATCGCGAGCTGCTGCTCGATGTTCTGCCGGCGCGCGGTGAGCTCGTCGGCGACCAGGCTGTCGGGCAGCGGCACCTCGACCTTCTCCAGCAGGGCCTCCAGCACGGCGTCGCGGGCGGCGGCGGCCTGCTCGAGGCGCTTGCCGCGGCCGAGGCGCTCGCGCACGTCGGCGGTGAGCTCCTCGGCGGTGTCGAACTCCGAGGCCTCCTGGGCGAAGTCGTCGTCGAGCTCGGGGAGCTCCTGCTCCTGCACCTGGGTCACGGTCACCGCGACCTCGACCTCCTCGCCGACGAGGTCGCCGCCGACGAGCTGGGAGGAGAAGGTCTTGTCCTCGCCGGCCGACATGCCGGTGAGCGCCTCGTCGAGGCCCTCGAGCATCCCGCCGCGACCGACCTGGTAGGACATGCCGGACACCTCGGCGCCCTCGAGCACCTCGCCGTCCTTGGTCGCCTTGAGGTCGATGACCACGAAGTCGCCGTCGGCGGCCGGGCGCTCGACGTCGCTGAGGGTGCCGAAGCGCTCGCGCAGGGCGGTCACCTGCTCCTCGACGTCCTCGTCGCTGACCTCGACGTCGTCGACCTCGGCCTCGAGGCCCTCGTAGGCCGGCAGGTCGATGGCGGGCTTGATGTCGACCTCGGCGGTGAACTCCACCAGCTCGTTGTCCTCGAGGCGGGTCACCTCGATCTCGGGCTGGGCCAGCGGCTCGAGGGAGTTCTCCTGCAGCGCCTCGACGTACTTCTTGGGCAGGGCGTCGTTGATGGCCTGGTCGAGCACCGCGCCACGGCCGACCTGACGGTCGATGACCATCGGCGGGACCTTGCCGCGGCGGAAGCCGGGGACGTTGATCTGCTGGGCGATCTGCTTGTACGCCGCGTCGAGGCTCGGCTTGAGCTCCTCGAAGGGCACCTCGACGGTCAGCTTGGCCCGGGTCGGGCTCAAGGTCTCGACGGCGCTCTTCACAGGGTGTCTCCTCTATCAATCGGGGGTCTGCTCACCGGACGGTGAGGGGTGTGGCTGTCGTCGGGGCGACAGGACTCGAACCTGCGATCTCCTGCTCCCAAAGCAGGCGCGCTAGCCACTACGCTACGCCCCGCCAAGAGGCGCCCCGGCGGACCGTGACGCTCCCTGAGAGCGGATGACGGGAATCGAACCCGCGTAATCAGTTTGGAAGACTGAGGCTCTACCATTGAGCTACATCCGCGTGGCCGTGACGCCGTCTGGCTGGGCAGGGTGGAGCGCCGTCGGACCGGGCCACATCGTGCCACACCGCGCCCGCCACGCCCCAACCGCCGCTGGCCCGCCGCTAGCCCGCCGCGGCCGCGCGCGAGCGGAACCGTCGCTGGCACCCCGGGCACCAGAACAGGTTGCGACCGGCCAGCTCGGTGGTCCTCACCCGCGCCCCGCACACCAGGCAGTCCTGGCCGTGACGGCGGTAGACGTAGACCTCTCCCCCGTGGTCGTCCACGCGGGCGGGACGACCCATCGCCTCGGGGGTGTGCTCGGGTCGCACGGTGTCGATGCGACCGGTGCGCACGCCCTCGGCCATCAGCACGACGAGGTCGTCCCACATCGCCTGCCACTGCCCCACCCGCAGGGTGCTGCCGGGCCGCAGCGGGTCGATGCGGTGGCGGAAGAGGATCTCGGCGCGGTAGACGTTGCCCACGCCGGCGAGCACCGTCTGGTCCATGAGCAGGCCGCCGATGGGGGCCCTGCTGCGCCGGATCCGCTGCCAGGCGCGGTCGGGGTCGGCGTCGGGGCGCAGCGGGTCGGGCCCCGAGCGCTCCACGACCGCGTCGCGCCCGGCCCGCGTGAGCAGCTCGCAGGTCGTGGCCCCGCGCAGGTCGGCGTACGCCGCGCCGCGCGCGTCGTCGGCCACCAGGCGCAGGCGCACCTGGCCCACGGGGTCGGGCACGTCGGCGACCTCGGGGTGCACGGCGAAGGTGCCGTAGAGCCCGAGGTGGACGTGGACGAAGACCTCGCCGGGGAAGGCGACGAAGAGGTGCTTGCCCCACGACTCCGCGCCCGCGAGCACCCGGCCGTCGAGCAGGGCGGCCGAGTCGGCGAAGCGCCCCTGGGGGCTGCCCACCGCGACCACGCGCCCGGCGAAGGCCGCCTCGAGGTCGGCCGCCAGGCGGTGGAGGGTGTGGCCCTCAGGCATCAGTGCGCGGCATCGGCGGGGCCGAGGCCCTGCGCCGACTCCGGCAGCGGGGGCAGCTCGCGGGTCTGCTCGTAGGAGCCGAGCTGGCCGATGCGGCGCACGTGGCGCTCGTCGCCGCTGAACGGCTCGGCGAGGAAGACCTCCACGAAGCGGGTCATCTCCTCCAGGGTGTGCATCCGCCCGCCGACCGAGACGACCTGGGCGTCGTTGTGCTCGCGCGCGAGCCGGGCGGTCTCCTCCGACCACACCAGCGCGCAGCGGATGCCCAGCACCTTGTTGGCGGCCATCTGCTCGCCGTTGCCGGAGCCGCCGACGACGACGCCGAGGCTGTCGAGGCCGCGCTCGCGGTCGGCCGCGACGCCCTCGGCGGCGCGGAGGCAGAAGACGGGGTAGTCGTCGAGGGCGTCGTGGACGAAGGGGCCGTGGTCGACCGGCTCGTAGCCGTGGTCGCGCAGCCACGCGACGAGGTGGTCCTTGAGGTCGAGGCCGGCATGGTCGGAGCCAAGGTGCACACGCATGGGCCGCATCCTCCCAGAGCGGCTCCCGGCCCCGTCGCCGGGCTAGCGGTGCTGGTCGGGGCGGTGCTGGTCGAGGAAGGCGGCCACCTGGCGCATCAGCGGCTCGGCGGCGTCGAAGACGTCGACGTGACGCCAGAAGCCGTGGACCTGACCGAGGTAGCGCGTGGCGACGACCGCCACGCCCTCGGCGGCCAGCCGGCGGGCCAGCTCCTCGCCCTCGTCGCGCAGCGGGTCGTGCTCGGCGGTGACCACCAGCGTCGGCGGCAGGGCGCCGAGGCCCGCGGAGCGCAGCGGTGCGAGGTCGGGGTGCTCCAGGTCGGCCGGGGTCGCGGCGTACTGCTCCCAGTACCAGGCCGCCTCGCGGGGGTCGAAGCCGTCGGCGGCCGTGGCGTAGCTGTCGAAGGACGCGGTCGGGTCGAGGAAGGGGTAGATCAGCGCCAGGGCCGTGAAGCGTCCCGGGTGGCGCAGCGCCGCGACGAGCGCGAGGTTGGCGCCGGCGCTGTCGCCGTGGCCGTACGTCGGGCCCGCGACCCCCAGCGGGTCGCCGGGTCGTGCAGCCTGCTCCTCGAGCCACGCCAGCGCGGTGCTGACGTCGTCGGGCGCCGCGGGGAAGGGATGCTCCGGCGGACGGCGGTAGTCGACGCTCAGCACCGCGGTGCGCGACCGGTCGGCCAGGCGGCGGGCCACCGCGTCGTGGACGTCGACGTCGTGCATCACGAAGCCGCCCCCGTGCACGTGCACCACGACGCCCGGGCGGGCCCCGGCGGGTCGGTAGAGCCGGCAGGGCACGCCGCCGGCGTCGACGTCGAGCACCTCGGCGACGTCCTCGCGCGGCTGGGCGGCGGCGAGACGGCGGGCCTCGAGCCGGGCGGCGGCGACGTCGAAGCCGGCCTCGAAGACGCGCGGCTGACCGGCGGCGGCCTCGACGGCGCGCCGCGCCTGCGGGAAGAGCACCACCGCGGGACCTACCGCTGCATCAGGGCGTCGAGGCCCACGGCGACGGCCGCGGCGACGCGGAAGTCGACGCGCTGGTCGGGCACGTGCACGGTGTACTTGTCGCGCACCGAGCCCTGGCGCTCCACGCCCAGCAGCGGCTGGCCGTCGGCGGTGGTGAAGTCGAAGTGGATCGGCAGGAAGGGGATGTCGGTGAAGCGGCGGATGAGCGCGATGGCCTGGCTGCGCTCCTGGCCCGTGCCGGCGTAGCCCGGGCCCTCGATCTGGAAGGTCGAGCGCATCAGGCTGGCGCCGAAGTCCTTCTTGAAGAAGCCGAGCGGCTGGCGGGCCTCGTCGACGATGTCGTAGCCCGAGCCGAGGTCGATGCGCTTGCGGGCCTTGAAGCTGAAGACCGCCCGCGACTTCGAGGCGTCCTCGTAGAAGGTGACCTCCTCCTTGAAGGCCATCCGCTTCTGCTCCGCCAGCCCCATCAGCTGCCCGAAGGAGCCGTCGGGGCCGGCGGCGTAGAGCTCGTAGCGGTTCGTCGTCATGGCGAACTTCTGCTTCACGAAGAAGGTGGGGAGGTACATGCCCGCGGTCATGCCCGGAAACCTAGCGGCTCACGCCTGCGCGAGGCGCCCGAGCTCCTCGTCGACCACCGACGGGTCGAGCTTGGTGAAGATCGGCGAGGGCTTGGCCACCGGGGTGCCGACCGCGATCGGGTGGCGCCGCCAGGTCGGCACACCGGTGTAGTCGCCGGTGAGCACGGGGTAGCCCGCGCCTCCGTCGAGGTCCTCGGCCTCCTCCAGGCGCGGCATCGGGGCCACGGTGCCGGCGCCGCCGAGGGCCTTGTCGACCTCGTTGGCCGAGAACGGCAGGAAGGGGGCGAGGACGAGGTTGAGGTCGGCCACGCACTGCGCCACGACGTGGAGCACGGTGGCGAGGCGCTCGCGCTGCTCCTCGCCCTTCAGCTTCCACGGCTCGGTGTCGGAGACGTACTTGTTGACCTCGGCCACGGTGCGCATCGCCTCGCCGATGGCCTGCTTCTGGCGGTGCCGGCCGATGAGGTCACCCACGACGCCGAAGGCGGCCTCCACCGAGTCGAGCAGGCGCTGGTCGGCCGGCTCCAGGGGCCCGGCCGCGGGCAGCTCGCCGAAGTTCTTCGCGATGAGGGTGGCGGTGCGGTTGACCAGGTTGCCCCACCCGGCGACGAGCTCGTCGTTGGTGCGGCGCACGAACTCCGACCAGGTGAAGTCGGAGTCCTGGTTCTCCGGCCCCGCGGCGGCGACGAAGTAGCGGAAGGCGTCGGGCTGGTAGCGGCTGAGCAGGTCGCGCACGTAGATGACCACGCGCTGGGAGGAGGAGAACTTGCGGCCCTCCATGGTGAGGAACTCCGAGCTCACCACCTCGGTGGGCAGGTTGAGCTCGCCGTACTCGCGCGGCTCGCCGCCCTTGCTCCCCTTGCCGGAGTAGGCCAGCAGCTCGGCGGGCCAGATCTGGCTGTGGAAGGTGATGTTGTCCTTGCCCATGAAGTAGTACGACAGCGCCTCCGGGTCGTTCCACCAGCGGCGCCAGGCCTCCGGGTCGCCGGTGCGGCGCGCCCACTCGATGGAGGCCGAGAGGTAGCCGATGACGGCGTCGAACCACACGTAGAGCTTCTTGGTGGGGTTGTCGCGCCAGCCCTCGAGGGGCACCGCGATGCCCCAGTCGATGTCGCGCGTCATGGCGCGCGGACGGATCTCCTTGAGGATGTTCTGGCTGAAGCGGATGACGTTGGGCCGCCACAGGCCCGTGGCCTCGCGGCCGTCGAGCCACTCCCCCAGGGCCTCGGCCAGGGCCGGCAGGTCGAGGAAGAAGTGCTGGGTCTCCACGAACTCCGGGGTCTCGCCGTTGATCTTCGAGCGCGGGTCGATGAGGTCGTGGGGGTCGAGCTGGTTGCCGCAGGTGTCGCACTGGTCGCCACGGGCGCCGCCGGCGCCGCAGATGGGGCAGGTGCCCTCGATGTAGCGGTCGGGCAGCGTGCGGCCGGTCGACGGCGAGATGGCGCCGTAGGTGGTCTGCTCGACGAAGTAGCCGTTGGCGTGCACGCCGAGGAAGAGCTCCTGCACCACCGCGTGGTGGTTGCGGGTGCTGGTGCGGGTGTAGAGGTCGTAGCTGACGCCGAGCGCGCAGAGGTCCTCGGCGATGACGCGGTGGTTGCGGTCGGCGAGCTCCTGGGGGCTCACCCCGGCCTCGTCGGCGGCGATGAGGATGGGGGTGCCGTGCTCGTCGGTGCCGGAGACCATGAGCACCTCGTGGCCGGCCATCCGCATGTAGCGGGAGAAGACGTCGGAGGGCACGCCGAACCCTGCGACGTGGCCGATGTGGCGGGGGCCGTTGGCGTAGGGCCAGGCGACTGCGGACAGCACGGTGCTCATGGGGTGATCCTAGGGAGCACCCGGCCCGGGGCCGGGGTCAGGCCCCGAGGGTGCCGTCCTTGAAGCGCGCGATCCGCCTGCGGGTGCGCTTGCGGATGAGCGGCAGCTGGGCGTACAGGAGCGAGCCGGGGCAGGCGGTGTCGTTGGTGTCGCGGTGGCCGTCGATCACCGGGAGCTTCACCGTGGCGCCCGCGGAGTAGCGGTCGCTGCCGGTGGAGCGCACCGTGGCGGTGCCCGCGGGCTTGCGTCCGTGCATCTCCAGCTTCCAGGCCGCGACCCGCGTGACGGCGAAGATGACCGCCTTGGAGGGCCGCGCGGTCTCGAAGTTGCCGATGACCGAGACGCCGGTGGAGGTGTCGTTGAAGCCCAGGGTGTGCGCCCCGCGCACGTTGCGGCCCGGGCCGCCGGCGCGTCCGACCCAGATCCGGCCGAAGCGGTCGACGAGGAAGTTGTAGCCGATGTCGGACCAGCCCAGCGACTTGGTGTGGTAGCGGTACATGCCGCGCAGCAGGGCCGGGGTCTCGGCCCTGGAGTAGTCGTTGGCGTTGACGGTGTGGTGCACGTGCACCTGCTGGAGCGTGGCGTTGCGCGTCGGCGTGCCGCTGCGCCAGGACTCGTCGGCGCCCCAGGTCTTGCGCGAGTAGAGCTTGGGCCACAGCGTGGCCGTGCTCGCCGCGGGCACCACGCCCGGGTCGTCGGCGCCGTCGTCGGCCCGCGCGGACACGGTCGACGAGACGGTCGCGGAGACGGTGGAGGCGCCGGAGGACCCGCCGGCGGCGGTCGTGGGCGGCTCGTCGGGCACGACGCTGGCGTCGGTCGGACGACCGGCGGGGTCGAGCAGCACCAGGCGCAGGTCCTCGGGGCGGGGGCCGTCGACGGCCACCTCGACCCCGTCGCAGCGGCCGACCCAGGTCACGTCGGTGGCGCGCAGCGAGCTGTCGCCCTCGACGCCGGCGTCGGGGCCGTCGGCCAGCGCGGGGGTCGAGCGCCAGGGGGCCCAGGCACCACCGCTGCGGGTCCGCACCCGCAGCACCGGGTCGCTGCCGCGCCAGGTGAGGCCCAGCATCGCGAACGACGTGGTCTCCAGCGGGCCGGTGCTCCAGGTCTCGGCGCCGGCGACGCGGCGACCCGAGGGGGCACCGGCGCCGCCGTCGTCCTGCACGACGCGCCCCGAGGCGTCGACCGGGCGCAGCCGTCGGTCGTCGAGGGCGACCTCGAGCTCGCCGACGTCGGAGCCGTCGTCGGCCGAGAGCATGAGCCGTCCGTCCGGGGTCGTCGGCTCCTGGCCGGGGCCCCAGCGGGCGAGGGCGGCGATGGCCGGCACGGCCACCACCCCCGCTCCGGCGGCGATGAGCAGCTTGCGGCGACCTGCATCAGCGTGAGACATCACGAAACATCATGCGTCACACGCGCACCACAGGTCGAGCCGACAGGCCCAACGACCCGCCGGACGATCAGCTGAAGTCGAGCTCCGCCGTCCGCGAGCGCTTCAGCTCGAAGAAGTAGGGGTAGGACGCCATCGCGACGGCGCCGTCCCAGATCTTCCCGGCCTCCTCGCCGCGCGGGATC
Source organism: Nocardioides sp. Leaf285 (assembly GCF_001422955.1). Classification (NCBI taxonomy): domain Bacteria; kingdom Bacillati; phylum Actinomycetota; class Actinomycetes; order Propionibacteriales; family Nocardioidaceae; genus Nocardioides; species Nocardioides sp. Leaf285. The sequence continues at coordinate 158,934 of NZ_LMNH01000003.1, read as the reverse complement.
GACGACAGGACGGGCCCGAAGAAGGCAGCGCCCTCGATCGCGATGGTCGGCGTGCCGACCTCGTCGCCGACCTGGTCCATGCCCAGGTGGTGCGAGGCCTTGACCGCCTCGTCGTAGCCGGCGTCGTCGAAGGCCTCGACCAGCTCGGCCGGCAGCCCGACCTCGACCAGGGCCTCGGAGACGACCTCCTTGCTGACGCCGCGCCCCTCGTTGTGGATCCGGGTGCCCATCGCGGTGTAGAGGGGCAGCAGCTGCTCGCGCCCGTGCGCCTGCTCCACCGCCGTCACGACGCGGACCGGGCCCCAGGCGTCCTTGAGGGCCTCGCGGTACTCCTCGGGGATGTCCTTGTCCTGGTTGAGGTAGCCCAGGCTCATCACGCGCCAGGTCACCTCGATGTCGCGCACCTGCTCCACCTCCAGGATCCAGCGCGAGGTGATCCAGGCGAAGGGGCACAGCGGGTCGAACCAGAAGTCAGCCTTGGTGGTCATGACGGGCCAAGGCTCCGGGCGGCCGAAACATTCCGCCCCGCTGCGGCCGCGCGCGGCCGCAGCGGGCTCAGCGCGTGACCCGCACGGCGTCGACCACGCGGCGCGCCTCGACCACGGGCGTGCCGGAGTAGAGCACACGGACCCGCTTGCGCCCCGCGCCGAGCCCCGTCAGCACCAGCCTGGCCCGCCCGGCGACCAGCCGCGCCGACTCCTCGTGGGTGCCGATCCTCACCGTCACCCGCCCGCCGGGCTCGGGCACGCCCGGGGCGGCCACGCGCACCGCGACGACCGCGCGGCGCGGGCCGCCGACCGGGTCGACGTCGACCCCGGGTCGGGTGGTGATGCGCGCGGGCGCCGGCAGGGTGAGGAGGCGCGGCTCGTAGCCGGGGCGGGTGACCCGGGCACGGACCGCCAGGGTGGCCCCGGCGTCGGCCGCACGCACGCCGTACGACGCGCCCTTGCCGCCGTCGATCGGGCGGCCGTCGCGCACCCAGGTGTAGGTGACGTCGGCGTCGCGCGGGGTGGTGGCGCCGCGCTCCACGCGCAGCCGCTCGCCGACCCGCGTGGTGCCGGTGACCGCGAAGGTCCCGTCGGTCCCGATCCGGCCGCGCTGCACCGTGGTCGGGTCGGCGGCCACCACCAGCGGGCGGTAGCCCTCGCGCACGGCCCGCACCGTGGCGGTGACCGTGCGGCCGACCAGGCCGGGGCGCAGCTCGAGGCGCCCAGTGGTGGCGTCGGCGAGCGGCTTGCCGTCGGCGTACCACTGCACGGTCGTGGCGTCGGGGCGCGGGGAGAAGGAGCCGCGCACCGCGGCCAGGGTCTCCCCGACCCGCGGCGTGCCCGACAGGTCGGGCGCGGAGGGGTTGGCGAGGATCCCGCGGCGCACCTTCATCGTCGACCCCGACCGCACGACACCGGTCTTGTAGCCGCGCTTCTTCGCGGTCACGCGCACGCTGAGCCGGTGGCCCAGCACCGCCGGGGTCGGGGTGAAGGTGCGCGAGGTGGCCCCGGCGATCGCCTTGCCGTCGCGCAGCCACTGCACGGCCACCGACGCCGCGGGCTTCCACGTGCCGGTCCGGGCGGTGAGCCGCTCCCCCACCCGTGCGGCACCCTCGGTGTCGACCGGGGTGGTGGTCTCCACGGCCTTGTCGGCCAGGTGGATGAAGCCCGAGGGCCACCCGGTGCCCTTGGTCATGCGACGCCAGTGGAAGTCGCCGCCCCAGCTGTCCTCGGAGATCACGATCTCGGTGGCGGAGATGACGCGCTCGACGTAGGCCACGTGGCCCGACGACCCGGCGCCCGGCACGTCGGCCTTCCACCACGCCACGGCGCCGACCATCGGGGTCTGGTCGGTGCGGCCCTCGAGGTGCTCGCCCCAGTACTCCGCGTTGCCGCCGCCGACCCAGGGCCGCGTGGTCGACATCCCCGCCTGCACCATCCGGTAGGCGACGTAGTTGGTGCAGTTGTGGCCGGAGTACATCTGCCACCACATCTTCTTGCCCTCGGTGCGGTAGCCGTGGTGGGAGTAGCCGGCGTCCTTGCACGAGGCGTAGCCGGTGCACAGGTACGTCGAGGCCGCCGCGGCCGGTGGCACCGAGACCGCGGGGAGCACGACCAGGGCCGCCGCGAGCGCGACGAACCCCACGAGGACGGGTCGGAGGTGGTGCAGCAGCCGAGTCACGGGGCGCTATGTAACACCACGTCAAGCACCGACACGCCGGTGCGTCACAAATTTTCACATTCGTCCCACGCGTCCCGGCGGCCTCTCAGGCCCCTCCGGCGTCACCGTGGAGCACCCTGCGGCACGGTGCGATGCACGTCACCCCGCGCGCCGGTGGCAGGATGCGGCGCATGCCTGGAACCAACCTGACCCGGGACGAGGCCGCCACCCGCGCCGCCCTCCTGGACGTCTCGTCGTACTCCGTCGACCTGGACCTCACGACGAGCGAGACCACCTTCGCCTCCACCACCACGATCGAGTTCACCTGCTCCGAGCCCGGTGCCGAGACCTTCGCCGACCTCGTCGACGCGACGGTGCACAGCATCACGCTCAACGGCGAGCCGCTCGACCCCGCGACGGCCTACGCCGACAGCCGCATCGCGCTCAGCGGGCTGGCGGCGACCAACACCCTCGTGGTGGTGGCCGACTGCACCTACTCGCGCACCGGCGAGGGCCTGCACCGCTTCGTCGACCCCGTCGACGACCGGGTCTACCTCTACTCGCAGTTCGAGGTGCCCGACGCCCGCCGGGTGTTCACGACCTTCGAGCAGCCCGACCTGAAGTCGGTCTTCACCTTCGTCGTCCGCGCCCCCGAGCAGTGGAAGGTCGTCTCCAACTCCCCCACGCCCGCCCCCACCGCCCTCGGCGACGGCACGGCGCGCTGGGAGTTCGAGCCCACCAAGCGCATGTCCACCTACATCACCGCGCTCGTGGCCGGTGAGTACCACGAGGTCCAGGACGTCTACCAGGGCAAGCACGGCGACATCCCGCTGGGCCACTACTGCCGCCAGTCGCTGGTCGAGCACCTCGACCGCGAGGAGCTGGTGAAGCTGACCAGGCAGGGCTTCGAGTTCTTCGAGGAGGCCTTCGACTTCCCCTACCCCTTCGGCAAGTACGACCAGCTCTACGTGCCGGAGTACAACATGGGCGCGATGGAGAACGCCGGCTGCGTGACGCTGCGCGACGAGTACCTCCCCCGCAGCCGCCAGCCGCGCTCGTTCTACGAGTTCCGCTGCTCGGTGATCCTGCACGAGATGGCCCACATGTGGTTCGGCGACCTCGTGACCATGAAGTGGTGGGACGACCTCTGGCTCAACGAGTCCTTCGCGGAGTGGGCCTGCTACCACGCCGAGGTCGAGGCCACCGAGTACACCGACTCCTGGACCGGCTTCGCCAACGCGCGCAAGCAGACCGGCTACCGCCAGGACCAGATGCCCTCGACCCACCCGATCGCGGCCGACAACGTCGACCTGCAGGCCGTCGAGGTCAACTTCGACATGATCACCTACGCCAAGGGCGCCTCGGTGCTCAAGCAGCTGGTGGCCTGGGTCGGGCTCGACGACTTCATGGCCGGTCTGCGGCAGTACTTCAAGGACCACGCCTACGGCAACTCCGAGTTCAAGGACCTGCTCGCCGCGCTCGAGAAGGCCTCGGGCCGCGAGCTGGCGGGCTGGGCCAAGGAGTGGCTGCAGACCGCGGGCGTCAACACGCTGACCCCCGAGTTCACGCTCGACGGCGAGGGCGCCTACACCCGCCTGGCCGTGCGCCAGAGCGCCCACCCCGACTGGCCCACCCTGCGCCGCCACCGCCTCGGCATCGGCCTCTACGACGACCGCGACGGTCGCCTGGTGCTGCGCCGCACCGTCGAGGTCGACGTCGAGGGCGAGCTCACCGAGATCCCCGAGCTCGTCGGCGAGACCCAGCCCGACCTGCTGCTGCTCAACGACGGCGACCTCACCTACGCCAAGATCCGCCTCGACGAGCGCTCCCTGGCCACCGTGGTCGACGGGCTCTCCAAGCTCGACGACTCCCTGGCCCGCGCGCTGGTGTGGGGCGCGACCTGGGACATGACCCGCGACGCCGAGATGGCCGCGCGCGACTTCGTGACCCTGGTCCTGGCCAACATCGGCGCCGAGACCGACGCCTGGGGCGTCAGCCGGATCCCCACCTACGCCGCCCAGGCCGTGTCGACCTTCTCCGCCCCCGAGCACCGCGACGAGCTGCGCTCGCGCTGGGAGTCGGGCCTGCGCGAGCTGGTGCTGGCCGCCGAGCCCGGCAGCGACGCCCAGCTCACCTTCGCCCGCTCCTACGCCGCCGCGGCCCGCTCCGAGCAGGCCGTCGGTGACGTCGAGGCCCTGCTCGACGGGGGCCTGGAGATCGACGGTCTCGCCGTCGACCAGGACCTGCGCTGGTCGCTGGTCACCTCGCTGGCCGCCTCCGGCAACGCCGGGGACCGCATCGAGGCCGAGCTCGAGCGGGACCGCACGATCTCGGGCCAGGAGCACGCCGCCGCCGCCCGGGCCGCCCGGCCCACCGCGGAGGCCAAGGCCGAGGCCTGGGAGGTCGCGATGGTCTCCACCGAGACCCCCAACGAGACGCAGCGCTCGGTGGCGATGTCGTTCCAGCGCTCGGGCCAGGACGACGTGCTCGCGCCCTACGTCGAGCGCTACCTCGCCGCCGCCGACGAGGTGTGGGACCGCCTGGGCAACAAGCGCGCGTCGACCGCGCTCGAGGCGATGTTCCCCCGCCAGCTGGCCAGCCAGGAGCTGCTCGACCGGGCCGACGCCTGGCTCGAGCGCACCCCGGCTCCCCCGGCCGCCAAGCGCTACGTCGCGGAGGGCCGCGCCGACGTCGCCCGCGCCCTCGCCGCCCAGGAGCGCGACGCCCGGGGCTGACCCCCGGCCAGCGTGCAGAAGGCCCCCACCGCGTCGCGGTGGGGGCCTTCTGCGTGCTCAGGCGGTGCTCGAGCGGTGCTCTAGCTGCGATCAGGCGCCGGCGTGCAGCGTGTTCTGCGGGCGGGCGTAGTCGGCGAGCATCCGGATGCCGGCGCGCAGGCCGCCCACGAGGTCGCCCGTGGCGAAGTCGGCCTGCATGTGCAGCGCGACCAGCTCGACCTGCTTGTCCGACAGCGTGCGGCGCACGTAGCCGCCGGTGACGATCTCCAGCACGCGCAGCGTCGGGTCGACCATGATCAGCACACTGCGGGAGGGGGCGACCAGGGAGTTGTGCAGCCGCGTGGCGAAGGCCCGCGACTCGCCCTCGACGTTGCCGACGAAGACCGAGAACTCGACCCGGCTCAGCTCCTCGGCACGACGCACGGCCTCGTCGAGCGCGGCGCGCTCGGCGTGGGAGAACGGGTCACCAGCGGGCACGTGCGCCACCGGCCTGCGACTCGTCGGTGTCGGGGGCGGCCAGCTCGGCGGTGGTCTTGCGGGGACCGCCGATCCACTGGTTCTGCACCGGCGGGGCCCCCGGGGCGATCCGCTCGCCCCGCACCAGCGGCGGCACGTAGATCATCGCCACGAGGGCGATCAGCATGAGGAGCGGGATGCCGCCGAGCACGAGGATCGCGTGCAGCGGGTCGACCGCGTCGGGGTCGGACCAGCCAACCGGCACGTCGGCGGAGGCCGGGCCGGCCAGGGCCACGCCCCCGAGCACACCGACGAGGGCGGTCGTGCCGACCACGGCGGACCGACGGAGCAGGGCGGCGAGGTGATGCGTCACACCACGAGGATATCGGCTCGCCGACGCCCACCCGGACGCGGACCGGGTCGACTGGGTCACATCCGCCGGCGGCGCGGGCCGCAGGCACGGCGTACGGGTGGGTGGGGTGGTGACGAGCCCCCTCCGCCGGGTCGAGGACTCCCGGTGACGTGTGTTTACTGGGCGCCATGTCCGCTCTTGCCACGTCCCCCTGCGAAGAAGGCCAACAGGTCTGCGACTTCGTGCTCGACCAGACCGACAACGACACCCTGGCCCGGATCTCCGACCTCGTCATCGGCAAGCCCTCGGCCCTGGTCGGCCTCTTCGTCCTCGGCCTGGTGATCCGCTGGCTGGCCCACCGCGCGGTCGACCGGATCGTGCTGCGCGCCGCCGACGGCGTGCTGCCCGACCGGGTCGGGCGCCTCTCGCGCATCCACGGCCGGGGCGGCAAGGCGGGTGGCGCGCCCACCCGCACCGACGTCGCCGCGAGCACGCGCCGGGTGCAGCGGGCCAAGACCATGGGCAGCCTGCTCAAGTCGATCATCACCGGGCTGGTGCTCGCCGTCGTCGGCACCATGATGCTGAGCGAGATCGGCGTCAACATCGCCCCCATCATCGCCAGCGCCGGGATCCTCGGCGTCGCCATCGGCTTCGGCGCCCAGTCGCTGGTCAAGGACTTCCTGTCCGGCATCTTCATGATCTTCGAGGACCAGTACGGCGTGGGCGACGAGGTCGACCTCGGCGAGGCCGTGGGCGTGGTCGAGGCGGTCAGCCTGCGGGTCACGCGACTGCGCGACATCAACGGCACCGTCTGGTACGTCCGCAACGGCGAGATCCTGCGCGTGGGCAACATGAGCCAGAACTGGGCGCGCACGGTGCTCGACATCCAGGTCGGCTACCAGGAGGACCTGGTCAAGGTCCGCCGCGTGCTCGAGGACGTGGCCCACGACGTGTGGGAGGACGAGGACTTCACGGGGCGCGTGATCGAGGAGCCGTCGGTCTGGGGCGTCCAGGACCTCGGGATCGACGGGATCTCGGTGCGGGTCGCGCTCAAGACGGCCCCCGGCGAGCAGTGGGCCATCGCCCGCGAGATGCGCCAGCGCATCAAGGCGCGCTTCGACCACGAGGGCATCGAGATCCCCTTCCCCCAGCGCGTGGTGTGGCACCGCGAGGAGCAGAGGGCGGCCGCGGCGGGCCAGCAGGCCCCCGAGTGAGCCGCCCGCCGGCCCGAGGCGCGAGGATGGTCCCGTGACGTTCTACGACGAGATCGGCGGCCTCGAGACGATGCGGCGCATCGTGGCGACGTTCTACGAGGGCGTCGCCGAGGACGAGGTGCTGCGCCCGCTCTACCCCGAGGAGGACCTCGGGCCGGCGGAGGAGCGCTTCCTGCTCTTCCTCGTGCAGTACTGGGGCGGCCCGACCACCTACTCCGACACCCGAGGTCACCCGCGCCTGCGCATGCGCCACGCGCCCTTCGCCGTGACCCCCGAGGCCCGCGACCACTGGCTGACCCACTTCCGCGCCGGGCTCGACGCGGTCGACCTCACCCCGGAGCAGGACGCGCAGTTCTGGGAGTACGTCACCCACGCCGCCCAGTTCATGGTCAACACCTTGGAGTGAAGTCCCCCGCGGGAGCGCACGACGATCTAGGTTCGGGGACCGCACCGTGTAACGCCGCCCCGCCGCCGTGACAGGTAGGGGGTGCCGGCGCAGCACCCAGCCCGAGCCGAGGAGGCGAGATGGACCGACGCGACCTGCGGGTCCCGGCGCCCGACCTCGAGCCCGAGGACTGGTTCGTGGAGCAGCTGGCCCTCCTCGCCCGGGAGAGCGGGGCGACGGGCACGAGCGACCTGCCGCGCAGCGGCTGGCGGGTCGCGGTCGTGACCGCCCTGGCGGCCGCGGTGCTCACCGCGACCGCCTGGCTGGCCGGCGCGCTCCCGGGCGGCTCACCCCTCGGCGAGCCGGAGCCCGGCCCGTCCCCGTCGCCGAGCGCCCCGGGCACGCCCGGCACCACACCGTCCCCGTCGCCGACCACCGGCGGGGCGACGCGCCCAGGTGGTCCCCCTGGACCTGGGAGCGGGAGCAGCCCGGCGCCGCCGTCGCAGTCTCAGGACGACGGCGCCGGGTCGCCGCGGCCGTCGGGGTCGACGTCGCCGGGCGGGTCCCCCGGCACGTCACCGCCCGGCTCGTCGGTGCCGACGCCCAGCAACCTCCCCACACCCTCCGACATCGCTCCCGGAGCCGGGAGCCGCCCGCCGGGCGGGAAGACGACCGGGAAGCCGTCGGTCAGCGCCTCCGCCAGCGCCTCTGCCAGCGCCTCGGTCGGCGCCTCCGTCCGAGGCCCCCTGCGGACCTCCGTCGGCGACGCGGGGCCGCTCGGGTGACGACCCCCACCGACGACCTCGTCCGGCGTGCCCGCACGGGCGACGCCGAGGCCTGGCGTGCGCTCTACCGCGCCCACGCCGGGCGTCTCGTGGTGTGGCTCGGCACCCGCCCCACCGGCGACGCCGCCGTCAGCGCCGACGACGTCGCGGCGGAGGCCTGGCTGGTGGCCGCGCGCCGGATCGCGGAGTTCGACGGTGACGACGAGGAGTTCGCGGGATGGCTCTTCGGGATCGCGCGCCGGGTCGGGCTGAACCTGCACCGGCGCAGCGCCCGCCGCGGCACCACCCCCACCGAGGACCCGCCCGAGACGAGCCACCACGAGGGTCCCGAGGAGTCGCGCGTGGCGATCGACTGGGCGCGGCAGGTGCTCCAGCGGCTGCCGCCGCGCGAGCGCGACGTCGTGGCCTGCACCGAGGTCGTCGGGCTCGACGTCGCCACCACGGCCCAGGCCCTCGGCATCAGCGCCGTCGCGGTGCGGGTGGCCCGCCACCGCGGGCTGCGCCGGCTGCGCGACCAGCCCGACCTCGCGGGCGTCCGCCCGCGCCCCTGACCCACCCGTCGCCCCGGGCGCGACCCCGGCCGGGGCTGTGTCGGTGAGGCCGTGAGGCCGTGAGGGAAACGTGACGGGGGCCGGCCACGGGCGAAACACCCGGGCGGCGGCACGGGTGGTCGACTGCAGGTCCACCGACCGCCGGACCGAGGGGCACCCATGGCCGACCTGTTCTCGCCGTACGCACTGAAGGGCGTGACGCTGCGCAACCGCATCGTGATGTCACCGATGACGATGTACAACTCTGTCGACGGCCGCATGGACGATTACCACACGATGTACCTCGGCGCCCGGGCCGCCGGGGGCTTCGGGCTGGTCTTCCCCGAGCAGGTCGCCATCACCCCCGACGGCCGCACCACGACGTCGTGCGCGGGCCTGTGGAGCGACGAGCAGGTCGAGGGGCACGCACGGGTCACCGCGATGATCCGCCGGATGGGGGCGGTGCCCGGGATCCAGCTGGGCCACACCGGACGCAAGGGCAGCGAGCTGCCGCCCCACAAGGGCGTCAACGAGCAGGGCTCGTGGAAGGCGCTGCCGCCCGACCACCCCGACGGCTGGACCTGCGTGGCCCCCGACGCGATCCCCTACGGCGGCGACCACTCCTACCCCGTCCACCCGCTCACCGTCGCCGAGATCGCCGACCTGCACCGCAGCTACGCCGACGCCGCGCGGCGCGCCCTCGACGCCGGCTACCAGTGGCTGGAGATGCACTTCGCCCACGGCTACCTGGCCGCGAGCTTCTTCTCCCCGCTGGCCAACCAGCGCACCGACGAGTACGGCGGCAGCGTGCGCAACCGGGCGCGCTTCCTGCTCGAGGCCCTCGACGCCGTCCGCGAGGTCTGGCCCGAGGAGTACCCGCTCACCATGCGTCTGGGGGTCGACGACCTGCACCCCGACGGCATCCGGATCGAGGACTCCATCGAGGCGATCGGCTGGATGAAGGAGCACGGGCTCGACCTGGCCGACGTGAGCATCGGCTTCAACACCGACGACATGGTCGAGCCCCCGCTCGGCGACAGGGGCTTCATGCTCGAGCGGGCCGCCCGCATCAAGCGCGAGGTGGACATCCCCGTCGCCACGAGCTGGAACCTCGGCGTGCCGCAGAACGCCGCGGCCGCGATCGCCAGTGGGGCCATCGACCTGGCCTTCCTGGGCCGGCCCGCCCTGTCGAACCCGCACTGGCCGGTCTGGGCCGCGCGGGAGCTGGGCCACGAGGACCCCTTCGGCCTGGTGCCGGCGGACTGGGCGTGGTGGCTGCGCAACTTCCGCGGCCACGACGCGAGCATCGGCCTCCCCGCCCCCTCGGCACCGGCGCCCGACCTCCGGGCGGCCGGCTGAGGGCCCGGGCGGACTCAGCCGTTCTGTCGCGCGGTCCAGGAGCCGTCGAGGGCGGCGAGCAAGGGCGCTCGCACCTCCTCGCTCGGCTGCACGGAGCGACCCGTGGCGGTGTCGAAGAAGACCAGCACGACGCGGGCCCGGGCCAGCACGGTGTCGCCGTCGCGGATCTCGCTCTCCACCACCGACGAGCTGCGTCCCACGTGGGAGAACCAGCTCCACACGTCGTAGGGCTCGGGGCGGAAGAGGATCGGCACGCGGTAGTCGACGTCGATCTGCGCGACGACCAGGCTGGCGCGCGAGTCCTCCCCCGGCGCGGCGCCCCACAACCGGGCCAGCATGGCGATGCGCGACTCCTGGAGGTACTCGAAGTACTTCACGTTGTTGACGTGGCCGTAGACGTCGACGTCGCTGAAGCGCACCTGGAGCGGGAAGTGCCCCAGGTCCTCCTCGCGCGCCGGGGTGCGGGCCGGCCGCTCGACGGCGTCGCCCTCCTCCCGGAAGCCGGCCAGCACCTCGCGCTCGGCGGCGGTGAGACGGCGGGGTCGCTCCTCGGAGAAGACGAACGGCGTCAGCACGGTCGTGGCGCGCACGTAGACGCGGCGCCCCTCGGGCGTCTCGTCGAAGACCTCGTAGGCCATCGTGAAGGTGGCCGCGCGGACCTCGGTGACCCAGCACTCGATGCGCACGGGGGTGAAGCGGAAGGTGAGCGGCTCGACGTAGGTGACCCGGTGGCGCACCACCACGAGTCCCTCCACGAGGCCCGCGGTCGCGTCGGCGCCGTCCTCCCGCGCGGGGCGGTGGGTCCGGAGCATGTCGACCCGGGCCTCCTGGAGGTAGTCGACGTAGACCACGTTGTTGACGTGGCCCAGCAGGTCCAGGTCGGCCCAGCGCAGCTGGCACTCGTAGAGGTGACGCACGGGGCGACTCTGCCAGACGCGGCGCTCAGTGGCTGAGCACGAGCCCGCCGTAGTACTCGCGCAGGCCCAGGTGGCGGGCGACGCGCACGTGGCGGTGGCGCAGGACGGTGTGGCCGAGGACGCCCACGGCGAGCAGGCCGCCGAGGACGCCGACGGCGACCACGGCCCACAGGACGGCGACGGCGGCGGGGCTGAGCAGTTCCATGAGGACTCCTTCTACAGGTGTAGAACTTTTACTGATGTAGAAAGTACGCCGCAGCCCCGTGGCCCGCAACGGCGCCGGGTAGTGTCGCCGCTCACCCGCCACACCCACCCGTCGTACCCACCCGCAGCAACCACCCGCCGCAACCACCCGCCGCAGGAGCCGCCATGCCCGACCCGACCCCGCGGCGTCGGCAGCTGGCGGAGGCCGCGACCGCCGTGGTCGCCCGCGAGGGCCTGCGCGGCCTGACCCACCGGGCGGTGGACCGGGAGGCCGGGATCGCCGAGGGCAGCTGCTCGGCCTACCTGCGCACCAGCAGGGCCCTGCGGGACGCCCTCACCGAGCACGTCGCCGGCAGCATGGCCGCCGACGTCGAGGACCTCGCGGCGCAGGTGGCCGCGCTACCCCCGCGCACCGAGGGCGCACCACCCGGACCGGCGCTCGACCTGGCGATGGCCCTGATGCAGCGCTGGGTCGACCGGCGCGACCTCGTGGTCGTCAGCCTCGAGCTGTCCACCGCCGCCACCCGCGACCCCGCGATCGCCGAGCAGCTCGCGCCCTGGCGCGCCCGCCTCGTCGACGTGGTCGACGCCATCCTGGCCGCGGCGGGCCGCCCCCACAGCACCGAGCGGGCCGACGCGCTGGTCGCGGCCTACGACGGGATCCTCGCCGCCGCCCTCCTGCGCCCCGACGACGAGCGTCGCGCCTGGCTGGCCCGTACCCTCACGCTGGTCACCGACGCGCTCACCTGCGCCTGAGCGCTGGACGAGGGGACTAGGGTGGATCCGGCAGCATTACCCGCCAGTAACCCACACCAGACCGGAGTCCCGCATGCCCGAGGCCGTCATCGTTTCCGTCGCCCGCAGCCCCATCGGGCGCGCCAACAAGGGCTCGCTCAAGGACTTCCGTCCTGACGACCTCAGCGCCCTGATCGTCAAGACCGCGCTGGACAAGATCGAGGGGCTCGACCCCAACACCGTCGACGACCTCTACCTCGGCTGCGGCCTGCCCGGCGGCGAGTCGGGCAACAACATGGGCCGCGTCGTCAACGTGCTCAACGGCATGGACGCCGTGCCCGGCGCCACCGTCACCCGCTACTGCGCCTCCTCGGTGCAGACCACCCGGATGGCCTTCCACGCCATCAAGGCCGGCGAGGGCGACATCTTCGTCTCCGCCGGCGTGGAGACCGTCTCCCGCTTCGCCAAGGGCACCTCCGACCACATCCCCCACACCGTCAACCCGCGCTTCGACGGCGCGCAGTCGCGCACCGCGAAGACCGCCGAGGGCGGCGTGGACTGGCACGACCCGCGCGAGGACGGCCTGCTCCCCGACGCCTACATCGCGATGGGCCAGACCGCCGAGAACGTCGCCCGCCTGCGCGGCCTGTCGCGCCAGGAGCTCGACGAGTTCGGCGTGCGCTCGCAGAACCTCGCCGAGAAGGCGATCGACAACGGCTTCTGGGCCCGCGAGATCACTCCCGTCACGACCCCCGACGGCACCGTGGTCAGCACCGACGACGGCCCCCGCGCCGGCGTCACCTACGACGCGATCAAGGACCTCAAGCCGGTCTTCCGCCCCGACGGCGTGGTCACCGCCGGCAACTGCTGCGCGCTCAACGACGGCGCCGCCGCGGTCGTCATCATGTCCGACACCAAGGCCGCCGAGCTCGGCCTCACCCCGCTCGCACGCATCGTCTCCACCGGCGTGAGCGGCCTGTCGCCCGAGATCATGGGCCTCGGCCCCGTCGAGGCCACCCGCAACGCCCTGAAGTACGCCGGCATGAGCATCGGCGACATCGACCTCGTCGAGATCAACGAGGCCTTCGCCGCCCAGGTCGTGCCGTCCTACCAGGACCTGGGCATCGACATCGACCGCCTCAACGTCAACGGCGGCGCCATCGCCGTCGGCCACCCCTTCGGCATGACCGGGGCCCGGCTGCAGAACACGATGATCAACAGCCTCGACTGGCACGACAAGACCACCGGCCTCATCACGATGTGCGTCGGCGGCGGCCAGGGCATGGCCCTGATCCTCGAGCGCGTCTGACCCGCCCCGGTCCGCGGCACCCGGCCGGCTCGTGCGTCACGAGTCGGTCTCGGGTGCCGCGGCCGCGGTGCGGCTCTCCTAGACTCCGTCGAATGACGACCGAGCACCGCACCGCGCCCGACAGCGATCCCGTGACGGCCGAGCCGCGCTGGCTCGACCAGTCGCAGCAGCGCTCGTGGCGCGCCCTCCTCGTCGGCCACACGCTGCTCATGGCGCGGCTCGACGACGACCTGCGACGCGGCTTCGACCTGTCGCTGACCGAGTACGAGATCCTGGTGCGGCTCTCCGAGCGCGACGGACGCCTGCGCATGGCCCAGCTCGCCGACGCCATGGCCCACAGCCGCAGCCGGGTCACCCACACCGTCGCCCGGATGGAGCGCGCCGGGCTCGTCGAGCGGGTGTCCTCGCCCGAGGACGGCCGCGGCATCCTCGCCTCGCTCACCGAGCGGGGCCTCGACGTCCTGCGCCAGGCGGCCCCGATGCACGTCGCGGGCGTGCGCGAGCACCTGGTCGACCTCGCCGACGCCGACGACCTCGCCGCCGTCGGGCGGGTCATGAACGTCGTCGCCGACCACCTGGTCGCCGGGCACCCGGAGATGGACATCCGCTGAGCCCGGCGACCCGGTGGGTCGCTCGTCGGTGGCGCGTCAGTCGCGCGTGAGGCGGCGGTGGGTGACCCGGTGGGGCCGGGCCGCCTCGGCTCCGAGACGCTCGATCTTGTTCTCCTCGTAGGCCGCGAAGTTGCCCTCGAACCAGAACCACTTCGCGCTGTCCTCGTCGTCGCCCTCCCAGGCGAGGATGTGGGTGGCGATGCGGTCCAGGAACCACCGGTCGTGCGAGGTGACCACGGCGCAGCCGGGGAAGTCGAGCAGGGCGTCCTCGAGCGAGGACAGCGTCTCCACGTCGAGGTCGTTGGTGGGCTCGTCGAGCAGCAGCAGGTTGCCGCCCATCTTCAGCGTCAGCGCGAGGTTGAGCCGGTTGCGCTCCCCGCCGGAGAGCACGCCGGCCTTCTTCTGCTGGTCGGGGCCCTTGAAGCCGAACGACGCGACGTAGGCGCGCGAGTTCATCTCGAAGTTGGCGACCTTGACGAAGTCGAGGCCGTCGGAGACGACCTCCCAGACGTTCTTGTTCGGGTCGATGCCGCCGCGGCTCTGGTCGACGTAGGACAGCTTGACCGTGGTGCCGACCTTGAGGGCGCCCTCGTCGGGCTCCTCGCCGCCGGTGATCATGCGGAACAGCGTCGTCTTGCCCACGCCGTTGGGGCCGATGACGCCGACGATGCCCGCGCGCGGCAGCGAGAAGGAGAGGTCGTGCATGAGGGTGCGCCCCTCGAAGCCCTTGGTGAGGTGGTCGGCCTCCAGGACGATGTCACCCAGCCGCGGACCGGCGGGGATGTTGATCTCGGAGGTGTCGATCTTGCGCATCCGGTCGGCCTCGGCCGCCATCTCCTCGTAGCGCGCGAGACGGGAGCGGCTCTTGGTCTGGCGGGCCTTGGCGTTGGAGCGGACCCACTCCAGCTCCTTCTCCAGCATCTTGGCGCGCTTGGCGTCCTTCTGCCCCTCGATCTTGAGACGTTCCTTCTTGGTCTCGAGGTACTTGGAGTAGTTGCCCTCGTAGCCGTGGGCCTGGCCGCGGTCGAGCTCGAGGATCCACTCGGCGACGTTGTCGAGGAAGTACCGGTCGTGGGTGATGGCCAGGACGGCGCCGGGGTAGTCCTTGAGGTGTCCCTCCAGCCACTGCACCGACTCGGCGTCGAGGTGGTTGGTGGGCTCGTCGAGCAGCAGCAGCGAGGGCTGCTGGAGCAGCAGCTTGCACAGCGCCACCCGGCGGCGCTCGCCGCCGGAGAGGTTGTCGACGATGGCGTCCGGCGGCGGGCACCGCAGGGCGTCCATGGCCTGCTCGAGCCGGCTGTCGAGGTCCCACACGTTGGCCGCGTCGAGCTCGGTCTGCAGGTCGCCCGCCTCGGTGGCGACCTTGTCCTGGTCGGCGTCGGGGTCGCCCATCATCATGTAGAGCTCGTCGAGCCGGGCCATCTTGGCCTTGGTCTCGGCCACCGCCTCCTCGACGTTCTCCAGCACCGTCTTGCCCTCGCTCAGCGGCGGCTCCTGCTGGAGCATGCCGACCGTGGCCTGCGGGTCGAGGATCGCGTCGCCGTTGTTGGGCTGGTCGAGACCGGCCATGATCTTGAGCAGCGACGACTTTCCCGTGCCGTTGGGCCCCACGACGCCGATCTTGGCGCCGTGGAGGAAGGAGAGGGTGACGTTCTCGAGGACGACCTTGTCGCCGTGGGCCTTGCGCACGTTGCGCAGGGTGAAGACATATTCCGCCATGGTCCCCGAGCCTACGGGGTTGCCCGGGCGTCCGGGCACCCCGGGCCCCGCCGGCGGCTCAGGCCGCCACGCCGTCGCCGGCCGCGGCCTCCTCGGCCCCGGCGGCGCTCGAGGCCGGACGGGGCGTGCGGGCGAAGCTGCTCGTGCCACGGGTCAGGTCGTGGCCGACGAGCACGGCGTCGACCTCCATCGAGGTGACCTCGGCGCCCGCGGAGTTGACCCACGACGACGTGGTGAGACGCCCGTGCACCACGACCGGGTCGCCGCGGCGCACCGAGGTCGCGACGTTGTCGGCCAGGCCCCGCCAGGCGTTGACCGAGTACCACACCGTCGGCCCGTCGCCCCACTCCCCCGACCGGCGGTTGAAGCGGCGCGGGGTCACGGCGAGCCGGAAGCCGGCCACCGGCGCCTCACCGGCGTGGCGCAGGGTCACCTCGCCCCCGACCCAGCCCTGCAGGGTCAGCATGGTCTCGTTCAGCACGGGAGTCTCCTCGTCCCTCGGTGGCCGCCGCCTCGGGGCGGCCCGTGGGGACAAGCGAACGCCGCGGCGCCGACCGCCGCAGCGCCTCGGGCCGAGCCTGGGGACGGACGGACCCTCACGCGCCCGTGTGGACGACTCGTGGTCAGCGCTGGGCCGCGTCGAGCCCGTGGCGCAGCCGGGTGTAGGCCGCGAGCTCGGCCTCGACCGGGCGCACCACCAGCTCGGTGGAGACCCCCGAGACCGCCTCGCGCAGCCGCCGGTCGGCGGCCTCCGCGCGACTGCGGGCCGTGCCGGCGACCAGGCCGCGGCAGCCCAGGGCGAGCAGCACGCCCAGGGCCACGCCACCGATGAGGAGCACGAGGGGCAGCGCGATGCCGGCGACGGCCACGGTGTCGGGCAGCGAGCCCGACAGCCCGGCGGCCACGCTCCACACGAGTCCGACGCCCGCGGCGAGGAGCAGGAGCCACTGGAGCGCCCGCACCGCCCCGGCCCATGCGGGCATCCGGGCGGCGTCGAGGTCGACGGAGCCGACCGCGGCGTCGAGACGGTCGCCGATCTCCGGCAGCCGGGCCACCGAGGCGCGCCGGATCGACTCCGTCCAGGGCTGCGGGAGCCCGGTCGACACGTCGTCGACCAGGGCGCGCACCTCGTTGTCGACCCGGGCCCGCTGCACGGCGTTCGCCTCCGGCACGGCCCGGCGGCTGCCGCGCAGCGCCGCGGCGTCGGCACCCAGCTCGAGCCCGAGCCGGGCGAGGGGGTCCTTGCGGAAGCGGTGGGTCCAGGAGACGACCGGCCAGCCCGCCGCGGCCGCAGCGCGCAGGCGGGTCGAGCGCTCGACGGCGTCGACGACGGTGGTGACGCCGGCGGCCTCGGCGAGGGCCGACTCCATCGACTCCACGCGCGCCGCGGGCAGGGCGCGCGTGCGACCGCTCCCGCCGGCGGCCTCCAGCCGGGCCGCCGCGGCGCGCACGTCGGCCTCGAGCCGGGTGCGGGTGGCGGCCTTCTCGGAGACCCGCCGACCGATCTCGGCCTTCAGCTCGTCGACCCCCAGGCCCTCGCGGGCACTGATGCCGATCACGGGCACGCCGGGCAGGCCGTCGGCGTCGAGGAGGCGCCGCACGTCGTCGAGCATCGACTGGCGGCGCTCGACCGGCACGCTGTCGATGTGGTTGAGCACGACGACCATGACGCCCTCGTGGGTCGCGAGGGGGGCGAGGTAGCGGTCGTGGATGGCGGCGTCGGCGTACTTCTGCGGGTCGAGGACCCACACCAGCATGTCGGCCAGCTTGACCAGGCGGTCGACCTCGAGGTGGTGCGCGACCTCGGTGGAGTCGTGGTCGGGCAGGTCGAGCAGCACCACGCCGTCGAGGGCGTTGGACTCGCGCCGCGTGTCGAGCATGGAGTCGCGCGTCGTCTGGTGGCGCGGCGGGATGCCGAGCCACGACAGCAGCTCCTCGGCCCCGTCGCTGCCCCACACGCAGGCGGTGGCCCAGGAGGTGGTGGGCCGGCGGACCCCGACGGCGGAGAGCTCCAGCCCGGTCAGGGCGTTGAAGGTGGAGGACTTGCCCGACCCGGTGGCTCCGGCGATGCCGACCACGGTGTGGGTGGCCGAGAGGCGCAGCCGGCCCGCGGCGCGCTCGACGACCTCCTCGGTCTCCCGCACCAGGGCGTCGTCGAGCCTGCCGCGCGCGGCCTCGGCCGCCTCGGCGAGACCCTCGATCCGAGCCCCGATGTCGGTGCCCCGGGTGGCCAGCTTCTTGGCCCCCTCCAGCAAGGACGTCATCTTCTCCCACTCACCCGCACGGTCTCGTCGAACTCCGCCACCACCCTAGGGGGTCGCACCCGCCCGCGTGCGGAGTAGGTCAGGACCGGGGCTGCGCCGAGGAGTAGCGCACGTCGTCGACCCGGCGGGCGGCGACCCGCAGGCCCTCGCCGGCGCCCGGCACGAGCTCGAGCCCGTCGAGCACCGCGACCCAGCGCGCCCGCTCGCCCTCGAGCAGCGTGCGCACGCGCTCCTCGAGACGGCGGCGCGCGCGCTCGGCGAGGCCACGCACGGCCTGCTCCCCGAAGACGGCCTCGAGGAGCTTCTGCCCGAGCACCGCCGAGCCCGAGGCGATGCCGGCCTCGGCCCCCGTCACGCCGCCGGTGCTGGAGAAGACCACGACCATGAGGGCCACCGACAGCCCGTTGACACCGAAGGCCAGGAAGCGTGCCGTCGAGCGCTTGTCGGCGCCCTCGGCCCGCACCATCGCGAGCACCTCGTCCTGCCACTCGCGCACCGACACCTCCGCGCGACGCCGCAGGTCGCGCGAGGCACGGCCCAGGTCGATGTCGGGCCGGTCGAGCAGGCCCTGACCGGCGTTGAGCTGCTTCCAGGCGGTCTCGGCCCGCTCGGCGGCGGCCTCGGCGTGCTCGAGCACGAGCATCTCCAGGCCGGACTCCACCGCCACCGTGACCCGCTCGGCCTGCTGGGGCTTGCCCTTGACGGCGTTGACGACGCGGTCGCGGATCCACCCGACGCGGTTCTCCAGCGAGCGCAGCAGCTCCCCGGTGCCGACGAACTCCTGCCAGCGCGCGAGGATCTCGCCGCGCAGGAGGGTGCCGTCGGCGGTGGCGGTGGTGGCCGCGAGCACCGCGGCGTCGTAGGCGCGGTCGACGTCCTCGCGCAGGGTGCGGGCGGCGGCGAGCTGCTCGGCGGCGGCGTCGGCCACCGGGTGCACGCGGTGCGTGAGCGCCCGGATCGCCCCGTCGAGGGTCTGCTTGACCACCGCGGCCCGGGCCTCGGAGTCGTGGGCCAGCGAGTCGAGCCAGCCGCGGATGTCGGCCACGTGCGCCGGCGGGAGCAGGCCGGCCTCGTCGACCGGGCCCTCGTGCACGATGAACATCGGCGAGTCCTTCAGACCCCGCGAGGCCAGCATCCGGGCCAGGTGGGCCGCGACCGTCTGCACCGCCTCGGGCGGGGTGCGGTCGAGCACGATCGCCACCGCGGTGGCGCGGTCGGCCGCGCCGCGCAGCGAGTCCCACGGCACCTGGTCGGCGTAGCGGGCCGCGGAGGTCACGAAGAGCCACATGTCGGCCGCGGCGAGCAGCTGGGCGGCCAGGGTCCGGTTGCGCTCCTCGACCGAGTCGACGTCGGGCGCGTCGAGGATCGCCAGGCCCGAGGGGATGAGCTCGGAGGGCACCAGCTGCAGCGCGTCGGGGTCGTCGGTGCTGTGGGCGACCCGGGCGAGGTCGGGCAGGAGGCGGTCCTGGCCGAACCACTCGGCGTCGTCGGGGTGGTGCACCAGCACCGGCGAGCGCGTGGTCGGGCGCAGCAGCCCCGGCTGGGTGACGCGGGTGCCGACCAGCGAGTTGACCAGCGTCGACTTGCCGGCGCCGGTCGAGCCGCCGACGACGGTCAGCATCGGCGCGTCGATCGTCATCACCCGCGGGATGACGTAGTCCTCCAGCTGGTCGACCATCTCGCGTCGGGCCGCCCGCTGCGCCTCCACGCCGGGCACCTCCAGGGGCAGCTCGGCGGCCTGGAGGGCACCCCGCAGGCGCACGAGCGCGGTGAGCATCTGGGCGTCGTCGGATCCGCCGCGGCGGGGGCCGCCGGGCGTCGCGCCGGCGTCGGTCGGGGCTGTCATCGGGTCGGAACCACCTGTCCTGGAAAGGCGATGAACGGCCTGACGGCGCCGATGCGGGCGACGTAGTGCTGTCCTCGTGCTGCGAAGTCTGGCGGTGGGGTGCCGCGCAGGAAGCGGTGATGGAGGAAACCGAGCTCGATCGCCGCCTGCTGGTAGTCGCGCATGGCCCGCTCGGCCTGCGCTCCCCCGCGCCGGCGGGCGAAGGCACGGGCCTCGCGCCGGGCCCGCAGGTCGACGACCCACCCGATGTCGGTGGCCGGCACCAGCCCGCGGCTCGCGGCGTCGCCGAGGGCGGCGGCGAGCATGCGCGACTCCCGGCTGCGCGCCCACACGGCGAGGACGAGCAGGCCGACGAGCGCCGGGAGCATGAGCACGACGTAGACCACGACGAATCCGCCGAAGCCGTAGAGCGTCGAGCCGTTCCACAGCCCGTGCGCCACGACCGCCAGCGAGAAGCCGACCACCGGGGCGACCACACGCACGGCGCCGTGGCGCGAGCCGACCGCGAGCCCGACCCCAATGCCGGTGAAGGCGGTGAAGAGCGGGTGGGCGAAGGGGCCGAAGAGGCAGCGCAGCACGAAGGTCGTCGTCAGCGCCTCGGTGCCGCCGGGGCCGGTGCCGTCGGTGCCGTTGTAGGCCGCCGCGAGGTAGAGGATGTTCTCGACGAAGGCGAAGCCGACGCCGACCATGCCGGCGTAGACGATCCCGTCGAGGACGCCGTCGAGCTCCGCGCGGCGCCACCACAGCAGCAGCACGAGGAAGGCGCCCTTGGTCGCCTCCTCGGTCAGCGGAGCCACCACCGCCAGGCTGGCGGCGTCGGTGAACCCGACGACCAGCCCGCCGACGCCCTGCACCAGCAGCGCCGCCGCGGTGGCGACGAAGCCGCCCCACAGCAGGCCCAGGAGCAGCAGGGCCCGCGGCTCGGGCTCGTAGCGGTCGAGCCAGAGGTAGCAGGCCACCAGGGGCACCACGGGCAGGGCCGCCAGCGCGGTGGCCAGCACGAGCGACGAGGGCGCGCCCGACAGGGCGATCACCAGCAGCACGGGGAGCGCGCCGAGCACCACCAGCACGGTGACGAGCACCGTGAAGGCGACACTGTCGCGACGGGCTCCGGGCATGGCCCGCAGCCTATCGGGCAGCCGCTCCGCCCTCCCTCGGCGCGTAGGGTGAGCCCATGAGCGAGGAGACCACCAGCCCCGAGCAGACCGCGAGCGCGACGCCCGCCACGGAGTCGCACGACCCGGCCGTGCCCGAGGCCTACGCCGCCTTCATGCGCACCGGCTGGGGCGACCGCGAGCTCGACCTGCCGCTGCACCCCGTGGCCGCCCTGGCCGCCCAGCGCCGCACGCGGCTGGCCGAGGCCTTCCCGGGCGAGCGGCTGGTGCTCCCGGCCGGCGGCTTCAAGGTGCGCTCCAACGACACCGACTACCGCTTCCGGCCCGACACCGCCCACACCTACTTCTCGGGCAACCAGACCAGCGACGCGGTCCTGGTGGTCCACGACGACGAGCACGTGCTCTACGCCCGCCCCCGCTCCTCGCGCGACACCGACGAGTTCTTCCGCGACCGGCAGTACGGCGAGCTGTGGGCCGGTCGTCGTCCCTCGCTGCACGAGATGTCGTCGTCGCTGGGCCTCGAGGTGCGCCACATCGACCGTCTCCAGGGCGACCTGACCCAGGGCACCACCAAGACCCGGGTGCACCGCGGGGTCTCCCCCGCCGTCGACCGGATGCTGGCCGCCGAGGCCGCCCTCGAGGACGACCTGGCCCGGGTGGCCTCCGAGCTGCGGCTGGTCAAGGACGACTGGGAGGTCGCCCAGCTGCAGGAGGCGTGCGACATCACCACGCTCGGGTTCGAGGACTCGGTGCGCGAGTGGCCCCGGGTGAGGGAGTACGGCGAGCGCTGGATCGAGGGCACCTTCTTCCGCCGTGCCCGCGCCATGGGCAACGACATCGGCTACGACTCCATCGTCGGCGGCGGCCGCCACGCCACGACGCTGCACTGGATCGAGAACTCCGGGCCGATCACCCCCGGCGAGCTGGTGCTCCTCGACATGGGTGTGGAGGGGGGCAACCTCTACACCGCCGACGTCACCCGCACCCTGCCCGTCGACGGCCGCTTCACCACCGTGCAGCGCGAGCTCTACGACCTCGTCTTCACCGCCCAGCAGGCCGGCATCGACGCGCTGCGCCCGGGAGCGCGCTTCCTGGTGGCCCACGAGGCCGCGATGGACGTGCTGGCCCACGGCCTGGAGGACATGGGCCTGCTGCCGGTGAGCGCCGAGGAGGCGCTCGACCCGCAGAGCAAGGTCTACTCACGCTGGACCCTCCACGGCACCAGCCACATGCTCGGCATGGACGTCCACGACTGCGGCCGCTCCTCGATCGACGTCTACCCCCGCGGCGACCTGGCCGAGGGCATGGTGCTGACCGTGGAGCCCGGCCTGTACTTCCAGGAGGACGACCTCCTCGTGCCCGAGGAGCTGCGCGGCATCGGCATCCGCATCGAGGACGACATCCTCATCACCGCTGACGGCTCGCGCAACCTCTCCGCCGCGCTGCCGCGCTCCTCGGGCGACGTCGAGGACTGGATGGGCGGCCTCATCGGCTGAGCCGCCGCGGCCCGTTAGGCTGGGCCCACCATGGATGACACACCACGAAGTCCGAACCCTCCTGACGACCATGTCCCGAGCCCTGGGGATGTCAGGAGGTGGAGCGCGTGAACGAGTGGTTCATGCTGGGCATCGGCCTGGTCCTGACCGTGGGGACCGGGCTTTTCGTCGCCTCGGAGTTCGCCTTGGTCAACCTCGACCGGCACGACCTCGAGAAGCGCCAGGCCGGCGGTGAGCAGCGCCTGGGCACCACCATCAAGGCCCTGCGGATCACCTCGACCCACCTGTCGAGCGCGCAGCTGGGCATCACGCTGACGACGCTGCTGACCGGCTACACCTTCGAGCCGGCTGTCAGCTCGCTGCTCGAGGAGCCCCTCGGCGGCCTCGGGGTGCCCGACGCCGCCGTCGTCGGCGTCGGGGCGGTCATCGGCATCCTGCTCGCCACCCTCTTCTCGATGGTGATCGGCGAGCTCGTGCCCAAGAACTTCGCCCTCGCGGTGCCCCTGGCCACCGCCAAGGCCGTCGTGCCCTTCCAGACGGCGTTCACCACCGTGTTCAAGCCGGTGGTCATGCTGCTCAACAACACCGCCAACGGCCTGATCCGCTCCATGGGCGTGGAGCCGCAGGAGGAGCTCAGCGGTGCGCGCAGCGCCGACGAGCTGACCTACCTGATCCGTCACTCCGCCTCGGCCGGTCTGCTCGAGGAGGACGACGCGACGCTGCTCGACCGCAGCCTGCGCTTCACCGAGCGCGACGCCTCCGACGTCATGACCCCGCGCATCCGGATGTCGTCGGTCGAGGCCGGGGCGAGCGCCGCGGAGGTGATCGCGGTGGCCGCGGCCACCGGTCACTCACGGCTGCCGGTCATCGAGGAGGGCCCCGACGACATCGTCGGCTTCCTGCACGTCAAGGCGGCCTTCGCCGTCGACCTCGAGGCCCGCGGCTCCACCACGGCCGCCGACCTGATGATCGAGCCGCTGCGCGTGCCCGAGACCCTGGGCGCCACGGCACTGCTCGACCAGCTGCGCGGCGGCGGGCTCCAGATCGCCGTCGTCACCGACGAGTACGGCGGCACCGCCGGCATCGTCACCATGGAGGACCTCGTCGAGGAGCTCATCGGCGAGCTCGAGGACGAGCACGACCGCTACCACTCCGCCCTGACGCGGCGCGGCCGCTCGATCACCTTCGACGCCACCTGGCGTCCCGACGAGCTGCTCAGCCGCGCCGGCGTGGCCGTGCCCGAGGGCGAGGACTGGGACACCGTCGCGGGCTTCCTGTCCGCCGAGCTGGGCCGCATCCCCGAGGCCGGCGACGAGGTCGTCGTCGACGGCGGCCTGCTGCGCGTCGAGCGCGCGGAGGAGAACAGGGTGACCCGGGTGCGCTACGTGCCCGACGACCCGGTCCCCGCCGACGCCGCAGCCGGCACCGCAGCCGCCCGCGAGGGCGCCGACCCGATCGCCCAGGAGCACGCATGAGCGAGTACCTCCCCGGCCTGGTCTGGCTGGTCGTCCTGCTGGCGGGCAACGCGTTCTTCGTGGGCGCGGAGTTCGCCGTGATCTCCGCGCGCCGCTCGCAGATCGAGCCGCGCGCCGCGGCCGGCAGCCGTGCCGCCAAGACCACCCTGTGGGCGATGGAGCACGCCACCCTCATGCTGGCCACCAGCCAGCTGGGCATCACCGTGTGCTCGCTGCTCATCCTCAACGTCTCCGAGCCGGCGATCCACCACCTGCTGGAGTACCCCCTCGGCCTCACGCCGCTCACCGCCGACGTCATCAGCGTCGTGGCCTTCGTCATCGCGCTGCTGCTGGTGACCTACCTCCACGTCGTGCTCGGCGAGATGGTGCCCAAGAACCTGGCCTTCTCCGTGCCCGACCGCGCCGCGCTGATCCTCGCCCCGGCGCTGGTCTTCGTCTCCCGCGTGGTGCGGCCGCTGATCTGGACGCTCAACGCCATCGCCAACGGCGTGCTGCGCCTCTTCCGGGTGGAGCCCAAGGACGAGGCCACCAGCACCTTCACCCTCGAGGAGGTCGCCGGCATCGTCGAGCAGTCGCGCCGCGAGGGCACCCTCGACGACGCCCCCGGCCCGCTCACCGGCGCCTTCGAGTTCACCGACAAGCTGGCCGCCGACATCGAGGTGCCGTTGGCCGACCTCGTGCTCCTGCCGCCGTCGGCGACCCCGCTCGACGTGCAGCGCGCCGTCGTCCAGCACGGCTTCAGCCGCTACGTCGTCACCGACGAGTCGGGCGAGCCCGTGGGCTACGTGCACATGAAGGACGTCATGGAGCTGCCGCTGGACGACTTCGAGGTGCCGGTGCCGGCCAAGCGCCTGCGCCGTCTCGTGGCCATCCCCCGCGAGGTGGAGCTCGAGGACGCCCTGTCGCGCATGCGCCAGCACGGCTCGCACGTCGCCAAGTCGGTGGACGCCGACGGCCGCACCCACGGCCTGCTCTTCCTCGAGGACGCCATCGAGGTGCTCGTGGGCGAGATCAACGACATGACCGCGGCCTGAGGCGGGCCGCCCCGTGACCTCGCCGGACGGTCCCTCGATGCGGGCCGCCGTGATCACCCACCACGGCGGCCTCGACGCGATCGAGCTGCGCGAGGTCGACCTGCCGCGACCCGGCCCCGACGACGTGCTGGTCCGGGTCGCGGCGGCCGGGTGCAACAACACCGACCTCTGGACCCGCGAGGGCTCC
The DNA here is from genome assembly GCF_001422955.1 of Nocardioides sp. Leaf285. Taxonomy (NCBI): domain Bacteria; kingdom Bacillati; phylum Actinomycetota; class Actinomycetes; order Propionibacteriales; family Nocardioidaceae; genus Nocardioides; species Nocardioides sp. Leaf285. The sequence continues at coordinate 134,058 of NZ_LMNH01000003.1, read as the reverse complement.
TACGCCGCCTCGGCCGAGGACCCCGACGCCCGCGGCGGCTGGCTGGGCCCGCTCGACTTCCCGCGCGTGCAGGGCGCCGACGTGACCGGCACGGTCGTCGCGGTCGGCAGCGGCACCGCCCCCGACCTCGTGGGCGCACGGGTGCTGCTCGACCCCGCCCTGTACGCCGACCCGGGCCCCGACGCCGCCGTGGTCGACGTGCTGGGCAGCGAGCGCGACGGGGGCTTCGCCGAGCACGTCGTGGTGCCCGCCGCGTGCGCGCACCGGGTGGACGACTCGCCCCTGTCCGACGTGGAGCTCGCCGCGCTGCCGATCGCCTACGGCACGGCCCTGGGCATGCTCGAGCGGGGCGGGGTCGGCGAGGGTCACACCGTGCTGGTCACCGGCGCCTCCGGCGGGGTCGGGCTCGCGGCGGTGCAGCTGGCCCGCGCCCGCGGCGCGCGCGTCGTCGCGGTGTGCAGCGGCAGCAAGGCCCGGGCCGTCCGCGCCGCCGGAGCCGACGTGGTCGTCGACCGGGGGCGCGGGGAGGTGCTCGCCGACGCCGCGGCCGCCGCCCCCGAGGGCTACGACGCCGCGGTCGACGTGGTCGCCGGGCCCTTCCTCGCCGAGGGCCTCGACCTGCTGCGCCGCGGCGGCCGGTGGGTCGTGGCGGGCTCCCTCGACGGCTGGGCCGTCGGGCTCGACGTACGCCGGCTCTACCTGGCCGACCTGTCCCTGGTGGGCTCGACGATGCACACGCGGCGGGTCTTCGCGGCCCTGGTCGACATCGCCCGGCGCGGCCTGGTGCGACCCGTGGTCGCCGAGACCTTCGCCCTCGAGGACCTGGCCCTCGCGCAGGCCCGGCTGGCCGAGCGCGGCCACGTCGGCAAGATCGTCGTCGTGCCCTGACCCGGTCGCGACCGGGCGGCCGCGCCGGTGCGGCATACTGACGCCCGACCGGCCCGGGCCGGTCCACGCCTCCGTAGCTCAGCTGGATAGAGCAGCGGCCTTCTAATCCGCCGGTCGCAGGTTCGAGTCCTGCCGGGGGCGCCCCGTCCACGGAACCGACCCACCCCTCTCGGAGGCCACGGTGCTGCGCACTCCCCCCGCCGTGCTCGTCCCCGTGCTCGTAACCGTGCTCCTCACCGCGGTGATCGCCGGCCTCGTGGCGCCCCCGGTCGGCGCGCTGGCGCCGCAGCCCACCGCCGTGTCGCGGCAGGACCCGGCCGGCGACCTCGTCCAGACCGCCGCCGACGACACCGTGCTGCGCCCCAGCGTCGACGTGCGCCGCGTGGGTTTCCGGGCCGCCGAGCAGCCGCGGGCCCTCGTCGGGCGCGTGCGCTTCGAGGACCTGCGCACGCTGGTGCACCCCGGCGGGCGCCGCTACAGGCAGTACCTCAGCGTGCTGGTCTCCGGGGTCGCCCCCTCCGACATCGCCTACGTCATCACCCGCACCCCCTCCGCCGCGGGCCCCAGCGCCACGCTCGTGGCCGGCAACGCCGCCGCCGACTGCAAGGGCGACACCGTCACCGTCGACCTGGCCGCCGACACGATCGGCTTCCGGCTCCCCGTGCGGTGCCTCGCGCGCGCGGCCGACGGGGCCGACGTCGACCAGGTGCGGCTGCGGGTGTGGAGCCGCGGGGTGAGGGCCTACGCCGACGCAGAGGACCCGGTCGGCCTCGACGTCACCCGGCGCACCGCGGCGCTCTCGCTGCCCTGACCGGCCAGCACCCGCACCACCAGCACGACCACGTCGTCCTCGGTGTGGCGCTCCGACCCGGCCACCAACCGGTCGCAGAGGGTCTCCACGTCGAGGTCCTGCTGGCCGTGCAGGAGGTCGGCGAGGCGTCCCAGACCGACGTCGAGCGGCTGGCGTCGGTGCTCGACGAGGCCGTCGGTGCACATGACCAGCGTGTCGCCCGGCGCGAGCAGCACCTCGTGGTCGGCACGCGCGGCGGCCGGGTCGAGGCCGAGCAGCAGGTCGCTGCGGTGGTCCAGCAGCCGCACCCGGCCGTCGGCGCCGAGCAGCAGCGGCGGCGGGTGTCCGGCGTTGGACCAGCGCAGCGAGCGGCCCTGCACGCCGTCGTGGTCGACGGGAGGCCCGAGCCGCGCGACGACGGCGGTCGCGGTGGTGTCGAGGCCGAGCCCCTCGAGCGCCTCGTCGAGCAGTGACAGCACCCGCGACGCCGCGGCCTGGGTGGCGTATGCGATCCCGCGCAGCAGGTTGCGCGCCTGCCCCATGAGGGCTGCGGCGTCGCGGTCGTGGCCGGCGACGTCGCCGATCGCGACCACCAGGTCGCCGTCGGGCAGCACGAACGCGTCGTACCAGTCCCCGCCGATGCTGGCCTGCTCGCCCGCGGGCTCGTAGCGCACGGCCACCGCCACGCCCGCGGGCTGGGCGGGCGGGGTCAGCAGGCTGTGCTGGAGCACCTCGGAGAGACGGCGCTCGTCGGCCACCGCCCGACGCTCGGCCTCGAGGACGGCGACGGCGTCGAGGGCGCGCTCGACCGCGCGCGCCACGAGGGCCAGGAAGGCGAGGTGGTCGGGGTCGGCGGCCAGCGCCGGGGGGAGGCGTACGACGAGGTGGCCGCCCCGCTCGCTGCGCGCGCCGGTGACCCGCACCGGCAGCCAGGCCAGCACTCCCCCGTCGACCGGCTCCAGCAGCGGACGGTCGCCGTCCCACGGCGCGGAGGGGGCGGCCGGGAGCGCGGGCGCGCCGGCGCCGGCCTCGTCCACGGCCTCCGCGGCGGGGGTCGAGCGCGGCAGCCTCAGCGCGAGCGCGGGCAGGTCGGCGGGGTCGCCGGCGAGCACCTCGGCGGCGCGCTGCGCGACCTGGGTCGCCGAGGCGGAGCCGCTCAGGGCGATGCCGAGCTCGGAGAGCAGGGCCAGGCGCCGGGCGTCGACGACCTGGCGGGTCGTCTCCACCGAGATGTCGACGACCCCCTCGATGACACCGGCCGCGGAGCGGACCGGCGAGTAGGAGAAGGTGAAGTAGCAGTCCTCGAGGTGGCCGTGGCGCACGAGCGGGATGAGGGCGTCGGCGCTCCACGTGGCCTCGCCCCGCGTCGCCTGCTCGAGCAGCGGCGCGATGCCGTCCCACGCCTCCGGGAACACCGTGCGGGTCCGCTCGCCCAGGGCGGCGGGGTGCTTGTCGCCGATGAGGGCGACGTAGGCATCGTTGTAGAGCAGCACCAGCTCCGGGCCCCAGATCAGCGTGATCGGGAAGCGGCTGCTCCACGCCGTCTCGAGGGCCTGGAGCAGGGTCGGGCTCCACGTGGACGGGTGCCCGACGGGCGAGCGCGACCAGTCGACCGCGCGGTAGGCGTCGGCCAGCGCACCGGCGTGGGCGAAGGGGTCCATCGGCTCAGGCTAGGCAGACGCGCGGGCGGCCCGGCCATCGTCCGGTCGAGGTGGTCTGGACCGGTCTCACCGCTGAGCGCCGGGGCGGCAGGTCAGGAGGCGCGCGTGCCCGTGGGCTGGCGGACCATCTCGGCGTCGCCGAGGCCGTGCTGCAGGCCCCAGGCGACGGCCTGGGTGCGGCGCTCGACGTCGATCTTGCGGTAGGCCCCGCGCACGTAGGTCTTCACCGAGTTGATCGACAGGTAGAGCCTCTTGCCGATCTCGACGTTGGTGTAGCCCTGGGTGATGAGGGCCAGGATCTGCGCCTCGCGCGGGGTGAGGCCGTTGTCGGCGGCGCCGCCGCGGGCGACGACGGCGGCGTGGGCCGCCCGGTCGACGGTGGGACGCGGGCCCGGCGGGGGGCCGACGTGGCGGTGGACCGCCTCGATGCCGGCCACGAGCTGGGCGCCGGTGAGCGACTTCGAGAGCCGGCCGACGACGGGCCCGGCGGGCGCGCCCTGGGCGCTGTGCTCGCGCCAGGTGTAGACGACCGGGCGCGCGCCCGAGGAGGCCGCGAGCGAGCGGAGCATCGAGTGGCTGCTCTGCGAGAGCCGCACCGGCTCGTAGAGGATGACGTCGACCGACCGCGGCTCCACCAGCGCGTCGCCGAGCTCCACCAGCACCACCCGCGAGCGGTAGGGCTCGAGGAGCGCACGCACGCCCGGGAGGACGACGTGGAAGTCGTCGACGAGCGTCGCGACGACGGGTGCGGAGGGACTCACGCCGTCGAATCTATACAGACGCCGTGGCATAAAGCACGACGCCCCTGCGGTCCTCACCCGATCGGGTGAGGTTAGCGGAGCACGCGTGCGTGCTCGGGCGAGAAGCCGTGCTGCATGCCCCACGCCACCGCCTGGGCCCGGCGGGAGACCCCGATCTTGCGGTAGCCGGTGCGGATGTAGGTCTTCACCGAGTTGATGCTGAGGTAGGACCGGTCGGCGATCTCCTGGTTGGACAGGCCCTGGGTGATCAGCGCGATCACCTCGGCCTCGCGCGCCGACAGGCCGTGGTCGCGGCCCGGCCACGCGCCGCGGTCGTGCTCGTCGAGGTCCTCGACCTCACCGGGTCGCACGGTCTCCCCGGCGCAGACCCGGGTGATGGCCTCGACGATGTCGCGCGCGTCGGACTGCTTGGACAGGTAGCCCGACGCCCCGCGGGCGATCGTGCGCTCGACGAGGTCGGCCTGCACGTTCCAGCTGAAGACCACGACCTTGGGCGAGCCGTCGGCGACGAGGTCCTCCAGCTCGATCCCGTCGCCCTGCACCTGGCCGAAGGTGTCGTAGAGCACCACGTCGACGTCGCCGACCACGCCGACGCCGATGTCGAGCTCCACCACGTCGACGCGCGAGCGGTACGGCGCGAGCAGCGCGGCGACGCCGGCGACCACGATCTCGTAGTCGTTGACGACCGCGACGCGCACGGGGCCGGCCGGGTTGCTCATGGCACGACAGTATTCACCCAGCGGGAGGAAGTGCCCACGGGCCGCCGGAATCTAGGTTCTGCCGGTGACGATGACGTCGGATCGGGACGGGGAGCGCGCGCACCCGTCGAGCGCCGGCCACCGTGCCGGCGACGCCCCGGCCACGTCCTCGGTCGCCGACTGGGAGGCCCACCCCCGCTATGGCGCCGTGCCGCTGCTGCGGCTGAGCCACGGCGAGCGGCCCTGCACCCGGCTGGTCGTCGTCAGCGCCCACCCCGACGACGAGAGCCTCGGTGCCGCGGGCCTCATGGCCACGGCCCACCGCCAGGGCGTCCCCGTCTACGTCGTGCTGCTCACCGCCGGCGAGGCCAGCCACCGCCCCTCCCAGCTGATGACGCGCCACGCGCTGGCGACCACCCGGCTGGCCGAGATGGAGAACGCCCTGGCCCGCCTCGCGCCCGAGGCCCCCCTGGTGTTCCTCGGCGCCGCCGACGGCGAGGTCGCCGCCCAGGAGCAGGCCGTCGCCGCGAGCCTCGCCGGCCTGGTGGGCGACGGGTCGAGCACCCTGCTGGCCGCGCCGTGGCGCCACGACGGGCACCCCGACCACGAGGCCGCCGGGCGTGCCGCGGCGGTGGCGGCGCAGCGCAGCGGCGCGCGGCTGCTGGAGTACCCCGTGTCGCTGTGGCCCACCCGCGGCCCCCAGGACGCGCCCTGGGAGCAGATGGTGCGCCTCGACCTCGACCCCGACCTCATCGCGACGAAGGCCCGGGCGCTGCAGAGCCACGTCAGCCAGCTCTCGACCCTGCCCGAGCGGGTCCTGGCCCACTTCCGCGGGCCGGTCGAGCACTACGTCGAGACACCGGTCGAGGTGCCGGTCGAGGTGCCGGTCGAGGTGCCGGTCGAGGGTCAGGCCGAGGACGCCGGTCCGGCGTAGGCGTCGATCTCGGCGAGCACGCGCGCCCGGGTGGCGTCGTCGGCGAACGACGCGCGCACGCCGGCGCGGGCGAGGTCCTTGACCCCGGCCTCGTCGAGGTCGAGCAGGTCGGCGGCGATCTCGTACTCGCGGTTGAGCGTCGTGCCGAACATCGGCGGGTCGTCGGAGTTGATCGTCACCACCACCCCGGCGTCGCGGAAGGCGCGCAGCGGGTGGTCGGCCAGGGTGGCGACGGCGCGGGTGGCGACGTTCGACGACGGGCAGACCTCCAGCGGCACCCCCGTCTCGGCCAGGTGGGCCAGCAGGGCGGGGTCCTGGGCCGCTGAGGTGCCGTGGCCGATGCGCTCGGCCCCCAGCAGGCGCAGCGCGTCCCAGACCGTCTGCGGCCCGGTGGTCTCGCCGGCGTGGGGCACGCTGTGGAGGCCCGCGGCGCGCGCGGCGGCGAAGTGGGGCTCGAACTGCGGGCGCGGCACGCCGATCTCCGGACCGCCGAGCCCGAAGCCGACCAGCCCGTCGGTGGGGTGGCGCAGCGCGAGGTCCAGGGTCAGGTCGGCCGCGGGCAGACCGGCCTCGCCGGGGATGTCGTAGATCCAGCGGAGCACGATCCCGAAGTCGCGCTCGGCGGCGACGCGGGCGTCCTCGATGGCCTCGTTGAAGGCCCCGATCGCGACGTGGGGCTCGCCCCGCAGCGCCTGCACCGAGGTGTAGGGGGTGCAGGTCAGCTCGGCGTAGCGCAGGGACTGCGTGGTGGCCATCTCGCGCGCGATCTCGTAGGTGAGGAAGCGGATGTCCTCGGGGGTGCGCACGAGGTCGACCACCGCGAGGTAGACCTCGATGAAGTGGGCGAAGTCGCGGAAGGCGAAGAAGTCGCGCAGCGCGTCGGGGTCGCTCGGCACGGTGCCGGGGTGGCGCTCGGCCAGCTCGCTGACGATGGCGGGGCTGGCCGAGCCGACGTGGTGCACGTGCAGCTCGGCCTTGGGCAGTCCGGCGACGAAGGCGCGCAGGTCGGGACGGGGGCCGAGCCCCGTCGGGGAGGAGTCGCTCACCCCACGGTCTCGTTGATCTGGTCGAGGATCTGCTCGGGGTCGCCGGAGATCTGCTCACCGTCGAGGAGCACCGTCGGGGTGCCCTGCACGCCGGCGTCCTGGGCGGCGGTGGTGGCGGCCTCGACCCAGTCGACCATCGACTCGCCGAGGATGCCGTCGCTGACCGCCGACTCCTCGGCGCCGGCCTCGACGGCCAGGTCGAGCAGCGCCTGGTTGTCGGGGAAGGGGCCCTCCTCGGAGGGCTGGTTGGCGTAGAGCAGGTCGTGGAACTCCTTGGCGGTCTCCGGGCCGCTCTCCTCGAGCACGACGGCGAAGGCGCTGGTGGCGCGCTCGGAGTAGTCGCCGATCCGGCTCAGCAGGTTGAAGGGGCGGTACTCCACCAGCACCGACCCGTCGTCGGCGAGCTGCTGGAGCTCCTCGCCGGTGCCGGCCTCGAGCTGGCCGCAGAAGGGGCAGAGGAAGTCCTCGTAGATGACGACCTGGTGCGGGGCGTCCTCCTCGCCGATGGTGACGCCGTACTCGCTCTGGCCGGCCGGGGAGGCGGTGACCTCTCCCCCGCCCCGCAGGCTCTGGACCCCGAAGGCGATCCCGACCACGACGACGAGCGCGAACACCACCAGCGTGATGCTGCGGATCGTGCGGCGGCGCTCCGCGCGCTTCTGGTCCTCGAGGGCGGCGGCGGCGCGCTGCGAGCGCTCCTGCTGACTGGGCTTCTTGGCCATGGGGTTTCCTCGGCGGTGCGGGTCGACTGCTGGCGTCCAGAACTCTAGGGGCCCGACCTGAGCCGTCGCTGAGTCGGGCCGAGCGCCTCGGCGCGTAGGGTGCGCGCCATGAATGATCGACTGGTCTGGATCGACTGCGAGATGACCGGGCTCGACCTCGGCGCCGACGCCCTGATCGAGGTGGCGGCCCTCGTGACCGACTTCGACCTCAACGTGCTCGGCGAGGGCGTCGACCTCGTCGTGCGCCCGCCGGCCGCCGCGCTGGAGCAGATGGGCGACTTCGTGCGCGACATGCACGAGAAATCGGGGCTGCTCACCGAGCTCGACGCCGGGCTGACCATGGCCGACGCCGAGGCCGCCGTCCTGGCCTACGTGCGCGAGCACTGCGGCGACGGCAGCCGACCGCCGCTGGCCGGCAACACCGTGGGCACCGACCGCGCCTTCCTGGCCCGCGACATGCCCGAGCTCGAGGCCTTCCTGCACTACCGGATCATCGACGTCTCCTCGATCAAGGAGCTGGCCCGGCGCTGGTACCCCCGGGCCTACTACGCCGCCCCCGAGAAGCGCGGCAACCACCGCGCCCTGGCCGACATCCAGGAGAGCATCGAGGAGCTGCGCTACTACCGCGAGGCGGTCTTCGTGCCCCAGCCCGGGCCCGACAGCGCCGCCGCCCGCGCCATCGCCGCCACCCACGGCGGGTCGATCACGGGCCTCGATTCCACCTCCGGGAGCTGAGTCCCCTACACTTCATCGCGCGGTTCCGGCTCCGTCCGGCGCGCGCATGGTGGGTATAGCTCAGCTGGTAGAGCGCTGCCTTGTGGTGGCAGATGTCGCGGGTTCAAGTCCCGTTACTCACCCCGACACCGAGCCCCCGACCTGGTCCCCAGGTCGGGGGCTCGTCACGTCCGGCACCGATGAGTCCGGGTCGCACCGTCGGTCTGCTCCTGTGCCCGGCTCCCCCACCCGCCCTGGAGGCACCTCGTGAAGCTCCTGCTCACCTCCGGCGGCGTCACCAACGCCGCGATCGGGGCCGCCCTCGTCGACCTGCTGCCCCGGCCGGTCGAGGAGTGCCGCGCCCTCCTGGTGCCGACCGCCCAGTGGGGCCACCCGATGTGCGGGCCCGGCTCGGTGCGCGGAGCCGTGGTGGGCGCGGCGCCGCACGACCAGTCGGGCGTGTCCCTGCCCTGGGCCTCGGTCGGGCTGCTCGAGCTCACCGCGCTGCCCAGCATCGGCGCCGAGCGCTGGGAGCCGTGGGTGCGCGACACCGACGTGCTGCTGGTCGACGGCGGCGACGCGACGTACCTGGCGCACTGGCTGCGGGCCTCGGGCCTGCTCGACGTGCTCGCCACGATGCCCGCGCTGGTCTGGGTGGGCACGAGCGCCGGGAGCATGGTGGCGACGCCGCGGATCGGGGCCGACTTCGTGGAGTGGGCCGGCGCCGAGGACGACCGCACCCTCGGCTGGGTCGACGTGTCGATCTTCCCCCACCTCGACCACCCGCAGATGCCGGAGAACACCCTGGCCGCGGCCCGCAGCTGGGCCGCGGGCCTCGACCACCCCTCCTACGCCCTCGACGACGACTCGGCCCTCGTGGTCGACGACGGCCAGGTCAGGGTCGTCTCCGAGGGGCGCTGGGAGCGGCTCGGGGCCTGACCGGGCTGGTGCGCCCGGGGATGCTGGGGGCATGAGGCTCTCCGCCGCGCCCACCGCGACCGCCGTCGTCGGGCTGGTCGGCCTGCTGACGGGTGCGCTCACCGGGTGCGCGGCGTCGGCCGACGACCTCGCCGCACGCGGCGAGCGCTCCCCGAGCGTGGTCGACGTCGTGGTCGAGCCCGACGCCGCCGACGACGGCGCCGGGCCCCTCTCCGCAGCCAGCCACCACGTGCGGGCGGTGATGCGCGCCGACGCCACGGCCGAGGAGGTCATGGCCCTCTTCGACGCCTACGACGACCAGGTCGACACCGGCGACGTCGTGTCGGTGTCGGTGACCCTGGAGGGGGCCACGGGCGCCTCGCTGGCCTCGGGCGAGGGGGTGGAGGTGTCGCTGCGCGAGGTGGAGGACCTGGTGCGCGCCCAGGCCGACCCGGTGGTGACGTCCTACCTGCTGCAGGACTACCCCGACCTCCCGCTCGTGCAGGTCGGGCTGGCGCCGGTGTCCTTCGCCGAGGTCGTCTCCGTCGCCGACCGCTACCTGCTCCTCGACGACCTCGAGTCGGTCACCGTCTCCTCCGGCGACCTCGTGCTCCGGCGCGAGGCCGTCGACGGGTCGGCCGAGCGGGTCGCCGCCCGCGAGGCCGCGGTGCTGGCCGCCGCCGAGCGCTTCGACCTGCTCGGCGCCGACGTCTCGGGCCGGGGGCCCACCCTCGACGTCGACGTCGCCGACGGCCAGGAGGCCGCCGCCCGCCGCTTCCTCGCGCGCACCGCGACCGACGACGTCGGGCGGGTGGTCGTGCGCTGAGGACTCAGCGCGCGCCCCCGCGCCCGCGGCGTACGCCGAGCAGCGCCGCGCCGCCCGCGAGGGCCAGACCGGCAAGACCCAGGCCGAGCGGGAGGGCGACCCACGCACCGAGGCCGGCGAGCGGCGGCGGCAGCGCGGGGGCCGACTCGACCGCGACGGGCGAGGCGGCGCGCTCGCAGGTGACCTCGACCGACGGCGACGCCGGCCGGATGCTCGAGGTGGCGACCCAGTCGCCCGCGCTGCCGCCCTCACGGCGGTAGGCGCCGTCGACGGGGCCGGGCTCGAGTGTGGCGCCGACCCCGGTGTCGCGGACCGTGCAGGCCGGGACGACCTCGGCGTCGTAGGTCCACACCAGCGCCGGGCCGTCGTCGGCGAGCTCCACGACGTGGGGGCGGCCGTCGGCGGGCACGAGGGCGGCCTGCGACCAGCGGTAGCCGTCGGCGTGGCTCAGCGCGAGCACCGCCGACGCCACCACGGCCACGAGGAGCAGCAGGGCCGCGGTGGCCGCGAGGGCGGGGCCTCGCGGGTCGCGCCGGCCCGGGTCGCGCGGGTCGCGCGCGGCGGGCCGGGCGACGTCGGTGGCGGCGGGCTCGGACTCGCACTCGGTCACGGACGCATCCTGCCACCCGTCCGACGCGGACGTGGGGCGCGCGCGGGAGCGGTCGTTGGTAACGTGCGGGACGCCAGTCGACCCCCGGGTGCGCCGCGAGGCGGGCCCGGAGGTCAGGGAACCCGGTGAGAGTCCGGGACTGACGCGCAGCGGTATGGGTGACGGGCGGGACCTCTGTCTCACGACAGGCCACTGGACGAGAGTCCGGGAAGGTGTCCCGCGCCGGGTGATCCCGAGTCCGAAGACCTGCTGGCCCTTGCGGCAGCCGCCGTGAGGTCGTGACGGGCTTCGCGCACGAGCCCCGGCCTCCGGAGTGACCTCCATGCCCGACCTGACCCTCCCCACCGCGCGCCGGCGGCGCGACCGCTGCCCGGGGGTGACCCGCCCGTGGCTGGCCGACGACGGCGCCCTGGTGCGCCTGCGCCTGGTGGGCGGTGCGCTGCCGGCGCCCGCCCTGCTGCGGCTCAGCGAGGTCGCCCAGCGCTGGGGCGACGGCGACGTGCACCTCACCGCCCGCGCCAACCTGCAGCTGCGGGCGCTGCCCCACGACGGCGAGCGCCTCACGCCCCCCGTCGCCGAGGCCCTCGCCGCGACCGGGCTGGTGCCGGCCCCGAGCCACGACCTGGTGCGCAACGTCATGGTCTCGCCGCAGTCGGGCCTGGCCGGCGGGCGCGCCGACCTGCGGCCCGTCGCCGCCCTGCTCGACTCCCTGCTGCGCGCCGACGACGGGCTCACCGCGCTCCCGGGCCGCTTCCTGCTGACCCTCGACGACGGTCGCGGCGACCTGCACGAGGCGCCCACCGACCTCGGCCTGGTCGCCCTCGACGCCACCCGGGCCCAGCTGCGCGTCGGCGCCCGGGGCTGGGGCGCGGTGGTCGACCTGCCCCGGGCACCGCAGGCCGTGCTCGACCTCGCCCGCGACTTCCTGCGCCTGCGCGGCGGGGGACCCGACGCCCCCTGGCACGTCGACGAGCTGGCCGGTCTCGGCGTGCCGCTCGCCCACCCCCTCGCGCGCCCGACCGACCCCGACCCGGCCGCGCTGGTCACCGCCGACCCCCTGCCGGCCGGCCGCGTGCCGGGCGGCACCCACGTGCTCGCCCCCGAGGGCCGCCTCGACCCCGCCCTGGCCCGCGCGCTGTGCCGCACGGGCACCGAGCTCGTGGTCACCCCGTGGCGCGGCGTGCTCGTGCCCGACCTCGCCCCCGCCCCGACCCAGGAGACCGCGCGATGACCACGCTGCTGCGCCGGCCCGGCCGCCACTACCCCTACGTCGCCCTCGGCCCGGAGATCTACCTCGACTCCTTCGCCACCATCCGACGCGAGGCCGACCTGTCGGGCGTGCCCGAGGAGGCCGAGAAGGTCGCGGTGCGGATGATCCACGCCAGCGGCCAGGTCGACCTGGCCGCCGACCTCGTGCTCCACCCCGACCTCGGCCGCGCCGGGCGCGAGGCGCTGGCCGCCGGCGCCCCGATCCTCACCGACGCCCGCATGGTGGCCATGGGCATCACGGCGGGCCGGCTGCCGGCCGCCAACGAGGTCCGCTGCTTCCTCACCGACGAGCGGGTGCCCGCCCTGGCCCACGACTGGGGCACCACCCGCAGCGCGGCCGCGGTGTCGCTGTGGGAGCCCCACCTCGAGGGCGCGGTCGTCGCGATCGGCAACGCCCCCACCGCGCTCTTCCACCTGATGGAGATGCTCATCGACGGCGCCCCGCGACCGGCTGCGGTCGTGGGCTGCCCGGTGGGCTTCATCGGCGCCGCGGAGTCGAAGCAGGCGCTGGCCTCGCTGGCCGCCGACCACGGGATCGACGTGCCCTTCGCGACCGTGCGGGGTCGCCGCGGCGGCTCGGCGATGGCCTCGGCCGCCGTCAACGCCCTGGCCCAGGAGGCGGAGTGACCAGCCCAGTGACCAGCCCAGTGACCAGCCCAGTGACCAGCCCAGCGACCAGCCCAGCGACCAGCCCAGCGACCAGCCCAGCGACCGGCCGCTTCCACGGTGTCGGCGTCGGGCCCGGCGACCCCGAGCTGCTCACGGTGAAGGCCGCGCGCCTCATCGGCGACGCCGACGTCGTGGCCTACCACGCCGGGCCCGGCAAGGAGTCGAACGCACGGCGTACGGCGGCGGGCCTGCTGCGGCCCGGCGTCGTCGAGGAGGCGCTGGTCTACCCCGTGACCACCGGCGCCACCGAGCACCCGGGCGGCTACACCGGCGCGCTCGCGGTGTTCTACGAGGAGTCGGCGCAGCGCCTGGCCGCCCACCTCGAGGCCGGTCGCGACGTCGTGCTGCTCTCCGAGGGCGACCCGCTGTTCTACGGGTCCTACATGTACATGCACGACCGGCTGGCCGAGCGCTTCGAGACCGAGGTCGTGCCGGGGGTGCCCGCCTTCGCCGCGGCCGCCGCGGCGGTGGCCTCGCCGCTGGTGCGCCAGACCGACGTGCTCACGGTGCTGCCCGGCACGCTGCCCGAGCCCGAGCTCGCGCGTCGCCTGGCCGACACCGACGGCGCGATCATCATGAAGCTGGGCCGCACCTTCCCCGCCGTGCGCCGCGCGCTGGCGGCGGCCGGGCGCCTGGAGCACGCGGTCTACGTCGAGCGCGCCTCGATGCCCGCGCAGCGCTGGCTGCCGGTGGCCGACGTCGATCCCGCGACGGTGCCGTACTTCTCGCTGGTCGTCGTGGCCGGCGACAGCCGCCACGGACGCCGCACCCGCGACACCGAGCTGCCGGACGTGCCGGCCGCAGCGCGGGTCCCGGCGGCCACCGAGGCCGCGGAGCTGCTGGTGGTGGGGCTGGGGCCCGGGCCCGACCGGTGGCTGACCGCCGAGGTGAGCGCGGCGCTGGCCGAGGTCGACCACGTGGTGGGCTACGCGCCGTACGTCGACCGCGTGCCGCAGCGCGCCGGGCTGACCCGCCACGCGTCGGGCAACAGCGTCGAGATCGACCGGGCCCGCCTGGCCCTCGAGCTGGCCGCGCGCGGCGAGCGGGTCGCGGTGGTCTCCGGCGGCGACGCCGGGGTCTTCGGCATGGCCACCGCGGTGCACGAGGCCGCGGAGGCCGCGGGCGCCGAGGGGCGCGAGGACCTGGCCGGTGTGCCGGTGCGGGTGCTGCCCGGGGTCAGCGCCGTGCAGGCCGTGGCCGCGCGGGCGGGAGCGCCGATCGGCGGCGACTTCGCGGTGATGAGCCTGTCGGACCGGCTCAAGCCCTGGGCCGTGGTGGAGCGGCGGCTGCGCGCCGTGGCCGAGGCCGACCTGGTGCTCGCGGTCTACAACCCCGCGTCACGCTCGCGCACCGAGCAGGTGGTGCGGGCCCAGAAGACGCTGCTGGAGGTGCTGCCCGCCGACACCGTGGTCGTCGTGGGGCGCGACGTGGGCCGCGCCGAGGAGTCGCTGCACGTCACGACCCTGGCCGACCTCGACGCCGCCTCGATCGACATGAAGTGCCTGCTGATCGTGGGCTGCGCCCAGACCCGGGTCACCCCGTCGGGTCGGGTGTGGACCTCCCGCTCGGTGCCGGACCGGGCCGAGGGCTGAGTCGGCTCAGGAGCGGGGTCGGGTGACGGAGTAGAGCCACGACTCCCCCGAGGCGTCGGTGTCGCGGGCCAGGGCGCGGCCGACGAGGATGACCGCGGCCTGGCGCAGCCCGGCCGCCTCCACCTGCTCGGCGATGTCGGCGACGGTGCCGCGCAGGACGAGCTCGCCGGGCTGGCTGGCCCGGAAGACGACGGCCACGGGGCAGTCGGCGCCGTAGTGGCCGGCGAGCTCGGCCATGGTCTCGCGCGTGCGGGTGACGGCCAGGTGCAGCGCCAGGGTGGCGCCGGTGGCGGCGTAGGCGGCCAGCGACTCCCCCTCCGGCATCGCGGTGGAGCGGGCCTGCACGCGGGTGAGCACGACCGACTGCGCCACGAGCGGCACGGTGAGCTCGCGGCCGACCAGGGCCGCCGCGGCGGCGTAGGAGGGCACGCCGGGGGTGACGTCCCAGGTGACGCCGGCGGCGTCGAGCCGGCGGGTCTGCTCGGCGAGGGCGGAGTAGAGCGACGGGTCGCCGCTGGTGAGCCGCACGACCTGCGCCCCCGCCTCGTGGGCGGCGCGCATCACCTCGACCATCGCGTCGAGGTCGAGGCCTTGGGTGTCGACCAGGCGGGCCTGCGGGCGGCAGTGGCCGAGCACCTCGGCGTCGAGGTAGGTGCCGGGGTAGAGCACCACGTCGGCCTCGGCCAGCATGCGCGCCGCGCGCAGGGTCAGCAGGTCGGCGGCGCCGGGGCCGGCCCCGACGAAGCGGACGGTCGTCGGCGGGGTCTCGGGGCTCACGGGGTGCTCCAGTCGGGGTCGCCCGGCCAGCGGGTCGGGTGGTCGGGCGGGGCGGTCCAGGCCCACTGGGTGACGGCGCGGGCGGGGGTCCAGCCGGTGAAGGTGCCGATCGGGGCGGCGGTCTCGACGCCGTGGCGGGTCAGCTCGCCGCCGTGCGCGGCGTAGGCGGCGGCGAGCAGCTGCTCGGTCTCGAGCGTGACGCCGTGCACCACGAGCCGGCCGCCGGGTCGCAGCGCGGCGCGGCAGTGCTCGAGCAGGCCCGGCGCGGTGGCGCCGCCGCCGACGAAGACGGCGTGCGGGCTGGGCTGCCGCTCCAGCACCGCGGGCGCCCGGCCCTCGCGCACCTGCAGGTGGGGCACGCCGAGACGGCGGGCGTTGCGCCGCACCCGCTCGGCACGCCCGGGGTCGGCCTCGAAGGCCCAGGCCTGGAGCGAGGGGTGGGCGCGCAGCCACTCGATGCCGATCGAGCCGGCGCCGGCGCCGACGTCCCAGAGCACCTCGTGGGGCCGGGGGGCCAGACGGGACAGGGCGCTCGCGCGCAGGTCGCGCTTGGTCAGCTGGCCGTCGTGCTCGAAGGCGTCGTCGGGCAGTCCGGTGGTCCACGAGCCCGTCGGCGTCACGTCGCCGCCGGTGGGGCGCACCTCGAGGGCGAGCACGTGCAGGGCGGGCACGTCGGCGGCGGCGACGTCGGCCCAGCCGCCGGCGGTGGCCTCCAGGCGCGACTCGTGGGCCGCGCCGAGGTCGCCGAGCACGGTGAGGGCGCTCGCGGCGTACCCCTCCTCGAGGAGCAGGGCCGCCACGGTCGCGGGGGTGCCGGCGTCGGAGGTCAGCAGGAGCAGGCGTACACCGGGCGCGAGGTGGCGGCGCAGCCGGTCGGTGTCGCGCCCGACCAGGGTGAGCGCCTCGCACTCCTCGGCGGACCACTGCATCCGGGCCCGGGCCAGCGCCAGCGAGGACACCGCCGGGTGCACGACGAGCCGCTCGCGCGGCACCAGGGCGCGCAGGGTGGAGGCGATGCCGGAGACGGTGGGGTCGCCGGAGGCGAGCACCACGACCTCGTCGTCGGCGTGGGCGGCCAGGGTGCGGAGCAGGGAGTCGCCGAAGGGCCGGCCCCACGGCCGGCGGCGCTGGCCCTCGACGACGGGCAGGAGGGCCAGCTGCCGGGCGCTGCCGAGCACCACGGACGCCTCGCCCACCAGCGCGCGGGAGGCCTCGGCGAGCGAGGACCAGCCGTCGGCGCCGATGCCGACGATGTCGACGCGCCGCGGTGCCGCTCCCCGCTCGGAGGCGTGCGGGGGGCCGTCGAGGGGGGACAGGTCGGGGGGCACGCTGCGTGACGCTATCGTGACCGCCACAGCTCCGAGGTGCCCCGAGGTCGCGAGACCGACGGGAGAATCTGGGAAGCCGGTGAGAGTCCGGCACAGGCCCGCTGCGGTGACCCGGGCGATGCGCGAGCGTCGACCCGGGAAGTCCGAAGACCGGCCTCGGGGTTCCTTTCCGATGGCGGACGAGCGGGAGCCTCTCATGCCACAGCACTACCCCTTCTCTGCCGTCGTCGGCTCCGCCGACATGTCGCTCGCGCTCGTGCTGAGCGCGATCTCGCCCGAGATCGGCGGCGTCCTCGTGCGCGGCGAGAAGGGCACGGCCAAGTCCACGATCGTGCGCGGTCTCGTCGGCGTGCTGCCGCCGATCGAGGTGGTCGCGGGCGACGCCTTCTCCACCGACCCCGCCGAGCGGCCCGACGCCCCGACCGAGCAGCGGCCGGTAAGGCTCGTCGAGCTGCCGGTCGGCGCCACCGAGGACCGCGTGCTCGGCTCGCTGCACCTGGAGAAGGCCCTCGCGCACGGCGCCGCGGAGTACGAGCCGGGCCTGCTCGCCCGCGCCCACCGCGGCATCCTCTACGTCGACGAGGTCAACCTGCTCCACGACCACCTCGTCGACGTGCTGCTCGACGCCGCCGCCACGGGCCGCGCCACCGTGGAGCGCGACGGGGTCTCGGTGACCCACGCCGCCCGTTTCGTGCTCGTGGGCACCATGAACCCCGAGGAGGGCGAGCTGCGCCCGCAGCTGCTCGACCGCTTCGGGCTCACCGTGGAGGTGGCCGCCCCCCGCGACCCGGCGCTGCGCGTCGAGGTCGTGCGACGCCGGATGGCCCACGACGCCGACCCCGAGGCCTTCGCGCGGCGGTGGGCCGCCGCCGAGTCCGACCTCACCCGCCGCGTCGCGGCCGCCCAGGCCCTGCTGCCCGACGTCGTGCTCGACGACGACGTGCTGCTCAAGGTCGCCGAGCTCTGCGCGGCCTTCGAGGTCGACGGCCTGCGCGCCGACCTCGTCACCGCCCGCACCGCGGTGGCCCACGCCGCCTGGCACGGCCGGACCCGCGTCACCGTCGAGGACGTGCGCGCCGCCGCCCGGCTCGCCCTCCCCCACCGCCGTCGCCGCAACCCCTTCGACGCCCCCGGCCTCGACGAGGACCTCCTCGACGACGTGCTCGGCCCCGAGCCCGACGAGGGGCCTGAGGACGACCCCGACGGGCCGGGTGAGGGACCCGAGGACGGGCCGGACCGAGGACCGGGCGAGCAGCCCGGGCAGCCCGAGCAGCCTGGGCAGCCCGAGTCGGCGCCCGGGGACGACGACGCCCCCGGCCGCCCCGACCCGACCGCGGAGGCGACCGAGGAGCCGACCCCGCAGCCGACCCCGCAGCCGACCCCGTCCCCCGCGGGGGCGGGCACGACGGTGGCGGCGGGCGCGACGTACCGGGCGCGGCTGTTCACGGTGCGCGGCGCCGGCCGCGGGGAGAGCGGACGCCGCAGCCGCGCCGAGACCGACACCGGGCGCCGTGTCGGCGCGCGGCCGGGCCGCACCGGCGCGATCCACCTCGCCGAGACGGTGCGCGCGGCCGTGCCCCACCAGGCGCTGCGCGGGCGCGCGCCGGGCGCCGGCGGACGGCTGCTGCTCGACGCCGACGACCTGCGCGTGGCGGTGCGGGAGGGCCAGGAGTCCAACCTCGTGCTCTTCTGCGTCGACGCCTCCGGCTCCATGGCCGCGCGGCGCCGCATGGAGCAGGTCAAGGCCGCGATCCTCAGCCTGCTGCTCGACGCCTACCGGCGCCGCGACAAGGTCGGGCTGGTCACCTTCCGCGGGGCCGGCGCCGAGCTGACCCTGCCGCCCACCCGCTCGGTCGACGTGGCCGCCGCCCGGCTCGAGGTGCTGCCCGGCGGCGGACGCACCCCGCTCGCCGAGGGCCTCGAGGAGGCCGCCCGGACCCTGGCCACCGAGCGGCTGCGCGACCCGCGCCGCCGCTCCCTGCTCGTCGTGGTGACCGACGGCCGCGCCACCGCCGGGGCCGACGCCGTCGCCCGCTCCCGCCACGCCGCCGCCGCGCTCGCCGCCGCCGGCCAGGCCGCCCTGGTCGTCGACTGCGAGAGCGGGCCGATGCGCCTGGGCCTCGGGGGCGTCCTGGCCGCCCACCTGGGCGCCGAGCACGTGCCGCTGGCCGAGGTCAGCGCCGGCGCCCTCGCCGCCACCGTGCGCGAGCGGGTCGCCTGATGGCGCCGAAGGGGCAGCCGCTGGCCGTGCCCGACGACGGCCTGACCACGGCCCAGCGGCGCACCCAGCCGCTGCTGATGGTGCACACCGGCGACGGCAAGGGGAAGTCGACCGCGGCCTTCGGGCTCGCGATCCGGGCCTGGAACCAGGGCTGGGACGTCGGGGTCTTCCAGTTCGTGAAGTCGGCCAAGTGGCGCATCGGGGAGCAGACCGTGCTCGAGCGCCTCGGCGAGCTGCACGACCAGACCGGCGAGGGCGGTCCGGTGGAGTGGCACAAGATGGGCGCCGGCTGGTCGTGGTCGCGCAAGGAGGGCTCGGAGGCCGACCACGCCGCCGAGGCCGCCGAGGGCTGGGCCGAGGTCAAGCGGCGCCTGGCCGAGGAGCGCCACGACCTCTACGTGCTCGACGAGTTCACCTACCCCATGGAGTGGGGCTGGGTCGACGTCGACGACGTCGTCACCACCCTGCGCGAGCGGCCCGGTCGGCAGTACGTCGTGCTCACCGGCCGCCGCGCCCACCCGGCGCTGGTCGAGGCCGCCGACCTGGTCACCGAGATGACCAAGGTCAAGCACCAGATGGACCGCGGCCAGAAGGGCCAGAGGGGGATCGAGTGGTGACCCGGCTCCCGCGCGTCGTGGTCGCCGCCCCCTCCACCGGCCAGGGCAAGACCACGGTCTCCACCGGGCTGATGGCCGCACTGCGCCGCGCCGGTCACGTCGTCAGCGGCCACAAGGTCGGCCCCGACTACATCGACCCCGGCTACCACGCCCTCGCCTGCGGCCGACCGGGCCGCAACCTCGACCCGCACCTGGTCGGCGAGGACCTCGTCGTGCCGCTGCTGCTGCACGGCGCCCGCACGCCGGAGCCGGCCGACGTCGCCGTCGTCGAGGGCGTCATGGGCCTCTACGACGGCCGGGTCGGCACCCGCGGCTTCTCCTCCACCGCCCACGTCGCCGCCCTCACCCGCACCCCGGTCGTGCTCGTCGTCGATATCTCGCGCTCCTCGCGCTCCATCGGCGCCGTCGTGCACGGTATGGCCACCTGGGACCCCACCGTCACCGTGGCCGGTGTCGTGCTCAACCAGGCCGGCTCCCCGCGCCACGCCGCCGAGGTGCGCTCCAGCATCGACCTGCCCGTGCTCGGCACCATCCCCCGCGACGCCGGCGTCTCCGCGCCCTCGCGCCACCTCGGCCTCGTGCCCGCCGACGAGCGCGCCCTCTCGGCGGAGTCGCTGGACCACCTCGCGGACCACGTCGCCGCCCACGTCGACCTCGAGGCCGTCCTCGCCCTCGCCGCCACCGCGCCCGACCTCGCCGAGGACCCGTGGGCGCCGGAGGCCGTCGTACGCCGCCCCGAGGGCGCCGGCCGCCCGGTCGTCGCCGTCGCGGGCGGGCGGGCCTTCACGTTCCGCTACGCCGAGACCGAGGAGCTGCTGCGCGCGGCCGGCTGCGAGGTGGTGGGCTTCGACCCGATGCACGACACCGCGCTGCCCGCCGGCACGGCGGGGGTCTACCTCGGCGGCGGCTTCCCCGAGGTCCACGTCGGGGAGCTGGGCGGCAACGAGGCGCTGCGCGCCGCCCTGCGCGCGGCCGTGCTCGACGGCGTGCCGACGGTGGCGGAGTGCGCGGGGCTGCTCTACCTCTGCGACACCCTCGACGGGGCGCCGATGGTGGGGGCGCTGCCGGCCACCGCGCAGATGACGCCGCGGCTCACCATGCGCTACCCCGTGGCGACCGCGGTCGGCGACAGCCTGCTCACCCGGCGCGGGGAGCAGGTCACCGGCCACGAGTTCCACCGCACCCACGTCGAGCCGGTGAGGGGCGAGACCGCCACCTGGGAGGTCGACGGCGAGGCGGTCGGCTTCGGCACCGCCAGCCTGCACGCCTCCTACCTGCACACCCACTGGGCCGGTCACCCCCACCTCGCCCAGCGCTTCGCCGACGCGGTGCACGCCCGGGCCCGTGACCTGTCCCGTGACTGAGGCCGGCCCGCCCGTCGACCCGCTGCGCCACCACGGCGACGCCGAGGTGCGCGGCAGCGGGCTGCTCGACCTGGCCGTCAACGTCCACGACGGCCCCCGCCCGGCGTGGCTCGACTCCGCGCTTCACGCCGCCGTGGACGCCTCGGGCCACTATCCCAGCCCCACCGCGGCGGAGGCCGCGCTGGCCCGGCGCCACGACCGGCCGGCCGAGGAGGTGCTGGCCACCGCCGGCGCGGCCGAGGCCTTCTCCCTCGTCGCGCGGTGGCGCGCGTGGCGCCGCCCGGTGGTGGTGCACCCGCAGTTCACCGAGCCCCACGCGGCGCTGGAGCAGGCCGGTCACGACGTCACGCCGGTGCTGCTGCCGGAGCCCTTCGTGCTCGACCCGGCCGCGGTGCCCGACGACGCCGACCTCGTGGTGCTGGGCAACCCGACCAACCCCACCGGGGTCCTCCACCCGGCCGAGGCCGTGCGGGCGCTGCTGCGCCCGGGGCGGGTGGTGCTGGTCGACGAGGCCTTCATGGACGCCGTGCCCGGCGAGACCGCGTCGGTGGCCGGGCTGCGCGCCCCGGGCCTGGTGGTCGTGCGCAGCCTCACCAAGCACTGGGGCATCCCCGGCGTGCGCGCGGGCTACCTGCTGGCCTCGCGCCGCTCGGTCGCCGCCCTGCGCCGCGGGCAGGTGCCCTGGTCGGTCTCCACCACCGCCGCCGCCGCGATGACCGCCTGCTCCACCCCCGCCGCGGTCGCCGAGGGCGCCCGGCGCGCCCGCGAGGTCGTCGCCCACCGCGAGCACCTCGAGCGCGGCCTGGCCGACCTCCACGTCGACCACGTGACCTCCGCGGCCTCCTTCGTGCTCGTGCGCGCCGGCCGCGGCGCCCACGAGCGGCTGCGCGAGCGCGGGATCGCCGTACGCCGGGCCGACACCTTCCCCGGCCTCGACGACGCCTGGGTCCGGGTCGCGGTGCGCTCGCCCGCGGTCAGCGACCGGCTGCTCGCCACGCTCGCCACGCTCACCACGCCACCCACGGCGGTGCCGCGGTGATCGACTTCCACCGCCGCCGCGACTGCCCCCACCCCGCCGCGGCCCCCGAGCCCGTCACCCGGCTGCGACGCCGGGACGGGGAGCCCTACCCCCACGTCAGCCAGTACGCCACGCCCGCCCTCATCCCCCGGCTGGTCGACGGCAGCGCGCGGGCCGAGGACGACCCCGCCTGGGCCACCACGGGCGCCTGCTGCCCGGCCGGCTACGCGTTCTGGGCCCACCGCATGTGCGGCGTCGCGGCCCTGGCCGGGCTCGTGGAGCACCGCCGCGGCGAGCGGCTCGAGCTCGTGCCGACCGCCGAGGACCTGCTCGACGTCGGCGGCTACGTCCTCACCCCCGAGCGCGTCCACGGCCTGGTCTACGCACCCCTCGTCGAGCTGCTGCGCACCCGGTGGGGCATCGGGGCGCGGGTGGCCGTCGACCTCCCGGCCGCCGACCTGGCCCGCGAGGTCGCCGCCGGCGCGCTCGCGATCGCCTCCGTGCACCCGGCGGTCCGCCTCGCCCCCGAGCCGCCGCCGGCGCGCGGCGGGCACCTCGTGACGCTGTGGGCGGCCGACGACGACGAGGTGCGGCTCACCAACCCCTCGGGCCTGCCCGGCCACAGCCAGCACGCCCGGCTGCCGGTCGAGGTGCTCGCGCGCTACTACGCCGGGCGCGCCGTCGTGGTCGAGCCGGCCTGACCCGCCTCCGGGTCCTCAGCGCTGGCGCGACTGGAGCACGTGCAGGCGCCACCCGACGCCGACACCGAGCAGCCCCATCACGCCGGTGCCGATCGGCACGGCGTCGATCGGGCCGACCACGGCCAGGAGCACGGCGAGCACCAGCAGCACGACGCCCATGCCCGCGACCAGCCAGGCCGTGGGGTCGCGGCGTGCGGTGCTGCGAGGAGTGCTGCGGGAGCGGTCGCGGGGGTCCACGCCACCACGCTAGCGACCGCCCCGGAGCCCGGGACGGGACGGCCCCCGCGCGGGGCCCCGATGGCCTAGGGTGAGCCCGCGGGCACGAGGAAGCCGGTGGGAATCCGGCACAGTCGCGCTACTGTGACAGCTCCTCCGCGGTCGACCACGGTCGGTCCGGGCGAGCTGGAGTCAGACCCGAGTGTCCGTCATCCATCCGCTTCGTCAGGGACGCACGCATCCCTCAGGAGGACACATGTCGCAGTCGTCTGCACCCACCGCTCCCCTTTCCCCGGGCCTCTCCCCGGGCCTCTCCCCGGCCGTCGAGGTCCCCGCGATCCCGCTCGGCCGGCTCGCCCCCTGGGCCCTCTTCTCCGGGCTGCTGTGCAGCCTCGTGCTGTTCTTCGTCAGCACCGACCAGGGCGCGGTCTCGCTGCTCTCCGGCACCGCGCTGCACGAGCTCGTCCACGACGGCCGCCACCTGCTGGGCTACCCCTGCCACTGAGCCCGTCCGGGCCTGCTCGCCACCACCCCTCACCTCCTCGGTGCCGGGGCCCGCTGAGGTGCGCCCCGGCGCCGGCACCCGAACGGAACCCTCATGTCCCCAGCAACCACCCCAGCCGCCACCCGGATGACCCCGCGCGCCTTCCTGGTCAGCGGCCTGCTCGTCGGCCTGCTCGCGGGCTGCGCCGCCTTCCTCGTCGCCACCTGGGCCGGTGAGCCCGCGGTGGAGGCCGCCATCGCCCGCGAGGGCGGCCACGACCACGCCGCCGGCACGCCGGAGCACACCCACGACCCGGCCGAGGAGGAGGTCGTCTCGCGCAGCACCCAGCGCACCTGGGGCCTGCTCACCGGCTCGGTCGCCGTCGGCGTGGCCCTCGGCGGGCTGCTCGCCCTGGGCGCGGCCGCCGCGGTGGGCCGCCTCGGCCCGTTGCGACCGGGGCCGACCGCGGCGCTCGTGGCCGGCGTCGGCTTCGTGTCGGTGGCCCTCGTGCCGTTCCTGAAGTACCCCGCGCTCCCGCCCGGCGTGGGCAGCGCGGAGACCATCGGCTCGCGCACCGCGCTCTACTTCACCTTCGTCGCCGTCTCGGTGGCCGCCGCCGTGGTCGCCGTGCTGGTGGCCCGTCGCCTGCTCGCGACCCAGGGCGGGTACGCCGCCGTGCTCGTCGGCACCGCCCTCTACCTGCTGGTCGTCGTGGGCGTGGCCGTCCTGCTTCCGGGCCCGGCCTCCGCGGGCGACGTGCCGGCCGACCTGCTGTGGAGCTTCCGCCGCGGGTCGCTGCTCACGCTGCTCGCCCTGTGGGGCGTGCTCGTCCTCGGCCTGGCCGCTGCCGTCGACCGGCTGGGCCGCCAGGAGGGCGCCCTGCGGGCCCGCCGCGAGCTGGCGGCCAGCCTGTGACCGGCCCGACCGACCCGACCGGCCCGACCGGCCCCGCCGCGCCCTCGGCCGCCGCGCACGCGGCCGCGGCCGAGCGGCTGGCCGGCCTGGCCACGCCGGCGGGTGCGCTCGGGCGCCTGGGCGAGCTCGGCGTGTGGCTGGCCGCGGCGCAGGACAGCGTGCCGCCGCGGCCGCTCGAGCGGGTGCGGCTGGTCGTGCTGGCCGGCGACCACGGGGTCGCCGGCCACGGGGTGTCGGCGTACCCGCCCGCGATCACCGGGGCCATGGTCCGCACCTTCCTCGCCGGGCGCGCGGGGGTCTCGGCGCTGGCCGCCGCCCACGGCGTGCACGTGCGGGTGCTCGACCTCGGTGTCGACGACGACCTCGACGGCCTCGCGCCCGAGGTGCACGCCGCGCTCACCGCCCACAAGGTGCGCCGCGGCAGCGGGGCGCTCCACCTCGAGGACGCGCTCACCCCCGAGCAGACCCGCGCCGCCCTCGAGGCCGGGCGCGCCGTGGCCCGCGAGGAGGTCGCGGCCGGGGCCGACCTGCTGCTCACCGGCGACATGGGCATCGGCAACACCACCCCCGCCGCCTGCCTGGTCGCCGCCGGCCTCGGGCTGGGCGCCGACGAGGTCACCGGCCGTGGCACCGGCGTCGACAACGCCGGCCTGGCCCGCAAGCGCGAGGTCGTGGCCCAGGCGCTCGCCCGCGCCGGCGACCGCGTCGCCGACCCCGTCGAGACCCTCACCGCGCTCGGCAGCGCCGACCTCGCCGCCACCGTCGGCCTGCTCACCGAGGCCGCCCGCAGCGGCGTGCCGGTGCTGCTCGACGGGCTGATGTCGGTGGCGTGCGCGCTCACCGCGGAGCGGCTCGCGCCGGGGTCCGCCGCGTGGTTCGTCGCCGGTCACCGCTCCCCCGAGCCGGCCCAGTCGCTGGCGCTGGCCCACCTGGGTCTCGAGCCGCTGCTCGACCTCGGGCTGCGCCTGGGCGAGGGCAGCGGCGCGGTGGCGGCGGTGCCGGTGCTGCGCAGCGCGGTGGCCCTGCTGCGCGACGTCGCACTGCTGTCCGACCTGATGCCCCGTGCGTGACGCCTGGCGCCTGGCCCTCGGCACGCTGACCGCGGTCCCCGTCGCCCCGCCCGGGCACGTCGACCGCGCCACCGCCGCTCGCGCGATGCTGCTGGCGCCCCTGGCCTCGGCGCCGCTCGGGCTGCTGGTGGCCCTCGTCGGCTGGGCCGGTGCCGAGGCCGGTGTCGACCGCCTCGCGGTGGCCGCGGTCGCCGTGGGACTCCTCGCCGCGGGCAGCCGCGCCCTGCACTGGGACGGCCTGTCCGACACCGTCGACGGCCTCACCGCCTCCTACGACCGCGAGCGGTCGCTCGCGGTGATGCGCACGGGCACGTCGGGCCCCGCCGGCGTCGTGGCCACCGTCGTCGTGCTCCTCGCCCAGGTCGCCGGTCTCGCCTCGCTGCTGCGCCTCGACGGCGGCTGGTGGCTGGCCGGCCTCGCCGTCGCGGTCTCGCGCTGCGCCCTGGTGCTGACCTGCCTGCGCGGGGTGCCCGGCGCGCGGGGCGAAGGGCTCGGGTCGGGCTTCACCGGCACCGTGGCGCCGCTCGCCGCGGCGGTGTCGTGGCTCCTCGGCACGGCCGCGCTCGTCGCCGTCGCCGCCGCGGTCGGCCTCGAGGCGTGGCGCGCCCCGGTCGCGGCGCTCGCCGCCGTGGCCGTCGTCGTCCTGCTCGTGCGGCGCACCACCCGGCGCCTCGGCGGGGTCACCGGCGACGTCTTCGGCGCCGCCGTCGAGCTGGCGCTCGCCGCGCTGCTGGTGGCCCTGTCGTGAGCCGCTCAGAGCACGAGCACGCGCCCGGCCACCACCAGGTGCACGGCCTCGCACTCCGCGGCCAGGCGCTGGTTGGCCAGGCCGAGCAGGTCGCGGAAGACCCGGCCCGAGCGGTGCGCGGGCACCACGCCGAGACCGACCTCGTTGGTCACCAGCACCACGTCGCCCGCCGCCCCGGCCAGCGCCGCGGCCGCCTCGTCGAGCCGCGCCCCGACCAGCGCGTGCAGCACCTCGCTCGACTCCTCCCAGGCCTCGGCGTCGTCGAGCAGCCGGGTCAGCCAGGTGCCGAGGCAGTCCACGAGCACCGCGCCGTGCCCGGAGCCGGCCAGCGCCCCGGCGAGGTCGCCGGTCTCCAGCGTGCGCCAGGCCTCCGGCCGTCGCGCCCGGTGGGCGGCCACGCGGGCGGCCCAGTCGGCGTCGTCGAGCACCGGACCGGGCGCGACGTAGGTGACGTCCTCGCGCCCCGCGAGCAGGCCCTCCGCGTGGCGCGACTTGCCCGAGCGCACGCCCCCGGTCACCAGCACCCTCACCACCGGAGCCTCCCATGACGTGCAGCCGGGCGGTGGGGCTGGCCGTCGGCTTCGCCGCCGACCGGGCCCTGGGCGACCCCGCCCGGTGGCACCCGGTGGCCGGCTTCGGCTGCCTCGCGGGCGCCCTGGAGCGGCGGGCGTGGGCCGACGCGCGCCCCCGCGGCGCGGCGTACGTCGTGGTGCTGGTCGGCGCCACGACCGGCGCCGGCGTCGCGGTGGAGCGCGCGACCCGGGAGCGGCCGGTGGCCCACGCGCTGGCCACGGCCGCGGCGACCTGGGTGGTGCTGGGCGGCACGTCGCTGGGTCGCGAGGCCGGGGCGGTCGACGACCTGCTGCGCGCGGGTCGCCTCGACGACGCCCGGCAGCGGCTGACCCACCTCGTGGGCCGCGACACTCGCGTGCTCGACGCCGACGGGGTGGCCCGCGCGGCGGTCGAGTCGGTGGCCGAGAACACCTCCGACGCCGTCGTGGCCCCCCTCCTGCTCGGCGCCCTGGCCGGGGTGCCGGGGCTGCTGGGCTACCGCGCCGCCAACACCCTCGACGCGATGGTCGGTCACCGCACCCCGCGCCACGAGCGCTTCGGCTGGGCGGCGGCGCGCCTCGACGACCTGCTCAACCTGCCCGGCGCGCGGCTGTGCGCGCTGCTGGCGGTGGTGCTCGGCGACGACCCGCGCGCGGCGGTGCGGGCGTGGCGCCGCGACGCGCGCGCCCACCCCAGCCCCAACGCCGGCCCGGTGGAGGCGGCCTTCGCCGGCGCCCTCGGGCTGCGCCTGGGCGGCGAGACCGTCTACCCCACCCGGGTCGAGCAGCGCCCGCTGCTCGGCGACGGCCGCGCGCCCGGCGTTCACGACCTGCCCCGCGCCCGCGCGCTCGCCGCGCGGGTGGGCCTCGGCGCGCTCCTCACGCTCGCACCGCTCGCAGCCAGGCGCACGCGGCCGCGACGTCGCTGACCGTCGCGACCCCGGCCGGCTCCGCCGGGCGGCGTACGACGACCACCGCCAGGCCGCCCGCGGCGGCGGCCTCCAGCTTGGGCCAGGTGTGGACCCCTCCGGAGTCCTTGGTCACCAGGACGTCGGCGCGGTGCTCCTCGACCAGCGCCCGCTCGCCGGCGAGGGTGTAGGGCCCGCGGCTGCGCAGCAGCGTCCACGCCTCGGGCAGGGCGACCTCGGGCTCGTCGACGACCCGGGCGAGCACCGCGTGGGCCTGCAGCGGGCCGGTGAACCGGCCGAGCTCCTGGCGGCCCACGGTGAGGAACGGGCGCCGGCCCAGCCGCGCGGTCAGTGCGGCGGCCTCGTCGTGGCCCTCTACCCAGTGCCAGGCCCCGGCCCCCGGGGCGTCGGACCAGCCGGGCCGGGCCAGCCGCAGCAGCGGCACGTCGACGCCGGCGGCGCTGTGGGAGATCCGCGCGGCGAAGGGGTGCGTGGCGTCGACGACGGCGTCGTAGCCGCGGGCGTGCTCGCGCAGGCCCTCCGGCCCGCCGAAGCCGCCGACGCGCACCTCCCCCACCGGCAGCGCTGGACGGGCGACCCGCCCGGCCAGCGAGGAGACCACCTCGACGCCCTCGGTGACCAGCGCCGCCGCCAGGGCGCGCGCCTCCGCCGTGCCGCCGAGCACCAGCACCCTCACGCGTGGGTCCCCGCCGGCTCCGGCGCCCCGGGCGCCAGCACGGGCAGCCCCGCCGGGGCGCCGCGCGTCGCGAGGTCGAGCAGGGCGTCGACGTCGAGGTGCTCCTCGACGAGGTCGCCGAGCAGGTCGAGGCGCCGCTCGCGGGCGGCCGGGAAGGAGGCGGTGGAGGTGACGCCGAGGGCCTCGCGCAGGTAGGCCGCGCGGTGGGCGTCGTCCTCGAGCCGGCCGTGCACCATCGTGCCGGTCACGGCGCCGGCGACCCGCTCGCCGGTGGTGCGGCCGTGGTGGATCTCGTAGCCCGCCGGCTCGTGGGTGCGCAGCACCTTGTCGGGGCCGAAGACGGTCTCGAGGTCGAGCAGGCCGAGCCCCTCGACCTCGGCGCCGGGGTCCCCCTCCACGCCGTGCGGGTCGGCGATGCGCCGACCGAGCACCTGGCAGCCGCCGCAGATCCCGAGCACCGGGCGCCCGGCCGCGGCGTGGTCGAGCACGGCGCGGTCGAGGCCGCGCTCGCGCAGCCAGGCCAGGTCGGCCAGGGTCGCGCGGGTGCCGGGCAGCACGACCAGGTCGGCGTCGGCCAGGCCCTGCGGGGTGGTCACGAAGCGCACGTCGAGGCCCGGCTCGAGGTCGAGCGCGTCGGCGTCGGTGACGTTGCTTATCCGCGGGAAGCGCACGACCGCGACCACCGCCCGGTCGCCCCCGGAGCGCTCGGAGCGCCCGGAGCCCTCGGAGCGCTCGCGGCGCGCCTCGAGGTCGAGGGCGTCCTCGCCGTCGAGCCACAGGTCGGGGCTCCAGGGCAGCACGCCGAAGGTGCGCCGCCCGGTCGCGGCGGCCAGCTGGTCGAGGCCCGGCGCGAGGAGCGAGACGTCGCCGCGGAACTTGTTGACCACGAAGCCGGCCACCAGGGCCTGGTCGCCCGGCGGGAGCAGGGCGACCGTGCCGAGGAAGGCCGCGAAGACCCCGCCGCGGTCGATGTCGCCCACCACCACCGTGGGCAGGCCGGCGTGGCGCGCGAGGCCCATGTTGACGTAGTCGCCGGCGCGCAGGTTGATCTCCGCGGGGCTGCCCGCGCCCTCGGCGACGACCACGTCGACGCGGCCGGCCAGGTCGTCGTAGGCCGCGTGCGCGGCGGCGGCCAGGTGGCGCCGGCCGTCGACGAAGTCGCGCGCCGAGACCTCGCCGGCCGGGCGGCCCATCACGACCACGTGGCTGCGCCGCTCGGAGCCGGGCTTGAGCAGCACCGGGTTCATGGCCACCTCGGGCTCGGTGCGCGCGGCCAGGGCCTGCACCCACTGCGCCCGCCCCATCTCCAGACCGTCGCGGGTGACCATGGAGTTGTTGGACATGTTCTGCGCCTTGTAGGGCGCCACGCGCAGCCCGCGGCGGGCCAGTGCCCGGCACAGCCCGGTGGTCACCACGCTCTTGCCCGCGTCGGAGGTCGTCCCGGCGACGAGCAGGCCGCTCACGCCGCCGACTCCGGGGCGCGCAGCAGGTAGATGTCCATCACCCAGCCGGCCGCCTCCTTGCAGCGCGCGCGGGCCGCCTCCACCTCGGCCACGACGTCGCGCACCCGACCGGCCACGAGCTCCTCGCTCGGCGTGCCGAGGTTACCGCCCCACCAGATCGACCAGTCGCCCAGGTCGAGCCCGGGCCCGGTGAGGTCGACGACGCGGTTGAGCATGACCACGACGTTGTCCTGGCCCTGCCCGTGCGGCGGGGGCAGCACGGCCTCGGCCAGCCGGCGCCGTGTCGTGACGTGGAGGGCCTGGCCCACCTCGTGCAGCACGAGGCGGTGGCGCGCGGCCAGCAGCTGCACCGAGGAGATCCCCGGCACGACGCTGACCTCCAGCGGCAGCCGGCGGCCCACCCGCTCGAGCACGCGGATCGTGGAGTCGTAGAAGGCGGGGTCGCCCCAGACCAGGAAGCCCGCGTCGCCGTCGTGGCCGCGCAGGGCGTCCTCGTAGGCGCGGGCCCGCGCGTCGTGCCAGGCCTCGACGGCCGCGTCGTACTCCTCCTGCGTGCCGGTGCGCTCCGGGCGCCGCTCGCGCGAGGGGTCCTCGATGCGCACGACGACGGGGGCGGCGTCGAGGTGGCGGTCGAGCAGCCGCTCGCGCGCCACGACCAGCGGGTCGGGCATGCCGCCGCGCTCGGAGGTCAGCGCGGCGGACTTGTCGGAGACCACGAAGTACGCCGACTCCCGCATCGCCCGCACCGCCTCCAGCGTGACCTGGTCGGGGTCGCCCGGCCCCACCCCGATCACCCGGACCCGCTTCACGCCCGGTCCTCGGCCCGGTCCTCGGCCCGGTCCTCGAGGTCGCCCTCCAGGTCGAGGTAGACCTCCTGCATCGCGGCCAGCACCTCGGGGTCGGGCTCGGCCCACAGGCCGCGGTCGCGCGCCTCGTGGAGCTTCTCCACGATGCCGCGCAGCGCCCAGGGGTTGGAGCGGCGCATGAACTCCTGGTTGGTCTCGTCGAGCACGTACTCCTGGGCCAGGGTGTCGTACATCCAGTCGTGCACGACGCCGGTCGTGGCGTCGAAGCCGAAGAGGTAGTCGACGGTGGCGGCCAGCTCGAAGGCGCCCTTGTAGCCGTGGCGCTGCATCGCGGAGATCCAGCGCGGGTTGACCACGCGGGCGCGGAAGACCCGGTTGGTCTCCTCCTGCAGCGTGCGGGTGCGCACGGCGTCGGGCGTGGTGGAGTCGCCGACGTAGGCCTGCGGCGCGGCGCCGGTCAGCGCACGCACGGTGGCGACCATGCCGCCGTGGTACTGGTAGTAGTCGTCGCTGTCGGCGATGTCGTGCTCGCGGGTGTCGATGTTCTTCGCCGCCACCTTGATCCGGCGGTAGTTGGCCCGCATGTCGTCGGCGGCCGCGGCGCCGTCGAGGTCGCGGCCGTAGGCGAAGCCGCCCCAGGCGGTGTAGACCTCGGCCAGGTCGGCGTCGTCGCGCCAGGTGCCCGACTCCACCAGCTGCAGGATGCCGGCGCCGTAGGAGCCCGGCTTGGAGCCGAAGATCCGGGTGGTGGCCCGGCGCTCGTCGCCGTGCTCGGCGAGGTCGGCCTGGGCGTGGGCGCGCACGTAGTTGCTGGCGTGCGGCTCCTCGAGGCCGGCGACGAGGCGCACGGCGTCGTCGAGCATGGCCACGACGTGGGGGAAGGCGTCGCGGAAGAAGCCGGAGATCCGCACCGTGACGTCGATGCGCGGGCGGCCCAGCTCCTCCAGCGGCACGACCGTCAGGTCGTTGACGCGCCGCGAGGCCTCGTCCCACGACGGACGCACGCCGAGCAGGGCCAGGACCTCCGCGACGTCGTCGCCGGAGGTGCGCATCGCGCTGGTGCCCCACACCGAGAGCCCCACCGAGGCGGGGTAGTCGCCGGTGTCGTCGAGGTAGCGCTGCACCAGCGACTCGGCCATGGCCAGCCCGGTCTGCCAGGCCAGCCGCGAGGGCACCGCGCGGGGGTCGACGGTGTAGAAGTTGCGCCCCGTCGGGAGCACGTTGACCAGCCCGCGCAGCGGCGAGCCCGAGGGGCCGGCCGGCACGAAGCCGCCGTCGAGGGCGTGGA
This sequence comes from Nocardioides sp. Leaf285, assembly GCF_001422955.1. Lineage (NCBI taxonomy): Bacteria > Bacillati > Actinomycetota > Actinomycetes > Propionibacteriales > Nocardioidaceae > Nocardioides > Nocardioides sp. Leaf285. The sequence continues at coordinate 102,788 of NZ_LMNH01000003.1, read as the reverse complement.
GCACCGCGTCGAGCTCGTCGGTGGTGCGGGCCAGGCGCGGCACGACCTGGGTCGCGGCGAAGGCCAGCACCCGCTGCACCTCGGGGTCGTCGTGCAGCCCCGCCGCGGCGGCGGGGTCCCAGCCGGCGGCCTCCATGCCCTGCACGAGCGCGCGGGCCCGCTCCTCGACGCCGTCGATGACCGTGGTCGCCTCCGCGCCCTCCTTGAGGCCCAGCGCCGCGCGCAGCCCCGGCACCGACGCGGTCTCGCCGCCCCAGACCTGGGAGGCGCGCAGGATGGCCAGCACCAGGTTGACCCGGGCCTCGCCGTCGGGCGCCTGGCCCAGCACGTGCAGCCCGTCGCGGATCTGGGCGTCCTTGATCTCGCACAGCCAGCCGTCGACGTGGAGCAGGAAGTCGTCGAACTCCTCGTCGTCGGGGCGCTCGTCGAGCCCGAGGTCGCGGTGCATCTCCGCGGCGTGCATGAGCTGCCAGATCTCCCCGCGCACGGCGGGCAGCTTGGCGGGGTCCATCGCCGCGATGTTGGCGTGCTCGTCGAGCAGCTGCTCGAGGCGGGCGATGTCGCCGTAGGTCTCCGCACGCGCCATCGGCGGGATGAGGTGGTCCACGATCGTGGCGTGGGCACGGCGCTTGGCCTGGGCGCCCTCGCCGGGGTCGTTGACCAGGAAGGGGTAGATCAGCGGCAGGTCGGCGATGGCCTGGTCGGTGGCGCAGCTCGCCGAGAGGGCGGCGTTCTTGCCCGGCAGCCACTCCATCGAGCCGTGCTTGCCCAGGTGCACCACCGCGTGGGCGCCGAAGCCACCGGTCTCCACGTCGCCACCGACCCAGCGGTAGGCCGCGAGGTAGTGGTGCGAGGGCGCCATGTCGGGGTCGTGGTAGATCGCGACGGGGTTCTCCCCGAAGCCGCGCGGGGGCTGGATGAGCAGCACGACGTTGCCGGCCTGGATGGTGGCCAGCACGATCTCGCCGGCGTCGTTGACGAAGAGCTCGCCGGGCGACTCCCCCCAGGTCCCCACGACGTCGTCGCGCAGCGCGGCGGGCAGGTCGGCGGTCCAGCCGTCGTACTGCTGCTTCGTGATCCGCACGTGGGCGTCGGTGAGCTGGGCGTGGGTCAGCCACTCCTCGTCCTGCCCGCCGGCGTCGATGAGGGCGTGGATCAGCGCGTCGCCCGCCTCGGTGTCGTCGTCGAGGTCGAGCCCCGGGACCGCGCCGGCCGGGCCGAGGTCGTAGCCCTCCTCGCGCATGCGCCGCAGCAGCCGCACGGTCGAGACCGGGGTGTCGAGGCCCACGGCGTTGCCGACCCGGCTGTGCTTGGTGGGGTACGCCGAGAGCATCAGCGCCACCCGCCGCTCGGCGGGCGGCACGCGCCGCAGCCGGGCGTGGCCGACCGCGATGCCGGCCACCCGCGCGCAGCGCTCGGCGTCGGCGACGTAGCGGGGCAGCCCGTCGGCGTCGATCTCCTTGAAGGAGAACGGCGCGGTGATGATGCGCCCGTCGAACTCGGGGATCGCGATCTGGGTCGCGGAGTCCATCGGGGTCACCCCGTCGTCGGAGGCCTCCCACTCCGCGCGGCTGCTGGTCAGGCACAGGCCCTGCAGGATCGGGATGTCGAGCGCGGCCATGCGGGCGACGTCCCACGCCTCGTCGTCGCCGCCGGCGCTGGCCGTGGCCGGGGTCGACCCGCCCGCGGCCAGCACGGTCACCACGAGGGCGTCGAGGGTGCCCAGCGCGGCGTAGAGCTCGTCGGGGGCCGAGCGCAGGCTGGAGGAGAAGATCGGCACGCCGACCGCGCGGCCGGTGGCGTCGACGGCGTCGGCCAGGGCGTGCACGAAGGCGGTGTTGCCGCTGGCCTGGTGGGCCCGGTAGTAGAGGATCCCCACCCGCGGCAGGTCGGCGGGCAGGTCGGCGGGCCGCTCGGCCAGGCCCCACTCCGGCAGGGCCGCCGGCGCCTCGAAGCCCTCGCCGGTGAGCAGCACGGTGTCGGAGAGGAAGGCGTGCAGCTGGGCCAGGTTGTCCGGGCCGCCCTCGGCGAGGTAGCGGTGGGCCTGCGCGGCCACCCCGATCGGCACCGACGACTGCTCCATCAGCTCCGCGCTGGGCTGCTGCTCCCCGCCGAGCACGACCACGGGCATGCCGGTGGCGCGGATGCGGGCGAAGCCCGAGCAGAGGTCCTGCGGGGAGCCGAGCACCCGGCCCACGACGAGGTCGCAGCCCTCGATGGTCTCGGCCATCGACTGGTGGCCGGGGCGGGCGGGGTTGGCCCAGACCCAGTCGGCGCCGCTGGCGCGGGCCGAGAGCAGGTCGGTGTCTGAGGTGGAGAGCAGCGCGATGCGCACGAGGGCCTCCTCGGGGTTCTCGCCCCGGTGGTAGTGGCGGAGTCCCGTGGCCAGTATCTGGCTGGGCCGTCGGGGGCGCAGGGCCTCGCGACGGCGTCACAGTGGCGGAACCGCCCCGGACTGGGCATCGCTGCCGCACCGGGTTCCTGGGTCCACGAGACGTGTAGCGGCAGCCTAGGCCATCCCGCGCGGCGCGGGGCGGGCCAGCCGCTGGGCGGCGACCGGGCGCCCGTCGACCAGGTGCTCGGCGACGATCCGGTCGACGGAGCCGGCACCGACGCGGGCGTACCAGACGTCGTCGGGCTGCACCGCGACCACCGGGGCGTGGTTGCACGGCAGCAGGCAGCCGGTCTGGGTCAGCAGCACGTCGTCGTCACCGAGCCCGTGGGCCATCAGGGCCAGCACCACCGCCTCGGCGGTGTCGTCGGAGCCGCGCGCGGTGCACCGCGGCCCGCGGCACACCAGCACCTGGTGGCGGTGGGCGGTGACCTCCTCCCACGCCGACGAGGTCAGCCCCGCCTCGGCGCCGGTCACCGGCGTGGCCGCGGCGACCAGCCGCGCGACCCGCTCCCCCGCGCCGGCGGCCGGGTCGAGGTCGGCCAGCAGCGCGCCGGCGACGCGCACCTGCGGTGCGTCGTCGCCCCGCTCGCGCCACCAGTGGGCGACCACGCGCCGCAGCCACGACGCCCCGGGGGCCAGCGGCCCGGTCGCGACGCCGACCACGACGACGCGGCGTACGCCGCAGCCGGCGAGGCGGGTCAGCTCGCGGGCCGGCGAGGGGTCGCCCTGCTGGAGGTGGGCGACGCTCGCGCCGACCTCGGCGGCGAGCGCGGCCAGCTCCGAGCCGGCGCGCACCTCGCGCACCGACATCGTCACCAGCACGACCTGCTCGTCCACGCGGGGGAACCTAGCAGCGCCCCCGCCGTCGCCCGCTCAGCTCGTCGGGTGCCCGAAGCTGCCGCGCTGGAAGGCCTGGTAGGCCTCCATCACCTCGGCCTTGGTGTTCATCACGAAGGGTCCGGCCCAGGCCAGCGGCTCACGGATCGGGCGGCCGCCGAGCACGACCACGTCGAGGCGCGGGGAGCGGCTCTCCTGGCGGCCCGCGGCCGAGACCGTGAGGTAGTCGCCGGCGCCGAGCACGGCGGCCTGGCCGGTGCGCAGCGGGCGGCCCTCCTCCCCCACGGTGCCGTCGCCGTTGAGCACGTAGACGAGCGCGTTGAAGTCGACGTCCCAGGGCAGGTCGAGGCGGGCGCCGGGCTCGAGCGAGGCGTGCACCAGCGCCATCGGCGTGTACGTCGACCCCGGCCCGGCGTGGCCGTCGACGGTGCCGGCGATGACCCGCACGAGCGCGCCGGCGTCGGCGGAGGTCAGCAGCTGCACCTCCCCGGAGCGGATGTCCTGGTACCTCGGGGTGCTCATCTTGGCGTCGCGGGGCAGGTTCACCCACAGCTGGAGGCCGTGGAAGAGCCCGCCGGACTGCACGAGCCACTCCGGCGGGGCCTCGATGTGCAGCAGCCCGGAGCCGGCGGTCATCCACTGGGTGTCGCCGTTGGTGATCGTGCCGCCGCCACCGTGGGAGTCGTGGTGGTCGAAGGTGCCGTCGATGATGTAGGTGACGGTCTCGAAGCCGCGGTGGGGGTGCCAGGCGGTGCCTTTCGGCTCGCCCGGCGCGTACTCCACCTCGCCCATCTGGTCCATCATGATGAACGGGTCGAGGCGGGCCAGGTCGATGCCGGCGAAGGCGCGGCGCACGGGGAAGCCCTCGCCCTCGTAGCCCTGGGGCGCCGTGGTCACCTGGAGCACCGGCCGCGGCTGGTCGCCCAGCCCGGGGCCGCGCACCCGGTCGAGGGTGGTCAGGTCGTCGACGGTGATCGCAGGCATGGTCCGATCCTAGCCATGCCTAGTTGAACATTCAACAGATTGTCTCGGACAGGCGGGTCGAGCGGGTCAGGTGACGGCCGGGAGGTGCACGGTGAAGGTCGCGCCCTCGCCGAGCGCCGAGTCGACCTCCATCCGGCCGCCGTGGCGGGCGACGACGGCGTGGGCGATCGAGAGCCCGAGCCCGCTGCCGGGGATGGCCTGCTTCTGGGCGTTGGAGGAGCGGAAGAAGCGGGTGAAGAGGTGCTCGAGCTCGGCGGCGGGGATGCCGATCCCGGTGTCGCTGACGGTGAGCACGTGACAGGTCTCGCCCGGTCCGGTGCCCGCCACGAGGCGCACGCCCACCCGGCCGCCGTCGGGGGTGAACTTCACCGCGTTGCCGACGAGGTTGATCACGACGCGCTCGAGCAGGTCGCGGTCGCCGACCACCGGCAGCGGCTCCTCGGGCAGGTCGACCTCGAGCACGGTCGAGCCGCGCTCCAGCCCGGGCGACACCACGGCGCAGCCGGCGCGCACCACCTCGCCCAGGTCGAGGACCTTCTCGGCCATCCCGAGGCCGTCGTGCTGCACGGTGGAGAGCGTGAGCAGGTCGTCGACGAGCCCGAGCAGGCGGTCGCTGTTGCCGATGACCCGGCGCACCGCGCGGAGCTGGGCGTCCCCCAGGGCGCCGAAGTCGCCCTCCTCGAGCATCTCGAGGTAGCCCACGATGCTCGTGATGGGGGTGCGCAGCTCGTGGCTGACGCTGGAGATGAAGGCGTCCTTGACCGCGTCGACCTCGCGGAGCCGCTCCAGGGCGTCCTGCACCGCCCGCTCGGCCTCGAGCCGCTCGGTGACGTCCTCGGAGATGCTCAGGTAGCCGACCGGGCGACCACGGTCGTCGAGGATCCGGTCGAGGGTCATCGAGTGGGTGCGCTCCGCGCCGTCCTTGCGCACGAAGCCGATGTAGGCGCCGGCCTGACCGGGCTCGAGCATCCTGCCCGCCACGGTGTCGAAGTCGTCGGCCACCCCGAGCTCGGCCGCCTTGCGCTGCACCCCGTGAGGACTGTGGAGCATGGCGGAGTCGCGGCCCATGACCTCGGCCGCGGTGTAGCCCAGCAGCTGCTCGGCGCCGGGGTTGAAGAGCGTGATGCGACGCTCGAGGTCGGCTCCGATGATGGCGTCGGAGGCGCTGTGCACGACCCGCTCCAGGGTGTCGCGCTCGGCCGCAGCGGTGCGGGCGGCGCGGATGTGCTCGCCCACGCGCAGCAGCAGCGGCACGACGATCAGCGCGCAGGTCGCGATGAAGGCCGAGAGCAGCACGCCGCGCAGGTCGGGGTCGAGGTCGAAGCGGCCCGGGGCGTCGGTGAAGGGGCCACGACCGGAGGCACTCATGAGCACCGCGAAGGCCAGCACAGCCACCAGCTGGGCGAGGGCCTCGGGGGCGCGCAGCCGCAGGGCGCTCCAGGCCAGCACCGGCACGACGAGGAAGACGATCGAGGGCAGGTCGGTCGGCACGAACACCGCGGGGGCGACGGTCAGCACGGCCGCCCACTGCAGCACGCGCTCGCCGCGACCGGCGATGGCCGCGTGGTCGGGCAGCCGCGACCACATCGGGGTCAGCACGAGCTGGGACCCGAGGTGCGAGACGGCGAGCGCCAGGGCCACCAGGGCCGGGTCACCGAAGCCGGTGACCGCCGAGGTGAGCGCACCCGTCGAGGCACCGACGGCCGCCCCCGCGAGGCACGCCACGACGTAGCGGCGCAGGTCGGCGTCGTGGCGCAGCCGCCAGCGGCCCTCCTCACCCTGCGACAGGATCGCCCACACCACGACGGCCTCCAGCGCGACGCCCGCGCCGTACCCGACCGCGACGTCGCCGGGGCGCCCGCCGAGCCAGATGGTCAGCACCGCGAGGGCGAGCACGAGCGCCGCGAGCACCGGCACGGCGCGACGACGGGCGAGCAGCAGCAGGCCGCTGGCCAGGCCGACGGGCCAGATGCCGATGGCGTGGCCGGCGTCGGGCGCGGCCCTCACGGCGGCCAGGCCCATCGCGCCCGTCAGCAGCGCGAGAGCCGCGACGGCGAGCATGCGACGAGGCGGCACGACTCCCCCTCCCGGTGTCGGTCCCGGCCTGAGTGAAGCACGCCCGCGGCGTCGGCGGCGCCGGTTCGCCAGGACTCGGGCGCCACCGCACGCTGAGAGACGTCTCAGCCGTGCTCGGGCGAGGCGCGTCGCCCGGCCCGCCGCCGCGACCACTACCGTGGCCCGATGAGCTCTTCGGGTGCGCCCACGCGGTCCTCCTACGACGTCGTCGTGGTCGGCGGCGGCCACAACGGCCTGGTCTCGGCGGCCTACCTCGCGCGCGCAGGTCTCTCGGTCCTGGTGCTCGAGCGCCTCGACCACACCGGCGGCGCCGCCGTCTCGGCCCCCGCCTTCCGCGGTCACGACGTGCGCCTCTCGCGCTACTCCTACCTCGTCTCGCTCATGCCCGAGGCGCTGATGCGCGACCTCGACCTCGAGGTGCGTCTGGAGTCGCGCACCACCGCCTCCTACACCCCGACGTCGCGCGACGGGAAGCCCGGCGGGCTGCTCGTGGAGCGCCCCGAGGGCCCCGCCACGGCGCGGTCCTTCGCCGACCTCACCGGGGGCGAGGAGGAGTACGCCGCCTGGCGCGAGTTCTACGCCGACGTCGCCGACCTCGCCCACGCCGTCGCCCCGACCCTCCTCGAGCCGCTGCCCGGCGAGCGGGCGCTGCGCGACCGGGTCGACCCCGACATCTGGCGCGACCTGGTCGAGCGCCCGCTGGGCGAGGCCGTCGAGCGGCGCTTCCGCGACGACACGGTGCGCGGCGTGGTGGCCACCGACGCCCTCATCGGCACCTTCGCCTCGCTGCACGACCCGTCGCGGGTGCAGAACCGCTGCTTCCTCTACCACCTGATCGGCAACGGCACCGGCGAGTGGCGGGTGCCCGTCGGGGGCATGGGCGCCATGACCGACGCGCTCGCCGCGGCGGCCGGGCGCGCGGGCGCCGAGCTGCTGACCGGAGCGGGCGTCTCGGCGATCCGTCCCACCGGCGAGGGCGCCGACTCCGGCGCCGAGGTGACCTTCCACGCCGGTGGCCGTGACCACGTCGTGAGCGGGCGCCACGTCCTGGCCAACGTCGCGCCGTGGGTGCTGGAGATCCTCCTCGGCGGCGTGGAGGACGCGGCGACGAAGCCCGAGGGCTCGCAGCTCAAGATCAACCTGCTCCTCGACCGGCTGCCCGCCCTGCGCTCCGGTGTCGACCCTGCCGTGGCCTTCGCCGGCACCCTCCACCTCGCCGAGGACTACAGCCAGCTGGAGCGGGCCTACGCCGACGCCGCCGGCGGGTCCGTGCCCACCGCCCTCCCCGGCGAGGTCTACTGCCACACCCTCACCGACCCCTCGATCCTCGGGTCGGCCGCCGGCTCGGGCACCCACACGATGACCTACTTCGGCCTCCACACGCCCGCCTCGCTCTTCGCCGACCCCGCTCGCCGCGAGGCCGCCAAGGCCGAGGCGGTCGCCCGGGCCATCGCCTCCCTCGACGAGCACCTCGCCGAGCCCCTCGCGTCGTGCGTGGCCCGCGACGCCGACGGTCAGCCGTGCATCGAGGCCAAGATCCCCCAGGACGTCGAGGCCGACCTGGCCATGCCCGGGGGCCACATCTTCCACGGCGACCTCGAGTGGCCGTGGGCCCCGGCCCGCGCGCGCCTCGACACCCCGGCACAGCAGTGGGGCGTGCAGACCGCCCACGACGCCGTCCTGCTCTGCGGCTCCGGCGCCCGTCGCGGCGGCGCCGTCTCCGGGATCGCCGGCCACAACGCCGCCCAGGCCGTCCTCGCCTCCCGCTGACCGGTCCCCGCTCCGTCGATTTCGCCGCCCAGTGGCCCGCTGGTAGTGTTCTTCTCGCTTCACCGCGCGGCATTAGCTCAATTGGCAGAGCAGCTGACTCTTAATCAGCGGGTTCGGGGTTCGAGTCCCTGATGCCGTACCACTCACGAGAGGCCCTCCCGGTCCGCCGGGAGGGTCTCTCGCCATTTCCCGACCTGCCCCCTTCCCCGCCGGGGGCGAGCCCGCACAGCCCACAGCCGTCGGGCGGGAGGCCCCAGCACCCCGCTGGTCGAGCAGGGAGCGCCAGCGCTCCGGTGGTCGAGGAGGGAGCGCCCGCGCCCCGGTGGTCGAGGAGGGAGCGCCATCCCCGCGGTGGTTGAGGAGGGAGCGCCAGCGACCGTCTCGAAACCACCCTCGCGCGACAACAGAACCCCTTCCACAGATCGATCCATACACCTAGTCATCGAATGTGTGTTCGAATAAACTAGGTCCATGCTCCTCGACCTCGACACCACCGGCGCCGTGGTCGACGTCGACTCCCTCGACGCCGACGACGTCCTGGAGTACGCCGCCGACACCGCCCGCTCCGTACGCGCAGCCGAGCGCCGCACCCTGCGCGTCATGGCCCGCTGGGGCGCGCTGAACCCCGACCGGGCCTACGCCTGGTCGGTGCCCGGCATGATCCGCCACGGCCTCGACGAGTTCGCCGCCGAACCCCTCGCCCTGGCCCTGGAGATGTCGCCGGTCAACGCCGGCTGCAACCTCGCCGAGGTCATGGAGCTGGTCCACCGGCTGCCCCGCATCTGGGCGATGGTCGAGGACCTCACCCTCCCCGGCTGGCGGGCGCGGCGGATCGCCTCCCAGACCCAGGTGTTGAACGACACCGGTGCTGCGTTCGTGGACCGCAAGGTCGCCGCCCTCGGGGCGAAGGTCCAAGGACTCGGGGCGCGGCGGATCGAGCTGTTCGTGGCTGAGGCGGCCGCCAGGCACGACCCCCACGCCCAGGCCGCGCTGGAGGAGCGGGCCCGCGGTGGGTGGAACGTGAGGGTGACCCACGACGTCGACCGCGGGTCCGCCTCGGGCACCTCGTGGTTGGAGGCGACCGGTGACACCCAGGACCTCACCCGCTTCCACGACCTGATCTGCGCCACCGCCGCCGAGCTCGGCCGCCGTCAGACCTCGATCGGAGCAGTGGTCGAGTCGCTGGAGGTCCGCAAGGCCCGCGCCATCGGCGTCATCACCGACCGCGCCCAAGGCCTCACCGCCCTCGACTCCGTCGAACCCACCACTGCCAAGGAACGGGTCGNCGAGGTCCGCAAGGCCCGCGCCATCGGCGTCATCACCGACCGCGCCCAAGGCCTCACCGCCCTCGACTCCGTCGAACCCACCACTGCCAAGGAACGGGTCGTCTACCTCCACCTGCGCCCCGAAGACCTCGCACGCGCCGAGACCCTCGCCGCCCACGACACAGCCCGTGCCCTCGCTGAGGACCAGGCCGCAACCAAGCCCCCGACCTGCGAGGGACCCCCGCCGCCCAGCGAGGCCCCCGCCGAGGAACCACTCCCCGACCCCCGCGACCTGTCCGCCCCCGAGGACACGGCCGATCCCGTTCCCGAGCCTGCGACAGGACCGCCCACGGCAACCGCGGCGACCGCGGCGACCGCGGCGACCACGGCGGCCACGGCGGCTGAGGAGCGAGCGCAGCGAGCGTCTCGAAGCCCCGCCGCGACCACCGACAACGATCTAGGGACCACTCTCGCTGGACAGGCCGCGACCCCGGTGGCTGAGGAGCGAGCGCAGCGAGCGTCTCGAAGCCCCGCCGCGACCACCGACAACGATCTAGGGACCACTCTCGCTGGACAGGCCACGGCCCCGGTGGCTGAGGAGCGAGCGCAGCGAGCGTCTCGAAGCCAAGCCCCGGCCACCAACGAACAGCGCGCGGACGAGCACCCTGCGAACGAGCAGCCTGCGGGGGACGCGTACCGCACCACCGGCCCCGACCTACGCCCCACGCCGGTCCACCGCCACCACGAGACCAGCCACCTGTCCCAGATCGACCGCACCGGCCCACCACCCGGCACCGCGGTCGTCGAGGGCCTCGGCGTCGTCTCCACCACCACCCTGCGCCGCTGGCTCCTTGGCACCAAGGTCTACGTGCGCCCCGTCATCGACCTCGACCCCACCACCGCCGNTCGAGGGCCTCGGCGTCGTCTCCACCACCACCCTGCGCCGCTGGCTCCTTGGCACCAAGGTCTACGTGCGCCCCGTCATCGACCTCGACCCCACCACCGCCGGCGCCGTCGACCGGCACGACCCACCACCCTGGATGCGCGAACACGTCACCCTGCGCGACCCACGCTGCGTGTTCTCCGGCTGCAGCGTGCCCTCACGACGCTGCGACCTCGACCACATCACCCCCTACCGACCCCTCGACCACGGCGGACGCCCCGGCCAAACCCACCCCTCCAACCTCGCCCCGCTGTGCCGCCACCACCACCGCCTCAAGACCACCGGCTCCGAGGGCAGCCCACCCTGGAGCTACCACCGCGCCCCCGACGGCACCTACACCTGGACCAACCCCCACGGCTGGACCACGCTCGTCCGCCCCGGCTGAGCGCACCGACCCACAGGCCGCGCCTGTGTCGACACAGTGCCGCGCCGCCTACCGCCGACCTCGACGCCCGCCCACCCTGGGACGGTGACGACGACCGCGATGTCCCCCACCGAGACGACCCCGAGTCGATCCGACCACGCTGCGACCACGGCCGCGGGCTCGGTCGGACCCAACTGGTTCGCGTCGGTCATGGGCACCGGCATCCTCGCGGTCGCGCTGACCGTCGTGCCCGTGGCCGTCCCGGGGCGCGACCTGCTGGCCCTCGCGGCCTGGCTGGTGGCGGCGGTGCTGCTCGTCGTGCTCACGGCGGCGAGCGTCGCCCAGTCGCGACGCCACCCGGGCAGCGTGCGGGCCCACCTCGCCGACCCGGTCATGGCGCACTTCTTCGGCGCGCCCGCGATGGCCCTGATGACGGTCGGCGCGGGAGCGCTCCTGGTGGGTCACCGCGTCCTGGGCGTCACGCCGGCGCTGGCCCTGGGCGCGTCGCTGTGGGTGGCAGGGACCCTGCTGGGCCTCGCCACCACGGTCGTGGTGCCGACCGTGGCCCTCGTCTCCCACCGCGTCGGGCTCGACGACGCGACCCCCAGTTGGCTGATGCCGGTCGTGCCCCCCATGGTGAGCGCGGCGACCGGCGCGCTGCTGGTGCCGCACGTGCCCGCGGGCGACCTGCGAGCGGCGTTCCTGCTCTGCTGCTGGGGCCTGGCCGGCGTGGCGCTGGCCGCCACCCTCGTCGTCCTCCCCCTGGTGCTGCGCCGGCTCCGACGCCACGGCCTCGCAGCGACCGCCGCCCCGACGCTGCTCATCGTGCTCGGCCCGCTGGGCCAGTCGGTGACCGCGGTGCACCACCTCGGCGCCCTGTCCCCCGCCGTCCTGCCGCGCCCGTGGGGGGCGTGGGCGGCCGGCGCGGTGGTGCCGTACGGCGCGCTGGTGCTGGCCCTCGCCATGGCCTGGCTGGTCGTGGCGGGCGCCCTGGTCGTCCGCACGGCTCGGCGCGACGGCGGGCTGCCCTTCAGCCTGGCGTGGTGGGCCTTCACCTTCCCCGTCGGCACCGTGGTGACGGGCTCCGCCGCCCTGGCCGAGGCGACCGGGAGCACCGCGCTGCTCGACCTCGCCGTCGTCCTCCTCGCCACCCTCGCCACCCTCTGGCTCGTGGTCGCCGTGCGCACGACGACCTGGCTCCTCGCCCGCTGACACCGGGCGTCAGGGCACCGGTGCGTCCTCACCCCGTCAGGCGGTGGTGCGCCCGAGTCGGCGGGGCAGGCTGGGGACACGGGCCCCGACGGCCCCGGGGCGAGCGCACCGCCGCCCCGCACTCGACGAAAGGTCCCGACATGCCCCAGCTCGACGGCAAGCGCATCGCCTTCCTGGTCGCCAACTCCGGCGTGGAGCAGGTGGAGCTCACCGAGCCGCGCAAGACGATCGACGCGGCCGGCGCCACCACCACGCTCATCGCGCCCGAGAAGAGCACCATCCAGGCCTTCGAGAACGACGTGGACAAGGCCGACACCTTCGAGCCCGACCTCGCCGTGGCCGACGCCTCGGTCGACGACTTCGACGGCCTCGTGCTGCCCGGCGGCACGACCAACCCCGACGCCCTGCGCCTCGACGAGAAGGCCGTCGCCCTCGTCAAGGCCTTCGCCGACGCCGGCAAGCCGATCGCCGCGATCTGCCACGGCCCCTGGACCCTGGTCGAGGCCGGCGTGCTCGGTGGCAAGACCCTCACCAGCTGGCCCAGCCTCAAGACCGACATCTCCAACGCCGGCGGCAGCTGGGTCGACGAGCAGTCCTTCACCTGCCCGGCCAACGGCTGGCAGCTCGTCACCAGCCGCAACCCCGACGACCTCCCGGCCTTCGGCGAGGCCGCCGTGGCGGCCTTCGCGGGCTGACCCACCCGGGCTCACCAGCGAGCAGCACCACGCACGTCGACGGCGGCGGCAGGACCTCGGTCCTGCCGCCGCCGTCGTCTGCGGGTCGTGCGAGGGTCAGCCGCTCACTCCTGCGAGCCGGTCGCGGGCCCGACCACCAGGTCGTCGAGCACCGAGCCGGTGGCGCGCTGCGCCCAGATCCCCACGTGGCCACCGCGCCCGACGAACGCCGTGGCGGCGCGGCCCTCGAGCACGAAGGTCGCCACGACCTCGCCGTCGCGCAGCACCTCGACCCGGTCGCCGACGGTGCGGGCGCCGAGCACGTCGCCCTCGGCGAGGTCCACCCTCGGGCCGACCGAGCGGGTCCAGGCCGAGGCCACCGAGCGCTTCACCGCGAGACGCACGCGCTGGGTCTGGGGGTTCCAGGTGACGGCCAGGCCGCGTCGGAAGCCGTCCTGGCCCTGGGCCTCGAGGAGCAGGCCGAGCGAGCGGGCGCCGGGGGCGACGCGCTCGAGGGTGACGGCGGCCTCCTGGTCGGCGCCCTGGCGGGACCCCGTGTGCAGGATCGGGCCCCCGCGCCCCACCCGCAGACCGCGGGGCGTCACGCGGTAGTCGGCGCGTGAGGTGCTGCCGACCCAGGCGTCGTCGAGACGACCGGGCTCCTCGAAGCCGTCGACGAGGACGGGCTCCGGCTCCGGCTCCGGCTCGACGGGGGCCTCGACGGTCTCGGTGACCACGACGGTCCGCTCGACCTCGGGCGCCGGGGCGTAGGTCGCGTCACCGGCCTGCGAGGCGGTGACGGTGCACGCACCTACCCCGGTGGCCCGCAGCCGGTCGACCGTCACCGTGCACGGCCCGTCGGTGCGGAAGGAGACCCCGAGGCCGGAGGTCGCCGTCGCGAACAGCTGCTGGTCGGGATCGCCGACCTCCATGTCGGAGGGCTTCGCGAAGATGATCGTCTGCCCAGCGGGCTGCGGGTCGGGGTCGGTGCCCGGAGCCTGGAACGTCACCGCATAGGTGCGGGTCGCCGAGCCGTCCTCGCTGGTGACCACGACCCGGGCGGTGCGACCGTCGCCGGCCTGCTGGACCTCCACGGTGGCGAAGGGGTCGGCGGCGCGCGCCGCGACCTGCTGGACCTGCGTGGAGGTGACGGTGTAGGACTCGCGGGCCGGGTCGAAGCCGGGCAGCGGGGTGCCGGCCACACGCAGCTCGGCGAGGCCGGCGTCGGAGCCCTGGGCGGCGACCTGACCCAGCACCTGCAGCTCGCTCATGGTCAGGTGGGTGTTGTCGCGGGCGGTCATCACCAGACGGGCCCGGTCGACCTCGACCCCGGGGAAGGTGACGGTGACGACCGGCGAGGCCAGCCCGGCGGCCATCGACGTGGTCTCCCCGACCTGTCGCCACCCACCGTCGCCGGTGGGCACCTCGACGCGCACCGAGGCGGGGTAGCTGTCGCTCGCGCCGTCCTTGAAGAACACACCCCGCAGGCCGGTGAGCGTGCGGACGTCGGGGAACGTCATCGTGAGGGTGTCGGAGGTGTTCTTGGCCGACGACCTCCAGTTCGACCACGCCTTGTCGCCCAGGTCGCCGTCGAGCAGCCCGGCGGTGCCGTAGCCGGGCTCGGTGAAGGTCGCGGCCACGGTGGTGCCCTGCGGCGTGGGCACCACGCCGGGCACGGGCTCGGTCACCCGCACCGCGACGGTCGCGGGCAGGGTGCGCCCGGCCCCGGCGTCGGCGACGCCCTCCAGCTCGACCACGCCGGTCTGGTCGAAGGCATCCGCGGACGCGGTCTCCCAGGTGACCGGCCGCTCGACGGTGGCGCCCGACTCCCCCACCGCGGTGACGGTGGTGGGCAGGGTCGGGGCCTGACCGACGTACGTCGCCGCGCGCGCCGGGCGGGTGGACACCAGGGTGTCGACGGTGACCTCGGCGGTCGTGGTGAGGCTCTGCCCGTCGGAGGTGGTCACGATGCCGGGCACGACGACCGTGCCGGGCTGCTGCCACGCGGAGTCGGCCGGCAGGTCCCAGACGACGGGCAGGCCGTCGCGGTCGCCGCCGGCGTAGACCCCGGTGACGCTCGCGGGCAGGGAGGGGGCGACCCCGACGGGTGTGACGACGGCGGTGGGCCGGACACCCTGCACGGTCTCGTCGAGGATCCGCCAGCGCTGGTTGTCGCCCGAGGTCGGCGTGTAGAACGCCACCCGGGTGCCGTCGGCGGTGGCCCCGCCGGGCACGTCGAGGAGCTGACCGGTGCCGGCGTTGACGACGGTGTAGGTGCCGTCACCGGTGGTGGAGAGCATCCACTGCGCGCTCTCGGCCGGGGTCGACCCGGTGTCGGCGGCGACCAGCGTCGGGTCGTCGGCCCCGGCGGCGAGCAGCAGCGCGCCGTCACCGGTGCTGAGCGTGTAGCGCTGCCGGTTGCTCACCGAGTCGGCGAGCGGCCGCAGCCGCCAGACCTGGTCGGGGGCCGAGGCGCTGTCGGTGCGGATCACGACGCCCGACCCGGTCGCGGCCGGGGCGAGCGACTTCCCGCTCTGCACGCCGCGCAGGCGGTAGACGTGGTCCTCCTGCACCAGTGCGGCGTCCTCGGCGACGCCGGAGACGTCCGAGACCAGCAGCGTGGTCACCGAGCGGGCGGGCAGGCGCAGCGTGGCCTCGCCGTCGCGCACCACGGTCGGTGTGCCCGTGCGCAGCGCGCCGGCGGTGCTCGTGACCACCGGCGTGACGGTGGCGCCGTCGGCCACCGACGCGAACTTCGCGAGGTCGAGGGTGACGTCGCGGGCGGCGTCGGAGTCGTTGACGTGCACGACGGTGACGCCCTCGTCGGTGAGCGCCGCGGTGGAGTCGGTCGAGTCGGTGGCGACCAGGCGGTCGCCGGGCTCGATGTAGTGCGTGTAGTTGCGCACGGTGTCGAACTTGGTGTTGGTCTTGATCCGGCAGGTGCCCTCGGCGGGCGGGGCGGCGGGGTCGCGCACGAGCACGTCGCCGTCACCGCAGTCGAAGTCGAGCTGGATGCTGCCCCAGTTGGCCCCGGCGGCGCTCTCGCCGCCGGGCTCCATGTTCTTCAGGTCCTCGACCGGCTGCCAGAAGACCCAGGCGTCGGGCTCGAGCTCGCGCAGGTCGTCGGTGATCCGCTCGGCCATGCCCAGGCCGGGCGCCATGTCGGTGAAGCTCTGGCCCGCGCCCCACGAGCCCTCGACCTCGCTCATCCACAGCGGCTTGCCCTCGCCCTTGGCGAGGTCACGCGCCGACGTGCGCTGGCCGGTGCCGTAGGTGTGCACGTTGAGCTGCTCGACGAGGTCCTGCGTCGGCTGGTCGTAGGCGTACCAGTTGCGCACGAAGGTGCCGGGGTTGGTCTCGTCCATGGCCGAGATCGGGGTGTCGAGGTCGCTGGCCGCCAGCGCCTCCTCGAGGGCCGTGATGACCCGGGCCTGCATGGCAGGGCCGGCGTGAGCGCCCTCCTGGCGTCCGCCTGTCGGCTGGCCGTCGGCGCCGAGCTGCGTGCCCCAGTAGGGCGTGTTGGGCTCGTTGAGGGGGTCGACGGTGTCGAAGGTGATGCCGTGGGCCGCCTCGAGCCGCTCCATGGCGCCGACGAGGTAGGCGGCGAAGTCGTCGACGGTGTCGGCGCGGATCTGCTCGGCGCTGGGGTCGAAGCCGCCCGAGACGTAGCCCGAGACGGTCTGGAACCACGGCGGGGAGTTGTTGAAGGCCTCCCAGTGGGTGATGTCGGCCTTGATCGCGTCGATCCACCAGCGCTGGGTGGCGTCGGCGTCCTCGTTCCACAGCGCCGGGTCGGCGGGGTCCCACCAGTCCTTGTCCTGCGGCGTGAGCTGCGGGCCCGCGGGCGCCTTCCACCAGCCCTCGACCGCGCCACCGGGGCGCAGGTAGTCCTCGACCGACGGAGCGTTGCCGCCGCCGATGTTGTAGCGCGCGATGTTGAGGTTGAGGCCCTCGTCGCCGAAGACCAGGTCGCGCAGCTCCTGGCGGATCGCGTCGGGGTAGTCGCCGTGGCGTTGGCGAACCACACCAGGCTGGTGCCCCAGCCCTCGAAGGGTCCGCCCTGGTACGACGGGTCGGGCGTGACGGTCACGTCGGGCACCCCGTCGTCGGCGGCGGCCGACGGGGCGGCCGACGGGGTGGGTGCCGCGGTGGGTGCCGCGGCGGGCGCGGCCGCTGCGGCGGTGGGCTGGCAGGCGAGCCCGGCGACGACCGCCGAGACCGCGAGGGCTGCGAGCCCGCGTCGGGGGGTGGGTGCTCTCATGCTGCGCTGCTCTCTGGAGAGGACGGAAGGGCGCGACGAGGGGTGCGCTACCGCCCCGTCCATGACAGGATGTTTGCGCAAACATCGCCTGTGACGACCGTCTCACCGCACCCCGCGACCGTCAAGCCCCCGCCTTGCCGGGGAGGTCCCCGGCAGGCGAGGATCGTGGTGGCGCCACCACCACCGAGAGCAGGCCCGTTGACCACCACCGAACCCCCTCCCCCGGCCCCGCACCGGCGCGTGTCCATGGCCGACGTCGCCAAGCTCGCCGGCGTCTCGGCGCAGACGGTCTCGCGGGTCTCCAACGGGGCCGGCGACGTCGTCGACGCCACCCGCGAGCGGGTCCTGCGGGCGATGGACGAGCTCGGCTACCGGCCCAACGGTGCCGCGCGGGCCCTCAAGCGGGGCGAGTTCCGCACGATCGGCGTCGTGCTCTTCACGCTGTCGACCACCGGCAACATGCGCACGCTCGAGGGCATCGCCGACTCCGCCGCCGAGCAGGGCTACGCGATCACGCTCCTCCCCGTGGCCCCCACCCAGGCCAAGGTGGCCGGCGCCTTCGACCGGCTCAGCGAGCTCGCGGTCGACGGCGTCATCGCCATCATGGAGGTGCACCTGCTCGACACCGCCCAGGCCGTGCTCCCGCCCGGCATGACCATGGTCGTGGTCGACTCCGGCGGCACCGACCGCCACTCCGTCGTCGACACCGACCAGCACCTCGGTGCCCGGCAGGCCGTGCAGCACCTGCTCGACCTCGGCCACGAGACCGTGTGGCACGTCGCCGGCCCCGAGGCCTCCTACGCCGGGGAGAGCCGCTGCGAGGCGTGGCGCACGACCCTCGAGGCGGCCGGCCGCACGGCCCCGCCCCTGCTGCGCGGCGACTGGAGCGCGGAGTCGGGCTACGCGGCGGGCCAGCGGCTGGCCGGCGAGCCGGGCTGCACGGCGGTGTTCGCCGCCAACGACCAGATGGCCCTCGGTCTGCTCCGCGCCTTCCACGAGGCCGGCCGTCGCGTGCCGCAGGACGTCAGCGTCGTCGGCTTCGACGACGTGCCCGACGCGGCGAGCTACATCCCCCCGCTCACCACGGTGCGACAGGACTTCGCCGGCGTCGGGCGCCACTCGGTGGCCGGGGTGCTGGCCCAGCTGCGCGACCGGCGCACCCCGCCCACCACGGTGCTGGTGCCCACCGAGCTCGTCGTGCGCGCGAGCACCGCTCCCCCGCCCGGCTGAGGCTCAGTCGGCGCTGCGCACGACGACCACCTCGCGCGGGGCGATCACCAGCCGGTCGGAGGCGGGGGCGGCGCCGTCGATCACCTCGCCGGCCGGGGCCGGGAGCTCGACGTAGCCGTCGGTGCGGTTGACGAGGAAGCGGTACTGCTCGCCCTCGCGCTCACGACGGATCAGCTCCACCGCGCCGCGCGCCTCCTCGGGCAGCTCGGAGACCACGCCCGCGTCGCGGGCCAGGTCGGCCAGCACCGGCGCGACGCCGCTCGCGCCCAGCCGGGTCCCGACGTACGACGCGGAGCCCGCACCGACCGGGCGGCGGGTCACGGCGGGCGAGCCGGCGTGCACGCCGTCCTTGTAGCGCACGCGCACCTCGACGGCCGGGTCGACGAGGTCGACGCCGTCGGCCCACACCGAGCCCGCCGTGCCGTTGTCGAGGTCGACGCTCGTGCCGGGCTCCAGCGGGCCGAACTCCTCGATCCGCAGGCCGAGCAGGTCGCGCAGCGCGCCGGGGTAGCCACCGAGCCAGACGTGGTCGTGCTCGTCGACGACCCCGGAGAAGTAGGTGGTCACCAGGTGGCCGCCGCCGGCGACGTAGGCCTCGAGCCGCTCGGCCAGGGCCGCCGGCACGACGTGCAGCACCGGTGCCACGACCAGGGCGTAGCCCGACAGGTCGGCGGCCAGGGGCACGACGTCGGCGCGCAGCCCCAGGTCGAGGCAGGCGGAGTACCAGTCGAGCGCTTCTTGGCGGTAGCGCAGCTCCTGGGTGGGCGTGCCGCTGCCCTCGGCGGCCCACCAGGAGTCCCAGTCGAAGACGATGGCGATGTCGGCGGGGCGCCGGCTGCTTCCCACGACCGGCGACAGGGCGGCCAGGCGCACGCCGAGCTCCTGCACGGTGCGGTGCAGGGCGGTGCCGGTGCCGGCGTGGGGCAGCATCGCGGAGTGGTACTTCTCGGCGCCGCCCTGCGACTGGCGCCACTGGAAGTAGCAGACCGCGTCGGCGCCGTGGCCGACGTGGGTGAGCGAGTCGCGCACGAGGTGGCCGGGGCGCTTGGGGACGTTGACCGACTTCCAGTTGACCGCGCTGGTGGAGTGCTCCATGAGGAACCACGGGCGGCCGCCGGCGATGCCGCCGGTGAGGTTGGCCGAGAAGGACAGCTCGTCGAGCGGGCGCTCGCCGTCCTGCACGTAGTGGTCGTTGGAGACGAAGTCGACGTCGGCGGCCCAGGCGGCGTAGTCCATGCCGCGCGTCTCCCCCATCACCATGAAATTGGTGGTCACCGGCACGTCGGGGGTGATCGCGACCAGCACGTCGCGCTCCGCGCGCAGGTGCTCGGCGAGGGCGTCGGAGGAGAAGCGCTGGAAGTCCAGGCGCTGGGTGGGGTTGATGAAGGAGCCGTGGCCGGCGAAGCGCGGCGGCAGCACCTCCTCCCACGCGCCGTAGCGCTGCGACCAGAAGCTGGTGGCCCAGGCGTGGTTGAGGGCCTCGACGCTGCCGTAGCGCGCCTGGAGCCAGGTGCGGAAGGCGCGCGCGGCGTCGTCGGAGTAGTCGTGGACGTTGTGGCAGCCCAGCTCGTTGCTCACGTGCCAGGCGGCCAGGGCGGGGTGCTCGGCGTAGCGCTCGGCCACGGCGCGCACCAGGCGCAGCGCGTGCTCGCGGAAGACCGGCGAGGTCGGGCGCCAGTGCTGGCGGGCCCCGGGCCACACGGTGTGGCCCTCGAAGCTCACCGGCAGCACCTCGGGGTGCAGGGTGGTCAGCCACGGCGGCGGCGAGGCGGTGGCGGTGGCCAGGTCGACGGCGATGTCGTGGACGTGCATGAGGTCCATGACCTCATCGAGCCAGGCGAAGTCGAAGCGGTCGGGCGCCGGCTGGAGCCGGGCCCAGGAGAAGATCGCGACCGACACGACGTTGACCCCCGCGCCGCGCATCGCGGCGACGTCCTCGGCCCACACCTCCCGCGGCCACTGCTCGGGGTTGTAGTCGGCGCCGAAGGCCATGCGCGGCTCGTCGGGCCGGGTGGGCCAGCGCAGCCAGCGGTGGGAGGTCGGGGCGGTCATGGTGCGTGCTCCTCGGAGGAAGGGACCGTCGGTACGACGGGACCGGGCCGGGCCGGTCCCGTCGCACCGACGGGGGTGGGGCGGGGTGCTGCGGTGCAGCGAGGGGCGGGTCCGGTCAGGAGACGGAGAAGCCCTGCTGCTCGCCGTACTCGGTCATCTGCTCCTGCCAGGCGGCGAGGCCGTCGGCGAGGGGCTCGTCGGAGACGTAGGCCTGGCCGACGGTGTCGTTGAAGATGCTGTTGGCGTAGACCTGGAACGGCAGGTAGGACCAGCCCTCGGCGACCTGGCCGGCCGACTCGGAGAGCACCTCGTTGACCTTCTGGTCGCCGAAGTACGGGAACTCCTTGCCGACGAACTCGTCGGACTCGATCTCCGCGACGGTGGCGGGGAAGGCGCCGCCGTCGACGCGGGTCTGCACACCGTCCTCGACGTTGGCGTACTCCAGGAAGGCGTAGGCCAGCTCCTTCTCCTGGGCGTCGGTCGGGATGGTCAGCGAGGAGCCGCCGTTCTCGGCGGTGGTCTCGGCGCCGGCCTCCCACTGCGGCATCGGCGCGACGCGCCAGTCGCCCTTGCCGTCGGGGGCACCGGACTCGAGGTTGGCCGGCATCCAGGCGCCGGTGACCAGGGTGGCCACGGTGCCGTCGTTGAGGCCGGAGAACCACTCGTCGCTCCACGAGCTGATCGGGGCGAGGAGCTCCTCGTCGATCATGGTCTGCCAGGTGTCGGCGTAGGTCTGCGCGCCCTCGTCGGAGAACTCGATGGTGACGTCCTCGCCCTCGGAGGCGAACGGCTGGGCCCCGGCCTGCCACATGAGGCTGGTCGCGAAGCCGGCGTCGCCGGTGTCGTTGGTGATGTAGACGTCGGGGTCGGCGGCCTGGAGGTCGCGACCGGCCTGCATGAACTCCTCCCAGGTGGTCGGCACCTCGATGCCGTACTCCTCGAAGACCTCCTGGTTGTAGAACATCGCCATCGGGCCGGAGTCCATGGGCAGGCCGTAGATGCCGTCGTTCTGCTGCACCGAGGACCAGGGGCCGGGGGTGAAGGTGTCCTCGAGGTCGGCGGCGCCGAACCCACTCAGCTCGCTCACGCTGCCGGCCAGGGAGAACTGCGGCAGGGCGTAGTACTCGACCTGGGCGACGTCGGGCACGCCCTTGCCGGCCGAGACCGCGTTCTGCAGGGCGGTGTACTGGTCGTTGCCGGTGCCGGCGTTGACCAGCTCGACGTCGACGTTGGGGTACTCCGCCTCGAAGTCGCTGACGACCTTCTCCAGGGTGGGCTCCCACGCCCACACGGTGAGGGTGCCGCCCTCCTCGAGCGCGGCGTCGACGGCGTCGGCGGAGACCTGCTCCCCGCCGGAGGCGGAGTCGTCCCCCGAGCCGCAGGCGCTCAGGCTGAGCGCCCCGACGGCGGCGACGGCGACCGCTCCGAGCCAGCGGTTGCGTCGGTTCGTGTTCTTCATGGTGTGGGTGGTCCTCTCGGATCGTGCCTGCCCTGGACGGTGCGTCCCGGGGGGATCGGTGGGGTGGTGCGGGTGGTGGTGCGGGGTGGTGGGGCGCGGGTGCGCGCTCACTCCTTGACGGAGCCGGCGGCCAGGCCCGACTGCCAGTAGCGCTGGAGCAGCAGGAAGACGGCGACCAGCGGCAGGATGGTGACCACCGAGCCGGTGATGACGAGGTTGAAGACGGCCTCGCTGCCCGCGGTGGACGCCTGGGCGTTCCACGCGTTGAGCCCGAGGGTGAGGGGGTACCAGTCGGGGTCCTTGAGCATGATCAGCGGCAGGAAGTAGTTGTTCCAGGTCGCGACCATGGTGAAGAGCAGCACGGTGACGACGCCCGGCATGAGCAGCGGCAGGCAGATCTGCCAGAACACCCGGAACTCCGAGGCGCCGTCGACGCGCGCGGCCTCCATGAGCTCGGTGGGGATGGCGTCGGTGGCGAAGGTCCACATCAGGTAGAGGCCGAAGGGCGAGATGAGCGAGGGGATGATCACCGCCCACGGTGTGTTGGTGAGCCCCATCTGGCTGAACATCAGGAAGGTCGGCACCGCCAGCGCCGTGCCCGGCACCGCGACGGCCCCGATGACGACGGCGAAGACCGCCTTCTTGCCCGGGAAGTCGAAACGCGCCAGGGCGTAGCCGCCCAGCACCGCCAGCGCGGTGGCGCCGCCGGCGCCGAGCACGACGTAGAGCAGCGTGTTGAGCAGCCAGCGCAGGAAGATGCCGTCGTCGTAGGTGAAGGTCTCGGTGAGGTTGGACCACAGCGAGAAGTCGTCGGAGAACCACAGCCCGAAGGAGGTGAAGAGGTCGCCCTGGGTCTTGGTGGCGTTGATGACCAGCCACAGCAGGGGCACCAGGCTGTAGACGAGCACGATGCCGGTGAGGGCGGTCAGCAGCGGGCTGCGCCGGGCGCGGCGCTCGGCGGGGGCCCCGGTCACCGGGACGCCGCCGCGGCGGGCGCCGGAGCGGCTGGAGCGCAGGCGGGGGTCCGGGCGGACGGGGGCCGCGCCACGGTCGGGCGGGGTGGGGGCCAGGGGCGTGGTAGTCACGTCAGAGCTCCTTGCGCATGCCGCGCAGCTGCACGACGTAGGCGATGACCATGGTCACCAGGCCCATCACGATCGCGACGGTGGCGGAGTAGTTGTACTGCTGGCCCGAGAAGGACAGCGAGTAGGCGTAGAGGTTGGGCGTGAAGTCGGTGGTGATCGCGTTGGGCGCCAGGCTCTGCAGGATGCTCGGCTCGTTGAAGAGCTGGAAGCTGCCGATGATCGAGAAGATCGTCGCCACCACGAGCGCCCCGCGGATGGCGGGCAGCTTGATCGAGGTGATCACCCGCCACTCGCTGGCCCCGTCGATGGAGGCGGCCTCGTAGAGGCTGGTGGGGATGGTGCGCAGGGCGGCGAAGAAGATCAGCATGTTGTAGCCGACGAACTCCCAGGTCACGATGTTGCCGATGGAGGCCAGCACCCAGGTGGGGCTGAGCGGGTCGGGCAGCGAGGTGCCGAGGGCGTCGTTGACGTTGCCGACCAGGCCGAAGCGGTCGCCGTACATGAAGCCCCACATGAGCGAGGCGACGACGGCGGGCACGGCGTAGGGCAGGAAGATCGAGATCCGGAAGAACGACGCGCCGTAGAGACGCCCGCTGTCGATGGCCAGCGCCACCAGCAGCGCGAGCAGCAGCATCACCGGCACCTGCACGACCAGGAAGAGGCCGACGCGGGTGAGCGACTCCCAGAAGGCGTCGTCGCCGAGCACCTGGGTGTAGTTGTCGAGCCCGACGAACGACGTGCCGCCGATGAGCTGGTCGCGGAAGAGGCTGAGGTAGACCGAGTAGACGATCGGAGCCAGGAACACCAGCGCGAAGACCGCGACGAACGGCGCCAGGAAGCCCCAGCCCGTCCACCGGCGGCGGTTGCGCGGGGCACGGTCTGCGATCGGTTGCTGGACCGCCATCGGCCTGCCTCCTCGGGGTGTCGCGGATGTGATGTTTGCGTAAACATCGCGTTGTGAGGATGGTTACATCCCGCCCCGGCGTCCGTCAACGCCCCGACCGTCACTTCCTCGCCCGGGACTCGTTGGACAGGTCTCCGCCCCTGAGGAGCCACCTGTGTCCAGCACCCCGACCAGCCCGCTCGTCGACCCCGCCCTGCTGCAGCACTGCCGCCGCTCGGCCGAGGCCGGCTTCCCCTTCCGCGTGCGCACGCCCGCGGTCGCGGCGACCCTGCTCCTCCAAGGGCTGGCCACCCGCGACGCGAGCGACCCGCTGCTGCTCACCGGGCTCCCGCTCGCGCTCACCTGGGCCCCGCCGGCTCGCGACCCGCTGCCGCTGCGACCCACGGCTGCGTCCGCCGCCCCCGACCGCCCGCGGCGCTGCGCGAGCGGTCACCACCTCTCCCCCGTCGCCGCCGAGGTCACCGGGGTCCGTCAGCGGGGGGCCGCCGACGTCCTCGGCGGCGAGCGGGTCGAGCTGTGCGCCCGCTGCGCCTCGATGCTCGCCGACGCGGGCTACTTCACCGCCCGGCCAGCCTGAGGGCCCGGCACCGCCGGGATCTCCAGCCCCGCCGCGTCCACGACGGCGAGGTTGAGCCCGAGCACGTCGACGCGGGGCTCGCCGAGCACGCCGAGCGTGCGACCGGCGGTGTGCTCGGCCACCAGGTCGCGCACCCTCGCCTCCGGCAGGCCGCTGGCCGCGGCGACGCGCGGCACCTGCAGGGCGGCGTACCGCGGCGAGATGTCGGGGTCGAGCCCGGAGGCCGACGCGGTGACCGCGTCGGGCGGGACGTCGGCGACGTCGACGCCCTCGCGGGCGGCGACCTCGGCCTGCCGCTCGGCGATGAGGTCGAGCAGCTCGGGGCTCTCGGGGCCGAGGTTGGAGCCGTAGGTCGCGAGCATGTCGTAGCCCTCGCCGGCGGCCGAGGGCCGGGGCCGGAAGAGCCGGTCGTCGTCGACGAGCTGTCCGACGAGGGCGGAGCCCGCGGCCTCGTCGGGGTCGGTGGTGCGCTCCCCCTCGACGCTCACCAGCGAGCCGTCGGCCCGCCAGGGGAAGGCGACCTGGGCGACACCGGTGACCAGCAGGGGGTAGGCCACGCCGAGCAGCAGCGTGGCGGCGAGCAGCACGCGCAGGCCGGCGAGGCTCTGGCGGGAGAAGGCGAGCAGGGTCTTCACGCGGGGTCCTCTCAGAGACCGGGGACGAGGGAGACGAGGAGGTCGAGCAGCTTGATCCCGACGAAGGGGGCGACCAGGCCGCCGACGCCGTAGAGCAGCAGGTTGCGCCGCAGCAGGTCGGCGGCCGACGACGGCCGGTAGGCGACCCCGCGCAGCGCCAGCGGCACCAGCGCGACGATGACCAGGGCGTTGAACACGACGGCCGACACGATCGCCGACTCCGGGCTGCTCAGGCGCATCACGTTGAGCACCTCCAGCTGCGGGAAGGCGACCACGAACATCGCCGGCAGGATCGCGAAGTACTTCGCCACGTCGTTGGCGATCGAGAAGGTGGTCAGCGCCCCGCGGGTGATGAGCAGCTGCTTGCCGATCTCCACGACCTCGATCAGCTTGGTGGGGTCGGAGTCGAGGTCGACCATGTTGCCGGCCTCCTTGGCCGCGGTCGTGCCGGTGTTCATCGCCACCCCGACGTCGGCCTGGGCCAGCGCAGGTGCGTCGTTGGTGCCGTCGCCGCACATCGCGACCATCCGGCCGCCCTGCTGCTCGCGGCGGATGAGCGCGAGCTTCTCCTCGGGCGTGGCCTCGGCGAGCACGTCGTCGACGCCGGCCTCCCGGGCGATCGCGTGGGCGGTCACCGCGTTGTCGCCGGTCACCATCACCGTGCGGATGCCCATGGCGCGCAGCTCCGCGAAGCGCTCGCGCATGCCGTCCTTGACGACGTCCTTGAGGTGCACCACCCCGAGCAGGCGGGCCGGCCCGTCGCCGACGCGCTCGGCGACCACCAGCGGCGTGCCGCCGCTCGCGCTCACCTCCTGCACGGCGGCGTCGACCTCCGGGGAGGCCGCACCCCCGCCGTCGAGCACCCACCGCGACGTGGCCGAGGCGGCTCCCTTGCGCACGCTGCGACCGTCGAGGTCCAGCCCGCTCATCCGGGTCGTGGCGCTGAACTCCACCAGCGACGCTCCCGCCGGCACCCCGTCGTACGTCGAGCCCACGAGGTCGACGATGCTGCGCCCCTCGGGGGTCTCGTCGGCCAGGGAGGCGAGGAGCGCGGCCTCGGCCAGCTCCGCGTCCGAGACGCCGCCGGCCGGGAGCAGCGCGCTGGCGCGCCGGTTGCCGTGGGTGATGGTGCCGGTCTTGTCGAGCAGCAGCACGTCGACGTCCCCGGCCGCCTCCACGGCGCGCCCGCTCATGGCCAGCACGTTGCGTCGCACGAGCCGGTCCATGCCGGCGATGCCGATGGCGGAGAGCAGGGCCCCGATGGTCGTGGGGATCAGGCACACCAGCAGCGCCACGAGCACCACCACCGACTGGTCGGCGTCGCTGTGGTCGGCGATGAGGTAGAGGGTCGCGCACACCACGACGAAGACGATGGTCAGCGCCCCCAGCAGCACGCCGAGCGCGATCTCGTTGGGGGTGCGCTGGCGCTGCGAGCCCTCGACCAGGGCGATCATCCGGTCGACGAACGACTGCCCCGGCGCGGAGGTGATGCGCACCACGATGCGGTCGGAGAGCACCGTGGTGCCGCCGGTGACGGCGCACCGGTCGCCCCCGGACTCCCGGATCACCGGGGCCGACTCCCCGGTCACGGCCGACTCGTCGACCGAGGCGACACCCTCGACGACGTCCCCGTCACCGGGGATCCGCTCCCCCGCCTCCACCACGACGAGGTCGCCGACGCGCAGCGAGGTGCTCGACACCTGCTCCTCCTCGCCGCGGCGGTCCAGGCGACGTGCGGTGGTCTCCTGCTGCAGCGCCCGCAGGCTCGCGGCCTGGGCCTTGCCCCGGCCCTCGGCCACCGACTCGGCGAGGTTGCCGAAGAGCACGGTGAGCCACAGCCAGAGCGAGACGAGGACCGCCAGTGCGCTGGGGTCGAGGACGCTGAGCACGGTGGTCGTCACGGCCCCGACCTCCACGACGAGCATGACCGGGGTGGCGAGGAGGAGACGCGGGTCGAGCTTGCGCAGGGCGCCGGGCAGCGCCGCGCTGACGGTCGTCAGCAGGGAGGTGGTCACGAGAGGGACTCCACGATCGGGCCGAGCACGAGCACGGGCACGTAGGTCAGACCGACCAGGACCAGGGCGACGCCGGCGAGCAGGGTGACGAAGAGGGGACGGTGGGTCGGCAGCGTGCCGGCCCCGGGCGGTCGTGGGTGCTGCTCGGCGAAGCGACCGGCGAGCGCCAGCACCAGCACGATCGGGACGAAGCGGCCCAGCAGCATGCACAGGCCGAGCAGGGTGTTCCAGAACGGCGTGCCCGACGTCAGCCCACCGAAGGCGCTGCCGTTGTTGTTGCTCGCCGACGTCACGGCGTAGACCGCCTCCGTCAGCCCGTGGGGGCCGCCCTCCTGCAGCCCGGCCAGACCGGCCGGAGCGGTGAGGGCCACGGCGCTGCCGACGAGGACGAGCACGGGGGTGGTGAGCACGTAGCCCGCCACCAGCACGATCTCGCGCTGGCCGATGCGCTTGCCGACGTACTCCGGTGTGCGACCCACCATCAGACCGCTGAGGAAGACGGTCACGACGGCGAGCATCAGCATGCCGTAGAGCCCCGACCCGACACCGCCGGGCGAGATCTCGCCGAGCATCATGTTGAAGAGGGCGATGCCCCCGCCGGGGGCGGTGAGCGAGTCGTGCATGGCGTTGACCGCACCGGTCGAGGTGCCGGTCGTGACGGCCGCCCACAGGGCCGACCCGGCGGTGCCGAAGCGGACCTCCTTGCCCTCCAGCGCTCCGCCGGCGAGCTCGGGCGCGGAGCCGGGCCCGGCCATCTCGGCCCAGGTCAGCAGCGCCACCGAGGTCGTGAGCAGCAGGGCCATGACCGCCACCACGGCGCCGCCCTGACGGCGGTCGCGCACGAGGTGGCCGAAGGCCCAGGCCATCGCGAAGGGCACCAGCAGCATCAGGTACGTCTCGAGCAGGTTGCTGGCCGGCGACGGGTTCTCGAAGGGGTGGGCGGAGTTGACGTTGTAGAAGCCGCCGCCGTTGGTGCCGAGCTGCTTGATCGCCTCCTGGCTGGCCACCGGCCCGCCGGTGATCTCCTGGGTGGCGCCGCTCAGCGTGGTCACGGCGTGGGGCTCGGCGAGGTTCTGCACCGCCCCGAGCGCCACGAGCAGCAGCGCGGAGAGCAGCGCGATCGGCAGCAGCACCCGTACGACGCTGCGCACGAGGTCGGTCCAGAAGTTGCCGACCCGACCGTCGCGGCCGCTGCGGGCCAGGCCGCGCGCCAGGGCCGCCGCGACGGCCATGCCGACCCCGGCGGAGACGAAGTTCTGCACCGTCAGGCCGGCCATCTGCATCGTGTGGCCCAGGGCGGCCTCGCCGGAGTACCACTGCCAGTTGGTGTTGGTGACGAAGCTGACCGCGGTGTTCCAGGCACCGTCGGCGGGCAGCGCCGGGAAGCCGAGGGACAGCGGCAGGTGCTGCTGGAGGCGCCCGAGGGCGTAGAGCCCGAGCACCCCGACCATCGAGAAGCCGAGCACCGACAGGGCGTAGGTGCGCCAGTGCTGGTCGGCGTCGGGGTCCAGGCGCAGGCCGCGGTAGACCGCGGCCTCGACGCGCAGGTGGCGCGGGGAGAGGTACATCAGGGCCAGCCGGCGCCCCAGGACGGGCACGGTCAGCGCGAGCAGCGCGGCGAGGAGGAGGACCTGGCCGAGCGCGGGGCCGAGGGCGCTCACCGCAGTGCGCCGACGAGAAGCGTCAGCAGGAGGAAGGAGACCAGGGTCAGCAGGAGGAAGGCGAGATCGGGCACTCCCCCTGTCTAGGGCCGCCGCACCGTCCCGCCGGCGGGTCTTGACGCTTCCCTGACGCCCTGCGGACCGGCGTTGACGCTTCCCTGGCGCGAGGGGCCCGGGACGCAGATCGCCCCGCCGCGCGGGTGCGCGGCGGGGCGAGGGGTCGTGCGGTGGGTCTGCGTCAGACGCGGGTCTTGCTCTTGCCCGCGACGCCCTCGGCGACGCCGATGAGGAGCACGGCGGCGATGACGGCGAGCACGAAGCCGATGACGTTCAGCTCGAAGATGCCGCCGGTGCCGAAGAGCTGCGCGATGAGCCCTCCGATGAGGGAGCCGACGAGGCCGAGACCGAGGGTCGCGAGCAGCCCCAGGTTCTGCTTGCCGGGCTTGATGAGGCGCGCGAGCGCGCCGATGATGAGGCCTGCCACAAGGAATCCGATCATGGAGCAGACGCTACGCGCGTGGTCGGGTCCCACCCATCACCCGTGGAGGTGACAGCTGGGGGCACGGCCGTGCTCCGGGACCTCGGGCGACCGGCTGCGGGAATGCCGCTCGACGCCGTGTGGTTCAGTCACGGTTGACCCGCGCAACCAACCGCGCGGCCCGCCCCACGAGCCCCACCCAGGAGCCCCTCCCCGTGTCACCAGCGATCCGTGGCAACCAGAGCCTCACCTTCGCCGTCCTCACCGTCGCGGTCTCGTCCTTCGCGCTGCTGCAGTCGCTCATCGTGCCGGTGCTGGCGCAGATCCAGCTCGAGTACGACACCGACCAGACGACCGTGACGTGGGTGCTGACCGCCTACCTGCTCTCGGCCTCGATCGCGACCCCGCTGCTGGGCCGTGTCGGCGACGCGGTGGGCAAGAAGAAGATGCTCGTGGTCACCCTGAGCGCCCTGGCCGTGGGCTCGCTCATGGCCGCGCTGGCGCCGAGCATCGGCTGGCTGATCGTGGCCCGCGTCGTGCAGGGCCTCGGCGGCGGCGTGCTGCCGCTGTCGTTCGGCATCATCCGCGACGAGTTCACCGGTCGGGTCACCGGCGCCCTCAGCGTCATCGCCTCGCTCACCGCTGTCGGCTTCGGGGCGGGCATCGTGGTGGCCGGACCGATCGTCGACTCGCTGGGCTACCACTGGCTGTTCTGGCTGCCGATGATCGCCACCGCCGTCGCCGCCCTCGCCGCGCTCGTGCTGGTGCCCGAGTCGCCCGTGCGCACCCCCGGGCGCCTGCCCGCCGTGCCCGCCGTGCTGCTCGCCGGCTGGCTGGTCGCCCTGCTGCTGGCCGTGAGCCAGGGCAACAAGTGGGGCTGGGCCTCGGTCGAGGTGCTGGGCCTGCTCGCGGCCGCCGCCGTGCTCGCCGCCCTGTGGGTGCGCGTCGAGACGCGGGTGCCGGTGCCGCTCATCGACATGCAGATGATGCGCCTGCGCGGTGTCTGGACGACCAACGTCGTCGGGGCCTTCGTCGGCTTCGGCATGTTCGCCTCCTTCGGCTTCCTGCCGCAGTTCCTCCAGACCCCGTCGGCGGCCGGCTACGGCTTCGACGCCACCATCACCGAGTCGGGCCACCTGCTGCTGCCCAGCGCCGTGGCCAGCTTCGTGGTCGGCTTCCTCACCGCCCGCCTCATCGGCCGCTTCGGCGCCCGCCTGGTCATCGTCACCGGCACCCTGATCAGCGGTGCGGCCTTCGCCTCGATGGCGCTCTTCCACGACACCACCGCCCAGCTCTACGCCGCCACCACGGCCCAGGGCCTCGGCTCGGGCCTGGTCTTCTCCAGCCTGGCCGGCGTGGTCATCGCCAGCGTGCCGCGCGAGCAGACCGGCGTGGCCAGCGGCATGAACGCCAACATCCGCACCATCGGCGGCTCCATCGGCTCGGCCGTCATGGCCGGCATCGTGACCGCCCGGATGAACCCGGCCGGCTTCCCCGAGGAGAGCGGCTACACGATCGGCTTCGCGATCCTGGCCGTCGGCATGCTGGTGGCCGCGGCCGCCGCGATGCGGATCCCCGACATCCACGACCCCGCGACCGAGCAGACCGACGACGCGGTCGAGCTCGAGCCGGACGCCCCCTCGCCGCAGCCGGTCACGACGTAGGACGCGCGGCCGGCCGGCGGGGCCCGGGCTAGAGGTAGAGCCCGGTGGCCTCGTCGCCCAGCCGCTCGGCGGCCACGGCGTGCACGTCGCGCTCGCGCATGACGACGTAGAGCTCGCCGTGCACCTCGACCTCGGACTTGTCGTCGGCGTCGAAGAGCACGCGGTCGCCGGTCTCGACCGAGCGGGCGCTGGGCCCGGTGGCCACGACGCGGGCCCAGGAGAGCCGGCGCGCGCCCATCGCCGCGGTCGCCGGGATCACGATGCCTCCCGACGAGCGGCGCTCGCCGGCCTCGGCGTCGATCTCGACGAGCACGCGGTCGTGCAGCATCTTGATCGGCAGCTTGTCCGACACGGGCTCGGCCTGTCCGGGGGGCGGCGTCAGCGCACGACGCGGCGCACGACGACGAGCGTCACCACGACGCCGACGACCACACCGACGGTCTTGAGGATGTTGTCGGTGCGCGGCTCACCGGAATCGACGTCGACGTAGTGGGCCTTCAGCGAGTAGGCCTGGCGCCCGGCGATGGTCTTGGGGCTGGCCCGGTGCAGCAGCTGGTCGATGGTGCCGGCCAGACGCTCGCGGGTCTCCTCGATCTCACGCTCGAGGGCGCTGGGCTGCTTGGGCTCGTTGGTCACCCGCTCACGCTACCAACCCGCGCCGCGGCCGAGGCTGCGCGGGTCGAAGCCGAAGGGCAGCTCGAGGCGGTGGCGGCGCATCAGGTCGTCGTCGGTCAGCACGTCGTAGGTCGCGCCGTCGGCCACGACCGTGCCGTCGTGGAGCACCACCGACCGCGGGCAGAGCTCCAGGGCGTAGGGCAGGTCGTGGGTCACCATGAGCACGGTGACGTCGAGCGAGCGCAGGATGTCGGCGAGCTCGCGTCGCGAGGCGGGGTCGAGGTTGGAGGAGGGCTCGTCGAGCACGAGCACCTCCGGCTCCATGACCAGCACGGTCGCGACCGCGACGCGGCGACGCTGGCCGAAGGACAGGTGGTGTGGCGGCCGGTCGGCGTAGTCGGCCATGCCGACCTGCTCGAGCGCGGCCATGACGCGACGGTCGAGCTCGGCGCCCCTGACCCCGAGGTTGGCGGGCCCGAAGCCGACGTCGGCACGCACCGAGCCCATGAAGAGCTGGTCGTCGGGGTCCTGGAACACGATGCCCACGCGTCGCCTGACCTCGGCGAGGTTCTCCTTGGTCACCGGCAGCCCGCTGACGCTCACGCTGCCGGCCCCGGCGGTGTGGATGCCGTTGAGGTGGAGCACGAGGGTGGTCTTGCCGGCGCCGTTGGGGCCCAGCAGCGCGACGCGCTCGCCGCGGTGCACGTGCAGGTCGACGCCGTAGAGGGCCTGGTGGCCGTCGGGGTAGGCGTAGGCGAGGCCGCGGACGTCGAGCACGGGCGTGGTCATGGGCACATCATCGCGCCGGTGCCCGCGCTCATCGCGGCATGGTGCCGGTGTAGCCCCGCGAGAGCATCGCGAGGTGCACCCGCTCGCCGCGCTCGTAGGAGCGGATGAAGAGCGACCCCATGGAGCGCGCGAGCACCGGCCAGTGCCGCGGGTTGCGCGCGGAGAAGCCCCGCGACTCCCGGGCGACCTTCATCCGCTGCAGCTCGGTGGTGACGACCTCCAGGTAGCGGATCATGAAGCCCATGATCTGCACCAGCAGGCTGGGCAGGCGCAGGCGCTCCAGGCCGCGCAGCAGGGCCTGCGGCTCGGTGGTGGCGGCCAGCGTCAGGCTGGCCAGCACCCCGAGGGTGCCCTTGGCCAGCAGCGCCCAGGCGGCCAGCAGCCCCGGGCCGCTGACCGAGACCCCGAGCACCTCGATCCGCTCGCCGTGGGCCACGAAGGGCAGCAGCAGCGCGAAGAGCACGAAGGGCACCTCGACCACCATGCGCTTGAGCAGGTACGTCGGGGGCACCCGCGAGAGCGCGACGACCCCGAGCAGCACGACCAGGAAGCCGGCGTAGGCCGCGAACCACTCGCGCGGCGTGGCCACCACGACCACCATGAACGCCACGAGCGCGACGATCTTCAGGTGGGCCGGGGCCCGGTGGACCGCGGAGTGGCCGTGGAAGTGCAGCGTGTGGCCGTGACCGGCGCCCACGTCAGTGGTCCTGGTCGACGGGCTGGTCGGCGGGCTGGTCGACGGGCTGGTCGACGGGCTGGTCGGCGGGCTCGCCCCTGCGGCGCACCAGCAGGGTCAGCCCCCCGGCCAGCGCGAGCACGACGAGCACGCCCACGACGCCGGCCACTCCTCCGGAGAGCCGCTCGTCGGAGATGAAGCTGCTGCCGTAGCCGGCGAAGGGTCCGTCGCCGGCCGCGTGGTCGGTCTCGGTGTCGGCGAAGCCCTGGTCCTGGGAGACCTTGGTCAGCCCGTCGGGGGCGCTGGCGGCGTAGAAGCTCACGACGCCCGCGAGCAGCAGCGAGACGACGAGCACCCCGAGGAGCACCATGCGGGTGCCGGGGCGGGTGCCGGGGCGCCTCATGCCGCGCTCGCCGTCGGGGAGGTGCGGACCTCGAGGGTGCGCTGGGCCAGGACCCGGCGTGCGCCGTGGACGAGGTCGGGGCGCACGGCGATGATCGAGCCGACCGCGAGGAAGGTGATGACCCCCTCGCCGACGCCGATGAGCAGGTGCACCCCCAGCATCGCGGTGGTGAGGTTGTCGAGCGGGAGCGGCGCGACGCCGCCCACGGCGTAGAGGCCGACGAAGACCAGCGCCGCGACCGGCACCGACACGAAGGCCCCGATCCCGGCGGCCAGCGGCACCATGGACACCCGCTTGGGCAGCACCGTCTGGAGCAGCCGGAAGACGCCCCAGCCGACGGCGCAGGTCACGACGCCCATCAGCACGATGTTGGTGCCCAGGGCCGTGATGCCGCCGTCGGCGAAGAGCAGGGCCTGCACGACGAAGACCACGCTGGTGCAGAGCACCCCGGTCCACGGCCCCACGAGCACCGCGGCGATCGCACCGCCCATGAGGTGGCCGGTCGTGCCCGCCGCGACGGGGAAGTTGAGCATCTGGGTGGCGAAGACGAACGCCGCGACGAGGCCGGCCAGCGGCGCCGTGCGGTCGTCGAGCTCGCGGCGCGCACCGCGCAGGGCCAGGCCGACGGCGGCGGCGGCCACCACGCCGGTGCCGACCGACGTCGGTGCGTCGAGGAATCCGTCGGGCACGTGCATGCGGGTCTCCTGCGGTCGGGCGTGGCGAGGGGTGGCCGGGCGTGGTCGGTTACGGTTCGACACCGACGAGTGCCACGGATGGGTCGTTGCCCTCGTGACGTTATTGCACACCGTGTGCGACAACACTACCCGACCGGACAGGACCAGCCCGATGAGCGAGACCGCAGCCCCCACCCGCCTCTCCCCCGGCGACCCGGCCCCCGACCTGACCCTGGGCGACGACACCGGCGCCACGGTCTCGCTGGCCGACCTGCGCGGGCGCAAGGTCATCGTGTACTTCTACCCCGCGGCGATGACCCCGGGCTGCACCAAGCAGGCCTGCGACTTCACCGACTCGCTGGAGTCGCTGCGCGCCTCCGGCTACGAGGTGCTCGGCGTCTCCCCCGACAAGCCGGCCAAGCTGGCCAGCTTCCGCGAGCGCGACGGCCTGGGCATCACCCTGCTCTCCGACCCCGACAAGAGCGCCATGGCGGCGTGGGGCACCTTCGGGGAGAAGAAGATGTACGGCAAGGTCGTCCAGGGCGTCATCCGCTCCACGTTCGTCGTCGACGAGCAGGGCACGATCGAGCTCGCGCAGTACAACGTCAAGGCCACCGGCCACGTCGCCAAGCTGCGCCGCGACCTGGGCCTCGACGCCTGAGCCCGGGTCGGGCACGGGATACTGGGGCCCGGCGCCCGTAGCCCAACGGCAGAGGCAACAGGTTTAGGTCCTGTCCAGTGAGAGTTCGAATCTCTCCGGGCGCACTCCCGGTCCGGGGACCGGGCGGCTCAGCCCTCCTCGCGCAGCCGGGGCGGGGTGAACTGGTCGGGGTGGAATCCGCGCTTGTCGGCGTAGAACTCCCGCACCCGGTCCATGTCGGCCACCACGTCGCCGGTCGTGGGGAAGGTCGGACCCCAGCCGACGGTGCGGCTCGGGGCGTCGAGGAAGGCCAGGGTGATCGGCAGCCCGGTCTGCTGGGAGATCCGGTAGAAGCCCGACTTCCACAGCTCGCCGCGGCTGCGCGTGCCCTCGGCGGCGATCCCCAGCAGGAAGGTCTCGTCGACGGCGGCGTCGGCGACCAGGGCCCGGATGGTGCCGCCGGGGTCGCGCCGGTCGAGGGCCACCGCGCCGGTCGCCCGCAGCAGCGGGGCCAGCGGGCCCTTGAAGAACTCCTTCTTCACCAGCAGCCGGATCTGCACGTCGCTGTCCCACGCCAGCAGCATGGTCAGCACCCAGTCCCAGTTGGAGGTGTGGGGGGCGCCGACCAGCACCCCCTTGGTCGGCACGGTGCCGACGGTGCGCCAGCGCGCGAGGCGCAGGAGCAGTCGGGCGAGGTTCCTGCGGACGAAGAAGTGCCGGCTCATCGCACGACCGTAGCGGCGAGGACCGGTCCGAGCGCGCGCAGCGCGTGGCCGCGGTGGGAGATGGCGTCCTTCTCCTCGCGGCTCAGCTCGGCGGTGCTGCGGCCGGGCTGATCGTCGGCCTCGAAGAGGCCGTCGTAGCCGAAGCCGCCCTCGCCCCTGACCTCGCGCAGCACACGGCCGGTCATCTCGCCGTGCACGACCTCCTCTCCGCCGGGGTGGCACAGCGCCACGGCGCAGGCGAAGCGGGCCGCGCGACGCTCGTCGGGCACGTCGCAGAGCTGGGCGAGCAGCAGCGCGTTGTTGCGCGCGTCGACCTCCTCGCGGGCGACGCCGTCGCGCGGGCCCGACCACCGGGCGCTGAGGACACCCGGCATGCCGTTGAGCGCGTCAACGCAGAGCCCGGAGTCGTCGGCGACCGACGGCAGGCCCGTGGCGGCCAGGCCGGCGCGCGCCTTGAGCAGGGCGTTGCCCTGGAAGGTGGGCTGGTCCTCGACCGGCTCGTCGTAGTCGACCCCGAGGGCGGGCAGGTCGTCGAGCCCGACCACCTCCACGCCGGGCACGTGCTCGCGCAGGATGCGCTCCATCTCCTCGATCTTCTTGCGGTTGCGCGAGGCGAGGAAGATCCGGGTGCTCACGAGCCGAGCGCCTCCTGCTGCAGGCGGGTCAGGTCGGCGCAGCCCTTCTCGGCCAGGCCCAGCAGCGCGTCGAGCTCACGGCGGTCGAAGGGCGCACCCTCCGCGGTGCCCTGCACCTCCACGAAGCTGCCGGTGCCGGTCATCACGACGTTCATGTCGGTCTCGGCGCGCACGTCCTCGACGTAGGGCAGGTCGAGGCGGGGCACGCCGTCGATGATGCCCACGCTGACCGCCGCGACCGAGCCGGTGAGCGGGGCGCCCTTGAGCGCCCCGGTCTGGCGCAGGTGGGCGACCGCGTCGACCAGGGCGACGTAGGCACCCGTGATGGCGGCCGTGCGGGTGCCGCCGTCGGCCTGCAGCACGTCGCAGTCGAGCTGGATGGTGTTCTCGCCGAGTGCGTCGTAGTCGATGACGGCGCGCAGCGAGCGGCCGATGAGCCGGCTGATCTCGTGGGTGCGCCCGCCGATGCGGCCCTTGACCGACTCGCGGTCGGAGCGGGTGTTGGTGGCCGCGGGGAGCATGGCGTACTCCGCGGTGACCCAGCCCTTGCCCGAGCCCTTGCGCCAGCGCGGCACCCCCTCGGAGGCCGACGCGGCGCAGAGCACCTTCGTGCGGCCGAACTCCACCAGCACCGACCCGGCGGCGTGGTCGAGCCAGTGGCGGGTGATCGTGATCGGGCGGAGCTCGTCGTCGGCGCGGCCGTCCTCGCGTGCAGTCATGACCGCGACCCTAACGGCGCCTCACTTCATCTCGGCGCGCAGCAGGCGCAGGATGCCGAAGGTCAGCGGCACGACCAGCCAGATGATGCTGGCCGTGGCCAGCTGCGCCCACTCCTCGCCCGAGGGCCGGAAGTCGCCGGTGAAGAGCGGGGTCTGGGCGGTATTGAGCTCGATCCAGGGCGTGAGGTCCTGGAACCAGCCGACGAAGGCGCCGATGATGCCCACGACCGTGGGGATGATGAGGGAGTAGACGAAGTAGCCGACGATCGCCGCCGGGGTGTTCATCAGCAGCATCGCCAGCGCGAAGCCGATCAGCACGCCGATGAGGTTGGCGAGCACGAAGTTCTGCACCTGGCTGTACTCCAGCGACCAGGACACCTCGAAGCCGCGCAGCGAGGCCAGCACCGCCCCGACCGCGGCGATCACGGCGGCGAGCACCAGCACGCCCAGGGAGATGATCAGGCCGGCGCTCAGCTTGGCCGCGACGATCCGGGGCCGGCGGGGCTCGAGGGTGAAGGTCACCAGGCCGGTGCGTTGGCCGAACTCACCGGTGACCAGCAGGATCGGGATGATCGGCAGGAAGAACCCCAGCGTGCCGCCCATGGCGAGCAGGAAGTCGCTGAAGTCCTGGAAGCCCTCGTCGAAGAGCAGGGCGATGACCAGCATGACCACGACGCACAGCCCGACGACGCTGAGGCTGTAGGCGCGACCGGCGCGGGTGTCGAAGCTCTTGCGCAGCTCCACCGAGACCAGGCGCCCGAAGGGCACCGCGGGGGTCTGCGAGACGTCGAGGGTGGGCAGCGGGGCGGAGGTGGCGCTCATGCCAGGTGTCCTTCCGTGGCGGGGGCGGGCGCGACGGCGTCACGCTGGGTGTCGGAGGTGAGCTGGAGGAAGAGGTCCTCCAGGCCGGCGGAGCCGGTGCGCAGGTCGGTGAGCACGACGCCGGCCTCGAGGGCGGCGCGGCCGACCTCGACGGCCTCACACTCCGCGCGCAGGCCGTCGCCGGCGGGCGTGACCTCGACCCGGCGGGCGACGAGGGCGTCGGCCAGGGCCCGGTTGTCGAGCGAGGTGACGAGGGTGGAGGCGTGCTCGCCGGCCAGCAGGGTCTTCTTGTCGCCCTGGGCCACGATCCTGCCGCGCCCGATGAGGATCATCTCGTCGGCGATGATCTCGACCTCGTGCAGCAGGTGGCTGGAGAGCAGCACGGTGCCGCCGCGCTCGGCGTAGCCCTTGAGCAGGCCGCGCATCCAGCGGATGCCGGCGGGGTCGAGGCCGTTGGCGGGCTCGTCGAGGATCAGCACCGACGGGTCGCCGAGCAGCGCGTGGGCGATGCCGAGGCGCTGCTTCATGCCGAGGGAGTAGTTGCGCAGCCGGCGACCGGCCTCCTTCTCGTCGAGGGAGACCAGGGCGAGCATCTCGTCGACGCGCGAGGCGGGCAGGCCCATGGTGCGCGCGCCGAGGGTGAGGATCTCGCGCCCGGTGCGACCCGCGTGCTGGGCCGAGGCGTCGAGCAGCACCCCGACGTGGCGGCCGGGGTTGGGGATGTCGCGGTAGAGGTGGCCGCCGATGGTGACGCGCCCGTGGGTGGGCGGGGTGAGGCCGACCATGACCCGCATGGTGGTGGTCTTGCCCGCGCCGTTGGGCCCGAGGAAGCCGGTGACCCGGCCGGGCTGGCAGGTGAAGCTGACGTCGTCGACGGCGGTGAACGCGCCGTACGTCCTGGTGAGTCCTTCGACTGAGATCATGCGACCACCCTGCCCGCTCCCCCGCGGGCGCACACCGGACCCCGGGCTGCGGCGGGGTGACCAAAGTAGGGGGTCGGCCCGACCCGGGGCGCTGCCCGGCGGGGCCGGGACGCCCTAGCCTGGGGTCGTGCAGCGACCGACCCCGGAGGACTACCAGCCGCCGTTGTCGTGGTGGCGCCACGGGTGGCGGCTGCTGCTGTGCGCGGTCATCAGCGCGGTCGTGTGGCCCCAGTTCGCCCCCGAGCAGCTCGACGTGATGCCGGTGCTGTTCTGGCTCGACCTGGGCGTCGGCCTGGCGTCCTACGTCGTGGTCCTGGGGCGCCGGCGGTGGCCGGTGACGGTCGCGGTGGCGACCAACGCGATGACGCTGGTCTCCGGCGTGGCCGCCGGACCGGCCACCCTCGCCGCGGTCTCGATGGCCACCCGTCGGCGGCTGCTGCCGATCGTCGCGACCTCGCTGGTCGCCGTGGTGGCCTCGATGCTCTACACCGAGCTCGAGCCCTCGGTGGTCGACGACCCGTTCTGGATCTCGCTGACCGCCACGGTCATCGCCGTCGCGGCCAGCATGGGCTGGGGCATGTACATCGGCTCGCGCCGCGAGCTGCTGTGGACCCTGCGCCACCGCGCCGAGCGCGCCGAGGCCGAGCAGGAGCTGCGCGTGGGCCAGGCCCGCGGCCAGGAGCGCTCGCGCATCGCCCGCGAGATGCACGACGTGCTGGCCCACCGGATCTCGCAGATCTCGCTGCACGCCGGCGCCCTGACCTACCGCGACGACCTCACCGCCGCCGACATGCGCGCCAGCGCCGAGGTCATCCAGACCACGGCCCACCAGGCCCTCACCGACCTGCGGACCGTGCTGGGCGTGCTGCGCGACGACGAGGGCAACGCCCTCGACGCCCCCCAGCCCACCTACGCCGACCTGCGCGCCCTGGTGGCCGACGCCGAGGCGGCCGGCCTGCGCGTGGAGTACGCCGACGACGTGCGCGCCGCCGACGGGGCCGGCGGGGTGCCCGACGCGCTCGGCCGGGCGCTCTACCGCATCGTGCAGGAGGGCATCACCAACGCCCGTAAGCACGCCCCCGGCGCGACGCTGCTGATCAGCCTCAGCGGCTCGCCCGACGACGGGATCGCCGTGGAGCTGCGCAACCGCCTCGGCTTCGCCGCCGCGGCCGCGCCGCCCGGGGCAGGCCTGGGCCTGGTCGGGCTCTCGGAGCGGGCCGCGCTGCGCGGTGGGCGCCTGGAGCACCGCCGCGACGCCGACGCCTTCGTGCTGCGGGGGTGGCTGCCGTGGGCGGCCTGACCCGCGACGCCGCCGTGGTGCGGGTGCTGGTGGTCGACGACGACCCCCTGGTGCGCTCGGCGCTGGTGCTGATGCTGGGCGGCCAGGACGACCTCGAGGTCGTCGGCGAGGCCGTCGACGGCCGCGAGGCGCTGGCCCGCGTGGCCGACCTCTCCCCCGATGTCGTGCTCATGGACATCCGCATGCCGCGCCTCAACGGCCTCGACGCCACCCGCGAGCTGCACCGCGCCCCCCACCCGCCGCGGGTCATCGTGCTCACCACCTTCGACGCCGACGAGCACGTCGTGGGGGCGCTGGGCGCCGGCGCCGACGGCTTCCTGCTCAAGGACACCCCGCCGGCGCAGATCGTCGCCGCCGTGCGCCGCGTCGCGGCCGGCGACCCGATGCTCTCCCCGTCGGTGACCCGCACGCTCATCGACCGGCTGCGCGAGCAGGCGCCCGACGACCGGGCGGCCGCGGCCTCGCGCCGCCTGGGCGCCCTCACCGAGCGCGAGCTCGAGGTGGCGCTGTGCGTGGGCCGGGGTCACAGCAACGCCGAGATCGCGGCGGCCCTCCACCTGTCGGTGCCGACGGTCAAGGCCCACGTCTCGCGGCTCTTCGACAAGATCGGCGCCACCAACCGGGTGCAGATCGCCATCTGCGTGCACGACGCCGGCCTGCTCTAGGACCGGCGCGGTCCCGCCTCAGATCTCGTACGTCGTGCCCGCGGCCGCCAGCTCCACGGGCCCCTCGTAGACCGCGACGGCCTCGGCGAGCATGTCGGCGGGGTCGAACCACGGCGGCACGTGGGTGAGCACGAGGCGGCGGGCGCGGCTGCGCGTGGCCACCTCGCCGCAGTCGGTGCCGGTGAGGTGCAGCGAGGCGGGGTTGTCGTCGCAGGAGCGGAAGGACGCCTCGGCCAGCAGCAGGTCGGCGTCGACGCTGATCTCGTCGAGCCCCGCGCAGGGGCCGGTGTCGCCGCTGTAGGCCAGGGTGGCGCCGGGCACGCTGACCCGCAGGCCGAAGGCCTCGACCGGGTGGTCCACCGGCACCGCGCGCACCGTGAAGGGGCCCACCTGCACGACCGGCTCCCAGGTGCGGAAGTCGAACTCCTCGTGCATGCCGGGGTCGACGGGCAGGTCGTAGGCCCGGGCCATCCGGTCGGCGGTGTCGGAGGGACCCCACACGGGGATCCGCGGCTGGGGGCCGGTGGGGTGGTACTTGCGCATCACGTAGTAGCCCGACAGGTCCAGGCAGTGGTCGGCGTGGAGGTGGCTGAGCAGCACCGCGTCGACGGCGAGCGGGTCGGCGTAGCGGTGCAGGGCCCCGAGCGCACCGCTGCCGAGGTCGAGCAGCACGCGCCAGGTGCGCGCGCCGGTGCCGTCGTCGTGCTCGGCCTCGAGCAGGTAGCAGCTGGCCGGCGAGTCGGGGCCGGGGTAGGAGCCCGAGCACCCCACGACGGTGAGCCGCATCGCGCTCACGCCAGCCCTCCGGCGAACTGGCTGGCGGCGTGCATCTCCGGGCCCAGGAAGCGCCGCCCGATCGTCTCGAACTCCGTGGGCGAGCCGGTGGTGAGGAATCGGTGGGAGGGCTCCCCGCCGGCGCGGGCCAGGCCGGTGCGCAGCAGCATCTTGTAGACGTCCTTGCCGCACTCCTCGGCGCTGCTGACGAGGGTGACCTGGTCGCCCATGACGTAGGAGATGACGCCGGTGAGCAGGGGGTAGTGGGTGCAGCCGAGGATGAGGGTGTCGACGCCGGCGGAGGTGAGCGGGTCGAGGTACTCGTGGGCCACCGCCAGCAGCTCCTCGCCCCCGGTGACCCCGGCCTCGACGAAGTCGACGAAG
Source organism: Nocardioides sp. Leaf285 (assembly GCF_001422955.1). NCBI lineage: Bacteria > Bacillati > Actinomycetota > Actinomycetes > Propionibacteriales > Nocardioidaceae > Nocardioides > Nocardioides sp. Leaf285. The sequence continues at coordinate 61,503 of NZ_LMNH01000003.1, read as the reverse complement.
CGCGGGCAGGCCCGGGTGGTGAGCTCGACGTGGGGCGCGGCGGCGAAGGCGTCGTCGTAGGCCTGGGACTCCGCGGTCGCGCGGGTGCAGATCACCCCGATGCGGCCGGTGCGGCTGGCGGCGACGGCGCGGCGGGTGGCGGGCAGGATGACCTCGACCACCGGCACGTCGTAGCGCTCGCGCGCGTCGCGCAGCATCGCGGCGCTGGCGGAGTTGCAGGCGATGACGAGGGCCTTGACGCCCTGGGCCACGAGGTGGTCGAGGCACTCCAGGGCGTACTCGCGCACCTCGCCGATGGGCTTGGGGCCGTAGGGCTGGCGTGCGGTGTCGCCGACGTAGAGCACCGACTCGTGGGGCAGCTGGTCGATGACCGAGCGGGCCACGGTCAGCCCGCCGAACCCGGAGTCGAAGATCCCGACGGGGGCGTCCGGGTCGGGGGCGAGGGGCGGCACGTCGTGAAGGTTATGTCCTGCGCGCACGCATCGCACGACCCGGCTCGCCCTAGGCCCAGAGCTGGCCCTCGAGCTTGTCCTCGGCCTCGTCGATCGTGCCCTCGTAGGCGCCGGTGGAGAGGTACTTCCAGCCGCCGTCGCAGACGATGAAGGCGATGTCGGCGCTCTCGCCGGCCTTGACCGCCTTGGCGGCCTGACCCAGCGCGGCGTGGAGGATCGCGCCGGTGGAGATGCCGGCGAAGATGCCCTCGAGCTCGAGCAGCTCGCGCACCCGGCGCACGGCGTCGCGCGGGCCCACCGAGAAGCGGGAGTCGATGAGGTCGGCGTCGTAGAGCTCGGGCACGAAGCCCTCGTCGAGGTTGCGCAGGCCGTAGACCAGCTCGCCGTAGCGGGGCTCCGCGGCGACGATGCGCACGTCGGGCTTGGCGCGGCGGAAGAAGCGGCTCGTGCCCATGAGCGTGCCGGTGGTGCCCAGCCCGGCCACGAAGTGGGTGATCGAGGGCAGGTCGGCCAGCAGCTCGGGGCCGGTGCCCTCCTCGTGGGCGAGGGCGTTGGCGGCGTTGCCGTACTGGTAGAGCATGACCCAGTCGGGGTGCTCCTCGGCGACGCGCTTGGCCACCCGCACGGCCTCGTTGGAGCCGCCGGCGGCCGGGGAGGAGATGATCTCCGCGCCCCACATGCGCAGCAGCTGGCGGCGCTCCTCGGAGGTGTTCTCCGGCATCACGCACACGATGCGGTAGCCCTTGAGCTTGGCCGCCATGGCCAACGAGATGCCGGTGTTGCCCGAGGTCGGCTCGAGGATGGTGCAGCCGGGGCGCAGCGTGCCGTCCTTCTCCGCCTCCTCGATCATCTTCAGCGCCGGGCGGTCCTTGACCGAGCCGGTGGGGTTGCGGTCCTCGAGCTTGGCCCACAGCCGGACGTCGGCGCTCGGCGAGAGCCGCGGCAGCCCGACGAGCGGGGTGCCGCCGACGGAGGCGAGCAGGTTGTCGTAGCGCATGGTGGCTCCAGGCCCGCGGCGGCTACCGCAGGAAGGTCTCGGGGTCGAAGGCGTCCAGGTCGATGATGCGGACCCGGGGCAGGGGGACGTTGAAGGCGGCCACGTCGTCCTCGAGGTCGTAGAGCTCGACGTCGAGGGCGCTGAGGTGGGTGGAGGTGTACTCCCGCAGCGCCATGAGCCCGACGCGGCGGTGGCCGGTGAGCAGCCGCTGGACGTGGGGCGCGAAGTCGCTGTCGTGGCTGACCAGCATCACGTCGGCGTCGCGCGAGAGCAGCGCGTCCAGCGTGCGCTGGATGCCGATGTCGACGACCTTCTCGTCGGCGCGGCCGGCCAGCGGCACCGGGCGGTAGTCGAGGGCCAGCAGGGCCTGCACGAAGCTGGCCGGCAGGTGGCCGTTGCTGGCGTTGAGGAAGAACAGGCCGGTGACCGGCTGGCCCCACTGCTCCTCGGCGAAGGCGGTCACGCGCTCCCAGCGCGGCCGCTCCTCGGGCGTGGGCCGACGCCCCAGGAGGGAGTTGCCGAGCGTGGCGTCGATGTTCTCGCCGTCGACGAGGACGTAGGTGCGACGCTCGGTCATCGGCTCCACGCTCCGCGCGTCAGCCGCCGGCGACGGCCGGCAGCACGACGACTTGGTCGCCGTCGCTGAGGGGCGCCTCGAGACCGCCGATGAAGCGGACGTCCTCGTCGTTGATGTAGACGTTGACGAAGCGGCGCAGGTCGCCGTCGTCGATGAGGCGGTCCTTGATGCCGGGGTGGTGGGCCTCGAGGTCGTCGATCAGCGCGGTCAGGCTGGCTCCCTCACCGTGGACGGCCTTCTCGCCGCCGGTGTAGGTGCGCAGGATGGTCGGGATGCGGACCTCGATGGCCATGGGTGGTGACTCCTCGGTGGTGGGGTGCGGTGCAGCGGGTCGGGCTAGGTGGTGCTGGGCAGGGCGTCGACGACCGCGACCTCTTCCTCGGTCACCTCGCCGTCGACGATCCTGTAGGACCTGAACTCCACGGGACCGTCGTTATTCCCGTCGTCGGTGAAGCAGTCCCGGGTGCTGACCAGCACGTAGTGGGCGTTCGGCTCGCTGGCCAGGCCCACGTCGGTGCGGCTGGGGTAGGCCTCGGTCGCGGTGTGGGAGTGGTAGACGACCACCGGCTCCTCGTCGCGCGCGTCCATCTCCTTGTAGAGCTGGAAGAGGTCGGTGGAGTCGAACTCGTAGAACGTCGGGCTCCCCGCGGCGTTGACCATCTCGACCAGCCGCTCGGGGCGGTCGCTGCCCTCGGGGCCGGCGACGACGCCGCAGGCCTCGTCGGGGTGGTCGCGCTTGGCGTGGGCCACGATGGCGTCGTAGGTCGCCCGGTCGATGGTCAGCACGCGCCCAGCCTAGGGCCCCGGGTCAGGGCCCGGCCTCCAGGCCCAGCACCTCGTACGCCGGGGCACCGTCGACGGTGCCGGTCACCAGCACCAGCCCGTCGGCCAGGACCCGGTCGAGGCGGCCCGGCACCTGCTCGCCGGCGATGCGTCCGGCCCGGTCGAGCAGCCAGACGCCGTCGGCGCCCTGCACGGCCACGTGGCCGCGGGTGGTGCCCAGCACCCGCGGCGAGGCGTCGGTCAGCACCGTCGCGGGCAGGGGCGCGGTCACCGGCCGGTCCTCGCCGGAGGCCAGCGTGGCCAGCTCGACCGCCCCGCTCTCGTGGTCGGCCTCCACCCAGGCCAGCAGCGCGTCGCCGCCGACCCCGGAGCCCGCGGCGACGCCGGTCTGGAGCTGCTCCACGCGCTCGGTCGCGGCGTCGACGAGCACGGCGCCGGCCCGGCCGGGCACGGTGAGGGCGTAGACGTCGTCGGTGCCGCCGGCGAAGTAGCCCGGCTGCGGGGAGCGCCAGGTCTCCTCACCCGTCGCGTCGTCGAGCAGCACGACCGTCTGGGCGCCGGACGCGGTCGAGGGCACCGAGGCCACGACCACGCCGCCGGTGGCCGCGGCGCCGGCCACGCCGTCGACCCGCCAGCGCACCTCGCCGGTGCCCAGGTCGAGGCCGAGGGTGCGCACGTCGTCGGGGCGGCCGGTCGGGTCGTCGACGCGCCCGGGCGGCGCCACCCGCACCACGACGACGTCCGACCCGACGCCGGCGGTGCGCGCCGCCAGCCCGGCCGGCGGCGACCAGCGCCACCGGTAGGACCCGTCGCCCTGCGACAGCGCCACGAGACCGCGTCGGCGCCCCTCGGCGTACGGCACGATCACGGGGAGGCCGGCGTCGCGGCCCAGGCGGGCGTCGGAGAGGTCGAGGTCGAGGGTGACGCGCTCGGCCCCGTCACCCACCACCAGCGGCTGCGCGCCGGTGCGCTCCCAGCGGGTCTCCCCGGTGGCCCGGTCCACGACCTGCAGCGCGGGGCCCGACCCGTCGGCGGCGTCGCCGCGCACCAGGATCGAGCGCTCCCCCACCCCGGCCGGCACGGCCGCCCCCAGGCTGGAGTCGAGGGTGGTCCACTGCGGCTCGCTGACGACCACGGTGGGCGCGGCGACGGCCTCGGCGACGGCGGGCGACGTGGGCTGCGCGGTCGACGCGACCTCCTCGCCCCCGGAGCACCCGGTGGCCAGCACGGCCAGCACGATCAGCCCGGCGGCGACGCCCGACCCGGGCCGCGTGCGGGACCTCACCGTCGGGTCACCGCGACAGCGCCCCGACGAGGGTCTCCTGCAGGTAGCCGACCCAGTCGTAGATGTCGTGGGCCTGCGAGCGCGGGTCGTCGTCGGGCAGCGAGGCCCAGTAGTCCTCGTCGTCGTCCTCGATCCCCAGCCGGGTGGCCAGGGCCAGGCGCAGGTCGGTGAAGGAGCGCATCCAGGTCTCGGCGGTCGGCTCGTCGAGCTCGACGTCGATCATCAGGCCGTCCTCGCTGAGCTCGGGCGGCAGCCCGGCCTCCTCGAGACCGTCGATGATGGCGACCGCGGCGGCCGCCTTGCCGTCGCGCAGGCCGCCTTCGGTGAACCGGCGGAACTCCGCGGCCGCCTCGGGGTCCTCGCGGTAGGCGGTGGGGAAGAGCCGCGCCAGCACCGGGTCCTCGGGCTCGGTCTCCGGGCCGGAGAAGTCCATCATCGCCTCGAAGGGGTCCTGGTCCTCGCGGGGCACCGCGGCCTCGTTGCGCAGCAGCTCCACGAGCTGGGAGGCCAGGGAGCGCAGCAGGTCGGCCTCGAAGCCGGTGAAGGTGGCGATGACGCGGCGGCTGCGGCGGTGGCGGGCGAAGCCGCTCATTCCAGCTTCTCCATCGTGGCCCACAGGCCGTACTCGTGCATGGCCTGCACGTCGCGCTCCATCTCCTCGCGGCTGCCCGAGGAGACCGCCGACTTGCCGTCCTCGTGCACCTCCATCATCAGCTTCTCGGCCTTCTTCCTCGAGTAGCCGAAGTGCTTCTGGAACACGTAGGAGACGTAGGACATGAGGTTGACCGGGTCGTTCCACACGATCGTCACCCACGGGGTCGCGGGGAGGACCATCTCGTCGGGGGTGAGGGTCGGCTCGACCTCGATAGGGCTGGGCGCGGACACGTCTCCATGCTCGCACACGCCTACGCTGGCCCCCGTGACCCGCTCCTCGACGGCGCTGATGACCGACCACTACGAGCTGACCATGCTCCAGGCGGCCCTCGCCTCGGGCACGGCGCACCGGCGGGCGGTCTTCGAGCTCTTCCCACGACGCCTCCCCGAGGGCCGGCGCTACGGCGTCGTCGCCGGCGTCGGGCGGGCCCTCGACGCGCTCGAGGACTTCCGCTTCGACGACGACGTGCTGGGCGCCCTCGACGGCGTCGTCGACGAGCCGACGCGGGCCTGGCTGGCCGGCTACCGCTTCACCGGCGACGCCTGGGGCTACGCCGAGGGCGAGGTCTACCTCCCCCACTCCCCCCTGATGGTGGTGGAGGCCTCCTTCGCCGAGGCGGTGCTGCTCGAGACGCTGCTGCTGTCGATCTACAACCACGACTCCGCGATCGCCTCCGCCGCCTCGCGGATGACGCTGGCCGCCCGGGGCCGGCCCTGCATCGAGATGGGCTCGCGCCGCACCCACGAGGAGGCAGCGGTCGCCGCGGCCCGAGCCGCCCACGTCGCCGGCTTCGCCGCCACCTCCAACCTCGCCGCCCGCCAGCGCTACGGCGTGCCCTCCACCGGCACCAGCGCCCACAGCTTCACGCTGCTGCACGACTCCGAGCGCGACGCCTTCCGCGCCCAGGTCGACTCCCTCGGCGTCGGCACCACCCTGCTCGTCGACACCTACGACGTGGCCGAGGCCGTGCGCCTCGGGGTCGAGGTCGCCGGCCCGGGGCTCGGCGCGGTGCGCCTCGACTCCGGCGACCTGGGCGTGCTGGCCCACCGGGTGCGCGCACAGCTCGACGACCTCGGCGCCCACGACACCCGCATCGTGGTGACCTCCGACCTCGACGAGTACGCCATCGCCTCGCTGGCCTCCGCCCCCGTCGACGGCTACGGCGTCGGCACGCAGCTGGTCACCGGCAGCGGTCACCCCACCTGCGGCTTCGTCTACAAGCTGGTGGCGCGCGAGGGCGCGTCGGGCGAGCTGGAGCCGGTGGCCAAGCGCTCCCCCGACAAGGCCTCGGTGGGCGGTCGCAAGTGGGCGCTGCGTCGTCGTACGCCGGGCGGCGTGGCCGAGGCCGAGGTCGTCGGCATCGGCGCGCCGCCCACCGACGACGGCGACGACCGCGCGCTGCTCGTGCCGCTGGTGCGCGACGGCGAGGTGGTGGGCCGCGAGCCGCTCGAGGCCGCCCGCCAGCGGCACGAGCGCTCGCGGGCCGAGCTGCCGGAGGCCGCGCAGTCGATGACCCGCGGCGAGGCCGTGATCCCGACCCTGGTCCAGGACACCGCCGCCAGCGCCTAGGCTCGCACCATGACGCGTGCACTGATCGTCGTCGACGTCCAGAACGACTTCTGCGAGGGCGGCTCGCTGGCCGTGGCCGGCGGCGCGCGGGTCGCGGCCGACGTGACCGCGCTGCTGCGCGGCGACCACGGCTACGACCACGTCGTGGCCACGCAGGACCACCACGTCGACCCCGGCGCCCACTGGTCCAGCGACCCCGACTACGTCGACTCCTGGCCGGTGCACTGCGAGGTCGGCACGGCCGGTGTCGAGCTCCACCCCGACCTCGACCCGGCCCCGCTCGAGGAGCTCTTCCGCAAGGGCGAGCACGTCGCGGCCTACTCCGGCTTCGAGGGCCGCTCCGCGACCGGCGCCTCGCTGGCCGACTGGCTGCGCGAGCGCGGGGTGGACCACGTCGACCTGTGCGGGATCGCCACCGACCACTGCGTGCGCGCCACCGCCCTCGACGCGGTGGCCGAGGGCTTCGCCACCCGCGTGCTCACCGACCTGGTCGTCGGGGTCGCCCCCGCCACCACCGAGGCCGCGCTCGCGGCCCTGCGCGAGGCCGGTGTCGAGGTTGCCTGAGCAGACCTCCGAGCAGGACCTGCTCGTCGACCTCGCCGACGGGGTGCTGCGGCTGACCATGAACCGGCCCCGCGTCTACAACGCCCTCTCCCCCGCCCTGGTCGAGGCGCTCACCGCCGAGATCGAGGGGGCCACGGCCCGCGACGACGTGCGCGTCGTGGTCGTCACGGGCGCGGGGGCGGCGTTCTCCACCGGCGCCGAGCTCGCCGGCGAGGACCCGATCGCGGGCTTCGACATCACCTCCATGGATCGCGCCAACCGTCTCGTGCGCGCCGTCGTCGGCCTCGACAAGCCGGTGCTCGCCGCGGTCAACGGCGTGGCCGCCGGCGTCGGCTGCTCCCTCGCCCTGGCCGCCGACCTGGTCGTCGCCTCCTCGCAGGCCTCCTTCCTGCTGGCCTTCGCCCGCATCGGCTTCATGCCCGACGGCGGCACCTCGGCCTCCGTCGCCGCCTCCGTCGGACGGGCCCGGGCCATGCGGATGGCCCTGCTCGCCGACCCCCTCAGCGCCCAGGAGGCCTCCGACGCCGGGCTGGTCAGCCACCTCGCCCCGGCTGAGGAGTTCCCCGCCCTCGTCGACACCCTCGCCGCGCGCCTGGCCGCCGGCCCGCCGCTGGCGATGGCCGCGACCAAGAAGGCGGTCAACGCCGCCACCCTCACCGAGCTCGACGCCGCCCTCGAGCGCGAGCGCCTGGGCCAGTCGACCCTGATGCGCACCGCCGACGCCGCCGAGGGCATGCGCGCCTTCACCGAGAAGCGTCGCCCCGCCTTCCGCGGCGAGTGACGCGGGAGGCGGGGCGCGCGAGCTGCGGGGTGACCCGGCTCAGTCGGTGATGGTCACCGGCTGGTCGCCGGAGACCAAGCGCCAGTCGACGGAGGCGAAGAGGGCGGGGTCGATCGTCTCGTTGGCGATCACCCAGTCGATGAGCAGCTGGCGGATCTCCTGCTGGCCGTTGACGACGACGGGCGCGGTGGAGACGGCGGGGAAGCCGCCGCCCCCGGACTGGCGGTAGTTGTTGACCGCGAGCACGAACTCCTGGGCGTCGGCGACGGGGACCCCGCCGTAGGCGAGGTCGCGGATGCGCGAGCCCGGCGCCGCGGCGACGTCGATGTCGTAGGTCAGCGGCTCGTCGAGACCGAACACGGAGTCGACGTTGTAGTCGGGGGTGCCGCCCGGCGCCGTCGCGGTGACGGCGTTGGTCAGTTCGGCGATGCTCGCGGTGGTGTCGCCGGGTGTCAGCTGCTTGAAGTAGCGGGCGGAGAACTCGAGGTACTCGCGCAGCTGGGCCCCGGTGATCCGCACCCCGAGCAGCGTGTTGTCGAAGACGTAGAGCCCGGCGACGTCGCGCACGGTGATCTCGCCGGCCGGGAAGACCGCCGAGCGGCTGAAGGGCGCGGCGATCGAGAGCACCGGCAGCGCCGCGTCGGCGCCGGTGAGCCCCCGCTTGACCGCGTCGGCCTGGACGTACTGGACGAAGTCGATGATCGGCACGTCCTCGACGACGCCGCGCGCCGCGGGCAGCCGCTCCACCGAGGTGCCGATGACGGAGTTGACGTAGTCGCGCACGGTCTGGTGGGCCTCGGCCACGGCCGCCACGACTTCCGCGTCGGCGTCGACGGTGTTGGAATTCAGTGTCTGCGAGCGGGCGCCGAGCAGCTTCCACCGCTTGGCGCGACCGTCGCGGTCACGCACCAGCCGCAGCTCGAGGTCCATCACCGCGACCCGCATGCCCCAGTAGAGCGGCTCGCACAGCAGCACCTGCTGGCCGGTGCGCTCGTTCTCGACGTAGCGCTGGGCGATCTCCTTGTGGGCGTGGCCGACGAGGATCGCGTCGATGCCGGGCACCTGCTGGGCCAGCAGCGAGGAGGCGTTCTCCGGGTAGGGCAGCGCGTCGCCGTAGGAGGAGGACGTGTCGGCGCCGGAGTGGGCCGAGACGATCACGACGTCGCAGCCCTTGCGCCGCATCTCGGGCACGAACTTCCTGGCCTGCTCGACCAGGCCGGGGAACTCCATGCGCCCCTCCACGTTGGCCTTGTCCCAGATCGCGACGCCGGGGTTGGTGAGGCCGAGGATGCCGACACGGAGGCGGCGACCGGTGCCGGTGGCGACGGTCTTGATGACGTAGGGCGCGAAGACCGGGCGCTGGGTGGCCGGGTCGACGACGTTGGCCCCCAGCAGCGGGAAGTCGAGCTGGCTCTCGAAGGTGCGCAGCGTGTCGATGCCGTAGTTGAACTCGTGGTTGCCCAGGGCGGCGGCGTCGTAGCCGACGAGGTTCATCGCCGCGGCCATCGGGTGGACCACGTCGCTCGAGATCTTCTCGATGCGCGCGAAGTAGTAGGCCAGCGGCGTGCCCTGCAGGGTGTCGCCGGCGTCGAGGGTGATCACGGGACCCTGGCCGCGCCGCTTCTCGCGCACCGCCTCGATGAGGGTGCGGGCCTTGGCCAGCCCGATGTCGTCGCCCGCGGCGTTGGTGAACTCCGCGTCCTTGAAGTAGTCCCAGTTGAGGACGTTGCCGTGCAGGTCGGTCGTGCCGAGCACGGTGAGACGGACGTGGTCGTCGCCGCGCGGCTTGGCGGCGAGGCCGGGGGCGGCGTCGGCCGGGGTGGCGACGTAGCCGGCGGCGGCGAGGGCGGCGGCACCGGTCAGGACGGTGCGGCGCGAGGCGGGCAGGGCGTGCGACATCGAGGGGGTCCTCCCGAGACGTGGGCGCGCGGCGGGATGACCGCGCGGGACGGTTCTACCCGAGCGCACCGACACCGGTCGAGCCCTGCGACCGAGTCGTCACCCGACCGACACCCGGCCGTCCCCGCCTCAGCCGCACCACCGCTCGCGCACCGTGCGCAGCACGCGCACGTTGCGGTTGGTGGCGACGCCGAGGTGGCGCTCGACGACGTCGTTGCCCAGCCGTGCGGTGTGCACGTCCACCGGCAGCAGCAGGTGCACCGCCCGGCCCGTCACGTGGGCGGACTCCCCCGAGCGCCCCGACGCCTCCACGCGGCGCACGGCCTCGGGGTCGGGATCGGCCTTGAGCAGCGACACCGTGTGGACCCCCGCGTGCCCGGCGCCGATCCGGTCGGCGTCGGCGACCACGGCGCGCAGCTCCTCGACCGAGAGGACGACCGTGGGCACCTCGAAGCCCCGGTCGGCCAGGAAGGCCTCCTCGAGCGCCGTCTCGACCTCGTGGCGCGAGGCGACCTCGAGGCTCAGCCGCACGTTGCCGGTGCCGAGGTGGCTGACCACGTCGCGCCCGCCGGCGGCGGCCACGGCGGCGAGCACGTCGTCCTTCGGGAACCTGCGCCGGGCGCCGAGGTTGATGGCGCGCAGGAAGGCGATCCAGGTGGTCACGGGTCCCATCCTGGCCCTCTCGCCGTGGTCCCGTTGCCTCCCTGTGACCTTGGATCGTTAACGTGTCGGCCCATGACCCCGCGATCCAGCAAGCGCGTCCTGTCCACCCTGGCCCTCGCCGGCGCCCTCGGCCTCACCGCCACGGCCTGCGCGACCGAGACCACCACCACCGAGAGCGGCGCCAACGTCGTCTCCGAGGGCGAGCTGACGGTCTGCACGTCGCTGCCCTACGAGCCCTTCGAGTTCAAGCAGGGCGGCGAGGTCGTCGGCTTCGACATGGACATGATGACGAAGGTCGCCGAGGCCAACGACCTGGAGATGAGCGTCGAGGTCACCGGCTTCGAGGGCATCCAGTCGGGCCAGGCCCTCAACTCCGGCACGTGCGACGTCGCCGCCGCCGGCATGACGATCACCCCGGAGCGCGAGGAGGCCATCGACTTCTCCGACCCCTACTTCGACGCCACCCAGGCCCTCCTCACCACCGACGAGTCGATCGACTCCCTCGAGGCCCTCGACGGCATGACCCTGGCGGTCATGAGCGGCACGACCGGCGAGCTCTACGCCGAGGACAACGCCCCCGAGGGCGTCGAGATCAAGTCCTTCGAGGACCTCGGCCTGCAGACCACGGCGCTCAAGACCGGCCAGGTCGACGCCGTGATCCAGGACAACGGCCCGCTGCTCGACTACGCCAAGAACAACGAGGGCTCCTTCGTCACCGCCGAGTTCGACACCGGCGAGGCCTATGGCTTCGCGGTCCAGAAGGGCGGCAACGACGAGCTGCTGGAGACCATCAACACCGTCATCGCCGACTCCCGCGAGGACGGCTCCTACGACGAGATCTACGAGAAGTGGTTCGGTCAGGCTCCGCAGAGCTGATGTGGCCCGCACCCGCACCACCGACCCCAGGAGCCTGACCGATGGCGATGTCCCCCCGTAAGCGAGCGCAGGTCAGCCGGATTGTGCAGTACGCCATCCTCGTCGTGGCGCTCGTCGCCCTGGCGCTGGTGGCCGACTGGGGCGAGCTCCAGGACTCCTTCTTCCGCACCGAGCTGGTCAGGCAGCAGTTCCCCGACGTCCTCACGATCGCGCTGAAGAACACGATCCTCTACACCATCGGCGCGTTCGTCTTCGGTCTCGCACTGGGCCTGGTGCTGGCGCTCATGCGGCTGTCGTCGGTCGCGCCCTACCGGTGGATCGCCACCATCGTGGTGGAGTTCTTCCGCGGGGTGCCGGCCCTGATCGTCTTCATCGCGTTCTACTACGGCCTGCCGCTGGCCTTCCCCGGGCGCACGGTGCCCGGCGGCACCTTCGGCACGGTGACCGTCGCGCTGGGCCTGGTGGGCGCGGCCTACATGGCCGAGACCATCCGCGCCGGCATCCAGGCGGTGCCCAAGGGACAGATGGAGGCCGCGCGGTCGCTGGGCATGTCGCACTCGCGCGCCATGGTCACGATCATCGTGCCGCAGGCCTTCCGCATCATCCTGCCGCCGCTGACCAACGAGCTGATCCTGCTCACCAAGGACTCCTCGCTGGTCTACGTGCTCGGGCTCAGCGTGTCGGGCTACGAGCTCACCAAGTTCGGTCGGGAGGGCCTCAACGACGAGTCCAACCTGACGCCGCTCTTCCTGGCGGCCCTGTGCTACCTGATCATCACCGTCCCGCTGTCCATCGTCGTGCGACGCATGGAAGCCCGATCCGAGAGGGCCCGCTGATGACCGAGCGCACCCGTGAGTCCGGGGCGGCGATCGACGTCCTGCAGCTGCACAAGTACTTCGGCGACAACGAGGTGCTCCAGGGCATCGACTTCCACGTCGGCAACGGCCAGGTCGTCTGCGTCATTGGGCCCTCGGGCTCGGGCAAGTCGACGCTCCTGCGCTGCGTCAACCTGCTGGAGACGCCCACCTCGGGCAGGATCTTCATCGAGGACACCGAGATCACCGACCCCGACGTCGACGTCGACGCGGTGCGCAGCCGCATCGGCATGGTCTTCCAGCAGTTCATCCTCTTCCCGCACATGACCGTGCTGAAGAACCTCACCGTCGCCCAGCAGAAGGTGAAGGGACGCGGCAAGGACGAGGCGGTCGAGTGCGCCCGTCGCAACCTGGCCAAGGTGGGGCTGGCCGAGCGCGAGGACGCCTACCCCGCGCACCTCTCCGGCGGTCAGCAGCAGCGCATCGCCATCGCGCGAGCACTCTCGATGGACCCCGACATGATGCTCTTCGACGAGCCGACCTCCGCGCTCGACCCCGAGCTGGTCGGCGACGTCCTGGGCGTCATGAAGGACCTCGCCTCCGAGGGCATGACCATGATGGTCGTGACCCACGAGATGGGCTTCGCCCGCGAGGTCGGCGACAAGCTGGTCTTCATGGACGGCGGCGTGATCGTCGAGGAGGGCGACCCCGTCGCCGTGCTCGGCGACCCCCAGCACGAGCGCACGCAGTCGTTCCTCTCCAAGGTGCTCTGAGCCCGGCAGCCACCGCACCGCACCACGTACGCCGGACGGCGCCGGTCCCCCGCGGGGGGTCGGCGCCGTTCGGCGTACGTGAGCCGGCACACGTCTGATGAATTGCATAGCCTTCCTATGCAACAGTGGAGGACGTGGACGACGAGACCGCTGCACCAGCCCCCGGCACCGGGACACGCGAGCGGGAGAACGACGAGCTGCGCGCGCTGAGCAACGACCTCGTCGTCCACGCCGCCCGCCTGGTGCGCGCCGTGCGCCGCCAGCACCCCTTCCCCGCGGGGATCCGGGTGCTCTCGCTGCTCGACGAGCACGGCGCCACGGGCGTCAGCGCCCTCGCCGCCCTCGACCGCTGCTCGCAGCCCACGATGTCCAACGCCGTGAGCCAGCTCGTCGAGCGCGGCTGGGTCGGCAAGCAGCCCTCCCCCGACGACGGCCGGTCCACCCTGGTGGCCCTGTCCGAGGCGGGGCGCCAGGAGCTGCGCCGCACCCGCGACCTCAACGCCTCCGTCGTGGCCGAGCGCGTCGCCGCCGGCCCGCACACCACCGAGGACCTCGCCACGGCCGTCGCCGTCCTGCGCGACCTCCTCGACACCGAGAAGGGAATCTGAACGTGACCACCTCGCACGCACCAGCGCAGGGGACCTCCATGCTGCGTCAGCCCCGGGCCGTCTGGGCCGTGGCCTTCGCCTGCGTCATCGCCTTCATGGGCATCGGCCTGGTCGACCCGATCCTCAAGGACATCGCCGCCCAGCTGCAGGCGACGCCGAGCCAGGTCTCGCTGATGTTCACCAGCTACATGGCGATCATGGGCGTGGCGATGCTGGTCACCGGCGTGGTCAGCAGCCGCATCGGCCCCAAGCGCACGCTGCTCGCGGGCCTCGCCCTCATCATCGTCTTCGCCGGCCTCGCCGGAGCCTCCGACACCGTGGGCCAGATCGTCGGCTTCCGCGCGGGCTGGGGCCTGGGCAACGCCCTCTTCGTGGCCACCGCGCTCTCCACGATCGTCTCGGCCGCGGCCGGCTCGACCGCGCAGGCGATCATCCTCTTCGAGGCCGCCCTGGGCATCGGGATCGCCTCCGGCCCGCTCGTGGGCGGGCTGCTCGGCGAGCAGTCGTGGCGCGCGCCGTTCTTCGGCGTCTCGGTGCTCATGCTCCTCGCCCTGGTCGCGACGGCCGTGCTGCTGCCGGCCACGCCCCCGACCGGACGCCGCACCTCGCTGGCCGACCCCTTCCGCGCGCTGCGCCACCGCCCCCTGCTGCTGCTCGGCGTCACCGCGATCTTCTACAACATCGGCTTCTTCACCATCCTGGCCGCGGGCCCCTTCGCCCTGCCGGAGGCCGGCATCCTCGAGATCGGCTGGATCTTCTTCGCCTGGGGCCTGCTGCTGGCCTTCACCTCGGTCTTCGTGGCCCCGCTCGTGCAGCGTGCGATCGGCACCGTGCCCGCGATCATCGCCATGCTGGCGCTCTTCGCGCTCGACCTGGCCATGATGGCCGTCTTCACCACCCACGTGCCGGTGGTCGTCGCGGGCATCGTCGCCTCGGGCGCCTTCATCGGCATCAACAACACCCTCATCACCGAGGCGGTCATGGGCGCGGCCCCGGTGGAGCGGCCCGTCGCGTCGGCGGCGTACTCGTTCCTGCGCTTCTGCGGCGGCGCCGTGGGCCCGTTCGTGGCGCTCAAGCTCGGCGAGAGCGTCGACGAGCACGCGCCCTTCGTCTTCGGCGCCGCCGCGGTGCTGGTCGGTGTGGTCGTGCTGGCGGCCGGGCGCCACGTGGCCGCGGGGCGCACGCCGCACGCCGAGGTGGGCAGCCGCGCGGAGGCCGAGGCCGTCCTGGTGGGCGACGTCGACTGACCCGGGGTCCTGACCCCACGACGTCTGGACGAAGCAGCGCCCGGAGCCCGAGGGCTCCGGGCGCCTGCTCCCCCACGGAAGGCCGTCCAGCGGGTCCGGCGGTGGCTCAGCCCTGGGGCAGGGCCACCGTGATCGTGGCGACGCCGACCAGGAAGTCGCCGGGGATGGCCTTCTTCCCGCTCAGGCCGTAGGTGGAGTTGAGCAGCTTGGCCGCCACCGGCGAGACGAGCACCTTCGTGCCCTGCAGCGTCGCGGTGGAGTCGGTGGTCTTGAGCGGGTTGAGGGTGCGTCCGTCGAGCTGGAAGAGGAAGGCGCTGCTCACCGCGGTCCGCCCGTTGACCGCGACGTCGCCGTAGACGCGCGAGACGCCCGGGTCGACGTTGAGGTTCGACAGCCGCACCGTGGTGCCACCGGCGCTGAGGGTCAGCCCGGAGCCCTCGTGCTGGACCTGGCCGATCACGTAGGGCGAGACCTCGCCGGGCTCGAAGACCGTCACGTTGCCGCCGGTGATGGGGAAGACCAGCGAGCCCTTGACCAGCTTGGCCGTGCCGACCACGCCGGGCGTCACGCCGAGGGAGGACAGCGCGTCGGTGAAGCCCTTGTCGAGCTTGACCGCGGTCGTCTTGCCCCGCAGCGCGTCGATCGAGGCGACCGCCGCGGGGGCGCTGCCGGCGCCGCCACCGTCGTCGTCGCCGCAGGCGGCCAGGGGCAGGGTGAGCAGGGCGAGGCCTGCGAGCGCGGCGACGCGGCGGCGCGAGGGGGCGAGGAGCGGCATGGAGCGTCCTAGGGAGGCGCGGAGGGAGGAGCTGACGTCAGGCGGTTCGGTGACCTGGCTCACCCGGATTGGTTCCGCCCGCCGCGGTCTGGTCCACCACGGGCCCCGCGCCGTCGTCGTCGGGCGCGCTCAGAGGTTGCCGCGGCGGTCCTGCTCGCGCTCGATGGCCTCGAAGAGCGCCTTGAAGTTGCCCTTGCCGAAGCCCAGCGACCCGTGGCGCTCGATGAGCTCGAAGAACACCGTGGGGCGGTCGCCGACGGGCTGGGTGAAGATCTGGAGCAGGTAGCCGTCCTCGTCGCGGTCGACGAGGATGCCGCGCGCCTTCAGCTCCTCGATCGGCACCCGCACCTCGCCGATGCGCGCGCGCAGCTCGGGGTCGTCGTAGTAGGAGTCGGGGGTGGCGAGGAACTGCACACCGCGGGCGCGCATGACGTCGACGCTGCGCAGGATGTCGCCGGTGGCCAGCGCGAGGTGCTGGCAGCCGGGGCCGGCGTAGAAGTCCAGGTACTCGTCGATCTGCGAGCGCTTCTTGGCCACGGCCGGCTCGTTGAGCGGGAACTTCACGCGGTGGTTGCCGCTCGCCACGACCTTGCTCATCAGCGCGGAGTAGTCGGTGGCGATGTCGTCGCCGACGAACTCCGCCATGTCGGTGAAGCCCATGACCCGGTGGTAGAAGTCGACCCACTCGTCCATCCGGCCGAGCTCGACGTTGCCCACGCAGTGGTCGACGGCCTGGAAGAGGCGGGCCGGGTCGCCGGCGCGCCGCTCCACCGTGCCCGTGCGGGCCACGTAGCCAGGCAGGTAGGGGCCGTCGTAGCGGCTGCGGTCGACGAGGGTGTGGCGCGTCTCGCCGTACGTCGCGATCGCTGCGGTCCGCACGGTGCCGTGCTCGTCGCTCTCGTCGTGGGGCTCCACCAGCACCGTGGCCCCGCAGGAGCGGGCGTGCGCGACGCAGCGGTCCACGTCGGGCACCTCCAGGGCCAGGTCGACCACGCCGTCGCCGTGGCGGCGGTGGTGGTCGGCCAGCGGGCTGGCGGGGTCGACGGCACCGGTGAGCACGAAGCGCGCGCTGCCCGAGCGCAGCACGAAGGAGACCGCCTCGCGGTGGCCGGTCTCGGGGCCGCGGTAGGCGACCAGCTCCATGCCCATCGCCAGCTGGTACCACCCGGCGGCCATGGTGGCGTTGCCGACCACGAACCCCACGGCGTCGAGGGCGTTGACCGGGAAGGGGTCGCGGCTCGGGTCGTGCTCGACCAGGCCCACCAGCTGCTGGAGCTGCTCGAGGGTGAGGTCGGCACGCAGCTCCTCGGGGGTGAGGGCACGGTGCGCAGCGGTCGTGGTCTCGGGGGTGGCGGTCATGGCCTCAGGATGGTGAGTGGCGGTCAGGATGTGCAACAGTTCTCTGGATCACTGGACAACCTGCACGGTCGGGGAGGCGCACGTGGACGATCTCGACCGCAGGGTGCTCGAGCTGTTCGCCGAGCAGCCCCGCCTCGGCGTGCTGGAGGCCTCCCGACGCCTCGGGGTGGCCCGCGGCACCGTGCAGGCCAGGCTCGACCGCCTCGCCGCCCGCGGTGTCGTCACCGGGTGGGGCCCCGACCTGTCGCCCGAGGCGCTCGGCTGGCCGGTCACGGCGTTCCTGACCCTGGAGATCCGTCAGGACTTCTCCCCCGACGGCGGCGCCCACGACGTGGTGGGCGAGCACCTCGCCGGCATCCCCCAGGTGCTCGAGGTGCACACCACCACCGGCTCCGGCGACCTGCTCGCGCGGGTCGTGGCCCGCTCCAACGCCGACCTGCAGCACGTCATCGACCGGGCGCTGGCCCACCCCGCGATCCTGCGGTCCTCGACCACGATCGCCCTGGCCACGCCGGTGCCCCACCGGGTGCTGCCCCTCGCCCGCCTGGCGGCGGGCCGGCCCTCGGGCTAGACCTCGTCGGGCGGCGGGGGCGCGGGGGCGAGGGCGGCCGTGACCTCCCGGGCGGCGCGCATGACGTGCTCGGCGACCGTGCGCTCGTCGACGTCGCCCATGCTGACGATGCCGACGCTGCCCTCGAGGCCGTCGACGTCGATGGGGGCGGCCAGGCCCTGGGCGCCGGTCTGGAGCTCACCGAGCGTCACGACGTAGGGCGGGCGCGGCCCCTGGGCCCGGCCGGCGAGGATCGCCTTGCCCGCCGCGCCCTGGAGGAGGGGGTGGCGCGTGCCGACCCGGTAGGAGACGTGGAAGTCGGTCCACGAGGGCTCCACCACCGCGACGGCGAGCGCCTCGTTGCCCTCGGCCACGGTCAGGTGGGCGGTGTGGCCCACGGCCTCGGCCAGGGTGCGCAGCACCGGCCCGGCGACGTCGCGCAGCACGGGGTGGACGGCCGAGGCGATGTGGAGCACGCCGAGCCCGACGTGGAGCCGGCCCCGTGCGTCGCGCCGGACCATCGAGTGCTGCTCCAGGGTGCTGACCAGCCGGTAGACGACCGTGCGGTTGACCTCGAGGGCCGCCGCGAGCTCGGTGACCGTGAGCCCGCCCGCCGAGGCGGCCAGCACGTCGAGGACGCGCAGGCCCCGGTCCAGGGTCTGGGACGTCTCGGCCGACATGGGGCGAGTCTAGGGCGGTCCCCGCCCGGGGTCGGTCTCAGCCCGACTTGCGCGCCGCCCAGTCGCGGATGCGGTCGATGCGGGCCCGCAGCTGCTCGGCGTTGGCGATGGCCGCCGCCGGGCCGCCGCACTCCTTGCGCAGCGCGGCGTGGGTGATCCCGTGGGCCTGGCCGGTGCGGTGGTGCCACGCGGCCACGAGCCCGTTGAGCTCGCGCCGCAGCACCGCCAGCTGCTCGTGGGTGCTGACCTGGGTCACCGAGTCGGCCGGACGCGCCTGCGCCGCGCTCGGGGGCGCCGCCGCCTTCTGCTTGCGCGCCCGGTCGCTCTGGCGCTGCTGGAGCAGCTCGCGCATCTGGGAGGGCTCGAGCAGGCCGGGGATGCCGAGGAAGTCCATCTCCTCCTCCGAGCCGACGTGCACCTCGCCCTCGTGGCCGAACTCGCCGCCGTCGTAGAGCACCCGGTCGAAGCGCGCCTCGGAGCCGAGCGCCTCGAAGGGCAGCTTGTCCTCCTCCGCGGAGGCCGACTCCCCCTGCTGCGCCTCGGCGAGCAGGTCGTTCTCGGCGGCGAAGATGTCGTCCTCGTCGCTGACCGTGCGCCCGAGCACGTGGTCGCGCTCGACCTCCATCTCCGAGGCGAAGCCGAGCAGGCGCGGCACCGACGGCACGAAGACCGACGCCACCTCGCCTCGGGCGCGCGCACGCACGAAGCGGCCCACGGCCTGGGCGAAGAACAGCGGCGTGGAGGTGGTCGTGGCGTAGACCCCGACGGCCAGGCGCGGCACGTCGACGCCCTCGGAGACCATGCGCACCGCGACCATCCACCGCGAGTCGTCCTCGGCGAAGGCGGTGATCTTCTTCGAGGCCGCCTTCTCGTCGGAGAGCACCACGGTGGCCGACTGCCCGGTGATCTGGCGCAGGGTCTTGGCGTAGGAGCGCGCGGAGTCCTGGTCGGTGGCGATGACCAGGCCGCCGGCGTCGGGCACGTGCCGGCGCACCTCGGTCAGCCGGCTGTCGGCGGCGGCCAGCACCGAGGGGATCCAGGAGCCGCTGGGGTCCAGCGCGGTGCGCAGGGCCTGGTTGGTGAGGTCCTTGGTCAGTGGCTCGCCGAGGCGGGCGGCCACCTCGTCGCCGGCGCGGGTGCGCCAGGTCATCTCCCCGGAGTAGGCCAGGAAGAGCACCGGGCGCACGACGTGGTCGGCCAGGGCGTGGGCGTAGCCGTAGGTGTAGTCGGCCACCGACCGCGGGATGCCGTCGCCGCCCGGCGCGTAGGTGACGAACGGGATCGGGTTGACGTCGGAGCGGAAGGGCGTGCCGGTGAGGGCCAGCCTGCGCGCGGCGGGCTCGAAGGCCTCGCGCACGCCCTCGCCCCACGACAACGCGTCACCGGCGTGGTGCACCTCGTCGAGGATCACCAGCGTCTTGAAGCGCTCGGTGCGGATCCGCATGGCCAGCGGGTTGACCGCGACGCCGGCGTAGGTGACCGCGATGCCGACGTAGTCCTCCGACGTGCGGCCCTTGCCGGCCGAGTAGGCCGGGTCGAGCGGGATGCCGGCCCGCGCGGCCGCCTCGGCCCACTGGAGCTTGAGGTGCTCGGTGGGGGCGACCACGGTGATGCGGTCGATCATCCGGCGCCCCAGCAGCTCGGCGGCCACCGACAGCGCGAAGGTCGTCTTGCCCGCGCCGGGCGTCGCCACGGCGAGGAAGTCGCGGGAGGGCCCGTCGAAGTACTTCTCCATCGCCGCCTGCTGCCAGGCGCGCAGCGACGGGGCCGTGCCCCAGGCGGCGCGCTGCGGGAAGGCCGGGCTGAGCGCGGGGACGAGGTGGGGTGCGGGCTCGGAGCCGCCCGTCACGCGTCGTCGCCCGCGTCGTCCTTCATGTTCTCCCAGGCGTCCTTGCACTCGGGGCACACGGGGTACTTCTCCGGCGCGCGGCTCGGCACCCAGACCTTGCCGCACAGGGCGACGACCGGGGTGCCCATGACCATCGCCTCGGTCAGCTTGTCCTTCTCGACGTAGTGGGAGAAGCGCTCGTGGTCACCGTCGTCGGTCGGGACGGTGCGCTGGTCCTCGCGGACCTTCTCGTCGACCGCGGTGCCGGTTCCGAATCCGAAGCTCACCCGCCCAGTGTAGGCGAGGCGGACCTCAGTTGAGCTCGGGGTCGGCGGGCCGGGTGGCGTGCCAGGCCAGCTCCCCCGGCTGGCGCCGCACGACGTCGCGGCGCAGGTCGGTGACGTCGTCGCGGAAGACGTCGTCGGCGGTGCCGGGCACCACCAGCCAGTCGCCCCCGGCGATCTCGCCCTCGAGCTGTCCGGCGCCCCATCCGGCGTACCCCGCGAAGACCCGTACGCCGAGCAGCGCGTCGGCCACCTGCTCCACGGGCGTGCCGAGGTCGACCAGCCCGAGCCGGTCCACGACCGGGCGGAAGCCCGCGGGCGGCTCCCCCGGCCCCAGCAGCGCGAGCGCGATCGCCCCGTCGGCGGAGACCGGACCGCCCTGGAAGAGCACGTCCGGCTCGACGACCAGGCGGTCCCAGCCCTCGAGCACCTGCTCGACGCCCACCGGGGTGGGCCGGTTGAGCACGACGCCGACCGCGCCCTCGGCGTCGGCGTCGAGCAGCAGCACGACGGTGTCGGCGAAGTGGGGGTCGAGCAGGCCCGGCCCCGCCACCAGCAGCATGCCCGCACCGACCTCGCTCATGGAGCCATCATGGCACCGGGGCGGTGGGTGCGATCAGGCCGCGAGGGCGGCGCGCAGGCGCCCGAGCAGGCTGGCGGACCGGTGGGCCACCGGGGGCTCGAGGCTCGCGCCCGGCTGCCAGCCGGCGCGCGCACGCGCCTCGATGCGGGCCCCGGCGCGGGCCGCGGCGGCGGTGGCGTGGGTGCCGGCCTGCCCGGCCATCACGGCCAGCAGGTGGTGCTCCTTGGCCGACGCCTTGCGCAGCGCGGCGGCCATCACGTCGTCGCGGGGCTCGGCGCGGTAGTGGTCGAGCACGGCGCGCACCCCGGGCATCTCGTCGGCCGTGCCGCGCCAGGCGGCGACGACGGCGTCCTCGAGCGCCATCGGCTGGTGCACCAGCTCGCGCTCGATGCGGCCCGACAGGCGGGTGTGCCAGCGCAGCTGGAGGGCGCCGAGCAGGTCGAGCTCGTCGTGGAAGGCGCTCGTGGCGCCCTCGACGTCGAGCGGGAGCAGGCCGTCGACACGGGCGTCGGCGGCGGCGATCACGGCGCGGAGGATCTCCCCGCGGTTGCGGTGGCTGTTCCAGGTCATGGTCACTCCTCGGTCGTTCACGGTTCACGTACCGTGAGTACGTACCGATGGTAGGGCGGCATACCGGCGGTATCCAAGCACCACAGGGGTGACCTGACCCCGATCCGGCGTGATCCCGCCCACCCGGCGCGGCCGGCCCGTGGCGGCGGCCACATAGGGTGGGCCCATGGCGAAGTCCTCGGTCTCCAAGCTGGTCCCCAAGGTGCCCGCGGTGCCGGGCGTCAGCCGTCGCCAGCAGTACTCCGCGTCAACCAAGCGGGCCCTCGTCGACGTGGCCGAGCAGATGTTCACCGAGCACGGCTACGCCTCCACCTCGCTGGACTCGATCGTGGCCGGGGCCGACGTCACCAAGGGCGCCCTCTACCACCACTTCAGCGGCAAGCAGGCCCTCTTCGAGGCCGTCTTCGAGCGGGTGGAGTCCGACGCGGCGCGTGCGATCCAGAAGGTGCTGCGGGGCAAGAAGGACCCCTGGGAGAAGGCGCGTGCCGGGCTGCGCACGTTCCTCGAGGTGGTCCAGGAGCCGGGCTACCGCCGCATCGTCGTGCAGGAGGGCCCGGCCGTGCTGGGCTACGAGCGCTACCGCGAGCAGGAGGAGCGCTCCACCTACGCCAACGTCCTGGAGATCATGCGCTCGGTCCTGGGCGCCGGGCCGTGGGAGCTCGAGGACGAGATGCTGCAGACCTTCTCCCGCATCTTCTTCGGCGCCATGGCCTCGGCCGGGGAGTCCGTGGCCGGCTCCGACGACCCGATCGCGGCCGCCGCCCGGGTCGAGGCCGCGATCGGCTTCATGATCGCCGGCTTCCAGGCCCTCGCCGACGCCGGCGTGATGCTGCCGACCGGCCCGCTGGGGCCGATCGCCACCACCGACTGACCCCGACCGGGCCGGCGGTCCCGGGCCGGGCTACTTGGCGAAGGTGACCGAGCCGCCGTCGGTGGGCACCAGCTCGATCCAGGTGCGTCCGGCCGGCACGCTCAGCGCGCCCGCCCTCGTCGACAGCTCGAGGGGCTGGTCGAGTCCCGGCTTCGCCCAGGTGCCCCGCACCAGCGTGCCGCCGTGGAAGAGCATCGCCTCGCCCTTGCCCTCGAGGGTCGTCTCGGGCACGGGGTTGCCTGCCGGGTCGAGGTAGCCCGCGTCGCCGACCGGCACGCGCAGCACGAGCACGGTGTCGGCGGGGAACTCGTCGCCCTGCGCGGCGAAGGTGTCGGTGTTGGTGTAGCCGCCGTCGGCGTAGGTCCAGCTCGTGGTGTGGCTGCCGGAGAAGCTCGCGGCCAGCGACCGCGCCGGCTGGCCCGCGGGCAGGTCGGACTCCTCGCCCCAGGGCAGGTAGTCGCTGGGCCGCTCCGCGGCGCCGTCGGTCAGCGTCGTGGTCGCCGCGAGGTCGGTGAAGAGGTTGTAGGGCGCGCTGCGCGAGGAGTCGCGGAAGAACCCCTTGGAGCCCTCGGCGAAGAAGGTGATCCCGGCCTGCTTGATCCGCCCGATGGTGACCGCGGCGGCACCGCTGGTCACCACGGCGGCGTCGGCGGGGGCCACGATCCCGATGTCGCTGGCCCGCATCGAGCGCACCGGACCCACCGTGCCGGGGATCTCGGAGTAGAAGAAGGCAGCCAGGCGGGTCATCCCGCCCTCCACCAGCTCCTCGACCACCAGGTCGGCCTCGCCCAGGCCCAGCTGCGGGGCCGCGGAGGAGGTGTTGTCCATCTTCAGCACCATGACGGGGTGGCGCTGGGCCGCCGACTCCCCCTTGCCCACCGGCAGGCCGGTCAGCGGCCAGGTCGCCTCGAGCCGCTCCCCCGCGGCGACGTCCTGGGCCTCGGCGCCGCCCCCGCCGCCCCCGGAGCCGTCGGAGGACTCCTCGCCCCCGCCGCACCCGGCGAGCACCAGGGTGGCGGCGGCGAGCAGGGCGGTGGCGCGCGCGGCGCGGCGGCGGGTCGGGACGGGACGGATGAGCACGTCGGGCTCCGATCGGTGGGAGGTCGGGAGGACGGAAGGAACGGAAAGGCTACTGAGTCGATCGACAAAACCAGCGACCGCCCCCAGTGTGCGACCCGGACGCGCTCCGTGGACGGAGGCGCGCGGGCCGCAGCACCGACGGCGGTCGGCTGAGCGGTGCGGGGTCAGCCGCGGGAGATGGTGGCCCCACCGTCGACGTAGAGGGTCTGGCCGGTGATGTAGGAGGCCTCGTCGCTGGCCAGGAAGGTCACCGCGGCGGCGATGTCCTCGGGGTGGCCGACGCGCTTCACGGGGTTGGCCTCGCCGCTGAGGCGGCGGAACTCCTCGACGTCCATCTTCAGCCGCGCCGCGGTCTGGTCGGTCATGTCGGTGGCGATGAAGCCCGGCGCGACCGCGTTGACGTTGACGCCGAAGGCGCCCAGCTCGAGGGCGAGGGTCTTGGTGAAGCCCTGCAGGCCCATCTTGGCCGCGGAGTAGTTGGCCTGGCCGCGGTTGCCCAGCGCCGAGGTGCTGGAGGTGTTGACGATCTTGCCGTAGCGCTGCTCCACGAAGTGCTTCTGCGCGGCCTGGCTCATCAGGAAGGCACCCTTGAGGTGCACGCCCATGACGAGGTCCCAGTCGAGCTCGGTCATCTTGAACAGCAGGTTGTCGCGGGTCACGCCGGCGTTGTTGACCAGGATGTGCAGGCCGCCGAGCTCCTCGACCACGCGGGCCACGGCCGCCTCGACCGAGGCCTTGTCGCTGACGTCGCAGCCGATGCCGACCGCCTGGGTGCCCAGGGTGGCCGCCGACTCCGCGGCGGCGGACTCGTCGAGGTCCACGATCGCGACCGCGGCCCCCTCCTGAGCGAAGCGCTGGGCGGTGCCGAGCCCGATGCCGCGAGCGGCTCCGGTGATCACGGCCACGCGTCCGTCGAAACGACCCATGCTGCTGTCCTCCTCAGTGGCCGCGGGCGCGGCCGGTGGTGTACGTCGAGACGCCGGTCACCCTAGGTCACCGGCCCGGGGGCGGTGACGTCAGTCCAGCGCCGACCGCAGCCGCGCGGCGTACGACGCACGCTCGCCGTCGTCGTAGCGCTGCCGCGGCCAGAAGAAGCCCCGCAGGCCGTCGCCCTTGGTGCGCGGCACGACGTGCAGGTGCAGGTGGGGCACCGACTGGCTGACGGTGTTGTTGACCGAGACCCAGCTGCCCTGCGCGCCCAGCGCCTCGACCACCGCGGTGCAGAGCCGCTGGGCCGCGGCCAGGAACGGGTCGCGCAGCTCGCCGGGCAGGTCGGGCAGGGTCACGACGTGGGTGCGCGGCACCAGCAGCACGTGGCCGCGGAAGACCGGTCGCTGGTCGAGGAAGGCGACGAGGTCGTCGGTCTCCAGCACGAGGTCGGCCGGGGTCTCCCCCGCCACGATCGCGCAGAAGACGCAGCCGGCCCCGCTCACTCGCACACGACCCCGGCGCAGCGCGGGTCGAGCACGACACGGCCGGCGCCCGCGCTGGCGTCGAAGTGGTGGGCGTCCTGCACGCCGTAGGTCCAGCGCAGGCCGTGGGCCCGCATGGCGCTGACCACGGCGTGGGCCGAGGAGCGCCACGCCACCCTCGGGTGCGAGCGGGAGGGCCACCAGGTGTTGGGCACCGTGCCCTGCTGGGAGCGGTAGGGGTTCTCCCACGGGTTGACGTCGAGGGAGCGGCCGTAGGAGTGCGGGGAGCGCACGCCCGGGCGCCCGACGACGTCGCGGCAGTTGAAGGCCGAGGTGTTGTCGGCGGCCATCGAGGCGTAGTCGTCGGCGCCACCGAGGCGCTTCGACCAGCCGAAGCGGTCCACGCGGTACATCGCGCGGATCGGCAGCTGCTCGCGGTACATCTGGCCCAGCGCGCCCGCCATCTGGCCGACGGCGCCGGTGGCGGCCACCAGCTCACCGCGGTACCGGTAGCCGTCGAAGCCCCAGTAGTTGATGCGCAGCAGCCGCAGGCCGGAGCGGCCCACGGGGCAGCCGGCGTGCCAGCTGCGGCCGGTCATCTGCTTCCAGACCCCGTCGGGGACGGCGGTGACGACCGGGCGGGCGCCCTCGCCGGTGGCGCGGGGCTGGCGGGGCAGGGAGATGCGGGGCCGCGGGGCGCCGGCGGGCAGCGCGACCGGGGTGCCCGGCGGGCGGTTGTCGACCAGGTGCGTGCCGCTGACCGAGCGCTCGAGCCAGGCCTTGGCGGGGGCGAGGGCGCGGTAGACGGTGTCGACGCGGGGGCGCACCGTCAGCGAGGCGCGGCCCTGGTCGTCGGTGCGCACCCGGACCGGGTCGCTCCACGCCTTCGCGCCTCGCGGCTTGCTCTGCACCGTGACGCGCCCCGCCACCGGCGTGCCGCTGCCGGTCGTCCACCGCACCGCGAGGTCCACCGACCGCTCGTCGACGACCCTCCCGGGTCCACCCAGGCGCAGGTCGGAGCCGCGCTTGCGCAGCGGCAGCACCGTGGTGGCCTCGGCCGCCGGGTGGGTCGCGTCGCCGGCGAAGACCGCGCGGACGACGTTGTCCTTCGGCGCGCGGGCGAGCACGACGTCGACGACCACCGCGCCGGCCTCGTTGCTCAGGGCGCGGGCGACCTCGGCCCACTTCCCTCCCCGGCGCCGCTCGACGACGACCTCCGCCCCGGCGACCGGGGCGCCGGCGTCGTCGCGCAGCGTCGCCGTGAGCGGCGTGGCGGTGTCGGCGTAGCGCGCGGGCGCCTCGAGGGTCAGCCCCGGCGCCCGGGCCGCGGTGGCCGGCACGGCCGCCAGGGCCGCGCCCGCGAGGGCGGCGCAGACGAGCAGGACGAGCAGGCGCAGGGGGGTCTGCAGGGGGGACGGCATGGCGCTCAGTGTGCCGATCCCCCGCGCCGATGGGCAGCCCCCACGCGGGCGAGGCACGCGCGGGGCCCGCCCCGGTCCCGGCCGCCGGCTACCGCCCGGCGACCCAGGTGTCGCGCGCGTAGACCGCGGAGTCGGGGTGGTCGGCGAAGACGCCGTCGACCCCGGCGTCGAGGAAGGCCTGCACCTCGGCGAAGACGTCGCCCTTGGCGTCCGGGTCGGTGCCGGTGCGGAAGTCGGTGGCCATGAACTGGTTCTCGTCGCGCACGGTGAACACCACGACCCGCAGGCCCGCCGCGTGGGCGTCGTCGACGACGTCGCTGGGCCCGGTCAGCGCCCCGGAGGCGTCGCGCGGCAGCACGACGTCCTTGTTGGGGCCCAGCCAGTCGGCGTAGCGCGCCACCTTCGCGAGCCCCGCCGGCGTCACGAGGTCGGCGTACGTCGTGTCCTTGCCGGCCGCGACGAGGTCGTAGGGCGCGCCGGTGGCGTCGACCAGCTGCTCGACGGGCGCCTCGGTGAGGCGGTCGATCTGCTTGAGGTTGGTGGTCTCGAAGGACTGGATGAGCACCTTGCTGCGCTTCTCGTCCAGGCCGAAGCGCTTCAGCTCACGCAGCATCGGCTCCTCCAGGGACAGCCCGATGGAGTCGAAGTAGGTGGGGTGCTTGGTCTCCGGCGCGACGCCGATCCTGCGGCCGGTCTCCCGGGAGGCCGTGCGAGCCAGGCGCAGCACCTCGGTGAAGGTCGGCACCCGGAAGCGGCCGTCGTAGCGGGTGTTGTCGGGGCGCACCTGCGGCAGCCGCTCCACGGCACGCAGCGTGCGCAGCTCGCGCAGCGTGAAGTCCTCGGTGAACCACCCGCTGACCTCGCGGCCGTCGATGGTCTTGGTGGTGCGGCGGTCCGCGAACTCGGGGTGCTCGGCGACGTCGGTGGTGCCGCTGATCTCGTTCTCGTGGCGGGCCACGAGCACGCCGTCCTTGGTCGGGACCAGGTCGGGCTCGATGTAGTCGGCGCCGAGCTGGATGGCCAGGCGGTAGGAGGCCAGCGTGTGCTCGGGGCGGTAGCCCGAGGCGCCGCGGTGGCCGACGACGACCGGGGTGCGCAGCTGGGTGACGGGCCGCTCGGCGGCAGCGGACCGGGCGGCGCGCTCCTGCTCGAGCGCGCCGGCGCCGCCGGCGGGGCGGGCCTCGGCGGGGGCGAGGAGGCCGGGCCCGACCAGGAGGGCCAGGGCGGTGAGTCCGGCGACGGGCAGCAGGGTGCGGGGGGAGGTCTTCCGAGAGGTCATGGGCGCACCGTAGGACGACGCCGGTGGCCGGTCGGGGAGGCGGCCGTGAACGGCGGGCGACGCGCAGCGGTCCAGCGCGGGACCATCAGCGCACACCGGGGGCGTAGATCACCTCGGGTCGCTCGATGCACAGGCGGGTCTCGTCGTCGGCGGCGAGCTCCGGGTGCGCGGCCAGGGCGGGCTGCAGCTGGGCGGCCAGCACGTCCATGCGGGGCACGAACGGGGTGGAGACGCCGATGTCGGCCTGGCCCGGCCGCCGTACGTCGAGGAACCAGCGCCCGGTGTTGCCCGGCGCCGACGACGACACGAAGCGGTGGATCCGCACCGTCGTCGGCGGAGCGAGCGGGGCCTCGCGCCGCTGCCACAGCGCCCGTTGGTGGAAGGTCCCGGTGGCCTGGTCGATCCAGACCCGCGAGGTCCACACGATCCCGATGCCCAGCAGGAGCGCGAGCGAGAGGAGTCCGAGCAGGGGCACGACCACCACGGTCAGCGCGGTCCAGTCCATGGTGCCCCGCACCACGCGCAGCAGGTTCCACCCGAAGCCCGCGACGACGAGCGCGGCGACGGCGGTCATCAGCAGCCGCCACAGGATCGAGGGCCGCATCGTCTGGTCGCTCATGGTGCCTCCGAGGGGGTGACCGCCCGCGACGGCGGGGAGGGGCGGCAGGGTCGGGTCGTGACTGCTCCCCGACCCTAGCCGCTGCTCGGCAGCGGTGTTTCGCGGTGCGCGCCCGGGGGCACGGTGGCGTCGACGCCACCCCCACGCCGGACGAGAGGAACCCGCCATGCTGACCGGAGAATCCGAGGCGAGAGCCCGCATCGAGCGCGCCGCCGCCCAGGCAGAGGACAACTTGCGACGGGCCCAGCGGATGAACGGCGAGCTGGCCGAGGTGAGGTCGGTGGGCCACTCCCGCGACGGCGGGGCCGAGGTCACCGTCAGCGCCTCGGGCGTGCTGGTCGACCTGCACGTCACCGCGAAGCTCGCGCAGCGCCCCGCCGAGGAGATCCGCACCGCCATCCTGCAGGCCAACGCCGAGGCCTGCTCGCAGGCCCAGCAGCAGGTGCGCGAGGTCTCCGGTCGTTGGCTGGGTGAGCGCAGCGAGTCGGCCGCGGAGATGGACCGGCACTTCGGCTCGATGCTCGACCAGGCCGCGACCCCGCCGGAGGACGGGCCGCGGGGCTCGGCGGGCAGTGGGGTGCTGCGATGAGCATCGACGTCACCCTGGGTGAGATGCGGGCCCACGCCTCGCACCTCGACGTCATCGCGGAGACCGCCACCGAGGGGGTCGACGCCGGCCGCGCCGTCTCCATCCACGGCGACGCGTTCGGCCTGCTCTGCGCCTTCATCGGCGAGGCGCTGGAGCCGGTGCAGTCGGTGGGCGTCGACTCGGCCAAGGCGGCGGTCGCCGGCGTGTCCGGCACCGCCGACGCCGTCCGCGGCCTGGCCGACATCTTCGGCTGGACCGACGACGTCGTGAACGACCTCTTCAACGTCTTCAAGGGGCAGTGATGACCGATCCGCTCGTGGCCCCCGAGGTCGACTCGACGGCGTGGTACACCGGCGCCGGGCCGGTGGAGAGCCTGGCGGCCAGCGGGGTGGCGCTCTCGGAGGGCGACTGGGTCGAGGGCGCGGTCAACGGCGTCTTCGGCGGCCTCGAGACGCTCGCCGACATGACCGACCCCTTCGGCGCCGTCGTCGGCATGATCGGCGGCTTCATCATGGAGCACGTCGCCCCCTTCCCCGAGTGGCTGGACCAGCTCGCCGGCAACCCCGACGAGATCCGCTCCTTCGCCACCACGTGGATGAACGTCGCCGACCACCTCGACAGCAACGCCGACGACTTCCTCGCCACCGTCCGTCGCGACGCCGGTCGGTGGGAGGGCCTCGCCGTCGACGCCTACACCACCGCCGCGGACGCGCTCGAGGACATCCTCAAGGCCTTCGCCACCGCGATCCGCGGGGTGGGCGGCGCCACCGAGCTCGCCGGCGGCATCGTCGCCGGCGTGCGCGCCCTCGTGCGCGACGCCATCGTCGAGGTGGTCAGCTGGATCCTCGGGGCGATCTGGAAGTTCACCACCCCGTACCTCCCCAAGGGCCTGCAGGAGCTGGCCTCCACGGTCGTGGAGTGGGTCGCGAAGGTCCGGCGCTTCCTCGACGACCTGGTGTCGACCGTCAGCCAGCTCGGCACCCGCATGAACGACCTCATCGCCTCGATGGGCGACGGCGGCGCCAAGGTGTCGGAGGTGCTGGGGCGGTGGGGTCAGCTGTCGGTCGTCGAGCCCGGGTTCGACATGGACCGACTGGTGAGCTCGGTGTCACCCGGGGGCGGCGGCCTCAGCAGCGGGATCCCGACCCTCGCGAAGGTCACCTACGACGGTCTGACGGAGTCCACCAAGTACGTCAGCGACGAGTGAGGCCCCGGCTCGCGGAGGCCACGGACACCGCGAGCACGGCGACGAGCACGAGGGCCAGGGTGGGCGCGGCGACGACCCACCAGGCCCGTTCGGCGTAGCCGGCGCCCTCGGCGAGCAGCAGGCCCCACTCCGGCGAGGGCTGGCCCGGGCCGAGGCCGAGGAAGCCGAGCGAGGCCAGCGCCAGGGTCACCCCCGGCACGCGCAGCGCGGCGTGCCGCACGACGGGGCCGACGGCCCCCGGCAGCAGGTGGCACCAGGTGCGTCGCAGGGGCCCGACGCCCAGCACGGGGAGCACGGCGACGTGCGGTCGGCCGCGGGCCTCGGCCACGAGGGCCGAGGTGTGCGCGGCCAGGGGCGCCCAGCCCACGGCCGCCACCGCGACCGCCGCGCCGAGCGTCGACGGCCCGGCGAGGGCGGCCACGAGCAGCCCGGCCACGACGGGCGGGGCGGCGTTGGCGACCTCGACCGGGCCGGCCGAGAGTCGGGGCGCCAGCCCGACGACGAGGCCCACCACGAGGCACACCGCCACCACGGCGAGGGCGGTGCCGACCGTGGTGAGCGCCCCGTGGGCCAGGCGGGCGAGCAGGTCGCGTCCGCTGGCGTCGGCGCCGAGCCACAGCCCCGGCCGCGGCGCCTCGAGACGCTCGTGGGACGAGGCGTAGGGATCGCCCGGCAGCCCGGCGAGCACCATCGCCAGCAGCAGCCCCCCGGCCAGGAGCGGTACGCCGAGGGCGCGCCGGCCGGCCCGCGGGGCGGGCGCGGCGCTCGGCACGCTGGCCAGCCGCAGGGCCGGTCCGAGCAGCGCGCGCCGCAGCAGCGCCACGACGAGGCCGACCGCGACGGCCACGACCACCAGCAGCAGCACGCCGGCCTGGAGCGCCGGCACGTCCTGCGCGCTGGCCGCGCCCAGCACCGCCCGGCCCAGCCCCGGCACGGCGAAGACCTCCTCCACCGCGACCGCGCCGCCGAGCAGCCCGACCACGACGAGGCCGGCCTGGCCCACGACCGACGGCAGGGCACGGCGCAGCACGGCGAGGGCCAGCCGGGCCCGGGAGCGCCCGACCAGCAGCCAGGTGTGCACCCACGGCTCCCCCACCACCGCGCCCACCGCGTCGGCCAGCAGGCGGCCGACCAGTCCCCCGCCGGGCAGCCCCAGCGCGAGCGCCGGCAGCACGAGGTGCTCGGGGCCCTGCCAGCCGTAGGGCGGCAGCCAGCCCAGCCACACCGCGCCCACCAGCAGCAGCACGGCGCTGAGCACGAACTCCGGGAGCGCGGTGAGCGCCACTGCGCCGACGCCGGGGCCCGCCCCGCGGTCGCCGCGCAGCCCGCCGACCAGCGCGGGCACCGCCACGACGGCCGCGACGACCAGCGCCACCACGAGCGCGGCGAGCATGAGCGTCAGCGAGACGCCGGCCGCCGACAGCAGCCCGGGGCCGACCGGGCGCCCGGAGATCCACGACGTGCCGAGGTCGCCGCGCGCCAGGCCCGCCACCCAGTCGCCCAGCACCGCGAGCGGTCCACGGTCGAGGCCGAGCTCGGCGCGCACCGCGGCCAGCGCCGCGGGCGTCGCCTCGAGCTCGGCGTACCGGGCGCGCAGGACGGTGTACTCCGCCGAGCGCCCCGAGAGCCACGGCAGCAGCCCGACGAGCACGAGCACGCCCAGCCCGGCGCCCAGGCGCGAGGCGGTGACCAGGGCCGCCGCACGCGTCATCCGACGGAGGTCGAGGCGTCCACCAGGGCGCGCTCGCGGGGGTCGCGCAGGGCGTCCTCGACGCGCTCCGACTCGCCCTGGACCACCCGCTCGTGCAGCAGCGGCACGACGGCGTCGGCACTGAGCACCAGGGCCTCGACGGCCATCGTGGCGGCCTGCCGCGCGGGGCCGACCGGCAGCGCCGCGGCCTCCTCGAGGGCGGCGTCGACGTCCTCGTCGCAGAGCTGGGCGATGTTGAAGGAGCCCTCGCAGGCGAAGTCGCTGTAGAGGTAGGCCACCGGGTCGCCCGAGTCGAGCACGGTGGCGCGGGAGAGGATGAAGGCGTCGAAGGCGCCGTCGAGGGCGTCGGCCTCGATGAACTGGTACTCCCGCACGTCCTGCTCGACCTCGAAGCCCGCCGCCTCCAGCTCCTGCTCGAGCAGCACGGCCACCTCGGGCAGCTCGGCGCGGTCGGTGAAGGTGCCGAGGCTGATCTCCACCCCGTCGACCGGCGCCGGCTCGGGCCGCTCGCCCAGCAGCGCGGCGTAGGCGTCGTCGCGCAGGTCGGCGGCCCACGGGATCGCGGGGCCGAGCAGGCCCTCGGCCTCGTCGGCGCGGCCCTCGTAGACGTCGGCGACGAGCCGGGCCCGGTCGATCGCCGCGCGCGCCGCGGCCCGCACGGCCGGGTCGGCGAAGGGGCCCTCGGAGGTGTTGAGGTAGAGCGTGTTGGTGCGCGGCATCGGCACCTCGTGGATGAGCGCGGGGTCGATCTGCGGCAGCTGGCCCACCGGCACGGCCTCCACCACGTCGGCCTCCCCGGTGCGCAGCGCCGCGGCGCGCGCGGTGCCGTCGGGCACGTAGGAGACGTCGAGGCCCGCGGCCTGCGCCGGCTCGCCCCAGTAGTCCTCGAAGCGCTCCAGCGTCGCGCCCGCCGTGCCGGCCACCTCGGTCAGCTCGTAGGGCCCGGTGCCGGTGCCCACGGGCGACACCGTCCCGTCCGGGGCG
The DNA here is from genome assembly GCF_001422955.1 of Nocardioides sp. Leaf285. NCBI lineage: Bacteria > Bacillati > Actinomycetota > Actinomycetes > Propionibacteriales > Nocardioidaceae > Nocardioides > Nocardioides sp. Leaf285. The sequence continues at coordinate 29,157 of NZ_LMNH01000003.1, read as the reverse complement.
TACGCCGAGGCCGCCAGCACCGCCAGCTGCGGGCTCGACAGCCGCTGCGGCACCAGCGGGTCGGGCTCGCCGGTGGTCACCACCAGGGTGTCGCCGTCGGCCTCGGCGGTGAGGGTGACCCCGTCGAGGATCCGCGGCGGCGGGCTGGCCTCGGCCGCGGCGGTGAGCGAGGCGGCCGCCTGCTCGGCGGTCAGCTCCGTGCCGTCGTGGAAGGTGACGCCGTCGCGCACCGCGAAGCGCCAGGTGAGGTCGTCGGCCTGCTCCCAGGAGGTGGCCAGGCCCGGGAGGGCGCCGCCCTCGTCGTCGAGGGTCACCAGCGTCTCGGCGGTGCTCCAGCGCGAGAGCTTGAAGGCGTCGTCGGACAGCGGGCTCAGCCCCGAGCGCGGCGGCTGCAGCATGGCCAGGCGGATCCGGTCGTCGGCGCCCCCGCCGCCCCCGGCGTCCTGGGCGCCCGGGGCTCCGCCGCAGGCGGTGACGGAGGCCAGCAGCACCGCTGCGGCGGCCAGGTGGGAAGGACGGGGCGTGCGGATCATGCGGTGCTCTCTTCTCGGGTGGCTTCTCGGGTGGCTTCTCGGGTGGTGGGTGAGGACAGGTCACGGGCGCCGACGAGGGCGCGGGTGGCGGGGTGGGTGGGGTGGGCGAGGAGGCGCGTGGTGGGGCCCTCCTCGACGACGCGGCCGGCGTCGAGCACGACGACGCGCTCGCAGGTCCGCTCGACGGCCTCGAGGTCGTGGCAGACCAGCAGCAGCCCGATCCCGTCGAGCCCGGCGACCACGTCGAGCACGTGATCGCGCAGGTCGTGGTCGAGGCCGCTGACCGGCTCGTCGGCCAGCAGCAGGCGTGCCCCGCAGGCCAGGGCGCGGGCCACGGCGACCCGCTGGGCCTGGCCGCCACTGAGCTCACCGGGGCGTCGGCGCCAGAGGTCCTCGTCGAGGCCGACGCGGGCCAGGGCGGCCCGGGCGGTGCCCACCGGGTCGCCGGGCACGCCCAGGCGGCGCGCCGGCTCGGCGACCAGGCGCTCCACGCGGTGGCGGGGGTCGAGGGAGGCGGCCGGGTGCTGGGGCACGTACTGCACCGCGCGGCGGTACCACCGCAGCGAGCGCACCGACCCCGGTCGCACGGCGCGCCCGTCGAGGGAGACCTCGCCGCGCCCGGGGGCCAGCAGCGCCAGCGCGACCTGGAGCAGCGTGGTCTTGCCCGCCCCCGAGCGGCCGACCAGGCCCACCCGCTCCCCCGGAGCGAGCCGGAGGGTGACGTCGTCGAGCGCCGGCGCGCTCGCACGGCGGTGGTGGCCCGGGTGGTGGTGGGTGACCCCGCGCAGCTCCAGGCCGCTCACGCCACGCGCCCCTCGGCCAGGGCCACCGTGCGCGAGCAGAGCCGCGCGGCGACCTCGCGGTCGTGGGTGACCAGCAGCAGGGCGGCGCCGCTGCCCTCGCAGTGGCGCTCGAGCAGGTCGACGACGCAGGCCCGGGCCACCGCGTCGAGGGCGGTGGTGGGCTCGTCGGCCACCAGCAGCCGGGGGGCGCAGACCAGCGCGAGCACGGTGCAGACCCGCTGGAGCTGCCCGCCGGAGAGCGCGGCGGGGTGGCGCCCGAGCAGCGCCGCGGGGTCGGCCAGGTCGGCCTGGCCCAGCAGGTCGAGCACGAGGTCGCGGGCGGCGGCGCGGGTCAGGCCACGGCGGGCCCGGGCGGCCTCGACGAGCTGCGCCCCGACGCGCACCAACGGGTTCAGCGCGGTCGCCGAGGCCTGGTGCACCGCGGCCAGGCCGGCGCGCTCGCGGCGGGTGCGGCCGAGGCGGCGGCGCAGGTCGACCGGGCGGCCCTCGAGCAGCAGCCGCCCCGAGGCGGCGTACGCGGGTCCGAGCGTGCCGAGCACCGCGGCGGCGGTGAGGCTCTTGCCCGAGCCCGACGGGCCGACCAGCGCGACGCGCTCGCCGGCCGCCACGGCGAGGTCGACGCCCGACACCAGCGTGCGCGTCCCGACGCGCACGTCGAGTCCCTCCAGCTCCAGCACGGCGCCCCCCGGCCCCTCGGCGCCACGAGGCGCAATGATTATCGTTCTCATCAAGCCTGACAGACGGCGCCCCCGCCCGTCACATCGGGCCTTGCGCCGCCCCGGGGCGGGTGGCATGGTGAAGCAGCCCCGAGCGATCGCTCGGCCCACGTTCAGGAGCCTCGTGTCCGATCACCCCGACCTCGTCCTGCCCGCCCCCTCGGCCCGCGCCGTCGAGCTGCACGACCGGATGGTCGCGTTCATGCACGACCACGTGCTGCCCGCCGAGACCACCTACGCCGAGCAGGCCTTCGCCGGCGGCCCCGACGACCACCGCGTGCCGGCGGTCATCGAGGACCTCAAGCGCACCGCCCGCGAGCAGGGGCTGTGGAACCTCTTCCTCCCCCACGAGTCCGGGCTCACCCAGCTGGAGTACGCCCCCATCGCGGAGCTGTCCGGCTGGAGCAACGACCTCGGCCCCGAGGCCATCAACTGCCAGGCGCCCGACACCGGCAACATGGAGCTGCTGCACCTGCTCGGCACCGAGGCCCAGAAGGAGCGCTGGCTGCGCCCGCTGCTCGACGGCGAGATCCGCTCGGCCTTCGCGATGACCGAGCCCGACGTCGCCAGCAGCGACGCCATCAACATCGCCACCCGCATCGAGCGCGACGGCGACGAGTACGTCGTCAACGGCCGCAAGTGGTGGACCTCGGGGGCCATGGACCCCCGCTGCGCGCTCTTCGTGGTCATGGGCAAGACCGACCCCGAGGCCGTCCGGCACCGCCAGCAGACCATGGTGGTCGTGCCGCGCGAGACCGCCGGCGTCACCGTGGTGCGCGACCTGCCCGTCTTCGGCCACCACGACCAGCACGGCCACGCCGTCGTCACCTTCGAGGACGTCCGGGTGCCGGTCGCCAATGTCGTGGGAGAGGAAGGAGGCGGCTTCGCCGCCGCCCAGGCCCGGCTCGGCCCCGGCCGGATCCACCACTGCATGCGCGCCCTCGGGGCCGCCGAGCGCGCCCTGGCGCTGCTCGTCGCCCGCGCCCAGCAGCGCGTGGCCTTCGGCTCACCGCTGGCCGACCAGGGGGTCGTGCGTCAGCAGATCGCCGAGTCGCGCCTGGAGATCGACCAGGCCCGCCTGCTGTGCCACCGCGCCTGCCACGTCATCGACACCGAGGGCAACAAGGCGGCCGCGTCCCTGGTCGCGATGGCCAAGGTCGCGGTGCCCCGCGCCGCCACCGCCGTCATCGACCGGGCCATCCAGGTGCACGGCGGGGCCGGCGTCACCGACGTCACGCCGCTGGCCGCGATGTACGGCTGGCACCGCGCCATGCGTCTCTTCGACGGTCCCGACGAGGTCCACCTGCGCTCGATCGCCAAGGCCGAGCTGGGCCGCGAGCCCGTCCTGCCGCCGGGCTCCACCCGGGTCTGAGCCGGCTGCGGGGCCGGCGGCGGGGCCGGCCGACGCCGGCTAGCCCCGCAGCTCGCGGCGCAGGATCTTGCCGGTGACGGTCTTGGGCAGCTCGTCGATGACGACGACCTGGCGGGGGTACTTGTAGGCCGCCATGCGCTCCTTGCAGTGCGCGATGAGCTCCTCGGGGGTGGCGCTCGCGCCGGCCTTGAGGCTGACGAAGGCCTTGACGGTCTCGCCCCGCACCTCGTCGGGCACCCCGACGACGGCGGCCTCGCGCACGGCGTCGTGCTCGGCGAGGACGTCCTCGACCTCGCGCGGCCAGACCTTGTAGCCGGAGGCGTTGATCATGTCCTTCTTGCGGTCGACGATGAAGATCCAGCCCTCGGGGTCCATGAACCCCACGTCGCCGGATCTCAGCGCCCCGCCGGGCAGGTTGGCTGCCGTCTCCTCGGGCTTGCCCCAGTAGCCGGCCACGACCTGGGGGCCGTCGGCCACGATCTCGCCGACCTCGCCCAGCGGGAGGTCCGCGCCGTCCTCCCCCACGATCCGCACGACCGTGCTCGGCACGGGCACGCCGACCGAGAGCGCCCCGGAGGTCGGGTCGACCGGCGAGGGGGCGCCGAAGGGCGTGAGCGTCATCGGGCTGGTGGTCTCGGTGAGGCCGTAGGCGTTGTGCACCTGCAGCCCGGTGCGGGCCTTGAAGGCCCGCTCCGCGGTCGGCGAGATGGCCGCGCCGCCGGAGTAGACCGAGGTGAAGGAGGCGAAGTGGTCCTCGGTGAAGTCCGGGGAGTTGAAGAGCGCGTTGAAGGCCGTGATCGCCCCGATCGTGTACGTCGGCCGGTGCTCCAGCAGCGCGTCGAGCACGACCTGCGGCTCGAAGCGGTAGGCCAGCACCAGCGGCAGGGGCGCGGCGAAGCTGATCGCGATGTGGCCGATCAGCCCGGTGATGTGGAAGAGCGGGGCGATGCCGAAGACCGAGCCGCCGCGGGCGAAGCGCGCCCGGTCGCGGTAGACGCGCGCGGTGAAGACGACGTTGCGGTGGGTGTTCATCGCCCCCTTCGGCACCCCGGTCGTGCCCGAGGTGTAGGTCAGGAAGGCCACGTCGTCGGGCGCCAGCTCCACCGGCGGGGGCCGCTGGCCCCGGCGGGCCTCGAGGAACTCCACGAGGTCGTCGGTGCCGGCGTGGCGCTGCCGGGTGACACCGGCGAAGAGCCGCGGGTCGTGACGGGTCTGGTAGTCGAGCTCGCTGGTGGTGAGCACCAGCTCGACCGAGGATCCCGGCACGACGTCGCGCGCCACCTCGTCGTAGAGCGTCTCGAGCGCGACGAGCACCCGCGCCCCGGAGTCCTGGAGCAGGTAGGTCAGCTCCCGGGCCCGGCTCATCGGGTTGATCGACACCATGACCCCGCCGGCCTTCCAGGTCGCCAGCAGGCACACCACGAACTGCGGCACGTTCTGCAGGTAGACCGCGAGCCGGTCGCCGCGCTCGAAGCCGCTGTCGAGCAGCGCCACGGCGAGCGCGTCGCTCTGGGCGTCGAGCTCCTCGCGGGTCAGCACGCCGTCGAAGTACCGCACGGCGTCACCGGTCGGGTCGGCGGCGAGACCGGCGCGGAACATGGCCAGGCCGTCGGTGTGCTCGGGCTCGAGGTCGGCGGGCTCGCCGGCGTAGAGCCCGAGCCACGGGCGCTCGTCGTAGACGCTCATCGGGTCCGCGCGCCCCTCACTTGACGACGATCGGGTTGACCGGGGCACCGCTGCCCCGGGCGACCTTGAGCGGGGCGGCGGCGTAGAAGAACTCGTAGCGGCCGTCCTCGGCGCAGTCGGCCGCGAGCGCCTCGAGGTCGGCGATCTCGGTGAGCGTGACGCCGAGGTTGCGCATCAGGGCGTTGTGCAGCACGAGGGCGACGCCGTTGTTGGGGTCGAAGGTGACCTCGTTGGCGATGGTGTCGGTGACGAGGTTGGGGATCTCCATGTCGGCGAACCACTGCACGAGCTCGGGGCTGTAGACCAGGCCCGGCTCGCAGAAGCCCTCGTAGAACTTGTCGCCGAGCTCGAAGAAGAGCTGGAGGTAGTTGGTGCGGATGATGAGGATGTCGCGCTTGCGCAGCTCGACGCCCTGCGCCTCGGCGCAGGCGAGGAGGTCCTCGTGGGTGTAGGTCTCGGCCGCGGCCAGCGTCTCCTTGCCGCGGAAGCGGGCCATGTCGAGCAGCACCGCGCGACCGACCACGCCCCGCTCGGCGATGGGCTGGATGCTGGCCTTGTCGAGGCCGCCGATGGTGGTGCGTGCGTCGTAGCCGTTCCAGAGCTGCCCGCCGTACCAGACGTGGCCCAGGGCGTCGTACTGCGTGGAGCCCTGGAGGAAGGCGTTGATCTTGTCGTCGGCGTAGTGCAGACCGCCGGGGAAGGCGGGCCCGTCGTCGCCGTCCCAGTTCGACTCGTCGAGGATCTGGGTGCGCTCGGCCGGGGTGCGGCCGGGCCACACCGGGTCGCCCTTCGGGTCGCCGATGAGGCGCTGGAGGGTGAAGACCTTGCCCGAGCTGATCAGCCCGGCGGCCGCGACGACCTGCTCGGGGCCGAGGTAGTTCAGCCCGCCGACCTCGTCGTCGGGACCCCACTTGCCCCAGTTGGTGGGCGAGTCCTTGAGGAGCTCGTCGAGCGGGGGCACGGTGGAGTCGGTCATCTGTCCTCCTGGACGCACGGGTCGAGCGAGCGAACGCACACTCGGGTTTCACTATGACGCGCCTCACAGTGCAAGACCGCTGGACCGCTGTCAAGGGTCGAGCAGGCCCTGGCGACGCACTTCGGTGCGGCGGAGGAATTCAGGGATGCTGAAACGTGCGACCTGTGTCAGGATCGTCGCCGCGCCCGACCGCCACGCGGTCCGGACCCGAGAGGAGCCAGCGATCACCGACCCCACCCCCGACCACCGCTCCGCCCTCGGCCTGGCCGTGCGGGCGCTGCGGCACCGCCGCGGCCTGACGCTGCGTCAGCTCGCCGACGTGCTCGGTGTCAGCTCGGCCACGCTGAGCGCGATCGAGAACGGCAAGACCGGGGTCTCCAGCGAGCGTGTCGCCCACCTGGCCGAGGCCCTCGAGGTGCCGGTCGACCACCTCTTCGGCGCTGGCGACGGCCCGGCGGGCGCCGCGCCCCCGCGATCGGTGCCCTCGGTCGAGGACTGGCGCCACCTGCCGCCGCTCGAGCTCGACGCCGCGCTGGCGGGGGCGCTGTCGTCCTTCCTGGAGTTCGGCTACCACGGCGCGACCATGCGCACGATCGCCGAGCGGGCCGGGCTCTCGGTGCCCGGCCTCTACCACTACTACGCCAGCAAGCAGGAGATGCTGGTCGCGCTCCTCGACCTCACCATGCACGACCTCCAGGCCCGCACCGCCGCCGCCCTGGCCGAGGGGCACGACCCCGTCAGCCGCTTCACCCACCTCGTGGAGTGCCTCGCGCTGTACCACACCCACCGCCGCGAGCTGGCCTTCGTCGGGGCCTCGGAGATGCGCAGCCTGGAGCCCGGCGCGCGCGAGCGGGTGGCCGCCCTGCGCCGCGCCGAGCAGGCGCTGGTCGACGTCGAGGTCGAGGCCGGGGTGCGCGCCGGCGTCTTCGCCACGACCCGCCCCCACGAGGCCGCCCGCGCGGTCGTCACGATGTGCACGGCCCTGGCGCAGTGGTTCCGCCGCGACGGCGCCGCCACCGCCGAGCAGGTCGCCGAGCAGTACGTCGACTTCGCCCTCGGACTCGTCCGCCACGACCCCTCGCGCGCGGCTCAGCGCTGAGCCGGCGCCAGCCCCAGCCACGCCGCGAGCCGCTCGACCTCCGTCTCGACCCGCCCTCGCAGGTCGGCGTCGAAGGGCACGTCCTCGTGCACGGCGTCGACGTGCAGGACTCCCCCACGACGGTCGGCGGTGGCGTCGACCTTGCCCACGAGGCGCTCCCCGTCGAGCACCGGCAGCGCCCAGTAGCCCCAGCGCCGCGAGGCGGCCGGCTTGTACATCTCCAGCACGTAGTCGAAGGCGAAGAGGTCGGCGAGGCGACGGCGGTCCTTGACCACCGCGTCCAGCGGTGAGAGCAGCACCGTGCGCCCGGCCAGGGGCTCGTCGGCACGCGCCAGGGCGGCGGGGTCGACCCGCCAGCGACCGCGCAGGCCCTCGACCACGGCCGGCTCCCCCGGCGGGGCGCCGAGGGCGGCGGCCCCCGAGCGCTGCCGGTCGAGGCCCAGCGAGACGAGGGTGCGGCGCGCGCGCTCGGACCAGGCCTCCTCCAGCGGCACCGGCGCCTGGTCGAGGTAGACGCGCTCGGCGAGGTCCCACAGCGCCTCCCTGCCCTCGCGACCGGCCGCGGCGACCTCGCCGCGCTGCACCAGGAGGTCGAGCAGGCGGCGCAGCGAGCGGTCGTCGTTCCACCCGCTCGAGGTCCACCGCACCGCGAACCGCGTGGTCAGCGCGCTCGTCGGCAGCGGGCCGTCGGTGCGCAGCCGGTCGAGCACCTCACGGCGGCTCTCGTCGTTGGCCTCGACCCACCCGGCGAGCCGCTCCTGCCAGGGCCGCAGCTCCCCCGGCCCGGGCCAGGCCGCCATCTCGGCGCGCCACAGGGCGACGTCCTCGGCCGGCACGGCGAAGCCACGCAGGTCGACCACCCGCTGCTGGGCCAGCAGGTCCTCGAGCTCGCGGGGGTCGTAGTCGTCGCCGATCCGGCTCCAGAGCACGAGGTCGGCGCTCGGCGCGACCACCGCCGTGGGATCGAGCTGCAGGCGGGTCAGGTGGCGCAGCGTGGCGAGCACGTCGTCGGGCCGCGGGCGCCCGAGCAGCTGGGCCCGCAGCGTGATCCGCCGGGCCTGCTCCTGCGAGAGCCGGTGCACCTGCGCCATGCGGCGACCCTAGGCCCCCACCGGCGGCCGGGGCCACGGCCGGGCCGACCGGATCGGTCCGCGATGATCGGGCGCGAGGGGTGCCGGGCCAGCGAGGCTGGTGAGCGGAAGGAGGGACCCGTGATCGCCGTACTCAACCTCACCGTCGACGCCGTCGAGGCCCAGCTCGCCGACGACCCGTCGCTGGCCGTCGACGTCGCCGCGCTCGCCGCCCGCGGCGGCACCAGCGAGCACCACCTGCGCCGGATGTTCGCGTCGCTGGCGGGCATGCCCCTGTCGGACTACGTGCGGCGCCGACGCATGTCGCTGGCCGCGGCCGACCTGGTCGGCACCGACGACGACCTGCTCACCATCGCGGTCCGCCACGGCTACGGCTCGACCGAGGCCTTCGGGCGGGCGTTCCGCGCGGTGCACGGCGCCGGTCCGGGCGACGTACGACGCCACGGGGGTCCCACACGCACACAACCACGGCTCAGGTTCCACCTGAGCGTCGAAGGGAGCGTCCCCATGGACACCCGCATCGTCACCCTGCCCGCCCTGCACCTGGTGGGCCACGCCGCGCGCGTGCCGTTGGTCCACGAGGGGGTCAACCAGGCCATCGCCGACCACGTCGCCTCCCTCCCCGCAGGGTCCTTGGAGGGCCTGAGGCGCCTCAACGACGTCGAGCCGCGGGGCGTGCTGTCGGTCAGCGACGACCTCGACCCCGACCGCGCCGAGGGCACCGGGCTCACCTACCTCCAGGGCGTCGCCACCACGTCGGCTCCCCCGGTGGGCCTCGACGTCCTCGAGGTGGCGGCCGGCACCTGGGCCGTCTTCCGTACCGAGGGCCCGCACCCCGCCGTGCTGCAGGACACGTGGGCCGCCACCGCCACCTCGTGGTTCCCCTCGCAGCCGTGGCGCCTGCGCCCCGGCCCCGAGATCGTGGCGGTGCAGGCCTACGACGCCGCGGCCGGCACCGCGACGTGCGACCTGTGGCTGCCGGTCGAGCCCGCCTGGGGGCTGGTCGGTCTCCGGTGGCAGACGCAGCAGAGCCCCCTCGGCGGTGCCGAGGGGGCTCTGCGTCAAGAGGGCTGGACCGCAGCGAGGCTGCGGACCGGTGTGTGGTGGAGCTGGCGGGAATCGAACCCGCGTCCTCGAGCGTCGAACCAGGTCTTCTCCGGGTGCAGTCTGCGATGTCGCTTTTCTCGGCCCCGGCGCTCGCGCAGACGCGTCGCCGACAGGCCCAGTCAGGATTGAGTCCCGATCAACCCCCCTGACAGGAGTTGAGCAGCAAGTCTCCTAGATGACGCCAGGGTCCGGGACGGAGACGGATGCCCGGTCTGACGCTTCGATCACCGCTCAGGCGGCGAGAGCGAAGGAACTGCGCTTAGCGTTGGCAGTTATTGGTTTCCAGCGATCGTTTACGAGATGACGCTGGCTCCTCGACCCGCTTCCCCTGGGACTAACGTCCCAAGTCGAAACCGATCAGCCCCTCTTGAGTTGTGGTGCTCGTCAATACTAGCGCGCCCGCGCCGCCGGTTGTTCCCGGCGACGTCGGGCGCGGGGCCGCTCAGCCGCCCGTGCCCTCGAGCAGGTAGTCGCGCACCGGGGTCGCGAGGTCCTCGTCGCCCTCGAGCTCGGTCTCGTTGCCCCCGCTGGAGACGACCGCGGCCTGCTCCTCGCCGTCGTCGCAGGAGCCCTCGAGCAGGCCGACCCGGGCGTCGTTGACCGAGAACACCAGCGCGATCGCCGGGTCGGTGTCCTGGATGCAGACCTCCTGGTCGGTCTTCTCGAAGCGGCCGACCGACACGCCCTCGGGGAAGTCGGCCTGGGCGTTGAAGTCCTCCGCGGAGTCGTAGCCGCCCTCGGGGGCCTGCTGCTCGAAGAGCACGGTGATGAGGTCGACGTAGTCCTGGCCGGTCGCCTCGGCGCCAGAGTCGTCGCCGGAGTCCTCCGCGGGCTCCGAGGCGTCCTCGGAGGAGGACTCCGAGGTGGAGGCGCTGGCGTCGCCCTCCGGCTCGGCGGAGTCGTCGGACCCGCCGCAGGCGGTCAGCGACAGCGCCATGACGGCGGCGGGGACGAGGGCGAGCGTGCGGCGCACGGCGGAGCGGGAGGTCATGGTGTCCTTCGGATCGGGTCAGGACGCAGTACGACGCCCCACGCCCACTGTCCCACCCGCTGTCCCCGGTGGTGGAGGAGGGAGCCCCAGCGTCCCCGGTGGTTGAGGAGGGAGCCCCAGCGACCGTCTCGAAACCAGGGCCCCGCACGGTGGTTGAGGAGGGAGCGCCAGCGACCGTCTCGAAACCACCCTCGCGCGACAGCAGAACCCCCTCCACAGATCGATCCATAGACCTAGTCATCGAATGCGTGTTCGAATAAACTAGGCGCATGCTCCTCGACCTCGACACCACCGGCACCGTGGTCGACATCGAGTCCCTCGAGGCCGACGACGTCCTGGAGTACGCCGCCGACACCGCCCGCTCGGTGCGTGCAGCCGAGCGTCGCACCCTGCGGGTCATGGCCCGCTGGGGTGCGCTGAACCCCGACCGGGCCTACGCCTGGTCGGTGCCGGGGATGATCCGCCACGGGCTGGACGAGTTCGCGGCTGAGCCGTTGGCCCTGGCGTTGGAGATGTCGCCAGTGAATGCGGGCTGCAACCTGGCCGAGGTCATGGAGCTGGTCCACCGGCTGCCCCGCATCTGGGCGATGGTCGAGGACCTCACCCTCCCCGGCTGGCGCGCGCGGCGGATCGCCTCCCAGACCCAGGTGCTCAACGACACCGGTGCTGCGTTCGTGGACCGCAAGGTCGCCGCCCTCGGCCCCCGCGTGCAGAGCCTACGACACCGGTGCTGCGTTCGTGGACCGCAAGGTCGCCGCCCTCGGCCCCCGCGTGCAGAGCCTCGGCGCGCGGCGCATCGAGCTGTTCGTGGCCGAGGCAGCCGCCAGGCACGACCCCCACGCCCAGGCCGCCCTCGAAGAACGAGCCCGCGGTGGGTGGAACGTGAGGGTGACCCACGACGTCGACCGCGGCTCCGCCTCCGGCACCTCCTGGCTCGAGGCCACCGGTGACACCCAGGACCTCACCCGCTTCCACGACCTCATCTGCGCCACCGCCGCCGAGCTCGGCCGCCACCAGACCTCGACCGGAGCCGTGGTCGAGTCCCTCGAGGTCCGCAAGGCCCGCGCCATCGGCGTCATCACCGACCGCGCCCAAGGCCTCACCGCCCTCGACTCCGTCGAACCCACCACTGCCAAGGAACGGGTCCGGCGTCATCACCGACCGCGCCCAAGGCCTCACCGCCCTCGACTCCGTCGAACCCACCACTGCCAAGGAACGGGTCGTCTACCTCCACCTGCGCCCCGAGGACCTCGAGCGTGCCGAGACCCTCGCCGCCCTCGACACAGCCCGCACGAGTAGGGAAGAACCAGCGCCGGAGGAGCCCCCGCCACCCGCCGAGGCCCCGGCCATGGAGCCCCCACCGGACCCCCGGGACCTCCCGACCCCCGCCGACCACGAGACCGTCCCCGCGGAGCAGGCCATGGCCCCGGTGGCTGAGGAGCGAGCGCAGCGAGCGTCTCGAAGCCCCGCCGCGACCACCGACAACGACCCCGAGACCACACCCGCCGAACAGACCACGACCCCGGTGGCTGAGGAGCGAGCGCAGCGAGCGTCTCGACGCCCCGCCGCGGGCAACGACCCCGAGACCACCNGCCCCGCCGCGACCACCGACAACGACCCCGAGACCACACCCGCCGAACAGACCACGACCCCGGTGGCTGAGGAGCGAGCGCAGCGAGCGTCTCGAAGCCACCACACCACCGAGACGCAGCCCACCGAGGAGCAGCCCGCACCCGAGCACCCCGCGGGCGACCCGTACCGCACCACCGGACCCGACCTACGCCCCACCCCGGTCCACCGCCACCACGAGACCAGCCACCTGTCCCAGATCGACCGCACCGGCCCACCACCCGGCACCGCCACCATCGAGGGCCTCGGCGTTGTCTCCACCACCACCCTGCGCCGCTGGCTCCTTGGCACCAAGGTCTACGTGAGACCTGTCCTCGACCTCGACCCCACCACCGCCGGCGCCGTGGACCGCCACGACCCACCACCCTGGATGCGCGAACACGTCACCCTGCGCGACCCCCGATGCGTCTTCCCCGGCTGCACCGTGCCCTCACGACGCTGCGACCTCGACCACATCACCCCCTACCGACCCCTCGACCACGGCGGACGCCCCGGCCAGACCCACCCCTCCAATCTCGCGCCCCTGTGCCGCCACCACCACCGCCTCAAGACCACCGGCTCCGAGGGCAGCCCACCCTGGAGCTACCACCGCGCCCCAGACGGCACCTACACCTGGACCAACCCCCACGGATGGACCACCCTCGTCCGCGCCGGGTGACTCAGGCGGGACCGAGCAGCCGCATCCCGTTGTGCCAGCACACGTCGCGCAGCCAGTCCTCGCCCAGGTCGAGGCGGGCCAGCGACTCCAGCTGGTGGGCGTAGGGGTAGGGGATGGTCGGGAAGTCGGTGCCGAGCAGCACCCGGGGCTGCAGGTCGCGCAGCCGCTCGGTGAGCCCGTCGGGGTAGTCGGTGTCCCAGAAGTCGGTGAAGACCATGGTGGTGTCGAGGTGGACCCGCTCGTAGCGCGCGGCCAGGTCGGCGAAGTCGAGGTAGTCCGGCGCCCCGAGGTGTGCGGCGACCACGGTGAGCCGGGGGTGGGCCGCCAGCAGCCGCGCCATCGGCGCGGGTCCGGTGAAGTCGTTGCCGACCGGTGCGTGGCCGGCGTGCACCACCACGGGCGTGCCGGCGTCCTCGAGCGCGCCCCACGCCGGGGTCAGCAGCGGGTCGTCGAGGTCGAACTCCCCCACCTGCACGTGCACCTTGAACACCTCGACGCCCGCCTCGATCGACGCGGCGACGTAGTCGCCGACCTCGGGCTCGGGGTAGAAGGTGGCCGACCACAGCGACTCCGGCACGTCGCGCTTGAAGCCCGCGGCCCACTCGTTGAGGAAGCCCGCGATGCCGGGGCGGTGGGCGTAGGGCAGCGTCGAGAAGCGCCGCACCCCCATCGCGCGCAGCAGCGCGACGCGCTCCTCGACGGGCAGGCGGTAGCGGATGGGCCAGGGCCGGCCGATCTTCGGGCCGGCAGCGTCGAAGACGGCGTGGACCTTGCGCTCCACCGGGGGCGCGAGGAAGTGGGTGTGCACGTCGTACAGCCCGGGCAGGCCGAGGCCCTCCCAGAACGCGCGCACCGGCGCGACGTCAGTCACGCATGCCCTTCATCCGGCGACCCACGGCCTGCTCGGTCTCCCGCACGGCCTGGCGCTCGGCGAGCGCGTGGCGCTTGTCCCAGGTCTTCTTGCCCTTGGCAGTGGCGATCTCGACCTTGGCCCGGCCGTCGAGGAAGTACAGCGACAGCGGCACGATCGTCAGGCCCTTCTCCGAGACCCGCCGCTCGATCTTGTCGATCTCGACCCGGTTGAGCAGCAGCTTGCGCTTGCGGCGCGCGGAGTGGTTGGTCCAGGTGCCCTGGGAGTACTCCGGGATGTGCACGCCGTGCAGCCACGCCTCGTCGCGGTCGATGTCGACGAAGCCGTCCACGAGCGACGCGCGCCCCTGGCGCAGCGACTTCACCTCGGTGCCGACGAGCACCAGGCCCGCCTCGTAGACGTCCTCGATGAGGTAGTCGTGACGCGCCTTCTTGTTCTGCGCGATGAGCTTGCGCCCCTGCTCCCTGGCCATCCGTCCATTGTCCCAGGTCGGGTCAATCGGGTTGCGGTCACATCCAGGTCATGGGGTCCACGGCGTTGCCGTTGACCAGCACCGTGTAGTGCAGGTGGCAGCCGGTGGACCACCCGGTGTCGCCGACGTAGCCCACGATCTCCCCGGTCGAGACCCGGTCGCCGACGTCCACGCGGTAGCCGGAGGCGTGGTTGTAGACGACGGTGAGGTTCTTGCCGTTGACCTGGCCGAGGTTGACGTAGAGCCGGTTGCCGTAGACCGAGGAGTAGTACTTCGAGATCACGGTGCCGTCGCCGGAGGCGCGCATGCCCTCGCCGCAGGCGACGCCGAAGTCGGTGCCGTCGTGCAGGCTGTAGTAGCCGTAGATGGGGTGGGTGCGCATCCCGAAGGGCGAGGTGACCGGGCCGGTCACCGGCGGCAGCAGGAAGCCGTCGGCCGACGCCGAGACGCTCGTCCCGCGCGAGGCCCGGGCCGCCTCCATGATCTGCTGCTTGATCCGGGCCTCCTGGTTGCGCAGCCGCGACAGCAGCGCGCGGTCCTTGGCCAGCGCCGCCGACGCCTCGCGCCGCGCGTCGAGGCGTACGGCGACCTTGTCGCGCACCTTCTCGCGCCCGGCCACGGCCTGGGCGGTGAGGGCGCGCATCGTCGCGAGGTTGGCCGCGGCCGCCTCGCGCTGCTGCGCCACGTCGTCGCGGGCCTCGGAGAGCTGGTCCTCGCGCACCTGGAGCAGGACCTCGGCGGCGTCGAGCTCGTCGTAGACCTCGGTCTGGTTGCTTGAGATGACGCGGTCGGTCTGCTGCTGGCGGGTGAGGTCGCCCAGGGAGCCGGAGTTCATCAGGGCGGTGAGCGACATCAGCTGCGGGTCGCCCTGCTGGTAGAGCTCGTTGACCGAGTCGGTCACCTCGGTGCGCTGGTCGGCGAGGGCCTGCTGGCCCTCGGCGAGGTCGCTCTCGGCGGTGGTCAGCCGGTCCTCGGCCTTGGCCAGGGCCTCGGCCATCTCGGCGTCGCGCTCGCGCGCCGCGTCGAGCCGCTCGCGCACGGCGGCGAGCTCGGCGACCGCGGCGTCCAGCTCGGCCTGGGCGGCGTCGAGGGCGCCCTGGGCCCGGCGCATCGCGGCGCTGGTCTCGTCGAGCTCGTCGTGGGCGCGCTCGATCTGCTTCTCGACCTGCTTCTGCTGGTCCTGGAGGTCGTCGTCTGCCTGGGCGAATGGGACGGCCACGGCGCCGGTCGCCAGCGCTGAGGTCGCGAGGACCAACGCCAGGCGACGGCGGGCGGCGCTGGGGAAGGAGCGCACGTCATGCCTTCGACTGATCGGGGACTGCTCGGGGAAGAGAGCGGGTCGACGGTAACCCGCCGGGCTCAGACCTTGAGGTATTTGCGCGTCAGCAGGAGTGTCGGCAGCAGGGTGAGCACCGGCCCGAGGACGGCCACGACGGCCACGGTCAGCAGGTAGTCGTCGACGCCCACCCACGGGATGAAGCCCAGGTAGTCGGTGAACCGCTGCTCCACGCCGAAGTACATGAACGCCCCCAGCGAGACCACCGAGAGCCCCACCGCGACCAACGCGGTCACCACCGCCTCGAGCAGGAACGGCAGCGCGATGTAGACCGTCGAGGCGCCCACCAGGCGCATGATCCCGATCTCCTTGCGTCGGGCGAAGGCGGCCAGCCGGATGGTGTTGGCCACCAGCAGCAGCGCGGCCACGACCAGGAACACGGCGACCCCGAGCGAGCCGACCTGCATCGCGGTCATGATCTTGAGCAGCGGCGCGATCACCTCCCGCTGGTCGCGCACGTTGGCGACGCCGTCGAGCCCGACGATCTCGCTGGTGATGCCCTGGTACTCGTCGCGGTCCTTGAGCGTGATCCACAGCGACTCGGCCAGGTCGTCCTCGGTGAGGATCGCGTTGGGCCCCTCGAAGCGGTCGGCCTCGTCGGGCCCCAACAGCTCCTTGGCCTTGGCGAAAGCCGTGGCCTGCGACTCGAAGTAGTAGGACTCGACCTCGGGGTTGGCCTCGACGACCCGCTCGATCTCCTCCTTCTGCTGGTCGGTCACGGCGCTCTGGCAGTTCGGGTCGGGGTCGTCGGAGCGGCAGAGGAAGGCGGTGATCTGCAGCTCGCTGCCCCACTGGTCGACGGCCTTCTCGGCCTGGGCGCGCACCAGCAGTCCCAGGCCGACGAGGGTGAGGGACACGAACAGGGTGAGGATCACCGCCAGGTGCATGGAGAGGTTGCGTCGCAGGCCCTGGCCGAGGTTCGAGAAGACGTAGCGCATGAGGGGAGGGAGATCTCCTGAGGTGGTCCGGGCCGCGGCCCGGGGGTGTGTCGGTCCCGGAGGGACAGGTCAGTGCTGGAAGCCGTAGACGCCCTGGGCGTG
The DNA here is from genome assembly GCF_001422955.1 of Nocardioides sp. Leaf285. Classification (NCBI taxonomy): domain Bacteria; kingdom Bacillati; phylum Actinomycetota; class Actinomycetes; order Propionibacteriales; family Nocardioidaceae; genus Nocardioides; species Nocardioides sp. Leaf285. The sequence goes on along the minus strand of NZ_LMNH01000003.1, from coordinate 12,777 downwards.
GTCGCGGATGACCCGGCCGTCCTCGAGCTCGATGACGCGCTTGCGCATCTGGTCGACGATGCCGTGGTCGTGGGTGGCCATGACCACCGTGGTGCCGGTGCGGTTGATCCGGTCGAGCAGCTTCATGATCCCGACCGACGTGGTCGGGTCGAGGTTGCCGGTCGGCTCGTCGGCGATGAGGATCATCGGCCGGTTGACGAAGGCGCGGGCGATCGCGACGCGCTGCTGCTCACCGCCGGAGAGCTCGTCGGGCATGCGGTCGGCCTTGCCCTCGAGACCCACGAGCTCCAGCGTCTCCGGCACCGTCGAGCGGACCTCGGAGCGGGACTTGCCGATCACCTCGAGGGCGAAGGCGACGTTCTCGGCCACCGACTTGTTCTGCAGCAGCCGGAAGTCCTGGAAGACGGTGCCGATCTGGCGCCGCAGCCGCGGCACCTTCCAGCCCGCCAGACGGTTGATCTCCTTGCCGGCGACGTAGACGCGACCGTCGGTGGGCCGCATCTCGCGAAGCACCAGGCGCAGGGCCGTGGACTTGCCCGAGCCCGAGGCGCCGACGAGGAAGACGAACTCGCCCTTCTCGACGTCGACGCTGACCTGGTCGAGGGCGGGCGCGCCCGTGCCGGGGTAGGTCTTGGTCACCTTCTCGAAGCGAATCACCCGCAGGAGCGTACGCCAGGCGACCACCCGCGTGGGGACCTCGACGCCCGCCCCGGCGACGCTCGTATCGTGGCTCACATGACCGTCTCCGGCCGCCCCCTCGCGGGTCGCACCACGACCGCCGCCCGGCCGGCCGTGGTGGCGCTCGCCCTCGTCGTGGCCCTGACCGCGTGCACCGGCGGCGACGACGCGCCCGCACCGAGCGAGCCCACCCCGTCGGCGTCGCCGGCCCCGCCGGCGGGCCTGGCCGACCTCGACACCACGACACTGGCCGTGACCCGGGGCGACCTGTGCCCGACCGTCGATCCCGCAGCGGTCGAGGACGCGCTGGGCGGGGCGCCGGCCGACGCCGAGTCCTACGCCAACGGCGAGCGTGTCGAGCTGACCGGGGGCGTGCGCGACGTCGCCCACGAGTGGAGCTGCACCTGGAGCGGCGAGGACCGCGAGGCGGCGCGGGCCTGGGTCTTCGCTCCCCCGGTGCCGAAGGACCGGGCCCGTGAGCTGGTCCGCACGCTGGCCACCGCCGACGGCTGCACCCGCACGCGGCAGGCCGAGCAGTACGGCGCCCCCTCGCTCGGCCTGGTCTGCGAGGCCGGGCCCGTCACCCGCGTCCAGTACGCCGGCCTCTTCGGCGACGCCTGGCTCTCCTGCTCGCTCACCCTCCCGCGCTCCACCGAGCGGGCCGACCTCCTCGAGCGCGGCAGCCGCTGGTGCGCCGCCGTGGCGCTGGCCGGCTCCGCCACCTCCTGAGCCCCCGACGCTGACCTCCCGACGCTGACCTCCCGCCCGCGGGCGGGCACGGATCCGGGCGAAGCCGCCCGCAGGAGGGTCCCGCGCGACTAGCCTCCCGGCGGGAGGGAGACCCGTCATGTCGCTGCGCCACCACGCCGGGCCCGGTCCACGCCGCACGATCGTCGCGACGCTGGCCGTGCTCGCCTGCCTCGGCGGCACGCTCGCCGGCGCCGGCGCTGCGCCGGCCCCCGCGATCGCCACCGCCCCCGACCCGGCGTCCCCCGCGCCCGGCACCTCCCGACTCCTCCCCGCCCCGGCTGGCGGCGAGCGCGCCGTGCGCCTGCTGGGCGGGCGTCTCGACGAGGCCGCGGCACGCAACGACCTCACCGCCACCGCGCTGGTCGACCTGCTGACCGGCGACCCCACGGTCCGCGTCGACGAGCACGGCAGGGTCCTCTTCCGCGACGTCGACCCGCACCGGCCCGAGCCCGCCGAGGCCCCCGACGCCGCCCGCGAGGCGCAGGCCCTCGCGGCCCCCTTCCCCGACGACCAGACCTTCGAGCTGCACAGCCTCCCCGGCTCGCGGCGCACGATCTACCTCGACGTCGACGGCGGCACCGTGGCCGGCACGGCGTGGAACGACGCGTCCTTCCCCGACGGCGCCGTCACCGGCTACGACCTCGACGGCGACCCGTCCACCTTCTCCGCCGCCGAGCGCGCCGTGGTGCAGGTCGTGTGGCAGCGCGTCGCCGAGGACTTCGCGCCCTTCGACGTCGACGTCACCACCGAGGCGCCCCCACCCGGTCGCATCGACCGCTCCGGGGAGGCCGACCAGGAGTACGGCACGGTCGCCATGATCACCGGCGACACCCGCGCCCACGCCGCGATCTGCGGCGACCCCGGCTGCACCGGTGTGGCCTACCTCGACGTCTTCGACGCCACCCGCAGCCACGCCCGCTACCAGCCCGCCTGGGCCTTCACCGCCTACTACGACGACGTCGCCAGCATCTCCGAGACCGTCTCCCACGAGGTCGGCCACAACCTCTCGCTGAGCCACGACGGCTACGGCACCCGGGACTACTACGGCGGCCACGGCCTCTGGGGCCCCATCATGGGCTCGACCGGTCGCCCGGTCGTGCAGTGGAGCCAGGGCTCCTACGCCGGGGCCACCAGCACCGAGGACGACCTGGCCCTCATCGCCACCCACGGCCTGCCGCTGCGGGCCGACGAGGCCGGGGCCGACATCGCCACCGCGGCCGCCGCGCCGCCCGCGGGGCCGGCGTACGTCACGACGCGGGAGGACGTGGACGTGTTCGCGCTCGGCCCGTGCACCGGGCCGGTCTCCGTCACCGGTGCGACCGCGCTGGCCAGCCCCGACCTCGACCTCGAGCTGAGCCTCCTCGACGCCTCCGGCGCCACGCTGGCCACGGCCGACCCGCTGGTGCAGTCGGTGCAGGGCCGGCTGACCGGGATGGGGGCCACCGTGTCGCTGCCGGTCTCCGACGAGCCGCTGTGGGTGGCCGTCGACGGCGTCGGCGCGGGCGGCTGGAGCACGGGCTACGACGACTACGGCAGCCTGGGCTCCTACGTGCTCTCGGTGGTCGGCGCCTGCGCCGACAGCAGCGAGCAGCCCGACCCGGTCCCCGACCCGGTCGAGGTCACGGCGCCGGGTGCGCCGGTGCTCGACGGGGTGCGGCCCGGCCGGTCCGGGCGGCCGCTGACCCTCGCGGTGCGCTGGACGCCGTCGGTCGACGACGGCGGCTCAGCCGTGACCGGGTGGCGGGTCACCGCCCAGCGTCTCGACCGCGACGGTGCCGTGGTGCGCACCAGCACCGGCCCGCTGCTCTCCCCCGAGCGCCGGCGCGCGAGCCTGCGGCTCGGCGCGGGGCGCTACCGCCTCGCGGTGACGGCGCTCAACGCGCAGGGCGCGAGCCCGCTCAGCGCGTGGTCCCGGGTGGTGCGGCCGCGCTGAGCGGTCGGGCGGTCAGTTCTCGTCGGCCTTCTCGCTGCCGCGGCGCCAACGGATGCCGGCCTCGAGGAAGCCGTCGAGGTCGCCGTCGAAGACCGCGGAGGGGTTGCCCGACTCGTAGGTCGTGCGCAGGTCCTTGACCACCTGGTAGGGGTTGAGGACGTAGTTGCGCATCTGGTCGCCCCACGAGGCCTGCACGTCGCCGCGCAGCCCGTCGAGGTGGGCCTTCTCCTCGGCCTTCTTCAGCGCCAGCAGCTTGGCCTTGAGCACCACCATGGCGCTGGCCTTGTTCTGCAGCTGGCTCTTCTCGTTCTGGCACGACACGACGGTGCCGGTGGGGATGTGGGTCAGCCGCACCGCGGAGTCGGTGGTGTTGACCGACTGCCCGCCCGGGCCGCCGGAGCGGTAGACGTCGACGCGGATCTCCTCGTCGGGCACGTCGATCTCGTCGGTCTGCTCGAGCACGGGCACGACCTCGACCGCCGCGAAGGAGGTCTGGCGGCGGCCCTGGTTGTCGAAGGGGCTGATCCGCACGAGGCGGTGGGTGCCGGCCTCGACGCTCAGCGTGCCGTAGGTGTAGGCCCCGTGGACCGCGAAGGTGGCCGACTTCAGCCCGGCCTCCTCGGCGTAGGAGGTGTCGAAGACCTCGACGGGGTAGCTGTGCTGCTCGGCCCAGCGGGTGTACATGCGCAGCAGCATCTCGGCGAAGTCGGCGGCGTCGACGCCGCCGGCGCCGGCGCGGATGGTCACGAGCGCCTCGCGCGCGTCGTACTCGCCGTTGAGCAGGGTGCGGACCTCGAGGCCCTCGACGGCGGCCTTGATCTTGCCCAGCTCGCGCTCGGCCTCGGCCAGCGAGTCGGCGTCGCCCTCCTCCTGGCCCAGCTCCGCGAGGATGCCGAGGTCCTCGATGCGGCTCTCCAGGGCGGCGAAGCGGTCGACCTGGCCCTGGAGGTCGGAGAGGCGACCGGTCACGCGGGTCGCGTTGGACTGGTCGTCCCAGAGGTCGGGCGCCGCCACCTGCTCGGCGAGGTCGGCGATCTCCTTGTGCATGGCGCCGATGTCGAGCACCTGCTCGATGGTACGCATCGTCGCCTGGAGCTGCTTGATCTCGGTGTCGTAATCGGGTCCTGCCACGGGCCCAGGGTACGTCCCCGGGCGAGCGGGGCCTACTTGCGACCGAAGACCTGGGCGACGTACCAGGTGCCGTCGTCGTCGGTGCGCGCCGCGAGGCCGACCAGGCGGTAGGACGGCTCGAGGATGTTGGCGCGGTGCCCGGGTGAGTCCATCCACGCCGCGACGACCGCCTTGCCGCCGGCGTAGCCGTAGGCGACGTTCTCCCCCACGCTGCGCAGGCCGCAGTCGGAGAGGATCGGCTGCAGGTCCTGGTGGGCCATGGTCTCGTTGGCCGCCATCCAGCGGGCCTGCTTCACGGCGTACTTCTGCACGCACTTCTGGCGCTTCAGGGCGACCAGGTCGCGCTCGGTGCGCTCACCGTTGGTGTGGCGCACCGCGGCGCCCTGGTAGCGCTGCTGGGCGTCGGTGCCGGCGGCCACGGCCGGTCCGGGCGCCGCCACCAGGGCGGCGAGCACGGCGGGCGCGGCGACGAGGGCGGCCAGGCGGGAGGCGGTCGGGGCGGGGGTCCGAGAGTTCACGCACCCCACCGTACGACGAACCGGGCGGGTCGTCCCGGGGTCGGGATACGCCATCGTGGCGATGCGGGCGGGTCGCCGCGTGGTGCAGGCTCGGGCTGGTGCGCCTCTTCCCACAGACCTCGACGGCCCGCGGGCCGCTGCTCCCTGTCCTGCTCACCCTCGCGGCCCTGACCGCGACGCTCCTCCCGCTCGCCGCGCTCGCGCCGCAGCCGGCCCCCGCCGCGGCGGCCGAGCCCCGCCGCTCCGGCTGCGTCGAGGCCAGGGGCCCCTTCCACGTCGGCACCACCACGGTGACCGTGCGCTCGCGCGGCCGCGACCTCCCGGCCACCGTCGCCTACCCCGCGACCTCCGACGGCGTGGGCGCGACGCCGGTGTGCCGGGTCTCCCCGCTGGTCCTGGCCGGCCACGGCTCGGGGGGCGACGGCGCCTCCGCCGCCGCGCTCCACGGCTACCTCGTCGAGGCCGGCTACGTCGTGGCCGCCCCGACCTTCCCCGGCGGGTTCGACATCGCCGGCTACGCCAAGGACGTGCGACGCACCCTCACCACGGTCCGCGCGGTCTCCGACCGCTCCGGTGGTCTGCTCTCCGGCCGCGTCCGCCAGGGCGGCCCGGTGGGCTACATCGGCACGTCGATGGGCGCCATCGTCGGTCTGGCGCTGGTCGACAGCGAGCAGCGCGACGGCCGCATCCGTGCGGTCGTGGCCAAGGCCGGCACGTCCTTCGACCCCACCTTCCGTCCCGTCGGCGGGCCGCCGCTGCTCATGCTCAACGGCGACGCCGACAGCGTCATCCCCTACGCCGGCGCCCGCGAGACCTACCAGCAGGCCCGCCGCACCAAGGGCCTGATCACCCTCAGCGGGGTCGGCCACGACCTCGACACCGGCGGCGACCCGGTGCTGCGCACGACCAGCACGGCGTTCCTCGACCGCTTCCTGCGCGACCGCGACCACGCCCTGGGCCGCCTGCAGCGCATCGTGTCCGACTCCGAGGTCGCCAGCCTGCGCAAGCGGTGGTGAGCGCCTTAAAGTAAAGGCGTGATCTCCCACCTCGCCCGCCGGGCACGCCTCGTGACCCTGACCGTCGGCGCCTCCTGCCTCGTCGCCCCTGCCGGGGCGCAGGCTCCGAGCGGGGCTTGCGACGAGCCCACGCTCCTCGGCACGGCCGGCGACGACCACCTCGTGGGCACCGAGGGACCCGACGTCATCGACGCCGGCGACGGCCAGGACGTCGTCGACGGCCTCGGCGGCGACGACGTCCTCTGCGGCGGCGCGGGCGGCGACCGGCTCGACGGCGGCGCCGGCGACGACGTGCTGCTCGGCGGTCTCGACGGGTACGTCGACGCCCCCGAGCCCTACGGCCCCTACCGCATCGGCGACGTGGTCACCTTCGAGGGCTCCGCCGCCGCCGTGACCGTGGACCTCGGGGCCGGCACGGCCCGCGGGGAGGGCGAGGACCGGCTGGTCGGCCCGTGGGGGCGCGTGCTCCTCTCCCACCACGCCGACGTGCTGCGCGGGTCCGACGGCGTCGACGACGTGCAGGGCGACGGCGGCGGCGACCGTCTCGCCGGTGGCCCGGGCGACGACCGTCTCAGCCTCCAGGGCGAGGTGGGCCCGGCCGACCCCGCCACGCGCGCCGGCACCGTGCGCGGCGGGGGCGGCGACGACCTCCTCGTCGGCGCCGCCGGGGCCGACCTGCTCCTCGCCGGGCCGGGCGACGACCTGGTCGTGGCGTGGGCCGGCGCCGACGACGTCGACGGCGGTCGGGGCCGGGACCTGCTGCGTGGCCTCGCCGGCGACGACCTGCTGGACGGCGGTCCCGGCCGCGACACCGCCTCGGGCGGGCCGGGTCGCGACCGACTCGTGTCGGTCGAGGTGCGCCGTTGATGGTGGCGAGCCCCGGGCTCAGCCGATGCTCGCCACCGCCGACCCGGTCGCGCCGACCACGGCGCCGCCCGGCGATCCCGGGATGCTCAGCGGGAGGTCGAGCGGGGCGCGCAGCTCGACGGTGACCTCGTCGCTGCCGGGAGCCACGCTCACCGCGACGGCGAGCCCGGGGTACTCGGCGTAGGCGCCCACCTGCTGCAGGTAGGCCTGCACCGCGCCGCGGGCCGTGGCCTCGGTGAGCCGCAGCCGCTCCCCGCCGAGGCCGTCGGTGTAGACCTGCTCGCCGTCGCCGGCGCGGTCGGCCGCGGTCAGCGCGGCCCCGTCGGCGAGGGTGTTGAGGCCGGAGCGGTGCAGGTAGGCCGCGGTCGCGTCGACCACCGCCGCCACGCCCATCAGCAGGACGAAGGCGAAGCCGATGACCAGCAGGCTGATCTGCCCCGACTCGTCCTGGCCCCGCGCCCTCACGACCCCGCCTCCTGGGAGCGACCGATCGGCACCGTGTGGCTGGCGTCGAGGGCGAAGCTGGGCGCTCCCCCGCCCAGGGCGTCGGGCAGCAGCGGCAGCCGCACGCCGGAGTCGACGCGCACGGTCACGACCGAGCCCGGGCTGTGGCAGTCGGGGCTCGGCACGCAGCTGACGGCGACGTCAACCCCGACGTCCTCGAGCCCCTGGTCGGCGAGGGCCTGCCGGGCGGCGGCCTCGGCCCGCGCCCTGCCGGTGGCGTCGTCGGGGGCCAGCGCGAAGGCCCGGCCCGCGGCGCGGGCGGCCTCGCTCACGCCGAGCGCTCCGCGCTGCACCTCGAAGACGCTGAGCACGATCCACACGATCGGCACCAGCAGCAGGATGCCGAGCCACACCAGCTCGACGAGCGCACTGCCCGCGTCCTCACCCCTCCCGCGGCGCCGGCTCACGGGGTCGTCCCCTCCACGGTGGGCTCCTCGACGGCGTGGCCCGCGACGTCGAGCTCCACGGCCGGGCCGCCGATGCCGAGCGCCGGCACCCGTGCCGTCACCGTCACCCGGTACGCCGGCGCCCCGTCGAGCAGCACCCGCTCGACCCGCACGTCCTCGGCGTACCGCGCCGCGACCACGCCGGCCACCTGCTCGCGCGCCGCCGCCGCCCCGTCACCGCCGTCGGCGTCGGCGGTCGCGGCGATCCGGGCACCGTCGGCCGCGGCGGCCGCCAGGGTGTTGCGCACGAAGAGGGTCAGCGAGACCTGGAGGACCCCCAGCACCACCGGCACGAGCACGACCAGCACCAGGACGAAGTCGACGACCGCCGAGCCGTCCTCCCGCCGACCCACTACTTCACCGAGTTCAGCGCGTCCCGCAGCAGGGCCGTGAGCTGGTCGCGCGCGACCGCCGACAGCGCCACCACCAGGCCCGCGGTCATGACGGTCACCAGCACCCAGCCCGGCACGTCACCGCGGCCGTCGCGCCGGCGCCCCGGAGGGGCCAGCCGCAGCCGCAGGAGGAGGTGCAGGCGGAGGAGGAGCAGGGTCGCAGTGGTCACAGGAGGTTCCTTTCCGAGAGGTCGAGCGCCGGGTCAGGGGGCGACCAGGCTGAGGCCCACGACACCGGGCCAGAAGGCGAAGAGCACGGTCACGGGGAGCACGAGGAAGACGACCGGCACCATCATCAGCACCTCGCGGCGCGCCGCCGACTCGATCAGCTCGCGACGCCCCGCCTCCCTCACGTCGGCCGCCTGGGCGTGCAGCACGTCGGCGAGCGGGGTGCCGCGCTCGACGGCGACGGCGATGCCCTGGGCGAAGCGTGAGACCAGCGGCAGCCCGGTGGTCGCGGCGAGCCGGTCGAAGGCGGCGCCCACCGGCTCGCCGGTGCGGATCTGGGCGAGCACGGCGGCGAGGTCGGCGCTCAGCGCTCCCCCGCTGCGCCGCACCACCCGGTCCAGCGCCCCCACCGGGCTCTCCCCCGCGGCCACGGCGAGCGCGAGCAGCTCGGCGAGGGTCGGGAACTCCTCCAGCACCTGCCGCTCCCGCGCGGCGACCTGCGCGGAGAGGCGGTTGTCGCGAGCCAGCACGCCGAGGGCGAAGGCGATCACGCACAGCAGCGCCGACCGCGGAGCGCCCGTGGGATCCGACAGCGCCTGGAGCAGGCCCCACGCCGCGGCGACGGCGAAGCCGCATAGACCCCACAGCACCTGCTCCACCCGGAACTCCTGCACGGAGGAGTCGAGGGCGGCGCGCTCCAGGCGCCGGCGCACCGAGGTGGCTCCGCCAAGCACCCGCTCGACGGTGGCGGCGAGGCTGCTCACCAGCGGCCCGAAGACCTGTCCCACCACGGTGCTCGACCGGCCGGCGGCCCCACCCGGACGAGCGGCGGCGGTGCCGGCGACCTGCGGGAGGTCGCGCACGTAGGGCAGCACGCGCGGCTCCAGCTGTGGGCGTCGCACCGCACGCACCCTCGCGAGCGTCAGGAGCAGACCCGCCCCCGCCACCGCGCCCAGCACCGCGCCCCACCAGGCCGGCGTCACGAGAGGATCCTCCGCTCCGTGGGGAGCCGCCCGATGCGCATCATGACGCGGTAGGCGACCACGCAGGTCACGGCGCCGATGCTCAGCACGACCACGCCGGCCGGTGAGGCGTAGCGTCGGATCACCTCGGACTGGAACGACATCAGGAGCAGCACCAGCCACGGTGCCGCCACGGCGAGCCGGGCGCCGTTCACCGTCCAGGCCTGACGCGACTGCAGCTCCGAGCGGGTGCGCGCGTCCTCGCGCAGGTAGCCGGACAGGTTGCGCAGCAGGCGCCCGAGCTGGCCGCCGCCGACCTCCCTGGCGACCCGCAGGCCCTCGACGACCCGGTCGCCGACGGGGTCGGCCAGCCGGGCCTTGAGCCGGTCGAGACAGTCGCCGAACCTCCCGGTTACCTGATAGTCGAGCGCGAACTGTGCGAAGGCGTCACGCAGGGGCTCCGGGCCCCTCGTGGCCAGGTTGGCCAGGGCGTCGGGCAGCGAGAGCCCGGCGCGCACCGCGCTGGCGAGGTTGTCCACCGCCTCGGGCCAGACCTCGGCGAGCTCCGCCTGCCGGGTCCGTGCCCGCCCCGCGACGACGGCCACGGGCAGGTAGGCACCGAGCACGCCGAAGGCCAGCGAGACCGGCAGGGTGCGAGACGCCACCTGCACGACCAGGGCCGCGACCGACCCGAGCACGAGGCACAGGACGACGAACGCCGTGACCGACACGTCGCCGAGACCCGCCCTGGCCAGCAGGGTCTCGACACTGCCCGCGCGCGGCGGGCCCGGGGCGGCGGCGCGCGGCGAGGCGAAGGCCGACCAGACGAGCAGGAGTCCGACGCCGACGCCGAGCCCGACGAGCGCCCCCATCAGGACCGCCGCCCGTAGCCGGCGCTCTCGTCCCCCGCCAGCAGCGCTCGCACATCGATGCCGGCCCGCTCGAAGAGCTCCGGTCGCGGAGCCGACCCGTGGGCGCGGCGCAGCTCCCCGCCGGAGCGCAGGAACACGGGCTCGGTCTCGATCACGTCCTGCTCCACCCTCCCGGGCACCCCGACGATCTCGTTCACCCGCCGCACCCCGGCGCCGTCGACCCCGAGATGGACCACCAGGTCCACCGACGACGCCACGGTCGGCACGACGAAGCGGGCCGAGATGTTCTCCCCCGCCAGGAGTGGGAGGGTGCACATCTTCACCAGCGCCTCGCGGGCGCTGTTCGCATGCAGGGTGCACATGCCGGGCAGCCCGGCGTTGAGGGCGAGGAGCAGGTCAAGGCACTCCTCCGCACGCACCTCTCCCACGATGATGCGGCTCGGTCGCATGCGCAGGCTCTCCTTGACCAGGTCGCGCAGCCGGATCTCACCGGTGCCCTCGAGGCCCGCCTGACGGGTCTGCAACGGCACCCAGTCGGGGTGGGGGAAGCGCAGCTCGTAAACCTCCTCGGCGGAAATCACCCGATCCCCGCCCGGAATGGCCGCGGCCAGGCAGTTGAGCATGGTCGTCTTGCCGGCCTGGGTCCCGCCGGCGACCAGGATGTTCAGCCCGGCGCGCACCGCCGCCTCGAGGAACGTCGCGGCAGGGGCAGTGAGGCTTCCGAGCTCCACGAGGTCACCGAGCCGGGCGGCACGCAGCACGAACTTGCGGATGTTGACCGCCGAGAAGCCGCGCGAGATCCCCTCGAGCACCACGTGCAGGCGGTGGCCCTCGGGCAGCATGGCGTCCACGAAAGGGCTGCTGACGTCGATCCGGCGGCCGCTGGACTTCAGCATCCGCTCCACCAGCTCGGTGACCTGCCCGGGCGACAGCATCAGGTTGGTCAGCTCGTGGCGCCCGTTACGAGCGACGAACACGCGGCTGGGGTCGTTGATCCAGACCTCCTCGACGCTCGGGTCGTCGAGGAGGGGCTGCAGCGGGCCGAAGCCGGACACGCGCGCGACCAGCTCCCCGACCAGGGCCTCGACGTCGGCCACGGGGGCCACGGCGCCAGTGAGGCTGCGCTCGTCGTGGTCGCGCACCACACCCTCGGCGATGCGCCGGACGACGGCGGAGTCACGCTGGGGATCGACCCCCTCGCGACGCACGAGCGAGCGCACGTCGACGTCGAGACGCTCCACCAGCTCGTCGTGCGCGGTGCTCTGCGCCATGCGTGTCGCTCCCGTCCCGAGGAGGAGTGAGGTAGGCACCCGGTGCGCCTACCACCACGGTAGGTACGACGGAGTGTTACCGCGACGGGGTGTCCTCAAACTGTGGAGAACCCCGGACGGGACGGGTGGGACGTCAGTGACGCACGAGTCGAGCGTCAGTCGCCGAGCTTGCGCTCCAGCGTCGCAGCGCGCTCCGCGGCGTCGGTGAGCTCGTCGGCGTCGATGGCGTGCGTGCGGTGGAACCACTCGAGCGCGTCCTTCTCGCGACCGGCCGCGACGAGGGTGTCGGCGTAGGCGTAGCGCAACCGCACGACCCACGCGGCGCGCGACTTGTTGTTGAGGGGCGCGAGCTCGAGGGTCCGCAGCGCGGCGTCGAACTGCTTCATGTCACGTCGGGCGCCGGCCTCGACAATCGTCATCTCGGCCTTCGCCTCGGGAGCGAAGTTCACCACCGACGGGCTCTTGGCCAGCTTGAGGGCCTGCTCGGGCTGCTTCAGCGCCCGGTGGCAGTCGGCCATGATCGGCAGGTACGCCGTGGCCCCATTCATCCGCTTCGCCGCGCGCAGCTCTGCCAAGGCCTCGGAGTAGTGGCCGGCGGCGTAGGCCGCCTCTCCGGCCGCCTCACGCACCACGGCGAGCCGCGGTGCGCGGGCGCGTGCGGCCAGAGCGTGCCGGTACGCCGTCTCCGGGTCGTCCTCGATCATCAGACCGGCTGCGGCCAGGTGGCGGGCGATCCTCGAGGCCAGCTTGTCCGGCAGCCCCTTGAGCTGGTTGGCCACCGAGCGGTCGAGCTCGGCCCCGGTGATCTCGTCCGGGAGCTCCGGGCCGTCGTACTCCGCCTGCGAGGCGGTACGGGGCTCCTGCTGGCGATCAGCCGGGCGCTTCCAGTCGCTCTTGCGACCAGGGCGGTCGCCCTGCGCACGCTGGGGCCCGCCGCTGCGACCGCCGGCCGCCGAGCGACCGCGGCCCCCGGCGGATCCACCCTGACCCGATCCACCCTGACCCGGTCCACCTTGGGCAGAGCGCCCCTGGCCCGATCCTCGCTGGTCACTGCTGCGACCACCGCTGCGTGCGGGGCGCTGGTTACCGCGTCGCTCGTCGGCCACGGGGGTCACTCTCCTCGGTGTAAATGTCGTAGAGGCCACCCGAAGGTGGCCTCTACGAAGTGTATGTCCGGCGGCGTCCTACTCTCCCACAACCTCTCGGTTGCAGTACCATCGGCGCTGAAAGGCTTAACTTCCGGGTTCGGGATGGGACCGGGTGTTTCCC